>NZ_JBXAOZ010000001.1:0-1332500 GCF_058803465.1 Afipia sp. GW821-FHT14H12 | reverse complement strand
GGAGATACGCGCCCAAAATCCACGACGCACATCTTGCGATGCGCTTCATGATCCAGGCTCGGATCGATCTCCTCTTTACGATGTCAGATATCTCGCAGACGGCGTCCTTGGTGAAGGAACTTGCCGAATGCAAAGTGATGTTTCGCGGACGACGACGGTTGCAGCAGGTCAATCGGTGAGCATCTGGTGGAGCCAGACGGGATCGAACCGACGACCTCATGCTTGCAAAGCACGCGCTCTCCCAGCTGAGCTATGGCCCCGTAACCAGAAGACGAATGCTGCGCACAATGAATGGTGGGCCTGGGAAGACTTGAACTTCCGACCTCACGCTTATCAAGCGCGCGCTCTAACCAACTGAGCTACAAGCCCTGAACGGCAAGAGGCACAAAGCTGAAGCGACAATCGCTTTCAGCGCCGCCCCCGGCGCGTGTTCGTCCGCGAAGAAAGAGAAACGAAGACGGCGGCGTCCCGCCAATGCAGCTCAACGATCTGGCGATCTGTTGGCCGCTGAATGTTTCTAAAACGAACCGATAGCTGCCGAAGCAGGCTGAAGGTTCATCCTTAGAAAGGAGGTGATCCAGCCGCAGGTTCCCCTACGGCTACCTTGTTACGACTTCACCCCAGTCGCTGACCCTACCGTGGCCGGCTGCCTCCCTTGCGGGTTAGCGCACCGTCTTCAGGTAAAACCAACTCCCATGGTGTGACGGGCGGTGTGTACAAGGCCCGGGAACGTATTCACCGTGGCATGCTGATCCACGATTACTAGCGATTCCAACTTCATGGACTCGAGTTGCAGAGTCCAATCCGAACTGAGACGGCTTTTTGAGATTTGCTAGGGCTCGCGCCTTTGCATCCCATTGTCACCGCCATTGTAGCACGTGTGTAGCCCAGCCCGTAAGGGCCATGAGGACTTGACGTCATCCCCACCTTCCTCGCGGCTTATCACCGGCAGTCTCCTTAGAGTGCTCAACTAAATGGTAGCAACTAAGGACGGGGGTTGCGCTCGTTGCGGGACTTAACCCAACATCTCACGACACGAGCTGACGACAGCCATGCAGCACCTGTGCTCCAGGCTCCGAAGAGAAGGTCACATCTCTGCGACCGGTCCTGGACATGTCAAGGGCTGGTAAGGTTCTGCGCGTTGCGTCGAATTAAACCACATGCTCCACCGCTTGTGCGGGCCCCCGTCAATTCCTTTGAGTTTTAATCTTGCGACCGTACTCCCCAGGCGGAATGCTTAAAGCGTTAACTGCGCCACTGAAGAGTAAACTCCCCAACGGCTGGCATTCATCGTTTACGGCGTGGACTACCAGGGTATCTAATCCTGTTTGCTCCCCACGCTTTCGTGCCTCAGCGTCAGTATCGGGCCAGTGAGCCGCCTTCGCCACTGGTGTTCTTGCGAATATCTACGAATTTCACCTCTACACTCGCAGTTCCACTCACCTCTCCCGAACTCGAGATCCTCAGTATCAAAGGCAGTTCTGGAGTTGAGCTCCAGGCTTTCACCTCTGACTTAAAGACCCGCCTACGCACCCTTTACGCCCAGTGATTCCGAGCAACGCTAGCCCCCTTCGTATTACCGCGGCTGCTGGCACGAAGTTAGCCGGGGCTTATTCTTGCGGTACCGTCATTATCTTCCCGCACAAAAGAGCTTTACAACCCTAGGGCCTTCATCACTCACGCGGCATGGCTGGATCAGGCTTGCGCCCATTGTCCAATATTCCCCACTGCTGCCTCCCGTAGGAGTTTGGGCCGTGTCTCAGTCCCAATGTGGCTGATCATCCTCTCAGACCAGCTACTGATCGTCGCCTTGGTGAGCCGTTACCTCACCAACAAGCTAATCAGACGCGGGCCGATCTTTCGGCGATAAATCTTTCCCCGTAAGGGCTTATTCGGTATTAGCACAAGTTTCCCTGTGTTGTTCCGAACCAAAAGGTACGTTCCCACGCGTTACTCACCCGTCTGCCGCTCCGTATTGCTACGGCGCTCGACTTGCATGTGTTAAGCCTGCCGCCAGCGTTCGCTCTGAGCCAGGATCAAACTCTCAAGTTGGACTTGAACTTTGAACCGGCTGATCACAACGTTTGACGAGGTCCCACCATTTTTTGTTAGCCCAATTCTTGCGAACTAAAGCTAACAGCTGTCTGCGATTCACATCGCTGACAACGATGGTGTAACCTTTGAAACGTGTACCGCCGAAGTCTTTCGTCCGGTCCCGAACTGAAAGCCGAAGCCTTCAATCACGAGACCCGCAAGGACTCCGCCGTCCACGTTTCTCTTTCTTCATCTTTACTTGTCAAACAGCCCGGGACCGAAGTCCCAACTCTTTATTAAGGACCTTCCGACGCCAAATAACAACCGACAACTATCGGCTGTTACTTCACTCATCGGAATGAGGAACCTCAAGGGTGCGCCGTCCTGCCCGCCCGAAGGTCAAGCAACGCCGCACCGGAGTGGGCGGGTTATAGGCCGCCCTCTCGTCGCTTGTCAACGACAATGTCAAGAAATCGTCGCAACGCACCAAAATTCAAGAAGCCCCTGAATTGATTGGCCTGCAGAGGCCTCACGCCGCACTTGAGCCACATTCCTCGGACGTTCTGGGCACAGAAATTGTCGGCCCTGACCGGCATATTTCGAAGATCGGCGTTTTCGGCTATCACTTGTGTCTCCCCGCGGGGGCGGCGGATCGACCGGACGAGCTTGAGCGCGGCACTTTCAGCCCGCTGAACAGACCAGTTGGGGACCACGGCTTGCATCACAGGACGACAGGCGGACAATACGGACGTTCCGCGCCGATCGATCTCGGCCACGAACCGCCATTGTCGGTCGACGGCACGGAAGCCGCCGTCATCGATCGCCGCAGCGTCTCCGTCCAATGGTTCAGCGGCACCATTCTCACAGGCCTTTGCGGCGCGGCCCTGATCGGCGGCGCCGTTTTCGCCTCCCTCGACGGCGAGACCACCTTCGCCAAGGTGCCCGAGCGTGTGGAAACCGCGCTGCGCGGCGCATTCGGCGGTGCCGACAAGAATGCCGTCGCCCGCAAGAGCGACCGCCTGCCGCCGCCGAGCGAGGCCGCAGCGGCACGCCAGGTCATCAAGGTTTCGATGGTCGCCAAGGTCGGTAATCGGGAGGTGGTCCGCGTGCGCCCGTTCGTGCGGATCGCCGGCAACCTGACGCTGTCCTCGACCGACCTTGCCTCCAAGGTGCCCCCTTTCGACGCCCAGCGCATGCTGACCGATGTCGGCCGCACAGCCTCCGACAGTGACGATTCCCGCAATCCAGGTGCCGCCGCCGAACCAGACGCGGAGGTCTCGTTCGTGATGCGGGATCTCGGCAGCGTGTTGCCGCATGCGAAGATCGCAGCGACAGTGCCTGCGGAAGAAGTGCTGAATCAGGTCCGCAATGCCTCGAACTGGCGCGGCAATTCCGGCGTTCGCTACGCCTATAACGGTTCCTCCGGGCTGAAGATGGCCTATGCCTCGGAAGGCAGCATCGATCCCTATCGCGGCTTCGAGGCCCGTCTGGTGCCGGAAAACGTCACGCTTCTCGCCAAGACCCGCGCGCAGGCCACCGGCGGTTCGGACGCCGCCGAGCGGGTGCGCGTCGTCAAGAAGGGCGAGACGGTCGAATCGATCCTGCGCGACGAAGGCGCCAGCGCCAGCGATGCCCATGCCATCGCCTCCCAGCTTGGCGCCCGCGGCCGCGATGGCGGCCTGCGGGAGGGTCTCAAACTGCGCATCCTGATGGCGCCGGCCGGCCCAAACCTGCCGCTGCAGCCCGTGCGCGTGATCGTCGCCAACGAAACCGCCATCGAAGCCGTCGCCGCGCTGTCCGATCTCGGCAAATACGTTGCCGTCGACGTACAGAGCTTCAACGCCTCGACCGAGACGGCTTCCAATGCGAGCGACGAGGACGACGAGGACGATGACGGCACTGGCGTTCGCCTCTACCAGAGCATTTATGAGACGGCCCTGCGCGACAAGGTTCCGCAGCAGGTCATCGACGACATGGTCCGCATCTACTCCTACGATGTCGATTTCCAGAGGAAGGTGCAGGCCGGCGATTCGTTCGAGGTGTTCTTCGCCGGAGAGGACGAGACGCCCGCTGCCGGCGAAAAGCCCGAAATTCTCTACGCCGCGCTGACCACCGGCGGCGAAACCAAAAAATACTATCGCTTCCAGACCCCCGACGACGGCGGCGTCGATTACTATGACGACACTGGCAAGAGCGCGAAGAAATTCCTGGTCCGCAAACCCGTCAACAACGCCATCATGCGCTCCGGCTTCGGCGGCCGCCGCCATCCGATCCTCGGCTTCACCAAGATGCACACCGGCGTTGACTGGGCCACCGCCTATGGCACGCCGATCTTCGCTTCCGGCAACGGCGTGATCGAAAAAGCGGAATGGGAAGGCGGCTACGGCAAGTATATCCGCATCAAGCATCCCAACGGTTACGAGACGGCCTATGGCCACATGAGCGCCTTCGCCAAGGGCATGGAGCCGGGCAAGCGCGTGCGCCAGGGCCAGGTGATCGGCTTCGTCGGCTCCACCGGCATGTCCACCGGCGCGCACGTCCACTACGAAATTCTCGTCAACGGCCGCTTCGTCGACCCGATGCGCGTGAAGCTGCCGCGCGGACGCTCGCTCGAGGGCGGCATGCTCACCGCATTCGAAAGCGAGCGCGACCGCATCGACGCGATGATGGCGAGCCGCAGCGCACCGAAGGTGGCGCAGAACCAGCCGGTCGTCACGCAGCCGCCCGCCAACCGCGTCCCAAGCCTGCCGCCGATCTCCTCTGCGGTCAGCACGCGCTAGGCAAGCCCCTCCCGCAATAAAAAAGCCCGGCTCAAGCCGGGCTTTTCAGTGTCACCTGCTAGGGCCGACCGGCACGTTCAGTTCAGCACCCGCTTCGCCTTCGGCGCCTCATCGAGATCCGATGCGTCCTCGCCGACCGCCTTTCCGTTGAAGGTCAGGCCGCTCTTGTCGGCCGAAATCTTCACGGTCGCGCCGTCGCGCACGTCGCCGGCGAGGATCATCTCGGCCAACGGGTCCTGCACGCTGCGCTGGATCACGCGCTTGAGCGGGCGCGCGCCATAGGCCGGGTCCCAGCCCTTCTCCGCCAGCCAGTCGCGGCCCTTGGCGTCGAGCACGAGGTCGATCTTGCGATCTTCCAGGAGCCCGCGCAGCCGGTTGAACTGGATTTCGACGATCTTGCCCATCTCGCTCTTCTGCAAGCGATGGAACAGGATGATCTCGTCGATGCGGTTGAGGAATTCCGGACGGAAGTGCGTGCGCACCATACCCATCACCTGATCGCGCACCGCGCCCGTGTCCTCGCCCTCCGGCTGGTTGACGAGGAATTCCGCGCCGATGTTCGAGGTCATGATGATCAGCGTGTTGCGGAAGTCGACGGTGCGGCCCTGACCATCGGTCAGGCGGCCATCGTCGAGCACCTGCAACAGCACGTTGAACACATCCGGGTGCGCCTTCTCGATCTCGTCGAACAGCACGACCTGATACGGCCTGCGCCGCACCGCTTCGGTGAGCGCGCCGCCCTCGTCATAGCCGACATAGCCCGGAGGCGCGCCGATCAGCCGCGCGACCGAATGCTTCTCCATGTATTCGGACATATCCATGCGCACGAGCGCGGTCTCGTCGTCGAACAGATACTCGGCCAAAGCCTTCGTCAGTTCGGTCTTGCCGACGCCGGTGGGCCCCAAGAACATGAACGAGCCGATCGGCCGGTTCGGGTCCTGCAAGCCCGCGCGCGCGCGCCGCACGGCTGTCGAGACCGCGCGCACCGCCTGCGCCTGCCCGATAACGCGCTTGCCGAGCATGTCCTCCATGCGCAGCAGCTTGTCCTTCTCGCCCTCCAGCATCTTGTCGACCGGCACGCCGGTCCAGCGCGACACCACTTGCGCGATACTGTCCGCCGTCACCGCCTCGTCGATCGACGGGTCTTCGGTGACTTCGACCGCCGCCAACCGCTTTTCCAGATCGGGAATGCGGCCATAGGCGAGTTCGCCCGCGCGCTGGTACTCGCCCTTGCGCTGGGCGTTGGCGAGTTCGGTGCGCAACTGCTCGAGTTCGCTTTTCAGCTTCTGGGCGTCGGAGAGTTTGCTCTTTTCCGCTTGCCATTTCGAGGTCAGGTCGGCGGACTTCTTCTCGAGATCGACCAGATCGCCCTCGAGGGTCTGCAACCGGCTCTTGGAGCCCGCATCCGTTTCCTTCTTCAGCGCCTCCTGCTCGATCTTGAGCCGGATGATTTCGCGGTCGAGCGAATCCAGTTCTTCCGGCTTGGAATCGACCTGCATCTTCAGCCGCGCCGCGGCCTCGTCGACGAGATCGATCGCCTTGTCCGGCAGGAAGCGATCGGTGATGTAACGGTTCGACAGCATAGCCGCAGCCACCAGCGCGGAATCCGCGATGCGGATGCCGTGGTGCAGTTCGTATTTTTCCTTGAGGCCACGCAAAATCGAGATCGTGTCCTCGACAGTGGGCTCGGACACGAACACCGGCTGGAAGCGCCGCGCCAGTGCCGCGTCTTTCTCGACATGCTTGCGATACTCATCGAGCGTCGTCGCGCCGATGCAATGCAGTTCGCCACGCGCCAGTGCCGGCTTGAGCAGGTTGGATGCATCCATCGCGCCGTCCGCCTTGCCCGCGCCGATCAGCGTGTGCATCTCGTCGATGAACAGGATGATGCCGCCCTCAGCGGACGTCACTTCCTGCAACACCGCTTTGAGCCGTTCCTCGAACTCGCCGCGATATTTCGCACCGGCGACCATCGCGCCGAGGTCGAGCGACAACAGTTTTTTGTCCTTGAGGCTTTCCGGCACGTCGCCGTTGAGGATGCGCAGTGCGAGACCTTCGACGATGGCGGTCTTGCCGACGCCGGGCTCGCCGATCAGCACCGGATTGTTCTTGGTGCGGCGGGAGAGCACCTGAATCGTACGGCGGATTTCCTCGTCGCGGCCGATCACCGGGTCGAGCTTGCCCTCGCGCGCGGCCTGAGTGAGGTCGCGGGCATATTTCTTCAGCGCGTCATAGGCGTTTTCCGCGGACGCACTGTCGGCGGTGCGGCCTTTGCGTAGCGCATTGATCGCGGCATTGAGGTTTTGCGGCGTGACGCCGCCCTTGGCGAGCAAGTTGCCGGCCTCGCTGTCCTTGTCCAGCGTCAGCGCCAGCAGCAGGCGTTCGACGGTGACAAAACTGTCGCCTGCCTTCTCCGCGGCCTGCTCGGCCGCCGTAAAAGCCCGCGCCGTCTCGGGCGCGAGATAGATCTGGCCTGCACCGCCGCCGGAGACTTTCGGCAGTTTTGCGAGCGCCTGCTCGGTTGCCTGAAGAATGGCGCGCGAGTTGCCGCCCGCGCGGTCGATCAGACCGCCCGCAAGCCCCTCGGGATCGTCGAGCAGAACTTTCAGGATATGGAGCGGGGAAAATTGCTGGTGCCCTTCCCGCAGGGCAAGCGACTGCGCGGACTGGATGAACCCCTTCACGCGGTCGGTATATTTTTCAACGTTCATTCGATGGCCTTCCCTCAGCCTGCCCCGCCGCCTCGAAAGCACGGCGAAGGCATCTTCATTGGGTTACGCACGGCCTAGCCGCAGCCAGCCGGACGCGGGCCGGAAAGCGCCCGGCTTGGCCACAATGTGGGACCACGGGGCTATTTGTGAAAGGGGCCAGATCAAATTTCGGCGTCATTGGCGCGCGGCCAGAACCTCCGTTAAAAAGCGATATGTTTGATCCCTCTCAAGGCACGCTCAAAAGTCTTTACCGCTATCCGGTCAAGGGGCTTTCCCCCGAACCGCTCACTGGGGCCGCGCTGGCCGTCGGGCAGACGGTGCCGGCCGACCGGCGCTATGCCATCGCCAACGGCGCGCTCGATTTCGACCCCGCGCACCCGAAGCATTTTCCGAAAATCCGCTTCCTGATGCTGATGCGGGACGAGCGGCTGGCCGCCCTGCGCAGCCGCTTCGACGATTCCAGCACCACCCTGCGCATCGCCTACAACAACGCCGAGGTGGCGCGCGGCGACCTCTCCACCGCTGCGGGACGAGTGGCAATCGAGGATTTCTTCGCCGCGAACTTCACGAAGGAATTGAAGGGGCCGCCGAAGATTCTCGAAGCGTCGGGTCACAGCTTTTCCGACGTCGCCGCCAAGGTGGTGTCGATCGTCAATCTGGCGAGCGTGTCCGAGATCGAGAACGCGGTTGGGCAGCCGGTCGACCCGCTGCGCTTTCGCGCCAATCTGTATGTCGAAGGATGGCCCGCATGGCGCGAGCTTGAATCGATGGGGCGGGACATTCGCATCGGCCGTGTCCGCCTGCGCGTGACGCGCAACATCGTGAGGTGCGCAGCAACCAATGTCGATCCCGTGACGACGGAGCGCGACATGAACATTCCGAAGACGCTGATGGACCGTTTCGGCCACACCCATTGCGGCGTCTATGCGGAAGTGATCGCCGGGGGCGACGTGGCACCCGGCGACCAAATCGAAATTCCTTAGCTCGACGGCATCACGTAGGCGTAGACGCGCCCGCGCGAATAGGTCGCCTCGGCGACACGATGACCGTGATTGCCGGAAATGATGATCGGGTTGCCCTTGGCATCGATGCCACTGACGACACCGACATGACCACCGCCGCGGCGGCTCATCACCGCGATCGCGCCAACCTGAGGCCCCGAAACGCGATGACCATAGCGCGCGAAAGAACTGGCCATGTCCGAGCCGGTGCCCTTATGACCGGTCTTCTGCAAAACCATGTTCATGAAGCGCGCGCACCACAGGCGCGAGCGTCCGGTGGGATTGCCCTTACCGATGAAGCTCCGCGCTTCCGCCACGACGTTCGAGCCGCCGAAGCCGCCGCCAAAACCACCGGAGGAGTCCATCGATGCATTGGTCTCGCCGAATTGCTGCGCCTGCGCGCGGAATGCACCCCAGCGCGCGCTGTGGCGCACATGGTGGCGATGAGCATGATGCTTGGAGGTGTGATGCTGGCCGACGTGATGCCTGGCGTGATGACGCGGACGCGCCTCGGCCGGGTTGGAGAATGCCGCAACCGCAGCGGTGCACATGACCAGAGCTGCGAGACGCAACGGCGGAAGAGTCGTGGGTCGTTTCATTCTTCGAAGGTTCCTTTACGCATACATTGCGCGCGTGCAGCGCGACATGGCGCGTAAGACCCCTTTCGATGTGGCGAGAAAACGGCACAATTCATACCTGCATGACAGGTATTCGCCATGCGGGCACACTGGGGGCACTTCCGTCGACGAAAACCGGAAGAATCGCGGAAATGCCCTATTTTAGCCGCTCAGATTAATTGCGCCGGGTGAGCAAAAACACGCCCTGCTCGCCAAACATATTCCAGAACCACCACGGCGCATTGAGGCGCAACGGCCTTCCATAAAGGTCGAGAGCGACCGCACGCTCCATCCCGACATTGATCTCGTCGCAGAGCTGAACGAAATCCTTGATGGTGCAGAAGTGAATATTCGGCGTGTCGTACCACGTCGCCGGCAGGTTCTCGGTGCGCGGCATATGGCCCCCGATCAGCAATTGCAGCCGCATCCGCCAGTGCCCGAAATTCGGAAACGACACGATGGCACGGCTGCCGATGCGCAGCAGATTCTCCAAAACCTTGCGCGGCTGCCGCGTCGCCTGCAGCGTCTGCGACAGGATCACGTAATCGAACGAGTCGTCGGGATAACTGTCGAGGTCGGTGTCGGCGTCGCCCTGCACCACCGCAAGGCCCTTGGCGACGCAACTATTCACGCCTTCGCGCGACAGCTCGATCCCGCGCCCATCGACGCCGCGCGCCTCCAGCAATTGCAGAAGATCGCCCTCGCCGCAGCCGACATCGAGTACCTTGGAGCCCGGCGCAACCATTTCGGCTACCAGCAGATGGTCCCCCCGGACTCCGTCGACCTTGGGGAGCTGCGCGGTTGGGCGGAAAAATTCAGGCGCGTTCATATCAACTCACACTGTTCAGACCATGCGTGCTCGCGGCCGCTTCCAGGAACGCGCGCGAGATCGCGAAGAATTCGGGCTCGTCGAGCAGGAATGCATCGTGCCCCTTGTCGGTGGTGATTTCGGCGAAGGACACCCGCGCGCTGCTCGCGTTCAGCGCGTGCACCACGGCGCGCGCCTCGGAGCTTGGAAACAGCCAGTCGCTCGTGAACGAGATCACGCAGAAGCGCGTCCGCGTGCCGAGAAACGCCGCTGCCAGCACGCCGTTATGGTCGGCGGCGATGTCGAAATAGTCCATTGCGCGGGTCAGATAGAGATAGGAGTTGGCATCGAAGCGCTCGACAAACGACGAGCCCTGATGGCGCAGATAGCTTTCCACCTCGAAATCGGCGTCGAACGAGAAGGTCGGCTCGTCCCGATCCTGCAGGCGGCGGCCGAACTTGCGATGCAGCGCCGCGTCCGACAGGTACGTGATATGCGCGGCCATGCGCGCGACGCCGAGGCCGCGGCGCGGATGCGTGCCATGCTCGAAATATCGTCCCTGCCGCCAATCCGGATCGGCCATCACCGCCTGACGGCCGAGCTCATGGAAAGCGATGTTCTGCGCGGAATGCTTCGCACCGCAGGCGATCGCAAGTGCCGCGAACACCCGTTGGGGATACGCGGTCGCCCATTGCAGAACCTGCATGCCGCCCATCGAGCCGCCGACCACCGCGAACAATTTGGTGATGCCGAGATGATCGATCAGCATCGCCTGCGCGCGCACCATGTCGGGAATGGTGATGACTGGAAAATCCAGCCCCCACGGCTTGCCGGTGGCGGGATTGGTCGAGGACGGCCCGGTCGAGCCCATGCAGCCGCCGACGACATTCGAGCAGATTACGAAATAGCGGTCGGTATCGATCGGCTTGCCCGGCCCCACCAGCGTCTGCCACCAGCCCGGCTTGCCGGTGACGGGATGCGTGTTGAACACATGCTGGTCGCCGGTGAGCGCATGGCAGATCAGGATCGCGTTGGAGCGGTCGGCATTGAGCGTGCCGTAGCTTTGATAGGCGATCTGGAACGGCGAAAGATCGACACCGCAATCCAGATGCAGCGGCTTGTCGGCGCCGAACACAACAAGCTGCGACGACGGATGATCCGCCTCGCGCGCGCGCTCTTCGCTGACAGTAGGTTTTTTGCCGACCGGTTGTCGGCTTGCAACGTCGGACATCGTATCTCCAGACCTTCAGGCCCAAAAAAACCGGCCTGAACGAATTGTTCGGCCGGGATCCAGATGTCCCCGGCCTGTTTAGCGAATTCTTTAACGTGGCTGCAAGCCGGCCGGCTCAAATGACCACGGAACAAGGCAAAAGTAGTCCTGCGCCACCCCTCCGTCAAGGAGCTCCATCAAGGCGGAGGCCGCTAAACTCCCCTCAGCGTGAAGGTTTTCTTTGCTTTCAGGCACCGTCTTTTCTAATCAGAACCTTCGTTGCGAAAGCTCTTTGCATGCCCGATACACCCTCACCCATTTCACTCCAGGATTTGCGCCGCGAGATCGATACGATCGACGAGCAGGTGCATACGCTGCTGATGCGGCGCGGCGATATCATCGACCGCCTGATCCGCGTGAAGCAGACCCAGGAGGTCGGCTCCGCGTTCCGCCCCGCGCGCGAGGCGGACATGATGCGCCGCCTCGTGACGCGGCATCACGGCATCCTGCCGCTCGACACCGTCGAGAGCATCTGGCGCGTCATCATCTCGACCTTCACTTATGTGCAGGCGCCGTTCTCCGTTCATGCCGATCTGTCGTCGGGTGAAAGCGCGATGCGCGACAGCGCGCGCTTCCATTTTGGTTTTACGGTGCCGTTCCTTGCCCACTTCAACGCGGGTGCCGCCGTCGAAGCGGTCGCGAAATCGCGTGGCGACCTCGCGCTGGTGTCGGCGACATCGAGCCAGACGCCGTGGTGGAGCGTCCTCGAACAGCCGGGCGCGCCGAAGATCATCGCGCGACTGCCGTTCGTCGAGCGCGCCGACCATCCGGCCGCGATGCCGGTCTTCGTCATCTCCCGCGTGGCAGACGATGCACTGGTGACCGAAATCGAGACATGGAGCCTGCACGTCAGCGGCTGGAGCCCGGCCGCAGCGCGCGCCCTCTCGCCGCTGTCCGACGTGCTGGCGGTCGCGGATGCCTCATCAGGCACCGCCGCCCTGCTGGTCTCGGTCGCTCACACCGATGGGATCGAAAAGATCATATCTGCCCTGACCGAGGCAGGCGCAGCCGTGCGGGCCTCCGCTCTCGTCGGCGGCCACGCAACGCGCTATAGGGTGCCATCGCCCGGCACGCCCGCGCCTTGAAGTCTCTGGAGCCAACAATGTCCCGCCCCATGCCGAAACCCGGCATCCTTGAAATCGCGCCCTACGTCCCCGGCAAGAGCGGCGCGGGCATGCATGGGCGCGTGTTCAAGCTGTCGGCGAACGAGGCGGCTCTGGGTCCTTCGCCGAAGGCCATCGAGGCTTTTACCCGGACGGCTGCGGGACTGGAAATCTACCCGGATGGCTCCGCGCGACTCTTGCGCGAGGCTATTGGCAAGAGTTTCAACATCGATCCCGCCAATGTCGTCTGCGGCGTTGGCTCGGGCGAATTGCTGCACACCATCGCCAACATCTATCTCGGCCCCGGCGACGAGGCGATCCACACCACGCACGGCTTCCTGCTCTATCCGATTGCGACCATGAGCAACGGCGCCACGAACGTCGTCGCGCCGGAGGCAAACTTCACTGCCGATGTCGATGCGATTCTCGCAGCCGTGACCCCGCGCACCAAGATCGTCTGGCTCGCCAACCCGAACAATCCGACCGGCACCTACGTGACCGCCGCGGAAGTGCGCCGGCTGCGCAAAAATCTGCCGCCGCAAACGCTGCTGGTGCTCGATGCCGCCTACGCCGATTTCTGCTCGAACGCCGATTACGAGGCCGGCATCGAACTCGTGAAGGAAACCGACAACACGGTGATGGCGCGGACCTTCTCGAAGATCCACGGCCTCGCCGCCGTGCGCATCGGCTTCATCTTCGGACCGCCGCACCTGATCGACGTCGTCAACCGCGTGCGCGACCCGTTCAACGCCAACGGCCCCGCGATGCAGGCGGCCATCGCCTCGCTCGCCGACACCGGGCACTACAAGGCGGCGCAGGCGCATAATGAAAAATGGCGCGCGTGGCTGACCGACGAAATTTCACGTCTCGGCCTCACCGTGACGCCGAGTGCCGCGAATTTCATCCTGATCCACTTCCCCTCCACGTCGGGCAAGACAGCGGCGGATGCCGATGCTTTCCTCACTAAGCGCGGACTGATCCTGCGCGCGGTCGCGGCCTACAAATTGCCGCAGGCGTTGCGGCTCAGCGTCGGCACCGAGGAGCCCAACCGCCTCGTCGTCGAGGCGCTCCGCGAATTCATGGGTGCAGCGTGAGCACGATCCAGTTCAACCGCATCACCATCATCGGGCTCGGCCATATCGGCTCCTCGATTGCACGCGCGATCAAGCAGCTCCATCTCGCCAATGAACTGGTCGTGACGGACGGAGCCGCCGCCATCCGCGCCCGCGCCGCCGAGATCGGATTGGGCGACCGCGTGGCGCAGAGCAACGTCGAGGCCGTGACGGATTCCGACCTCGTCATCATCTGCGTGCCGGTCGGAAAACTGGGCCAAGTCGCCGCTGAAGTCGCGCCGCATCTCAAGGCTGGCGCGATCGTCTCAGATGTCGGCTCCGTCAAGGGCCCGGTGACGCGCGAAATGGCAAGTCATTTGCCGAAAACGGTTCATCTCGTGCCGGGCCATCCGGTCGCGGGCACGGAGGATTCCGGTCCCGACTCCGGCTTTGCCGAACTCTTCATCAATCGCTGGTGCATCCTGACGCCGCTGCCGGACACGGATGCTGCTGCGGTCGAAAAGCTCGCAACTCTCTGGCGCACCATCGGCGCCAATGTGGAGACGATGTCACCCGATCATCATGACTTGGTGCTCGCGGTGACGAGCCACCTGCCGCACTTGATCGCCTACACCATCGTCGGCACCGCCGAGGACATGGAGAAGGTGACGGAGGCGGAAGTTTTGAAATTCTCCGCGGGCGGCTTCCGCGACTTTACGCGCATCGCGGCGTCCGACCCCACGATGTGGCGCGACATCTTCCTTGCCAACAAGGACGCGGTGCTGGAGATGCTCGGCACGTTCCAGGAAGACCTGTCGAAGCTCACCCGCGCCATCCGCCACGGTGACGGCGAGGCGCTGTTCGATCATTTCACCCGCACGCGGGCGATCCGGCGCGGCATCGTCAATCTTGGCCAGGATTCGTCCGGCGCTAATTTCGGCCGCCCGACGGAAAGGCTCCCGCAGGATGCGAAACCGGCGACACCGGCACCGTCGAAATAATCTTGTCGCCTAGAACAGCGCCGGGGTCTGCGCCACGCGCAGCGGCCCGAGCAGCAGCGCGCCGTCCATGAACCGCAGCGTGATCGCCCGCGCGGGGCGGCCTTCCAGCGTGGTCTGCTGGCCGATCAGGTTAAGCCCCGCGATCAATCCCGCATTGGCGTTCTTGCGCGCGACACGTCCCAGCCCCGGAATGATCCGGTCGAGCGAATCGATCATCTTGTTGACGTCCTGCGTCGAAACGCCCGGCGCGACGTTCGACGGCGGGGCACCTTCCGCGAGCGCCTTCTCAAGGCCCAGCGCAGGCACGATCTTCTCGAAACCCGCGATGGTCATCTGCAACTGGCCATCGAGATGGCCGCTTGGCGTCAGGCTGAGGGTGCCCGCCGCCACCGCGATGGTGTCGCCCTGCTGAATGCGCGATTCGGTGACGTCGATGCCGCCGCCATTGGCCTGAATTTCGCGAAATCGCTCCGGCCACGGCTTCGGCGCAAAATCGTTGAGCCCGCGCAGCTTCACATGAATGGTTTCGTCAAATGGCGTCGCCAGCACCGGATGGACGTCCTGCACGCTGGCGCCCTCGCTGCGCAACACGCTCTCGATCACCGGATGGTCGTTCAGTTCGCCCTCCACCAGCCGGATATGCCACTCCAGATGCTTGGCGCTGAAAAATGGCGCGGTCACCCCCGCCACGATCCGCTCGACGACGGGATCGTTGAACTCCATGGAAATGCGCTTCGGCAGCGACGGCAGGCCTGCGGCACTGGCGTGGCCAAGGCTCCAGTTGGCGGTCGCGAACGGCTGCTGGCCGGTTTCGCCGACCGTCACCGGCCCGGTGAATTCCGCGATCACGCGGGTCGGATCGTAAATCTGGGCGACGGCGAGGATCTGGCTGAGTTTGGCCGTCAGTGGTGTCTTGGTGGCGAATTGCTGCGCGGTCTGCGCCGTAAGCGAGATCACCGGATCGACGCAGCGCACCTCGAAGCGGAATGGAAAACCACCGACATCACGCTTTGAGCAATCGTAAATCCGGCCGGATTTCGCCTCACGCGCCTGCCAGCCCTTGAACTGCGCGTCGACCTCATGGGAGGCATAGAACCAGAATCCGCTCCAGCCGATGGCGGCGAGCAGCAGCAGCGCGGACGGAACAAAAACCGGCCACAACCGGCGGCGGCGGGGCAAAGGAGCGCGTGGTTCGGCATAAGTCATCATAGGCGGTCCCAGAGCATTCAAATCCGGCGGATGAAAGACACTCATTGCCGCGTTAGGTCTTGAAGTCCAGTCGAACAGATATGATGATTCACTCAAGAAGGCGCGATTCATGGCGATAAGACCCATTCCCGACGAAGACCTGCCCCAGGGGGACCTGTGGGTGTTCGGTTATGGATCGCTGATGTGGCGTCCCGGCTTCGACTACATCGCTGAATTTCCCGCGCGGCTGATCGGCGAACACCGCGCATTATGTGTCTTTTCGCACCATCATCGCGGCACGGCGGAGCGGCCGGGCCTCGTGCTCGGGCTCGACCGTGGCGGCACCTGCCAGGGCACCGTGTTCCGCGTGGCGGAGAGCCTGCGCAAGGTGACACTCGATTACCTGCGCGAGCGCGAGCAGATCACCGGCGTCTACCGCGAGGTTCTGCGTTCGGTCTCGATCGAAAGCGATGCCCGCGAACGAGTTCAGGCGCTGGCTTTCGTGGTCGACCGCAACCACCCGCAATATGCCGGGGCG
Organism: Afipia sp. GW821-FHT14H12; assembly: GCF_058803465.1. Lineage (NCBI taxonomy): Bacteria > Pseudomonadati > Pseudomonadota > Alphaproteobacteria > Hyphomicrobiales > Nitrobacteraceae > Afipia > Afipia sp. GW821-FHT14H12. The sequence continues at coordinate 1,316,397 of NZ_JBXAOZ010000001.1, read as the reverse complement.
CTGACGGTGGAGCAGCAGTTACACTATGTCGCGCACAGCCACGGCGCCTCCGGGGCCAATCGCGACTACGTGATCTCGACGGTGAAAACGCTGGAAGCCCGCGGCTGCCACGACGAAACACTGCACCGTCTGGTCACGCTGCTACAAAACGAAGCGCCGCTGCAGGAAGCGGAATGATCCGCGCTACGGCGCGGAAAATCCCATGATGCGCTCCTGCTCCGCCCGCCCTTCCCGGATCAGGCGGTTGCTCGCATCCTCGATCGCGGACGAGACCTGCGCGGTGAATTCGTCGCGCGAAAGCCCTGCCGGAATAGGTTTCAGGAATTCCACCACCAGCGTACCGGGATAACGCAGGAAAGTACGGCGCGGCCAGAACAACCCGGAGTTCAGCGCCACCGGCAGACAAGTGACGCCGCAACCGACATAGATCTGGCTGACGCCCACCTTGTAATCCGGCGGGGCACCGACCGGACGCCGCGTGCCCTCGGGAAAAATGATGAGCTGCCGCCCGCGCTGGACCTGATCGCGCGCGTTCTTCATCATTTTCAGCAGAGCGCGTCCGCCCGATTCGCGGTCAAGGCCGATCATCTGCGCCTTGACGAGATACCAGCCGAAAAACGGAATCCGCGTCAGCTCGCGCTTGAGAATAAACAGCGGCTGATCGAAGAACGGCATCAATGCGAAGGTCTCCCACGCGGATTGATGCTTGGAGGCGACCAGCAGAGGCCCCTCGGGGATATTCTCGACGCCGCGATACTCCACCTTCACATTGCAGATCAGCGTGAGCAGCCACGCGCTGGTGCGCGCCCATGTCTTGGCGATCCAGATGATGCCCCAGCGCGGCATCGCGTAGGTCGGCAGGCCGATCACGCACCAGAGGATCGTGTTGAGATAAAACACGATGTTGTAGACCAGCGAACGCACGAACAGCGAAAACTTCGTCATGCGCATCAACCGGCCGATGCCGACGGCTTTGACACCGCACCGCTTTTGGCGGGCTGCTCCTCCCATTCGGGAAAATTGATGCCGAACGCCGCGAGGCGCACGCGGACCTGCGCAACCAGATATTTCACGTATTCAAGCGCCACCAGCCGCACTCCGGCGGGGCTGTTCCACCATGGCTCCCCGCGCCACGCTTCGCTGACCACGGGATAGAAGATGAGATCGATGTCGGGCATTGCGTGCGTCAATTCCACGGTGGCGCGCGGCATGTGGTAGTTCGATGTCACAACGATCAAAGAATGAAATCCGCGTTCCTTCACCCAGCGCCGCGTCTCGGTCGCGTTGCTGCGGGTGTTGACGGCGGAACGGTCGAGATCGACGCAGCATTTCAGCAGCGCCTGGCTCTCCGGCTGCGCGCGCAGGATGTCAGCGGCGCCATTGGCAGGGTGCACGCCGGAGATCAGCAGCCGCTTGCCGTAACCCTTCGACAGCAGGTCGAGCGCATCCGCCACGCGCGAGGCGCCGCCGGTCAGTACCACGATTCCATCGGCATGGCGGTCTGGCTTGCTTTCCTCGGAGCGGAGCTGCGAGGCAAACCAGGCAAATCCGGCAAGAAAGATCACGAAGAACGAGAACAAAAACCGCGTCACCGGCCAGCCGCCGGCGCGCGCCCGCGCTTCGGCCTCGCTCATTTTCGAATGGTCCGGCCTGCTGGTCATGACCGTGATGCGCTCCGTCCCGATCGTATCGTTTCCCCGCGCCCAAAATGCCCGAACCGGCAGCCGCCCGCAATCATTCCCACAGCATCATTCCCAAGCCCGCCTTCAATCGATCTCGTCAAGCGTCGCAAACAGCGTCCGGCGCGACGCCCATGCCGTCACCGCTGCGATCAGCATCGCCTGCCCCGCGAGCACGAGATACCCGGATGCCGGCAGCGCGAACGTGCCGAGCAGCGCCGCGAACTGGTCGCCCGCAGGCGTGCCGGAAAACCAGCTTGCGATGGATTCCGAGAATCCGAACACCAGGATGGCGGCGACACCGCCGATCACGCCGCCCTCGAGCCCCAACTGCAGGAAGTGCCGGAAGAAGCGGTTGGCGATAAAGCGATCCTGCGCGCCGACGAAATGCAGCACCTCGACAATCGGCCTGTTGGCGGACATCGCGCCGCGCGTCGCGAACGACACCGAAATCACGGTGGCGAAGATCACAAGGATCAGAACGCCCGTGCCCGCCAACACGATCGCGCCGCTCATCGAGCGCATCCGTTCGATCCAGGCACGATGATCGTCCACCGTGGCAGACGGCGCGATCGCCACGAGACGTTTCTGCAGATCGGCAATATTGAGAGAGCCATCCGGCGTGACCCGCGCCACGATGATGCGCGGCACCGGCAGGTCGTCGATGGAAAAGCCGGTGCCGAGCCATGGCTCGAGCAATTTGGCGGATTCCTCCTTGGTGAAGGCCCGCGCATCGACGATGCCGGGTTGTCCGCGCACGGCATCGGTCACTGCCTTGACGTCGCGGTCGATGTCACGGCCGGAGGTCGCCCGCAACTGGATGGTGATTTCGCTTGCGACATCCGACTGCCACTGTGCGGCGGACGCCCGCACCAGCAACACCGCACCGGTGGTGATGGAGGCGAGAAACGTCATGATCGCGACCACTGCGACCAGCGCGCGGCCGGACATCGAGCCGCGCGGCACGATCGGCGAGACGTTGCGCGCCGGCCCATCGTCCTCGGTCTGGTAGTTCGCATCAGTCACGGCGGTGCACCCGAGTGAAAAGCTTACTCATAGATATGCAGCCTGGATTCATGAAGGACCATGCGGCGTGCCTGATACTGATCCATCAAGGCAATATCGTGGGTGGCGATGATGACGGCGGTTCCGGTCTTGTTGAGCTGGATGAAGAGATTGAGCAGCCGCCTTGCCAGCGATGGATCGACGTTACCGGTGGGCTCGTCGGCGAGCAGAATCTGCGGCCGCGCGATCACCGCACGCGCGATGGCCGCGCGCTGCTTCTCACCGCCAGAGAGGATCGGCGGCAATGCGTCCATCCGCTCGCCGAGCCCGACCCATTTCAACAGGTCGATCACCTCGCGGCGATAGCTCGACTCGTCCTTGCCCATGACGCGAAACGGCAGCGCCACGTTTTCATACGTCGTCATGTGATCGAGCAGGCGGAAATCCTGCAACACGATGCCGATGCGCTGACGCAGCCGCGCGATGGCGTTCTTGTCGAGGAGCGAGATATCCTGTCCGAACATGTTGACCAGGCCGCGCGTCGGGCGCAGCGACAGGAACAGCATCCGCAGCAGCGAGGTCTTGCCCGCACCGGAGGGGCCGGTGAGGAACTGAAAGGAATGCGCCGGTATCTGGAACGTCAGATCCCGCAGCACCTCCGGACCAAGCCCATAGCGCAAACCGACATTTTCGAATCGGACCAAGCTCAGCTCCGTTCGGAAAAGGGCGCGAATTCCATGGCGGGAACAATTCCGCCGCAAAACAGGGACATATCTGTCGCCAGTCTTGGGACCAGTCTTGGGGCCGTTATGGTTTCCGATTCGTTAACGGACGCCGCATAGACTGCGGGCGGCTCATTCTCGGCGATTCGATTTATGCAGATCATCTGTCCCCATTGTACGACATTCTACGACGTGGATTCGTCCAAATTCGGCGCCGCCGGCCGCAATGTCCGCTGCGCGCGCTGCGGCGAAACCTGGCTCGCGAAGCCGGAATCCGCCTCCGCGATGGCGGGGCCGGACCCGTTCGAGGAGGTCGATGCGGGCTGGGGTCTGGCGGCGGGAACGCCGGTCCGTGAGGAGGACACCCCTCACGTCCAAAGTCCGTCCATCGCCGCGGACTGGCAGGATGAGTATGCTTCTCACGAGGCAACCGATGGCGAGGATGAACCTCGCGCATCCCGCAGGCCCGAATGGCTGCAAAGCCTGCTGCGCCCGCTGCAACCGATGCTGCAAACCCGTTTCCTGTCCGGCATCACATCCCGCATTCCGGGCGTGCCGCACCTGCGGCCGCCGAAGGTCAGCCTGGCTTTCACCAGCACGGCGATGGCGGCCATCTGCCTTGGCCTCATCATCTGGCGCGCCGATGTCGTGCGACTGATGCCGCAGACCGGACCGTTCTTCAAAATAGCCGGGCTCGGCGTCAATCTGCGCGGGCTTGAGTTCGACAAGCTTCAGCTTTCCTCGGAGATGGTCAACGGCAAGTCTGTGCTGGTGATTCAGGGGGCGATGAAGAACATCACCCGCAAGCCTGTCGAACTGCCGCGCCTGCGCTTCATCGTCCGCGACCAGAACGGCACCGACATCTACGCATGGAATTCCGTGCTGGAGCAGCCCGTGCTGAAGGCCAACGAGCGGCTGGCGTTCAAGTCCCGCCTCGCCTCGCCGCCAGCCGAAGGCCGGGAAATCGCCGTTCGATTCTTCCAGCGCCGGGATATCGGAGCCGGGGCAACCTGATGGCGAAAATCCTGATCGCTGACGACGAGGAGTCGATGCGCCTCCTCGTGGCGCGCGCCATCGCGATGGACGGACACGACATCACCACCGCGCAGGACGGTGCGGAAGCGCTCGACATCATCACCCGCGCCAATGGCGCATTCGACCTGCTGCTGACCGACATCAAGATGCCGGTGATGGACGGCATCGCGCTCGCGCTCGCGGTGGCGCGCGACTACCCGAAGCTGACGATCGTGCTGATGACCGGCTTCGCCGACCAGCGCGAGCGCGCCTCGGGCCTCGAGGCCATCGTCCATGACGTGGTGACGAAACCGTTTGCGATCGCCGACATTCGCACAGCGGTCGCCGACGCGCTCGCCTCGCGACCGGCTCAATAGTCCTTCAAGAGACGCTCGATGTAGTCGAGTTCGATCTGCGGCCGGTATGAATCACCGAGCCGCCGCCGCAGCTCTTCCAGAATACGGCGGACGCGCTGCACGTCGATTTCGCCGGGAATCTTCACGCTCTGGTCGTCGCTGTAATCACGCCCCTTCAGCGGCCGCCCGAGCGGATCGGTGTCCTGCCCGCCGCTCTGACGCTGGCCGAAGCGATTGCCCTGCTGGCCTTCGCCATCGCCCTGATTCTGCTGCGCGAGGTTTTGTGCGCCCTTCTTCAACGCCTCGACCGCGCGGCCCTGCGCATCCACCGCACCATTTGCGCTGCCCTGACCGAGCTGACCTCCCGCTTCGCCCATCGCGTTGTCGGCGTCGCCGAGCGGATTGCCTTCGCTCAACTCGCCGTCTTCACCGGGCTGTTTCCCGCCCTGCTGGGGCATCATGCCCTTCTGCTTCATGCCGTCGAGCAGCTTCTGAAGGCGGTCACGCAAGTTCTGCTGCTCACGCTGCAGATCGCCCATCGCGTTGCGGCCTTCCTGCTGCTCACGGCGCGAGTCACGCGAATTCTGTCCCTCATTATAGGTCTTGTCGCGCAACTGCTGCTGCTTGCGGGCGAGATCGCTCAATTCGTTGAGCGCCTGCTGCATATCCTGATCGCCCTGCCCCGGCTGCGCCATCTGCAGGTTTTCCAGCATCTGCTGCATCTGTTCGAGCAGTTGCTGCGCGGCTTCCTTGTCGCCGGAACGCGCCAGACGCTCCATGCGATCGATCATGGCCTTGAGATCCTGCTCGCTCATCACTCGCGCGTTGCGATCGAGCGGGCGCGCCAGCTCCTGCGGATTCTTTTGCAACTGCTGCGCCAGTTGCCGCAGATAGTCGCTCAGCGCCGCACGCAAATCCTGTGTGAGCTTTTTGATTTCCTCATCGCTCGCACCGCGTTCCAGCGCCTGCTTCAGCGCATCCTGTGCCGCGCGCAGCGCCTTTTCGACATCGGTGACGTTCTTGTCCTCGATCGCCACCGCCAGCGCCCACAGGCTGTCCACCGTGCCGCGCAACGCCTCGCGCGTGTTGGCATGTGCGAGCTGGTTGGCAACGGCGTGGAGGCCGAGATATTCGCCCGACTCCGGCGTGAACGCCTGCGGCGCGACCAGAAGCGCTTCCAGCGCGATCATCACCAGCGGCTTCTGGCTGGCGTCAAGCGCCAGAATCCGGCGCTGCTCGATCAGGGCGCGCGCCAGGGGCTTATTGAAGACGCGCTGCGGCAGCCGCATGTTGAAGGGCTCGCTGCGTCCTTCGTTGCCGGCTTCGTCCTTGGCCGTCAGGGTCAGCCTGACCTCCGCACCCGCATAAGGATGCTCGCTCAGATCCTTCACGGTCTGACCGACACCCGTTTTCGTCCGCGCGCTCGGCAAGCCCAAAGCGAACGCGATCGGATCGTACAGCGGCGAGGTGGCCTTTTCCGGCGTGCCATCGTCATCCGAATTGCGAAGCGCGATATGCGCCTGCGCCTGCGTGACGCCGTAATCATCCTCGAGCTTGTAGGACAGCGACAAGCCACCATGCGCCTGCCGCTCGGGGTCCTTCGCCAGCGCAATTGTCGGCGCATGATCGGGAATGACCTTGAACGACCATTGCGGCAGCGAGGATGGCGAGCGGACCCGCGCGCTGCCATCGGTTGCGATGGTGAAGCGGCGCTCGTCTGTGTTCTTCGGCGCGTCCCCGGTCTCGGCCGCAGCGGCGACACCGCCGCTCAGGCTGACATCGAGCGAACCGCCGCTCGCGCGCACGATCAGCGTGCTCCCTGCCGGAACCGAGATCGGCTCCTCGGCGGAAGCTGCCTTCTGCGGACCGGAGATCACGACTGGCGGACGGTTGGTGTAGGGCGGCGGATCGACCCAGGCATCGATTCGCGCCGGAGTGCCCGAGAACATCCCGTTCCAGTCGACGGCCTGCATGAAACGCGCGGTCCGCTCGTCGCCCGCAGCGATGAAGGTCGCGATCAGCAACAGGATCGCCGCAGCGCGCAGCGCCAGCGGATCGTGGCGTGGCAGATTTGGCGACGGCAGCCGCGCGCGGATGCGGTCGAGCGAGGCACGCATGCGCGCGCGTTGCGCATTCCACAATGCCAGCGCCACCGGGTCTTCCGACCTCAGCGTGTCGGTTAACGCGGTCGCGGGACGATGAGCGATGCCAGAATCAAGGTCGAGGCGGCGCAGCGCCTCCTCGCGGGCGGGCCAGCGGAAGCGAACAAGCGGCACCAGCGCGGCAAGACCGGCGATGGCGAAAATCGCCACGCCCGCGACACGCAAGACAAACGGCGCCACCATCCAGACGCCTGCCCAGGAGGCGGCGAGAAACAGGCCCACGACCGTCAACACCCGCGCCAGCGACGGCCACAGCCGCTCCCACGCGATCGCAAGCCGCGCATGTTGCACAGCGCGGGCGATCGCCTTCAGCAGAAGGTCCTCCTCCGAGGGAGGCGTCTGCGGGGAATCGGGTGTCTGGCCGCTCACGAAAATCTCCGGTTGAACGAAGATCAGCCTATCACGGCGGCCTCAATGAGGCACGGCCGGAACCGGCTCCGCCCACGCCTAAAGGCCCGGAATCAAGCTCACAGCCAGGGCGCGATCCGGTCCAGCGCGATCAATTGCGCGGGATCGATGCGCGGACGCACCACGGCGTACTGGTCACCCTTGACCAGCACCTCCGGCACCAGTCCGCGGGTGTTGTAGGTACCGGCCTGCACCGCGCCATACGCCCCCGACGACATCACCGCCACGAGATCGCCCGCCTTGAGTGCGGGCAAATGACGGCCCAGTGCGAGATAATCGCCGGTCTCGCACACCGGCCCGACCACGTCAGCCACGATGCCATCACCCGGAGACGATACCTCGCGCACGGGGAGAATGTCGTGATGCGCTTCATAGAGCGTCGGACGGATCAGATCGTTCATCGCCGCATCGATGATGACGAAATTGCGCGCCTCGCCATGCTTCACATAGATCACGCGGCTGACGAGGATGCCGGCATTGCCGACGATCATCCGTCCGGGCTCGAACATCAGCGTGCAGTCGAGTCCCCTGGTGACGCGCTTGACCACGTCCGCATAAGCATCCGGCGCCGGAGGGACCGGCAGATCGCTTTCATAGGGAATGCCGAGGCCGCCGCCGAAGTCGATATGATCGATCGCATGACCGTCGGCGCGCAGGGTCCGCACGAAATCCACCAGCAGCGTGAACGCCGATTCCATCGGGCCGAGATCGGTGATCTGACTGCCGATATGCATATCGACGCCGGTGACGCGAATACCGGGCAGCTTCGCTGCCCGTGCATAGACCGCGCGCGCGCCTTCCAGCGGAATGCCGAACTTGTTCTCCGACTTGCCGGTGGAAATCTTGGCGTGGCCACCCGCGCCGATGTCGGGATTGAGCCGCAACGAGATGCGCGCGGTGTTGCCGGTCTCGTGCGCAATGCGCGAAAGCAGATCGAGTTCGGGCTCGGACTCGACATTGATGCAGAGAATGTTTTCAGCGAGCGCCTGACGCAATTCGCTTTCCGTCTTGCCGACACCGGAAAACACGATTCTGTCGGCCGGAATGCCCGCCGCGCGGGCGCGCATCAATTCGCCGCCCGAGACGACATCCGCGCCTGCACCGAGCCGCGCCAGCGTACGCAGCACCGACTGGTTGGAATTCGCCTTCATGGCGTAGCACACGAGCGTGTCGAGACCCGCGAAGGCTTCCGTGAACACGCGATAATGCCGCTCCAGGGTCGCGGTCGAATAGCAATAGAACGGCGTGCCGACGGCCTCCGCCAGACGGCCTATATCGACGTCCTCGGCATGAAGAACGCCGTTACGGTAATGGAAGTGGTGCATGATGGCTCAATCCAGAATCGGATCGAGAATGATGCGCTTCTTCTCGCCGCGAGGCGCGATCATCTGTTTGCCCTGGCTTCCGGCAGGAGCAAAAAGAGTTTCATCGGCCGACGATCCCGGCGACGTCTGCGAGCGATAGGTCTGCGTATTGCTGCCCTCGACCTCAGCGTGCGAAGGCGTAAGCGCCGCGCCGGGCGGCAGATCGAGCGGGCCTTTCCGGCCGCAGCCGCCGAGCGCAAAGGCAGACAGAATCAGCCCAAGCGCAGCGAGCTTCGACCAGGAAACGTGAGAGACGAAACGGTTCACGGCGGTGTCCTTGAATTCGGGCCGCACCATACAAAGAACGGCTGCGGCTGGCGAGGCCCCCGCGCTGTCAATCTTCGGCCTGTCAGCCCGATTTTTGCTCTTTTTCCAGCCGCATAAGCCAGTTTTTCGCCTGTTCACGAACGTTTTCCGGAGCGGTGCCGCCAAAGCTGGTCCGGCTCTCGACCGAGGCTTCCACCGACAGCACGCCGAACACGTCTTCCGTGATGGCAGGCTCGACCGCCTGCATATCGCTGAGCGGCAGCTTATGCAGCGCCAACCCCGCCTCCGCCGCCTTGGCGACGATCCGGCCCGTGACGTGGTGCGCCTCGCGGAATGGCATCTTCAGCGTCCGCACCAGCCAATCGGCCAGGTCGGTGGCGGTCGCATAGCCTTCGCCCGCCGCGACCTTCATGCGCGCCTCGTCCGGCTCGATATCGAGCACCATGCCGGTGATGGCGCGGATCGCCAGTGACATCGCGGCGAACGCTTCCATCGCACCCGCTTTGTCCTCCTGCATGTCCTTCTGATAGGCGAGCGGCAGGCCCTTCATCACCATCAAGAGCGCGCTCAACGAGCCGACGATGCGGCCGGTCTTGGCGCGCACCAGTTCGGCCGCATCGGGATTGCGCTTCTGCGGCATGATCGAGGAACCGGTCGTGAACTTGTCCGACAGATGAACAAGCCCGACCAGCGGCGAGGTCCAGATCACGATCTCTTCGGCGAAACGCGACAGATGCACCGCTGCGATCGAGCACGCAGACAACGTTTCCAGCACGAAGTCGCGATCCGAGACCGCGTCGAGCGAGTTCGCCATCGGCCGCGCGAAGCCGAGCGCCGATGCCGTTGCACGCCTGTCGATCGGAAACGAGGTGCCTGCAAGGGCGGCTGCGCCGAGCGGGTTTTCATTGAGGCGCTTGCGCGCATCGGCAAAACGCCCGCGGTCGCGCGCGACCATTTCGACATAGGCCAGGAGATGATGGCCGAACGTCACCGGCTGCGCGGTCTGCAGATGCGTAAATCCCGGCATCACCGTTCCGGCATGCTCGAGCGCGCGTTTCACCAGCGCACGTTGCAGCGAGGCAAGATCGGCGTCGAAGGAGTCAATGGCATCGCGCACATAAAGGCGGAAATCGGTCGCGACCTGATCGTTGCGCGAACGTGCGGTATGCAACCGACCCGCCGCAGGGCCGATCAATTCGCCAAGCCTGCTTTCCACATTCATGTGAATGTCTTCGAGCGCGCGCTTGAAGGTGAACGTGCCTGCTTTGATTTCTGACAAAATTGTGTCTAGACCACCGGCGATGTTTTTTGCATCGTTGGCGGTAATGATCCCTTGCGCGGCCAGCATGGCTGCGTGGGCCTTTGACGCGGCGATGTCCTGGGCATAGAGGTGCTGATCGACGTCGATTGAGACGTTGATTTCCTCCATGATCGCATCGGGGCTCTCTCCGAAGCGGCCGCCCCACATCTTGTTGCTCATGACTGATAGCTCACGACTGCCGACCTGACTTCGCACTCAATCTACGATAAATAGCACCAATGACCGAGCAGACACCGCCTACCCGCTCCCGCCCCCGCATTCCCATGGCGCTCGCCACCGTCATTATCGGCGTCGGCGCCGCTACTGTGGCGATATACGGGATGCGAGGCCTGCAAGGCAATGCATCTGGCGACCCGGTTTGCCGCCCGGCGGTCAATCTCGCGCAGAAACTCAAGCCTCTCGCCCAGGGCGAAGTCGCCGCATTAACCATGGCCTCGCAGCCGCTGCGGGTCCCGGATCTCACCTTCGACGACGCCTCCGGTAAATCACGCAAGCTGTCGGAATTCCGTGGCCGCACCCTTCTGGTGAACCTTTGGGCGACATGGTGCGTGCCCTGCCGCCGCGAAATGCCGGCGCTCGACCAGCTTCAGGCCAAGCTCGGCGGGCCGAAATTCGAGGTCGTCGCCATCAATATCGACACCCGCGATCCCGAGAAGCCGAAGAATTTCCTGAAAGACGGCGGCCTCACCAAACTCAGCTATTTTTACGACAACAGCGCCAAGGTGTTTCAGGATCTGAAGGCCGCAGGACGTGCCCTCGGCATGCCGACCTCGATGCTGGTCGATCCTTCGGGCTGCGAAATCGCGACCATCGCGGGCCCCGCCGAATGGGCCAGCGGCGACGCGGTCAAGCTGATCACCGCAGCCCTCGGACAATAGGCCGCCCTTCTTTCCTTACATTCGTCGCCTTTGACGGAGTCCATGTCGCTGCGGTGCATCAGCAGCGAAAGGGCCTGTCATGCAATATGTCGACGGATTCATCGTCCCTGTGCCGAAGAAGAAGCTCGCCGCCTACCGGGCACTCGCCCGCAGGGCTGGAAAGATCTGGCGCGAATACGGCGCACTCGAATATCGCGAATGCGTGGCCGAGGATGTCAAACCCGGCAAGCTGACCTCGTTTCCGCAGAGCGTGAAATTGAAACCGCAGGAGACCGTGGTGTTTTCCTGGATCATCTATAAATCGCGCAAGCAGCGCGACCGCATCAACGCCAAGGTGATGAAAGACCCACGGCTCGCCGACATGATGGACACCAAGACGCTGCCGTTCGACGGCAAGCGGCTGATCTATGGCGGCTTCGAGATGATGCTGAAATTCTAGGCGAAAATATCGAGCTGGCCGCCGATACCCGCCGCATTGTTCGCGGCGGGAGAGCTTTGCGCGGGCTGAAGCAATTGCAGGACCGAGCCTTGCGCGTTCAGTTGCGATTTGAGCACGCTCGTCGCGATCTGCTGCTGGGTATTTCCAGCCTGCATCACCATCGCGGCGGCAACGAGACTCATATCCATGACGCACTCATCCTGTTCGAGACAGGCAACCTAACCAGCGAAGGTTAACAATCTCGAACGGATGCCGGAGCGTCAGCGCGTCGGAACCGGCTTCTCGCCGCGATAGTCGTAGAAACCGCGCTGCGACTTGCGGCCGAGCCACCCTGCTTCAACGTACTTCACGAGGAGCGGGCATGGGCGGTACTTCGAATCCGCGAGCCCTTCATGCAGCACCTGCATGATCGACAGACAGGTATCGAGGCCGATGAAGTCGGCCAGTTCCAGCGGCCCCATCGGATGGTGCGCGCCGAGCCGCATCGCGGCATCGATCGCCTGCACATTGCCGACGCCTTCGTAGAGCGTGTAGATCGCCTCGTTGATCATCGGCAGCAGGATGCGGTTGACGATGAAGGCCGGAAAATCTTCCGACACCGCGATCTGCTTACCGACCTTGGTGACGAAAGCCCGCGCGGCCTCGAACGTGGCGTCATCGGTGGCAATGCCGCGGATCAACTCCACGAGCTCCATCAACGGCACCGGATTCATGAAGTGAATGCCGATGAATTTTTCCGGACGGTCAGTCGAAGCCGCAAGGCGCGTGATCGAGATCGAGGACGTGTTCGACCCGATAATGGCGTCAGGCTTCAGCACCGCGCACAGATCGTGGAAAATCTTGCGCTTGACCTCTTCCTTCTCGACCGCGGTTTCGATCACGAGATCGCAGGAGGCGAGGCCCTCCAGCGTTGCCGAAGAACTGATCTTTTTCAGCGCAGCCTGATGCTCGGCTTCGGTGATGACCTTCTTCGTCACCTGCCGCGACAGGTTGCCATTGATGGTCGCCATCGCCGATTTCAGCCGGTCTTCCGAAATATCGTTCAGCACGACATTCATTCCGGCGAGGGCAGCGACATGCGCGATGCCGTTGCCCATCTGACCTGATCCGATCACGCCGATTGACTTGATTTCTTTTGTCATCTTTCCGTCGCCATCCGTTCGCGGCACATCCGCTGCAAGTCTTCGCGGGCCTGCGCTCTCTCTATTACACCAAAACCCCGTCGCCTGCCGGGTCTTCCGGCATGCGTCATTAACGCCGTCGCTTGGCCAGTTCCTCGGTCAGTTCCGGCACGATCTGATAAAGATCGCCGACCAGGCCATAATCCGCGACCTGGAAAATCGGCGCATCCTCGTCCTTGTTGATCGCCACGATCACCTTCGAATCCTTCATGCCGGCGAGATGCTGGATCGCACCGGAAATGCCGACGGCTATATAAAGATCGGGCGCGACCACCTTGCCGGTCTGCCCCACCTGCCAGTCGTTCGGCGCATAACCCGCATCGACGGCGGCGCGTGACGCGCCGACACCCGCACCGAGGGTATCGGCCAGCGGTTCGATATATTTCGTGAAGTTCTCCCGGCTTTGCATCGCGCGGCCGCCGGAGACAATCACCTTGGCCGAAGCAAGCTCGGGCCGGTCGCTCTTGGCGACCTCCTCACCGACATAGGCCGATGTGCCCGGCCCTGCCACCGCCGCAACATCCTCGATTGGCGCGTTGCCGCCGTCCGCAGCGGCCGCGAATGACGAGGTCCGAACCGTGATGACCTTCTTGCCGTCCTTCGACTTCACGGTCTGGATGGCGTTGCCCGCATAGATCGGCCGCTCGAACGTGTCGGGCGCCACGACCTTGGTGATCTCCGATATCTGCATCACGTCGAGAAGTGCTGCTACGCGCGGCAGCGTGTTCTTGAAGCGCGAGGTCGCGGGCGCGACGATGACGTCGTACTCGCCTGCGATCGAGACAACCAGTGTCGCCAGATTCTCGGCCAGATCGTGCGCATAAGCCGCATCGTCCGCCAATCGAACTTTCCGCACGCCAGCAAGCTTGGCCGCGGCCTCGGCGGCTGCACGGGCATTTTGCCCCGCTACCAGAATATCGACGTCACCACCCAGCGCCGCGGCAGCGGTGAGCGCTTTGGCGGTCGCGTCCTTCAGCACGCCGTCCGCATGCTCGGCCATCAACAATGTCGCCATCACAGCACTCCCGCCTCAGTGAGCTTGCCGACGAGTTCGGCAACCGAGGCGACCTTGACGCCCGCACTGCGGCCCGAGGGTTCGGACGTTTTCAGGATTTCAAGACGAGGCGCGAGATCGACGCCGAGTTGATCCGCCGTCATCTCCTCGATCGGCTTCTTCTTCGCCTTCATGATGTTCGGCAGGCTCGCATAGCGCGGCTCGTTGAGCCGCAGATCGGTGGTCACGATCGCCGGCCCCTGCAACTTCACGGTCTGCAAGCCGCCATCGACTTCACGCGTCACCTGGATGTTCGCGCCGTCGGCTTCGAGCTTGAACGCGAAGGTCGCCTGCGGCCACCCCAGCAGCGCCGCCAGCATCTGGCCAGTCTGGTTGGAGTCGTCATCGATCGCCTGCTTGCCGAGGATCACAAGACCCGGCTGCTCGCGCTCCGTGATCGCCTTCAGAACCTTGGCCACCCCGAGCGGCTCGACGGGCGCATCGGATTTAATGTGAATGCCACGGTCGGCGCCCATCGCGAGCGCGGTGCGGATCGTCTCTGCCGCCTGCGCGGGCCCGATGGACACCGCAACCACCTCGGTCGCTTTCCCGCCTTCTTTTAGCCGCAGCGCTTCTTCGACCGCGATTTCGTCGAACGGATTCATCGACATCTTGACGTTGGCAAGCTCGACGCCACTGCCATCGGCTTTGACCCGGATCTTGACATTGTAGTCGATGACCCGCTTAACCGGCACCAGAACCTTCATGGTTCCCCTTCATTCTGACTTAGTGTGCGCTGCGGAACCTAAAGAGGTCGCCCTGCCGGGTCAACGCGCTTGGGCGAGGGAAAGACCCGAAAGCGCCTCTGAAAACCCTGTGCCGCGTCCCGTTCACCGGTTCTGGCCCGGCACCCACAGCACGTCCCCCGCGCCGTTGCCGTTCGCAGCCCGCGACGCCACGAACAGGAAATCCGACAAGCGGTTGAGATAGCGCACCACGGCATCGCCGACCGGCTCATTGTCTTTCCCGGCCAATTCAACCACCAGCCGTTCGGCGCGGCGGCAGATGGTGCGCGCCTGATGCAGATGCGCCGCGGCGGCGGTCCCGCCCGGCAGGATGAAAGACGTCAGCGGCGCAAGCGCTTCGTTCAACGCATCGATGTCCCGCTCCAGCCGCTCGACCTGCACCGGCAGAACCCGCAGCCGCTCCGCCTTGCCCTCGCGCTCCGGCACTGTGAGATCGGCGCCGAGATCGAACAGGTCGTTCTGGACAAGACCCAGCATCGCATCGAGCCGGGCGTGATCCCCAAGATGCAACCGCGCTACGCCGATAGCGGCATTGGTTTCGTCGACGGTACCGATGGCCGCGACCCGCAGATCGTATTTCGGACGCCGCTCGCCGCTGCCGAGCGCGGTGGTGCCGTCGTCTCCGGTGCGGGTATAGATGCGGTTGAGGGTGACCATGCTCTTGCTTCGTCTAGCGCCCCATCGCCCAGACCGCAGCCATGGCGATGACGATGGCGATGAACTGAAACAGCACCCGCAGCCGCATCAGGCGCTGCGAGGTGTTCGGCGAGCCGCCGCGCATCATATTGATCAGGC
Organism: Afipia sp. GW821-FHT14H12; assembly: GCF_058803465.1. Lineage (NCBI taxonomy): Bacteria > Pseudomonadati > Pseudomonadota > Alphaproteobacteria > Hyphomicrobiales > Nitrobacteraceae > Afipia > Afipia sp. GW821-FHT14H12. The sequence goes on along the minus strand of NZ_JBXAOZ010000001.1, from coordinate 1,301,006 downwards.
CCAGCAGCAGCACGATGGTGACGGCGATCAGGGCGATGGGGAGAAGGAATAAGGAAAAAAAGGAGGTCATGTGCGTTACATACCACCCGGCGACCCGCCCCCCAAGGATTTAGAAGGCTTTCAGCCGGTCTCGCGGGAGGAACATGGCTGGGCATCCCGGATTTCATGACTTGCTCACCGTATCCCGCTAACCTCCATCTCCGAGAGAAAGCCCGCGTCTCATGACATTCATCCGCCGCGCCTTTCAGATCGGGATCGACGCCTTCAATGCGTTTCTAGCCGACGACGGCTGGGCGATCGCGAGTCATATCGCGCTGTCGGCGCTAATGGCGTTCTTTCCGTTCCTGATCGTGCTCGCCTCGCTCGCAGGCTTCCTGGGCTCCAAGGATCTGGCCGACCAGGCTGCCGGACTGATGCTGCAGGTCTGGCCGAGTCAGGCCGCCGATGCGCTGGTGACACAAATCCACGACGTCCTGACCCAGACGCGCGGCGATGCGCTGACACTCGGCCTCGTGCTGTCAGTGTATTTTTCCTCCAACGGCGTGGAGAGCCTGCGGGTCGGCCTCAACCGCGCCTACGGCGTCACGGAGACACGGCCGTGGTACTGGCTGCGGCTGGAATCGATCGGCTACACGCTGATCGCGGCCCTCATCTCGCTGGTGCTCGCACTGTTGCTGGTGCTCGGCCCGCTATTGCTCGCCACCGCGCGCTATTACCTGCCGCTTATCATCGAGCCGAAAGCGCATCTGCTCAACTTTTCGCGTTACGCCATCGCGCTGGTGTCGCTCGTGAGCGCCTTGTTCGTGCTGCATGCCTGGTTGCCCGCCGGACACCGGACGCTGCGGCAGATCATGCCGGGGATCGCGTTCACCGTGATCGCCTCGCTCGTCTCGGCGGCAGGCTTCGGACAATATCTGGCGCGCTTCGCCAACAACTATGTCACCACCTATGCGGGGCTCGCCTCGGTCGTGATCGCACTGGTGTTTCTGTATTTCATCGCCGCGATTTTCATCTATGGCGGCGCGCTCAATGCCGCGATCATCCGCCGGAAGCAGCCCGGCGAACCGTCGCCTCGCCAAGCGCCGCCGCCAGCGCCCGCGGGCTGACCGGCTTCATCAGGAAGGCATCGGCGCCGGCGGCGCGCGCCTTGGCTTCATCCTGCTCGTGGCCGGAGACACCGACGATCCCGACGCGCGCGCCCGCAACGCCCAGCGCGCGCAACCGGCGAATGGTCTCGACACCGTCGATGCCCGGCAGCACCATGTCCATCAGCACGACATCGAGATCGCCGCGCGACACGCGCTCCGCCGCAAGCTCGCCCTGCCCGACGAATTCGATCTTGTGTCCCAATTCGCCAAGCACCGTGTTGAGCACGACGCGGCCGAACGGGTTGTCCTCGACGCTGAGGATTTTTAACGCGCCGATATAGGACGGTGGCGGCGCAGATGTCTTTCGTTCCTCTCGCGGCAAGCCGACACGCACCGTCAGCGTAAAGACGGTGCCGCCATACTTGCGCCGCGTCACACTAACATTGCCACCCATGGCCTGCGCGAGTTGCTTCACCGACCACAGCCCGAGTCCCGCGCCGCCGAAACGCGATGCCACATCGATGCTTGCCTGCGAGAACGGCTTGAACAACCGGTTGATCTCGGCGAGCGACAGGCCGATGCCGCTGTCGGACACAGCGAAAGCAACATTCATCCCATTCTTGCCGCGCGGCGTGGCGGAAACATCGAGTTCGACCAATCCTGACGGCGTGAACTTCACCGCGTTGTCGACCAGATTTTCCAGCGCAGCGCGCAGGCGCACGGCGTCGCCTGTCACAAACTGCGGCAGGCCTTCGGTGATCGTCACTTTGGATTGCAGGCCATTGGCGGTCGCGCGGCCAGCAAGGCCATCGCCGGCCGAACGCGCCAGCGCGTGCAGATCGAAAAAATCCTCACGCATGGGCAGGCGCGCGGCCATGCTCTTGGCGGCATCGACATAAAGGGTCGCGAGTGCTGCGAGATGCTCCGCGCCGGTGCGGATGGTTTCCACCCAGCGACGCTCGCGCGCGCCCAAGTCGGACGTCTCCAACAGCGACGAGATCGCGAGGATACCGGTCAGCGGTGTGCGCACCTCATGGGCGAAGGCGGCAAGCGCCGTTTCCACCACGCCGCGTACCGGGCCTGCGGGCTTGCGTGACGGCTTGCTGGCAGCGCGCTTGGGCGCAACCTTCCGCGCCGGCGTCTTCTTCGCCGGAGGTCGCTTTCCCTTGTGTAATGTCTTCGACTTCCCCAGGCGGCGCGTCGAACGCGGCTTCGTCGCCATGCAATCCCCCAACGAGGCTTCATCCTGCCATCCGTGGGCGCAAGAGTCACGGCAGCCCGACCATCTCCCGGATATTTTGTGGGCTCAGGCCCTGCTCCCGTAGCGCCTGCAACGAGGTTGCCTGCGCCGATTTCGAGAGCTTCCTACCGTCCTCGCCGCGCAGCAGACCGTGATGCCGGTAGACCGGGGCGGGCAGGCCCAGCAATTGCTGCAACAGCCGATGGACGCTGGTCGCCCAGAACAGGTCCTGCCCGCGCACCACATGAGTCACGCCCTGCAAGGCATCATCGATCACGACCGAGAGGTGGTAACTCGTCGGCGTTTCCTTGCGCGCCAGCACGACATCGCCCCATGCCTCGGGCCGGGCCGCAACATGTCCGGTTTCTCCTCCGGGGCCGGAACCCTGCTCTTCCCAGACCAGCGCACCTGCCCGGCGACAGGCGATCCGGCTGTCCAGCCGCAGGACGAAGGGCTCTCCTGCCTGCATCCGGGCTTCACGTTGCTGCGGCGACAACGCCGCCGCCGAACCAGGATAGAGCGGCGCCCCATCGGGATCGCGCGGCCAAGGCTTATCCGACAACGGCTTACTCTGTTCGATCATCCGGGCGATCTCCGCCCGGCTCTCGAAGGCCTGATAGACCAGCCCCTGCCCGGCGAGCTGTTCCATCGCATCCCGGTAGAGATCGAAATGCTCCGACTGCCGCCGCACCGGCGTTTCCCAGACGATGCCGAGCCATGCGAGGTCTTCATAGATCGCCGCCTCGTATTCCGGGCGGGAACGCGACCCATCGATATCCTCGATCCGCAGCAAAAACCGCCCGCCGCTCTGCCGCGCGAGGTCGAAGTTCAACAGCGCCGAATAGGCGTGGCCGAGGTGCAGCCGCCCATTCGGGCTCGGGGCAAAACGGAAAACGGGTGGCGGCATTGATCCTGTTCACGCGACATGCTGATTCTGACGGGCATGACACTATACCTGAACACGCAGACCGACCTCGACCATGCCATCGCCATGCTGGTCGCGGCCGATCCGCGCCTTACGGAGATCGCGAAGGTGGCAGGCATGCCCGCACTGCGCCGCCGGGAGCCGGGGTTCACCGGCCTTGCCGCCATCGTCTGCGGTCAACAATTGTCCACTCACGCCGCTGCCGCAATCTGGAAGCGTGTCAGCGATGCCTTCGATCCGTTTCATCACGATCTGATCCGCGCTGCGCGTCCCGCGCGGCTGGCGCGGCTGGGGCTCTCGGCCGCCAAGATCAAGACACTGAAGGCGCTGGCGCGGGAGCTTGCAGCCGAGCGACTCGATCTCGACACACTCGGCCGGCAGGAGGCGGACCTCGCCCACGCCGCGTTGACGGCGCTGCACGGCATCGGTCCCTGGACGGCCGACATCTATCTGCTGTTCTGTCTCGGCCATGGCGATGCGTGGCCGGGCGGCGACCTCGCCGTGCAGGAGGCGATGCGGATCGGCCTGAACCTCGATGCGCGCCCGACCCCCAAACAGGCCACGGCGCTGGCGGAACGCTGGCGGCCCTGGCGCGGGGCGGCGGCGCATTTGTGGTGGGCCTATTATCATGCCGTGAAGCGCCGCGAAGGCATCCTCCCCGACAACACCGCGCGCACCGAATCGAAGGCCGTGCGTTCCGTTCGGGCCGGTGCACCGCCCGTTCAAGCCCGCGTGAAACCGACCGGAAAACCGCATGCAACCCAACGGGGCCAGCGGAAAAAATAGCGTCCGCCCTTCACAATCGTGTCGCGCTACCTGTAGTATTCTGCCCGTAAAGCTGCTTCGCAGCCGATCAGGGGGGTCAGGAGCGTTACTTGAACGCACATGTCTCACAAGGAGGTTGGCCGGCATTGGTCTTGAATGCCGATTTCCGGCCGCTGAGTTACTACCCGCTCTCACTTTGGTCATGGCAGGACGCAATCAAAGCCGTGTTCCTTGACCGCGTGAACATCGTTGCCAGTTACGAGCACGCCGTTCACAGCCCGTCATTCGAGATGCAACTGCCGAGCGTCGTGTCGCTCAAATCCTTCGTCAAGCCGACGACGCATCCCGCGTTCACGCGCTTCAATGTTTTCCTGCGCGACCGCTTCTCCTGCCAATACTGCTCCTCGCAGGAAGACCTCACCTTCGATCACATCATCCCGCGTTCGCGCGGAGGGCAGACGACATGGGAAAACGTCGTCGCCGCCTGCTCGCCCTGCAATCTGAAGAAGGGCAGCATGACGATGCAGCAGGCGAATATGTTCCCGCGCCAAACTCCTTATGCGCCGACGGTCCACCAGCTTCACCGCAACGGCAGGCTGTTCCCCCCGAACTACCTGCACGAAAGCTGGCTTGACTATCTCTACTGGGACACCGAACTCGACCCGTAGGCCGCACGGCCATTGCCGCGCTTCGGCGCGGCTCTGCTCTTTTTCAGGTTCAACGGACGAGGCTTGCGGTCGTTGTCGATTGCGACGAACGCGAAGATCGCGCTGGTGACCTTGTTCGTTTCTTCGCTGTCGCGGCTGCGCCGCCAGGCTTCCACCGAAATACGCAGTGAGGTACGGCCGGTTTCCTTCAGGCTTGCGAAGAAGGTGACCTCGTCGCCCACAAAAACCGGGCTGATGAATTCCATCGCATCGACGGCAACGGTGGCACAGCGCCCACGCGCCAGCCGCGTCGCGAGACTTCCCGCGGCCAGGTCCATCTGCCACATCAGCCAGCCGCCGAAAATATCCCCGGCCGGATTGGTGTCGGACGGCATGGCGATCGTTCGTATAACGGATTTTCCCTTTGGGGCAGGCATCTCTATTTCACCATCCAACGCGACGGATTATCCCGTCATTGATCCGAAGTCCGGAAGACAACTGCGCCGCCGGTGAAGCCTGCGCCTACCGCCGCCATCAGGAGAAACTGACCGTCCGCAAATTTTCCTTGCTCGCTGGCGAGCGACAGCGTGAGCGGAATGGTGGCCGCCGACGAATTGCCAAATTCCTCGATCGACCGCAGCGTCCTGCACGGATCGATGTCCAGATTTTCCGCGACAAGATCGAAAATGCGCGCATTGGCCTGATGCGGAATGAAGTGATCAATCTGCGAGGCCTTGATGCCCGCCCGCCCCAGCGCCTGCTCCGAGCAGAGCGTCATCAACTTCACAGCCTTCTCGAAGACGACCTTGCCGTCCTTGATCCGGATCACGCGGTCTTCCGGCTCCGCCGTGCCCATATCAGGGTTGCGCGTGCCGCCCGCCTTGATCGCAATCATATCGTAGAGACTGCCGTCGGACATGACGCTCGAACCGAGAACTCCCGCATCCTCACGCGACGACGGCGCAAGCGCCATCGCCGCCCCGGCGTCCGCGAACAGAACCGCGCTCGTCGTATCCGCTTTGTTGATGCGTCGGCTCAGGATATTGGCCGCAACGATCAGCACCGACTGGCCTGTGGTTTTGACGAATCCGTCTGCGAACAGCAGCGCATAGATGAACCCCGAACACGCCCCGGTCAGATCGATCGCCCCACAGGTGAGACCGAGGCGATGCGCCAGCAGCGGCGCAGACGGTGGCAACAAATGATCCGGCGTGGAGGTGGCGAGCAGTACCAGACCGATGTCATTCGTCTCGATTTGCGCGTGCGCAAGCGCAGATGAAGCCGCCTCCACGGCAATATCCGTCAGCGCTTGATCCGGTGCCACCCAGCGGCGCGCCTTGATGCCGGTGCGGCGCGCGATCCAACCGTTCGACAAACCGAGATCCTGCTCAAGAACGGAATTCTCAATACGCCGCTCGGGCACATAATGGCCGAGGCCCGCAATTCGCGACGACCGGACATTCATGGGACGTTTCACATCGAGAAATTCTTGCATCAGTCATCGACACGGTTTTTGCCGTGCCATCCATTGCATGCGCATTCATTGCCTGCAATGAGGCGATCATACCTCTGAGCGAACAAACACACAGCATGCACGATGCGCGAAACAGCCGGTTACCTCTGCATGAAATCCGCCAGATGAATTCTGCTACACGCCGTCAGGTCGCGAGTAGGATTTTCTGAATCCTGTTGTCTTCCCGCGCATGCTTTTTGTGAAAAAAATAATCGAAAACGAACAGCCGCACTTCCGAAGACAGATTGCTGTCTTCCCGATCTTCCTTGATCCTCGTCACGATCCGCGCGAGTGACTGATTATGCGCATGGGCGATTTCCTTGAGCGCGTCCCAGAACGGCTGCTCCATGCTCACGCTGGTTTTGCGGCCAGCGACCGCGATCGAACGCTGGATGATAAGAGACTTCGTCGACGAGACCATTATTGTTTCCCCCGGGTGGCGACAGATCATCAAGCCGGCCTTGAACGGCCTTTGTGCTTGGCCTTGAGTCGCGGGGGAGCAAGAAGGATGCCAGCGGCAAACACTCGCCATACGATCATATCGCAAGGCATTTCCGGAAAGCCTCTCTATCCTTTTGCGCGATTTTTTGCCGAGAGCATCCATCATCGGCAATAATTTGCCGAGATAGACGCGTGAGCGCTCTCATCCACGATCTCAAGCCACAAAAAGCGGTACCGCTTTCATCGCGAGATGCAATTTCACGCGAGCGGAAATCCGCACACCGAAGCGATACATTGCCCTTATCAAAAATTTAAATCGAAGCAGCGAAAGTATCCAGATAGGGGGAGTTATCGGACGGTTGCGTATGCCATGCCGTTAGCTGCCCCGTTCCAATTCAGCGCCTGGGGGCACTTGATGAAACGTCCAAGCATTGCTTCGACCTTGAATTTGATGATCACGTTGATGGCAGTCTCCATTGTATTGATGCTTGCACGCCAGTCCTGGCATTCCTGGGAACGCCTGACCGAGACAAAGCGGATGACCGTGATCTCCGATTTGTCGGCCGATGCCTTCCAGGCGATGCACAATTTGCGCGCCGACAAGTCCACCATGGTTCGCACCCTGAAGGCCGACAAAACGATCGAGCCGAAGATCCAGAAGTATCTCGACGATCTTCACACCGGTGAAATCAAGGCGATGCGCGCGGTCGGCAAGAACCTCGCTTCCGTCGATTTCAATGGCCAGGCGAACGTCCGCGAAGAGCTTATCAAGCTCACCGATCGTTTCGCCGCGCTCCAGACCGAATCCATGAGCGCCGTACACAACGAGAAATCGACCCGGCGCGCCGCTCTGCCGACCGAATACAACGAGGTCGGCGGCAAATTACTCGACCTTCTTCAGGATTTGTCCACACAACTGGTCGGACTGATCAACCACGCCGATGCGACCGTCGATCAGTTGCTCGCCATCAAGCAATCCGCCTGGCACCTGCGCGCGACCGCCGGTGAAGCATCGCTGAGGGTCTCAATGGCCTTGGGTGCGGGCAAGATGACACCCGAAACCCATACCCAGCTCACCAAGCTGATCGGCGGAACACAGTCCGCCTGGGAAGGCCTCGAGATCGCCGCCGAGGGCATGCAGTTACCGGCATCCGTCAAGACCGCCATGGACGCGACGAAGGCCGCCTATTTCGACGAAAAGTACACCGGCCTTCGCGAGCGCCTCGCCGACGCGCTGACCAACGGCACACCGCCGGAAACCAATGCGAGCTATTGGAGCCCGTTCTCGGTCAGCCAGATGAGCAGCGCCGTCACCCTGGCCGAGAATGCTCTCGATGCCGCCCGTGCCCGCAGTTCCGAACTGTATGCCCAGGCCAGGGCATCGCTGATCTGGCAGCTTGGATTCCTACTGATGGCGATCATCTTCGCCGGCTCCTGCATCGCGGTGGTCAATAAAGTCGTGATCCGCCCGCTTCACAAAATCCGTGACGCCATGCAAAGCGTCGCGGCAGATGATCTCAGCGTGGAGGTGCCCTTCGCCACCCGCGCCGATGAAATTGGAGCCCTGGCGGCGACACTCGCGACCTTCAAGCAGAACGCCGAGGACAAGAAGCGCATCGAAAGCGAGAACGGCGTGGAAAATGCCCGCAAGCTCGCGCGGCAAAAGACCGTGGAATCCCATATCGCCGCTTTCGAACAACAGATCGGCAGCGCACTCGATGCGCTCTCGATGTCCTCCGAGCAGATGAACCATACCTCCGAGGAGATGTCTGAAATTTCGGATCGGACCAACGATCAGGTCATGACGGCGGTCAGCGCGGCGAACGCGGCGTTTGCCAACGTCCAGAGCGTTGCCGCGGCCTCCGAAGAGTTGACCGTGTCGATTCATGACATCAGCCGTCAGGTCACCCATGCGGCCGACACGGCGCTGCGCGCCGTCGAGCAGGTTCAGCAGACCGATGATCGCGTCAAAGGCTTCTCGGAAACCGCGAGCAAGATCGGCGACGTGGTCAATCTCATCAACAACATCGCGGCCCAGACCAACCTGCTGGCGCTCAACGCCACCATCGAAGCCGCCCGCGCAGGCGATGCCGGCAAGGGCTTTGCGGTGGTCGCATCCGAAGTGAAAATGCTGGCAAGCCAGACCGCCAAAGCGACCGAGGAAATCTCGACGCAAATCCTTGCCGTCCAGAATGTCGCGCAGGATTCGATGGAAGCGATGAAGGGCATCCGCGGCACGATCATGGAGGTGAGCGAGGTCGCGACCGCCATCGCCGCCGTGATCGAGCAGCAGGGTGCCGCCACGCAGGAAATCTCCAGCAACACCCAGCAGGCCGCCCAGGGCACGCAGGCTGTCTCCGACAATATCGGCGGCGTGTCGGAAGACGCCAAGTCCACGGGCGATTCGGCGCGGAACGTCCGGGAAGCAGCGGAGGTGCTATCCGTGCAAGCACAGCAACTCCGGCAGCAGGTCGACAACTTCCTGGGCCAAATCCGCGCGGCCTGACCTGCGCCACCAATACACCCCGCGATCGCCCGGCCCTTCAGGACCGGGCGATTTTCTTTTCAGGCCACGCTGATCCTGGCGACAAAGCCATCGACGATCTCCCGCAGGGCCTGCGCATGGCGGGACAAATCACCCGATGCGAACAGCACCTCCTCGGCCACACTGCCGGTCCGTGTCGCGGACGTGCCGACGGTGGTGATGATCTCGAGTACGCTGCCGTTACTGGCGGAGACTTCGGCCGCGCTCTTGGCGATCTCATGCGTCGACGCCTTCTGATCTCCGACAGCCTCGGACACGCTGGAGGAGACGTTGTTCATGATCGATATCTTTTCGCTGATCGAGTTGATTTCCGCAGTGACGCCGGATGCCGCCTTTTGAACGCTCTCGATCTGGGTCGATATCTTTTCTGTCGCCTGTGCCGTCTCGTTGGCCAGCGCCTTGACCTCCTTGGCGACGATCTTAAAGCCCAATCCTTCGTCGCCGTAGCGCTCCGCCTCGATGGAAGCATTCAGCGCAACCAAATTCGTCTGCTTGGCGACACGTCCGATCAATTCGACAATCTCGCCGATCCGGGTCGAGACGTCCGACAGATTGGCCGCCATCGCATCGACTCTGGAAATTTCATTGGCGGCGTTGCTCGCAACCTGTGTCGAATGCTCCACCTTGCCGCCGATGTCCTCGATCGAGGCCGCGAGCTGGCTTGCAGCCTTCGCAACCAGATCGGCCTCGTCCAGTGCCGAACGTGCCGAGCTCACCACCAGATTCGATTTCTCCAGCGTCTCGCTGGCCGTGTTCGTCATGCTCTGCGCGGCGGCTTTCATCGCCTCGGCCGAAGACGCAACGTCGTCGACGATGGCGCCGATGGTTCCCTTGAATTCCTGGATCGATTCCTCGATCTTGGCCGCCCTTGCCGCTTTCGCATCCTGTTCGCGCAGGCGTTCGTCGGCCAAGGCGTTAGAGCGGATCATCTCCTCTTTGAAAAACAGCAGCGCTTTCGCCATGGTGCCGATCTCATCCCGCCGCCCGAGCGAAGGCACCTCGGCATTTACGGCGCCGCCGGCAAGCTCGCGCATAGCGACCGTCATGCCCGCAATCGGCCGGACGAGATTGCCCGCGATCGCCAAGGCGATGACCACCGTCAGGATCGCCGCCAGCGCGGAAATCACAATCAACCGCCATGTCGAACTGCGGATGAATTCACCGGCGGCGCCCGCCGTTTCCGCGCCGTCCTTGCCGGCCCTCTCCGCGAGCCCGTGCGCGACCGAAATCAATTGATCCTGCGCCTCGCGGATGTTCGCGCGTGTCTTGGCCAGCACCGCATCGTTCTTGACCCACGCATTCAAGGCCGCCGTGTAGTCGCCCGTGGCCTTGCGGATTGCCTTGATCTTGAGGATCTGCACGTCGTCGCTCGACGCCGATTCCATCTCGCCGAACAACTCGCCCAGCGAATCGAACTGCTGCCTCAACTGATTGAGGAAGGACTGCTGCCGCTCGATCATGAAGGCCTGCTCGGCCACCCGCGTGGCCAGAATGCCGCGCTCGACCTTGCCTGCGTTCTGGCTCGCGGCATACGCCTTTTCTTTTTCCTCCGGCGTCTTCACCATCAACCCCGACAGATCCTGTTCGGCCGTCGAGGCAAACTCCTGCGCAAGCCATGTGGCGGCATGGCTTTTCTGCTTGAGAATTCCGATCTGCTTGCGGCCGTCCGCGGCCGCAGCAGCGCCCTGCCCGACAATGGCTTCAAATTGCTGAATCAGCGAGCGCGCTTCCTTCACGCCGCTCATGGAATCCCCCTGAGGCATGCGATCGAGATTCGATCGCATCGCCGCAACAGCCTGCTGGAATTCCGCCTTGCTTTCCGGCGTGTCCGACGCGATCCACGATTGCGCCGCCTGCGCCGCGAGGTTGGCCTGCTGCTCGAGATTGTAGGACGCCGCAACCCGCGTGAAAGCCACGGCGCTCAAATCCGCGACCGAGTTTCCGAGACTCCGGAACGAAACCACCGCCGTACATGCCACGACAAGCAGCATGAGAAGCGTCGTTGCGAAACCAAAGCTGATCCGGCCGCGAATCCCCATTTCGCAACTCGGCCTTTAACCGCGAAGCCCGGCGAGCTTGCCTTCGTCCTCCGCAAACCGCTCCTGCTCCTTCATGACCAGCGACGTCAGGTATTTCTTCAGGTCGTTGAACTCGGCCCGCGTCGAATCGCGCGGGCGCTCGATCTCGACACGAACGTCGGCCTTCACGGTGCCGGGGCGATAGGTCATGACGATGATGCGGTCGGCGAGATAGATCGATTCATCGATGCTGTGCGTGACGAAGATGATGGTCTTCTTCAGCTCGGCCCAGATCCGCAGCAGCTCATCCTGCAGGGATCGCCGCGTCAGCGCATCGAGCGCGCCGAACGGCTCGTCCATCAGCATGATCGGCGAATTCAGCGCCAGGACACGGGCAATCGCCACGCGCTGACGCATGCCGCCCGACAGATCCTTCGGGAAGCGGTCCTTGAAGTCCTGCAGCTTCAGCTTGTGCATCAGCGTCTCGGTCCGCTCGTCGATTTCCACCAGCGGGCGTTTCTGGATCTCGAGGCCGAACGCGATGTTCTGGCGCACCGTCATCCAGGGAAACAGCGCATATTCCTGAAACACCATGCCCCGGTCGGGCCCCGGCGCCACGACATCCTTGCCCTCGACAGTGATCCGCCCTTCCGTCGGAGGAGAAAATCCCGCAATCGCGTTCAGCAAGGTGGACTTGCCGCAGCCGGACGGTCCGAGCAGGCAGACGAACTCACCATCGCTGATTTCGAGGTTGATGTCCTTGAGTGCCGTCACTGTATCCTGGGCGGTGCCGAACCGCTTCTGCACGCCCTCGACCTTGATCTGGATGTCCTCCCGCTGACGTCCGGCGAGAATCGGCGTGTCCATGATCATGACATTGTCCTTACGCACTGCTTCACGCATCGATACCTCTATGCCAACGCAGAAGGTGATTGTTGATACGGGTCATCACGGTATCGATGCCCAGGCCGAGAAAGCCGATCGTGAACATTCCGGCGATGATCTTGTCGGACCAGAAGTACTCGCGCGCTTCCAGAATACGGAAGCCGAGCCCGCTGTTGACTGCGATCATCTCCGCCACGATCACGACGATGAACGCCGTGCCCATGCCGATGCGCGCGCCCGACAGGATGTACGGCGTTGCCGCCGGCAGGATGACCCGCACGAACATCTGGTACTGGCTGACGCCGAGGTTGCGCGCGGCGCGGATATAAATGCCATCCACATGGCGCACGCCGGCGATGGTGTTCAGCAGCACGGGAAAGAAAGCCCCGATGCTGATAAGAAAATAGGCCGGCGGATTGCCAAGGCCGAACCACAGGATCGCCAGGGGAATATAGGCGATCGGCGGAATCGGACGGAGCACTTCGATCAGTGGATTGAACAGCCGGTAGATCTTGTCGTTCGCGCCCATCAGGAGGCCGAGCGGCAACGCAAGACCGGCCCCAATGAGAAATCCGACGACGACGCGCTGGAAGCTCGCAAAAGCATCGAGCGGAAGCTCGCCCGACAGCGCCCACGACAGCCAGCTATCCGTCAGCGGATTGCGGGGCAGCGGCGGCAGCAAATAGGCCCACCACTTCTGGATCACCGCAAGCGGACCCGGCAGGATGATCGGGCTGAGAATATGAGCCGACGAAAACGCCTGCCACACCACGAGAACCATGATGGGGATGATGGTCGCCCGAAACAGGCGACCACCTTTCTCTGTTAAAGTACGCTTGGACATCACGCGCCCCTTAATTGATCTTCAAATCGGCCTTCGCGGCCTTCAGGAGATCGAGCTTGGTCCAGTCGGCAGCCTTCGGGGGCGCGACCATGCGGCCGACACCGAACTTCTGCATCATGTCGGTCGTGACCTGAACGTGATGCAGGTCGATGTCGTAGGAGAACGACGCGTTCGACATTGCGTCCCTGTAGTCCTGCTCACTCAATTGACCCTTGAACAGGCTGGTGCGGACATACTTCTCGGCCAGCGCCGGATCGTTCTTGAAAGTCTGGGTCGCCTTCACGAACAACTGCATGAAGCGCTTCGCAACGTCAGGACGCTCCTTGTACATCTTCTCGGTCATCACGAGCGCGCGGATCGGCTCGCCCATCTCGGTGTCGTACGGCTTCAGAATCTCGACGCCCGCGCCCTTGTTGATGACCTGGGCGGCCTGTGGCTCGGACTGGCAGATCGCATCGATCTGGCCGCCGATCAGCGCCTGATTGAGATCGGCGAAGGCGAGATAGTAGATCTGCACATCCTTGCCGGGCTTGTCCGACCAGGTCAGGCCGGCCTTCGACAGCTCCGCCAGAAGCAGAAGCTCCTGAGCGCCGCCGCGAGCCACGCCGATTTTCTTGCCCTTGAAGTCGGCGACCGAATGAATGCCGCTCGCTTTCGAGGCGACGATACGCACGCCCCCTTTCGCGAAGCCCGCGACCACGTAGATCGGCGCGCCGCCGGAACGCCCGGCAATCGCGGCATCGAGAGCACTCGCGGCAACGTCGATCTCACCGGCGAGAATGGCCGGCATGATGTCGAGACCCTTGGCGAAAATCCGCTCCTCGACCTTGAGGCCGAACTCCGGCGCAATCTCCTTCATGTAGGAGACGGCTCCATAGTGAGCGAACTTCAAATTGCCCAGACGGACAACATCCTCGGCATGCGCGGACTGAATGCCCACAGCCATGGCGATAGACAGAATGACAGCACGAAACTTCATGATAGACGTCTCCTCACAGGACAGAATCTTCCCGCCGGTGAACCGGCGTGGCTTGATCGTTTTGGAAGGAAAGAAAGGTTGCCGGCTCAAGTCCGCAACGGCGGCGCCCTCCCAGACGCCAGGGCGTTTGCCGCCCTTTGCCGTCAGGATCGCAAGAACGATGCCAATCCCAAAAACTCAGTCATTTCAGAAGGAGAATGAAACGGGCGTGAAATAGCCTGCGGATATCGGCAGATTATCGCCGAGCAAAACGCATCGATGAGCCAAATTCCGCCGTTCGCCTCACGGACGGCAATAATCCTTCCGCTCGATCGCGTAGCGCGTCATCTTCTCGTTCAGCGTGCGGCGCGGGATATCGAGCATCTCAAGGACTTTCGCGACATTGCCCTCGCTTGCGAGTAGCGCTTTTTCGATAACGCCGCGTTCGAAGTCGGCGACCAGATTGGCCAGCGACTGCGGCAGCGCCTGACCGCCCGCGACTACCGCGCCTCCAGCCTTTCCGCCAACGCTCAGCCCGAGCGCGAAGCGTTCGGCGACGTTCTTCAGTTCGCGCACGTTGCCCGGCCACGTATGGCTTAGCAGGCTCGTCAGATCGACAGCAGTAATCTCCCGGCTCTTGCGGTTTTGCGCCGCCGCGGTTTCGGCGACAAAATGCTCGAACAACAGACCGATGTCCTGTAGCCGCGCGCGCAGCGGCGGGATCGTCAATTCAGACACGTTGAGCCGGTAATAGAGATCTTCCCGGAAACTGCCTCCCTTGACCGCCTCGGACAGATCGACCTTAGCCGCGACCACGATGCGCGCATCGAACGGGATCGATTTATGGGAGCCGAGCCGCTCGAACGCCTTCTCCTGAAACGCACGCAGCACCTTGACCTGCAACGCAGGCGGCATGCTTTCGATCTCGTCGAGAAACAGCGTCCCCTTGTGCGCATATTCCAGCCGGCCGATCCGCTTGCCGACCGCTCCGGTGAATGCACCCTGCTCGTGGCCAAAGAACTCGCTCTCGAACATCGTCTCGGGAATAGCACCGCAGTTCACCGCAACGAACGGATGCTCGCTGCGCGGCCCGAACTCGTGCAGACATCTGGCGACAAGCTCCTTGCCCGTGCCGGTTTCGCCGCGAATGACGACATTGAGCGGCGTCGCGGCAAGTTCGAGGATATCGGCGCGAAGCTGGCGGATTCCCGGCGAGATGCCGACCAGGCGCCGCTCGATCCGGTTGCCGAATGTCACATCCAGCCGCAAGCGCCTGTTCTCCAGCACGAGCTGGCGCATCTCGCAGGCCCGCCGCACCGTACCGATCAACCGATCCGGATCGAAGGGCTTCTCGAGAAAGTCGTAAGCACCCTGCTTCATCGCATCGACCGCCATCGCCACGTCGCCGTGGCCGGTCAGCAGCACGACCGGGATATCGCGATCGATCGCAAGGCATTCCTGAAGCAGATCGAGCCCGCTCATCTTCTTCAACTGAACATCTGTGAGCACGACTCCGGAAAACTGCCGGTCGATGATCGCGCGCGCATCCTCCGCCGACGACAGGATGGTGGCGTCGATATCGGCGAGCGCCAGCCACTGCTTCATGGATTCGCGCATGGCGGCTTCGTCATCGACGAAAATGACTTGGTTGTTCTCAGGCATGATTACCGGCATCATTGACTATCGGCAGCTTCACGTAAAACGAAGCGCCCCCATCGAGGTTGTTCTCGCACGTCACCGTTCCGCCGAACCCGCGGATGATCGTATAAGACAGCGACAGCCCGAGCCCCAATCCCACGCCCGCATTCTTGGTGGAGAAAAACGGCTCGAACAGTTTCGAAAGATTCTCTTCCTTGATGCCCGAGCCGGTGTCGCCGACTTTCAGGACCCAGAAATCGTGATCACGAACCGCCTGAAGCGTCAGCTTCCGCACGGGTTGCCCCTGCATCGCGTCGATCGCATTCCGGATCAGGTTGACGAGCACCTGCTCGAGCCGGATTTCATTGCCGCAGACCATCGCATCATCGGGCACCGCGCGATCGATCTCGATATCCGCATGGTCGATCGTCGTCTGCAGCAGCGCCAATGCCCGGTCGACGCAATATTCCAGCGACACCGGATCGCGCTTCATCGCGGACTTGTGCGAGAAGGTCCGCAGATGGCTGGTGATGCCCGCAAGGCGCTTCGTCAGGCTCGCGATCATGTCCAGATTGGCGCTGACGCCCTGCTTGTCATCCTTCTCATAAAGCAGGCGGGTGCTCGCCGAATAGGTCTGGATCGCAGCGAGCGGCTGGTTGATTTCATGAGCGATGGCCGCCGACATCTGCCCCAACGCCGCCATCTTGCCCGCATGGATCAACTCCTCCTGCGTCGCGCGCAGTTCGAGCTCGGCCTTTTCGCGCTCCGATATTTCCGCCTGCAGATCGAGCGTTCGCTCCCACACCTTCTGCTCGAGCTGATCGTGCGCCACCCGCAACGCTTCGGAGACCGCCTTGCGGGCGTGCAATTCGGTATGCAGGCGCAGCCGCCGTTGCCAGAAGAACAACCCGATCAGCACGAGGAGCGCAAGAACCGCGCCACTCGAGATCATGACCTCGCGCCACTTGGCATTCACCGGCGCGATATCGCTCAGATAACCGATGGTCCAGCCGTCATCGCCAAAATCCCGGGTCTGCATCAGATAGCGGCGCTTCTCGAAGTCCACCACCGAGGAATGCGTGGCAAGACTGCCGAGTCTCTTGAACGCCAGAACATGCAGATTCGCGTTGCCGTACTCCTGCGTTTCCTTCAGTTCTTCGGCGATGCCCGGTCCGAGCACGTGCAGCATTCCATACTTCCAGCCGAGATAGCTCGACAGGATCACGACCTTGTTCCGGTCCATAACGAACAGACGTTCGCCGCCGCTCGCCCACTCGGCCTGCAACGGCTCAAGGTCGATCTTGACGACCACGACACCGACGATCGTGCCGCCCGCATAAATCGGGCTGGAAATGAAATAGCCGGCGAGATTCGTGGTCGTTCCCACGCCGTAGAAATGCCCCGACTGCCCCTGCATCGCCTGGATGAAATAGGGCCGGTACGAATAGTTCTTCCCGACAAACGACCACTGGCTGTCGAAATTGCTGGACGCGCGGGTCAGCCCCGAGGTGTCCATCACATAGATCGCAGCGCTTCGCGCATTTTCATTCGTCAGTTTCAGTTTGGCGTTTGCAGCAGCGACCGCCGATGCATCATCCCCGCTGACAGCGGCGACGATCTCGCTGTCGCGCGCAAGCACCGACGGAAGATAGGCATAGGTCGCGAGTGCGTTCGAAACCGTGCTCGAATAAAGCTCGATCCGCTGAAAGCCCGCCGCTTCGATCTCGCGCAGCGCGCGCGACGACATCGCCGATGCGATTTCCCACACGGCAATCGCACCGATCACAATAAAAACGGCAAGCGCCGCAAAAACGCGGCGGCTACCGTGAAATGTCGAAAATCCAAAACCCGGCCGGCTTCGCGGGGCCCATGCAGTTATCGTCATTCACCTGAACCTGACCGTTGTCCTGAGGCAACGTCACGGTCACCGACTACCACACGCAGAAAATAAAATCGCGATTCAACTGTCCAGCGTTAATGCCGGAATGCTTGCTGCATGATGCAAATCAACGTCTGATATTTTGTATACCAATGGCGTCGGCAATCCGGTCGCACCACCTCGCAAGGCGCAGGAAGCGCGGGCAAATAATCGATCGCGCCATCGCATAAAACGCCTCGTGACACGATAGATAAAAGTATCGCGGCGGGTGACGGGCCTGCGCCCATCCATCCGCCGCGATGACCATCATATCTCGCAGGAATGCCCCACGAGGGGTAAGGCTAGCCGCCCTTCAGGTGCTTGGTGCACTCGCTGTAATAACCGCCACCTTTTTGAATCCACTTCAGGCCGCCGTTGGCATTGGAGGCCTTGTTGGCGTTGTATTGGTCCACGCAGGTGTGCATGCGAGCCTTGCCCGCGCTCTCGGACGCGTATTTCGCCGCAACGGCATTCGGGAAAACAGCCGGGCCGGATGCCGTCGCCGCAGGGGCGGCCGCTGGCTTGGTCGCAGGCTTGGCGGCGGGTTTTGCTGCCGCGGTGGCTGGCGCAGGTGCCGCAGCCGGAGCAGCCGTGGCCTCGGCGCCGCATTTGGCCTTGCGGAAATCCTTCCAGCTCTGACCGCCAAGCGAGCCATCGGCCTTCGCTGCTTTATATTTGGCGCTGCATTCCGTCATCGACAGCGCGCTTGCCGGACTTGCCGCAACGAGGGCCATCAAACCCGCCGTGGCAGCAGCAAAAAGTAATTTCGACTGAAAAACCATCGCCTGCCTCCTAAAATGAAGAGGGCCCGATCCTAGCGCAGCGCCGGAGGGTTTCAACGGATGAACGAAAGCCGTGATCTAAAATATCGTCTTCCGATGCCGCCCGCTTCGGCCATTCATGAACAGTTCATCCACCGGGAGACAGGGTGTAGGCCTGAACTTGAGGCTCAACCATGACATTCCTGTCTCGCGCCATCGGCACCGCATTCGTCGTCAGCCTGCTTGCAGGGCCCGCCCTCGCCCAGGCCCCAACAACGCTCGCGCCTGCCGCCAAGGCCGAGAAACCGCGCTCCGCCGCCTCGCTCGACTGCTCCAAGCAGGCCGACGCGAAGGGGCTGCACGGCAAGGAGCGTCATAAGTTCCGCTCCAAGTGCAAGCGCGATGCGACCAAGAAGTAGCTTTTTTGTTGCGTGCGTAGACGTACCTCACCTGCCCTGAAACTTGAGCCGGCGGTCTGACCGCCGGCTTTTTCATTGCGCGCAGGAAAAGGGCCTCATGCCGGGCGGCGGCCCAGACCAAGCAGGCCCCATCCGGCCAGCGCCGCCATCAGAGCCGAGATCAGCGCGTTATAACCCGCCAGCGACAGGCCGAGGAAAGACCACTGCACCTCGTCGCAGCGTACGACCTTGGCGGTCTTGAGGTTTTCCAGAAGATTGCCCGGATTGCCGAAATCAACGGCCGACCCGGTGCATTCGGTCGGCCCGGGCCAGAAGCCCCATTCGACCCCGGCGTGATAAGCGCCGAAGGCGCTGTTGAACACCGTCACACAGAACAGCACCGCAAATCCCGCCACCAGCAGGGAGCGGGGTCCCTCGCGGGCGGCCACCATGGCCAGTACAGCGGCAAGCGGAATCCCGATGTAATAGGCGTATCGCTGCTCAAGGCACATCGGACAGGGCCGGATACCGAGCACGAGCTGGAAGAACCAAGCCCCCGCGATGGTGGCGAACGCAATCACACAGATCGCCAGCGCCATCCGGAAAGCGCGCGACCGCGCCGGTTGGTCGGATGAAAAAATAGCGTCAGACAAGGCCTGCCTCCGGGCTCGTCCGCTCCTAGCGCGCCCTCCGGCAGGTGTCGAGAGAGGCAGGATCACAGCCGGTTGACCCGCCGACGCCGCTGGCTATAGTCCGCCCGCTCGCCGCGCCTGACCCGTGCTGCAAGCGCCCCTGTGGCGGAACTGGTAGACGCGCTCGACTCAAAATCGAGTTCCGCAAGGAGTGCTGGTTCGATTCCGGCCAGGGGCACCAACACCTGCTCGCGCTACTTATATCCCGCCCCAGCGGCATTCGCATTATCAATATAAATCAATGGCTTATATTAGAACCACGGCCGCGGGGGTTCGCCGTTGATCGCGCATGTTCGCGAACCTCCCGCTCTGTACCGGTGCTCTGTTTAAGCCGCCCGCACACTGGCGAGGAAGTGCTCGACTTCAAGCTTGAGACGATTGCTCTCGTTCGACAGCGACTGTGCCGACGCCAGCACCTGACTCGACGCCGAGCCCGTCTCCGTCGCACCTCTGTTCACCTCGCCGATGTTGTTGGCGACCTCGCTCGTTCCGGTCGCCGCCTGCTGGACATTGCGTGCGATTTCCTGTGTCGCGACACCCTGCTCCTCGACAGCAGCGGCGATGGTTGTCGTAATCACCGAAATCTCGCTGATCGTCGTGCTGATCTCCTTGATCGCGGTAACCGAATCGCTGGTCGATGTCTGGATCTCGCCGATCTGCCCGGCAATTTCCTGCGTGGCCTTGGCGGTCTGCTCCGCCAGCGCCTTCACTTCGGTCGCCACCACGGCGAAGCCCCGGCCTGCCTCGCCCGCCCGCGCCGCTTCGATGGTTGCATTCAGCGCCAGCAGATTGGTTTGCTCCGCGATCGTCGTGATCAGTTCGACAACATCGCCAATCTTGGTCGCGGCGTTGCTCAGCGTCATGATGCGCTTGTCGGTCATGTCTGCCTGCATGACGGCATCGCCCGCGATCTTCGATGACGCCTCGACCTGGCGACCGATCTCCTGAACGGATGACGCCATTTCTTCAGTTGCCGACGCCACCGACTGCACACTCGCCGAGGCCTCCTCGGAGGCGGATGCCACACTCGTGGACAATTGCTGGGTGATCGCGGCCGTCTTTGTCAGCGAGTCGGCAGCAGCTTCAAGCTCGGTCGATGCAGAGGCCACGGTTTTGATGATCTCGCCCACAGCCGCCTCGAAACCGTCAGCGAGCTTATACATGTCCGCTTTGCGTTGTTTCACCGCACGCGCCTCACTCTCGGTCCGCTCGGCGCGCAGCCGTTCGGCCTCAATCATATTGTTCTTGAAGACCTGCACCGCGCCGGCCATGTCGCCGATCTCATCCTTGCGGGCGGTGCCGGGGATATCGACAGACATGTCATTTCCGGCGAGCCGGGTCATGACCCTCGCCAGCATCCGTATCGGCTTTGTAATGCCGAAGATGCCCAGCAGAGTGCCCGCGACCATTCCGATGACGACACCGATTGCCGCTATGACGATCATCGTATTCGAGATGGACTGATATTCCTCCGTCGATGCCCTGGCTTCTTCCTGGACGGTTTCTTCCAGCCTGTCCGCGATCGCCTTGATCTGAGCCCTCGCCTTGCCGGCGGCTTCCTTGCTCTTGAAAGCGGCCTGGCGAAGCCCTTCCGTTTCCACGTTCACTTGCACGTTCTTCAACTGTTCGGCGATCTGCAGCGTATTGCGGACGTCCTTCTCGTACGCCTCGACCGCATCCTTTGCCGGCAGGATCATCGCCTTGGCTTTCGCGTCGTGTGTCTGCTCAATATCCGCCATCCGCGCGTTGAAGGCCTTCAATTCCGTTTCGATCTGCTTTTTTGCATCAGCGACGTTTTCGGGACGCGGATCCATCGCGATGTCGAATTCCGCGCGGCTCATCGCGACAATATCGAGATTGGCCCTGGCGGCCTTCACGGCGCGCTTGGCCGCCGCACTCATTTGTACTGCATCGTCATTCATTGAGCCCATGGAATGAATGCCGAGCCAACTCAAGCCGGCTGCGATACCCGCCATCAGGACAACGACCGCAAGAATTTTGATCAGAATTTTGGTGTTGGATAGCAATGACATTTGGAGCCCCATTTTGCTAAAGGCTCCATATCTCAAGGGAGCCCCGTCAGGAGGGCCCCACACTCCGTTAGAGACCCCGCGCTGCAGGGAAGAAATGATTCGAAGTGCAATATCAGGGTAGCGCTTCAAACTTACATTTAGTTAAGCGCAAGTTGCTTCGGAGAGTTTCCCCAGTCAGGGCATGGACATCCTGATACGCGGCGCTATCTTCGACACAAACAATATGTTCGCGTTTTTACCGGCCGCGGCGCCGGAACCTCTTTCCATTACCAGACTTGAATTGCCGACCCGCTGAGGAGGATCACATGCGCATTTCGATGGCTGCCGTTCTGGCGTCTACGCTGGCAGGATTGATTTGGAGCACACTTCCAGCGCAGGCGCGCAACTACCGCTACTGCCTCTACGAACACAACGACACTGCAAGCGACTGCGCTTACGACACCTATGCCCAATGCGCGGCCTCGGCGTCAGGCCGCGTCGCTTACTGCAACATCAATCCGATGTATACCGAGCCGGCAAAACCGCCTCGGCATCGCCGCAAGCCACCACGGGACTATTGAGCCTCGTTTACGCCGCGCAATCGGCGTCGGTGAGATCGTCTTCGGAGACGACGCAGTTGCGGCCCTGCGCCTTCGCCTTGTATAGCGCGCGATCGCAGCGCTCGATCAGTGTCGCCATCGATTCGCCGGGGCGGAATTGCGCCACGCCGATCGAGACCGAAATATCGGGGAGCGATTCACCCGTCGAACGGCGGGTGAGATGGCAGCCCGCAACCGTTGTCCGAATCCGCTCGGCCACCTCATGGCAGGTCGCAAGATCTGCGCCGGGCAACACCGCGATCAATTCCTCGCCGCCATAACGCGCAGGCAGGTCGTTCTCACGCACCCGCTCGCGCAAAACGCTTGCGATCAGCCGGATCACCTGATCGCCGACGCTGTGACCGTAGGTGTCGTTGAACTTCTTGAAATGGTCGATGTCGAGCATCAGAAGACTCAGCGGATCTTCCACTTCCATCGCCCGCATCTGCGCAACGCGGAAGAACTCCTCAAGCGCCCGGCGGTTCGGCAGCGCCGTCAGCGTATCGGTCTTGGCGCGCTCTTCCGCATCCCTCAGCGAGGTGCGGATGGTGTCGAGCTCCTGTGAGGCTTCGGTGAAGTTGGATTCGAGGATCGAGGCACGGCTCGCGGCACTCGACAACGCGCCCATCAGGCTCTCGACCAGCGAGCGCGGATTGATCCCTTGGTTTGCCTGTGTGGCAACCCCGTCGATTTCGCGGATATGGTCGCGGTTGTCGGTGATGGCAGTCGCCAGATACTGCTGCGCCTGAGCCATAACGTGACCAAGCTGCTCGGAGATATTCTGGGCCGCAGGCGCGTTGACGCCCGGCGTTGCGATATACAGCGAGCGCAGATCGTCGCAAACGAAGCTGTCGAATTTACGCTTGTTGCCGACGAGGATGTCGATCGTCCGTTTCAGGTCCGGCGGCGTGCCAAGGCAATAATTGAACCAGACGGTGAAGTTATTCGGAGTCAGTGGGACGTTCTCGCGGATCATATGATCCATGGCCCTGTCCGCGACCTCTTTCGCGGAATCGAAGTCCATGTCGTCCTGTACAATTCTTGTCATGACCTGCGGTCTAAAATTGTAAGAAATTCCGCTGCGCGATTCTTCGCGTGGGAACGCCAGGATGCCGGGTTGCCGTGAGCCAGCCGATAGCCCACGAGAGTCCGACACCCGTTACAGGTGCAGACTCGCTCAGTTACTGTATGTCTATACCAATGCGGTTTAGGAAGTGTTGCGAAAGTGGAACTGGCCGCGACAGATTGACGATGATGCAGCGCAAAATAATTGGCATGCTAAATAAGCGGCTCGCCCGTCAGGGCGCCTATTGGCAGACCGCCCGCGTCACATAATTTTCGGTGCGGCACTCGCCCGGCGCGCCGGTCCGCCCGGACAGGTAAACCTTCGCCGAGCACTTTTCGGAGGTCTCGATATCGAGGCTTTTGCCGCTCTTGAATCCCTTGCCCTTGCACAATTGTTCTGCGGCGACATTGCAATCGGGCGCTCCATTGGCCGTCATCGGACAGGCAGCCCGACCGGTCGTGACCGACTGCACTCGCGTCAGGCTTTCCGTTGCGTCCTTGGTCTTGGCGTTAAGGTCTTCCAGCGTCTTCTGAGAGCCTTTCCACCCCGAGGAGAGATTTGAGGCCGAATCCTTCAGCAGCTTGCCGAGTTCTTCTACGAGGCCCGGGTTGTGCGCCGGCTTGGCTGGCGTGGACGGCTGTGCAGGAGAAGGCGATGGCGGCGCGATGGCGGGAGCGGCTGGCGGTGGCGTAGGGTCCGGCGTCTGTCCGGACGGCGCAAGTGCTTGAGACAAAGCAGGCAGCGGTACCGCAATCATCAAGGTGCACACCGCAAATCCGGCCGCAAAGCAGCAAGTCCGGATTCCCAGATGCCAAAGCCATCGTCCCATAGCCGGACACTATCCCGCCACCGGCGGCACGCAAGGGTGTTCCGGTCAGAACAACCTGAACGCGGCAATAAAGCCCCCGACCAGCACCGCAGCGCCGATCGCGACCCAGAGGCCGAGGCGCTTTTCGATGTGATGGCGGATCGTCTCGCCATAGCGATTCAAGAGGACCGCCGCGATAAAGAAACGTGCGCCACGCGTGATCGCCGAAAGCAGGATGAACAGCCAGATGTCGTAACCGGCGAAGCCGGATGTGATGGTGACGATCTTGTAGGGGATCGGCGTCAGGCCCTTCAGCAGGATGATCCATGCGCCGTAATGGGCATAGGACGCGCGGAAGGCATCGACCTTGTCGCCATAGCCATAAAGACCGATCAGCCATTGCCCGACGGAGTCATAAAGCAACGACCCGATCGCATAGCCCAGCACGCCACCGGCAACTGATGCCACCGTGCAGACACCGGCATAGATCCAAGCCCGCTGCGGTCGTGCCAGCGCCATCGGAATCAGCATGATGTCCGGCGGAACAGGAAAGAAGGAGCTTTCCGCAAAGGATACGGCCGCCATCAGCCACAACGCGTAGGGCTTATCGGCGGCGGCGATGCACCAATCGTAGATCCGTCTCAGCATGGCGCGATGAAACACGCGGGCGCGCGTTTGTCCATGCGTCGCATGGGGTCAGCTTGCAATGATCAGCGTGTCGCCGCAGGCCGGGCCAAAACCCGGCGGCGAGGTGCCGGAATTCCGGCGGGGCCGGTCTTGATGGCGGCCTTCTGCTTCGGCAGCTTTTCAGCGATCCCCTGAGCGCGCTCGCGGCGATCCATCTCGTCCCAGATATCCTGCGGGCGGATGCCGGCGGCAGCCCACAAAACCGTCAGATTGTAGAGAAGGTCGGCGCTTTCGCGGACGACGGCGTCCTGCTTGCCGCTCACCGCGTCGATCACGACCTCTATGGCCTCCTCGGCGAGTTTCCTCGCCATCTTGGAAGGGCCGCGTTGAAACAGCTTCGCTGTCCGCGACGTGGCGGGATCGAGATTCCGTGCAGCGATCACCGCACGGTATAGCCGCTCAAGCGAATCACTCATGCCTTCAAACTAATCCAACCTTGTCGCCACGGGGTTAACGCGCACCGACCGCATGATTGTCACAAACGAACGCCGGGGCCGATAAGCCCCGGCGCAGACTCGCGACTTCATTCCTCAGTAAGGATAGTAGCGGTAGCCGCCGTAATAGGCCGGTCCGCCATAATAAGGCTGCCCGTAATAGGGATCGCCGCCATAGTAATAATTCTGCCGGTAGTAATCGCGACGACGGGACTCCGCGATTGCACCACCGATTGCGCCCGCGGCAAGGCCGAAGATCGCGGCGGCCGCCGCATCGTTCCGACGGTAATGACGTTTCGCATGACGTGTCTTGGCGCGCGCGCTCACATCCGTCAGTCTTTCCCCGGCGACGTTCATGGCCGGTACCGAAGCCTGCAAAAGGCCCGTCGAGGCCGCTTGAGCGGGGCTTGCTCCCGGTGCCGTGACAAGCATGGTGGTCGCAAGGACAAAGGCCGCACCCTTGCCTGCGAGGAAGATCGATCGGATCTGACCTGGCATCTGCTCCTCCTGAAAGCGAGCCGAACAGCCCTGAAAGAAACCCTTGTCAGAACATGGGGTTCCGAGCGCCTTCGTCAAGCGACAGTTGGCCGCATCGCATGCCTCCGGCACGACCGAAGAACCCAGCCCCGTCAGTCGCTTGTACGGCGGCGGCAGGTTTGCCAAAGTCTGCCCCGCACCGGTTTTTCTTCATGGCCCTTATCCGTCTTTATCTACGGGTTCTCGATCAGCTCGGCGACGAAGCCCGGCTGGCCTGGATTCTGGCTTTTGCCAATCTCCTGCTCGCGACGGCGCAATTCGCCGAGCCGGTCCTGTTCGGCCGCATCATCGATGTGCTGACCGCCAATCCGGGCGCCGGCAATGCCGCTGCTGCGATCCCCGCGCAGACGCCATGGCCCCTGCTCGCCGCCTGGGTCGGATTCGGGCTGTTCACGATTCTCTGCAACGCCGCCGTCGCCTGGCATGCCGACCGGCTGTCGCACCGGCAACGCCAGGCCGTTCTCACAAGCTATTTCGACCACATCATGCAATTGCCGCTCACCTTCCACACCGGCACGCATTCGGGCCGGCTGATGAAGGTGATGCTGCAAGGCACCGACGCACTGTGGCGGCTGTGGCTGTCGTTCTTCCGCGAGCACTTCGCATCCGTGCTCTCGCTTCTCGTGCTGTTGCCGCTCGCCTTCTACATCAACTGGCGGCTCGCGATTCTCCTGTTCGTGCTGTGCATCGTCTTCACGACGCTGACGACGCTCGTGGTCCGCAAGACCTACGGCATGCAAAACGAAGTCGAGGAACAGTACAGCAATCTGTCCGCACGCGCCTCCGACGCGCTCGGCAACGTCGCGCTGGTGCAGAGCTTCGTGCGCATCGACGCCGAAGTTCAGGGCCTGCGCGGCATCGCCGATAAGCTGCTCGCCGCGCAGATGCCGGTGCTATCATGGTGGGCGCTGGTTTCGGTGATGACGCGCGCCTCGACCACCATCACCGTGCTCGCGATTTTCACCGTCGGCATCATCCTTCACCAGCAGGGCCTCACCAGCGTCGGCGAGATCGTGATGTTCGTCTCCTTCGCCACGATGCTGATCCAGCGGCTCGAGCAGGTGGTCGGCTTCGTCAACAGCGTGTTCATGGAGGCACCGCGGCTGCAGGAGTTCTTCAACGTCCTCGATGCCGTTCCCGCCGTGCGTGACCGGCCTGACGCCATCGACCCCGGCCGCCTGCAGGGGCTCGTCGAATTCAACGACGTGTCGTTCTCCTACGACGGCAAGCGGCCTGCGATCGAGGACGTGTCACTCACCGCCCTGCCCGGCCAGACCATCGCGCTGGTCGGCGAAACCGGCGCGGGCAAATCCACCGCCATCGCGCTGCTGCACCGGGCATTCGATCCGCAATCCGGCGTCATCAAGATCGACGGCATGGACATCCGCGCCCTCACGCTTGCGGGCTTGCGGCGAAACATCGGCGTGGTGTTTCAGGAAGCGCTGCTGTTCAATCGCTCGATCGCCGAGAATCTGCGAGTCGGCAAGCCGGATGCAACCGACGAGGAATTGCGGCAGGCAGCAAAAGGCGCGCAGGCCCTCGACTTCATCGAACGCAGCGAGCAGAAATTCGACACAAATGCGGGCGAGCGCGGACGCATGCTGTCCGGCGGCGAGCGCCAGCGGCTCTCGATTGCCCGCGCGCTGTTGAAGAACCCGCCGATCCTCATTCTGGACGAGGCAACCTCCGCGCTCGATGCCGTCACCGAAGCCAAGGTCAACGCCGCTCTCGACACCGTGATGGAGGGCCGCACCACGTTCGTGATCGCGCATCGCCTCTCTACTATCCGCAATGCAACGCGCATCCTCGTGTTCGATAAAGGACGTGTGATCGAGAGTGGAACCTTCGATGAACTGGTTGCGCGGGGAGGATATTTTGCCAATCTCGCCCGGGCCCAGTTCATGGTGCAGGAAGCAGACCGCGATGCGCCGCCGATTGCCATCGAGAAGCTTTAGGAAAGCCCGATCGCGACGAAATTTGGCCCAGTTCGTGGCGGATAGACTGCCGAAAGGAGCGTTCACAGGCTTTCTCTCGCGCCCAAGCCGGTATAGGTTTGCCGCGTCGCTCCATCCGTTTTCATGCATCCGCAAGAGCGGCTTCATCGCAACGTGTTCGCCTGCTTCGCCGGCGCCACAACGAACCGGACTTAAGCGTGACTGATTTTATGCTTCGCCATTCCGGCGCATTTCGCATGTGGCTGATCGCAATCGCCGCAGCGTTTTCGTTGCACGCTTCAGCCACACCGGCCCACGCGGAAGCCTATCTGCTGATCGACGCCAACTCCGGTAAAGTGCTGCAAGCCGAGAATGCCACCCAGCCATGGTATCCGGCCTCGCTCACCAAGATCATGACCGCCTATGTGACGCTGACGGCGGTGAAGCAGGGCCGCATCAGCCTCGACACGCTGCTCACCGTTTCGCCGAACGCGGTCGCGCAAGCCCCCTCGAAAATGGGTTTCCCCGCTGGGACGACGGTGACGGTCGATAACGCGCTGAAGATGATGATGGTGAAATCGGCGAATGACATGGCGGTCGTGCTCGCCGAAGGCGTCGGTGGCTCCATCGAGGGTTTCGCGGGCATGATGAACGAGACCGCCCGTCAACTCGGCATGACGCAGAGTCATTTCGTCAATCCCAACGGCCTGCCCGACGACGCACATATTTCATCGGCGCGCGATATCGGCATTCTAGCGCGCGCCTTCTATCGCGACCTGCCCGAGTACGAGTATTTCGCCCACCTGCCCGGCATCAAATTCGGCCGCCGCGTGACGATGAACTTCAACAAGCTGATCGGCCGCTATCCCGGCGCGGACGGCATGAAGACCGGTTTCATCTGCGCCTCCGGCTTCAATCTCGTCGCCAGCGCCACGCGTAACGACAAGCATCTGATCGCGGTGGTGCTCGGCGCGCCCTCATCGGCCCAGCGCACGATCAAGGCCGCACAGCTTCTGGAAAAGGGATTCAATCACAGCAAGCTTGCCTGGCTGAAACCCTCTCTCGGCACGGTCGAACAATTGCCGCCGATCGACGCCGCGCCGCCAAACCTGCGCGATCAGGTCTGCGGTCCGCATCGCAAGCGTCCCGCCGCCGAGGACGAGGACGACGATGTCGAGATCACGCTCGACAACAAGAGCGACTCCGCGAACCCCGCCTTCGCGCTCGCCAAGCTTCAGGTCAACATCAAGGCGTCGGACATCCTGTCGGTCCCGGCCGTGCAGGCGCAGCCGATCATCGTCTATACGGGCCCCACGCGCAGCGGTTCTGCGCTGCTTGCCGCCAATGCCGAAGAAGCCGCCAAACAGGCCGCAGCGGGCAAGGCACTCCGCAAAGCCAGAGCTGCCAAGCATGGCGCGCACAAGCACGCCAGACAGGCGGCCAAGCCTGCAGATACGCCCGTTGCACCGAAGCAGGCCGCAGCGAGCAGTGGCAAGCGCACCGCGACAGCGTCGGCTGCTCCGGCTGCGAAGCCTGCGGCCAAACCTGCGCCAGCGTCCTCCACGAAGCCCGCAGTGCACGCGAAGCCCGTTGCTCACCCGGCCAAGAAGCCCACGGCGAACGCTTCCGCCAAGCCGAAGCCAAAACCCGCCACGTCGCAAAAAGACACCGCACCAAAAACCTGACGATGCGGTGATGCTGCCGCATCACAAGAGCGCGCGGCAAAATGTTCGGTGCGCATCCTGATCGCGCAGACCCTGCGCCTTGCCTTGAGCCAGCCGCTCTCCGATACTCGTTCCAAGAGTGGCTGCGCCGCCTCGGGAGATGTCATGGAACGTATCTGGCTCAAAAGTTATCCGCCCGGCATACCGGCGGATATCGATGCAAGCCATTACGCCTCCCTCGTCGACCTGATCGAAGAAAGCATGGCGGCTTTCGCCGCCCGCACGGCCTTCACCTGCATGGGAAAGTCGCTAAGCTACCGGCAATATGACGAGTTCTCCGCCGCTCTCGCCGCTTATTTCCAAAGCCTCGGCTTGCCCAAGGGATCACGCGTCGGCGTGATGATGCCGAATGTGCTGCAGCATCCGATTACGTCCACCGCGATTCTGCGCGCGGGCTTCGTCGTGGTGAACATCAATCCGCTCTACACGCCGCGCGAGCTTGAGGTGCAACTCAAGGACAGCGGCGCAGACGCCATCGTTGTGCTGGAAAATTTCGCGCACACGCTGCAAAGGGCGTTGACCGTCACCCCGGTGCGGCATGTCATCGTGGCCTCGCTCGGCGACCTGATGGGCTTCAAGGGCAGGATCGTCAATTTCGTGGTGCGGCACGTCAAGAAGCTCGTCCCCGCCTTCTCGATTTCGAGCGCGGTGTCGTTCAACGATGCCTTGGCGCGAGGGCGCGGCATCGCCTTCAAGAAACCTACGCTCGGCCCGGACGATATCGCCTTCCTGCAATATACCGGCGGCACCACCGGCGTCGCCAAGGGTGCCGTGCTGCTTCATCGCAACATCGTCGCCAACGTGTTGCAGAACGATGCATGGCTACAACCGGCACTGAAGAAAAAGCCTGTCGAAGGCCAATTCCTTCAGGTCTGCGCGCTGCCGCTCTATCATATCTTCGCACTCAGTGCCTGCTTCCTGCTGACATTGCGCGCGGGCGGCGCAAGCCTCCTTATTCCCAACCCGCGCGATATTCCCGGCTTCATCAAGGAATTGAAGCAGTACCGCGTTCATAGCCTGCCTGCGGTGAACACGCTCTACAACGCGCTGCTTCACGCGCCGGGATTTGACGACATCGACTTCAGCCAGATGATCGCCTGCGCGGGCGGCGGCATGGCGGTGCAGCGCACGGTCGCCGAGGAATGGAAGAAGCGCACCGGTTGCGCCATCGCGGAAGGTTACGGCCTGTCCGAAACGTCGCCGGTGCTGACCTGCAACCCGTCCGACATCGACAGCTTCAACGGCACCGTGGGACTGCCCCTGCCGTCGACCATGATTTCGATTCGCGACGACTCCGATCATGAGATGCCGGTCGGCGAGCGCGGCGAGGTGTGCGCCAGCGGCCCTCAGGTGATGCAGGGCTACTGGAACAGGCCCGACGAGACCGCGAAGGCGATGACGGCGGACGGCTTTTTCCGCACCGGTGACATCGGCGTGTTATCGGCCGAAGGCTATCTTCGGATCGTGGATCGGAAAAAGGACATGATCCTGGTGTCAGGCTTCAACGTCTATCCGAACGAAGTCGAGGAAGTGCTCTCGAGCCATCCCGGCGTGCGGGAGTGCGCGGCGATCGGCGCTCCGGATGGAAAGTCCGGCGAGGTGGTGAAGGCTTTTGTTGTCAGAAAAGACCCAAACCTCACCGAGCAGGCGTTGCACGATTTTGCCGCCGAGCAGCTCAGCAAATACAAGACGCCGCGGCACATCGAATTCCGCGACGAGCTGCCGAAATCCAATGTCGGAAAAATCCTCCGCCGCGCGCTGCGCGATGAAGAAATGGCAAAACACTGATCGATGACAACTTCGTTTTCTCCCGACGACATCATCTCGTTCTGGCGTGACGCCGGCGAGGACCGCTGGTTCAAGGCGGATGCGGATTTCGACGCCGACGTACGCGCGCGTTTTCACACGCTATGGCAGGAAGCCCGCAACGGCCGCCATGCCGACTGGGAAAAGACCGCCGACGGCATGCTGGCGCTGATCATTGTGCTGGATCAATTTCCACGGAATATGTTTCGCGGCAGCGCCGAGGCGTTCTCGACCGACCCGCAGGCGCTCGCCCTCACCAAGCGCGCCGTCGCGCAGGGCATGGACCAGCGCATTGGCCCCGACCTTCGCGCCTTCGTCTATATGCCGCTGATGCATTCGGAAGATCCCAAGGACCAGCTTCGCTGCGTCGAGGTGTTCCGCGCGTTCGGCAACGCCAACAATCTGGCGTTCGCCGAACTGCACGCCGACATCATCCGCAAATTCGGACGCTTCCCCCATCGCAACACCGTGCTCGGGCGGCAGACGACAGCGGAGGAAGCGGCCTTCCTCGCCGATGGCGGCTTCAAGGGATAGGCCCGCCGCCCAACCATATCTTAACGAATCCTTGCTAGGTCGGACCATCGCCGCAGATGCGGCAGACGGATCACCGCCCCTTGGCCCTCATGGACGCTCAAAGCTCGACGAACCGCCTATCGACCTGGCTGGAGCGGCTACGCGGCATGTTGGGAGGCACCAACGAGGCCTCGCTGACCAGCCGTCTCGCGAGCGCCGTATTTGCCATCCGCGTGCTCAGCGCCGGCCTTGCGTATCTGGCGCAGATTCTGCTGGCGCGCTGGATGAGCGGATCGGAATACGGCATCTACGTCTATGTCTGGACCTGGGTGCTGCTGGTCGGCAGCATGCTCGATTTCGGCCTAGCCGTTTCGGCACAGAAACTCATTCCCGAATATCGCAGCAGCGGCCAGCAGGCCCTCCTGCGCGGCTTCCTGCTCGGCAGCCGTCTGATGGTGCTCGGCGCATCGACCCTGATGGCCCTCGTTTTCGCCAGCATCGTCCATCTCGTGACGCCATGGCTCGAAGCAGGCATGGCGACGCCGCTTTACATCGGCTGCCTGATATTGCCGGCCTTCGTCGTCGCCAACATGCAGGACGGCATCGCCCGCTCACATGACTGGATTCGCCTCGGACTGATGCCGCAATTCATCGTCCGCCAGACGCTGATCATCGCGTTCACGGCGGGCATGGTCGCGCTCGGCCTGCATCTCGAGGCCACCGCCGCCATGATGGCGAGCGCTGCTGCAGTATGGATCTCCGTGACGGGGCAGATGCTCATTCTGAACCGCAAGTTGCACGCCGAAGTGGAGCGCGGCCCGCGCGACTACGCGCTCACAAGCTGGCTCAAGCTGTCGCTCCCCATCATGATGGTGGAAGGCTTCTACCTGCTGCTGTCCTACACCGACATTCTGGTGCTGGAGCATTTCCGGTCATCCGAAGAAGTCGGTCTTTATTTCGCGGTGGTGAAAACGCTCGCGCTGGTGTCCTTCATCCATTACGCGATGGCGACCACCACCGCGCATCGCTTTACCGAATACTATACGAGCGGCGACACCGAACGGCTGTCCGCCTATGTGAAGCATGCGATCAAGTGGACGTTCTGGCCCTCGCTCGCCGCGACGCTGCTTCTGCTCGCATGCGGCAAGCCATTATTGTGGTTGTTCGGCCCGCAATTCACCGCCGGCTATGGAATCATGTTCGTCGCCGCCATCGGATTGATCTCGCGTGCGGCGATCGGCCCGGTGGAAAGGCTCCTGAACATGAGCGGCAACCAGAGCTCCTGCGCGCTGACTTATGCCAGCGCGTTCGTCATGAACCTCGTGCTGTGCGTGGTACTGGTGCCGCACTACAGCGGCTACGGCGCAGCCGCGGCCACTTCGACCTCGCTGGTGTTCGAAAGCATTCTTCTGTTCGCCATCGCCAAGCATAAGCTCGGCCTGCACGTTCTCGCTTTTGGCGGACGCAAGAGCGCCTGAGCGCGCCGCTTACGCCGCTGTCCAGCCGCCGTCGATCGACAGATTGGCGCCGGTGATCTGGGCCGCATCATCACCGCACAAATAGACTGCAAGAGCGGCGACCTGCTCGGAGGTGACGAACTCCTTGGTCGGCTGCGCCTGCAGCATCACATCCTTGATGACCTGATCCTTGGTCATGTTGCGGGCCTTCATGGTGTCGGGAATCTGCTTCTCCACCAAAGGCGTCCAGACATAGCCGGGGCTGATCGCGTTGCAGGTGATCTTGAAGGTCGCAAGCTCCAGCGCCACGGTCTTGGTGAGACCTGCGATGCCATGCTTGGCCGCGACATAGGCCGACTTGAAGGGCGATGCCACCAGCGAATGCGCCGAGGCGGTGTTGATGATGCGACCCCAGCCGCGCTTCTTCATGCCGGGCACCGCCGCGCGGATGGCATGAAAGGCAGATGACAGATTGATCGCGATGATCGCGTCCCACTTCTCGGGTGGAAACTCCTCGACCGGGGAGACGAACTGGATACCGGCGTTGTTGATGAGGATATCGACCGAACCGAAAGTCTTCTCTCCGAGCGCGATCATCTGCTCGATCTCGGCAGGCTTGGTCATGTCCGCGGGAGAATGCACCGCCTTGACGCCGAATTCGCGCTCAATGCCGGAGCGCTCCTTCTCGATATCGGCGGGCTCACCCATGCCGTTGAGCACGATATTGGCGCCCGCCTTGGCAAGCGCCCGCGCATAAGCGAGGCCGATGCCGCTGGTTGATCCGGTGATGACGGCGGCCTTGCCTGCCAGTGAAGTCATTGCGCGCTCCTGCGTCTTGAACACTCTCGCGGGAGAACGTGGGACGTGACCAGCGCGCCGTCAATCCCGGCTTGCGGAGGAGGTTTAACGATCCGGTGAGGCCAGGATCATGGTCCAGAATACCTTGTATTTGGAATTCGGCGCATAGACCGCGGCAATGCCCATTTTTGTGACACCGCTCGCCAGCATGTTGGCCCGATGCGAGGGCGAGTCGCGCCAGCCGGAAAACGCTTCCGCCATGGTGTGGTAGCCGGCGGAAATATTCTCGACCGCCTTCGCGGCATTGAAGCCCGATGCCTTCACGCGCTTGGCGAACGGACCCGCGACATCGTGATCGAGCTTGTTCTTGGCCGCCATCGCCCGCGACTGCGTTTCGGCGGCGGTCATCAATTCGGAATCGATCGTCACCGCGCCCAATCCGTTGTTCTGGCGGTATTGGGAGATCATCGAGGCCGCCGCACTGGCATCGAGTTTGGCGTTCGGATTCGCCATGCTGACATAAAAGGATGGCTGCTCGGTGGAGATGTCGTTACCGGCGCAACCGGCGAGCACGAGCAATCCCAGAATGGCGACGGCTAATCGTAACATGTGTGCAAAGGCCCCTTGAGAGGGCCGTTGTTGCACAGGAACCATGGCTGAAAGGTGAACACGGACACAATTTTCAGGAATAGCAGGCGTGCCGTCCGGCTCCTGGATTTATGCCCCGGCGAAAATCCGGAACCGGCGGGGCTGAAGCCCCACCACATCGCCGGACTTGAGCCCACGGTCGCGCGGCGCATCGATTTCAATCACGGTCTCCCCGCCGCCGACATGCAGCGCGATATCGGCCCGCTGGGTGGGCCCGAACGTGCGCACATGCCTGACATCGCCCTCGAGAAGCCCGCTGCCCGCAGGACCCACCGCGACATCATGGCGGCGGATGAACAATTTCGACGGCCCTGAAGCGCTGCCCTGCGAGTCCAGCGCAAGCGTCGTCTCGCCGAGGCGAACCTGTCCGTCCACGACATGCACGGGCAGCACGATGGATTCGCCGATGAAGCCGTGCACGAAGGCGCTCGCCGGGTTGTCATAGACATCGCCCGGCGAGCCGACCTGCTCGATCCTGCCCTTGTCCATCACCACCACGCGGTTGGCAACTTCCAGCGCCTCCTCCTGATCGTGCGTCACGAAAATCGAGGTGACGTGAATCTCGTCATGCAACTGGCGCAACCAGCGCCGCAATTCCTTGCGCACCTTGGCGTCGAGCGCGCCAAACGGCTCATCGAGCAGCAGGATGCGCGGCTCGATCGCCAGCGCACGCGCAAGTGCGATACGCTGGCGCTGACCGCCGGACAATTGCGCAGGATAGCGGTCGGACAGCCAGTCCAGTTGCACAAGGTCGAGCAACTCCTTCACGCGCCGCCGAATGACATCCTCGCTCGGACGCACCGCGCGCGGCTGCACCCGCAAGCCGAAGGCGACATTCTCGAACACGGTCATATGGCGGAACAGCGCATAGTGCTGGAAGACGAAGCCGACATTTCGCTCGCCCGCGCCGCGCGACAGCGCATCATTGCCGTCGAACCGCACCGAGCCTGCATCCGGCCAATCGAGACCAGCGATGATGCGCAGGAGCGTGGTCTTGCCCGAGCCGGACGGGCCGAGCAGCGCCAGCAGTTCTCCATCATCGACCCTCAGGCTGACATCGTCGAGTGCCTTGAACGCGCCGAACCGTTTGACGAGATTGCGAACATCAATCGTCATTTGCGGGCTCTCCTTCCAAATGTCCTTCGAGGATGGTCTTGGCAACCAGCGTCACCAGCGCCAGCAATGCGAGCAGCGAGGCGACGGCGAACGCCGCCGCGAGCTGGTACTCGTTGTATAGAATCTCGACCAGCAGCGGCATCGTGTTGGTTTCGCCGCGGATGTGGCCGGACACCACCGACACCGCGCCGAATTCGCCCATCGCCCGCGCGTTGCACAACAGCACGCCGTACAGGATGCCCCATTTGATGTTGGGGACGGTGACGCGGAAAAATGTCTGAAGCCCGGATGCGCCGAGCGAGATCGCGGCTTCTTCCTCCTGCGTGCCCTGCTCCTGCATCAGCGGGATCAACTCGCGGGCAACAAACGGGAACGTCACGAACGTCGTCGCCAGCACGATCCCCGGCGTGGCGAATAAAATTTGAATGCCGTGCTGCTGCAGCCAGACGCCGAACAGGCCCTGCATACCGAACAGCAGCACGAACACTAGCCCCGAAATGACCGGACTCACCGAGAAGGGTAGATCGATCAGCGTGATCAGCAGCGTTTTGCCGCGGAATTCGAACTTGGCGATCGCCCACGCCGCCAAGAGACCGAACACGAGGTTGGCGCTCACCGAGATCAGCGCCGTCGTCAGCGTCAGCAGGATCGCCGATAGCGTCTCAGTGCCGGACAATGCATCGAAATAGGCCGACGCGCCCTTGGTGAGCGCGGTGGCGAAAACCAGAATCAGCGGCAACAGCACGAAGACCGACAGGAAAGTGATCGCGAAGGCGATGACAAGAAAGCGCAGGATGCGCGGCTCCGAGCGCGCATCGGGGCGCGCCAGCGGCAGAATACGGCTTGTGGTGAGGACAAGATCGCTCATTTTAATAACTCGCTGCGCCACGGGTCTGGGCCCAGCGCTGAATACGGTTGATCACGAAGATGATCAGGAAGGCCGCGACCAGCATGACGACCGCGATCGCGGTTGCATCGGCATAGCGGAATTCGGACAGCCGGATCACGATCAGTAACGGCGCGATCTCCGACACGTTCGGCAGATTTCCCGCGATAAAAATCACCGAGCCGTATTCACCGACCGCCCGCGCGAAAGCGAGCGCGAAGCCGGTGAGAATGGCAGGCGTCAGACTCGGCAGGATGACTCTGGCGATAACCTGCCAGCGCCGCGCACCGAGACTGCTCGCGGCCTCCTCCAGTTCCGGCTCCAGATCGGCCAGCACCGGCTGCACCGTGCGCACGACGAAGGGAATGCCAATGAAGATCATTGCCACGAAAATGCCGAGCGGCGTAAACGCCACCTTGATGCCCAGCGCCGCCAACGGCGCACCAAGCCAGCCCTTCGCGCCGAACAGCGTGCTCAACGCGATGCCCGCCACCGCCGTCGGCAGCGCGAAGGGAATATCCACGATCGCATCGAACAGGCGGCGGCCGGGAAAATCATAACGCGTCAGCGCCCAGACAACGATGACGCCGCCCACGAGGTTGACCAGTGCCGCGGCGAAGGCGATGCCAAACGACACCGACAGCGCATGAAGCGTGCGACCGCTCGTCACCGCATCGAAGAACCCGGACCAGCCAAGCTCCGCGCTCTTCAGAAACAGACACGCAAGCGGCAGCAGAATCAGGATTGATAACCATGTCAGAGTGAGCCCGAGGGTCAGCCCAAACCCCGGCAACACGCTCCGTCTCGTCAACACACTCACAGCGCCTCGCTTGCTTCGATAAACCGTGACTGCCGGGCGCATGTGATGCGCCCGGCAGTCCTTGTCGATCAAAAATTCCGTCAGTTCTTATAGATCTTGTCGAACACGCCGCCCTCGGCGAAGTGCTCCTTCTGGGCTTTGGTCCATCCACCGAACACATCGTCGATGGTGAACAGATCAACCTTGGCGAAATTCGCCGCATACTTCTTGGCGACTTCGGGATCGCGCGGGCGGTAGAAATTGCGCGCCGCGATCTCCTGCGCTTCCCTCGTGTACCAATGTTTCAGATAGGCCTCGGCAACGCCGCGCGTCCCCTTCTTGTCTACAACACTGTCGACGATCGCCACCGGTGGCTCGGCAAGGATGGAAATCGCAGGCACCACGATCGCGAACTTGTCCGCGCCGAATTCCTTCACCGCTAGATAAGCCTCGTTTTCCCAGGCAAGCAGCACGTCGCCAACACCACGCTCCACGAATGTCACGGTCGAGCCGCGCGCACCGGTATCGAGCACCGGCACGTTCTTGTAGATGTTCGCGACAAATTCGCGTGCCTTGTCTTCGGAGCCGAACTTCTTCAGCGCGTAGCCCCAGGCCGCGAGATAATTCCAGCGTGCGCCGCCCGACGTTTTCGGATTCGGCGTAATCACGCTGACGCCCGGCTTGATGAGATCGTCCCAATCCTTGATCGCCTTCGGGTTTCCCTTGCGGACAAGAAACACGATCGTCGAGGTATAAGGCGACGAATTCTGCGGCAGGCTTTTCTGCCAGTCCTTCTTCAGCACGCCCTTGTTGGCAATGGCATCGATGTCATAAGCCAAAGCGAGCGTCACAACGTCCGCCTGCAAGCCATCGATCACCGAACGCGCCTGCGAGCCCGAGCCGCCGTGCGACTGCTTGATTTCGACGGTCTTGCCGGTTTCCTTCTGATAGGCAGCCGCGAATGATTTGTTGAAGTCGACGTAAAGCTCGCGCGTCGGATCATACGACACATTCAGCAACGTATAATCGGCGGAGTGCGCGGCACCTGCAACCACGATTCCCGCGAGCGCAAGAAGGGTACGACGGATCATTCAAATCTCCATGCGAGCCGATGACAAAACGTCATCAGCGATGGAGCTACAGTCCGAAACTCACGTGTTTACGTCAACGAAACGGGATTTCTTTGTTTGATGCGAAGCGTAACGAACGTGCTATCAAGTCTTCGCAACGTGAATGCCGCATTCTGTCTTGGCTCTTCCGCGCCAGCGACCGGCACGCGCGTCTTCTTCTCCCGGCGCACTTCGACTCGAGCACGGCATGCATCCGACCGACGCGTAGCCTGACGCGACCAGAGGATGCTGCGGCAACTTCGCTTCCGCGTAGAGCGCCCTCAATTCTTCCGCCGTCACATTGGCCAGCGGATTGAATTTCAACCGCTCGCCATCACGTTCGACGACGGGGATGGCCGCGCGTGCACCGCCCTGAAATCGCTTGCGGCCATTGAGCCAGGCAGCGAACGGCGCAAGCGCACGCGTAAGCGGCTCCACTTTGCGCAAATGGCAGCACGCATCCGGATCGGTCAGCCACAATTCACGATCCGCGTCCTGCCGCGCCACGTCCTCGGTTAACGGATGGATCGTGTGCACGTCGGTCAGGCCGAGATGATCGATCAGCGTGTTGCGGTAGGCGAGCGTTTCCTCGAACAGCCAGCCGGTATCGAGAAATACGACAGGGATCGCCGGGTCGACATCGGCCGCGAATTTCAGCAGCGCCGCCGATTCCGTGCCGAACGACGACACCAACGCGAGCTTCTCGCGTCCGACCGCTTCAACAGCGGCACGAATGATGTCCGCGGGCGAAGCATCATTCAGCCGCGCGTCCAGCGCCGCGACGTCCGTAACTTTTACATCCAATGCCATCACTGGATTTTCTCCATAAGGCTCGCGGCCAGCCGATCGAAATCCGACCGGCGCCATAACAGCGAGCGCTCCACCACATCGCCGATGATAAGGATCGCAGGGCCGTTCTCGACCTGCGTGACAAGGTCAGGAAGCTGGTCGAGCGTGCCGACCACGGCTTTCGCATCCGGCCGCGTCACACGCGCGAACACGCCGACCGGCGTATCGGGCGAGCGGCCTGCGGCCAGCATCCCGGCGCGGATCGCGGGCGCCGCCGTGATGCCCATGTAGACCACCACCGTCATCGCAACGTCGGTGAGAAGCGACCAGTCCACCGCCTCGGCATCGCGAGTCTTGTGCGCAGTGAGGAAGGTGATCCGCGTGGCCTTCTTGCGGAATGTCAGCGGCACCTCGAACTGCGCTGCAGCACCTATTCCGGCGGTGACGCCCGGAATGACGGCATAGGCAACACCCGCTTCGCGCAGCGCCGCGATCTCCTCGCCGCCGCGACCGAAAATGAAAGAATCGCCACCCTTGAGGCGGACGGCGCGCTTGCCCGCGCGCGCGGCTTCGATCATCAGCCTGTTGGTGGCCTCCTGCCCGATCCCCGGCTTACCGATACGCCGGCCGACCGACACGCGCGCGGCATCGCGGCGCGCACGATCGAGCACTTCAGGCGACACCAGATCGTCGTAGAAAATCACGTCGGCATCCTGAAGCGCCCGCAGCGCCTTGATCGTGAGAAGATCGGGATCGCCCGGTCCCGCGCCGACCAGAGTGACGAGACCGCGTTCGGATGCGAAGGCGACAGGATCCTCGATCGCATCCAGCGCGCGTTCGGCCTCACGCTCGCGCCCGGACAGAACCAGCGCGCCGATCGGGCCATCGACGATGCGCTCCCAGAATGTCCGCCGATCGGACATCTCCGGCAACCGCGCCTGCATCGGCTTGCGCCAACGACCGATGAAGGCCGCGAGGTCACCAATACGCGCGGGCAGAATGCTTTCGATCTTCTCGCGCACACGCCGCGCCACCACCGGCGAACTGCCGCCGGTGCCGACCGCGACAACGACATCGCCGCGATCGACGATGGCCGGAAAGATGAAGGTCGAATGCGTAAGATCGTCCATGACATTGACGGGAATGCCCGCCGCTCGCGCCCGCGCCGCCACGGTTTCGCCCAACTCTCCCGCCCCGGCGCAGAGAATGGCGATGACACCATTCAGGTCCGCTGATAAAGGATCGCCGGCGCGTTCGACCCGGCCCGCAGCCTCGCTATCGAGGCCGGAATCGTAGTCGCCATCCACGGCAAACCATCTCACCCGCGCTCCCGCTGACAACAGCAGCCGCAGCTTTGCCCGCACCAGATCTCCCGCGCCCACAAGAAGAACGGGCCCGGCTTGAAGGTCGAGAAAGATCGG
This sequence comes from Afipia sp. GW821-FHT14H12, assembly GCF_058803465.1. Taxonomy (NCBI): domain Bacteria; kingdom Pseudomonadati; phylum Pseudomonadota; class Alphaproteobacteria; order Hyphomicrobiales; family Nitrobacteraceae; genus Afipia; species Afipia sp. GW821-FHT14H12. The sequence continues at coordinate 1,260,587 of NZ_JBXAOZ010000001.1, read as the reverse complement.
CAGGAAGCGCATGACAACTCGAAGCTGAAATTCTGGATTGACTAGAATTAATTTCTATATATGTATCTAGAAGATACACCAAGTAGAATTTAATTCTTCTAAAGAACGATCCTATCGAAGAATTTTTGCCTTCCCAGATAGTGAAACAAGGGAAATGTATCTTCTTGTCGAAGACCGCGACGGCCAAGAGCACAAACTGGAAGGTCTGGACGGATGGCGCGTCATGGAGGTCATCCGCGATTGGGGGCTTTCGATCAAGGCCGAATGCGGGGGCGCCTGCGCCTGCGCAACCTGCCACGTCTATGTCGACCCGGAATGGGTCGGGCGGCTCGCGCCGCCGAGCGATGAGGAAATCGACATGCTCGACGGGGCCTTCTTCGTCGAGCCGAATTCACGGCTTGCCTGCCAAATCCTGATGACTCCTGAAACCGACGGCCTGCGCGTCAAGCTGGCCCCGGGTACGGAGTAGCCACGAAAGATGACGACGCATGGACCATCTCGACGAGCTTGAAGCACAAAGCATCTACATTCTTCGCGAGGGGTTCGCGCGCCTGAAACGGCTCGCCTTGCTGTGGTCGCTCGGCAAGGATTCGAACGTCATGATCTGGCTGGCGCGCAAGGCGTTCTTCGGCAAGGTGCCGTTCCCGTGCCTGCACGTCGACACGCAAAAGAAATTCCCGGAAATGTACGCCTTCCGGGATCACTACTCGAAGGAATGGGGCCTCGATCTCAAGGTGGACTTCTGCCCGCCGGTCGAGGAGGTCGACCCCACGCTGCCACCAGCGGCCCGCTCTGCGGCGCGCAAGACCGAAGGCCTCAAGCTCGCACTCGCCAAGTACGGTTTCGATGGCCTGATCGCCGGCATCCGTCGCGACGAGGAAGCCACCCGCGCCAAGGAGCGCGTGTTCTCGCCGCGCGGCACGGAAGGCGGATGGGACGTCCGCGACCAGCCGCCGGAGTTCTGGGATCACTTCAACGCTTCGGTGCCGACGGGTGCTCACTTACGCATCCATCCGATCCTGCATTGGACCGAGACCGACATCTGGGCCTACACCCAGCGCGAGAACATTCCGATCATCCCGCTTTATCTGTCAAAGAACGGCAAGCGTTATCGCTCACTCGGCGACCAGGACATCACCCATCCCGTGGCCTCGCATGCCTCGAGCATTCCCGAAATTCTCGCCGAGTTGCACAGCACCAAGGTGCCGGAGCGCGCGGGCCGCGCGCTCGATCATGAAACCGAAGATGCCTTCGAGCGGCTGCGCGTCGCCGGTTATCTGTGAAGCGGGAGCAGCGCCATGACCATTCTTGTTTCTCCTTCTGCCGTTCCGCACGCCGCAACCGGCGAGCGCCCGCAGGTTTCCATCGTCATCGTCGGCCATGTCGACCACGGCAAATCGACCCTCGTCGGCCGCCTCTTGCATGAGACCGGCAGCCTGCCGGACGGCAAGCTCGAAATGCTGAAAGCCGTCAGCGCGCGGCGCGGCATGCCGTTCGAGTGGTCGTTCCTGCTCGATGCGCTGCAGACCGAGCGCGACCAGGGCATCACCATCGACACCACGCAGATCCGTTTCCGTACGCCCTCGCGCGACATCGTCCTGATCGATGCGCCCGGCCATGCCGAATTCCTGCGCAACATGATTACCGGCGCCTCGCAGGCCGACGCCGCCGTGCTAATTATCGACGCCCTTGAAGGCGTGCGCGACCAGACTCGCCGCCACGGCTATCTGTTGCATCTGCTCGGCGTGAAGCAGGTCTGCGTCGTTATCAATAAAATGGACCGCGTCGATTTCAGCGAGGCGCGTTTCGATGAGATCAAGTGCGAGATCAGCGAGCATCTCACCGGACTCGGCGTGACACCAGCTGCCGTTATCCCGATCTCCGCGCGCGATGGCGATGGCGTCGCGCACAACACGCCGCGCATCGCCTGGTACAATGGTCCAACCGTTGTCGGCGCGCTCGACACGCTGACGCCAACACGCGCTCTCACCGAATTGCCGCTGCGCCTGCCGGTGCAGGCGATCTACAAATTCGACGACCGCCGCATCATCGCGGGCCGCATCGAGGCCGGACAACTTTCACCCGGCGATGAAATCGTCATTATGCCTGCGGGCAAGATCGCCAAGATCAAGACCGTCGAGAGCTGGCCGAACACCCCCGTGAACGGACCGCAAGCTGCCGGCCGCTCGGTCGGCATCACGCTCGACCGCGAACTCTTTCTCGAGCGCGGCGATGTCATCGCCCACACGGCCACGGCGCCGCGCGACACCCGCCGCCTGCACGCCCGTATCTTCTGGCTGCATGAAGCGCCGCTGAAAACCGGCGACACCGTTCTCGTCCGCATCGGCACGATGGAGAGCCGCGCCACCGTAGTCGCCGTCGAGAAGGCGGTCGATCCCGGCGAATTGACGGGCGTCGCAAGCACCTCGATCGCGCGCAACCATGTCGGCGAAATCGACCTTTCGCTCGCAAGACCCGCCGCCGCCGACCCCTATGCCGACAACCCGCGCAACGGACGGCTGGTGATCGAAGTCGGCGGCCGCATCGCAGGCGGCGGACTCGTGCTCAGCATCGATGCCGGACAGCGCGCGGTGCCGGTCGATATCGTCCCCGTCGAATCCGCCCTGCAACCGCAAGAGCGCGCAGCGCGGCATCATCACTCCGGCGCGGTGCTGTGGTTCACGGGCCTGCCCGGCGCGGGCAAGTCGACGCTCGCACGCGCGCTGGAGCGCAGGCTGTTCAGCCGTGGTGGCTCCGCGATATTGCTCGACGGCGACACGCTGCGCGCAGGCCTCAACAGCGATCTCGGATTTTCCTCCGACGACCGGCGTGAAAACATCCGCCGCCTCGCCGAAGTCGCAGCCCATCTCGCCCGCAACGGCCACATTGCCATCGTCGCGGCTGTCTCCCCCGCCGCAGAGGACCGCGCCCAGGCTCGCCGCATCGCCGACGACCTGTTCCATGAGATCTACGTGTCGACATCCGCCGAGGTTTGCGAAAGCCGCGACCCGAAGGGCCATTACGCCAAGGCGCGCGCGGGCGGCCTGCCCGGATTCACCGGCACCGGCACCGATTACCAGCCACCCTCCGCGGCCGAACTTGTGCTCGACACCGCAACCCGGCCGGTTCTCGAAGCGGTCGGCGAGATCGAGCGCATGCTACTTGCGAGCCACGTCCTCCTGCAGGAACCGATGGATATTGCCGCTCATATCTGAGGGCAGCGGACGCGCTTTCCTCCGCGCGGGGCAAAATCTGTCATCGCGCGGAGTAAAATTGTAAATTTTGTAAAAATAGATTTGCAAAATCGCAACGCTTAGTCGTTTTCGTGCGCCATAGGTCTAATAGGTGCTATGCAGCAAAACACTTCTCTTTATGGGGTGTTTATCGTTAGATCGTCCCAATCCAATTCATTTCGGCGGACATTTCATTCCATTTTTTGAAATGGCCGCCAGTGGCTGTTTGGGAATGGGACTGAAATGACTCGCACAGAAATCGCCGGCCTGAAGATTGCTCCTGTCCTCGCGGAATTCGTCGAGAAGGAAGCCGTACCCGGCAGCGGAATTTCCGCCGAGAAATTCTGGAACGGCGTCGCCACGCTCGTGAAGGAATTCGCAGCAGACAATCAGGCGCTTTTGAAAAAGCGCGACGAATTGCAAAAGCAGATCGACGAATGGCATCGCGCCCATCGCGGCAAGCCGATCGACCTCGCCGCTTACACCGCGTTTCTGAAGGAGATCGGTTATCTCGTTCCCGAACAGCCGACGCAGCCGGTGAAGACCGCCAACGTCGACGACGAAATCGCCCACATTCACGGCCCGCAGCTCGTGGTGCCGCTGAGCAACGCGCGCTATTCGCTCAACGCCGCCAACGCGCGCTGGGGCAGCCTGTATGACGCGCTATATGGCACCGACGCCATTCCTTACGACGCCGATTACAAAAAGAACGGCTACGACAAGAATCGCGGCGCCAAGGTCATCGCGAAGGCCAAGGCGTTCCTTGACCAGTCCGTGCCGCTCGCCAAGGGCAGCCATGCCGACGTCACCGGCTATTCCGTTGAGAAGGGCGAACTGGTCGCACGGCTTGAAGGTGGTTCAACCGCGCTGAAGAACCCGGCCCAGTTCATCGGCCATCGCGGCAATGCCGCAGCCCCTTCGGCGGTCTTGCTGGTCAACCACCGCCTGCACATCGATATCGAGATCGACCGCACAGCCACGATCGGAAAGGACGATCCCGCCGGCGTCAACGACATCGTCATCGAATCCGCGGTGACGACGATTCTCGACATGGAGGACAGCGTCGCCGCCGTCGATGCCGAGGACAAAGTCCTGATCTATCGCAACGCCCTTGGCCTGATGCAGGGCACGCTGAAAGCCGAATTCAGCAAGGGCGGTAAGACGCTGCATCGCGAACTGAACGACGACCGCGCCTATGTCGGCCGCGACGGCAAGGAAATCACGCTCCCCGGCCGCAGCCTGATGCTGGTGCGCAATGTCAGCATCCACATGTACACGGACGCCGTGCTCGATGCAGCCGGCCATGAGATTCCCGAAGGCATTCTCGATGCCGCCATCACCGCGCTGCTCGCGCTGCATGATTTGAAGCAGCGCCGCAACAGCCGCGCTGGTTCGGTTTATATCGTCAAGCCGAAGCTGCATGGTCCGGATGAAGTAGCGCTGACCGTGCGTCTGTTCGGACGCGTGGAAGAAGTGCTGTCGCTGCCGGCCAACACGCTCAAGGTCGGCATCATGGACGAGGAACGCCGCACCACCGTCAACCTCAAGAACTGCATCCAGAACGCATCCGAGCGCGTCTGCTTCATCAACACCGGCTTCCTCGACCGCACCGGCGACGAGATCCACACTTCGATCGAAGCCGGCCCGCTGGTCCGTAAGGCCGAGATGAAGGCAAGCGCCTGGATCAAGGCTTACGAGGATTCCAACGTCGACACCGGCCTGCTCGACGGCCTTCCCGGCCATGCGCAGATCGGCAAGGGCATGTGGGCCGCGCCCGACAAGATGGCTGACATGCTGGCGCAGAAGATCGCGCATCCGCAGGCTGGTGCCGCGACCGCATGGGTACCCTCGCCGACCGCAGCCACGCTGCACGCGATGCACTATCACCTTGTCGATATCGACGCTCGGCAGAAGGAGCTGAAGTCGCGTCCGCGCGCCAAGCTCTCCGACATCCTCACCATTCCGCTCGCCAATTCGAACTGGTCGTCGGACGACGTGAAGGAAGAACTCGACAACAACTGCCAGAGCATCCTCGGCTACGTCGTGCGCTGGCTCGATCAGGGCATCGGCTGCTCGAAGGTGCCCGACATCCACAATGTCGGCCTGATGGAAGATCGTGCCACGCTGCGCATCTCGAGCCAGTTGCTCGCGAACTGGCTGCACCATGGCGTGATCGACCGCGAGCAGGTGATGGAAGCGCTCAAGCGCATGGCCATCGTCGTCGACAAGCAGAACGAAGGTGACCCGGACTACACGCCGATGGCGCCGCGCTATGACGGCATCGCCTTCCAGGCGGCCTGCGACCTGATCTTCAAGGGCCGCGAGCAGCCGAACGGCTACACCGAGTTCATCCTCCATGCGCGCCGCCGCGAGATCAAGGAAGCGGCGCGGCGGAAGCTGGCATCCTGAAGCCAGTCTCATCCCGAAAGCAAAAAGCCCGGCATTGCCGGGCTTTTTTATTGAGCGCTACAGCGTGATGTATCGCACCAGCGAGAGAATACCGATGATGATGACGACGATGCGGATGATCTGTTTCGCCCGTCCCTCGATCGGCAGCATATTAACCAGATACAGAACCAGAATAACGACAACGAACGTAATCAGTGCGCTGATGAGCAATGACATGAAGGCCCCGTCTGTTTGACCGCGACGAACATAAATCGCCGCTCCTCAGAGAAGCCAACGCGTGACGGAATTTGAAGTTCCCGTTCGGGAACGGATTACTGCGCCGCCATGACGGGGATGGTCGCAAAGCGGGAGGCCGCACTCTTCGTCTGGGCGGGACTGACCTTCAGCGTCACCCGGCTGGACTTCGCCCCGGTCGCCGACAGCGTGCCATCTGCGTTGGCGACCAGATCGCCCTTACGCAGCGTCGGGTCGTCCTTGATATCGATATGCGCAAGTCCCCCCGGGGTCCTGCCGTTGCAAGTGCACCCGTTCACGAGCTCATTGCGATAGCGGAAAGCATTGGGGAGTGCCGAATAGGGTTTGCCGCTGTCGGTCGCCGCGCTGTCGATATCATGCCCGAACACCACCTTGGTTGCGCTGGCAGGGCAAAGGCTCTGGCACATCTCGGCCTTGCTCTCGTTCCCTGTCGCACCAAGCGGAAAATACCGGCCATCGCAGGTGCGCACGCAGTACGCCTTAGAAGGCCCCGATGCGACACGCGGCTGCTCCGGCGCGGAGTTATCATAGCCCGGCTCGGCAAACGGCAACGAAGGAGCATGGTAGCTCGGCCGCACGAATCCACCGAACAGAGATGAAAAGAAATCCTGGGCTTGCGCCGGCGAACCAGAGGCGACGATGGCCATCGTCAATCCGGCGGCGAGACCCGTGATCCACGTCGCATGTTTCGGCGGCATTCCACTTCTCCTCACACCCATCCTTCGCGTCCTACCGGGACAGCGTTAATCGAGCCTCGACAACTGCATCGGCTGACTGGCTCTTTCCGTGCTGCTGGTTAGCGAGGCTTGAGATGGCAACGTGCGTTTTGCTTCAAATTGCGGAGAACCGCCCTTCGGCAGCACGATCACCTTGGCGCCGACCTTCACCCGATTGAACAGGTCCTCGACATCGGTGTTGGTCAGGCGGATACAGCCGCTCGAGACGAACTTGCCGATGGTGGTGGGATCGTTGGTGCCATGGATGCGATAGTCGCTATGGCCGAGATACATCGCCCGTGCGCCGAGTGGATTGCCGGGCCCGCCCGCGACGAACCGAGGCAGATAGGGCTGGCGCGCGATCATCTGTGCCGGCGGATGCCAATCCGGCCATTCCGCCTTGCGCGAAATGGTCTGCACACCCGACCATGTGAAGCCTTCCCGCCCGACGCCGACGCCATAGCGGATGGCGCGATTGCCCCCGAGGACGAGGTAGAGATAGGTGTGGCGCGTATCGATGATGATCGTGCCCGGCGCCTCGCGGCTCGGATAGGATACCACCGCGCGCCGCAAACGATCCGGCAACGCCGCATCCTCAGAGGCTTCATTGTCGGGGCCCCCCGACGGAACGGCTGAATTCTGCGGCCAGTACAGGCCCGGCTGCGCCGCGTAGCTTAGCGACTGCGCGGAAGCCGGTGCAGCCATGACCATCGCCGCTGCCATCACGGATAAACCAGCGCCCCAGTTCAACACCGAGCGCAATGCGAAAAAGTCCCTCCTACCGCCAGCCAGGTCACTCATGACACCACGCCTCCGCGCATCCCATGATGCGAGCGCGAAGCCAATGCGCAGACAAGCCTTGCGGTTCCTTACCTCTTTAGAGACGAGGATCACAAACTGAGCGAGGAACCATTGCCTCATGATTCTCGTTATGACGCCTGTTAGTGCGGAGTTTCTCGCTGCCGGGGGTGTTGCCGGAGGGGAAGTTTGTTGCATCTGACGGACGGCCGGCAGTCCCGCCAGTTTGTTTCAAGTTGTGGCCATTGCCGGATACCGATCGAGCGAAAAACCCATGCATGAGCGCGCGATCGAAACCGTTGGCGAACCTGTCCCCGAAAGCATCGCCCTTTCGCCTCCCGTCATCCAGCGCGCCGAAATCGTCTCGTTCTGTCTGGTCGCGCTGCTGATCCTCGCCATCGTCGCGGTGCTGTATGTGGGGCGCGCGTTCTTCCTGCCCGTCGTCACCGCGGTCATTCTTGGCACCATGCTCTCACCCGCGGCCAAGCGCCTCGAGGCCTTCCGGGTACCGCGTCCGGTCTCGGCGGCGCTCATCGTCGTCCTCACCTGGGCGGCTTTCGTGCTGATGATCGGGCTGATCTCGGTGCCGGTGATGGACTGGTTCGGCAAGCTGCCTGAGCTTGGCCCCATCCTGAAGGACAAGCTGCATGTGTTCGACCGCCCGCTTGCGATCTGGCATCAACTGCAGGCGATGCTGGGTGCGCCGGCCACGGCAGAGCCGTCGTTGCAGCTTCCGAAAGTCGCGTGGGTACAGCCCACGATTGAATTCCTTTCCCCGACATTCACCGAAATCCTGCTGTTTTTCGCGGTGCTCGTTCTGTTCATCGCAAGCTGGCCGGACCTGCGCCGCGCGCTCGTGATGAATTTTCCCAACCACGACTCCCGGCTGCGGATGCTGAGGATCCTCAACGCTATCGAAACCAATCTCGGCAGCTATCTCCTCACTGTCAGCTTCATCAATGCCGGTGTCGGCGTCGCCACCGGCATCGCCTGTGCGCTTGCGCAAATGCCAAATCCGGCAGGGCTTGGCGGGCTCGCTGCGACGCTGAACTTCATTCCCATCATCGGGCCAATCCTGATGTTTGCGATCCTGCTGTGTGTCGGGATCGTCGCGATGCCGACCCTTGGCGGCGCGCTGATCGCGCCTCTCGCCTTCGCGGGGATCGCCTTCGTCGAGGGACACTTCGTCACACCGACAATCATCGGGCGGCGATTGTCACTCAACGCGCTGGCGGTGTTTCTCGCGCTGGCATTCTGGACCTGGCTGTGGGGGCCGATGGGCGCGTTTCTATCGTCTCCGCTGTTGATCGTCGGCCTCATCGTCAAGGAGCACATGATACCTGAGCGCGACCAGCCGCTTCCATCAGACTGAGGCTGCGGGAACTTTCCGGGATAGGGACGCGTTTGTGCTGCACACAGCTCGCCCTGCAGCGGGCATTCCGATGTCGCGTACCGGTAACGGGAAATTCAGCACATGACAGATCAAGCCACTCTCGACCGCCTTCAGAAAGATTTCGATGCCGTCAGAAAAGACGTTTCAAATCTCGCGCAGCAACTCACCGAGTCGTTGAACTCACTGGCCGACACCGCACAAACTCGCGCCAGACGCGGCTATCGACAGGCTCGCGCGCAGGTCGATGCCGCCGTCTCCGATGCGGCGGAGCGCGGCAGCGCGGCGCTCGACATGGCGCAGGACGCCGCCAACACCCTGGAAGAAACCCTTGAAGATGCGATCACTGAACGCCCCCTCGCAGCCGTCGGCCTCGCCATCGGCCTCGGCTTCCTGATCGGCGTGACGTGGCGCCGCTAGTGCCCTGAACCTTCAAGGCGGGCGCGCGAGCGACCGCCTTTTTCGTTTGTCCTGTTTCACTGATCGAGGCTTTCATGCTCGACAAGTTCATTGATGACCTGAAGGAAAGCGCCGGAACGGCGATGCGACTCACGTCGCTCGCCGCCGCTGTTGCCGTTTGCCTTTTCATCACCACCGGATTCCTGTGCGGGGCGGCCTTCGTCGCCGTGCTTGATAAATATGGCCCGGTCTATGCCTGCCTCGCCGGCGCCGCCGTGTTCTTTGTCTGCGCGGCCATGGCTGCGATCTGCTACGCACTGCGTAAACGCGCCATCCGTCAGCGTCGCGTGGAGGCCGCAAAATCGACGCTGCAAACCGCGCTCGGCGACCCGCTCGTCATTGCAACCGCCCTGCAGGCCGTGCGGATTATCGGCGTGAAGCGGATGATCCCGCTGCTCGCAATCGGCGGCATCGCGTTGGGGCTGATGTCGAAGCGACCGTCCGCGAAGGAATAATCGCCCGTGTTTTTGCGCGGGCGGTGCAAGTGCAAGTCCACTGCTTCAATGGCACGTCAGGTGATGCAGCGGGAGGGTTGCAGCAGCTTCGCGACCGGCGTCAGCACACTGACGGACGGCTCGCATGCCACCATGCGTTTACCCGTCGAAGCCCGGTCCACCGGAGGGGGCGCGATATGGTCTGTCGCAGAACCGCCCGCAGGCAACGGAACGCGCATCATCACCGAACTATCGGCACCCGGCAGCTGGAAAGAAACAGTGAGGTTCGGCCCTGGCACGGATGGCGTTGTGAGACGGTCGCCTTTGCCTGCGCGTTCGATCTGAGGCCCCGCATCGGCCCGCACAATCGCAGACGGCTGCCGCTGATCGCCCTTTGCGGGGACTTCGAGATGCACGGTGCTGAACGCCAGCGTTGCTGCGGCAGCACCCAAAATTCCTGAGGCCAACTGAAACATGGTCGTCGTCGCTTTTACTAAACGCACCACAGACGATGCATCAGATAACGATTGCCGGAAGGCTTCGTTCCGGCAAGAGATCTGGCGGGGTAAGACTATCGAGCGCAGGTGCAGTACCCCAAAAGAGGTAGGTGCCCGTTTCTCCAAGAAAAAAGCCCCGCTAAGCGGGGCTTTTCGTGAACGTGGTCAGGCCCCGCCCGTCAGGCGCTCGCCCGCTGGTTACGATTGCGTGAGTTCCTCTGAAAGAACAGCGCCTGGCTCGCCACCGCCGAAACCATCGCCGGCTGGAACGGCTTCGAGATCAGGAAAGCTGGCTCTGGCCGTTCGCCGGTGAGGAAGCGTTCCGGGTAAGCGGTGATGAACACCACCGGCACCTCGAAGGTTCGCAGCAGTTCGTTCACCGCATCGAGGCCCGAGCTGCCATCCGCGAGCTGGATATCGGCGAGGATCAGGCCCGGCCGCTTGGTTTTCGCGAGCGAAAGCGCATCGCTGTGAGTGCGCGCGACGCCGATGACGTTATGGCCGAGGTTTTTCACCAGACTTTCGAGATCCATGGCGATGAATGTCTCGTCCTCGATGATGAGCACGTCAGTCGCGATCTCGGCTGCAAGCTCGCGGCCCGCCGTATCCGTCAGCGCACGAACTTCCGCAACATCGATATCGAGAATGAAACTGACTTCTTCCTCGGAGAAACCTTCAAGGGACAGCAGCAGAAAGGCCTGACGCGCAAGCGGCGTGATGTTGGAGAGCCGCCGCTCCGACGCGGCCAGAGGAACAGGCTCGCCTTCGTCATTCAACGCAACCGAATGCCAGATCTTGGTGAAGAGGCGAAACAGGCCGACTCGAGGGCCATGGCTCTCATCCAGCAGAGAGGGATCCTGCAGCAGGGCCTCCAGCATCGCGCCGACATAAGAATCTCCAGACGCCTGGCTCCCTGTCAGCGCGCGGGCGTACCGGCGCAACAAGGGCAAATGTTCAGCAACAAGCTGAGAACGGGACATACCCCCTCCATAAAATCGATATCGTGGCTGCGGGCGATCGAGACTATGTCCCGGAAGCCGTGTCCCTATCTACCCCCGAGCGCGATTAAAGTTCCCTTCTCTCGGAACTTTCTGGTTTGAACCGCATTAAAGTTCGGAGAATGGCCTGTAGACTATCCGGCCGGTACAAAAAAGCATTCTCCTTGAAGGAGTTAACCCATGGCGACAGCATGGATTCAACCATGAAAGACCCCAAGCCGCTTCCCAGCAAGCCGGCCCCCAAAAGCGGCCTCAATGCAGAAATCCAGGCCCGGATCGGCCACCAGCTCCGCGCCATGTACGACGATGTCGTCAAACAGGGAGTGCCAGATCGCTTCGCCGATCTGATCCGCAAACTGGACGCCGGCGAACCGCCTGGGACCGACGGTGAGGGCCTGCCGCAAAACAGTATCGGGAGGGATTGATGCCTCTCACAGATTCTCTTCGCGACGAAATCCTCGCGTCTGTGCCGAGTCTCCGCGCCTTCGCGATTTCGCTCAGCGGAAAGAGCGATCGTGCCGACGATCTGGTGCAGGAAACGTTGCTGCGTGCGCTCGCCAATATCGACTCGTTTCAGCCCGGCTCGAATCTGCCTGCCTGGCTGTTCACGATCCTGCGCAATCTGTTTCGCTCCGATTATCGCAAACGGCGGCGCGAGGTGGAGGATGCCGAGGGCAGCTACTCCAAGACGCTGAAGTCGCAACCCGCGCAAAGCTCGCATCTCGAATTCGAGGAGTTTCGCGCAGCACTCGAAAAACTTCCACAGGACCAGCGTGAAGCCCTCATCCTCGTCGGCGCTTCAGGCTTTTCCTATGAGGATGCGGCGGCCATCTGCGGATGCGCGGTCGGCACCATCAAAAGCCGTGTCAACCGGGCGCGCTCGAAGCTCAGCGCCATGCTGTATGTCGACGGCACGGAGGATTTCGGGCCTGACAGCACGGTCCGCGCCGTGATCGGTGGCAGCGGCAACTGATCGCTGTTGTCTCCTATATCGAACAGGACAACGGGGCGCCCTCTGGCGTCCCGTTGTTGTTTCCAGCCCTGATCCGGATATCCGGCGGACATGATGGAGCCGCCCTCAGGTCGCGCGCGAGATATAGCCCGTCCGGTTCATTTCGTTCTCGTCCACCACCGTCGCCATCGGCGCGGTCAGTTCATAGACATAGCTGACATCGGTGAAGTATCGCTTCGAGGTACCACCGAGCGCCTCGGGGGCGACGCGGTCGAGCAGCACGATACCGAAATCGCTCTCGGGCCGGCGCGTCGCAACACTGGTGTTGAACTCCTCCCAGTGGAATTTGAAAATCGCATGTGGCTCCTCGCCGGAGACCGTCCAGTTCGCCACGATATGCGGATGCTTGCCGACCAGCGACAGGCCCTCGTCCGAATGCGAGGCCAGTTCGAAAAACAGCAGCGACAGGCTCTGCGCCGCGCGCGCCGAAACCGTGATGTCGGGCCCATCGAGCGCAATGCGGTCGCCGTGCGGAATCGCGCGTGAATCGAACAAACCCTTGAGTTTCACGCCCTGCCACTGACTGTCGCTCAGCAGCGTGACGACATTCGACATCGCATGAATGCGGCCGATCAGCAGTTCGCGCGCACTGTCGATGTCGGAGCCATGGCGCAATGTTCGCGTCACGATCGACTGGATCACCGCGAGGATATTCTTGACGCGATGATTGAGCTCGTCGATCACCGCCGTGAGCCTGCGCTCGAACCCGATCCGGGTCTGGATTTCCCGGCTGAGGCGCACGTTGTTGTAAGAGACGTAGCCGAACAGCGAACAGAGCACGACCGTCACCGCGAGGCCGATCAGGCCAGCAACAAAAGCATGATTGAGCGCACGCTGCATGGTGTCGGTCTTGGGATAATAGTCCAGCGCCCACTGCCGGCCGCCGAACAGGATCTTGCGGACCTCGGGCCGGTTTTCTTCCGGTCGCGCCGCCGCCGTCACCACCTCGCCGTTATTATCGAGCACGAGTTCGCCGCCCTTAGCGCGGGGATCCCGCAACGCCACGGAAAACAGCGAAAGATCGTCATTTCCGAGCATCAGCGACAGCCGGTATGACGTGGTGATGAAGCCGATCGGGGATTTCGTACCCTGCTTCACAACCGGCACGGCCAGAGCCACACCCAAGGAGCCACCCACCGGCGACAAAATCAGCGGATCGGATGCTTCCGGCTCACCTGTTTCGGCTGCCTTCGCCAGCGTGGGCCCGATCACCGGATGCTGGTCGTAAGCACGGCCCGGCAGCTTCAACGTGTTGTCGTCCTGCGGCTCGACATCCATCAGCACATCGACGCCTTTCGCTGCCGCGGCGGCGTCGAGCGGCGCATCGTTGAAATTCCGAATCTGCGGATTTTTGAAACCGGCTCTTTTCAATTCAGCTTCGGCGAGCGGGAAATCGGACGGCATCAAATGCGCGATCCAGCCCGTCACTACGAAATTGGTCTTGAAGGTGTAGATCGAGGGACGCAGCGGCTGCAACGCGTTCGAGGAAATCGCCGTCGAGGGCTGGAAAGCGCCCGCCGACACGCGCGCCAGAACCTCGCGTTCGCTCAACCGTTCCTGAACGAGGCCGGCGTGAGCATCGATCTGGCGCGTCAGCGCGGCGCGGTCGATGACGCCTTCCTGCTCATAGATACGATAGGACACCAGCCCGGAGACCAGTATCCCGATGATGGCGAGAAGCCCGATGAAAAAACCAACCCGGAGCACGCTTATCGACTCGATACAAAGATTTGCCGAAGACGATTCAAGATGACTGCAACTCCTCCGGATTCAGGGCAGATAAAAAACGGCCCAGCGCGGCCGGGCCAATCCAAAATAACAATGAACCGTCTATCGAAACTTACTGACGCGGAGCCGGCAAACCGAAAGAACGTCAAGCCACACCCTGGCCAATAGTTCCTGCCGCCCAATCCCGCAAACCGCCATCGACCACGCGCTGCTGACTCCCGGCGTTGTCCTCGGGGCTGGCAAACTCCGTTCCGGAAGCGCGACAGCCGATTGGTTAAGATTTCGACAAAAAAAGCCAGCAAAATCAATGCATGACAACCGTCATGAGCCCCGCCACGATGATGAACAGCCCAAGCAGGATCATGGCGAGTAAGAACTCGCCGTAATCTATGGATTTCTTTTGGACCCTCAGCCACATGCATGCTCAACGGGCGACCCTTTCGAGCGTTCCGTCCAAAGAGGGGGATTAGCCTATTGGATCATGCGGTTGGGGACAGCGAGGGCCCCAATGGGCCGCCCAGGGGCGGAACATTCCGCCGCGTTCGCTTGATTTTAACCTTGAAAGCGCCGTCTTCGTGCTTCATAGACTTGCCCACGACCTTGAGAATCGTCAGGTCTTTGCGAGCCGCGTGTTCGGATCCGTTTACGGTTTCTGGCTTGCCTTCTTTCAGCTAACCGAACCGACGCCCCAAACACGCGGGTGTCTCCGACACCCGAGCGCCCCCGAGGTCCAAGAAGACCGCCGGGCTCGCCCTTTGATTCATACAGAAAGCTTCACTTGACCTCCTTTCAGGATTTCGGCCTCGCCGATCCCATCTCACGCGCCCTCCGCGAAGAGAATTACGTCACCCCCACCCCAATCCAGGCCCAGACCATCCCGATCGCGATCACCGGGCGCGACGTCGTCGGCATCGCCCAGACCGGCACCGGCAAGACCGCCTCGTTCGCGCTGCCGATCCTGCACCGGCTTCTGGAGAACAGGGTCCGTCCGCAGCCCAAGACCTGCCGCGTGCTGGTGCTCAGCCCGACCCGCGAACTGTCCGGGCAGATCCTCGACAGCTTCAACGCTTATGGCCGCCACCTGCGGCTGAGCGCGGCGCTCGCCATCGGCGGCGTGCCGATGGGCCGTCAGGTCCGCGCCATGATGCAGGGCGTCGAGGTCCTGGTGGCAACTCCCGGCCGCCTGCTCGACCTCGTTCAGGGCAATGCCGTCAGGCTCAACCAGGTCGAGTTTCTCGTCCTCGACGAAGCCGACCGCATGCTCGACATGGGCTTCATCAACGACATCCGCAAAATCGTCGCCAAGCTGCCCGTAAAGCGCCAGACGCTGTTCTTCTCGGCCACCATGCCCAAGGACATCGCCGAACTCGCCGAGCACATGCTGCGCGATCCGGCACGCGTCGCGGTCACGCCGGTGTCCTCCACCGCCGAGCGCATCACCCAGCGCATCATCCAGCTCGATCACAGCGCCAAGCCGGCCACGCTTTCGGAACTGCTGAAATCAGAGCCGGTCAACCGGGCGCTGGTGTTCACCCGCACCAAGCACGGCGCCGACAAGGTCGTGCGCGGTCTCGTCAAGGCCGGGATCCCCTCGGAGGCGATCCACGGCAACAAATCGCAGAACCATCGCGAGCGCGTGCTGGCCTCGTTCCGCAATGGCGACATCCGCACGCTGGTCGCAACCGACATCGCCGCTCGTGGCATCGACGTCGACGGCATCACCCATGTCTTCAATTTTGACCTGCCGAACATCCCGGAAACCTACGTCCACCGCATCGGCCGCACGGCGCGCGCGGGTGCCGACGGCACCGCGATCTCGCTCGTGGCGGGTGAGGAAAATACTTACCTGCGCGACATCGAGCGGTTGATCCGCGTAACCCTTCCCCGCGAGGACCGGCGTACCGGCAAACACGAAACTGCAAGTCAGCCCTCCGCACAGCCGCGCAAGAACTATCGCGGCGGCGGCCAAGGACATCAGGGACAGGGCAAGGGGCGCGGTAACCAGGGACACGGCAAGGGGCGATCTTTTGAGGCGTCCGACCACTCCCATGCCGATGGCGCCCCCGGATCCCGCGGGCCGCAGCGCCGGCGGCGGCATCCCGGCCATGGTGTCAGTCCCGGCGCGAACCCCGGCTCCCATCACGATCCGGCAGCCACTCCCCGCGCCGAACAGGGGAAACATGAACGAACTCGGCCGTCGCAAGCCGGCCAGGGAAGCGGTATACAGGGCGTCGCCTTCCTCCACCGTGGCAGCGCACCTGCGCGCACCGCATCACAACCTAATCGCAATCGGCGCCCGCAGCGCTGAACTGATCCGGAGACGTTTATGGCCAAAGAAGAACTGATCCAATTTGAGGGATTGGTGACCGAAATCCTCCCCGACGCGCGCTATCGCGTCCAGTTGGATGCCGGGCATGAAATCGTTGCCTACACTGCAGGCAAAATGAAGAAGAACCGCATCAAGACCCTGGCGGGCGATCGCGTGACAATCGAGATGTCACCCTACGATCTGGAAAAGGGCCGCCTGATTTTCCGCCACAAGGACGAGCGCCCGGCCGGCGCGCCGCGCCCCGCGGCGCCGCGCGGTGGTCAATTCCGCCGCCGCTGACCGCGCTTTTGCATACCCTGAAACCTGCCTCCCAAAAACGTCGGGGGGCAGGATTGTTTTGGGGGCTTCTTTCGAATAATATCGCCCAATCGAATTTCGGCCGGACGACAATAGCTATCCCCGGTATAGCCGGTTAGCGCTGACGACCTCTTCCAAATTTCGATCTCACCAACCCGTGGCGACACGGGTTATTAGACATCTACTTGAGAGGAACTACCCACGTGAGCATGGGAACAGTGAAGTGGTTTAACGCGACCAAGGGCTACGGCTTCATTCAGCCGGATGATGGTGGCAACGACGTGTTCGTCCACATCAGCGCCGTTGAACGCGCTGGCCTCGGCACGCTGCGCGAAGGCCAGAAGATCAGCTACGAAATCGTTGCCGATCGCCGTTCGGGCAAGTCGTCTGCCGATAATCTTCGCGCGGCCGGTTAAAACCGATCTCGCCGATATTTCGGTGATCTATTAAGGCCGCGCTCTGCGCGGTCTTTTTAGTTTGACGGCCTTTAACTTGATGACTTGAGGCCTGTGAGGCGCGCGTGAATCGCGCTCCACTCAGTTACAAACCGGAGCTGAGGGATAAGCCACCGAGTCCGTCTGCCGCGGGCGGGTGAAGGTTCTATCGCTCAGATGGAATGTCGGTGGCGTGAAGCTCCCGCCGTTCATTCCGGCAGCCGGTGTATAATCGTAAGCCACCTCGCTCATGATGAGATAGGTGCCTCCGATAGCGATGCCGCTGGGGACGAGCGTGGTCACCACCTCGTTGCAGCCGCGCGCCGATGTGTTCGACGCCTTGCTCCACTTGACCTTGGCGATCCCGTTGGTGTCGATGAAAACCTGCGAGATCTTTGCCTGCACCGGAGCGTTGGAATAAGGCGCCATCACCGCAGACGATATATTGAATGCATTGCTGAGGTCCGTATCGGTGATTGATGTTGCCTGCGAAATCAGGTCGGACAGCGTACGCGTCAGGATGATGACCTTGCGGTCGACGGCAACCCCAGTCGACACTTCGATCGTTCCGAAAAACAGCATCAGAACGATGGGGAGAATGACGGCGAACTCCACGGCCGCTACAGCGCGTACATCGCGCACCAACCTGCACGCATTCAACCGTTCAGCCATTCGATAAAGCGACATTCGCATGATTCCAGATCGCACTATGGCTCGACACGAAACGCCGTCGTCGAAGATATAAGCCGCTTGTCAGCTCCGATATTCGCCAGCGAGAAACCGAGGTTCGTGATCAGGAGCGGCCATTTGTAAAACGTCCGCACCACGACAATGCTGGCGCTCCCTGCAGCCGGCGGCTGATAGGTGAAATTGTTGGTGGCGTTTCCTGCTCCATCGAACAGTGTCGGCACAGTGAAAGCATCGCCGGCGGGATAGGCTCGCACGTCGAGGTAGATGCCGCTGCATGTCAGCAGGAATTGAACCCTGCCGCACAGATTGTCGTGAATCTGTTCGGCAGTCATCTGCTGGTCTTGCGCCTGATGCGTCAAAAGCAGGCGCGCGGTGTCCTGCGTACCTGTTTCGAGAACTTGCGTGGCAAAGAACATCATCGCGACTTCGACGATCGCGAACAGCAATGCGAAAAACAGCGGCGCGACCATAGCAAATTGAACCGCCGCGCTGCCCCTCCGGTTCATACCAAAGCGGCGGAAAACATCCCTCAGGTGCAGCGTGCGCGGCGACGGCGCGGGCATCGTGTTATCCTCAGTCGGGCCATTAAATAGCTACCGCCGAGACTAACCGACAGAGATTGTCGAATGCTTGCGCCCGATCCGGACAAGGCAAGGGGCACGGTTAAGAAAATGGTAACCAGTTTCTTCCGGAACTGTGAAAGAGCGGCGTTAGCCGCCATCGCTGCTGCGCTTCTTGCACGACGTCGAGCAATTATAGGTTTCACGCTCGCCGCCGCCCCGATAGACCGTAATCAGTTTCTCGTCGCTCGCATCCTCGACCTTGCCGGGCTTATTGGCATCGACGAGGCTGCGCAGGGCAAGCGACAGCGTTCCGCTCTGCCGGGAACGTGCCAGCGTTTCTGCCTGGGCCGGCTTGAGCTCCAGCGTCGCGGTCTTGCCGACGACGACCTTCTGGCCGTTCTTTTCCTCGACCGTCTGGTCGATCGCGAGGACCCGCACATCGCTCAGGATGATCTCCGAGCTGACGCTCTCACCATTTCCCTCACGGCTCTTCTGGCGGCGGGACAGCAACACATCGACGTGATCGTTGGGCAGGATAAAGCCACCAGCGCCGGTTTCCGGCGAGATTTCCGTCGAGATCGCCCGCATGCCGCTCGGCAAAATGGCCGCCATGAAGCCCGAGCCATTCGCCTTCACCAGCTTGGTTTCGCGGATCGGTTCGCCGGCAAGGAAGGGCGAGCGCACGATCGAACCGGTCATATCCTTGATAGCGTCGGCGCGTTCACTCTTCTTGACGAAGCTCGAGCTTGCCGTCGCGGCGGGCCAGGACTGCCACTTCATGTCATCGGCGGTGATGGTCTGGCCAAGCGGGATATCGCTCTTTGCCACCAGCACATCCGTGGTTTCCAGTTGCGGCACCGGAGCAGCGACACGGGGCGCCGGCTTCTGATCCGATCCACTGGCGAGGAAGGCTGCAACGCCACCGGCGCTGACGGCAATGGCCAGCACCACAACACGCGCGGTGTTCATCTGCTTACTCTCTTACGCAACTGTACAGGGGCCTAAAGACGACCCGGTATGGCAAATCTGACGTTAATTGATGAATGAACTGCAAATATTCAATGATGTATTGGCCGCAACGAAATTCCCAACGACACTTCGTCTCTTATTTTCTCAATTTTCATGCATCAATTCAGCGCCATTCAAATGCGATACATTGGTTTAACGCCGCATTTACCGTGTGCAAGAAGAGCCTGATACAGGCGACTTTCCGCAATCGAATTAACTGCGATGCAATTCCTCGATTTTAGTCTCGCGCTTGGCCTCGGTGCCCACCCGCTCCGGATGGACCAACTGAAACAGACAGCCACGTAAATACATTTTATGGAGTCTCCAATGACCAACCTGCTCGCTCGCTTCGTCAAGGACGAATCCGGCGCCACCGCTATCGAATACGCGCTGATCGCCGCCGGCATTTCCGTCGTCATCATCGGCGCTGTGCAGACTCTCGGCAGCACGCTGAACGGCGTTTTCACGAACATCAACGGCAAGCTGGCCGGCAACTAATAAGCCTCCAAGGATGCAGCAAAGGCTTCGGGAAACCGAAGCCTTTTTGCGTCCGCGTAACGCATGACACCGCGGAATCTCGACGTGAAAGTCCAGCCGGCGCCGCGCCATCAGGGCACAAGCCTGTTCCAGCGCACGACAGTTGCGCACGATCTGGAAGGGCTATTGCTCATCTGCGCCGGGCTCGGCTTGGCCTGCGTGATTCTTGCTTTCAGAATCCTAAGCGTTTGGTGATTGTTCACGTCTGACATCTAGTCTTCGCGAGAACGCTCCGAACAATCTGCGAGACGCCATGCTGCTGGACCTAGCGCGCCTGTTTCTGTTTCCCGCGCTGATGGCGTTTGCCGCTGCCAGCGACCTTCTCACCATGACCATTTCCAACCGCGTATCGCTGCTGCTGATCACGGGGTTCTTCGCTCTCGCCATCGTCACTGGAATGGGCTGGGAGGCGATCGGCTGGCATGCTCTCGCCGGGCTGAGCGTCCTCATGATTGCCTTTGCCTGCTTTGCGTTCGGCTGGATCGGCGGCGGCGATGCCAAGGTGGCGGCCGCTACCGCGCTGTGGTTCGGATTCGGCTATCTGCTCGATTATCTTCTGCTCGCATCGGTGCTCGGCGGCGTTCTCACCCTGGCGATCTTACAGTTCCGCAACTGGACGCTGCCGACCTGGCTCCTGGGTCAAGATTGGCTGGTGAGACTCCATGGCAAGGACACCGGCATCCCCTACGGCATTGCCCTCGCCGCCGCGGCGCTTCTGATCTATCCGGACACGGACTGGACTAGGGCGGTTGATCTGTTCCAACTCGCAATGCGGTGAGCCGCGACGGCGAGCGATAAAGCTTCCATTAACCCGATTTAGATACGCCTCATTAACCATGCTTTGACGAATAACTGGTCAAATCCCCTCACAGCGACAGAGCCGTCGCCGCGTGATGTGGAAAGTGAAGCGTATGAAGACCGCCCCCTTGATTGCCCGCGCTCTGTCGTTCGTGGCCGTCTCCGCTCTCATTCTTAACTCATCCCTTTCGCCTGTTCTGGCAACGGACTACCAGGTCGCCTCCGCCAGTACCTCATCCGCGGATTCGTTGAACGCAAGATCGCTGAGGCTCGGCATCAGCAAGTCGCTGGTCGTCGACCTGCCGCGCGACGTCAAGGACGTCCTGGTGGCGGACCCAAAAATCGCCAACGCGGTCGTGCGCTCGTCCCGGCGCGCCTACATCATCGGCGCCGCCGTCGGCCAGACCAACATCATCTTCTTCGACGCCGACGGCCAGCAGATGGCCGCTTACGACGTTGCCGTGACCCGTGATCTCAACGGCATCCGCACCGCGATCCATCAGGCCTTGCCACAATCCGACATCCAGGTCGAAGGCCTGGGCGATGGCGTGGTGCTGACCGGCAGCGCCGCCAACCAGGCCGAAGCGCAGCAGGCTTACGAACTCGCCGCGCGCCTGATCGGCGGTCCCTCCAAGGCCAACGATCTCGTCGTCAACAACATCACGGTTCGCGGCCGCGACCAGGTGATGCTGAAAGTCACCGTCGCGGAAGTCCAGCGCAACATCGTCAAACAGCTCGGCGTCGATCTGAGCGGTAAATTCAGCTACGGCACGGCCGTGGTGGATTTCAACAATGCCAACCAGTTCAGCGCGCTCGGCCACGCGCTGGCGCCCGATAATGCGATTTCCACGTCGTTCGGCTCCGCGCCTTCGGTGAAAGCGACATTGCGTGCGATGGAAAGCGCAGGCGTGGTCCGCACCCTCGCAGAACCGAATTTGACCGCTATTTCCGGTGAAAGCGCCACGTTCATCGCAGGTGGCGAATTCCCGATTCCCACTGGCATCACCTGCCAAACGGCAGCCGGCACCTCAAGCAATTGCCAGCCTTCCATCGCCTTCAAGAAATTCGGCATCTCACTGAACTTCACACCGGTCGTGCTGACCGAAGGCCGAATCAGTCTGCGGGTCATGACCGAGGTCTCGGAAATATCGAACGACAATTCGCTCACGGTCAGCGGCATGACGATTCCTTCCATTAAAACCCGCCGCGCCGAAACCACGCTCGAAATTCCCTCGGGCGGCTCGATGGCGATGGCCGGCCTCATCCAGGAGCAGACCAAGCAGGCGATCAACGGCCTGCCGGGCCTCGCGCAGCTGCCGGTGCTCGGCACGCTGTTCCGCAGCCGCGATTTCATCAACAACCAGACCGAACTGATGGTGCTGGTGACCCCCTACGTGGTGCGCGCCGTGGCACAGAAGGATCTGTCGCGGCCTGACGACGGTTTCGCTTCGGCATCGGACCCGCAGACCGTCCTGCTCGGCAACATCACCCGTATCTATGGTGTGCCGCGCCGCGAAGGCCAGGCCAGCAGCAACTATCGCGGCAAGTACGGCTTCATTACCGATTAAGGTTGGACAGGATTTCGATCATGAGCAAACGCGTATCCAACCTCTCCTCCACCACGGCTATGGCCGCACTGGCGCTGGTGAGCCTCACCATGCTCGGCGGGTGCATGCACAGCCAGGAAGCCGAGATCGTGACCGGCTCGCTACCCGACGACTACCGGCTGCGCCACCCGATCGTCATTCAGGAAGCCAGCAAGACGACGGAGATTTTTGTCGGCCATGCGCGTGGCGGACTGACGACGGCGCAGCGCGCCGATATCGTCGGACTCTCCCAGTCGTGGCTCAGCGAAGGCACCGGGGCCATTACGATCGACGTTCCGACCGGCACGCCGAACGCGCAGGCCGCAAGCGTGACGGTTCGCGACATCCAGAACATTCTGGCCGCCGCCGGCATTCCGCCGAAAGGGATCAGGGTCATGCCCTATCACCCGAACGATCCGCGCCAATTCGCGCCGGTTCGCGTGCGTTATGCGCGAATCATTGCGGATGCTGGCCCCTGCGGACTCTGGCCGGAAGATCTTGGCCCCTCGGTCAAGAACAAGTCCTATTTCGAGAACCGCTCCTACCAGAATTTCGGCTGCGCCTATCAGCGCAACATGGCCGCGATGGTCGCCAATCCGGCAGATCTCGTTCAGCCGCGCGCGGAGACCCCGCCGAATTCGGCGCGCCGCACCGAAGCTTTCGCCAAGTATCGCAACGGACAGACGACTGCGACCGATTACCCCGAGGCCGAAAAAGCCAAACTCAGCACGGTAGGCAAATGATCAGTTACGCGCGTCAGGGCGAGCAGAACGACGAGACCAGTCAGGCGGCGGTGGAGGAGCATATCGCTCCTGCGCCGCGCGTGTCCGTGCAGGCGTTCTGCGAAACCGTCGAGACCGCCGCTGCCGTGCAAGCAGCGTGCGAAGACCGGCGGCTTGCCAAGGCACATCTCAAGATTCAGATGGGAGGCATGGCCGCCGCGATCGAGGCCTATCGCACAGCGCCAACACCCAACGTCATTCTTCTCGAGACCGAGAGCGAGACGGGAATCCTGTCCGGCCTCGACCAGCTTGCAGCGGTTTGCGACGCAGGCACGCGCGTTGTCGTCATCGGCCGCATCAACGATGTCACGCTCTATCGCGAACTCGTGCGACGTGGCGTCAGCGATTACGTGATCTCGCCTGTCGGCCCGCTCGATATCGTGCGCTCGGTCTGCAACCTGTTCACGACCCCGGAAGCCAAGGCCGTCGGCCGCATCATCGCCGTCGTCGGCGCCAAGGGCGGCGTTGGCGCCTCCACCATCGCTCACAATGTCGCCTGGGCGATCGCCCGCGACCTGGCGCTGGATGCGGTGGTTGCGGACCTCGACCTCGCCTTCGGCACGGCCGGGCTCGACTACAATCAGGACCCGCCGCAGGGCATCGCCGATGCTGTGTTCTCGCCGGATCGCGTCGACACCGCCTTCCTCGATCGCCTGCTGTCGAAATGCACGGACCACCTCAACCTGCTCGCGGCACCCGCCACGCTCGACCGGGTCTATGATTTCGGCAACGACGCCTTTGACGCGATCTTCGACACGCTGCGCACCACCATGCCCTGCATCGTCCTCGACGTTCCGCATCAGTGGTCCGGCTGGACCAAGCGCGCACTTGTTGGAGCCGACGACATCCTGATCGTGGCTGCGCCGGACCTCGCCAATCTGCGCAACACCAAGAACATGTTCGACACGCTGAAGGCCGCCCGCCCGAACGACCGCGCGCCGATCTATTGCCTCAATCAGGTCGGGATTCCGAAGCGACCCGAGATCAAGGCCGGAGAATTTGCCAAGGCCATCGAGAACGACCCGATCGTTTCGATTCCGTTCGAACCGCAGATTTTCGGGTCCGCCGCTAACAACGGTCAAATGATCGCGGAAATCTCGGCCAATCACCGGACCGCCGAGATGTTCCTGCAGATCGCGCAGCGCCTCACCGGCCGCGGCGACTCCAAGAAATCAGGTCACTCATTTTTAGCCCCCCTTCTCGGAAAGTTGCGCCGGAAATAATCTGGCTTGAGGTAGAGCGTGTTTGGCAAGCGTAGCGGAGTAGACACGGACTTCCGGCCCGGAAGCGCCGTCGTAAAGCCGGCGGAGCCTGCGGCGGCGGCCCCGCGCGCGCCGGTCATCGACGTGCCGAAAGCGGCAGCACCTCCGCTGGCGCCCGCGCGATCAGCTCCACCGCCTGTCAACGAGTCACGCCGCTCCGAGAGCTATTATCAGGTCAAGGCGACGATTTTCGGCGCGCTGATCGAAGCGATCGACCTTGCCCAGCTCGCCAAGCTCGATGCCGAGTCGGCGCGTGAGGAAATCCGCGACATCGTCAACGAGATCATCGCGATCAAGAACATCGTGATGTCGATCGCCGAGCAGGAAGAACTGCTCGACGACATCTGCAACGACGTGCTGGGTTACGGCCCGCTGGAACCATTGCTCGCCCGCGACGACATCGCCGACATCATGGTCAACGGCGCCGGCACGGTGTTCATCGAAGTCGCCGGCAAGATCCAGAAGACCGGGATTCGCTTCCGCGACAACCAGCAGCTCCTCAACATCTGCCAGCGCATCGTGAGCCAGGTCGGCCGCCGCGTCGACGAATCCTCCCCGATTTGCGACGCCCGCCTCGCCGACGGCTCCCGCGTCAACGCGATTGTGCCGCCGCTCGCCATCGACGGTCCCGCGCTCACCATCCGCAAGTTCAAGAAGGACAAGCTGACGCTCGACCAGCTCGTTAATTTCGGCGCGATCTCGCCGGAAGGCGCGCAGATCCTGCAGATCATCGGCCGCTGCCGTGCCAACGTGCTGATCTCCGGCGGCACCGGCTCCGGCAAAACCACGCTGCTGAACTGCCTGACCAACTATATCGACGAAGACGAGCGCATCATCACCTGCGAAGACGCGGCCGAACTGCAGCTCCAGCAGCCGCATGTCGTGCGCCTTGAAACCCGCCCGCCGAACATCGAGGGCGAGGGTCAGGTCACCATGCGCGATCTCGTCAAGAATTGTCTGCGTATGCGCCCCGAACGCATCATCGTCGGCGAAGTCCGCGGACCCGAGGCGTTCGATCTGTTGCAGGCGATGAACACCGGCCATGACGGCTCGATGGGAACGCTGCACGCCAACAACCCGCGCGAAGCTCTTTCCCGCTGCGAATCCATGATCACGATGGGCGGCTATTCACTGCCCTCGCGCACCATCCGCGAAATGATGTGTGCCTCGATCGATGTCATCGTCCAGGCCGCCCGCCTGCGCGACGGCTCCCGCCGCATCACGCACGTCACCGAGGTGATGGGTATGGAAGGCGACACCATCATCACCCAGGATATTTTCGTCTACGACATCACGGGCGAGGATATCAACGGCAACATCATCGGCCGGCATCGCTCGACCGGCATCGGACGTCCGCGCTTCTGGGATCGCGCGCGCTACTATGGTGAGGAAAAGCGGCTCGCCGCGGCGCTCGACGCGGCGGAAGCGCCAGATCCAACACGGTAAGGGGTGATCTCATGAAGATTCAGACCCTTGCGATTGCATTCATGAGCGCGGTGACGCTGGGCGGCCTTGCCTGGGTGTTTCTGTATCCTCTCCTGTCCGGCGAACGGCAGGCCGAGAAGCGCCGCGCTTCCTTCTCTCGCACCGAAGCTGCGACACGGCGCATCGATCGCAATCAGCGTTCGCGCCGCGAGCAGGTCGAGGACACACTGAAGGATGTGGAAGACCGTGCCAAGCAGGCCAAGAAGGTTCCGCTCAACACACGGCTGGCCCAGGCCGGCGTGAGCTGGAGCAGGCGGCAGTTCATCATCGGTTCGGCTGCTCTTGGACTCCTGGTGTTCTTCATTTGCTTCGTGACCGGCGCAAATTTGATCGCAACGGCCGCGCTCGCCCTCTCCGCCGGGCTGGGCCTGCCGCGCTGGGTCCTGAGCTATCTGAAACGCCGCCGCGAGAAGCAGTTTCTGGAGGCGCTTCCCGATGCCGTCGATGTCATCGTCCGCGGCGTGAAGGCAGGCCTTCCGCTGTTCGACTCGCTCAAGGTGGTCGTCAACGATTCGCCAGAGCCGCTGCGCTCGGAATTCCGCGCCATCATCGAGACCCAGAGTATCGGCATGCCGCTCGGCGAAGCCTGCATGCGCCTTTACGAGCGTATGCCGCTACCGGAGGCGAACTTTTTCGGCATCGTGATCGGCATCCAGACAAAATCCGGCGGCAACCTGTCCGAGGCGCTCGGCAACCTGTCCAAGGTGCTGCGCGACCGCAAGAAAATGAAAGCCAAGATTCAGGCGATGTCGATGGAAGCGAAAGCTTCTGCCGCGATTATCGGCGCGCTGCCGCCTGTCGTCATGATTATCGTCTACATCATGTCGCCGGATTACATTTCGCTGCTGTGGACCCATCCGACGGGCCGCTTCATGCTCGCATGTTGCGCCGTCTGGATGACCGCCGGCATTCTCGTGATGAAAAAAATGATCAACTTCGATTTCTGATGGATACGTCATGCTCGATATGTTGATCGATAAAGTCCAAGACGTTCGCTTCCTGACGATGGTGTTTGCCGCAATCGCCGCGAGCGCTACGGCCTATGCCCTGATCTCTCCCCTGTTCGCCAGCGACGGGTTGACGCGGCGAATGAAAGCGGTCGCCAACGAGCGCGAGCGCATCCGTCAGCGCGAACGCGAACGCATGAACAACAGTGAGAGGGTCACGCTGCGGCAAAGCCCAAAACAGTTCATCGGCAAGATCGTCCACGATTTCAACCTCGGCAAATGGCTCGCGCAGGAGGAAGCCAAGGAAAAACTGGTTATGGCCGGTTATCGCGGCCATGCGCCCTACATCACCTTCCTGTTTTTCCGCATGGTGACCCCGATCGTCCTTCTGGCCGTGACCGCGCTGTATATCTTCGTGATCCTGAAGCTCAATCAGACTACACTGGTCAAAATTGGCATCTGCATCGGCGCGGCCTGGTTCGGCATGCAGGCCCCCATGCTGTTTCTGAAAAACGCGATCAGCAAGCGCCAGCTCTCGATCAAGCGCGCCTTCCCCGATGCGCTGGACCTTCTCCTGATCTGCGTCGAATCCGGCATGTCGATCGAAGCAGCCTTCCGCAGGGTCAGCTTCGAGATCGGATCGCAGTCCGTGGCCCTCGCCGAGGAATTCACGCTGACGACCGCGGAACTGTCCTATCTGCAAGACCGCAAGACCGCATACGAGAACCTGCAGAAGCGTACCGGGATCGACGGCGTGAAATCGGTGTGTATGGCCTTGATGCAATCGGAGCGCTACGGCACGCCCCTCGGCCAGACATTGCGCGTCATGGCGCAGGAAAACCGCGACATGCGCATGACCGAAGCCGAGAAGAAAGCCGCGGCTCTGCCTCCGAAGCTCACGGTTCCGATGATCGTGTTCTTCCTGCCGATCCTGTTCGTGGTCATTCTCGGGCCGACCGGCATCAAGGTCGCGGCCTACATGCACTGACCTGCGACGGCGGTTTGCCGCCGCCGAGGCAGGGTCTGCACTTGTTTCTCAAAATCGATAATTTTCAGGACCGCGACGATGCAACGCTACGCGGACGAGCGGGCGTCTTGCCGGCCTGCCCGTTGTTCAGCATGTCCTTGAGGTAGGCGACATTGGCAGCGGCTTGATCCGGGGGCAGGTCCGCCTGCACGATAGCCTCGGCTTCCGCGAAGCGGCCCTGCAGGCCGAGCGCAAGCCCGAGGTTCTGCCGGATACGGGAATCATTCGGCGCGAGCTTTTGAGCGCGGCGCAACGTCGCCTCCGCTTGAGGCAACTCCTTGGTGAGCACGTAGGACAGCCCGAGATTGGACAGCACCGAGGGATCATCCGGCCTGATCTTCAACGCGCTTGCATAATAACGCCGCGCTTCCTCGGGCTTGCCCATCTGATCGAGCACTGCGCCTTGTATCGAGAGAATGCGCCAGTCCGGATTGGCCGGCGTGTGCGCGCGCGACAGCACATCGAAGGCGAGCTTGAAGTCGCCGTTCTCGGCCAGCGCCCGGCCATAGGCACCGAGCACCTCGCGGTTGCCGGGATGGGTGAGATTTGTCTGTTCGAGCACCGCCACCGCCTGCTCGCGCTGGCCATTGGCGCGCAAGGCCTGTCCGTAGCGCAGCCCAGTGTCGAGGTCTTTCGGATTGGCGCGATATTTCTCGCCATAGACCTCGACTGCGCGGCGAGTGTCCGTCTCCGGCGCAGAGGCACTGGCCTTGCTGCCGATCGATCCCGTGATGTCCGGCACCCCTGTCGTCTGACAACCGGCAAGGCCAACCGCGGCGATGGTCAGAAAGCCGACCGAGCCGAGAAACCGGGCAAGACGGGGTGATTGACGCATGGCGCGTTCGCTCAAGACAAGATGGACGACGGGATTCAGCCGATCCTTCAGCAGTAAATTGTTAACCCTAATGAGTGGTTAATTTTGCCGACGGCGTGATACACCCATTCTCGACCGCGCTTCGCGCCCGCAGATTCCATCCCGAGTTGCCTGATGCCCGCCCCATTCTCGACCACTCCTGCTTCCTCCGCCACACCCATCCTGTTCGCCACGACATCTACCTGGGACAAAGTCGCTGCAAACCTGCCCGCGCCAGCGCGCGAATTCGCGACGGCTAATGGTTTCTCCGCGAAACCCGGCGAATGTCTCACTTTGCCCGGCGAGAACGGCAAGCTCGGCCTTGTCCTGTTCGGACTGGAGGACGATGCCGCCACGGCCGACCCGTTCCGCCCCGGGCAATTGCCCGCCAAGCTGCCGAAGGGTACCTACCACTTCGGCAACGCGCCGCATGACGTGCGCCTTGCCACGCTCGCCTTCGCGCTCGGCAGCTACCGGTTCAGCCGCTACAAAAAGGCGGAGCCCTACGGCGTCAGCCTCGTCCCCCCGGAAGGCGCCGACGCCGATGAGTTGGCGCGCATGGCGGATGCCGCCACGCTCGCGCGCGATCTCATCAACACCCCACCGAACGACATGGGGCCGGAGGAACTCGCGGACGCAGCCAAAACACTGGCCGATGAATTTGGCGCAGCCTGGCGCTGCGTCGGCGGCGAGGAACTGGCGCGTGAATTTCCGCTGATCCACGCCGTCGGCATGGCCTCGACCCGCGCGCCGCGCCTGATCGATTTCACCTGGGGCGATGCCTCTCATCCGAAGGTTACGCTAGTCGGCAAGGGCGTCTGCTTCGATACCGGCGGCCTAGACCTCAAGCCTTCCAGCGCCATGCTCATCATGAAGAAGGACATGGGCGGCGCGGCCAACGTACTCGCACTTGCGCGGATGGTGATGGCCGCCAAGCTGAAGGTGCGGCTGCGGGTGCTGATTCCGGCGGTGGAGAATTCCGTCGCCGGTAATGCCTTCCGTCCGCTGGACGTGTTCCGCTCGCGCAAGGGACTGACCGTCGAAATCGGCAACACAGACGCCGAAGGCCGCCTCGTGCTGGCCGACGCGCTCACTTTGGCCTGCGAAGAAAACCCCGATCTGCTGATCGACATGGGCACGCTCACGGGCGCCGCGCGCGTGGCGCTCGGTCCGGACCTGCCGCCCTTCTACACCAACGATGAAGCGCTCGCTACCGATGTCGCGCGTCATGCGCGGCAGGAGAACGATCCGCTGTGGCGGCTGCCGCTGTGGCAGCCTTACGACGCGTGGCTCGATTCCAAAGTGGCTGATATCAACAATGCACCGTCCGGCGGCTTCGCGGGTTCGATCACCTGCGCGCTGTTCATGCAGCGTTTCGTGACCGCCGGGACGCGCTGGCTGCATGCCGACATCTATGGCTGGACGCCGGCCGCGAAGCCTGCCCGCCCCGAAGGCGGCGAGTGCCAGGGCGCGCGCGCGTTCTACAAGCTGTTGAGCGAACGCTATGGCTGAGACGAAGCCCGATCCACGGCTCACGCCCGCGCGGTCCGATCTTGCGGCCTCGTGCCTGCGAGGCAAAGTGGAGGCCGCGCGCTTTGTCGTTGGCGAAGAGAACGAGGTGATCGATGCCCTCGCGCCGGTGCGATGCGAGCCATCCCATAACGCCACGCTGCTCACACAGGCCCTGAAGGGCGAGCGCGTCACGATCTACGATCGCGACGGCGAAGGCTGGGCCTGGGGGCAGTTGAACGCCGACGGCTATGTCGGCTGGATGCCTGAATCAGCGCTGGTCCAGCCACGCACGACGCCGACGCATCATGTCATCGTCCAGCGCACGCTGGCTTTCCCCGGCCCATCCATCAAGCTGCCGCCGGCCGAAAGCCTGCCGCTCGGGTCGCGCGTCGCGATCGTGAAAACCAGCGACAATTTCGCCGTGACGCCGCAGAACCATTACATTCCCTTACGACATCTTGCGACGCTTGCTGCCCATGAAAATGACTTCGTCGCGGTCGCCGAGCGTTTCATCGGCACGCCCTACCTCTGGGGCGGCAAGAGCAATATGGGCATCGATTGCTCCGGCCTCGTGCAAGTCTCGCTGGCCGCCGCAGGGATCAAGGCTCCGCGCGACAGCGACATGCAGGAAACCGCTTTGGGAGAGGCTGTCCTGCCCACGCAGTGGAACGAATTGCGGCGTGGCGATCTGGTGTTCTGGAAAGGGCATGTCGCCATCGTCAGCGGCTACGATATGCTGGTCCACGCCAATGCCTATGCGATGGCCACGGCTCATGAACCTTTTGGACAGGCCATCGCGCGGATCGAAGCAGCGGGCAGCAAGGTGACGAGCGTGAAACGCTTGAAGTAAGGCGCTTCACGCCTCCGGAGCAATCGCCGCATCCGCCTCGATATTGAACGCTGCCGCGAACAGCGCGCGGGTGTAATCCGTCTTCGGATTTTTGAACAGCGTGGAGGCTTCGCCTTTTTCCACCACCTTGCCCTGACGCATCACGATCAGATGGCTCGCAAGCGAGGCCACCACGCGCAGGTCATGGGAAATGAACATGTAGGTAAGGTCGCGCTTGCGCTGCAAATTCCGCAAGAGGTCGACCATCTGCGCCTGAAACAGCATGTCAAGCGCGCTGGTCGGCTCGTCAAGCACGACGAAATCCGGCTCCAGCACGATGGCACGCGCCACGCTGATGCGCTGACGCTGCCCGCCCGAAAACTCATGCGGGTAACGGAACCGCACTTGCGGATCGAGGCCGACATCGGTGAGCGCCTTGACCACGCGCGCCTCACGCTCCTCCGCAGACAATGACGGCTGATGCACGCTCAGCCCCTCGGCCACAATATCGTTCACCGACATGCGCGGGCTGAGCGCGCCGTAAGGGTCCTGAAACACGATCTGCATGTCGCGCCGGAACGGCCGCATTTCCTTGAAGCGCAGCCCCTGAATGGGCTTGCCGAGAAACACGATGGGGCCTTCTGAAGAAATCAGCCGCAACAACGCAAGGCCGAGTGTGGTCTTGCCCGAGCCGGATTCGCCGACGACGCCGAGCGTCTCGCCCTTGCGCACAGCGAGCGACACGCCATCGACCGCCTTGACGTGGCCAACGGTCTTGCGCAGCAGCCCGCGCTTGATCGGAAACCAGACCTTAAGATCGTCCGCCTGCATCACCACCGGTTTATCAGGTCGCGGCGGCGCGGGATCGGGCTTCGGCTCGGCAGCCAGCAACGCCTTGGTGTAATCGTGCTGAGGCGCGGTGAACACCTGTTCGACCGGACCCTGCTCGACGATCTTGCCATTGTTCATGACACAGACGCGATTGGCGATACGCCGCACGATGCCGAGATCATGGGTGATGAACAGAAGACTCATGCCGAGACGCGTGCGAATATCGGCGAGCAGCTTGAGGATCTGCGCCTGCACCGTCACATCAAGGGCCGTCGTCGGTTCGTCCGCGATCAGCAGGTCCGGCTCGTTGGCGAGCGCCATCGCGATCATGACGCGCTGGCGCTGCCCGCCGGACAATTGGTGCGGATAGGCCCCCAGCCGGGTCTCGGGATCGGGAATGCCGACCTGCGTCAGAAGCTCCAGCGTGCGGGCGCGTGCCGCCTTGCCGCGCAGGCCGCCATGAAGCAGCAGCGCCTCTCCGAT
Source organism: Afipia sp. GW821-FHT14H12 (assembly GCF_058803465.1). Classification (NCBI taxonomy): domain Bacteria; kingdom Pseudomonadati; phylum Pseudomonadota; class Alphaproteobacteria; order Hyphomicrobiales; family Nitrobacteraceae; genus Afipia; species Afipia sp. GW821-FHT14H12. The sequence goes on along the minus strand of NZ_JBXAOZ010000001.1, from coordinate 1,228,405 downwards.
CTGGTCCTCGATAGTGTGGAGCGGATTGAGCGACGTCATCGGCTCCTGGAAGATGATTGAGATGTCGTTGCCGCGCACGCCGCGCATCTCATTCTCGCCGAGCGGCAGTAAATCCCGCCCCTTGAATTTGATGCTGCCCGAGGGATGAGAGGCCGTTGGATAAGGCAATAGCTTCAGCACCGACAGCGCGCTGACGGATTTCCCGGAACCAGATTCGCCGACCAGCGCGACGCATTCGCCGCGATTGATCGAGAACGAAATCCTGTCGACCGCAACGGATGTCCTGCCGCCCTGCCGGAACGCGACCGAGAGGTCCTGCACATCGAGCAAAGGCTGTGAGGTCGTGTCCATCGGCCTCACTCGAACGTCTTGCGCGGATCGAACGCGTCACGCACCGCTTCGCCGATGAAGATCAACAGAGAGAGCATGATCGCGAGCGAGAAGAAGCCGGACAGGCCGAGCCACGGTGCCTGAATGTTGGCCTTGGCCTGCGACAACAACTCGCCCAGCGACGGCGAGCCCGGCGGCAGGCCGAAGCCGAGGAAATCCAGCGCCGTCAGCGTCATCACCGATGAGGACACGATGAAGGGCAGGAACGTCATGGTCGCGACCATCGCATTCGGCAGCAAATGCCGGAACATGATGACTCGGTCGGAAACACCCAATGCGCGCGCCGCTTGAATGTATTCGAAGTTGCGCCCGCGCAGGAATTCCGCGCGTACGAGCCCGACCAACGACACCCACGAGAACAGCAGCAGGATTCCGAGCAGCACGAAAAATCCCGGCACCAGAATCGATGACAGGATGAGCAACAGATAAAGCGATGGGATCGCCGTCCACACTTCGATGAAGCGTTGGAAGCCGAGATCAACCCAGCCGCCGAAATAGCCCTGAATGCCACCCGCCGCGACGCCAACGATCGAGGAGATGATCGTGAGAGCCAGACCGAACAACACCGAAATGCGGAAACCGTAGATCAGCCGCGCCACCACGTCGCGCCCCTGATCGTCGGTGCCGAGCCAGTTGTATTCAAGATCGCGGCAGCTCTTCAGTCCCTTGCGCTCCACCACCGGCGCGCATTCCTTCTCGGTCAGCATCCAGGTCGGCTTCGACGGTGCGGGCGTCGGCAGATCGAGGTTATGGGTATCGTAGGAATAGCGGATCAGCGGCCAGACGATATGCCCGCCCTTCTCCGCAATCAGCTTCTGCAGATAAGGATCGCGATAATCCGCGGCCGTCTCGAAATCCCCGCCGAAGGCCGTCTCCGGGTAGGTGACGAAGGCGGGAAAATACAGATGGCCGTCATACTGAATGAGAAACGGGCGATCATTGGCGATCAGTTCCGCGAACAGCGAGACGATGAACAGAATCGAGAAGATCCAGAACGACCAGAAGCCGCGGCGGTTGGCCTTGAAATTCTGCCAGCGCCGCCGGTTCAGCGGCGACAACCTCAGGCCACGCTGCGAGGCCGGCACCGCTTCTCCAAGCGGCGACAGGCTTTGCGTCTCAATGGGCGGAGTCACGCTCATGCCTGACGCGCCTCAAAATCGATCCGCGGATCGACCCACATATAGGTGAGATCGGAGATCAGGTTCACGACAAGGCCCACCAGCGAGAAGATGAACAGCGTGCCGAACACCACGGGGTAATCGCGATTCAGCACGCTTTCGAAGCCGAGCAGTCCGAGCCCGTCGAGCGAGAAGATCGTCTCGATCAGCAGCGAGCCGGAAAAGAACGCATGGACGAACGCGCCAGGAAAACCGGCGATCACGATCAGCATCGCGTTGCGGAAGATGTGGCCATAGAGCACGCGATGCTCGCTGCAACCCTTGGCCCGCGCGGTCATGACATATTGCTTGCGGATTTCGTCGAGAAACGAATTCTTGGTCAACAGCGTCATGGTCGCGAACGAACTCAACGCCATCGACAGCAGCGGCAGCGTGAGATGCCAGAAATAATCGATGATCTTCCAGTACCATGGGAATTGCGACCAGCCGTCCGAGGTCAGCCCGCGCAGCGGGAAGATGTCGTAGAACGAGCCGCCCGCGAACAGGATGATGAGCAGGATCGCGAACATGAAGCCCGGAATCGCGAAGCCGACGATAATGACCGCCGAGGTCCATGTATCGAAGCGCGAGCCGTCCGCCACCGCTTTACGGATGCCGAGCGGGATCGAGATCAGGTAGGTCAACAATGTCATCCAGATGCCGAGCGACATCGACACCGGCAGCTTTTCCTTGATGAGCTGCAGCACACTGACGTCGCGGAAATAGCTCTTGCCGAAATCGAAGCGGGAAAAATTCCAGAGCATCAGCGCGAAGCGTTCCGGCGCAGGCTTGTCGAAGCCGAACTGCTTTTCGAGGCTCTTGATGAATTCGGGGTCCAACCCCTGCGCGCCGCGATATTTCGAGTTCACCGCATCCATCGAAGCGCCGGGCGCGCCGCGCGCACCGAGATCGCCGCCGCCGCCCGAAATGCGCGAGCTTGCGCCGGTGTCGGCGCCCGACAATTGCGCGATCACCCGCTCCACCGGACCACCCGGCGCGAACTGCACCACGACGAACGACACAAACAGGATGCCGAACAGCGTCGGCACCATCAGCAGGATACGGCGGGCAATATAGGCTGCCATCGGCTATCTCGCCTGTTCGGGCTTCGATGCTTTCGCGGCATCGTACCACCACAGGTCCGGCACGCCCACGCCCGCATAGCGCGGCAGTTTTGCCGGATGCCCGAACACATCCCAATACGCGATGGGGTGATTGTTACGGTACCATTGCGGCACCCAGTAACGGCCAGCGCGAAACACCCGGTCGAACGCATGGCAGGCGATGCGCAGCTCGTCGCGGCTGTTGGCCGCGATGATTTTCTCGATCAGCGCGTCGAGCACGGGATCAGCCACACCCGACAGATTGTTCGAGCCCTTGATCGCGGCCGCCTGCGACGAGAAGAACGTCCGCAGCGCCTCGCCCGGCGTCGACGCCATCGAAAACCGCTCGATGGTGACATCGAAATCGAAATCGTCGCGGCGGGCACGATACTGCACCGGGTCCACGATGCGCAGGCTGGCATCGATGCCGAGCACGCCGAGATTCTTGATGTAGGGCGCATGGTGCGGCTGGAACGACGGCTCATCGAGCAGGAATTCCAGCGTAAAGCGCTGGCCCGATTTCGAGACGCGCTTGCCGTCCTTGATAGTCCAGCCCGCCTCCTGCAGCAGATGCGCTGCCTTGCGCAGCAGCTTGCGGTCTTGCCCGGAACCATCGCTCACCGGCGGCACGAACGGCTCGCCAAATACCTCATCCGGCACTTGCCCGCGAAACGGCTCGAGCAGCTTGAGTTCATCCGCGCCGGGCGCACCCGTCGCCATCAAATCGGAATTCTGGAATGGCGAGACGGTGCGTGCATAGGCACCGTACATGATGCTCTTGTTGGTCCATTCGAAGTCGAAGGCGCAGCCAAGCGCCTCGCGCACTCGCGGGTCCTTGAACTGCTCCCGCCGCATGTTGATGAACCAGCCCTGCGCACCCGAGGGCGTCTCGTCCGGCAGCGTTTCGCGCTTCACCCGCCCGTCCTTGACGGCGGGGAAATCGTAGCGCGTCGCCCAGACGCGCGCGGTGAATTCCTCGCGGTAGAGATAATTGCGCGCGGTAAAGCCCTCGAACGCAACATCGCGGTCACGATAGAATTCGTAACGCACGGTGTCGAAGTTGAACGCGCCCTTCGCGACGGGGAGGCCTGCGCCCCACCAGTCCTTCACTCGGTCGTATTCGATAAAGCGGCCGACCTCGAACTTGCCGACTTTATAAGGGCCCGAGCCCAGCGGCACCTCCAGCGTCGATTCCTCGAACGGCTGCTTGGTGTAATAGGCCTTCGAGAAAATCGGCAGCGAGGCAACATAGAGCGGTACATCGCGCGCGCGGTTCGGCGCGAATGTCACCACCAGTGTCGCGTCGTCCGGCGCTTCCGCTTTGATGACGTCACGCATCTGCTGGCGGATGATCGGATGGCCCTTCTCTTTCAGGACGCTCAACGAGAAGGCCGCATCCTTCGCGGTCAGCCGCGTGCCATCGTGAAAGCGCGCTTCGGGACGCATCTTGAAGCGATAGGTCAGGCCGTCAGGAGAAATCTGCACCCCGCCCGCGGCCAGGCCATACATCGCATCTGGCTCATCGCCGGAGCGCATCATCAGCGTGGTAAAGGTCTGCTCGATGCCGATGGCGCCGTCGCCCTTCAAAATAAAGGCATTGAGAGAATTGAAGGTCTGAAACGACTGGTTGTAGGAACGGCTCGACGGAATGGTCGAGAACAGGCCGCCCTTCGGCGCATCGGCGTTGACGTAATCGAATTGCCTGAAGTCCTTCGGGTACTTCAGGTCACCGAACGCCGACATGCCATGCGAGAATCCGGCATCATCAGCCATCGCAGGCTTGAGGACGCCCGCCACCGCGGCGCCGCCGCCAAGCACCAGAACATGTCGGCGCGAAATCCGCGTCAAGACCGCCGCCCGATCTTGCCGGCCTTGTCTGCGTCGAACCACCAGATCTCAGGGAACGCGGACATGCCGTATTTCGGCATCTCGGATGGACGGCTGAAACGATCCCACCGCGCGGTGCGGATCTTGCCATAGGTCCATTGCGGCACGACGAAATGATGCCAGAGCAGCACGCGGTCCAGCGCCTTCGTCGCCGCGACAAGATCCTCGCGATCCTTGGTGTAGATCACGCGCTCGATCAGCTTGTCGATCGCAGCATTCTTGATGCCGATGATGTTGCGCGATCCCGGCATATCGGCAGCCTGCGAGCCCCAGAACTCACGCTGCTCGTTGCCCGGCGACAGCGACTCGGCCCACGAATTCACCACCACGTCGAAATCCCAGTTGCGCAGGCGGTTTTCGTACTGGGTCGCGTCGACGGTGCGCACACTCACCGTCATGCCCATCCGCTCCAGCGAGGGCTTGAAGAACAACAGCACCCGCTCGAAGCTCGGATCGTAGGTCAATAGTTCAAGCTCGAATGGCGCGCCGGTCTTGGCATCGACGAGCTTGCGGTCCTTGATCTCATAACCTGCCGACTTGAGAAGCCGCAGGCCTTCGCGCAAATTGTTGCGTACATTCTCCGGCGATCCACCAACCGGATTTGTATATTGCGTGGTGAACACCTCAGGCGGCACCTGATCGCGAACGGTTTCGAGAATCTCAAGTTCGCGTCCCTGCGGCAGACCACTGGACGCGAGCTCGGTGCCCTCGAAGTAACTTGCAATGCGCTTGTACTGGCTGAAGAAGATCTGCCGGTTCATTTCCTCGAAATCGAACGCGAAGTTCATCGCGCGCCGCACGCGCGGGTCCTTGAACTTATCGCGCCGGATATTGAATGCGAACGCCTGCATGACGCCGACGGTGCGGTTGGGGAATTCCTCCAGCACCACGCGCTTGTCCGTCACCGCCGGAAAGTCGTAGGCGGTCGCCCAGTTCTTGGCGCTGTTCTCCGAACGCCAGTCGATCTGATCGCCCTTGAAGGCTTCAAGCGCCACCGTGGAGTCGCGGAAATATTCGTAGCGCAACTCGTCGAAGTTGTTGCGGCCGACATTGATGTTGATGCCGTTGCCCCAATAATCCTTCACGCGCTCGAGCACGATGGTGCGGCCCGGCACGAAATTCTTGATCTTGTAGGGACCGCTGGAAATAGGCGGCTCCAGCGTGGTCGCACCGATGTCGCGCGGCTTCCCGTCGCTGCCCGTGCCTTCCCAGTAATGTTTCGGGAGCACCGTTAACTGGCCGAGAATCTGCGGCAGCTCGCGATTGCCCGGCGCATCGAAAGTGAACTTGATCTCGCGCGGCCCGGCCTTCTCCGCCTTCGTCACATGGCGATAATAGGCGGAATAAAACGGATGATATTTCTTGAACGCCTCGAGCGAGAAGATCACGTCGTCCGGCGTCACCGGCTTGCCGTCGTGCCATTTCGCTTCCTTGCGCAACCGGTAGGTGACCGACGAATAATCCGCCGGGTAGCTCATCGCTTCCGCAAGCAGACCATATTGGGTGGACACTTCGTCGAGCGAAGACACCGTCAGCGCCTCGTATATTTCTCCGATGGCGCCGATTGATCCCTTCACGCCGGCGACGACCATATTGAAATTGTCGAACGTGCCGACCGCGGTCTGCCGCACAACTCCGCCCTTGGGTGCTGTGGGATTGACGTAATCGAAATGCGGAAAATTTGCCGGATACTTGACGTCTCCGAACAGCGACAGGCCGTGCGTCCACGCGCCATCCTTGGGCGATGCAGTTTCAGCGAACGCCGGCCTGACAGAGTTGAGGAGAGAAAACGAGGCGGCGAGCGCGCCGCTGCGAAGGAGTTGGCGTCGGGAAATCGGCAACCGTCAAAATCCTGTTGGTTGTGAAATAAACGCAACGCGGCAGTGCGCGACCGCTTCACCGTCCGCGTTCATTATGTCGGTTTTTGGATATGACGCCAGCCCGCCGAAACGATAAATCCGCGCGACGTTGTCGCGCGGATTCTAAAAAATCGTTTAGGCTGGAACGTGCGCCCGGATACGGACCGAGCGAGCCTGCCTTACTTGAGAGTCTCGAGATAGGCGATCAGGTCGGCGCGTTCGCTGTCCTTGCTGATGCCCGCGAAGCCCATCGCCGTGCCCGGGATAAAGGTCTTCGGACTCTTGATGAAATGGTTGAGGTCCTCAACGGTCCAGTTGCCGCCCTTGGCCTTCATGGCGGCGGAGAAGTTGAAGCCGCCGCGGCCTTGGCCCCTCGGCTCGTCAACAATGCCAAACAGGTTCGGACCGACCTTGTTGGGTCCGCCCTTCTCAAAGGTGTGGCAGGCCGCGCACTTCTTGGAAACAGCCTGGCCCTTTTCGGCGGAAGCCGTCTTGAGCAAATCCGCAATCGGCACCTCAGGTGCCTCCTTGGCTGGCGCGCCAGCGGCTGCCGCTTCCTTCACCGCGATCTCAAAGCCCGGCTTGTCCAGCTTCTTCGGAGCGAAAATTGCCTGGGCGGCGAAATTCGTCACCAGCAAAACAAGGCAGGTGCCGAGAATCGCACCCATGATCTTGTTGAGTTCGAAAGAGTCCATTTCAGATCAGGCTCCGGGCCGGGAAATTGACCTGATGCCTTGCATTTTCCGCTGAAAAACGGATCAAAACATCAGTGCAGGGTCAGCTACGCGCCACTTGCGAGGCAGCGCCGAGGGAATAACGGTTTGCCCGGCTTCTGGCAACCCGTATAAATGTCCCGATCCTGCGAATATCCCGCATTTCCGTGCGTTTCCAGCCCTGCAGCCCGGCCTTCCGTCCATGACCGAACAAGACACCCTGGTCCTGATTCCCGCCCGCATGGCGGCGTCGCGGCTGCCGGGAAAACCGCTTCTGGACATCGCGGGCCTGCCGATGATCGCCCATGTCCTGCGCCGGGCGCGGGATGCCCGCCTTGGCCGGGTCGCGGTCGCCACCGATTCAGCCGAAATCGCCGCCGCCGTCACCGCACAGGGCGGCGAGGCCGTCATGACCCGCGCCGACCACCCCTCCGGGTCGGACCGCATTTTCGAGGCCTTGGGCAAACTCGACGGCGCAGGCCGCATCAACACCATCATCAACGTCCAGGGCGACCTGCCTACCATTGCGCCGGCCGACATCCGCGCGGTGCTGCAACCCTTGAGCGAACCCGCCGTCGATATCGCCACTTTGGCTGCGGAAATTCGCGTCCCGGAAGAACACACCAACCCAAACGTAGTGAAGGTGGTGGGCTCGCCTGTCTCGAACGACACGCTGCGGGCGCTTTACTTCACCCGCGCCACCGCGCCTCATGGCGAGGGACCGCGCTACCACCACATCGGGCTTTATGCCTATCGCCGCGCGGCGCTGGCGCGATTCGTCGCGCTGCCGCCCTCACCCCTTGAGCGGCGCGAGAAGCTCGAACAATTGCGCGCGCTGGAAACCGGCATGAGGATCGACGTCCGGATCGTCGATTCGGTGCCGCTCGGCGTCGACACTCCGCACGATCTGGAAGCCGCGCGCCGGACACTGGCAAAACAGGTATAACGACAAGCATGACGACAGAACCAATGACCATCGCCTTCCAGGGCGAGCCCGGCGCCAACTCGCATATCGCCATCGACGAGGCGTATCCCGGCGCCAAGGCCCTGCCCTGCGCCACCTTCGAGGATGCGCTGGCCGCGATTGCCTCCGGCGAGGCCGATCTCGGCATGATCCCGATCGAGAACTCGGTCGCGGGCCGCGTCGCGGACATCCACCATCTCTTGCCGAAATCGAACCTCTTCATCGTCGGCGAATGGTTCCTGCCGATCCATCATCAATTGATGGCTCCGCGCGGCGCCGCGCTCGATGGCATCAAGACCATCGAAAGCCACATCCACGCGCTTGGCCAATGCCGCAACATCATCCGCAGGCTCGGCGTGCGCTCGATCGTGTCGCCCGATACCGCGGGTTCGGCCCGCGCGGTCGCGGCGGCGGGCGACAAGACCCGCGCGGCGCTCGCGCCGAAGATCGCAGCCGATATCTACGGTCTCGACATTTTGGCTGAAGATGTCGAGGACGAGCATCACAACACCACGCGCTTCGTCGTGCTGGCCCGCGAGCCGAAATGGGCGCCGCACGATTCCGGGGCCACGGTCACGTCGTTCGTCTTCCGCGTGCGCAACCTGCCGGCCGCGCTCTACAAGGCGCTCGGCGGCTTCGCGACCAACAGCGTCAACATGACCAAGCTGGAAAGCTACATGGTGGAAGGCAATTTCGCCGCCACGCAGTTCTTCGCCGATGTCGACGGCCATCCCGACGACCAGAACCTCGCTTATGCGCTGGAGGAACTGAAATTCTTCTCGGCGGAGCTGCGCATTGTCGGCGTCTATCCGGCACATCCGTTCCGCATCGCGTTCAACGGCAGGAACGGCAAGTAGGCGGCTACGCCGCCGCTTGCTTGTTCAGCCCGAACGCCTCGGCGAGCAGCCGATAGGACCGCTTGCGCGCGCTATGGTCGTAGATCGCGCTCGTCACCATCACCTCGTCGGCTCCACTCGCCTCGATCAATGGCGTCAGCCGCTCCAGAACTCTCGCAGGCGAGCCGACGAACAGCTTTGCGCGGTTGCGGGCGATGATCGCGCGGTCGGCCTCCGAATACGGATAGGCTTTCGCCTCCGCGACGCTCGGGATCGGCAGATAGGCGCCCCGCTCGCGCTGCAGGCGGTTGAGGTCCATCGACATCGCTAGTTCTTCGGCCTCCGCATTGGTCCGCGCCGTGACGACCGCGACCGCGAGAATGCCGTGCGGCGTCTGCCGCCAGCGCGAGGGACGAAAATGCGCGCGATAATGGGTGAGCGCTGCGACAGCATCGAACGATGCGAAATGATGCGCGAAGGCGAAGCCCATGCCGACCTGCGCCGCGAGTTGCGCGCTGTAGTCACTGGAGCCGAGCAGCCATAAAGGCGGCAACGGCGTATCGTCCGGCATCGCAACCACCTTGTTGAAGGGATGATCGGCCGGGAATTCCCGCGTCTCCCACAACATCAATTCCTGCAGCCGCTCCAGAAAATCATCGCCGGGCCGCACTTCCAGTCGATTGCGCAGCGCATAGGCGGTCACCCCATCAGTCCCCGGTGCGCGACCCAAGCCCAGATCGATGCGGCCGGGAAACAGCGCCTCCAGCATCTTGAAGCGCTCGGCCACAACGAGCGGCGCATGGTTCGGCAACATCACGCCGCCGGAGCCGACGCGGATGCGCTGCGTCACCGCCGCGATCTGCCCGATCATGATGTCGGGCGCGGGACTTGCAACCGACGCCAGCCCATGGTGCTCGGCAAGCCAATAACGGGTGTAGCCCAGCCGGTCGGCCTCCTGCGCCAGATCGATGCTGTTGCGCAACGCCTGTGCAGGTTTGGTGCCGGTGGTGACGACGGAAAGATCGAGAACGGACAAAGGAGGCATGGGCCCTCAGGTAATGGCTGCGCCAGCGCGCTCAAGTTGCCGGTGGGCAAGGACGTCTGACAAGCCCTTGAAAGTGTTCTTCAGCCAACCGCTTTCCGAAACTTTCAGCGGGAATGCAGCGCCAAACTCTCTTCGCCTTGGCCCACCCGATATCCAGTAATTGGATTTTCCCGCAATTTTTCTCCTGTTATGGGCAATTTCCCACCGCAATATGCGCCTTGGTGGGCTGTCGGACCGAAGCCTTATGGCCTATTTTAGCGTTTGCGCGCTAGGTTGAAGCCATCGCGCATCATCACATCCCAGCCGGTTCTTCCGAGGCGTCATGAGCGACACCCCACCTTCTGCCCACACGCAGGCTGCACGGCCTTCCATCTCGTTCGAGTTCTTCCCGCCGAAGACCGAGGAGATGGAGCAGAATCTCTGGGGCGTCATCAACCGCCTTGCACCGCTGTCACCGAATTTCGTCTCCGTGACCTACGGCGCGGGCGGCTCGACCCGCGAGCGGACCCATTCGACGATTAAGCGCATCCTTGAGGAAACCAGCCTCACCCCCGCCGCGCACCTGACCTGTGTCGACGCGACCTGCGCCGACATCGATGACGTGGTGGATCGCTATCATGAAGTCGGCGTGCGCCATATTGTGGCGCTGCGCGGCGATCCCTCGGGCGGCATCGGCACCGCCTATCGGGCCCATCCGAACGGCTATCAAAATTCCGCCGATCTGGTCGCCTCGATCAAGCGCCGCCATCCGGATATGGAAGTCACGGTCTCGGCCTATCCGGAAAAGCATCCTGAGAGCGCAACCATCGACGCCGATATCGACGTGCTGAAAGCCAAGGTCGATGCAGGCGCCGACCGCGCCATCACCCAGTTCTTCTTCGACAACGATCTTTACTTCCGCTATCTCGACCGCGTGCGCGCGGCGGGCATCACAATTCCGATCGTGCCGGGCATCCTGCCGGTGCAGAACTTCAAGCTGGCGAAGAATTTCGCCACGCGCGCCGGCGCAACGGTGCCGGACTGGCTGGCGGAAAAATTTGAAGGCCTCGACGATGACGCGGAGACCCGCAAGCTCGTCGCCGCCACTGTCGCCGCAGGCCAGGTCCAGAAGCTCGCCAAGCACGGCGTCGAGAATTTCCACTTCTACACCATGAACCGCGCGGACCTCGTGTTCGCCATCAGCCACCTGCTCGGCATCCGCCCGAACGGATCGCAACAGGCCACCTGATATTTTCTTCCGTCATGCCCGCCCGCCGCGGACGTGACGCATGCAAGGTAATGAGTAAATGACCTCTTCAACCGCCGACAAATTCCGCGCCCTCGCCCGCGAACGCATTCTGGTGCTCGACGGCGCCATGGGCACGATGATCCAGCGGCTCGAACTGGACGAAGCGGCATTCCGCGGCGAGCGGTTCAAAGATTTTCACCGCGACGTGCGCGGCAACAACGACCTGTTGATCCTGACCCAGCCGCAGGCGATCGAGGACATTCACTACGAATATCTGAAAGCCGGCGCCGACATCGTCGAGACCAACACCTTCTCCTCGACCTCCATCGCGCAGGCCGACTACGATATGTCGAACCTCGCCTATGAGCTGAACCGCGAGGGTGCACGGCTCGCGCGCAACGCCGCCAACCGCGCCGAGGCCGATGACGGCAAGCCGCGTTTCGTCGCGGGCGCGCTTGGCCCGACCAACCGCACCGCCTCGATCTCGCCGGACGTCGCCAATCCCGGCTATCGCGCGGTGACCTTCGACGGCCTGCGCATCGCCTACAGCGAGCAGATCAACGGCTTGCTCGACGGCGGCGCCGATCTCCTGCTGGTCGAAACCATTTTCGACACGCTCAACGCCAAGGCCGCACTCTACGCCATCGCAGAAATCTGCGAGGCGCGTGGCATCGACGTGCCGGTGATGATCTCCGGCACCATCACCGACAAATCCGGCCGCCTGCTGTCAGGCCAGATGCCGGAAGCGTTCTGGTACTCGGTGCAACACGCCAATCCCATCACCATCGGCTTCAACTGCGCACTCGGCGCGGAAGACCTTCGCGCGCATATCGCCGATATCGGCCGCGTCGCCGATACGCTCGTCTGCGCCTATCCGAACGCGGGCCTGCCGAACGAATTCGGCCAGTATGACGAGACGCCGGAATACATGGCCCGCCTCGTCGGCGCATTCGCCCGTGATGGCCTCGTCAATGTCGTTGGCGGCTGCTGCGGTACCACGCCCGATCATATCAAGGCGATCGCGCAGGCCGTCGCTCCACACAAGCCACGCATCGTCCCGGCGATCGAGCCGAGACTCCGGTTGTCCGGCCTCGAGCCGTTCGTGCTGACCAACGACATTCCGTTCGTCAATGTCGGCGAGCGCACCAACGTCACCGGCTCGGCCCGCTTCCGCAAGCTCATCAAGGAAGGCAATTACACCGCAGCACTTCAGGTCGCCCGCGATCAGGTTGAGAACGGCGCGCAGGTGATCGACGTCAACATGGACGAGGGCCTGCTCGACTCCAAGCAGGCGATGATCGACTTCCTCAACCTCGTCGCCTCCGAGCCGGACATCGCCAAGGTGCCGGTGATGGTCGACTCCTCGAAATTCGAGGTGATCGAAGCCGGACTGCAGTGCATTCAGGGCAAGTCGATCCTCAACTCGATCTCGATGAAGGAAGGCGAGGAGAAATTCCTCCACGAAGCCGCCATCGCGCGCCGCCACGGCGCCGCCGTGGTGGTGATGGCGTTCGACGAGGTCGGGCAGGCCGACACCTACCAGCGCAAGATCGATATCTGCAAACGCGCTTACGATCTCTTGACGACGAAGCTCAACTTCCCGCCGCAGGACATCATCTTCGACCCGAACATCTTCGCCATCGCGACCGGGCTCGAGGAGCATAACAATTACGGCGTCGACTTCATCGAGGCGACGCGCTGGATCCGCCAGAACCTGCCGCACGTCCACATCTCGGGCGGCGTCTCGAACCTGTCATTCTCATTCCGAGGCAATGAGCCGGTGCGCGAGGCGATGCATTCGGTGTTCCTGTATCACGCCATCAAGGCGGGCATGGACATGGGCATCGTCAACGCCGGGCAGATGGTGATCTATGACGACATCGATCCCGAATTGCGCAACGTATGCGAGGACGTCATCCTCAACCGCGATCCAGGCGCGCCCGAACGGTTGTTGCAGCTCGCGGAAAAATTCCGCGGCCAGGGCAAGCAGGTCAAGGAACAGGATCTTGCCTGGCGCGAATGGAGCGTCGAGAAGCGGCTCTCCCACGCGCTGGTCAACGGCATCACCGAATATATCGAGGTCGACACCGAAGCCGCACGCCTCACCGTGGAGCGGCCACTCAACGTGATCGAGGGCCCGCTGATGGCCGGCATGAACGTGGTCGGCGACCTGTTCGGCTCCGGCAAGATGTTCCTGCCGCAGGTGGTGAAGTCCGCCCGCGTGATGAAGCAGGCGGTCGCCTATCTGATGCCGTTCATGGAAGAGGAAAAGGAACGCAACAAGGCCGCAGGCCTTACCGAAGGCCAGCGCTCGTCCGCCGGCAAGATCGTGATGGCCACAGTGAAGGGCGACGTTCACGACATCGGCAAGAACATCGTCGGCATCGTGCTCCAGTGCAACAATTTCGAGGTGGTCGACCTCGGCGTGATGGTCCCCGCCGCCAAGATTCTTGAAACTGCGAAGAAAGAGAACGCCGACCTCATCGGGCTTTCCGGCCTGATTACGCCCTCGCTCGACGAGATGGCGTTCGTCGCATCCGAAATGGAACGCGAGGGCTTCGACATTCCGCTCTTGATCGGCGGCGCGACCACGAGCCGCGTCCACACCGCCGTGAAGATCGATCCACGCTACCGCAAGGGCGCGGTCGTGCACGTCAATGACGCGAGCCGCGCGGTCGGCGTCGCTTCTTCGCTGCTCTCGGTGGAGAAGCGCGACGAATACATCGCCGAAGTCCGCGCCGACTACGCCAAGATCGCGGACGCGCATTTCCGCGCCCAGCAGAACAAGAAGCGACTCTCGCTCGAAGCCGCGCGCGCCAATCACCTGAAGATCGACTGGAGCAAGACCAGGCCGGTCAAACCGTCGTTCCTCGGCTTGAAGACCTTCACCAACTATTCGCTCGCCGAACTCGCCGAGTGCATCGACTGGACGCCGTTCTTCCAGGCGTGGGAATTGTCGGGCCGCTTCCCGGCAATCCTGAAGGACCCGAACGTCGGCGAGGTTGCGCAGTCGCTCTACAACGACGCACGCAGGATGCTCGACACCATCATCAAGGAAAATTGGTTCACCGCCAACGCCACCATCGGCTTCTGGCCCGCCAATGCGGACGGCGACGACGTGACGCTTTATAGCGACGAGGCGCGCACCAAGCCGCTTGCGACGCTGCACACGCTGCGCCAGCAGCTTGAGCGGCGCGCCGGTGTCCCCAACCTCGCGCTCGCCGATTTCATCGCGCCGAAGGGAAGCGGCGTCGCCGATTACATCGGCGCGTTCGTCGTCACCGCCGGCATCGGCGAGGAAGCGATCACCATGCGCTTCAAGAAATCCAACGACGATTATTCCTCGATCATCGTCAAGGCGCTGGCGGATCGCCTCGCGGAAGCCTTCGCCGAGCGGATGCACCAGCGCGTCCGCATGGAGTTCTGGGGTTACGCGGCCGACGAGGCGCTGTCGAATGACGACCTGATCCTCGAGAAGTATCAGGGCATCCGCCCGGCGCCGGGTTATCCCGCGCAACCCGACCACAACGAGAAGACCACGATCTTCAAACTGCTCGATGCCGAGCGCAATGCGGGCGTGACCCTGACCGAAAGCCTTGCGATGTGGCCGGGCTCATCGGTGTCAGGCATCTACTACAGCCACCCGCAGAGCGAATATTTTGGCGTCGGCAAGATCGAGCGCGATCAGGTCGAGGATTATGCCGAGCGCATCGGCGCGACCGTGGCCGAGACCGAGCGCTCGCTTGCTTCCGTTCTGAACTACATTCCCGCGAGCGAACCTCAGCCACCAGCACCTGCGGACGACGACATCACCAGTCTGCCCCCCGCCCAGCATCCGCCGGGCTGCGGCTGCGCGATCCATATGCGCATGAAGATGAAATCACGCACCGATGCGCGGCCTGACTAACTCTCGGCTTCGTCACTGAATTTCTGAAGATATCCCGCGAAGGCCGAACGGAACTTCAAATCCGTTCGGCCTTCGTCCTTTCACGTCTGTGTGACGTGAGACAGCGGTGGAACTGCATCGCCGCCGGTTCGTTTTGACCACACAGCGTCGAAAATTCGGCGGCGCTGTGCCACGTCGGAACTTTCCTCCGCCTTCTCATCAAATTTTCATAACAGAAGAAAAGGAGACGCACTGTGAACAAGGCAACCCTCCTCGCAGCCACCGCCGCGATTGCGCTGATCGCGACCCCCGCCCTCGCACGGGATATGGTCAAGACGCATTCCAATGTGCAGATGAAATCATCCAAGCTGCATCAGCATAGCGTCCACCATGCTCGAACCATGCGCTCAGGCGATCGCCTCGCGCGGCGCGGTGAACGCGACAGCAATTGGAACCATCGCAGCGGCTTCTGGCCCGCCGCCACCGCAGGCGCCATTGCCGGCGGCGCGATCGCAACCGCCGACGCGATTGCAACTGCACCCTTCCGGGCCGGCTATTATGATAACGGCTACTACGGACGATACGACCGGCCCTATGGCGATGTCGCCTATCGCAGCGGCTATCGTTACGGCGGCACCTATGCGTCCATGGACGAAGGCTTCGGCGTATATAATTACGATGGCACCGCCATTCCGGGCTCACCGAGCTTTGACGCCCGCAACGGCTTCACCTGCCGTCCCGGCACCATCATCAAGCTGAATGGGCAACCTACGCTCTGTCAGTAAACTGCCCTGCAATAACACCGGGATGGTGGCGCTCGCCACTGCCGTCCCGGTGCCATGACATCAGCCATCCCTATCGCTCGCGAGCAGTCCTTTCACGGCCTGCGACCATCCCTTTAATTTCCGCGCGCGCGTTGCATCATCCATCGCTGGCGTGAAGCGGCGATCGAGTTGCCATTGCGCGGCAAACGTCTCCGGCGGCGGACAGACATTCGCTGCAAGGCCCGCGAGATAGGCCGCGCCCAGCGCCGTCGTCTCCGGGATCATAGGACGGTCGACTATTGCCTTAAGGATGTCAGCGAGGCGCTGCATGGTCCAGTCCGAGACGGACATCCCGCCATCGACGCGAAGCGAAACGTCTTTCGCCGCGAGATCCGGCCAGTCGGCGCGCATCGCCTCCCACAAATCGCGCGTCTGGTAGCAGACACTTTCCAGCGCCGCGTGCGCGAGTTCGGCGGGGCCTGTGTTGCGCGTCAGCCCGAACAGCGCACCGCGCACGCGCGGATTCCAGTATGGCGCGCCGAGCCCGACGAAGGCCGGAATGAGATAGACTGATTGCGTCTCGTCCGCCTGCGACGCGAGATCGTCGCTGTCATGCGCAGTCTTGATGAGGTGAAGGCCATCGCGCAGCCATTGCACGGCGGAGCCCGCGACAAAGATCGAACCTTCCAGCGCATAGGTGCGCTTGCCATTCAATTGATAGGCGATGGTCGTCAGCAGCTTGTTTTTTGACGCCACCGCCGTTTCACCGGTGTTGAGCAACGCGAAGCAGCCAGTGCCGTAAGTCGACTTCATCATCCCCGGCGCGAAGCAGGCCTGACCGACGGTCGCCGCCTGCTGGTCACCCGCGATGCCGCGAATGGCAATCGGCCCATCGAACAATTCAGGCATTGTCGCGCCGAAATCAGCCGCGCAGTCGCGAACCTGCGGCAGCAGCGCGCGCGGCACCCGCAACAGCTTGAGCAGATCGTCGTCCCACGCGCCGGTGTGGATATTGAACAAGAGCGTGCGCGAGGCGTTGGTCGCATCGGTCGCATGAACTGCGCCGCCCGTGAGCCGCCAGAGCAGATAGCAATCGACTGTGCCGAACAGAAGCTCGCCACGCAAGGCGCGTTCGCGCGCGCCGCTGACATGATCGAGAATCCACGCGACCTTGGTCGCCGAGAAATACGGATCGGCGATCAGCCCTGTTCGCGCGGCAATCAGCGGCTCGCTGCCATCCGCCTGCAACCGCGCGCAGACATCCGCTGTGCGCCGGTCCTGCCAGACGATGGCCCGGTGGATCGCCTGTCCTGTCTTGCGGTCCCACACCACAACCGTCTCGCGCTGGTTGGAGATGCCGATGGCCGCGATGTCGCCCGCGTGGACATTGCCTTCGCGCATCGCGGCGCGGCAGGTCGCGAGCGTGCTTGTCCAGATGTCTTCGGGCTCGTGCTCGACCCAGCCCGATGCCGGAAAGTGTTGCGGATATTCCTGCTGCGCTCTGGCCGCGACCGAAAGATCGCCGCGAAACAGCATCGCGCGCGAGGATGTCGTGCCCTGATCGATGGCGAGGAGATAAGCCATCGCCGATGCCTAGTGCACGATCTCGAACAATCCGGCCGACCCCATGCCGCCGCCGACGCACATCGTCACCACGGCGTATTTCGCCTTGCGACGCCGGCCCTCAATCAGAACATGGCCTGCAAGCCGCGCGCCGGTCATGCCGTAAGGATGACCGACTGCGATGGCGCCGCCGTTGACGTTGAGCTTCGCCGGATCGAGGCCAAGCCTGTCGCGGCAGTAGATCACCTGCACCGCGAAGGCTTCGTTCAATTCCCACAGGTCGATGTCATCGACGGTCAGGCCATGGCGCTTCAGGAGACGCGGCACCGCGAACACCGGGCCGATGCCCATCTCGTCCGGCTCACATCCTGCGGACACCATGCCGCGAAAGATTCCGAGCGGCTTGAGATTCCGCCGCGCCGCCGTCTTGTCGCTCATGATGACAACGGCGCTCGCACCGTCCGACAACTGGCTCGCATTGCCTGCGGTGATGGTGAAGCCCTCACCCATCACCGGCTTCAGCGCGGCAAGGCCTTCGGCGCTGGTGTCGGGGCGCGGGCCCTCGTCCTGCGACAGCGTCACGTCCTTGAACGACACTTCGCCGCTTGCCTTGTCGAGCACGCCCATTTTCGTCGTGACCGGCGCGATCTCATCGTTGAACTTGCCCGCGACTTGCGCGGCGGCGATGCGGCGCTGGCTCTCCAGCGCGTACTCGTCCTGCCGCTGCCGCGAAATGCCGTAGCGTTTCGCCACCACCTCGGCGGTGTCGAGCATCGACATGTAGATCTCCGGCTTGATCTGTTTCAGCGCCGGATCGACGGCGTGAAACATATTCATCTTGTCGTTCTGCACGAGGCTGATCGATTCGCCGCCGCCGCCGATCGCGATTTCGACACCGTCGAACAGCACCGAGCGCGCGGCATTCGCGATGGCCTGCAGGCCCGAGGCGCACTGACGATCGACGCTCGTTCCCGCGACACCCACCGGCAGGCCCGCCCGCAACAACGCCTTGCGCGCGATGTTGCCGAAGGTCGCGCCCTGCTGGAGCGCCGCGCCCATCACCACGTCCTCGACCTCCGCAGGATCAAGCTTGGCCCGCTCCACCGCCACCTTGATGGCATGGGCGAACAGGGTCGCCCCTTCCGTGGCGTTCAGAGCGCCCCGATAGGCCTTCCCAATCGGGGTGCGGGCTGTGGAAACAATGACGGCCTCCGGCATGCAACTCCCCCTTGTCAGACAGGCGCCGATTCACGCGCGTGACGATGTTGCACGCTTCACCAGCCAAAAACCATGACCGGCTACCCGGTGTTAGCCACGCCGGGTTCCGTCATAGTCCAAAGGTTGTAATCCGCCGCACTTTTCCTTATTCCGGCGCAGTCCGTTTGGTATGGCGTCGGCAGCAGTGTCCTGTTTCACGCGGTACCGAATCCATGCATAAGGTACCTAATGACCGACAAACGTACCCTGCTTCGCGCCATTTTCGACGCTGCCGTGAGCGCGGCCCACCCCGATAAGATGCTGCGCCGGCACCTGCCCGGCCCGCCGCCGGGACGGGTTTTCATCCTTGCTGCCGGCAAGGCCGCAGCCGCGATGGCTGCCGCCGCCGAGCGTCATTACATGGACGATGCCGGTCTGAGTGCGGACCGAATCTCGGGCGTCGCGACCACCCGGCACGGCCATGCCGTGCCGACCCGCCGGATCGAAGTCATCGAAGCAGGCCATCCCGTCCCCGACGAGGCCAGCGTGCGCGGCGCCGAGAAAGCCCTGGCGCTCGCTGCGGAAGCCGGTCCGGACGACCTCGTTCTGGCCCTGATCTCGGGCGGCGGCTCCGCCAACTGGATCGCGCCCGTCGAAGGCATCCCTTACGCGCAAAAGCAGCAGGTCAACAAAAGCCTGCTGCGCTCCGGCGCACCGATCTCCGAAATGAACACGGTGCGCAAGCATCTGTCGCGCATCAAGGGCGGACGGCTCGCCCGCGCTGCCTACCCCGCCCAACTGGTGACGCTCGCCATCTCGGACGTGCCGCATGACGACCCGGCGGTGATCGCATCCGGCCCGACCGTCCCCGATCCTTCCACGCTGCAGGACGCACGCGCCATCGTCGAGCGGTACAAACTGCAAGTGGACGACGCGGTGCGCGCGGCGCTGGCCGATCCGCGCAACGAAAGCGTCAAGCCCGGCGACAAGGCCTTCGAGCGCGCGCGCTTCGACATCGTCGCCAGACCACGCGATTCACTCGACGCCGCGCTGCGGGTCGCCGCCCAGGCCGGATATGAAATCCTCGACCTTGGCGCAGACCTCGAAGGCGAGGCCCGCAAGGTTGCCGCCGAGCACGCCAAGCTCGCTCTGGATGCCCGCGCCAAGGGCAAGCGCATCGCCATCATGTCGGGCGGCGAACTGACCGTGATCGTGCGCGGCAACGGGCGCGGCGGCCCGAACCAGGAATACGTTCTGGCCGCAACAGCGGCACTGGCCGACACCAAGGGTATTTCCATTCTCGCCGCCGATACCGACGGCGCCGATGGCGGGGGCGGCTCGCCGACCGATCCTGCCGGTGCGATGGCCGACGAGACGACATTTGCGAAAATGCGGGAGCTGAAGCTCGACCCGATCGCCTATCTCGACAATAACGACGCCACGACGTTTTTCGAGAAGACCGGCGATCTCGTGCTGACCGGGCCGACGCTCACCAACGTCAACGACATCCGGATCATACTGGTCGATTAAGGCGTCGACCGATTAGCGCTTGCCTCTCGCGGCAAGCGCAGTCCCGGCGCGTCCTGCGCCCGGATCGAGCGGCCTGATATCGATCAGGCGCTGAGCGGCTCGATATCGTCGTCGGCCATTTCGGGGATGGCCCGAAGCGGCTTGGTCGACAGCGTGATGGCACGGCGGCTGCTTGAAGCGGAAGCAACCTGTCCCGACGGCGCCTCGCGCGACATCGCAAACAAGGTCGCACCGACGGTGCCGCCCTGCTCTTTCAAATCCTGCTCGCTGCATGTCGCCGCGATCGCAAGGCTCATCGAATGCAGATGGGCCCGGCGGTAGCAGAACAGCGCCAGCATCGCCCGCACATCGCCCGACACCGTCTCGACCAACTGGGCCAGGCCGTGTTCGCTCGCGCGATAGAGGCTACCGAGCAGTTCGTCCCCGACGGGGCAGGAATCATTGTCCAAGGAATTACGGCTGGAAGACATTGCTCTCTCCTTCCGCAAAAGATGCGATGCAATTCGCTAACGGAAGGTTAACCATAAGGAACCACGGCGTCGGACGACGCTCAGTCTTCCTTCAGCCAGCGCTCGACCGGCATGACGTCGGGAGCCTCCGCGTATTTCTTCGGCCACAGATCGACCACCCATTCAACGCCGGTCGCCTTGTCGACCACGACCGCCGTGTTGTGCGGCGTCTGCAGCGCGAACGGATTGCCCCGATAGCGCGGATTGCCGACGGTATGGAATTTCAGAAGGCCCCACTCCTGCAGTACCAGCAACAGGCTGGTGGTATCGCGGGTGGTGTCGAAACAATCAAAATTGGTGGCGTCCGATCCGGCGCGGATATCGGCCTTGGCGACCCGCTTGCTGGTGCCGATCACCGGTCCCACGCGGCGGTCGAACCAGATGACGGCCTTCTGGAGCGCCCCACGTTCGGCAGCCGCATTTGCCTTCCCTGCCGACAGGATCTGCGTCAGCGTCCTGCGATCCGCGTCGGAGAACACCAGGGTCATGCGGCGGCGGCAGACGAAGCCGTAGCACACCGTCATCTCGCTCATGGACGGCGGATTGATCGACACCGAGGAATAAAGATCGGCCTGCGGCGGGGTCAGTTCCATCGCAAAGCCTGGAACCGGCGACATTGCAAGCATCGCCAGAAGCGCGCCCCGAAATGATGAACTGCGTGACATGACGACCCTCGACACCAACCAACGCTCCGAAAACTAATCGAGCAAAAGCGAGACGCCAAGCCACCGCGACAATCTTATCGCCGCGTGTGGAAATTTCCCCTGCACTGATGCATCAAAGAACCACTGGCGGGTCCGGCAATTCATTGCGATGCGTATCATACGCCGGAAAATGCGCCGCGAGCTCAGCCGTGATCCGCTCGATCCCGGACAACACGCCTTGTTCGAAATGGCCCTGCCGGAACGCACTCTCCATGATCGCGCAAACCTCGCGCCAACGCTCCGCGCCAACCTTCGCGTCGATGCCGCGATCGGCGACAATCTCGACATCGCGATCCGCCAGCAGCAGATAGATTAGCACGCCGGAATTATTTTCGGTGTCCCAGATGCGCAGGTGCGCAAACAGGTCGAGCGCGCGCTCCCGCGCCGATTGTCCGGCCAGCAGCGGTCGCCCGTCGAGCGCGCCTTCGACGACGAAACGTATCTGGCCGGCATGCCGCGCCTCGCTGGCCTTGATCGCATCCTCAATGCGCTTCAATCCCTGTGGCGAGAACGCCTTGCGCACGCGCGCGCGATTGCTGAGAAGATGCTTGCTCAATCGCCTGATGTTCACCGCCATCGCCGTTCCCGCTACCAGTTTCCCGATGCGCCGCCGCCACCGAAACTGCCGCCGCCTCCGCTGAAGCCGCCACCGCCCGATCCGCCACCCCAGCTCGATCCGCCACGGCCACCGCCATAGCCGCCGCCACCGCCGGAGAAGGGAATGGCATCGCCGATCAATGTGAAGAAGAACGCGATCATGCCGACGATCAGCGAGACCGCCCAGAACCCGACGAACCACCAGGCCACGATGGCGACGCCGCCACCCGTCAGCAACGAGCCCGGAAACCGGCCAAAGGCCTGACGCAAAATTCCGCCGATCACGATGGTGAGAATCAGAAGGACCGGAAAAGCCTGGCCAATCTCGTCCCAATTGCCCTGACTGACGTTGCTGCGCGGAGCAGGCGCGGGCAGCGGCTCGCCATCGATCACCTTGATGATCCGATCAACCCCGGCATCGATGCCACCGGCGAAATCACCCTGCCTGAATTTCGGCGTGATGATTTCGTTGATGATGCGATTGGCGGTGACGTCGGGCAGCGCGCCTTCGAGGCCATAACCAACCTCGATGCGTAGGCGGCGATCATCCTTGGCGACCAGCAGCAGCACGCCGTCATCGACACCCTTGCGCCCCAGCTTCCACTGCTCGACGACGCGGATGGAATATTGCGCGATGTCTTCGGGCTGCGTGGTCGGCACGATCAGCACCGCGATCTGGCTGCCCTTGCGGGCCTCGAACGCGGCCAGTTTCTGGTCGAGATTCGAGATGTCGGCGGCGCTCAGCGTTCCGGTCTGGTCGGTGACGCGCGCGGTGAGCTGCGGCACCGCGACATCCGCCACGGCGACCGCCGCCCAGCACAGCAGGAACGCAAGAACGAGCTGCCTCGCGATCTTCATCGATGCGCCTCGCCGGCCACCCCGCTACTTGGCAGGCGCCGGAGCGGGTGCGGGTGCATTGAAATCGACCTTCGGCGCAATCGATATATCTTTCTCATTATCGACGGTGAAGTTCGCCTTGGTCTTGTAGCCGAACACCATCGCGGTGAGGTTATTCGGGAAGGTGCGGATGTTGACGTTATAGTCCTGCACCGCCTTGATGTAGCGGTTGCGCGCGACCGTGATGCGGTTCTCGGTGCCTTCCAGTTGAGCCATCAGGTCGCGAAACAACTGGTCGGACTTGAGCTGCGGATAGTTTTCGGTGACGACCAGCAGGCGCGACAGCGCGCTCGACAGTTCACCCTGCGCTGCCTGGAATTTCTGCAACGCCGCCGGATCGTTGACGACATCGGGACCCGCCTGCACGCTGCCGACCTTGGCGCGCGCATTGGTGACGCCGAGCAGCACATCCTTTTCCTGCTGCGCAAAACCCTTCACCGAATTGACGAGGTTGGGCACGAGGTCCGCGCGGCGCTGATACTGGTTCACCACCTCCGACCAGGCGGACTTCACCTGCTCGTCGTTTTGCTGGATCGCATTGTATCCGCAATTGGTCAGACTAAGTGTCGCGAGCGCGGCGAGAACCGTCAGCAACCTGCGCATGAAAAATCTCCTGTCATTGAACGCGCACATCCGCGTGCGGTGATGGTCGCATCTTATATCATCACGAAGACTGCATCGTGCGCCAGCCGCCAGCATCGCACTGGCGAGGCGCAAACCTGAATGGGGGCAGCATAGCGTCAAGGCATAGATCAAGAAAATACATCGGTGCCATCGGCCCTGACGATTAATTCAAAATAGATGCTTTTGCTGGATTGTATGCAATCGGGACTGAGTCTTCGCGATGGCGGGACGTCGGACAGTTTTCGTCGACCTTGCCGGATCAACCATCACGATTGAAATCTAAGGATATTTCCATGCGCCCGTCGTTCAGAATGGCTTCGATTGCGTTGGCTGGCTTTATGGCCGCCCTGCCCGCTGCCCACGCCGAGGATGGCGTCTCGGCGGACAAGATCGTGCTTGGTCAGGCGGCAGCGTTGACCGGCCCGGCGGCAGCCCTGGGGCAGGGCATGAAGCTGGGCCTCGAAGCGGCATTCGCCGAGGCCAACAAGGCCGGCGGCATCAAGGGCCGGAAGCTCGAACTCAAGAGCGTCGACGATGGCTATGAGCCGACGCGCTCGATCGGGGTCGTCAAGAAGCTGCTGGAAGAAGACAAGGTCTTCGCGATTATCGGCACGGTCGGCACGCCGACCGCCGCCGCGATCCTGCCGATCGCGACCAATGCCGGTGTCCCGATGATCGGCGCATTCTCCGGCGTCGAA
Source organism: Afipia sp. GW821-FHT14H12 (assembly GCF_058803465.1). Taxonomy (NCBI): domain Bacteria; kingdom Pseudomonadati; phylum Pseudomonadota; class Alphaproteobacteria; order Hyphomicrobiales; family Nitrobacteraceae; genus Afipia; species Afipia sp. GW821-FHT14H12. The sequence continues at coordinate 1,204,254 of NZ_JBXAOZ010000001.1, read as the reverse complement.
TTTCTCCGCGAGCCTTATAAGCCATTGGTGATGAACGTCCGCGCCTCCTACTACCAGGAGACCGAGGCGATGGTCGAGCATCTCACCAAGGATCTCGGCTACACCCGCATCGGCATCATGTATCAGGATGACGGCTATGGGCAGGCGGGCCTCGCCGGGCTGCAGCGCGCGCTGGAAAAGCGCGGCATGAAGCTCACCGGTGAGGGGACGTACGAACGCAACACGGTCGCGATCAAGACCGCGCTGCTTGCGGTGCGGAAGGCCAAGCCCGAAGCCGTGGTGATGATCAGCTCCTACAAGCCAGCGGCGGCATTCATCAAGTTGGCGCGCGAGATCAAGTTCGACCCGACCTTCGTCAACGTCTCCTTCGTCGGCTCCGACGCTCTCGCCAAGGAGCTTGGCTCGAATGGCGCGGGCGTGGTCGTGACGCAGGTCGTGCCATTCCCGCTGGACAATAAGATTCCCGTGGTTGGCCACTATCAGGCAGCCCTCAAATCCGTGGCGCCGGATGCCAAACCGGGCTTCGTATCGCTGGAAGGTTATCTGGTCGGCCGCACATTGATCGCCGGGCTTGAGAAGATCGATGGTGCGCCGACGCGCAAGGGATTGATCGAGGCGGTCCAGAAAGCCAGCCCGATCGATGTCGGCGGCATGAAGCTATCCTACAGCACCACAAGCAATCGCGGCTCCGATCAGGTCTTCCTGACGGTGATTCAGGCCGACGGCAGCCTGCAGGCGGTCAACCGCTTGCAAAAAGCCGGAATGTGACGGCGAAGGCTTCAGTGAAGACGGCAACAATGGATAAGGCACGAGCTTCGGGGGATACGATGAAGGCCGTACTGTCGAAATTGCATTTTGGTTTGCGGGGCCGCCTGTTCATGGCGTTCGGATTGGTCGCGGCATTGACCGTGATCGCAAGCCTGAACGCGATATTCTCCTATGTCAGCCTCGGCAATTCTCTCGGCGTGATCGCCGAGCAGAGCCTCCCCGAATTGACGCGATCCTCCAGCGTCATCAAGGCTGCAGGCGATGTCGGCGCGGCCGCCCCCAGCCTGCTTGCCGCAGCGAACAACGCCGAGCGCAGCGATGCCCTCAAGGCGCTTGCGGCTGCGCGCGAAGAAATGAAACACAGCATCGGCCTGTTGAGCGCGGATGATGCCGCCAAGCTCAACGGCACTGCCGGGCGCATTCTCGAAAACCTGACGCGGCTGGAGAAATCCGTCACCGAGCGCCAATCGATCGCCGAAGCCCGTCATGCCCTGATCGGCGAATTGCGCAAGACACACCAGAAGCTTGCTGAAAAACTGATCCCGATTGCGGACGATGTTGGCTTCGCGCTCACGATGGCGCTGGAAAAGGCCGCTGACGAGCCCGACCCTGCCACCGTACATACAACCTTGATGGGGCTGGCCGATAATGAACTCGGCGAACTTCAGGCGGTGCTGGCGCTGCGTGCCGAATCCAACCTGATGCTCGGTGTCCTCGTCGAGGCCGCCGATCTCACATCCGCCGACCTGCTGCCGCCGGTGAAGGATCGCTTCAATGCAGCCGCCAATCACATCAACAAGGCGGCGGCGATCCTCAAAAACCCGGAAACGACCAAGCTTGTCGGCCAGTTGGTCGCTATCGGTCGCGGCTCGAACAATATCTTCGATCTGAAGCAGAAGGAAATCGCGGCCACCAAGGCCGGCGTGGACGTGGTGGCTCAGAACCGCGTGCTCGCAACCGAATTTGCAAAGGAAGTGGCCGGGCTCGGCCAGCGGAGCGAAGTCGCCGCCGCAGGCGCGGTGCAGGCTTCCCAGGCCGAAATCGGCCGGGGCCGGGTCGTGTTGATCACGATCGCCCTTGCGAGCCTGCTCGCGGCGCTGCTGATCGGCTGGTTCTATGTCGGCCGTGGCGTGGTGCGTCGCCTCGTCGGATTGCAGACGAACATGAAGGCGATTGCCGCCGGAGACCTCGCGGTGGACGTGGCCACCAAGGGGTCGGATGAAATCGCCGCGATGGGCGAAGCGCTTCAGGTGTTCAAGGACAACATGGCGGAATCCAACCGCTTGCGTGCCGAGCGGATCGAAGGCGAGAAGCGCGCCTCGGCCCAGCGCCGGAGCGAGATGTCGCAACTCGCCGACGAATTCCATGCCGCGGTCGGCGAAATCGTGCAAACGGTGTCGTCCGCTTCCACCGAGCTCGAGGCGTCGGCGAGGACACTGACCTCAACCGCAGCGGAGACTCAGCAACTGTCCGCGATGGTAGAAACCGCGTCGGGCGACGCGTCCCGGAATGTCGATTCTGTCGCCGCCGCCACCGAGGAGATGACCGCTTCGATCGCCGAGATCAATCGTCAGGTGCAGGAGTCCAACCGTATCGCCTCCGACGCGGTGCATCAGGCTGAAATGACCGATGGCCGCATCAACGAATTGTCCAAGGCGGCGACACGGATCGGCGACGTCATCAATCTCATCACCTCCATCGCGGAGCAGACCAACCTGCTGGCGCTGAATGCGACCATCGAGGCCGCGCGCGCCGGCGAATCCGGCAAGGGGTTTGCCGTCGTCGCGCAGGAGGTCAAGTCGCTGGCGACCCAGACCAGCAAGGCGACCAACGAGATCAGCTCCCAGATCGCCGGCATGCAGGTGGCGACGCAGGAATCGGTTGGCGCGATCAAGCAGATCAGCGCCACCATCGGCCGCATTTCGGAAATCGCTTCGGTGATCGCCGATTCGGTCGGACAGCAGGGCAGCGCCATTCAAGAGATTGTCCGCAGTGTTCAGGGCGCGGCCAAGTCAACCAGCGAAGTTGCCGGCAACATCAGCGAAGTGAACAAGGGCGCCAATGAAACGAGTTCGGCATCCTCGCAGGTGCTTTCGTCGGCGCAATCCCTGTCCGGCGAAAGCAATCGCCTCAAGCTGGAAGTCGATCGTTTCCTGGAGACCGTACGCGCCGCCTAACGGGCGGAAGCCTGCGAGGCGATGTGAATGGCGCAGACTGGCGATAGCGAACCCGCTATCGCCACATAAGCTACAAGCTGGCTTTGACCTGCTGATTTGAATGGCGCGCCCGAAAGGATGCGTTCCAGCCCTGTGCAGCACTTCTATCACTATCCCGTCAATGGCAGCCCCATCCCGCTCCTCTTCTTTTTCCAAGGCGTCGCCTGGTTCTCCAGCAACCGAACGCCTGCAGGATGACTGAAGCATAAAACAGTTTGTGTTTTGTGGCTCGTAGCTTGCAGAAATCGGACCAGGAAGTGCCCCTGTTCCTTCTTCACTTGAGCCAGATCAAGCACTGCAGATAAGAAAGTGCGACTGAGTTTCGGTGCGGAGCTGAAGCATGGTCACGGGTCAAGAAAACTCCCCCTCACAAGAAACACAAACGTACAAAACCTCATCTGAGAACGGGATCGTTCCCCCCGGCAGGGAGCACCTTCCCGTGCCTCAATCACGAGACAACCGAACAGTCAGGCATCGATGGCTGCCAGCAGCCTTACTGCTGCTCGGTGCCCTATCTGGCGGAGCAGGATACTACTGGTGGGAGCGATTGCACCCATCTCTCCCGATTGGGATCAGTTACGGAAACGGCCGCATCGAAGCAGACGAAATTGATATCGCCACAAAATACGCAGGCAGAATCGCTGAGTTGGGAGCGGACATTGGCGATCTGGTGTCTCCCGGACAGGTCGTGGCCAAAATGGATACCCAGGATATCCAGCAATCCCTTTCGAAATCCGAAGCAACGGCGCGCCAAGCGCAGAAGGCGATCGACGAAGCGCAAGCAAATCTTGTCCAGCAACAGACTCAGCAGAGGCTCTCAGAACAAGAGATCGAGCGAACCCGCACCTTGTTGAAGAGTGGCTGGGCAACAAAAGAATTGATGGACCAACGGCAACAACAGCTTGACGCCGCCAATGCCGGCCTGACTGCCGCGAAGGCCAGGGTTCTTCAGACAGAGCATGCGCTCAGCGCAGCAGAGCACGATGCCGCCTTCTATAGAGTCCAGATCGCTGACAATGCCCTCATCGCGCCCAAGAGAGGGAGAATCCAATACCGGCTTGCCAATATTGGCGAAGTCCTTCCCGCTGGGGGCAAGGTCTTCACCATGCTCGACTTCTCATATGTCTACATGGACATCTATCTACCCACCGCGGAAGCGGGCAAGGTCAAGGTCGGCGACGATGCCCGTATCGTTCTTGACGCCTATCCCGATCATCCAATTCCCGCGAAAGTCTCGTTCGTCGCGAATCTATCCCAGTTCACACCGAAGACAGTGGAGACAAAAAGCGAGCGCGATAAGCTGATGTTTCGAATCCGGGTGCGGATTGATCAGGACCGTTTGCTTGCACACAGCGATTCCATCAGAAGCGGCCTGCCAGGCGAGGCCTATGTGCGCTGGGACTATTCAGTCGGTTGGCCCGCAAAACTTAAGAGCGCTCCATGAGTGGCTGTAATGGTCCAGTGGCGGTCGTTCGGGGTCTCTCTCACAACTACGGCTCCGTGACCGCTTTGGACGACATATCGGTCGACATTCCCATGAGCCGGCTCACTGGACTGATCGGCCCCGACGGCGTCGGAAAATCGTCGCTACTCGCGATCATGGCCGGCGCGCGCAAAATCCAGCAGGGCTGCGTCACGGTCCTCGGCGTCGATATCTCAAACTCCTCGGCACGTACTCAGATCTGCCCCAAAATCGCATACATGCCGCAGGGACTCGGAAAGAACCTGTATCCTGACCTCAGCGTTCGTGAAAACATCGAGTTCTTTGCCAGGTTGTTTGGCCAGTCCCATCGGGAACGCGAATGGAGAATCAAAGAGCTCCTGGAAAGCACCGGACTGAGGCCTTTCGTCGATCGACCCGCCAGCAAACTTTCAGGGGGAATGCGGCAGAAGCTCGGCCTGTGCTGCTCGCTCATTCACGATCCTGATCTTCTGATCCTCGACGAACCCACCACCGGTGTCGATCCGCTGTCGCGCCGGCAGTTCTGGGATCTCATCGGCAGGCTGCATGCACGTCGGCCGGAGATGAGCGTGGTCGTTGCAACCGCCTACATGGAAGAGGCAGAACATTTCGACTGGTTGATTGCCATGAACGAAGGACGAAGCCTCGCTGCAGGCACGCCGTCCGACCTGAAACAGCAGACGCATACAGGATCGGTCGAGGACGCCTTCGTCACATTGCTGCCGCGGCGGGAGCCGGCTCGCGCTGAAAAGCAGAGTGCGGAGAATGCTCAGCCGCTCCTCACTCCGACAGAGCCAGTCATTGTTGCAAAGAATTTGACATGCCGCTTCGGCAATTTCACCGCCGTCAATGGAGTCAACTTCACGATCCGACAAGGTGAAATCTTCGGCTTTGTCGGCTCGAACGGATCCGGCAAAACAACCACCATGAAGATGCTGACGGGACTTCTGCCACCCACCGAAGGCGAAGCTCTTGTCTTTGGAAAGCCGCTGGCAGCCGATACCATCGAGTCTCGTCGCCGCGTCGGTTACATGTCGCAATCTTTTTCGCTTTATAGCGAGTTGACGGTTCGGCAAAATCTCACTTTGCACGCCAAGCTCTTCCACCTTCCGGAAAAGTTTGCGGAAGAGCGGATTGCCGAGCTGATTGAGAAATGCAATCTCACCGGCTACCTTGACAGCCTTGCCTCCACACTACCGCTTGGAATCAGACAAAGGCTTTCACTTGCCGTTGCCATTGTTCACAAGCCAGATCTTCTCATATTGGATGAGCCGACCTCCGGCGTTGATCCGGTGGCCCGCGATCAGTTCTGGAACTTGCTGATTCACCTGTCGAAAAACGAAGGCATTACCATCCTCGTATCGACGCACTTCATGAACGAGGCCGAGCGTTGTGATCGAGTATCGCTGATGCACGAAGGGCGGGTGCTCGCCACCGACACGCCTGCCGACTTGATCCGGGCCAAGAACGGCAACAATCTTGAAGATGCCTTCATCAGCTTTCTCGAGCAAGAAGAGCCAAGCGAGCAGACGAAATCTCTCGGCATCTCGACAATCACATCCGACGCATCACGAACTACCAGCGTTGCGTCAGACGGAACAAATTACCAAGACCGTCCTGCCATTTTTCAGAGCTTTCAGAGATTGGTCGCCTGCACCATTCGAGAGAGCCTCGAACTCCTCCGCGATCCCATCCGACTCATGTTCGCGTTGTTTGGCACCACTCTGCTGATGGTCGTTTTCGGCCTCGGGATATCCACCGACGTCAACAACCTGACATTTGCCGTTCTCGATCGCGATCAGACTCCCGAAAGCCGTGCTTATCTCGAAGAAGTCAGGGGATCGAGCTACTTCGTTGAGAAGGCCCCGCTGAAGGACTATGCAGACCTCGACCGGCGTTTGAAGAACGGAAGCATCGATGTCAGCATCGAAATTCCGCCGAATTTCGGATCAGACATCAAGCGGAGCCGACCGGCCTGGGTCTCCGCGTGGATCGACGGAGCCATGCCTTTCCGGGCAGAAACCATCCGTGGCTATCTCCAGGGTATGCACCAACTTTATCTGAGCGATCCGGCTATCAAGACGACGCAACCATCGAATCCGTTCTCCGCCGACATCGAAGTAAGATTCAAGTACAATCAGGATTTCGACAGCATCTATGCAATGGTGCCGTCGACCATTGCGATGATGCTGGCGCTATTTCCGGCAATCCTGATGGCCCTTGCCGTGGTGCGTGAGAAAGAGCTCGGCTCCATTACCAATCTCTATGTCACGCCGGTGACCCGGCTGGAGTTTCTGGTCGGCAAGCAGCTGCCTTACGTCGCAGTCGCGATGATTAACTTTACAGTCATGTTCGCAATAGCCGTGTTGCTTTTCCGTGTACCCCTGAAAGGCAGCTTCCTGGCCCTGCTTATTGGCACGATCATCTATGTCTTCACTACCACCGGCTACGGAATGTTGATCTCGACATTTTGCAGCAGCCAGATAGCAGCGCTGTTCGGAACGGCAATCCTGACAATCCTTCCAGCCCAGCAATTCTCCGGCATGATGACGCCGGTATCTTCTCTGTCGGGGACGGCACAACTGATCGGCTTGATTTTTCCTATGACCTACTATCGACCGATCAGCGTCGGGACCTTTACCAAGGGACTGGGGTTTTCCGATCTCACCTCCAGCATCCTGCTTTTGATACTGTTCATTCCGGCGCTGACGATACTCAGCCTCTGGCTGCTTCCGAAACAAGAACGATGAAAACCGATGCGCAGTCTCTCCAACATATTCTGGCTCGGCACCAAAGAATTGAGGAGCTTCTTCAGCGACTGGGTGTTGCTTGCCTTCGTAATCTATTCATTTTCACTGGCCGTCATCAGTCAGGCACAAAGCAGTTCGCAAGAGCTGTATCACGCATCGATAGGCGTGGTAGATGAAGACCATTCCGAGTTATCGCGACGGATTACGCACGCGTTTCTCATGCCGTATTTCAAACCACCGGTCCTGATCGATGAAGCCGACATCGAACCCCTGATGAATGCGGGCCGGTATACCTTCATCATCGATATTCCACCGAACTTTCAGCGGGACGTTCTTGCGGGCCGTCAACCGGCGCTTCAAATCAATGTCGACGCTACCGCCATGGTCCAGGCGGGCCTTGGCTCCGGGTATGCTCAGCAGATCATCAGTACCGAGATCGCACAATTTTTGTCACGCCGCGAAGGCACGCCGCTATCACCTGTCAATCTGGCAATCAGGATCGCCTTCAACCCCAACGTAACGACCTCCTGGTTCACCGGCGTGATGAGCATCATTGGCAGCGTCAACATACTGGCGATTATCCTCGCCGGCGCAGCCCTCGTCAGGGAGCGTGAACACGGCACCATGGACCACCTCATGGTCATGCCCATCACTCCTTTCGAAATCGCGATGTCGAAGATTTGGGCGAACGGACTTGTGATTGCTGTCGCCGTTGCGCTTGCGATCTATCTCGTGATTCGGCTGCTTCTGCAGATTCCGATTGCCGGTTCCATTCCGTTATTTTTGTTCGGCACCATCCTGTATCTGTTCTTCGCTACAGCGCTCGGCCTGTTTCTCGGCACCGTGGCCCGGTCCATGCCGCAGCTTGGCCTGCTCTTCATGCTTGTGGCGACGCCGATGAATATTCTGTCAGGCAGCGCGACTCCACTGGAGAGCATGCCGCCTTGGCTTGCGACCATGATGCAGGCATCTCCCTCGACGCATTTCGTTGCTCTTGCTCAGGCGATTCTCTATCGGGGTGCAGGATTCGACATCGTCTGGCCGGAGTTCCTGGCAATCAGCGGCATCGGCGTTCTGTTTGTATGGCTCGTGCTCATCCGCTTCCGATCTGCCATCGGTTCCGCGTCGTCTTAGCTCCGCAATCTGTTGTTTGACCTATAGCAAAAAGCCAATGCAGGCGGCTGCTAGAAAGGCCGATTGATCGATACCAGCGAATGATGGCGCTATGGCAGGCAATCCGGCGGTAATCAGCTCTCCCCAAAAGGATATTGGCCTGTCGACACAAGAGGCAAACCGCCGCCTCCAGACCTTTGGGCCCAACTCCGCGATTGATGTCGAGGAGAGCACTTGGCGCCTGTTGTGGGCCAAGTTTCTTGCGCCCATTCCCTGCCTGTTGGAAGGCGCGATCATCCTTCAGATCATTCTCGGCGAGTACATCGAAGCCTCCCTGATCGCCGTATTGCTGATCTTCAACGCAACGCTCGGCTTCTTTCAGGAGAGCCGCGCCCGAGCGACGCTGGAAGCCCTGAGAAAACGCCTGGCCCTAAAAACGACGGCCCTTCGCGACGGAGCATGGACGATCCTGCCTGCAGAGAAGCTCGTACCCGGAGATATCATCAAACTTTCCCTGGGAAGCGTCGTTGCAGCCGATGTCCGCTTGAAATCCGGCTCCGTACTGCTCGATCAATCGATGCTTACCGGAGAATCCCTTCCCGTCGAAGCGGGGCCCGGCCGTGAGACTTACGCTGGCGCCCTGATCCGCCGTGGCGAAGCCGTCGCCGAGGTCACTGCGACTGGTCATGCCACAAAATTCGGAAAAACCGCCGAACTCGTGCGCACGGCTCACAATGCGAGCTCCCAACAGCAGGCCATCTTTCGGGTCGTCCTTTATCTCGCAATAGCCAATGGCATATTTGCGGTTGCCCTGATCGGATATTCGATTTTCCTCAAACTCCCGGTCGAGGAGATCTTGCCGCTGGGTTTAATTGCAGTGCTGGCTTCTGTACCGGTCGCCCTGCCCGCCACCTTCACGCTTGCTGCGGCGAACAGTGCCCAGAAACTTGCGAGAACGGGCGTACTACCGACACGGCTTTCCGCCGTCGATGAAGCAGCCACCATGAACGTGTTGTGTGTCGACAAGACCGGTACTCTGACTCAGAACGAGCTTGCGATCGCAAAGGTTGTGCCGTTCGACGGATACGACGAAAACAGCGTTCTCGGATTGGCGCGGCTCGCCAGCTCCGACGGCGGATTGGACCCCATCGATGCCGCCGTGCGCGAGTCTGCCCGCCCAGCGCCGGCCGGTTTGAGGCTCGAGCGATTCACTCCGTTCGATCCCAACACCAAGATGGCGCAAGCCATGGTGCTGGACTCGTCGGGATCGCAAAGGACGATCATCAAGGGCGCTTTTTCCTACGTGGCAAAAGCCAGCCGTTGCACACTGCTCGCCACTAGCGAAGCCTCCAAGTTGGAAAACCAAGGTCTGCGAGTCCTTGGCGTCGCCGAAGGGCCTCCCGGGAAAATGCGTCTTGCGGGGTTGCTGGCGTTGAGCGACCCGCCGCGACCTGACGCTCGGGAGTGCGTCAGAACTCTGCAGCAGATGGGCATCCATGTCGTGATAGTGACAGGCGACGCACCCGAAACCGCTGCAACAGTTGCACGGGCCGTCGGACTCGAAGGAAAAGTCTTCGCTGGAAGAACGATACCGGATCGGATCGAGCCAGAGGACTTCGCAGTTTTTGCTGGCTGTCTCCCGGAAGACAAGTTCATACTCGTTAAAGCATTTCAATCGGCTGGCCATATCGTCGGAATGTGCGGCGACGGCGCGAATGATGCGCCAGCATTGCGGCAAGCGCAGTTTGGCATCGCTGTATCCACCTCGACCGACGTTGCCAAATCGGCTGCCGGGATTGTCCTGACAGAACCGGGATTGTCCGGAATCGTCAACGCCGTCACCCAAGGGCGCATCGCGTTCCAGCGCATTCTCACCTACACGTTGCGCTCGATCCTGCACAAGGTTCGGCAGGTGCCGTATCTCGGAATCGGACTTTTCATGACAGGCCACGCCATTCTCACACCGATGCTCGTGGTGATTTCGATGATCACCGGCGACTTTCTGGCGATGTCATCGACCACGGACAACGTCATTCCTTCGCCTAGACCGAATATATGGAAGATCGGCGATCTGACGCTGATGGGAATCATGATGGGAGCATTCGATCTGCTCTTCTGCGTCCTCATCCTGTGGATCGGACATGCGAAGCTGCATCTTCCAATTGAGACGATGCAGACATTGACGCTCGTCAATCTGGTCGTGAGTGGTCAGGCCATTTACTATGTGGTCAGAGAGCGGCGTCACCTCTGGTCATCGCGGCCGAGCAAGATCGTCGCTGCCTGTTCAATTATTGATCTTACGCTGGTGCCATCGCTTGCCGTGACCGGAACGTTGATGGCGCCCTTGCCTGTTCCGATCATCGCCGGATTATTCGGAGTTTCTGCCATCTTCGCATTCACGCTCGACGGCGTGAAAACAGTCCTTCTGCATCATCTCACGATAGATTGATAAAGCACAGCCATCTTAATCGAAATGCAAACGCGCGACTCAACTCTCTCGCCGTTCTCACTTCCATTCGCGCTAATGCGAAATGAATACGGGGACAGTCATCGTCGCCAGGATTCCGCGCGTAGCACCACCCAAGATGAACTCATGCAATCGCGAATGCCCGTAGCCACCCATTACAAGCATGTCTCCGCCGCAGTCGGCAACATGCGAGAGAATGACGTTTGCGACGTCGCTGTCCGCACCGGGCAGCGCCGTCATCTCCACTTTGACATCGTGCCGGGCGAGATGATTGGCCATATCGGCACCGCGAAATTCGTTGCCGCCCTTGGTCTTTTCGTTCGTGACGATGAACAATTCAACCAATGCCGCCCTCCTCAGGATTGGCAGCGAGTCGTTGATGGCACGCGCCGCAGCACTGCTTCCATCCCAGCAACAGACAATCCGTTCTACTTTCAGCCCTCCCTTTTGAATATAAGGGACAACGATCATTGGACGCCCCGAGTCGAATAGCGCCGCTTCAATCAGCAGATCATTCTCTGGACCATTGGTGTCGTCGGATTGCATGATGATGCTCAGATCGAAACGACGCGCCATCGTTGAGAAACTCTGGGCTGGCGAGAAGCCGTTTTCGGTATCGAGTCTACATTCGACCGAAAGGGCGCTGCGTTTGGCTGCAGCCTCAAAGCGCTCCAAGGCAGCAGCTGCTTGCTGATTTGAATCTCTCATCACGTCATCGAGAACATAAGGTGGAACGCCTGGCATGAAATAACTGGGAACGACCCCCCTACCCGCGAAGGCTACCCCCGCCAGATGAGCGTCAAAGGCTTCCGCAACTGAAATGGCATAGCCGCAGACACTGTCCCGCGACTTTTCCGTCTCAAGATTCAAGATGATGTCCTTAATCATGGTTCTCTCTCCGGGAGGAAAAGATATACGTGATCCAAGACGCTCTCATATGTCGCACATACGATATTGACCGAGGTCAAGAGGCTCCCGCAATCAGCAAGGTTTCCCACGTCACTTAACGGGGCTTGATCGATATCAACCAGATGGGACGGCGTACGACCTAAAATAAATAATATGATGGGAAGAATAATGGTTGATCCTTTTGCCTCGAAAGCTGCTCCATTGACGAGCGCGATCAAAATTCCGACTGCTCCGGTTGAGGCGACTCCGGCATCACAGCCGCTTTCGATCGATCGTGTTGTTCACGCTGCCGAAGCGCGATTGACAGGCTCCCTCTCCACAATCTCTCTCGCGCTTGCCTATCTGGATTTTGCATGGCATCTCGCGAACTCGCCTGGACGCCAGATTCAACTGGCCTGCCGCGCCTTCGAATTGTTCGAACAGCTCACCAAGTCGGAAAAATGGATCCACCCCTTACCCCAGGACTGGCGCTTCAATGACCCGGCATGGGATGATTATCCGTTCAATGTGATCTCGCAGAGTTTCCTGCTCATCGAGGAGTGGTGGCGCGAGGCAACCACGGGACCCGCCGGCGTCGCGAAATCGCACGGCAATGTCATCTCCTTTGCCGCGCGGCAGATCCTCGACATGTATTCGCCCTCCAATTACGCGTGGCTTAATCCAGAGGTTCTAAGAGCGACAGTTCGACAAGGCGGCTTCAACTTCGTGAAGGGATTCTACAATTGCGCCGAGGACCTCCTCGGCGCCGCAACCGGCGGAAAGCAGGGCGCGGGTCATTTCGTTGTCGGCGAGAATGTGGCGATCACCCCCGGCAAGGTTGTATTCCGAAACGAGTTGATCGAACTGATTCAATACGAACCGGCCACCGTGACCGTCCATCCGGAGCCGGTGCTGATCGTGCCCGCATGGATCATGAAATATTATATTCTCGATCTTTCCCCCGAGAACTCGCTGATCCGCTATCTCGTTTCACAAGGCTTCACTGTGTTCTGCATATCCTGGCGGAATCCGAATGCCGGAATGCGCGACGTCTCGTTCGACGACTACCGTCGCCACGGCGTCATGGTGGCGCTCGATGTCATTCAGGCGATTTGCGGAAATGCCAAAGTGCATGCCTGCGGCTATTGTCTGGGAGGCACGATTCTCGCCATCGCGGCAGCCACCATGGCGCGGGATCGCAACGACCAGTTAGCCACGGTGACGCTGCTCGCCGCACAAACCGATTTCAGCGAACCTGGCGAGCTCCAGCTTTTCACGGACGAGAGTGGATTGGCGCTGCTCGACGATGTGATGTGGCGTCAAGGCTATCTCGACAGCACACAGATGGCAGGGGCATTCCAGCTCCTCAGATCGAATGACCTGATCTGGTCACGGGTCGTCAAATCCTATCTGCTAGGTGAGCGGGAGCAACCAAGCGATCTGATGGCGTGGAATGCGGACGCAACACGCATGCCCTATAGGATGCATTCGGAATATCTCCATCAGATGTTTCTTCATAACGATCTGGCAGAAGGCCGCTACATTGCGGGCGGCGAGAGCATCGCGCTGCAGGACATTCATGCGCCGATCTTCAGCGTCAGCACGGAGACCGACCACGTTGCACCCTGGCGCTCGGTCTACAAAATTCATCTTCTGAATAGCGGCGATATCACCTTCGTTCTGACGTCTGGCGGGCATAACGCAGGAATCGTCAGCGAACCGGGTCATCCTGGCCGCCATTTTCGTATGATGAACCGTCCGTCAAAAAGCGATTATCTATCGCCGGATGAATGGGCGATACGGGCGGCGAAACAGGACGGCTCATGGTGGCCGGCATGGGTTGACTGGCTCAAAGACCATTCAGGCGCCGCGCTTTCGCCTCCACCATTAGGTGCTCCGGAAATGGGATATCCGGTTTTGGAAGATGCACCCGGCTCCTACGTCCGCGAGCATTAGGAACTCGGTATCTGGACTAACGGCATTGATCCGCCTCAAGACAGGGCGCGTTCAATTCACTACGCTAAAAACCTCAACCGGAGACTTGCGTCATGTGCAGTGCCAAAACTCCTATGGAAATGTTCGCCATCTGGAACTTCCACAACGGATCGACGAGAGACTTCGCCAGCAAATTCTGGGAAAGCCAGTCGAAGGTCCTCGATAGCATGCAGAGATTTTCGGCCGGCTGGTTCGATCGGCGCCATGTCGGCACACGAGCCGCGCTCGAGGCCTCCCTGCGTGCTTGCGAGTCAAAAAACGCCGCCGAGATGATCGCGTGCTATCAGGAATGGGCCGCAGGAGCAGCATCGCGCATTCTCGACGACCAGATCGCATACCAACAACTCGTTCATACTGCGGTTTCATCAATGGCGTCGGCTCAGGCCGGACAGCAGACCAACGAGGAAGCCCTCCCCTTTATTTGGCCGAGAGCCGCGTAAATCGAGCTTCAGGAAAACGCTTCCTGATTGGCACAGTTGCACCTACAAGTTATTGGCGCTGAGCGGATGCAGAGGTGATATCTGCCGCCTTTACCGGCCGATCCTTTGGCCGCAAGGTGGCCGAGAGCGCCCCGCACCACGCTGGCTGTCCATCTTACTCGATAACATGAAGCAACATTACCTCCTGTTCAGGGGAGGTTGCGTCGCATTTGCCACCAGTGCTCACGCCTGCAGTCAGCGGAGGTAATATGCCGCCAGCTCGTCCCAGGGCTACGCCGGCATTCCAATAGAGATCCTGGACGATTCGCGCCTGATCGAGTCCTTTAGCGACCTGCCCAGCAGAATAATTGCACCACGCTACGAAAACATCCGACGCCGACTTCGACGCGAATAGGTCGCGCACCAAGTCTTCGCTCTTTGTAGCTTCAGTGAGCATCCTCAAGCCGCAATCCCAGCTACCTGCGGCAAGATCACAAAGCGTTGCCGAAACATGATCGGTCAAGATATCGGACCTTCCGTTCGCACGATTGAATACTCCCTCGTGAAATCCTTACGGCGTATCCTTTCGAGACCTCTGAGCGACCACAATCCCAATCCCGCCCATGAGCTTGTCATTCATGATCCTCCCCGTACTTAGATATCCCATCTATTCCAGAATGCGCACTGGCTGGGGGAACCACATGAGCTAGATCAAACGAAACGACATTTCATGCTTTTAGATTAGTTCGAGAATCACCAATCAATACTTTGCTACGGTCAGGCCGATGCGGATGCAGCGCATGGTAAGACAAACGAAACAACAACTATCGACCAGACATGGACGAGGCTCCGTCGCAAGAAGCGGCGGGAATCCGTCGGAAGCTGGAATCATCGTGCTCGATCCGAACATGACGACAGCGGAAGCGTTCATATCCATCGGGATCGAATGCCTCTGCCATGTCGCCCGCAATCGGGAAGCTGTGCTCCGGGGAGACAGTGAAGGCATCCATCAAATGCGCATCGGTTTGCGGCGGCTACGCGTGGCGCTATCGATTTTCAAGAAGATGCTGCGCGGGCGCGACATCATAGCAATCACAGATAAAGTCAAATGGCTGGCGAACCAGCTTGAGCCGGCACGAGAATATCATGTTTTTCTGACAGACGCCTTTAAACATGCGCACACATCCGGCCTCGAATTTGAGGTTTTGAAGGCTGACATCAGAGCTAGATACGATCTTTTCCTAAATTCATCCAAAAGGGTCGTCGGTAGCGATGGCTTTCGAGCATTTATCGCCGAATTGGCCTTGTGGCTGCTGGATGGTCCTTGGTTGCACGACAGAGACAGCCGCACCACCTTTGCCCGCGAAAAGCTTCTGAAACATTTTGCCCAACATGAGCTACGAGAGCGTGCGTGGAAAATTTCCAATGCGGCGCGCGGAATCGACAAGCTCACTCCTGCGAGACGCCACAAGCTTCGCATTGCAGTGAAGAAGATACGTTACACATATGGATTTTTTGAACACCTCATCACGACGAAAGCAATAAAGGGAATAAAGCTGAGCTTTATGGAGGAGCTGGATTCATTGCAGGACAAGCTTGGGAAATTGAATGACATCGCAACTCAGATGGAGCTTGCATCGAAGCTTTCCCGCGAATTGAAGGACGATAAAGAAGCTCTCTCGCTTGGTTTCGTGATCGGCCTCAGAATATGTCGTATCCAGCCGATCCTGAAGAAAGCGAAAAGATCCGGCCGCCGCCTTTACCGGCTAGCTTGAGTTCCAAAATCTCGCCCTTCCCTAAAATACAGCTTAACGGACCTTGAGGTGAATCAAACGGGGCGCCCTGCGGCAGGCTTTAATCAGGCTCCAGCATCGTGAGGGAGTTCTAGCCATGAACGATATCCAACTGCGCCAAGATATTCTCAATGAACTCGACTTCGACCCGCGGGTGGAGGCGAGCCATATCGGAGTTGCCGTCAAGGACGGAATCGTCACCCTGACGGGATATGTCAACAGCTATGCCGAACGCGTTGCCGCGGGGCATGCCGCTCAGCGTGTCAAAGGTGTCCACGGAATCGCCCAGGACATCGAGGTCCGCTATCCCGATGAGAAAAAAACCGCGGACGACCAAATCGCAAAACGCGCGCTCGATATTATCGCCTGGGATACGACAATTCCCGACGAACATATCCAGGTCATGGTCCAGAACGGGTGGGTCACCCTCAAGGGCCACGCCGATTGGGCGTTCCAAAGAAACAATGCAGAGGCCGCCGTACGCCGGCTCGGAGGCGTCCTGGGTGTCACCAACCTCATTGAAGTTCGCCCCAAGGTCAGCGCCCCCGACGTCAAGCGCCGCATCGAGGAGGCGTTGAAGCGCAACGCACAGATGGAATCCAGCAACATCATTGTCGGAGTCACCGGCAACAAGGTCACCCTTAACGGCAAGATTCACGCATGGCACGAAAGAAATATCGCCGAACAAGCCGCCTGGGCCGCCGCTGGCGTGAGCCAGGTTGAAGATAATCTCAGGATTGCCTGACCAAATACGTAGCCAGCCCGGCTTCGACCGGGCTGGCTACGTCTTCCGCCACTGCCGGCTTGACTCATCTCAACGCATGGATTCGTCGAGAGAGGAAAACGACATGCCATATGTCGATCATCATGTTCTGACACCGCGGGAAGCCTATAACGCCAACCACTGGCGTCGCAGGGCCAAGCTGACCTTGGACAAAGCGAAGTCCGTTGAAGATCCCCAGTTCAAGGCCCACCTGATCCAGGTGGCAGCCGAATATCAAAAACTTGCAAGGTGTGCAGACAACGTCAGGGCCGAACTCGGCATACATTCCGGGAGCCCGCACACCACCCGCGGGAGGCCCAAGACACAGGGACCTGCATGAGTTCCAATACCATCGCGGCGGACGATTGCTTCTGGACTGCAACCAACCTCGATCTTGCATCCGGAGTTTCGTCCGACACCCGCGGTCTCTCCAGCCAGGAGGCCACCGCAAGGTTGGCGCTCTATGGCCCGAACGAACCGGTCACATCTCTGCGGCGAAGCCTTCTCATCAAGATTGGGCGGCGGCTGATTGAACCGCTCACCGCTATTCTCCTGCTGGCCGCTTTGATCACCGGCGTCATGGGCGACCGGGAAAGCTGCGTGATCATTGTCGTCATTCTCACCTCCTCCATCGCTCTGGATCTGTTTCAGGTTCAACGCGCGGAAGCCGCTGTCGAAGCGCTGCGAAAATCCGTGGCCGTCACCGCACAGGTGCGCCGCGACGGCCTGTATCAGACGGTTCTCGTTCGCGATATCGTGCCAGGAGACATCATTCAACTCAAGGCAGGCGGACTCGTCCCGGCGGATGGCGTTGTCCTGACCTCTCATGACGCCCGTACCAATGAAGCCATTCTGACCGGCGAACCTTATGCGGTCGAAAAGCGCCCGGGACCAAGCTCCGGCGTGCTGCCAGCCGATGCATTCAACGCGTTGTTCAGCGGCACGTGCCTCGTCAATGGCACAGCCGAAATGCTCGTGATCCGCACCGGCACACAAACGCGCTTCGGCAAAATATCCTCGTCACTGCAGGATCAGGAGGCGCCGACTGCGTTCGAGACAGGCATTCACTCTCTCGGCGTTCTCATTCTGCGGCTTACCGGATTTCTGGTTCTCTTCGTCGTTCTTGTCCAAGTGAGCAGCCACCGCTTTTCGCTCGATAGTTTTCTCTTTGCGGTCGCGCTGGCGGTCGGGCTGACACCCGAACTGCTTCCCATGATCGTGACCGTCACTTTGTCGAAGGGCGCCGTTTACATGGCCCAACGCAAGGTCATCGTGAAGAAACTGTCGGCCATTCACGACCTCGGGGCCATGGATATCCTCTGCACCGACAAGACTGGAACACTTACGGAAGCGAGCATTGCGTATGACGGCAGCTTCGATTGCGATGGACAAAAAAGCGCCGATGTCGAGGCTCTTCTCTATTTGAACTGCAAACTCTCGCGCTACGCTCACAATGAAATGGACGACGCCGTTCTTAAAACGGCAACGCCCGCCGCAGTGGACGGCTATCTCGACGCCGCGCCCTTTGACTTCGAGCGGCGGCGCTCCTCGGTTCTTTTCACTCGCGCAGGCACCCCGACGATCGTGACCAAAGGGACTCCCGAAAGCCTCATCCTGTTGTGCTCGAAAGTACAGCACGCAGACGGCTCAATCCGCCCGCTGGACGCGTCGATAAGCAACAAGCTGAGGGCTCTGGTGGAAGATCGCGGCGCACAAGGCTATCGCCTCCTGGCGGTCGCATGCCGGGCGATGCCAAGCGACCGTACCACGATCGACATACACGACGAATGCGACCTCATTCTCGCAGGCTTTGCCTCGTTTCTCGATCCCCCAAAGGCTTCAGCCAAGGATGCCATCCGTGAATTATCGGAAGCAGGTGTCAACGTGAAGATCATCTCCGGCGATGCAAAGCCGGTGGTGCGTCATTTGCTGGGGGTATTCGGCTGGAAGTCGCCGCAGATCATATCGGGCGACGAAATTGAACAGATGAGCGCGACGGCACTCGAGGCATGCGTGGCGGATATCGACGCATTCGTGCGGACCTCTCCGGATCAGAAAATGCGGATTGTTCGTACCCTTCGACGATGTGGCCACACCGTCGGATTTCTGGGCGACGGGATCAATGACGCGCCTGCGATCCATGCGGCGGATGTCGGCATCTCAGTTGACACAGGAACCGACGTCGCCCGTGCGGCTGCCGATATCATCCTGCTCGCGCCCGATCTCGGCGTTCTCAGCGCCGGCATCAAGGAGGGCCGTCGGACATACGCCAACATCATGAAGTATATCCGGATGGCAACCAGCTCCAATTTCGGCAACATGTTGTCGATGGCGTTTGCTTCGCTGCTGTTGCCATTTCTGCCGCTGACGCCTCTCCAGATTCTGCTCAACAATCTTCTGTACGATTTGTCCGAAACCGGCATCCCGTTCGATCGCGCCGACAAGGCTGATGTCGACAAGCCCCATGCCTGGGACATGCGATCTATCCTGCGCTTTACACTTGTCATGGGCGCACTATCCTCTCTGTTCGACATCGCGACCTTCGCCCTGCTGCGGCTTGTCTTTGCGCTCGACGTCTCGGCCTTTCGGACGGCTTGGTTTGTGGAATCGATCGCCAGCCAGATCCTGGTGATTTTTATCATCCGGACTGTGCTTTCCCCACTCAAAAGCCATCCGCATGAAATGCTAGCGCTGACGTCGCTGGGCGCGCTGGGCTGTGCGCTCGTCATTGCCCTGACCCCGCTCGGCATATTGGCGCAACTCGTGCCGTTACCGTCCATGGTGGTCGCGGCCATGATGGCTATGGTCGGGGCATATTTGCTGTGCGCCGAAGCCGTCAAACGCACAGGCGCGAGGTGGCTTTATCCACCCCGTGAGATACCCCCCAAGACCGCGTCGTAATCGTATTGAGTCAAATCAAACTTGGGGTTCCTCGCTCGGCTAAAATATTATCTGACAAAGGAGGCTTACATGCGCGCTTTGCGGACGAGAGAAATTTGCCAAGCAATCTTATTTGCGACTGCACTGACACTCGGCGTACCAAAGGGAAGCGCCGCTGAGTCACTTTCCCGAGAGGCTTACTTACCGCATCTCGGCGACCTCATGAACACCATGCAAGCGCGGCACCTCAAGCTATGGTTCGCCGGCAGATCGAATAACTGGCCTCTGGCCGCCTACGAAGTCGACCTGATGATGGAGAATTTCCGGGATATCGCCATCCTCTATCCGAACGTGCCTGTCGCCGATGTGGAAATGCTTATCGGTCCCACCAAGGATATTGGCGAGGCCATCAAGGCCAGGGATGCCGTGAAATTCAGCGAAACTTACAAGGAGCTAACGGCGGCCTGCAATTCCTGCCACCAGGCGATCGGTCGGGAGTATATCGTCATCCAGGTCCCGACCGCTTCGCCATTCAGCAATCAGGTTTTCCCGCTGAAGAAATAAGGCAGTTCCAGCCTCACCAAAGACCGAGCTCATTCAAGGCCGGTGAGTTATTTGGTGCCCTTCCACCGCCAATTTCTTACCTCTGGCAAATCCACACCGTGGACCCGGATATATCGTTCATGCTCGACCAGCTTATCGCGAATGGCCTGCTTGACATATACGGCAGCCGCGCCGAGTTGCGGCACCCGGTCAATGACATCGGCGACAAGATGGAAGCGATCAAGCCTGTTACGAACGGCCATGTCGAAAGACGTCGTCGTTGACCCCTCCTCCTCATAACCTCGCACATGGATATTGGCGTGATTAGCGCGCTTGTAGGTGAGCCGGTGGATCAACGGCGGATAGCCGTGATAGGCAAAGATCACAGGCTTATTCGTGGTGAACAATGCATCAAAATCGTTATTGGTCAGCCCATGCGGATGCTGCTCTTTCGATTGCAAGGTCATCAGATCGACGACATTCACCACCCGGATTTTCAGCTCCGGAATTTGGTTCCTCAGCAGGTCGACAGCAGCAAGCGTCTCCAATGTGGGCACATCTCCCGCGCAGGCCATCACGACGTCGGGCTCGCCGCCCCTGTCATTGCTGGCCCATTCCCAGATTCCGACACCTTGCGTGCAATGCTTGATCGCCGCGTCCATTGATAGCCATTGCGGACTTGGCGCCTTGCCGGCAACGATAACGTTGACGCGGTCCCAGCTTCGCAGGCAGTGATCCGTTATATACAGCAGACTGTTCGCGTCTGGTGGCAGATAGACGCGAACGATGTCCGCCTTCTTGTTGACCACATGATCGATGAAGCCGGGATCCTGATGACTGAAGCCGTTATGATCCTGCTGCCAGACGTGTGAGGTGAGCAGATAATTCAGCGAGGCGATCGGCTGCCGCCAAGGCACTTCGCGCGAGATCTTGAGCCATTTAGCGTGCTGATTGAACATTGAATCCACGATGTGGATGAACGCCTCGTAGCAGGAAAACATGCCGTGCCGGCCCGTCAGAAGGTAGCCTTCGAGCCATCCCTGGCAGGTATGCTCGCTCAGGATTTCCATCACGCGGCCATCGGGGCTGAGATGATCATCCTCCGGAATTCTTTCGGCGTCCCATGACCGGTCGGTGACCTCGAACAGCGCCTGCAACCGGTTGGAGGCGGTCTCGTCCGGACCAAAGACGCGAAAATTCCGATTGGCCTTGTTCGCCGCCATGGTGTCGCGCAGAAAACCTCCCAGCACGCGCGTAGCCTCGGCGTCGGCTTTTCCAGGTGTCTCGACATCGACGGCGAAGGTTGTGAAATCGGGCAGGCAAAGCGGCCGTCTCTCGGCACCGCCATTGGCATAAGGGTTCGCGCTCATCCGCCTTGTCCCTACCGGCGCGAGGGCGGCGATCTCTGCGCGGAGCTTACCTTGCTCGTCGAACAGCCGTTCGGGAAGATAGCTGCGAAGCCAGTGCTCCAGCAGTTGCAGGTGACCCGGCTTCTTCATGTCGCCGAAAGGGACCTGATGTGACCGCCACGATCCTTCGGCCTTCTGGCCATCCACCGTCTTCGGTCCGGACCACCCCTTCGGGCTTCTGAGAACAATCATGGGCCAGCGAGGACGCTCCGGCACGATCTGATCTCGGGCATGCTTTTGAATTTTGGCAATGTCCGAAAATGCCGATGCCAGCGCGGCTGCCATCTTCCGGTGCATCTCGAAATGGTCATCACCTTCGACAAAGATCGGCGCATAACCATAACCTTGAAACAAAGAACGGATTTCCTCAGAAGAAATCCGCGCAAGCACGGTTGGATTCGCGATCTTGTAGCCATTGAGATGGAGAATGGGCAACACCGCCCCGTCCGAGGCCGGATTGAGGAATTTATTGCTGTGCCAGCTCGTCGCCAACGGCCCGGTTTCGGCCTCGCCGTCTCCCACGACGCAGGCAACAATCAAGTCCGGATTGTCGAACACAGCTCCAAAGGCATGGGATAGCGAGTAGCCGAGCTCGCCGCCTTCATGGATGGAGCCGGGTGTTTCAGGCGCGGTATGGCTCGGGATCCCACCCGGAAACGAAAACTGACGAAACAGGCGCTTGATGCCCTCAAGATCCTGCGTGACGGCTGGATAGAGTTCGCTGTAGGTGCCCTCAAGATAGGCATTCGCGACGATGCCCGGCGCGCCATGGCCGGGCCCCGTCACGAACAGGATGTTCAGGTCTCGCGCCTTGATCAGACGATTGAGGTGCGCGTAGATGAAATTCAGCCCGGGCACGGTTCCCCAGTGACCCAGGAGCCGCGGCTTAACATGCTCGATGGCAAGCGGGATTTTCAGCAACGGATTGTCGAGCAGGTAAACCTGCCCGACGGAAAGATAGTTGGCGGCCCGCCACCAAGCGTCGATAAGACCCAACTCGTGGTCCGTCAGAGGTGTATCCGCTACCATTTGACCTCCGGCACGCACACAGGAGGGAATATTTTTGATCGCCGGGCCGACATAACAAGGCTGTCTGCCCGGCAAGAGTTAGCACGCGATAGGGTTCCATCGCAGGCTGACGTTTAATCCGGCAATCGCCTTATCATTCCAGCATGCTTGCCAGACGGTTGCGGTCGCGAAGCGTGATGTGTCGGGCCCCTGAAAATGCCAGAACGCCCTCATCGTTGAGTTGAGACAAGGCGCGAGAGACCGTCTCAAGGGTTAGCCCCAGATAGTCACCGATATCACGGCGGCTCATCGGCAACCCCATCATACCGGCCGAGGAAAGCCGCTTGTCCATCTCGACCAAGAATGTTGCGACGCGTTCCATGGCGGTTTTTCGCCCGAGCAGCAGCATGTGGTCTTCTGCATGTTTGAGGTCGGCAACCGTGATCGTCCACAGATGGTGCGCAACCTTCGCATTCGCTTCGGCAAATGTATCCAGGCTGCTTCGCTTGACCAGGCGAACGGTCGTATCGATGATGGCTTCGGCGCTGAGCCGGTGCGCCGAAGCCGATTCCAGACCGAAAACATCACTCGGCAAATGAAAAGCGCCAATATGCCGGCGGCCATCGCTCATCAGCTTGTACGTTCGAACCGCTCCGCGCACGACTTGATAGACGAATTCAGCGGCCTCCTCCTCGCCATAAATTTCCTCGTCCTTCCCGTAGTTAAACTCCGTCGCAACCAACCCGCAGTGATCGGCGATGATGCTGAAACGGTCGGAAGGCGGCGGGATCGGTGGCAGTTGCTTCAAGCGCAGGGCACTGGACTGGATCTGCATGGCGACCTCCTCGGGAACACATGGGCCCGTCTTCTAGGTCTCCTGGCCATTCGCTTAAATTCAGGTCGATATCCTAAGGGGTTTACCGGATACGATATATTTTATGGATTCAATACCTAGGATAGGCTTCTCTTCCCTATACTGAAGGAGGGCCTATTGAAATCATTGCTCTATCTTCAAGATACAGACACCGGACCGGAGAGCGCGAAGTGGGAAAGGCAATTCTGACGATCAACGCAGGCTCCTCCAGTCTGAAATTTTCAATATATCGCATCAATGATCAAAGCGAGTTGAGCCTGAATTTTGAGGGTGTAGTAAGCCCCCTCGATAAAATTCCCGTCTTGAAAATCAAGGACGCCTCGGGGAGTCAGGTCAGTGATCAGACATGGGACCGGTGTCCAGAGTTCTCCGAAATTCTCTCAGCCGTCATGGAGCGTTCTGAAGCCCTTCTCGGCACGGATACTCTGTTCGCCGTAGGGCATCGCGTGGTCCATGGCGGACCGGATCACACCTGTCCCGAACTCATAACGCCGAAGCTCCTGGACACCCTCACCCACCTCACCCCACTCGCTCCCCTTCACGAACCGCACAACCTCCATCCGATCCATCTGCTTGCCGCTCTGCGTCCCCGTCTGCCTCAGGTTGCCTGTTTCGATACAGCTTTTCATCACAGCCTCCCGCCAGTGGCGACCCGCTTCGGACTGCCCCGGACCTACGAAGCCGACGGACTGCGCCGTTATGGCTTTCACGGCCTGTCATATGAATACATCGCGGAAAGGCTTGGCACCGCTTCGGCACGTCTGGCGAATGGTCGCGTTATCGCCGCGCATCTTGGCAGCGGCGCGAGCCTTTGCGCACTGAAGGCCGGTCGAAGCATCGAGACAACGATGGGATTCACTGCTCTCGACGGGCTTCTGATGAGTACGCGGTGCGGAAGTCTGGACCCGGGCGCGGTTTTATTCCTCGCCCAGACGGAGAAAATGACACCTGCCCAACTTTCGGAGCTGTTCTACACCAAATCTGGCCTGCTGGGCGTATCTGGGTTGTCGGGTGACTTGAGGGTATTGCTCGAGAGCAAGGACCCGCATGCCAAAGATGCGATCGAACTGTTTGTTTATCGGATCGTGAAGGAGATCGGCGCGCTGACTGCCGTCCTGGGCGGGCTTGACGGTCTAGTGTTTACCGCCGGCGTCGGCGAACACGCTTTTCAAATCAGGCAGATGGTTTGCGACCAGCTTAAATGGCTCGGCGTTGAGATCGATGCGCAGAGCAATCAACATAATGCCACGACGATCAGCACACCGGACACGCGAGTTGAAATCCTGGTCATTCCCACCAACGAAGAGCTTGTGATCGCGCGACACACCTTCCGTGTCGCTGCCGAGAGGTATCCTGAACTCGAGAATGAGTAGCAGCCTAGCCCGGCAGGGCGGGCCATCATCTTGCGCAAGATCAAATACGCATTCTCCTGGCGCACTATCCTAACGCAAACGAGCCCGTTGCACAGCTTCGGGGCCTTATTCCAGGAGAAGGCAAATGCACCTCGACAACATCCTCGTCGATGCAAAGCAACCCGCCGATCTCATCAGGGGAAGGATCGTCATACAATATCCGACCCTTGCGGAGGCTGCGGTTGAATTTCAAAGACTCTCGCCGTGCGAGCAGAACAACGCGCTTATGAAAAGCGCCGGTATCACCTATACGCGCGATGAAATCGAACGGCTGTGCTATGCAAAGGACTATCTTACGCACAGCACCCTCACCAAAACACCTCGAAAAATCGGTTCGCGCGCAAGGCTGAGACTATAAAGCCTGAGGCTATAAAATACACAGACCAAGACCAGCGGAGGTGGATTTCCCAGCCACCGGCCTCAGTCTGTAATCACACTCCCACCGGCATCCAGCTACAGACCGCCCAACCGCCTTTGGCCTTGATCAGCTACGGGTCGCGGCGCTCTCATCTTCCGGAGACAAAAGGCTCAGACCGGACATCGGCTCGATCCAGCAGAGATGATCGTGAACCTCTTTGACGCCTTCAATATTCTCGGCGGCGACAATGGAGGCTTGTCGCGATCGCTCATCGGTGATGATACCGTCTATCTGGACGACTCCATCACGTACGCGAATACCGAAACTGATCGGTCGCCAAGGGTTCTCCTGGATTGCCCGGACGATCCGCTGCTGAAGGTGGTCGTCATCCGCTGTCGGATCAGGAACCTCACGGTCCAAGCTGGCGACAGTGCGCAATAGGTCCGTGCGTGTGACAATTCCCAGGAGCTGCAGTCCCCGCACTACCGGCAGCCGCTTGATGTTGTGCTTCTCCATAAGGCGCACTATTTCCTCAAGGCTGGTCTGCTCGGTGACTGTCACGGGCTGTGCGTTCATCACTTCTCCAACCTTGCGACCCTGCTCGTGAACGAACTCGGTCGCGGCTCTACCCGGACCAACGAAAAAAGCCAACCATCGCGCGCGTCT
This sequence comes from Afipia sp. GW821-FHT14H12, assembly GCF_058803465.1. Classification (NCBI taxonomy): domain Bacteria; kingdom Pseudomonadati; phylum Pseudomonadota; class Alphaproteobacteria; order Hyphomicrobiales; family Nitrobacteraceae; genus Afipia; species Afipia sp. GW821-FHT14H12. Next base: position 1,178,470 of record NZ_JBXAOZ010000001.1, on the reverse strand, counting down.
TGTTTGAGTGCCGATCTCCGCTCGGCGAACGAAATCTCCTTCCGTGATAATACCGACGAGCTTGCCGAACTTATCAACGACGGGAAGGCCGCTGATCCGGTTCTCCAACATCAAAAGAGCTGCCTCTCTCAAAGAGGTGCCTTCGGTGACGGTGATCGGATTCCGTGTCATGACCTGATGCGCACGCATGTTTCTCTCCTTCGGTTGAAGAAGGAGTAGCTCAGCGAGAAGCTGTCGTTTTGATACGGATCAAGCGGACGATTACGCGCGATCACGGCTTGAGTACCGCGGCTCCGACAAGATCGCCTCTTCGCAACATGGCCAATACCTCATTGGCCCGCTCCAGCGGAAAGGTGGTGGTGTGCGTCCGAACCTTGACCTGTGGAGCGATGTTGAGAAACTCAACTCCATCGTGGCGCGTGAGGTTTGCAACCGAAACAATCTGTCGTTCTTCCCATAACAGGCTGTATGGGAAGGACGGGATGTCGCTCATATGAATGCCTGCGCAGACGACCCGGCCACCTTTCCGCACCGCACGCAGTGCCGCAGGAACAAGCGAGCCGACAGGCGCGTACAAGATCGCTGCATCGAGAGGTTCCGGTGGCAGCGCGTCGGACGATCCGGCCCATACCGCGCCCAGTTCTTTTGCAAATGTCTGCGCTGTCGTATCGCCGCCGCGAGTGAATGCATAAATCGAGCGGCCCTGCCACTTCGCCACTTGAGCGACAATATGGCCGGCCGCGCCGAACCCATATATGCCAAGACGCTTTGCATCTCCACTCATGATCAAGGAGCGCCAGCCAATGAGGCCCGCGCAAAGCAATGGGGCAAGCGCCTCGTCGCTACCTTCTTCGCCCAATGGAAACGCGAAATCGGCATCGACAACGGTGTGAGACGCAAATCCGCCATCGCGCGTATAGCCCGTGAACAAAGGCTCGTCGCAGAGATTTTCCATTTCGCTCCTGCAGTAGAAACACTCTCCGCAGGTGTGGCCCAACCAGGGAATGCCGACGCGCTCACCAAGGCGATGGCTGGAAACGCCGGGTCCGACAGCATCGACGCGCCCGACAATCTCATGTCCAGGAACGATCGGATATTTGATGTGCGGCAGTTCGCCATCCAGAACATGCAGATCGGTTCGGCAGACGCCGCAAGCGCCGATCTTCACGCGGACCTGACCTCGCTGTGGCACGGGGTCCGGAAGCTCGGTCATCACGAGTTCCGTTCCCGGCCTGTTGAGAACCATCGCGCGCATTCGCAAACCTCTTGGCTTGCTCAGTTCCTAGGACTGCCCGTCGAATGAACCTTGACGCTGCTCAACATCAAACTAATTAGCCGCGCAAAAATGATTTTAGAGCATGTGCTCTGAAACGGAGGCTATGATGACAACGAAATCGGTAATTCCCGTAACGCAGGACCGCGCCGTTGCCCGCCGGGAGCAGAATCCCTTCTCCTTGCTGCAACATGAGATTGATCGTCTGTTCGACGGCTTTACGCGTAGCTTCGCGCCGTTCTCGCAAAATCCGGTTGTTCCCAACATGGATGTCGCCGAGACCGACAAGGAGATCGAGATCACGGCTGAACTCCCTGGACTCGAGGAAAAGGACGTTCAGATCAACGTAGCCGACAATCTGCTCACCATCCGCGGCGAGAAGAGAAATCAGCGCGAAGAGAAAGACAAAGATTATCATCTGGTGGAACGAAGCTACGGTTCGTTCCTTCGCACCGTCGAGCTGCCGGCGGGTGTCAATCTCGACACCATCAAGGCGACGATCTCGAAAGGCATCCTGAAAGTGACGGTGCCGAAACCCGCACCCTCGCAAGTAAAGAAGATCGAGGTCAAGACCGCGGCGTAAATAAGCGAATGAACAAAAAGAGCGGCGTGGCGTGGACCATGCCGCTCTTTTTTTGGGGCGACTGCGTTAGAGACGTTCCACTCTCATCACGCGGAAAGGATGGGTCTCACCTTCCTCTCGGATTGAGACATACTCCCCTTCGACGAACCGCTCGTCCTCGAAATGATAACCCGCCTCATCGGGGCCCATATCGTAGTGGAACGCCCAGGAGCCGCCCGGACGACGAACCAGATGGCCATGAGCTTCGCGCTCATCAGGCCTCAATCGTGAAATGCGGCAAGCTTCCTTATGCTGCCGCCATAGCTCGTGATCGATGTTTCCTTCGGGAGTCAGCGGCATAACGAGCACATAGCCGACTTCCTCGTCACCGACAGGATGACCCCGTTCACGGGCAAGGGTCAGACGAACTTTGCGGAAGGCAGGCGGCAGACTGGTGTTCAATATCGGATCAAGTTTCGACATGGGGCCTCTGATTGTTGATCGAACCAAGCCCAAGCAGGCTAATTCTCGCAATCTTTCCGGAATTGACCTTCGTCAAGCCGCTCCAATTGGCATTCTTGAGACAAATCAACACCCCCCGTGGGCCAATCCGCTTACTGGCTGTCGAAAACAAGGCTGAAGGCAGACCATGAGTGCCGCACCAACACTGACGACAAACCTAGTCGATGGCAGTGCACAGCTTTACGCCGCCGGCTCATGGACCGCATCTCAGGTCTCCTCACTCGAACCCGTGGTGAATGCGGCAATACACAATGTATCGGGTGCACGGGTCCTGCAACTCGACATGTCCGCGGTCGACCAGATCGACACCATAGGCGCATGGCTTCTCGAGCGCATGATCCGTCGTGTCCACCAGGCAGGCTCAGAAATCCGGACTGTGGGCATCCACGAACGTTTCGCAGGACTGATCGACGAACTGCGATCTGTCAATCTGCACCCTCCGGTCCACGAGCGTCAGAATGCCGTTCTGCTTAAGCTCTATCAGATCGGCCAATCGACAGTTGCCTCTCTGCAGGAATTGCTGGTCTTCCTCGAAATGCTCGGCCGGCTCGGCAGCGTTCTTGCAAGACTGGCTTTCAAGCCGGGTCGTTTGCGTCTGACGTCCACGATCTATCAGTTGCACAAAGTGGGATGGCAGGCAGTGCCTATCATGGTGCTGATCACATTTTTAATCGGCGCCATCATCGCCCAGCAAGGCATCTTCCATTTCCGGAAGTTCGGCGCCGATGCCTACGTCGTGGATATGGTCGGCATTCTCGTCTTGCGGGAAATCGGTGTGCTGATCGTCGCCATCATGGTCGCTGGCCGGTCTGGCAGCGCTTATACCGCAGAACTCGGCTCCATGAAAATGCGCGAGGAGATCGATGCTCTAACCACGATGGGCCTCGATCCGCTCGAAGTGCTGGTGCTGCCGCGTGTGCTCGCCCTGGTCATCGCGTTACCGATTCTGGCATTCATCGGATCGATTGCGGCGCTCTACGGTGGCGGCCTGATCTCATGGCTTTACGGCGGCATGAGCCCCGCGATTTTCATCGCCCGACTTCACGAGGCGGTGTCCGTCACTCATTTTGAAGTCGGCCTGATCAAGGCGCCTTTCATGGCGCTCGTCATCGGCATCGTCGCCAGCAGCGAAGGATTGCGTGTCAAGGGAAGCGCCGAGTCTCTGGGGCGACAAACCACGACATCGGTCGTGAAATCGATTTTCCTCGTTATCGTCCTCGACGGCCTGTTCGCGGTCTTCTTTGCATCAATCGGAATGTGACCATGACCGATCAGCACTCCGACATTGCCATTCACGTCCGCGATCTCATCGTCGCGTTCGGCAAGCATACAGTCCTGGACCGTCTTTCGCTCGATGTCCGGCGCGGGGAGATTCTCGGCCTAGTCGGCGCCTCGGGCGGAGGCAAGTCAGTGCTGATGCGCACCATCATCGGGCTGCTTCCCAAGCAAAGCGGTACTGTCGACGTCATGGGTACCGAAATTCACGGTGCCGACGACAGGCAGACGCAAGAATCGGCCGCCCGTTGGGGCATCCTGTTTCAGCAAGGCGCGCTATTTTCGTCATTGAATGTCCGGCAGAACATACAGGTGCCGATGCGCGAACACCTGTCTATGTCTCAGGAACTGATGGATGAGGTCGCCGATGCAAAGCTCGAAATGGTCGGCCTGAGCGCGGCCGACGGTGACAAATACCCTTCGGAACTGTCAGGCGGAATGACGAAGCGCGCTGCGCTTGCGCGCGCGCTGGCCCTGGATCCTGCGATCGTATTTCTCGATGAACCGACCTCCGGGCTCGACCCCATTGCAGCCGGTGATTTCGACGCGTTGATCAAAACCTTGCAGAAGACGCTGGCATTCACCGTGTTCATGGTGACGCATGATCTGGCCAGCCTCCACACCGTCTGCGACAGGATCGCCGCTCTGGCCGACGGCAAGATCGTCTCGATCGGCCCCATGAGCACCCTCCTCGAAGCAACGCATCCATGGGTGCGCGCATATTTCCATGGCGCCCGCTCCGAAATGCTACAACCCCACAACAGTTGAGGATCCTGATGGAGACCCGCGCCCCATACATCATCGTCGGTCTGTTTGTCCTCTCGATCGCGGCGGCGATATTCGGCTTCGTCTACTGGCTGAACAATGCTGGCGGCCTCGGCGCGCGCAGCGTCTATCAGGTCCGGTTCGACGAACCGGTGCCGGGATTGCTGGTCGGCGCAGGCGTTCTGTTCAACGGAATACGCGTGGGTGAAGTGACACGGCTTGCGCTCGATCCGCAAAGTCCCCGCCGGGTGAATGCATCCGTCAGCGTTCTGACAGATACGCCCGTTCGCGCCGACACCAAGGTTGGGTTGGAGTTTCAGGGCCTGACCGGCGTGCCGGTGGTAGCCTTGGAAGGAAACAAGGATACGCTCTCCACAGCACCTATCGGCGTTCTGATTGCCTCACCTGGAGCGGGCCAAAGCATGACGCAGGCGGCCCGCGAGGCGCTCAGGAAAATCGACTCCGTTCTCAGCGACAATTCGCAGCCGCTCCACGACACCATCGTCAATCTGAGTACGTTTGCTGAAGGGCTGGCCCGTAATACGGGGCGTCTCGATGGCATCATCGCGGGATTGGAAAGGATGACGGGAGGGGGTGCTTCAGAGACAAAGAAGCACATCTACGATCTGGAAGCCGTTCAGACATATGTCGCCAGAAGCCCTCTCGCGCTACAGCTCGCCATTCCTGAGCCGACCGTGATCCTGGCCCTCGATACGCAGCGCCTGGTCATAACGCCGGAGAGCGAGAATCTTGATCCCTCGATCGTGCAAGCGCAATGGGCCGACAGCATTCCCAAGCTCGTCCAAGCGAGGTTAATCGAGAGCTTTGCGAATTACAGTGAGGAGAGAGCGCCGATTCGTCCTACCGAAGGAGTACAGGTCGATGCGACGCTGTTGAGTGAGATCCAGCGGTTTCAGGTCGACATGACCGGCAACCCAACTGCCGAAGTGTCCCTCGCGGTCAAGATTGTCGGCAAGTCGGGGAAGATCGTGGCTTCCCGCATTTTCCGAGCCAGTCAGCCGGTGGCACATCTTGATGCGAAGACTGTCGTGTCGGCCCTGAACTGGGCCTTCAGCGACGTGACCAAACAGATCGTGACATGGACCGCCGGTAATCTTAAATGAGATCGGCGCGACGGCGTCTAGGAATGTTGGAACGAGCCGCGCGGATTCACCGGCTGTTCTCGAAGGTCTTCAGAAACGCGATGAAGTCTCCGACTTGATCAGGATCCAGCCGGAATTCCGGCATGCTCGGATGCCCGGTCGAAATGCCCTCCGCAAGCGCCTCAGCAAGCGTCTCGACGGGGTATCGCGTGTGCAGGGTGCGGAACGGCGGCGCTATCTTGAGCGGACTGGCGGTCACGCGATCGATCGAATGACATTGAGCGCAGTTGACCCGTGCAAACGTCCTTCCACGTTGCACTGCCGGATCTTCCATCGCCCAGCACGAACTAATCAGTCCGGAGGCGAAAAAAGCAGCAAGGGATATGTCCTTCAACCTCAGAAAACCTCTGTCTTTTTCCATGAGAGCACCGACCCATCCGCCTTATGACTGTCTTATAATATTGCCATTCGAGAACGAGGCACACCTTGATAAACGTCAAGGCGGCCCGACCCTTTCCGCGTATCAATATAATTGTTCACGATGACCCGTATGCGGAGGATCAATTATGACCGATCTGATCGTTCAACCAAATCTCTGGGTGACCAGAATGCTTCCCGAAGGAATCGTCGAGAAGTGGCTTGTCGCCGATGGCGCAAACGTTACTTCGGACGACCCCCTTGTCGATGTTCGGATCGAAAATCAGCTTAGACGGTTGAAGTCACCTGATACCGGGCGGCTGACGATCTACGCGCCACAAAATAGCGTCGTGGAACCGGGCATGGTGATAGGCAGGGTCGAGGCTGCCTAAAGTACAGTCGGGCAGATCACTCGCCCTCGCCAGAAGGGATGCGTTTTACATGACCAAGCTCAAGCTGCGCCCTGCCTCGCTGGTCCTTGTGGCCGACGGCACGAAAGCGCTTTTTCTTCGAAACGCCGGAGACGAGGTCTTTCCAAATCTCATCGTCGCGCACGCGTTCAAAGACAACAATCCTCCGACCAGAGATCAGGGAACCGACCGCCCGGGACGTGTCCACGAGAGTGCGACCTCAAGGCGCAGTCAGGTTGAAACGACAGACTGGCATATTGTCGAGAAACATAAGTTCGTAGAAGCAACAGCGGCTTCCCTCGAACGATACATTGAGGATGAAGGCGTCAAAAGCATCGTTATCGTCGCCCCGCCACGAGTAGTTGGCGCCCTCCGCGCGACACTGCCTGAAAATATCCGGAAGCATATTCTCGCTGAAATCGAAAAAGACCTGACGAACCAGCCGGTTCATGAGATCGAAAAATACCTCACGGATTATTTTCTCCCCGGCTGAAATGAGGTCAGTCGAGATCGACGGCCGGAGGCTCCTTCGAAGTACCGGCCACTGGAGCATTTTCCGCACGCTGCGATGCAATTCGCCGGATGTGCGAGGCAATACGAGGCTCACGCTCCATCAATAGTTCCAGATCGCCAGCGCCGAGGACCAATAGCTTCGCTCTCGTACATGCTCTCGCCGTCCCCGAACGCTTTGTCCTGCTCAGTAAAGCCTGCTCCCCGAAAAACTGACCCGCGCTGAGTTGAATTTTGTGCTTATCTGAAAGCACGACTTCTATCGTCCCACTTGCGACGAAGTACATGGCATGTGCCGGGTCCCCTCGGCGTACAATGACCTCGCCTTTTTCATAGCGGCGCGCACGCAACAGCCCCATAACTTCTGCAATATTTTCTGCCTTGAGATGGGCAAACGCGGGGACCTGAGCGATCATGCTCCAGGTGATGACGAAATCGCGGCGGTGAATGACATCTGAAAAAGCGTGGGCGATGATGCCAACCGGTAAAGCGATCATGATCAAGCCGCCTATGATCGTGCCGGCGGCAACCAACTTGCCTACTCCTGTCAGCGGGACGACATCACCATAGCCTATTGTGGTCAACGTAACGAGCGACCACCACATAGCATCTGGAATTGTACCAAACTTGTCTTTCTGCACCTCCCCTTCAAGCATGTGCATGAGGCTGGCTGAAATAACAGTGCAGCATATCAAGATGATCAAGCACGCGCCGAGCGCCCAGCGTTCGGCCCATAACACTTCCATGAGCGAACTCATACCGGGCGAATAGCGGACCAGTTTTAAAATTCGCATCGTCCGGAAAACCACCAATCCTTTCAAATCGGCGTCGCCAAAGATCGAGAGCCAGAGCGGCGCAACGGCCAACAGATCGATCAGCCCCCAAGGGCTGACCAGATAGCGAAGACGAGCCATAAGCGTCGACTTCCCCCGGTAGGGAATGTGTTCCGGCGCGATCCAAATACGGGCCAAATATTCAAGGCTGAAGACCGAGACGCTTATAAACTCGACTCCGCGAAAAATAACAGTGTAACGCGCATACAGTTCAGGAACAGATTCCAAAATTGTTGCAAGAACGCTGACGAAAATGAATATTCCAATAGACCAATTCAGAATATACCCGAGCCCATCTTCGTCTGATCTGGCTTCGAGCGCTTGATAAAGATGGCTGCGTGACCGCTTGGACGCAGACAGAACAGCTCCTTTGCGTGAGGCCATTGATTGCATCTGATCGCCGCTTCAATCCTTCGTATCTGCCAGAGAGACGGGTCGACGACACTAGGGATGATTTCATTTCGACCTTGGGGATTCCGCCCCATCAACACGTGAAACGGGTTGAGGTAAATCAAGTCCGCCGTTCCCCAAGGGTCACGGTGCTTGATTTAGATCATCGCGCTTCCACAACAAGCGCGGGATCGAAGATAAAATGGGAAAGATTGCACCAACGGGAATTATAACCTCGGCCGATGAGGTTGGCCGCCCTCCGCTCAAGATCCGTTTCGTTAATTTGGATACCGGCCGCGAGAACATCGCCGTTATCTCGCGACGATCCCAGGCACTCCGTCCTGACGTCTTCTGTGGATTCAGTCGGATTCAAATCCAATGCGGGGATAAGCTGCTTCTCGCAACCCTGTTGATCACGGACGATGAGTCCCTTGTCGGGACGAACGAACTCGGGCTTGCCACTCCGGCTTTCAGAAGGATGAACGAGCCCGAAAATACGCTTGCGACCGTTTCGCCCGCGCCGCCTCCAAAGAGTCTGGATTTTGTCCGATCGAAGATTCAGGGCGATATTCTCGATGCCGTTGAAATCGCAGCTATCGTCGACGATCTGACAAACCATCGATATTCGGAACTGGAAATTGCTGCATTCCTCGTAGCGACTGCCCGTTTGATGACGGCCAGCGAATTGCTCGCGTTGACATCCTCAATGGTTGACGCCGGCACTCGGCTCCATTGGCAGAAGCCAATGATCGTTGACAAGCACTGCATCGGAGGGATTCCCGGTAACCGAACCTCGATGATCGTAGTCCCGATCGTCGCGGCGCACGGCCTTACCATGCCGAAAACTTCCTCGCGAGCGATCACCTCGCCAGCAGGTACAGCCGATACAATGGAGGTTCTGGCCAAAGTCGATATTGATACAGATCACATGAAACGAGTGGTCGACAAATGCGGAGCATGTCTGATCTGGGGCGGACACGTTAATCTATCACCGGCGGACGATATTCTCATCTCCGTGGAGCGCGTTCTGGGTCTGGACACCATCGAGCAGATGGTGGCCTCCATCATGTCAAAGAAGATAGCCGCCGGCGTTACTCATCTTCTCGTTGATATTCCCGTTGGCTCCTCGTCGAAGGTTCGCACGCCCGCAGAAGCACTACGCTTGAGAAAACTGTTCGAACTGGTGGGAGATCATTTCGGTATCGCCGTGGAAGTCGTCACCACAGAAGGTCGGCAGCCGATTGGGCATGGTGTCGGACCCTTGCTGGAGGTCCATGATGTGATGTCCGTGCTTGAGAACAGACCGGATGCGCCACAGGACCTTCGGGAAAAATCGCTCAATCTCGCTGCCCGGCTCCTAGAATATGACCCGGCCCTGCGTGGCGGCACCGGCTACGCACGGGCCCTTGAATTATTGGAAAGCGGCGCAGCTCTTCGAAAATTACAGAGCATTATCACAGCACAAGGTGAGCCACCCTATGCGGCAAGTCTCGGGCATCTGCAAAGAGATATCATTGCATCGAAGCACGGAATCGTCAGCAACATCGACTGCCTGAGAATAAACCGTATTGCGCATATGGCAGGCGCTCCGATCGACAAAGGAGCAGGCATTCAAATCTTCAAAAAAATTGGAGAACACGTTTCTCCAGGCGATCCTTTGTATCGGATCTTTGCTTCCGAGGCGTCGGGCTACGATCTCGCCCTTCGTGCATCATTTGAACAAAATGGGTTTTCCATAGACGACCGCCCGGAACCTCAGTGAGGACGCGTCATGAATACGACTCTTCAATTCTGCGGCGCGGCCCACACCGTTACGGGCTCCTGTTATGTTTTCAACACCGGTCAGGCCCGCTTTCTGGTGGACTGCGGGATGTTCCAAGGTTCGAAAACCTTGAAGTCCATGAACTATGGTCCCTTCCCCTTCGATCCCCGTGAGTTGGACGTCCTTCTTCTCACACATGCACATATCGATCATAGCGGGCTTATTCCAAAACTCATAAAGAGCGGGTTCAAGGGCCGGATCCTGGCCACTCAGGAAACCATTGATCTGTGCTCTTACATGCTGCCGGATGCCGGCGGCATTCAGGAAATGGAGGTTAAAAGTCTCAATCCCCGCAATCAGGCTCGTGGAAGAGCGCCAGTCACTCCGATCTATACCGAGGAAGACGCAATAAACTCGCTCCAGGCCTTCGACGCAGTGAGATACGAAACCTGGGTCGAAGCGGCAAAAGGCGTCCGCGCGCGGTACTGGAATGCAGGCCACCTGCTCGGTTCAGCATCAATTGAAATCGAGATCGATAATGGAGCGCAAGAGCCACCACTCAGAATTTTAATGTCGGGTGATATTGGTCCAAGCGAGAAGCTTCTTCAATCGGCTCCTTCGGGGCCAAGCGGGCTCGACTATGTCGTCTGCGAGTCGACTTATGGCGATACCGTCCGCCCACATTCTACAACCGAGGAGCGGCGCGCCCGCCTTGCCCTGGAGGCTCATGAAGCGGCTGCTGGAAAAGGCCCACTAATCATTCCGGCCTTTGCCGTTGAGCGAACGCAAGAGTTAATCGTCGATCTGGTCGATCTAATGGAGCACGATAGAATACCGCGTTGCCCGATCTTTCTCGACTCTCCCCTCGCCATTCATGCGACCGAAGTGTTTCGTAAGCACTCCGCCGCTCTGCAGCCGGATACGGACGCCGGACGGCTTCTGCACTCACCTCAACTACGATTCACCAGGGACGTGGGAGAAAGCAAAGCCATCGAGAGACTTTCGGGTTTTCATATCATTCTGGCCGGAAGCGGCATGTGCGAAGCCGGGCGGATTCGTTATCACCTCAAAAACTGGCTATGGCGCAAGCAGGCGACCGTGCTTCTGGTTGGCTTTCAGGCATACGGGACGCTCGGACGCATTCTCCTTGACGGCGCCAAGGCGGTCCGCATTCAGGGAGAAGAAATTCGAGTGAACGCGCGCATACGCAAGATGGATGAGTACTCCGGCCACGCCGATGGATCGGAGCTTGAGAACTGGATCAGAGCTCGACTTCCGATCCGAAGCGGATTGTTTCTTTCCCACGGTGAGGATGCTGCGATTGAAAGCCTCCGAGGAAGAATCGCGGACACCGCCATTCCAACGAATCAGATTTTTGCACCCGTCCTCGACGAAATCTACGCGCTTGATCCACAGGAGGCACGGTCAGTGCCTTCGACCCGGCGGCGCCTCCAGCCGGAAGCCGTCATCCGTCTCGATTCCCATAACGACATGTCGAAATTTATTCTGGCCCTCAATGATAAGATCGAAGCAGCGGCCGATGAGCGCGCACGGCGCCTCATTATCAGGCGACTTAATAAAACGCTCGATGAGCTGCCATAACAACTATGAGAGAATGGCGAGTTCCAAGTAGTGCTTCACGACAAGCGAACTCTTATCAAGATCAATTAAACTCCTGATCTCCATTACAGAGACTCCTTGGCTGCAAGCACCTCTCGCACCGATCGAACAACGCTGTCTTCGAGGTGAGGTTTCAGCAGCACCGTCGACACGCCCACAGCTTTGGCCTTGGCCTCAATGCGCATGTCGGGGAAACCCGTGATGAGAATGATGGGCGCTTTTATCCCGATATGGCGCAGACTCTCAGCAAGTTCGATGCCGTCTATCGGCTGCATTTTGTAATCGATGATAAAACATTCGGCGTTGCCGCATTCATTGAAATTCAGGAGCTTCTTGGCATTCGGAAAAGCCAAAACCTGGAATCCCTCGACTTCGAGAAAAAAGGTGAGCGATTGGCGCACGTCATAGTCATCATCAACCACAAAAATAAGTTCTGAACGACAATGATGCTTCCACTTCTCTTGAATCTCCATATTTTCATTTAGAATTTGAAGAACTAGCCAGTGTTGATCTCGCTCAACCCTCAATCATTCCGCTGCGGTGCAAACCGGACCAACTCAGAGAGGCTGCCGACTTGCAGCTTGGCCATGACGTTTGCCCGATAAACTTCAACGGTCTTTGGGCTGATGTCGAGATTGCCGCGATCATCTTGTTCGACAAGCCTTCGGCCAATCACTGCATAACCTACCGCTCGCGTTGGCCAGTGATCGGACCCGCGCGGCTGCCTCTAACAGTCTGCGTCGCATCAGCTCACGCAGAGGCCCTCATGCCATTGATCTGCATCAATGGCACTCCTTCATGCGCTGCCAATCTACATGGGGCAAACAGCTAACAGAGGAGACGCTCCGATGAAAGTAAGAGACGTTATGACCAAGCATCTGGTGAGCGTTCTGCCCAATGTACATGTGCGCGAGGCGGCTAAAATGATGGTCGGCAATGGAATTAGCGCACTGACCGTTGTCGACGAGCGCGGATCTCTTGTCGGCCTTCTTTCTGAAGGCGACTTGTTGCACCGGCGTGAATTGAATACAGAGACGCGCCGCTCCTGGTGGCTCGACCTATTCGCATCTGATCGCGACCTCGCGGCCGATTACGTAAAATCAAACTCCCGAATGGTGCGAGACGTCATGACCACCAAAGTTCTCACTGCATCTCCAGACGATACTCTCGGAGACGTCGCCAGACGTTTCGAGAAGCATCACATCAAGCGGCTGCCCGTGATCGAAAATGGACACCTGATTGGTATCATTACTAGAGCGAACTTAGTGCAGGCTCTTGCCAACACAAAAGAGCTGCCCTTGCCGCGCGACACGGACGCCATGATAAAGCGTGAAATCGACCACAGGATCGCAGAGCAGCCTTGGGCTCGTCGCCCATTCAGCATCTGCGTCAGCAATGGCAATGTGGACATAACCGGGATCGTTTATAACGATAACGAACGTGATGCGATCCGCATAGCGGCTGAAAATACACCCGGCGTGGGAGTCGTAGCGAATAACTTGCGCGTGGTGGCGCGCCCCATGGAGGATGGTTAGCCTGCAGGCTGACAGCTATGACTGCACATCGACAAAGCAGATTGCGCTATTGCAGTCGCATATCTCGGTATCTCACTGCAGATCCAAGAAAACGTCAGATCGTCGGCTCGCACCTACAAATGCACAATCCGATTCATCCGAAGCGTCACTTGATCTCACTCAAAAGCTTTATCGGATGACCCGCTAAAGTTTTGAACACGGCTGGCTTGTGAATACCGCTCTCCCACAGATTTGACCACGCGTTTGCGAGGAGGACAAAATGATAATTCAAGATGCGATGTTGGTGCTAAAGGCCTATCCGACACCCACCAGTGAAGAGGTCATCGCTTCTGGAATTCAGTTGGCTGGATCGCTCAACTGCCGCATCTCTGCTTTTGTGCCAGAAACCCTGATTCAAGTGCCGGGCTCGTTTCTGGGGAATTCTCTGATAAACATCTCGGGAATGGCGGCTCTCGAGATGGACAAGAGCAAACGAAACGCGGCCACTCTTATCAAGCTCTTTCGCGATTTAGCAGAACGAAATGGGATACAGCACGAAGTCATAAAGGAACGAGAACTCGCAGGCCGGATTCCCGCTTTGACGGCTGAGTATGCTCGCCTGAAGGATTTGATTCTTCTGCCCGTTAGCCAGAATGACCTCGTCGACCAGTGGGATACCGAGACCATTATTTTTAACTCCGCTCGACCGGTTCTGCTGTTGCCAGAGCGGGCTACCTCTCCAAATGCATCCATCGACTCGATCGGGGTTGCCTGGGACTACAGTCGTGCAGCCGCTCGTGCCGTGGCCGATGCAATGCCTATTCTCAGGCTCGCAAAAAAGGTGCACGTTGTTATCGTTCTCAACGAGAAAGACTTTGACGTTACTCGGAAGACACACGAAATCGGGGCTTATTTAGCTCGGCATCAAGTGAACGTTGAAGTTCACGGAATTGATTCCGCCGGGCAATCTATCGGCGAAGTGCTGAAAGATTTCGCCAATCATCATAGGCTGGACTTATTGGTGATGGGAGCCTACGGCCACTCTCGCTTTCGAGAATTCGTCCTTGGAGGCGCGACGAGATCCATGATTGCCAATCCGCCCGTTCCTTTGTTGCTTTCACATTGACGTCGAAGCCAACATCGAGGGGGCATTTGTGCCTATCGCGGATGGCGCTGAAACACGGATCAATGAAGGCCTGAGCGAGCGAGAGGCAAAGGAGCGCCTTCTTCGCGTCGGCCCTAACCTTCTTCGCAACGTTCGATCAAGAACGCTCCTGGACATCGTCAAAGACACGATGCACGAGCCGACATTCGTTCTGCTAATCATAGCTGCTGGCCTCTATCTGATATTCGGCGATATTGGTCAGGGCCTGTTTATATCCGCGGGTGCACTCGCTTCATTAGGATTAGTCATCCTCCAGGAAACGCGCACTGAACGCGCCTTGCGCGCCCTCAATGCGCTAGCCGAACCCCATGCCAGAGTCATCCGCGCTGGCAGGACGCATCGAATCCGTGCTTCTGAAGTCGTCCCTGGCGATATTGCGCTGATCGCGGCTGGCGAACGGATACCTGCCGACGGTGAAATTCTATCAGAACAACCGATTACCGTGGACGAGTCTTTACTCAGTGGCGAGTCTGTCCCACTCATTAAATTTGCCACGGCAAGCATCAGGGATGATTTCTCCGATCAAAGCACAAGGGCCTTCGCCGGAACCCTGGTCGTGAAAGGTGAAAGCATCATCCGCGTAACTGAGACGGGTCCTCAGACACAGCTCGGAAGAATTGGCGCATCGCTCATAAGCGTGCAATCCGAGCCTACACCATTGCAACAGACATCAATGAAATTGGTACGGCAGTTGGGGCTGCTTTCCATTATCTTTTGTCTGCTCATCATTTTTGTCTACGGGACCGTCCTGAACGACTGGATGGGCGGCGCTCTAGCCGGAATTACACTCTCGATCGCTCTCATTCCTGAAGAGTTTCCCATGGTGCTCGCCGTCTTCATGGCTTTAGGCGCATGGCGACTGGCAAAAAAGCGCGTTCTCGTTCGCCGGGGAGCGGCTGTTGAAACGCTCGGTGCCATAACTTCACTATGCGTCGATAAGACCGGCACGCTCACCGAAAATCGGATGTCAGTAGCAAGCATATGGGTAAATGGAAATTTCCATTCTGCCACCGATCCTCAGTCGGACGTAGCGACGGTGTTAGCGGTAGCCGCCCTCGCTTCTCCGGTTCATCCGCTAGATCCGATGGATATCGCCCTTCATCAAGCGACGCCGTCGGCCGCAACTGATCTCCAAGTGACCGACAGTGATCCATACTCCGAGCATCCTCTTGAGCCAAAGCTTCTTGCGGTGATCAACGCTTGGCGAAGACACAGTGACACTTTGCTCGCAGCAAAGGGAGCACCGGAAGCCATTTTTGAAATTTGCAGAATGGAGGCCGATTTACGCGATCGACTATTGAAAACTGTCAAGCAGATGGCCGATGAGGGACTGCGTGTGCTCGGTGTGGCTTCCCGCACTCTCTCAGGCGTCGCGCCGAATGACCTAGCAGAACCGACATTTGAATTTGGAGGATTGGTCGGCTTTCGAGACCCCGTGCGCTCGGGCATCGCGAATGCAATTTCCACGGCTCGCCGCGCCGGTATCTCGGTTTATATGATCACGGGCGACCATTCCGCCACCGCTCGGGCAATCGCAAAGGCCGCAGGTATTTCAGTGGGCGCGGGCGTCATTAACGGCTCTGAAATCGCCGCCATGACGGTCGCAGATCGTCGGGAATGTTTGCGGACTGTGCGCGTTTTTGCCCGGGTCATGCCCGAAGAGAAATTGTTGATAGTCCAAGCGCTGAAAGAGGACGGAAAGATTGTCGCCATGACTGGAGATGGCGTGAATGACGGACCTGCCTTAAAGGCGGCTCATGTCGGCATTGCCATGGGAAACAGAGGAACGGACGTTGCGCGAGAAGCTGCGGATATCGTTCTGCTCGATGATAGCTTTATCTCGATTATGGAAGGTATCGAGCTCGGTCGACGAATCTTCGTAAATCTTCGCAAAGCACTCATTTTTATTACCGCTACGCATATTCCGATTGCGGGGCTGGCCTTGTTGCCCTTGCTCTTAGGGCTTCCTCCGCTTTTCTTCCCTGTTCATATTATTCTGCTCGAACTGGCAATCGATCCCCTCTGCGCGCTGGTTTTCGAGGCAGAACCGGGGGCACCAAACAGCATGAACCAACCGCCGCGCGACACCAAAATCACGCTGTTCGGCCGCAGCGAGCTGCTCCTGAGTGCGGTTCAGGGCAGCGTAATTTTATTTGGGACCCTCGCGATCTACGTTTTAATGCTCCGCAGCGATTTCTCGCCTGCTGAAGCCCGCGCCGCAGCCTTTATCACCCTTATTTTCAGCAATTGTACGCTCGCTTTTGCGGAATCCGCAGAGGCAGGAACACAGTTCTTCGATCGCCGCCGAATGGTGTTCTGGGCAATTCTGGGACTAGTTTTACTCGCAATCCTCATCATCCTTATGGTGCCCAGTATAAGCCAAATAATGCAGATCTCGGCGCCGTCTCTTCCTATTTTGGCTTTAGTTAGCGCAAGCTCAATCATACTGGGCGGGTGGTTCGGAATGACCAAATATATTTTCTGGATAACCCGCAAACCGGTCCCAATCGACGACAAGCCATAGCTTCGACTTGAATACGAACGGTGGCCTCGTTACCCGAGCAGGCTGCTTAAAGCGCGCATGATGAGCCGCATCAAATAAGTCGCGATACAAACTCCGAAACTACGACATTATCGGATCGGCAATCACACGGTGAAAGAGGAAAACTGCTGTGCTCGCCGATGCTCGTGATGTTGATCTAGGTCAAACCGAACTCGCTGCGGACGGGCATCGTTGTTGCTTCATATCGAGGTCGGAGAAATTCCATGCAACGCTTAGCTATTTTCACGGCGCTTCTGTTCACTGCCTTGACTTATCCCGCGCATGCTCAATCGCCAGCCGATCACAATGGCCATCATGGGCGCCAGGACCAAGTGGAAGGCCCCGCGCAAACGACCTGTCCTGGCGATCAATCAGGAGAGCGAGATGGCATGATGGAAATGATGAAGCATAGCATGAAGGAGCGCACTAAAATGGGCGGCCACATGGCAGGCTCACCCATTATGTTTCGTATGATTTTTGCACTAATGGATGCCGATGGCGACGGAGCCATCTCATTATCAGAGTTTCAGGCCGCTCACGAACGACTCTTCAAGGCAATGGATAGCAACAAGGACAGCAAGCTTACTCCGGAAGAAATAGGAGCATTCATGCACTCGAGCATGGATGGGGGCTCGCTGCGATAGCCATCCAGAAATAAGAGCCACTACATGAATCGGAGGAACAAATGATGATGTATGGGTGGTCCGATACGATGGGATTTTCTGAACCGACCCACTTGCTCTTTTTCTTAGCGTTGATAGCGCTGGTGATTTATCCAATTGGCCGTATCCTTAATAGAATCGGGCTATCTCCGCTTTGGTCTGTGCTCGCGTTCATACCCATCCTCAATCTATTAGCACTTTGGATCGTGGCATTTAGCGATTGGCCAAATCAAAAAAATCACGCCTGAGCTGACCTGGCTTTTTTGGACCAAGCTTTATGGTGCGGAGATGACAGCTAATATCGTACGCAACTGGTTCGCAAAGCTGGGGGCAAAACGCTCTACATTGCGCCGGGCAGCCCATGGGAAAACGGCTATTGCGAGTCCTTCAACGGCAAGCTGCGTGACGAATGCCTAAACGGTGAAATCTTTTCTGCCTGCCGACTTGTCGTGCATGTTTGAAAAAGATCGATACTGAAACTGACGGCCCTGTTGCGCAGCGCAAAGACGGATCGCCTTGGCCAGACAGGCAGTCGTTCAGTAGGGATTGGCGCGAAACTGCACGCGCGGCGGGAATTCCCGACAACGTCAAAAACATGGACAGCCGCGCCTCGGGCGTAACCGAAGCGTCCGAAGCTGGCGTCTCCGACGATGACATCATCAAGCAGACTGGCCACGTGGACAAAGTGATGGTGCAGGAAGTTTATACGCGCGACGGTCTGGAGGTCTCACGAAGGTCACACGAACAGCGCCAGCGGCATCGCGAAGCCAAGCGGCAAACTCACACGCCTCAGCAAGTGATGCGGGCAATAAGCCTTATCGTAAGGCGTATTTGCACCTTATCGTAACACGGCGCTGAAAACTGACGTAAGTCTTTGATTTAATGGCGCGCCCGAAGAGATTCGAACTCCTGACCCCCAGATTCGTAGTCTGGTGCTCTATCCAGCTGAGCTACGGGCGCGTGTCGCGGATATGGGCGGAGATGCCCTCGCGAGGGGGCATAGCTAACGGCTCCGGTGCTGATTGGCAAGATCGGTTTTGACAGGATTATGTCGAAGCCGTACGGCCCGTTTCTCAAGGACTTTCCTCGGGATTCTCCCAGGAATCCGCCCAAGGCGGCCCATGGTTTCCGCCTTTTCAGGCGCGGGAACGCTCCTGACGGAGTTGATGCAGTGGAATGGTCCGGTCGGGAATGACGATCCGGAACGTCGCGCCGATCGTCCCCTCCACCAGATCGATCTGGCCGCCATGGGCACGGATCAGTTCGGCGGCAATCGCAAGACCGAGCCCCGTGCCGCCGTCGCGCGAGGACCCCTGAAACGCTTCGAACAGATGGGCCCGCGCCTGCTCCGGAATGCCGGGGCCGGTATCTGAAATTTCCAGCACGGCGACGGCGCCTTCCCGGCGGCCCGCGATGCGGATCTGCTTCGGCGCGATGTCAGCGTGCGGCTGCCCCTCGAGCGCCTGAAAAGCATTGCGTACGAGGTTGAGGAGGACACGGAACAACTGATCCGGATCGGCATCCACCACGAGGCCGCGTTCGATCGCGTTGCTCCAGACGATATCGGGATCGGTGGCGATGCCCGCGGATTCGCGCACCTCGTTGATGATCGGCTCGACCGCCACCATCCGCCGCTCGGGCCGCGCCTCCTGCACCTTGCCGTAGGACAGCGTCGACTGGCAGAACGCGATGGCGCGCTCCAGCGAACGCAAGAGCTTCGGCGCAAACCGCTGCACGCGCGGATCCGGCACGCTCGCGAGCTGGTCGGACAAAAGCTGCGAGGACGCGAGAAGATTGCGCAGATCGTGGTTGATCTTCGACACCGCAAGTCCGAGCGCCGCCAGATGGCTTTTCTGATGCAGCATCGAGACGAGATCGTGCTGCATGTCGGCGAGTTCGCGCTCCGCCATGCCGATTTCATCGCCGCGGTTCGAGGGCACGATCGCGCGGTCGGCACTTTCAGGGTTTTCATGGAAAGCGATGAGATTCGCCGTCATCCGGCGCATCGGCCGCACGAACAGGAAATGCAAGGCGAGATAGATCAGTCCTGCCGTGGCGATGGCGAAGCCGAACGACAGCAGCAGCACGTTCGACGAGAAGCGGTACATCGCCTTGCGCAGCGGCGCTTCATCCACCACCACCTCGATGAACTGCTCGCCCTGCGGCGCCGGGCCGATGATGCGGATCACGCCGTCGCCGCGCTCCAGCATCATCGAGAATGAATCGACGATGGCTTCCCACACGTTCATGGTGCGCATGTCGATGTCGCGCACCACCGCGGGCGGCATGTCCGCCACCGCGAGCAGACGGCGCTGCTGGCCGGTCTTGATGGCCACCGCGCGCGCGCCGATGCTTTGCAGGATGCTGCGCGCCAGTGAATCCGGCACCATGCCCGCAGGTGCGGCATCGAGGACCAAAGCCGCGGTATTGGCGGCGGCGATGCGATCATTCAGGCGGTTGACGCTGAAATTGGCGATCGAAGGCACGTAGATCAGCACTTCGGCGATCATCACCAAGGGGATCGTCAGCAGCAGCAGCTTGCCGGACAGGTTGAGCCGCCCGCGCGGCATGGCCGGCCTCTCCTGCGACGTCATCGGCGGCACGCTTTCAGTCACGATCCGGCTCTTGATTTTCGATCTTCCGCGTCGCCACAGTCGCACCTGCGGCTGGCCTCGTCAAACCCCAGAAATACCTGAAATCTATGGATATTTCAGGGCAACCCCGGCTAACCGCCGGGCTTGGGGCAATTTGCACGCTCCGTTGACGAAAACAGCCCGCTCCCGTATAAGCCCGGCCAACTGTCCGTCATGGCCCGGCTCGACCGGGCCGGTTCATTTAAGGACCTTGGTCACTCAAGACCCCGGCCCCGGCTGAACCCGGACGACACCATTGAAACTTGCTCGGCAATTTGAATTTGCTCGGCACTCACTGGGGCGACACCGCAATCGGCGGGCGCCCGGCAGCGGAGAACGACCGTGAAGCGGACTTATCAACCCAGCAAACTGGTGCGCAAGCGCCGTCACGGCTTCCGTGCGCGTCAGGCCACGACCGGCGGCCGCAAGGTTCTCGCCGCTCGCCGTTCGCGCGGCCGCAAGCGTCTGAGCGCCTGAACCGGCATCACGATGCGCCGGTTGACATCATGGACCGGTTGAAAAAACGCGCGGATTTCATCGCCGCAGCCCAAGGCCCCCGCATTGCCAGGCCCGCTTTCGTGGTGCAGTCGCGCCTTCGCGACGACACCGGGCCCACCCGCATCGGCTTCACCGTCACCAAAAAAGTCGGCACCGCGACCGAGCGCAACCGTGTTCGCCGCAGGCTGCGCGAGATGGTCCGACTGGCCGGCGTCATCGCGCCGCCTTCCCCCCGCGACTACGTCATCGTCGGCCGGCGCGCCGCGCTGGATCATGAATTCTCCGTCATGATCGAGGATTTCCGTTCCGCGCTGATGCGTCTGACCCGTATGAAGGATCGCGCTGGCGATCCCCGTCCTACCCGCATTTCACCGAAACACTCTTAAGTCTACCCACGAGACCTGACCGATGACCGACAATCGTAACACCATCATCGCCGTAGTTTTGTCCGGCCTCATCCTGCTCGCCTGGCAGTATTTCTACAACATGCCGCAGATGGAGAAGCAGCGCGCCGCGCAGCAGACCCAGACGCAGGCCGCCAACCCGGCCAATTCATCGGCACCGGCAGCAACCACCCAGACGCCTGCGGCCGGCAGCGCCGCGCCCACCCCCGCTTCTCCGGGCGCTGAGCAGCAGCAGGCCGCCCCGGTGAAGGACCGTGCCGAGGTGATCGCCTCGTCGCCGCGCGTCAAGATCGACACGCCGAGCCTGATCGGCAGCATCGCGCTGAAGGGCGCGCGCATCGACGACGTGGCTTTTGTGAAATACCGCGAGACCGTCGATCCGAAATCTCCGGCGGAAGTGCTGTTCTCGCCCACAGGGACCAAGGCACCTTATTACGCAGAGTTCGGCTTCGTGCCCGCCGCGGGCGCAAGCGCCAAGCTGCCGGGCCTCGATACGGTCTGGACCCAGCAAGGCTCGAACGCGCTGACGCCCACGACGCCGGTCGTGCTGACATACGACAATGGCGAAGGTCTCGTCTTCACCCGCACCCTTTCGGTGGATGAGAAGTATGTCTTCACCATCAAGGATGAAGTCGCCAATTCTGGCACCGCGCCTGCGACGCTCTATCCGTTCGGCCTGATCTCGCGGCACGGCCTGCCGGAAACCTCCGGCTATTACATCCTGCATGAAGGCCCGATCGGCGTTCTGGGCGACAAGGGCCTGCAGGAATACACCTACAAGAAGATGGACGAGACCAAGGCCTCCGAATTCAAGGTCAGCAATGCCTGGCTCGGCATCACCGACAAATACTGGGCGGCGACGCTGCTGCCCGACCCTGCCGCCTCGCTGACCGCGCGCTTCTCGTCAAAACTGTCCGGCACCACCCGCGTCTACCAGACCGATTACCTGCTCGATCCGGTCACCGTGCAGGCCGGCGGCCATGCGACGACCACCACGCGCCTGTTCGCGGGCGCCAAGGAGGTCGCGACCGTCGATGCCTACGACAAGCAGCTCAAGCTCAACCGCTTCGAACTGCTGATCGACTGGGGCTGGTTCTACTTCATCACCAAGCCGATGTTCTGGACGATCGATCACCTGTATCGCCTGTTCGGCAATTTCGGCGTCGCCATTCTGCTCGTCACCGTGATCGTGAAGGCGATCTTCTTCCCGCTGGCCAACAAGTCCTATGCCTCGATGGCGAAGATGAAGGCCGTGCAGCCGCAGCTCGCCGCGTTGAAGGAGAAGTTTCCCGACGACAAGGTGAAGCAGCAGCAGGAGATGATGGAGATCTACAAGAAGGAGAAGATCAATCCGATCGCGGGCTGCCTGCCGATCGCGATTCAGATCCCGGTCTTCTTCGCACTCTATAAGGTGCTGTTCATCACCATCGAAATGCGCCACGCGCCGTTCTTCGGCTGGATCCACGATCTTTCCGCGCCGGACCCGACGCACGTTTTCAACCTGTTCGGCCTCCTGCCTTACGATCCGAGCGCGGTGCCGATTATCGGCCACTATCTCGCAATCGGCGCATGGCCGCTGATCATGGGCGTGACGATGTGGTTCCAGATGAAGCTCAATCCCGCGCCGCCGGATGCGACGCAGAAGATGATCTTCGACTGGATGCCCGTGATCTTCACCTTCATGCTGGCGTCCTTCCCCGCCGGTCTCGTGATCTACTGGGCCTGGAACAACACGCTCTCGGTGATCCAGCAGAGCGCGATCATGAAAAAGAACGGCGTGAAGATCGAACTATTCGACAATCTGAAATCGACCTTCGCGGGCGGCAAGAAACCAGGGTAGCCCGCCGATCCAGTACGCTTCTCATAGTCATGCCCGGGCTTGTCCCGGGCATGCACGTTTTTATAGTCTCGAAAGACCATGATGACCGAACCCGACGCCGAACTAATCGAATCCGGCCGCAAGCTGTTCGCCGGCGACTGGCAGTTCTTCTGGGCCTCTCCTTCCATCGAGACGCTGCCGCCGATGCAGGGCGTCGAGATCGCTTTCGCCGGGCGTTCCAATGTCGGCAAGTCGAGCCTGATCAACGCGCTGACCAACCGCAATGGGCTGGCGCGCACATCGCACACGCCGGGGCGCACGCAGGAGCTGATCTTCTTCAAGGGGCCGGGGCCGCTCGACGCGCGCACGCCCGAACTGCGGCTCGTCGACATGCCGGGCTACGGTTACGCCTCCGCGCCAAAGACCCAGATCGCCTCATGGACCAAGCTGATCCATAACTTCCTGCTCGGCCGCGCCAGCCTCGCGCGCGTCTATGTGCTGATCGATTCCCGCCACGGCTTCAAGGATGCCGACAACGAGGTGCTGACCACGCTCGACAAAGCTGCCGTCAGTTATCAGATCGTGCTGACCAAGGCCGATCAGGTGAAGAAAGCCGCGCTTGAGCAGACCATGGCCACGATGGCTTCGAGCCTGCGCAAGCACCCGGCCGCCTTTCCCGAGATGCTGGTGACCTCCTCGCGCGACGGCGGCGGTATGGCTGAAATGCGCGCGGCCATCGTCAAGCTGTTGAGGGAGCGGGCATGATGTCCACCCTGTCGCTGCGGATCGCCGTCGTCTTTGCGGGCCTGATGGGCGCCACCGGCGTCGCGCTCGCGGCGACTGCCGCGCATATGCCGGACGCGAGACGGCTGGGCATCGCATCCTCGATGCTGCTGTTCCACGCCTGCGCGGTGATCGGCGCGGTGCTGCTCGTCGATCAAGGTCTGGTGAGGCGGCGGCTTGGGCTGACGGCAGCCTATGGCTTCGTGCTCGCCGGTATCCTTTTCGGCGGCGACCTCGTGTCACTGCAATATGCCGGTCACGGCCTTTTCCCGATGGCGGCGCCGACCGGCGGCACCCTGTTCATCGTCTGCTGGCTGATGCTCGCCGTCGCAGCGCTCGTGCCGGACCGGACGCCCCGCGCCTGAGGTGCTTTGCACCGTCACATCAATCGGCTAAACCCTTTCCGCCCAGCCAAATCTCCTGGGCCACCCGCCATTCAAGGTTCGCTTCATGTCCGAGATAAGCCCGCAGGATCAGGCCCGCATTCTGTCCGAAGCGCTGCCGCATATGCAGCAGTACGACGAGGAAACCATCGTCATTAAATACGGCGGCCACGCCATGGGCGAAGAAAACCTCGCCCGCGAGTTCGCCCGCGACATCGTGCTTCTGGAGCAGACCGCGATCAATCCGGTGGTCGTTCACGGCGGCGGTCCGCAGATCGCCACCATGCTGTCGCGCCTCGGCATCAAGTCCGAATTCGCCGCCGGTCTGCGCATCACCGATGCCTCCGCCATCGAGATCGTCGAGATGGTGCTGGCGGGCTCGATCAACAAGCAGATCGTCAGCCACATCAACGCCGCGGGCGGCAAGGCCGTGGGTCTAAGCGGCAAGGACGGCAACATGGTCACCGCCGTGAAGGCGACCCGCACCATGATCGATCCGGACTCCAACATCGAGAAGGTGATCGATCTCGGCTTCGTCGGCGAGCCCGACAAAGTCGATCTTGCCTTGCTCAATCAGTTGATCGGCCACGAGCTCATTCCCGTGCTCGCCCCGCTGGCGGTGTCCTCCGATGGACAAACCTACAACGTTAACGCCGACACCTTCGCGGGTGCTGTCGCGGGCGCGCTGCGGGCGAAGCGGCTGTTGCTGCTGACGGACGTTCCGGGCGTGCTAGACAAGTCGAAGAAGCTCATCCCCGAACTGTCGATCAAGGATGCGCGGCGGCTGATCGCGGACGGCACCATTTCCGGCGGCATGATCCCGAAGGTCGAGACCTGCATCTACGCGCTCGAAGCGGGCGTCGAAGGTGTCGTCATTCTGGATGGCAAGACCCCGCATGCCGTGCTGCTGGAGCTGTTCACCAATCAGGGCACCGGCACGCTGATGTACAAGTGACGGAGCGAGCGCACCGCGCTGCTTCCCAAAAAATCATGACCGACAAACGCGGCTTCGGCCATATCGACACCTGGGTGTTTGACCTCGACAACACTCTTTATCCGCACCACGTCAATCTGTGGCAGCAGGTCGACGGCCGTATCCGCGATTTCGTCGCGCAGCAACTGAAGGTCGAGGCCGCCGAGGCGTTCCGGATCCAGAAGGATTACTATCGCCGCTACGGCACCACGATGCGTGGCATGATGACCGAGCACGGCGTCAGCCCCGATGATTTCCTCGCTTACGTCCACGACATCGACCATTCCCCGCTCGAGCCGAACCCGGCGATGGGACAGGCACTCGCCAAACTGCCTGGCCGCAAGCTGATCCTGACCAACGCGTCCGTCGCGCATGCCGAGAAGGTTCTGGAGCGGCTCGCGCTCGGCGTCACCTTCGACGGCGTGTTCGACATCATCTCGGCCGAGTTCGAGCCGAAGCCCGCGCGCCAGACTTACCGGCGCTTCCTCGATCTGCACGATGTTGACGCAGAGCGCGCGGCGATGTTCGAGGACCTCGCCCGCAACCTCGCGATCCCGCATGAGTTCGGCATGACCACCGTGCTGGTGGTGCCCGATGGCACCCAAAAGGTCGTGCGCGAAGCCTGGGAAATGGAGGGGCGCGACGCCCCGCATGTCGACCATGTCACCGAAGACCTGACGGGATTTCTGGCGCAATTAGCGAAGTCCTGATCGCGCCCGCCTTGCTCTCCCGGGAAAATTCCGCCAAAGATCGTCTGCAATTATGCAGACGATCTGCAATTCCTATCCATCTGATTTTCCAAGGAAACCGATGTCTCTCTCCGCTCTCGAAACCACGCTGAACACCGCTTTCGACGCCCGCGACACCGTCAACGCCTCCACCAAGGGCGAGGTGCGCGATGCCGTGGAGCTGGCGCTCGACATGCTCGACAAGGGCGAGGCGCGGGTCGCGGAGCCGCAGGCGAATGGGGCGTGGAAGGTCAACCAGTGGCTAAAGAAGGCCGTGCTGCTGTCGTTCCGCCTCAACGACATGGCGCCGATTCCCGGCGGCCCCGGCGGCGCGCACTGGTGGGACAAGGTGCCCTCGAAGTTCGAGGACTATTCCGAGCAGAGCTTCCGTGAAGCCGGCTTCCGCGCGGTGCCGGGTGCGATCGTCCGCCGCTCGGCCTTCATCGGCAAGAACGTCGTGCTGATGCCGTCCTTCGTCAATCTCGGCGCCTATGTCGACGAAGCGACCATGATCGACACATGGTCCACCGTCGGCTCCTGCGCACAGATCGGCAAGCATGTCCACATCTCCGGCGGCGTCGGCATCGGCGGCGTGCTGGAGCCTTTGCAGGCGGGCCCGGTCATCATCGAGGACGACTGCTTCATCGGCGCGCGCTCGGAAGTCGCCGAGGGCGTGATCGTGCGCAAGGGCGCGGTGCTCTCCATGGGCGTATTCATCGGCGCATCGACCAAGATCATCGACCGCACCACGGGTGAAGTGTTTGTCGGCGAAGTCCCCGCTTATTCCGTGGTGGTGCCGGGCTCCCTGCCAGGCAAGCCGATGAAGGACGGCACACCCGGCCCGTCGCTCTACTGTGCGGTGATCGTCAAGCGCGTGGACGAGAAGACCCGTTCCAAGACCAGCATCAACGAACTGCTGCGAGACTGACAATGACCAAGGCGCTGGACGTCGCCCGCGATCTGTTGCGCTGCCCTTCGGTGACGCCTGCGGATGCGGGCGCGCTCGGCGTTCTTGAAAAGCTCCTGAAGGACGCCGGTTTCGAAACCCATCGCCTCACCTTCACCGAGCCGGGCGCGGCCGACACCGACAACCTCTATGCCCGCATCGGCACCGCTGCCCCGCACATCACCTTCGCGGGCCACACCGACGTGGTGCCGCCGGGCGACGACAAAGCATGGTCGCACGATGCATTCGCGGGCGATGTGGACGGCGGCGTGCTCTATGGCCGCGGCGCGGTCGACATGAAGGGCGCCATCGCCTGTTCGGTCGCCGCCGTGCTGGATTATCTGCAAGCGAACGGCGGCCAGCCAAAGGGCTCGATTTCTTTTCTCATCACCGGCGACGAGGAAGGTCCCGCCGTCAACGGCACGGTGAAGCTGCTCGACTGGGCGGCGAAGCGCGGCGAAAAGTTCGATCATTGCGTGCTGGGCGAACCGAGCAACGTCAATGCGCTCGGCGACTGCATCAAGGTCGGGCGTCGCGGCTCGCTATCAGGCACGCTGATCGTCGAGGGCAAGCAGGGCCATGTCGCCTATCCCGACCGCGCGCATAATCCGCTGCCCGACATCGCAGCTCTGGTCAGCGCACTGAACGCCGATCCGCTCGATCATGGCACCGATCACTTTCCGCCGTCGAATCTGGAGTTTCTCTCCATCGACACCGGCAACCCGGCATGGAACGTGATCCCCGCTCAGGCGCGGGCGCGCTTCAATATCCGCCACAACGACTACCGCACGCAGGATTCGCTGCGCGCGCTGATCGAGGGTCGCGTCGAAAAGCTCTCCGGCAACCACACCACCGCGCGCGTCGAATGGGAGCCGTCGAACGCCGACGCCTTCCTGACGCAGCCCGGCCCCTTCACCGATCTCGTCGTCGCTGCCATCGAAGAGGTGACCAAGCGGCGGCCGAAGCTCGATACCGGCGGCGGCACGTCGGATGCGCGCTTCATCGTTCATTACTGCCCGGTGCTCGAATTCGGCCTCGTCGGCCAGACCATGCACCAGATCGACGAGCGCACGCCGGTCGCCGACATCGAGGCGCTGACGAAAATCTATCGCAGCGTGCTGGATCGCTATTTCAAGTGAGGGCGCGCGCATGAGCGGCAACATCCTCGTCCTCACCGCCATCGACGACGAACTCGACAAAGCACGCGCGCCGGAGGGCGTCGAAGTGATCTACACCGGCGTCGGCAAGGTCAATGCGGCGAGTGCCGCGACGCTCGCGCTGCTTGTGCTGCGCCCGCGTCTCGTCGTCAACTACGGCACCGCGGGCAAGATTCACAAAATGCACAACGGTCTCGTCGAGGTCGCCCATGCCGTGCAGCGCGACATGATGGCGATGCCGCTGGCGCCGCGCGGCCGCACGCCGTTCTCGCCGGAGATCGATCGCCTGTCGTCAGGGCACAAAGGTGTGACCTGCGGCACCGGCGACAGCTTCGTCACTACAACCGATCCGTGGCTCGTCGAGAACAAGATCGACATTGTGGACATGGAGCTTTACGCCATCGCCCATGTCTGTCAGCGGCATTCGCTGCCGTGGCGCGCGTTCAAGTTCATCACCGATGAAGCCGACGACAACGCCGCTGATCACTGGCAGGACAATGTGAAAGACGGCGAGGATTTGTTCTGGGACGCGATGAAGGAAATCGCACCGGCCTGACTTCCTCGCCCCGCACTTGCGGAGAGAGGTAAGAAGGACTCAATAATCCACCTTCACCAGATACAATCCGTCCGGCGGCGCGACGGGGCCGCAGGCGGCGCGGTTGCGTGCATCGAGCGCCTTGCGCATATCAGCCGCCGTCCATCGGCCATGCCCAACCCAGACCAGCGAGCCGACCATCGAGCGCACCTGACTGTGCAGGAACGAGCGCGCCGAGGTGACGATGTTGACGGTATCACCGTCGCGGATGACATCGAGCTGGTCGAGTGTCTTGTCCGGCGACTTCGCCTGACATTCGGTATCGCGAAACGTGGTGAAATCGTGCTTGCCTATCAGCACCTGCGCGGCTTCGTTCATCGCCGCCACATCAAGCGGCCGCGCCACCCGCCACGCGCGCCCGGCATCGAGTGCGAGGTTCGCCCGGCGATTGCTGATGCGATAGATGTAATGGCGCTTCAGCGCCGAGAACCGCGCCTCGAATGTCTCCGGCACGATCTCCGCCGACAAAATCCCGATGGGATGCGGGCGCACATGCGCATTCAGCGCGTCACGCACCCGGTCGGCGCGATAGGTCTTCTCGAGATCGATATGTGCGACCTGCCCCAACGCATGAACGCCGGCATCGGTACGCCCCGCACCGTGCACGCGGACGCGACTGCCGGTCATCGCCATGACCGCTTCTTCCAGCGCGCCCTGCACCGAAGGGCCGTTGTCCTGATACTGCCAGCCGCAGAACGGCGTGCCGTCATATTCGATGATGAGCTTGTAGCGCGGCATCAGATCACAGCCAGGGGCGGCACGAGCGGCGTGCCGCGCAGGAAGTCCGGCACCGTCATCGGTTGCTTGCCCGCGCGCTGCACCTGCAACAGACGGATCGCGCCGCTGCCGCAGGCGATCGTCAGATGCTCGTCGAGCAGCGCACCCGGCGTGCCCGATTGCTTCACCACCTCGCAGCGCAGCACCTTGATGCGCACAGGCACGCCTTCAATCGCAATCTCGAACCATGCGCCGGGAAACGGCGACAGGCCATGGATGTGGCGCAGCACCTCATGCGCGGGCTTCGCCCAGTCGATCTTCGCCTCAAGCTTGCCGATCTTGGCGGCATAGGTGACGCCCGCTTCATCCTGCGGCACGAGATCAAGACCGCCCTGTTCCAGCGCCGCCATCGCCTGCACCATGAGGCTCGCACCGCGCGGCGCGAGCGCGTCGTGCAGGTCCTGCGCGGTCATCGCATCGGTGATTGGAAGGCGATCCGTCATCGCCACATCGCCGGTATCTAACCCGACATCCATCTTCATCACCATCGCGCCGGAGCAGGCATCGCCGGTCATGATGGCGCGCTGGATCGGCGCGGCCCCGCGCCAGCGCGGCAACAGCGAAGCATGAAGGTTGAAGCAGCCGCGCGGCACGGCGTTGAGAATATTTTCGGGCAGGATCATGCCATAGGCGACGACCACGGCGGCATCGGCCTTGTGAGCACGAAACTCGGCTTCCGCCTCCGGGGTCTTGAGCGTCGATGGCGTCAGCACCGGAAGGCCGAGCTCACGCGCCGCCTGCTCCACCGGCGTCGGCTGCAGTTTCATCCCGCGCCCCGCAGGCTTCGCCACACGGGTATAGACCGCCACGATCTCATGACCGTGCGCATGCAGCGCGCGCAGCGTCGGCACCGCGAAGTCCGGCGTGCCCATGAAGATCAGACGAAGCGGCATGAGGCTCGCTGTTATTTGGCCGCGAGTTTCGCGGCCTTGGTGAACTTCTTCATCACGCGATCGCGCTTGAGCTTGGACAGGTAGTCGATGAACAGAACACCGTTGATGTGATCGATCTCGTGCTGGATGCAGGTGGCGAACAGCCCCTCCGCATCCTCCTCGTGCACCTTGCCGTCGAGGTCCATGTAACGGATACGCACGGATGCGGGCCGCTCCACCTCCTCGTAATATTCCGGGATCGACAGGCAGCCTTCCTCGTACACCGAAACGTCGTCGGACTTCGACAGAATCTCCGGGTTGATGAAGACCCGCGGCACCTTCTCACCTTCCTTCTTGGAGACGTCCATGGTGATGAGCCGCAGCGGCACCGCCACCTGAATGGCGGCAAGGCCAATGCCCGGCGCGTCATACATGGTCTCGAACATATCCTCGGCGAGCGCGCGGATTTCGGGTGTGATCTTGTCGACCGGTTCTGAGACAAGACGCAGGCGTTTGTCCGGGATGCTGATGATTTCACGAATGGCCATGCCCGCGATGTAATCGGACTGCCTGCCGGGGTCAAACGGCGATTGAGCCCTCAAAACAACTGTCTTTCCAGTGCGGAAAACCGGTGCATCAAGACATTATTAACCATAAATGTTCCCTATTCGTTCCATTTTCGCCGCGAATCGGGCTACAGTGCCGCAATGAATGAAATTTTGTTTTCCATCGGGGACGTCCCCGTTCGCACCGGCGCTGCCCTGCTCGGCTTCGGCGTGCTCGCGCTGCTCCTGCTCGCAATCATCGCGCTCATCATGTCCCGTTCGGGACGCAAAACCGCCGCCCTCGCCATGGCGCAGGCGATCCGCGCGGACGAACTGGAGGAGCGCCTGAGCGAAGTGCTGCGCATCCAGAACGAAGCCGCGGGGCGCGTGCACGAGATGGGACAGGCGCTGGTCGGGCGGCAGGCCGAGATGGCGCGCGCAGTCAACGAGCGGCTGGATTCGGTGACGCACCGCGTCGGCCAGTCCATGGAGCAGACCACCCGCAACACCATGGACAGCCTGCGCGCGCTGCACGAGCGCCTCGGCATCATCGACAACGCGCACAAGAATCTCACCGACCTCACCACCCAAGTCACGACGCTGCGCGACGTGCTCGCCAATAAGCAGGCGCGCGGCGCGTTCGGGCAGGCGCGCATGGAAGCCATCGTACAGGATGGCCTGCCGAAGGGCTCGTTCGCGTTCCAGCACACGCTGACCAACAACAAACGCCCGGATTGCGTGGTGTTTCTGCCCGACCAGCGGCCGCTGTGCATCGATGCCAAGTTTCCGCTCGAAGCCGTCACCGCGCTGCGCGAGGCCAAGAGCGACGACGAGCGCAAGTTCGCCTCGCAGCGCCTGCGGCAGGACGTGATGAAGCATGTCGCCGACATCGCCGACAAATATCTCATCCCCGGCGAGACGCAGGACACAGCCTTGATGTTCGTGCCGTCCGAATCCGTCTATGCCGAGATTCACGACGGCTTCGACGACGTGGTGCAGAAGGCCTATCGCGCCCGCATCGTGCTGGTGTCGCCCTCACTGTTGATGCTCGCGATCCAGGTGATGCAGCAGATCATGAAGGACGCGCGGATGCGCGATGCCGCGGGGCAGATCCGCACCGAGGTCATGACCATGTCGGACGACCTCGCCCGCCTGCGCGAGCGGGTGCTGAAGCTGCAGAACCATTTCAACCAGGCGAACGAGGACGTCCGCCAAATCCTGATTTCCGCCGACAAGATCGAGAAGCGCGCGGGCCGGATCGAGGAACTGGATTTCACCACGCATGACGATCCCCCGCCGCGGGCGGAAGGCACGCCGGCACCGAGCCTGTTCCCCGTACAGCCGCGAAAGCTGCAGGCGGGCGAATAGCCGCGCCGCTTCTCACGGGAAGCCTCGCGAATCTGCTAACACCGCTCCATGACATCACCTGAGAGCGTCGAGACACCCGCTAACCCGCGCGCCTCGTGGCGCGACGCGTTCGCGGTCTATCTGCAGCCGCGTGTGCTGGTGGTGCTGTTTCTCGGCTTCTCGTCCGGCTTGCCGCTCGCACTCTCGGGCTCGACGCTTTTGGTGTGGCTGCGCGAAGCGGGCGTCGACCTCAAGACCATCGGGCTGTTCGCGCTGGTCGGCACGCCCTACACGATCAAGTTCTTCTGGGCCCCTCTCGTCGATGCACTGCATGTACCGATCCTGACGCGCCTGCTCGGGCGGCGGCGCGCCTGGCTAATCTTTTCCCAATTGCTGCTGATGGTCGCCATCGTGCTGCTGGCGCTGAGCGATCCGACCAGACCGCTCGGTGTCGCGCTCGCCGCGCTGTTCGTCGCCGCCGCGTCCGCGACGCAGGACATCGTGATCGATGCCTTCCGCGTCGAAAGCCTGCCGGAGAACGAGCAGGCCGCCGGCATGGCATCCTATGTCGCGGCCTATCGCGTCGGCATGCTGCTCTCCACCGCGGGCGCGCTGTTTCTCGTCAGCGGGTTCGAGAGCGCGGGCCTGAACCGCCATGCTGCCTGGCAGTGGGGCTACATCGCGATGGCGGCGCTGGTCGTCATCGGCATCCTCACCGCATTGTTCGCGACCGAGCCGGAAGCCTCCCGCGTGGCCGAAGCCAGCACCGAGCGGACGTTTGGGCGCATCGTTCATGCAGCGGCAGGCGCCTTCACCGAATTCGCGGCTTACAAGGACGCGTGGGCCATTCTGGCTTTCGTCGTGCTGTTCAAGTTCACCGATGCGTTTTCCGGCACCATGACGGCGCCTTTTGTTATTGATCTCGGCTTCACCCGCAACGATTACGCCGCCATCGTGAAGGGGCTTGGCCTCGCCGCCACGCTGATCGGCGGCTTCGCGGGCGGCTTTCTCGCCAGCCGCTACTCACTGGTCGCCAGCCTCTGGATCGGCGGCTTCCTGCAAGCGATCGCCAATCTGTCGTTCTCCTGGCTCGCCATCGTCGGCATCGATCATTACGCGCTGGCGCTTGCGATCACCGCGGAGAACTTCACCAGCGCCGTCGGCACCGTGATCTTCGTCGCCTATCTCTCCGCGCTGTGCCGCAATCCCGCGCACACCGCGACCCAGTATGCGCTGCTCACCGCGCTGGCCGCGATCGGGCGCACCTATCTGTCGTCCGGCGCGGGTTATGTCGCAGCGGCGACGGGTTGGGCGTGGTTCTTCGCGATCTGTATGGTGGTGGCCGTGCCGAGCTTCATGCTGCTGGCCTGGTTGCAGGCTAGGGGACATTTCGAGGCATTGACCGCGCCGGTCAAAACCTGAGCGTCAGAACAGCGTCCGCTGGCGCATCGCCGCCGACAGCGTGCCCTCGTCGAGATAATCGAGTTCGCCACCGACCGGCACGCCATGCGCAAGCCGCGTCACCTTGACACCGGCCTCCTGCAACATGTCGGTCACATAATGCGCCGTGGTCTGGCCATCGACCGTGGCGTTGAGCGCGAGAATGATCTCCGTCACCTCGGGAGCCTGCGCGCGCGCCACCAGCGCATCGATCGTCAGATCCTGAGGCCCGATGCCATCGAGCGGCGACAGCGTCGCGCCCAGTACATGATAACGGCCGTGCGTTGCGGCGGCCCGCTCGAGTGCCCAAAGATCGGCGACATCCGCCACCACCACGATGATCGACGGATCGCGGCGCGTGTCGGTGCAGATCGTGCACGGGTTCTGCGTGTCGATGTTGCCGCAGGTATGGCACACCTGAATGCGCTCGATCGCAACCTGCAACGCGGAAGCCAGCGGCGTCATCAGTGCTTCGCGCTTCTTGATGAGGTGCAGCGCTGCGCGCCGCGCCGAACGCGGGCCAAGGCCCGGCAGCCGCGCCAGCAACTGGATCAGCCGCTCGATCTCGGGTCCGGCAACCGTGGATGCCATCTCAGCCCAGGCCCAGCCCCGGAATGTTGAAGCCGCCGGTGATGGCTTTCATCCGCTCCTGCATCGCGTCTTCCGCCTTGCGGCGCGCGTCGTTCTGGGCTGCGACGAGCAGATCCTCCAGCACCTCGCGCTCCTCCGCCTTCATCAGCGATGGATCGATGGAGACGGATTTCAACTCCATCTTCGCGGTCATGCGCATCGTGACCATGTTGCCGCCGGCCGAACCCTCGACCTCGATCTGGTCAAGCTGCTCCTGCACTTCCTTCATCTTCGACTGAAGCTGAGCGGCCTGCTTCATCATGCCGAGAAAATCAGCCATGAATTATCCTTTTCACAATCTCAGAGATCATCATCGTCGCCGTCGACATCGTCCTCGATCGGCATCACCGCGGGTGGCGGCTCCGGCGCCAGTCGCCGCACATCGACCACCTGTGCACCGGGAAACGCCGCCATGACCGCCTGCACGCGCGGGTCGGCCTGCACGTTCTCGGTGAGCTTGTCCTTGCGTTCCTGCGCTTGCGCGCGCAGCGTCGGCTGGCCTTCCTCGTTGGACACGACCACAGCCCAACGGCGGCCGGTCCATTGCTCAAGCTTGCGCTGCAGATCGTTGACCACCGAACGCGCGGCGCTGCGCTCAAGCGCGATCTCCAGCCTGCCGTCTTCCATGCGTACCAGCCGCAGATCGGCTTCCAGCGCGGCCTTGAGCGCAATATCACGTTTCTCGCTCGCGAGCGCGACGATTTCGGGGTAGCTCGACAGCCGCCGCGTGGGGACCGACTGCGGCGCGACGGATTCCACCGGCTGCGGCTGCTGCCGCGCCACGGTTTCGCCTGACGAGCGCTGCGGCGGCATCGTGCGGAGCGCAGACGATTGCGCGAACGACGCAGGCGCGGGCGCGCGGGGCGCAGCGTTGCTGCCGGAAGCGGACGATGGTGCCGACTGCGTACCGCCACCCTCGCCAATCATCTTGATCGCTTCGTCCGGCGTCGGCAGGTCCGCGACATAGGCGATGCGCACCAGCACCATCTCGGCGGCGGCCTGCGGACGCGTGGCGTTCTGCACTTCGGCGATGCCCTTGAGCAGCATTTGCCACATCCGCGACAGCACGCGCATCGAGAGCTTGGTTGCAAATTCGCGGCCGCGCGTACGCTCGGCTTCTCCAAGAGCCACATTGTCCGCCGTCGCGGGCACAACCTTCACGCGCGTCACGAAGTTGACGAACTCCGCAAGGTCGCTGAGCACCACCACCGGATCGGCGCCGGTGTCGTATTGCTCGCGGAATTCCGCGAAGGCGCTGGCGATGTCGCCCTTGGCCAGATGTTCGAACAGGTCTATCACGCGCGAACGATCTGCGAGGCCGAGCATCTGCCGCACGTCCTCGGCGCGCACGAGGCCCGCCGCATGCGCGATGGCCTGATCGAGCAGCGACAGCGAGTCGCGCACCGAACCCTCGGCCGCGCGCGCGATCAGACCCAGCGCCTCGGGCTCCGCCTCGACGCCTTCACGCGTCACGATGTTGGCGAGGTGGGACATCAGCACGTCGGCATCGACGCGGCGCAGATCGAAGCGCTGGCAGCGCGACAGCACCGTGACCGGCACTTTTCGGATTTCGGTGGTGGCGAACACGAACTTGGCGTGCTCCGGCGGCTCCTCCAGCGTCTTGAGGAAGGCGTTGAACGCCTTCTCCGACAGCATGTGGACTTCGTCGATGATGTAGACTTTGTAGCGCGCACTTGATGGCGCATAGCGCACGCCGTCGGTGATTTGCCGCACGTCGTCGATGCCGGTGTGCGAGGCCGCGTCCATTTCCAGCACGTCGATGTGCCGGCTTTCCATGATCGCCTGACAGTGCACACCGGGCGTCGGCATGGTGATGGTCGGCGCCTTCACCGAGCCGTCCGGCAATTCGTAGTTCAGTGCACGGGCGAGAATGCGCGCGGTCGTGGTCTTGCCGACGCCGCGCACGCCGGTGAGAATCCAGGCCTGCGGGATACGTCCCGTCTCGAACGCATTCGAGACGGTGCGGACCATCGCTTCCTGACCGATCAGGTCGTTGAAATTCGAGGGACGATATTTGCGCGCCAGAACGCGGTAGCCGGATGCGCCTCCGCCCGTATCAGCAAGGCCAAGGCCCTTCTCAAGCCCCGGTTGATCGCCCGCACTCAGGCCTGGAAGGTCGGAATCGGGCATCGAACGATCCGCATCGGTTATCGGGCGCGCCGCTCTGCCACGCAAAATGGCGGGCAGTCGGCCGGCATCGCGCCAGCCCCGGCATGAAAAGAGGTAGGAGACTGACGAGCGACCCGATCCGGACCTCGTTAGGGCTGCTTCCTTCCGGACCTGACCCGGTTGGCGAGTGGCTCGTCCACCGCCAATCTCCCGACGCCTATTTGGGGCCAAACCGGAGGGAAAGCAAGCAAGCCATAGGCTATTTTACCGCTTTACACGGCCATCAGGACTCACTCAGGAAGGTGCCCGGATGCGTATTCCGGCGGATACGCAAGTTCCTCACGCGCATGCCTGCGCCTGCTAGAGTGAGCGTGTTGCAGAATCAGTTTCGAGGCCCGCATGCCGTCGTCGTGGTCGCTCCACCACCAGCTTCAGAAGGATACGTTCGATGTCGGCGACCTGCCGCTGTCGCGTCTCCTCATCATCAAGGATTCCAACTATCCGTGGCTTTTGCTGGTGCCGCGCCGCTCCGGCGCTTCCGACCTGATTGACCTTAACGAGGTCGAGCAGGCGCAGCTCACCACCGAGATCAATCGCGTCTCGCGCGCGCTGAAAGACATCACCAAGCCCGACAAGCTAAACGTCGCGGCGCTCGGCAATGTCGTGCCGCAACTGCATGTGCACATCATCGCGCGCCGCATCAGCGACGCCGCATGGCCGCGCCCGGTGTGGGGGCTGGTGCCACCCGCGCCTTACGATCCTGCGGAAGCCGCGAGATTCACGCAGGCATTGCGCGAGAAAATCTGGATTACCTGAACCGCCTATTCGTCACGATGGCATGACGCCTCACGAGGGAACTCTGCCCGTGCTTCGGCTGTTTTCCTTCAGCCGCCTCGCCTGATTTGGGGGAACCCTCATGACCGCACAGCCCCGACCGGCCGCCCCGAATATTCTCTGCGTCGGCATGCCCGTGCGCGATCTGGTGTTTCGCGTCGAGAATATCCCGGCGCGCGGCAACAAGATGCGCGCCACGCATTTCACCGAATACAGTGGCGGCAACGCGCTGAATGCCTCCATCGCCATCGCGCGGCTTGGCGGCCGCGTCCTGATGTCGGGGCCGATGGGCCACGCCGGCGAGAAAGCCGCCGAGCAGATTTTCGAGGATCTCGCGCGGGAAGGCATCGACGGTAGCGCCATGGTGCGGATGCCCGGCCTCGTGACGCCGATCTCCAACATCATGATCGACACCACCGGCGAGCGGACCATCGTCACCTATCGCGATCCGAAAATGTGGGACGTGACATTGCCGGATACCGACGAATTGCTGAAGGATTGCGAGGCGATTCTCACCGAGAACCGCTGCGTTTTCGTGCGTGACCTCTGTTTCGAGGCCAAGCGGCGCGGCATTCCGGTCATCCTCGATGCCGACCGTGCGATGTCGCTGGACGAACCTCTGCTGCAAGCTTCCACCCACATCGTGTTTTCCGCCGAAGCGCTGCACGCAACCACCGGGGCGGACGATGACCCCGCGGCGTTGCGTGCAATCGCTGCACTGACACCTGCGTTCGTCGGCGTCACCAACGGCGCAGGCGGCATGACATGGCTTGAAGGCGGACAGGCCCGCCACATGGCAGCCTTCCCTGTCGCCGCGGTGGACACGCTCGGCGCGGGCGACGTGTTCCACGGCGCGTTCACGCTGGCGATTGCCGAAGGGCGCTCCATCGAAGCCGCGATGCGATTTTCCGCCGCCGCCGCCGCGCTGAAATGCACCCGGCACGGCGGCGCATTTGGTTCACCGCAACGTATTGAAGTGGAAGCATTTTTGGCTAAATCGGCGGCTCCGCACTTCGCCTGACGAATATTCCGGAATCCGGACTTGCGGTTAGAATATTCTTCTATATGATATTGGCATACTTCCTCTCAATAGAAGAATGTTTCCAATGTCAGACGCCGACCTCGCACCTGCCGTGCTCGACGCCCCGCGTCGGCTCGATGCCATCGACCGCAAGATCCTGACTGTGCTGCAAGATGACGCCTCCCTTTCGGTTGCCGAAATCGGCGACCGCGTCGGCCTGTCGTCGACGCCCTGCTGGAAGCGAATCCAGCGGCTGGAGGCTGAAGGCATTATCCTGCGCCGCGTCGCTCTGGTCGATCAGAACAAGATCGGCCTCGGCATCACCGTGTTCGTCTCGGTGGAGAGCGGCGACCATTCCGATGCCTGGCTGAAGAAATTCGCCAATGCCGTGAGTGCCATGCCCGAGGTCATGGAATTCTACCGGATGGCGGGCGATGTCGATTACATGCTGCGCGTCGTCGTCGCCGACATGCAGAACTACGATGTCTTCTACAAAAAGCTCATCAGCGCCGTGGCGCTGAAGAACGTCACCTCGCGGTTTGCGATGGAAAAGATCAAATCGGTGACAGCCCTGCCGGTGCCGGCCCTGAATCCCGCCTGACGTCTGCCTGTTATTTTGTTCTGCCCAACGCGCCGCCTCGACAGCGGCGCGTTTGCTTTTGCACGACCGATAATTTGATCGTTTTTATCGATTGGATATACATATATAATGCGTTTGAACGATTGATCGCTATTTGCGATCAGTGGCCGCATTCAAGGAGTTCGGCCAATGTCTACCATCACTTACACCGCCGCGGACCAGGATCAGGCCCGCTCCAAAGCTCACTTTCAGATTACAGGCATCTGGCCCGGCCTGTTCCTGACGACCTTGGTCGCCTGCGCCTCCTACGGCGTGCACCTGCTGCCCGTCGTCTCGACCTTCAGCCCGCTGATCCTCGCGATCCTGCTCGGCATGATCTTTCACAACGTCGTCGGCACGCCTGCCAGCGCCAAGCCCGGCGTCACCTTTTCGCTGCGGCGGATTCTGCGGTTCGCAATCATTATGCTCGGCCTGCAACTCACCGCGATGCAGATCGGCGAGGTCGGCGCGACCGGCATCGCCATCATTGCCGTAACGCTGGCCGCGACCTTCCTGTTCACCGGCTGGTTCGGCCGCGTGATGGGCATCGACCCCAAGCTCGCCCAGCTCATCGGCGCGGGCACCTCGGTCTGCGGCGCATCCGCCGTGATCGCGACCAACACTGTGACCGACGCCCATGACGAGGACGTCGCCTACGCGGTCGCCTGTGTCACCGTGTTCGGATCGATCGCGATGTTCGCCTACCCGACGCTTGGCACCCTGCTTCATCTCGATCCGCGCGCCTACGGCTTGTGGGCGGGCTCCTCGATCCATGAGATCGCTCAGGTGGTCGCGGCAGCCTTCCAGGAAGGACGTCAGGCCGGCGAGTTCGGCACCATCGCCAAGCTGTCCCGCGTGATGCTGCTGGCGCCGCTGGTGATCGCGCTCGGCGTCGCCGCAGCCAGCCGCCGCAGCGGCACCTCCAGCGCCCGCGCGCCGATGCCCTGGTTCGTGCTCGGCTTCATCGCGATGATCGCGCTCAACAGCGTCGTCACCATTCCGCCCGAGACAAAGTCGGTGATCATCTCCGTCACCACCTTCCTGCTCACCATGGCGCTGGCCGCGATGGGACTCGAAACCGACATCGCCAAACTCTATGCTAAAGGACTTCGCCCGCTGGCCGTCGGCGCAGTCGCCTCGGTCTTCATCTCAGTGCTCAGCCTGACGCTGATCAAGTTGACGTCGTAAGGTAACGGATGACGCTGGAGCAGCTTCGGATCTTCGTTGCGGTTGCGGAGCAGGAGCACATGACCCGTGCCGCCGGCGTTCTCAATCTCACCCAATCGGCGACAAGTGCTGCCATCGCAGCCCTTGAGGATCGTTATGCGATCAAACTGTTCGACCGGATCGGCCGCAGTATCAGGCTGACCGATGCCGGGCGGCAATTCGTCATCGAGGCCCGCGCGGTGCTGGCGCGCGCCGCCGCCGCCGAAGCCGTCCTCACCGATCTCACCGGCCTCGCCCGCGGCTCGCTCGCGCTCGCGGCGAGCCAGACGGTCGGCAATTACTGGCTGCCGCCGCTGATCCACCGTTTCCACCAGCGCTATCCCGGCATCAACGTAACGCTGAAGATTGGCAACACCGAACAGGTCACGGCATGGGTGCACAGCGGGCTCGCCGATCTCGGCTTCATCGAAGGCGACATCGAAGATAGCGGACTGTCGATCAGCAACGTCGCGAATGACGAGCTTGTACTGGTCGTCGCCGCCACGCATCCTTGGGCGGCAATGACGAAGCCCACAGCCGCGCATCTTAAGGACGGAAAATGGGTCGTTCGCGAGCCAGGCTCCGGCACCCGCCACGTACTCGAGACGGTTCTCTCCGGACTCGGCATCGCCCGCAACGAGATCTCCATCGCGCTCGAACTGCCGTCGAATGAATCGGTGCGCGCCGCCGTTGTCGCGGGCGCGGGCGCCACCATCATCTCGCGCATCGTGGTCGCGAACCTTTTGACCTCCGGCGCGCTGGTCGAACTGAAAATCCCGATGCCCTCGCGGCGCTTCTTCCTGCTGCGCCACAAGGAGCATCACGTCACGCAGGCCGAGCGCGAGCTTGAGAAGCTGATCACCGACACGCCGCAGTAAGTGACAATCAAATCTTCTGGTTGTACTCGCCGACTTCCGGATGGGTGCGCAGCACGGAATCCATCGCCTCAAACATGTCGCGCATACGCTGTTCGGACACCGGGCTTTCGACCACGACGACAAGCTCGGGCTTGTTCGATGACGCCCGCACCAGACCCCAGCTTCCGTCCTCGCAAGTGACCCGCACGCCGTTGACGGTGACGAGGTCGCGGATCGGCTGACCGGCGACCTTCTCGCCCTTCGCCTGCGCCGCTTCGAAATGCTTCACCACATCGGCGACGATGCCGTACTTGGCTTCGTCCGCACAGTGCGGCGACATCGTCGGCGACGACCATGTTTTCGGCAGCGCGTTCTTCAAGTCGGACATCTTCTTGTTGCCTGCGCGGTCGAGCATCTCGCAGATCGCGATCGCTGACACCAGGCCATCGTCATACCCGCGCCCGACCGGCGGGTTAAAAAAGAAATGGCCGGACTTCTCGAAGCCCGCCAGCGCGCCGAGTTCGTGCGTGCGCCGCTTCATGTAGGAATGGCCGGTCTTCCAGTAGGTCGCATGGACGCCCTGCTTCTGCAGCACCGGATCGGTCACGAACAAGCCGGTCGATTTTACGTCCACCACAAACTGCGCGTTCTTGTGAACTGCCGACATGTCGCGCGCGAGCATCACGCCGACCTTGTCGGCGAAGATTTCCTCGCCGGTGTCGTCCACCACGCCGCAGCGGTCGCCGTCGCCGTCAAAACCCAGGCCCACATCAGCCTTGTTGGCGAGCACCGCGTCGCGGATCGCGTGCAGCATCTCCAGGTCTTCGGGATTGGGATTGTATTTCGGGAAGGTGTGGTCGAGTTCGGTGTCGAGCGGAATGACGTCGATGCCGAGCTTTTCCAGCACCTGCGGCGCGAACGCGCCCGCGGTGCCGTTGCCGCAGGCCACCACCGCGCGGATGCGGCGCCCGAACGGCTTGCGGTTGGTGAGATCGGCGATGTAGCGCGCCGGGAAATTCTCGTGGAATTGGTAGCCGCCCGCAGGCTTCAGCTTGAACGCGGCGCCCAGCACGATCTCCTTAAGCCGCGTCATCTCGTCGGGGCCGAAAGTGAGCGGACGGTTGGCGCCCATCTTCACACCGGTCCAACCATTGTCGTTGTGCGAGGCCGTGACCATCGCGACGCACGGCACGTCGAGATCGAACTGCGCGAAATAGGCCATCGGCGTCACCGCGAGGCCGATGTCGTGCACCTTGCAGCCCGCAGCCAGCAGGCCCGAGATCAGCGCGTATTTGATCGAGGCCGAGTAGCCGCGGAAATCGTGCCCAACCACGATCTCCTGTTTCACGCCCATCTCGCCGATCATGGTGCCGAGCCCCATGCCGAGCGCCTGGATGCCCATCAGATTGATCTCTTTGCCGAACAGCCAGCGCGCGTCATATTCGCGGAAGCCGGTGGCCTTCACCATCGGCTCGGACTCGTAGGCATAGGTGTTGGGCTTCAGCTCGGCTTTCGGCTTCGGAAACATGAAAAAGGCCTCGTGGAAGGAACGGGGACAAGCCATAGCGAGCGCGACGGCCTGAGAAAAGGCGGGACGTAGCTTTTAGCAATGAATTGCGGCAGTTTGGCAGCCATACTCCGAACAGATGTCTAGCGGATTTTTCTGATATGACCAGCCATCGCCTGCAATACCCCGCCACCCAACGCAACCGCGACGCCATCCTTGAGGTGCTGCGTGGCGTGTTGCCGCCTTCGGGGCTGGTGCTGGAGATCGCGAGCGGCTCGGGCGAGCATATCGTGCACTTTGCGAACGCGATGCCCGGCCTGACGTTCCAGCCCTCCGACCCGGAAGATGCCGCGCGCCTCAGCATCGCGGCATGGACCGCAGAGACCGGCCTTTCCAACATCCGTCCGCCGCTTGCCATCGACGTGCGGCGCGAGCCGTGGCCGATCGCGCAGGCCGACGCGATGCTGTGCATCAACATGATCCACATTTCGCCATGGGAGGCGACGCAGGCGCTGATGCGCAACGCCGGGCGCATTCTCTCAAAAGGCGCTCCGCTTTATCTCTATGGGGCTTACCGGCAGAAGGACGTCGTGACTGCGGACAGCAACGAAGCGTTCGATGCCGATCTGAAATCGCGTAACCCGCAATGGGGACTTCGCCAACTCGACGATGTTGCGGCGCTGGCACGCGAGGCAGGATTTTCAGGACCGGCGGTAACGCCGATGCCGGCCAACA
Source organism: Afipia sp. GW821-FHT14H12 (assembly GCF_058803465.1). Classification (NCBI taxonomy): domain Bacteria; kingdom Pseudomonadati; phylum Pseudomonadota; class Alphaproteobacteria; order Hyphomicrobiales; family Nitrobacteraceae; genus Afipia; species Afipia sp. GW821-FHT14H12. The sequence continues at coordinate 1,135,706 of NZ_JBXAOZ010000001.1, read as the reverse complement.
ATCTCAGCGTGGTGTTTCGGCGGATGTAAGCAGGCGCGATTACTGCTCCAGCACCAGATTGCCGCTGCTGTATTCGAACCGCTTGAGCTTCGACAGATACGCCATGCCGAGCAGGTTCTGCTGCAGCGCGCCTTCGGGCATGACCAGCGCATCGACATCGCGCACCACCACGCCGCCGATATCGATGCGGCCGATGCGAGCGCGTGCGGCCTTCGCCGGACCGTTCGCGGTGTTCACGCTGGTGGTGTAGTCGCTGAGAAACGGGCGGATGCCGATCCGCTCCGCATCTTTCTGCGTCAGCGCGATCACGGTCGCGCCGGTATCGACCAGAAAATCGAGATCGCGGCCATCGACCCGCGCCTCGGTCCGGAAATGTCCGCTGCGGTCGGAGCGCAGCGATACCCGGCGCGACCCGCTCGATGCTTCCGGCATCGCGGCATAGGCATTCATCGCCTTCGACGACTGGCTATCGGCCTTCGCCGGCAGCGGAAGATCCAGCCGCTCGGCAACCTTGGCCATATAGCTGCCGGAGGCGGCCATGATGACCGCAACGATCAGGACAGTACGCATTCGCCAACGCCTGCTTTCTCAAAACCATGGCCCGCCGAAATCCGCTTCACACCGATCAGGGCACGCCGACTCCCGGCCAGGAGGCGTTAACAAAAATGCCCTTCCCGGCAGGCACCGGTCCTGTTTCGGGCAATAGGGTAAGCAAAGTCTTAATTTTGGGGCCGGTACTCGCCCCTTTCAGGTTCCGCGCGGCTTCACCCGGCGCGTCGGTTCCGCCGAGGCCGGATCTTCCGGCCAGGGGTGGCGCGGATAACGGCCGCGCAGGTCAGCCCGCACGGCGGCATAGGAGCCGCGCCAGAACCCCGGCAGATCGCGGGTCACCTGCACCGGCCGGTGCGCGGGCGACAGCAGTTCGACCACCAGCGGCAGCCTTCCGTTCGCGATCGAAGGGTGGACATTCAGGCCGAATAATTCCTGCAGCCGGACGGCAATGGTCGGCCCCTGCTCGGCTTCATAATCAATCGGCAATGACGTGCCGGTCGGCGCGGTGAAATGGGTCGGCGCCTCGCGCTCCAGCCGGGCGCGCTTGTCCCATGGCAACAACCCCATCACCGCATCCGACAGATCGCCCGGAGAGATATCGGACAGCGAGATCTTATCCATCAGTGCAGGCACGAGCCATTCTCTGCGGCTCGCGGCGAGAGCAGTATCCGACAGATCCGGCCACTCGTCGGGCGACGTGGCGCGCAGGAACATGACGCGATCGCGCCATTGCTTCAGTGGCTTCGACCATGGCAGGCGGTCAAAGCCTGCTGCGGCGAGCCCATCCGCGAGAATTTGCGCGGTCTGTTCAGATGTCGCCACCGGCAGGTTCTGTTCCGACAGCGTGATCGCGTGCAACCGCTTGCGCCGCCGCGCGCGCAACGCCATCGCGGATTTGTCGAAGCTCGTTTCATCCTCAATCGTGATGTGACCGGCAAAGCGCGTTTCGAGCTCGTCCTGCGTGACGGGTGCTGCGAGCAAGATGCGCCCGCTGGCGGCGGTGCCGGTGAGTTCGGCAACCGCAATATAGGGCGCTTTCGCCAGCGCCGAGGCCGGATCGACATTGGCGCCGCGCCCGTTCGCCAGCGTGAAGCTCGCCTTGCCGCGATTGCGCGCGACGCGATCCGGGAAAGCGAGCGCGAGGATCGCGCCGGTCGACAGCCCTTCCGCCGTGTCGTTGACCGCTGCCGCGCTCTCCTTCACCTGCGCGATCCATCGCTGCGCCAGTTGCCGTGCGCTTTGCGCGCGCGGCGAGCGGTCGCGTGCGAAATTCTCCAGCCGCGCATCGAGATCGACGCTGTCGCCGCCGAGCCCGCGCTCGGTCAGGATCGCGGCGATCCGCGCCGCCTCTTCCCCAGCGCCATGACGATGTGCGTCGACGATCATGCGCGCGAGGCGCGGCGGCAGCGCCAGTGCGCGCAGCGCCTGCCCTTCCACAGTGATGCGGCCATCGGCATCCAGCGCATCGAGTTCGCGCAACAGCGTGGACGCTTCCTTGAGCACGACCGGCGGCGGAGAATCGAGAAATGCCAGCGTTGCTGGATCAGCCACGCCCCAATGCGCGAGATCGAGCACCAGCGAGGACAGATCGGCGGACAGGATTTCAGGACGCGTGAACGCTTCAAAGGATGACGTCTGCGGCTCGTCCCACAGCCGATAGCAAATACCGGGCTCGGTTCGCCCTGCACGGCCGCGGCGCTGATCGACCGCCGCGCGCGAAGCCCGCACGGTCTCCAGCCGCGTCAGGGCGATGTCGGGCTCGTAACGCGGCACGCGCGCGAGGCCGGAATCGACCACGATCCGCACGCCTTCGATGGTGAGCGAGGTTTCCGCGATCGAGGTCGCGAGCACCACCTTGCGCATGCCTTTCGGCGAAGGCGCAATCGCGCGATCCTGTACGGCGGCATCGAGCGCGCCGAACAGCGGCACTATCTCCACATTCGGATCGCTGACACGTTCGGCAAGAAAAGTCTGCGTCCGGCGAATTTCGGCAGCGCCCGGCAGGAACGCGAGCACGGAGCCGGTATCCGCGCGCAACGCGGACGCAATTGCATCCGCCATCTGCCGCTCGATCTGCTGGTCGGGCTTGCGGCCGAGATAGCGCGTCTCGACAGGATAAGCGCGGCCTTCGCTTTCCACCACCGGCGCATCGCCCAAAAGTTTCGCGACCCGCGCGCCATCGAGCGTCGCCGACATCACCAGAATGCGCAAATCCTCACGCAACCCGCTTTGCGCGTCGCGCGCCAGCGCCAGCCCGAGATCGGCATCAAGCGAGCGTTCGTGAAATTCATCGAACAGCACGGCCGCGACGCCTTTGAGTTCGGGATCGTCGAGAATCTGGCGGGTGAAGATGCCCTCGGTCACCACCTCGATCTGCGTCTTGCGCGAGATTTTGGAACCGAAGCGCACGCGATAGCCGACGCTGTCGCCGACCTTCTCGCCCAGCGTCTGCGCCATCCGTTCGGCGGCAGCGCGCGCGGCAATGCGGCGCGGCTCCAGCACGATGATCTTGCCCGCGCCCACCCATGGCGCATCGCGCAGCGCCAGCGGCACCCGCGTGGTCTTGCCCGCGCCGGGCGGCGCAACCAGCACGGCGGTGTTGCCGCGCGAGAGCGTCTCACCCAGTTCGCTGAGAACCGCATCAATGGGAAGGGGCGTGGTGAATTTCATTGCGTCATCAGCGCCGTCCCCGCGCGGACAGTTTCAAATCGTCCCGCGTCCGACGCTCTCATAAATGAAGCCGAGCGCCTTCATCTCGTCGCGGCGATAGATATTGCGCAGATCGACGATTACCGGATGCGCCATCTCCTCTTTCAGCCGCACCAGATCGAGCGCACGGAACTGTACCCATTCGGTGACGATCACCAGCGCATCCGCGCCCTTGGCGCAGTCGTAAGGATCGACGGCATAGGCAATGTCCGGCAGATCGTGCTTCGCCAGTTCCATGCCGATCGGATCGTAAGCCCGCACATGGGCGCCAAGATCGAGCAGGCCCGTGATCAGCGGAATCGACGGCGCCTCGCGCATGTCGTCGGTTTCCGGCTTGAAGGTGAGGCCGAGCACAGCCACCGTCTTGCCGCGCAGGCTGCCGCCCGCCGCCGCCGCAACCTTGCGCGCCATCGCGCGCTTGCGGTTGTCGTTCACCGCAAGCACCGCCTCGACGATGCGCAGCGGCACATCGTGATCGAGCGCGGTCTTCACCAGCGCGCGGGTATCTTTCGGAAAGCACGAGCCGCCGAAGCCCGGCCCCGCATTGAGAAACTTCGAGCCGATACGATTATCGAGGCCGATGCCGCGCGCGACCTCCTGCACGTCCGCGCCGACCTTCTCCGACAGATCAGCGATCTCGTTGATGAAGGTGATCTTGGTCGCGAGAAACGCGTTCGCGGCGTATTTGATCAACTCGGCGGTGCGCCGCGCGGTGTACATGATCGGCGCCTGATTGAGATAAAGCGGCCGGTAGACCTCGCCCATCACCTTGCGCGCACGTTCTTCATCGGCACCGACCACGATGCGATCCGGATGCTTGAAGTCGCGGATCGCAGCCCCCTCACGGAGGAATTCCGGATTCGAAGCCACCGCCACATCCGCGTTCGGATTGGTTTCACGGATGATGCGCTCGACCTCGTCGCCGGTGCCCACCGGCACGGTCGATTTCGTGACGACAACGGTGAAGCCCTTCAGCGCGGCTGCGATCTCGCGTGCGGCTGCATGGACGTAGCTCAGATCGGCGTGCCCATCGCCGCGCCGCGACGGCGTGCCGACCGCAATGAACACCGCATCCGCTTCGCCGACGGGTCCCGCAAGGTCGGTCTGGAAATCGAGGCGGCCCGCCTTCACCGACGCCTCGACAAGCTGGTCGAGGCCGGGCTCGAAGATCGGCATCTCGCCGCGATGAAGGGCCGCGATCTTGGCGGCGTCGGTATCGACGCAGGTCACGCGATGGCCGAAATCGGCGAAACAGGCCCCCGAAACAAGCCCGACATAGCCCGTCCCGATCATCGTTATCCGCATTGCTCAACCCGCCTCATGGTTAACGCCCGCCTGCCGAATTCCATTGCCTCTTAGCGGTTTTGGTAACGAGAGAAAACCCATACCGCAGGCCTTAGGAGCAATCCGGCATGACATTTGAATGAATAAACCGGAATGAAACCGGCGGCGCCGAATGTGCCGTCAGTATACCGGACATGGGACAATGGTGAGCAAAAACGAGACACAAGCCACACCTCGCGTGAATGCCGAGCGCGTCGACTGGGTCGATTACGCCAAAGGCATCTGTATCATCATGGTGGTGATGATGCATTCGACGCTCGGCGTGGAAGCGGCCACCGGCCAGACCGGCTTCATGCATCTGATCGTGGCCTTTGCGAAGCCCTTCCGCATGCCGGACTTCTTCCTGATCTCGGGCCTGTTCCTGCCGCTCGTCATCAACCGCGACTGGCGCACCTATCTCGACCGCAAGGTGGTGCATTTCTTCTACTTCTACCTGCTCTGGACCGCGATCCAGTTCGGCTTCAAGGCGCCGCATTTCGCTGCCGAAGGTGGAAGCTGGTCGCATGTCGGCGTGATGTATCTGGAAACCTTCATCGACCCGTTCGGCACGCTCTGGTTCATCTATCTCCTGCCGATCTTCTTCGTCGTCACCAAGGCGACGCTGCGTGTGCCGGCCTGGGCGATCTGGATTATCGCCGCGCTGCTGGAGTCCTCGCACCTCAATACCGGCTGGACCACGATCGACGAATTCGCCTCGCGCTTCGTCTATTTCTACACAGGCTACCTGTTCTCGAAGCATGTGTTCGCTCTCGCGGAAGCCGTACGTCGCAATCCAAGACTCGCGCTCGCGGGGATCGGCGTCTGGGCGCTGACGGATGCCGGCCTCGTCTATGTCGGCATGAGCGAATGGCCGGTAATTTCGCTGGCCCTCGGCATCGCCGGCGCATGCGCCATCATCACCATCGCCACGCTGCTCGCCCGCATGAACTGGATCGATGCGATCCGTTACTGCGGCGAACATTCGATCGTGATCTACCTCGCCTTCTTCCTGCCGATGGCATCGACCCGCACGCTGCTGCTGAAAACGCATCTCATTACGGACATCGGGTGGATCTCGTTGATCGTCACCGCCGTCGGCGTGACCGGTTCGCTCTTGATCTGGTGGACGCTGCGCAACACGCGGCTCGGCTTCCTGTTCACGCGACCGGCGACGTTCTGGATCGCACCGCCGAAACAGCGGGCTGCACTCCAGCCGGCGGAATAGCCTGCTCTAACGCAGCATCTCAGGCGTCACGCCATTCTTCATCTCGGAGACCCGCTCGCGGTAGGCATCGGCGTCACCAAAATCGGCAAAGCCCACATAGTGCGGATGCGGGCCAAGTACGCGACGGGCATGCTTGATCGGGCACCAGTAAATTTCGGTGCGCGAAGCCACCTCGCGAATGAATGCGATAGCCTGATTGAAATATGAGCAATAGGCGCAATTTATCTTCTCGATGATGTTGAGATAAGCGAGGTGATGACGGTCGAACACCAGATAGTCGCTGCGGCGCACTTTCGGGATTCCATAAATCGGAAAGCAGACCGCCTGATAGACCATCACGAAGATGTCGAGAATGATCACCGGGACGATCAGCGAATAGATCACCGGCGCGGTCAGCATCACCAGCAGATTGGCCTCAAACAGATAACGCAGCGCATGGGTCTTCATCGCGCGATGAAAATTCAGAACTTCCTGCCCGAAAACGACACGTCGATTATGCAGTTCATAACGGAAGGCTTCGCGCCGTCGCGTCAATTCCGCTTCGATGTCGGCCTCGGCCGCCCGAAGTTTATCGAACAACTCAGACAATTGCGCATCCATCATGGCCTCCTTCGCGGCCGGCGCCACGGCATGCCCGCCTTGGAAAATGCCCGCCAAGACTATTTCCCCGGCATTTCCGGGTAGCGTGTCTCCGGTTCAGGGTGATATTGCCTAGGTTCCCTCCTATATGAGCGCCATGGCAAAGTCCTCCGCAAAATCCACAACTCCGCAGGCGCGCACGCCCGCCGGGGTGAAACCTCCCGGCAAGGGCGACCATGTCTTTCTGGTCGACGGCTCGGGCTACATATTCCGCGCCTATCACGCGCTGCCACCCTTGAACCGCAAGTCGGACGGATTGCAGGTCAACGCCGTGCTCGGCTTCTGCAACATGCTGTGGAAGCTGATGCGCGACATGCCGCCGGACAATCGGCCGACGCATCTCGCCATCGTGTTCGACAAGTCCGAAGTCACGTTCCGTAACAAGATCTATCCCGAATACAAGGCGCATCGCCCGCCCGCGCCGGACGATCTCATTCCGCAATTCGCGCTGATCCGCGAAGCCGTGCGCGCCTTCGACCTGCCGTGCCTCGAGCAGGGCGGCTTCGAGGCAGACGATCTGATCGCCACTTATGTGCGGCAAGCCTGCGAACGCGGCGCGACCGCCACCATTGTCTCCTCGGACAAGGACTTGATGCAACTGGTGACCGATTGCGTCACCATGTACGACACCATGAAGGACCGCCGCCTCGGCATTCCCGAGGTGATCGAGAAATTCGGTGTGCCGCCGGAGAAGGTTGTTGAAGTGCAGGCGCTGGCGGGCGATTCCGTCGACAACGTGCCGGGCGTTCCGGGCATCGGCATCAAGACCGCCGCCCAGCTCATCACCGAGTATGGCGACCTCGAAACGCTTCTGCAGCGCGCGGGCGAAATCAAGCAACCGAAGCGGCGCGAGTCACTGATCGAACATGCCGCTAAGGCGCGCATCTCCCGCGAACTCGTGCTGCTCGATAATAATGTGAAACTCGACGTGCCGCTCGACGAATTGGCGGTGCACGAGCCGGACTCGCGCAAGCTGATCGCGTTCCTCAAGGCGATGGAATTTTCCACACTGACGCGGCGCGTGGCCGAATACGCCCAGATCGACGCCGCCGATGTCAGTCCCGACGAACATCTGAAAAGCCCGCTTGCAACAGTCGTCGGTCAGGATTCGCCGCAAACCCTGCCGCTCGGCGGCGAGCCGGATGCGCGGGCCAAAGGTACATCCGCGACGTCCGCGACCAGCGCAGGCGCGGCACCCGCGACGGCGCATTCGCCGCAGGCGCTGGCGGCAGTCCGCATCGAAAAGGCCGCAACGGGAAAGATCGACCGCGGCAAGTATCAAACCATCCGCACGCTCGACGAACTCAACGCCTGGATCACGCGCGCGCACGATCTCGGCCATGTCGCGATCGACATCAAGGCGACCTCGATCGATCCGATGCAGGCCGACATCTGCGGCATCGCGCTGGCTCTGACGCCCAATGAAGCCTGCTACATTCCGCTTGGACACAAGAAATCCGGCGGCGGCGAGGATCTGTTCGCCAGCGGCCTCGCGGAAGGACAGATCGAGGCGGCTAAGGCCTTCGATGTGCTTCGCAAGCTGATGGAATCCGAGGCCGTGCTGAAATCCGGCCTCGACATCAAATTCATCTCGGTCATGCTGGCGCAACACAAGATCACGCTGCGCACGACCGACGACGTGCAATTGATGTCCTACGCGCTCGACGCCGGGCGCGGCGCGCACGACATCGAATCGCTAGCCCAGAAATGGCTCGCCCATGCGGCGATCAAGCATGGCGACGTCATCGGCAGCGGCCGTAACAAGCTGTCGCTCGATCAGGTAACGATCGAACGCGCCACCGAATACGGCGCCGAGACCGCCGACATCATCATCCGGCTGTGGCTCCTGATGAAAGCGCGGCTGATTTCCGAACGCATGAACAACGTCTATGAATCGCTGGAGCGGCCTTTGATCGGCGTGCTGGCGCGCATGGAACGACGCGGCATCATGATCGACAGGCAGGTTCTCTCACGCCTGTCAGGCGATTTCGCACAAACAGCCTCCCGGCTTGAAGACGAAATCCGCAAGATCGCGGGCGAGGACATCAACCCCGGCAGCCCGAAACAACTCGGCGATGTGATCTTCGGCAAGATGGGCCTGCCCGGCGGCCAGAAGACCAAGACCGGCGCATGGTCGACATCCGCCTCGATCCTTGAAGACCTCGCCGAGGAAGGTCACGTCTTCCCGCGCAAGATTCTCGACTGGCGGCAGGTATCGAAACTGAAATCGACCTACACCGACGCGCTGCCAAACTACGTCAATCCGCAGACGCAGCGCGTTCACACCACCTACGCGCTCGCCGCCACCACGACGGGGCGGCTGTCGTCGAACGAGCCGAACCTGCAGAACATCCCGGTGCGCACCGAGGACGGCCGCAAGATTCGACGCGCGTTTATTGCCGAAAAAGGCCACAAGCTGGTCTCTGCCGACTATTCGCAGATCGAATTGCGGCTGCTCGCGGAGATCGCCGACATTCCGGTGCTGAAGCAGGCCTTCCACGACAAGCTCGACATTCATGCCATGACGGCGTCGGAAATGTTCGGCGTGCCGGTGAAGGACATGCCCGCCGAAGTGCGCCGCCGCGCCAAGGCGATCAATTTCGGCATCATCTACGGCATCTCGGCATTCGGCCTCGCCAACCAACTCGGCATTCCGCGCGAGGAGGCCGGTGCCTACATCAAGAAATATTTCGAGCGCTTCCCCGGCATCCGCGCCTACATGGATGCGACGCGCGATTTCTGCCGCGAGCACGGCTATGTCGAGACCCTGTTCGGACGCAAGTGCCACTATCCGGACATCAAGGCGTCGAACGCCTCGCTGCGTGCGTTCAACGAACGTGCCGCGATCAACGCACGCCTGCAGGGTACCGCCGCCGACATTATCCGCCGCGCCATGATCCGGATGGAGGACGCGCTCGCGGAGAAGAAGCTCGCCGCACGGATGCTTTTGCAGGTGCACGACGAACTGGTGTTCGAAGTACCGGACAGCGAGGTGGGCGATACGATTCCCGTCATCCAGGAGGTGATGGAGAACGCAGCGTTCCCGGCTGCCCGGTTGTCGGTGCCGCTGCATGTCGATGCCCGCGCGGCCCATAACTGGGACGAGGCGCACTAGCTGATCTCCGGTGGCTGCGCCGTAATTTCGCAGTGAACGCCTGCGATCTGTGCTGGCTTCACTGCCGGGGTCTGGCTAAGAAGTTCGGGCGTTTCATTCCTTTCAGCGAGTCCGTCCGTGTCCACACCTTCCCGCGCCCGCCTGGCCGACATCATCCGCACCCGCTCGTTCGGGCGCGGCGAGATCACCCTCGCCTCGGGCCGCAAGAGCGATTTCTATTTCAACCTCAAGCCGACCATGCTCGACCCGGAAGGCGCGACGCTGCTGGCGGAACTGTCGTACGACGCCATCAAGGACGAGAAGATCGATTACATCGGCGGGCTCGAGATGGGGGCGGTGCCGCTTGCCGGCGCCATCGCGCAGCTCTCGTGGATGAAGGGCAATCCGATCGCGGCCTTCTTCGTCCGCAAGAAGCCGAAGGAGCATGGCGCACGGCTCGCAGTCGAAGGCCTCGCCAAGGGCGAAAGCCTCAAGGGCAAACGCATCGTCATTGTCGAGGACGTCACCACCACCGGCGGCTCCGCCATCAAGGCCATTGAAGCGGTGAAGGACGCCGGCGGCGATGTGGTGATGGTGCTAACCATGGTGGACCGCGAGGAAGGCGCGAGCGAGAACTTCAAAGAAGCCGGTCTTACGCTGCGCGCGCTCTATACTGCGACAGAGTTTCTTCGTCCTTGAACAATCGGTGCGCGATGCTAGGTTCGCGCCGATGACATCGCTCCGCCGCCTTTCCCTTGTCCTGCTTGCGCTTTGCCTGCCCTCTCCGGCTTTCGCCGCCGAGGGCCTGAACGGCGCGAGCCTTTCGCTGTGGTGGGGCCTGCCGTTCGTCGGCATCCTTCTGTCCATCGCCACCGGACCCGTGCTCTATCCCCATCTGTGGGAGCATCATTTCGGAAAGTTCACCGCGTTCTGGTCGGCGCTGATCGTGATCGCGCTGCTGGCGACCACCGACATCGCGACCGTCACCGGCGCGCTCGCGCACACCGCCTTCCTCGAGTACATCCCGTTCATCCTGCTGCTGCTGGCCTTGTTCACGGTCGCGGGCGGTATCTATCTCGAGGGCAACCTGCACGACAGCGTCTTCACCAACACGGTGATGCTCGCGTTCGGCGCGCTGATCGCGAGCGTCGTCGGCACCACGGGCGCGGCAATGATCCTGATCCGCCCCCTGATCCGCGCCAACGACGACCGCCGCTATAATGCCCATGTCGTGGTGTTCTTCATCTTCCTCGTCGCCAATATCGGCGGCGCGCTGTCGCCGCTCGGCGATCCGCCGCTGTTCATCGGCTTTCTCAAGGGCGTCGATTTCTTCTGGACCACGCAGCATCTGTGGCTGGAGACGCTGACCACGGCGGCCATCGTACTGGCGGTGTTCTGCGCACTCGACCTTTATTTCCATCATCGCGAAGGCCGCTTCGCGCGCGTCTCCGACCCGACGCCGGACAAACCGCTCAAGCTGCATGGCAAAGCCAACCTGCTGCTGCTCGTTCTCATCATCGCGGCGATTTTGATGAGCGCCAAATGGAAGCCCGGCATCGCCTTCCATGTCGCGGGCGTCGATCTGCAATTGCAGGATCTGTTGCGCGATCTGGTGTTCCTGCTGGTGGCGATCGCCTCTGTGCGCATCACGGCGAAGGACGTACGCACCGCCAACGGCTTTTCTTGGGGACCGATCAAGGAAGTCGCGATCCTGTTCGCGGGCATCTTCATCTGCATCGTCCCGGTGATGGCGATGCTGCAGGCCGGCTCGCATGGCCCGTTCGCGAACCTGCTGACGCTGGTGAGCAAGGCAGACGGCTCGGGCAACCCGGCCGCCTATTTCTGGCTGACGGGCGCGCTGTCGTCCTTCCTCGACAACGCGCCGACCTATCTGGTGTTCTTCCAGCTTGCCGGCGGCGACCCGCACACGCTGATGACCGCGCAATCGGCGCTGCTCGCCGCGATTTCCTCCGGCGCGGTGTACATGGGCGCCAACACCTATATCGGCAACGCGCCGAACTTCATGGTCTACGCCATCGCCCGCGAGAACGGCGTCAAAATGCCGAGCTTCTTCGGCTACATGGCCTGGTCTTCGCTCGTGCTGTTGCCGACCTTCCTGCTTGTCACCTGGATTTTCTTCTAGAGACCCGCGCAGGCTCCAACGCAGGCGTCTAAACGCTCCATTTACCATCCCGCGATAATGTTTTGACGCTGGCGCCGCAGGCGGCTGGCTGACATTCCCGTCGCGTCGGTGGAGTAAGCGTTGCGTTTGCGTTCCGCATTCAGGCCCGGTCACGCCGCGCTGCTGGCTTTATCCCTGCTGGCGCTCACGCCGCGTCCGGCTTCCGCAGGCTTCTTCGATTTCCTGTTCGGCGGCGACCGTGCGCCCCGCGCGGCGCAGCCCTCCTCGCCCACTCCGCAGACCGATTTCTTCGGCAATCCGATCGATCCGGGCCCGACAGCGGTCGCGCCCGTGAGCAGCGGACGTTCCGCGTCCTATTGCGTGCGCACCTGCGACGGGAAGTATTTCCCGCTGTCGTCGCACGCGGGCATGACACCAGCCCAGATGTGCCAGTCGTTCTGCCCGGCGAGCGCCACCAAGGTCTATTTCGGCGGCAATATCGACACCGCGCTCGGCCCGAACGGCGAACGCTATGCCGACCTGCCGCACGCCTTCGCCTACCGCAAGGCGCTGAAGGCGGACTGCACCTGCAACGGCCGCGATCCGGCGGGGCTTGCGCCGATCGATCTGTCGCTCGACACCACGCTGCGCCCCGGCGATATCGTCGCCACCACCGACGGTCTTGTCGCCTATAAAGGCGTCTCGCCGATCAATGGGCAGACCGCCGAATTCACGCCGGTCGCGAATTATCCGGGCCTGACGCCGGAACTGCGCGCCAAGCTCGGCGAGATGAAGGTCGCGCCGGTCCGGGTCGACGTCAGCGAGGTCGCGCCGAATTCAAGCGTCGAGATCACCGGCACGCTGCCGGCTGTCCAACCTGTGCATGCGAACGGGGCCGCGCCAAAGATCGCGATGCCGAAAACGCGCGCGGCGCTTTATTGAAGATCGCGGCGAAGCCGTTTCCTAGCGGCTGACGATGACACCGATCACGTTCGGCACCGAACGGAAACGATCTTCCCATTCGAGCCGTGCAGCCGTGCGGTTTTCCGGCGTCAGCAGGCCGCGCTTTTCCGCGAGAATCATCCAGCAATAACCCCACCAATCGGTGAGGATGCCCTCGTCGCCGAGCAGATCGTAACCGTGCTCGGCCGCGAACAGGCGTGCGCGATACTCGTCGAGCGTGTCGAGAAACTCGTGGTCCTCCACCGAGAGCATGTCGTCGGAAATATCCTCGATGGTGTAGCCCCACACCGACATGCAGACCGCGTTGAAGGCACGGTCGATCTGGTCGTCGTCGATCATCTGATGACGTGCGGCGGCATGCAGGCGTGTCAGTGTCCGCGCGAAATCGGCTATCCGGGTCATGGCGACGGCATTGAGCGCGGTATTGGACGCGATATCGGACATGGCACCCTCGAAACAAAGGGGCGCCTCCAGCGGCGCCCGGCGAATCACCATGCTACAGCAATCGTTAAAAATGTTCTATATTTGTTCTTTTCGCTAAAGGCCCGCAGGAGCGCCGGTTTTCGGCATCCGGGCGCATTCCGGGCGGCCTCCGGCGTGTTCAGGCCACGCGCTTCTCAACCTTGGCGAAGCTGCTCAACCCGAGCCAGGTCTCCAGACCGGCCTCGAGTTCACGGCTGCCCGTCACGACCAGTCTTTCATCGGACTTGGCCCGGGCGATGGTCGTGTAGCCCATCCAGATCTCCGTCATCGTGCGCAGGTCGGTGACGAGATAAAGATCGACCTCGAAGCCGGGATCAATCGAACACAAATCGACCTCGTCGCCAGGCCCGACAACCAGCCACCAGTTGCGCTTGCTCTCCACCAGGTCGGTCAGGATGACCTGGATCGTGTGACGCTGCTGCGGCGGCATCGACTTCGGCGCGATCCGGCGGCGGATGTCCCACATCAGAAGATTGGGATCGAGATTGTCGAGCGACGATTTCGTGCTCACCCAGCGATGCCCCCACACGCCGACATGCTCGATGATCGGCTTCAATTCTTCTCCGGCCGGTGTCAGCCGGTATTCGTAAAGGTCTGGACCGGCCGCCGATTTTGTCCGGGTGACGACGCCTGCGGCTTCAAGCTCCTTGAGTCGCTTCGACAACAACGCCGGAGACATCCGCGGCACGCCGCGGCGCAATTCGTTGAAGCGCGTCGATCCGCAAACGAGTTCGCGCAACACGATCAGCGTCCAGCGCGTGCACAGGATTTCGGATGCCATCGCGACAGGGCAGAACTGGTTATAGCTGCCTTCGGCCATCGATCCCTCCGCAGGTCATGGAAGGCCCGTGTTTTACGCCTCTCCAACCGCTGTCTCCAGTTCAGATTCTGTACCGGGGCGATTCAGTTCCTGAACTGGCCGGGCCGGCGGCGGCGTGGGAATGCAGCGACAGCGGCGAGATCGTCTCGCGGCAGGCAACGAAGGAACGTTCCAATGCCATTGGTCGATATTCAACTCATCGAAGGCGTGTTCGACACAAGCCAGAAGCAGGACATGATCCGCAAGGTCACGGATGCGATGGTGGCGATCGAAGGCGAAGCGATGCGCGGCGTCACATGGGTCCGCGTGCACGAGCTTCCGGGCGGCAACTGGGCCATCGGCGGCAAGAGCCTCTCTGCAGCCGACGTCAAGGGAATGCAGCGCAAGAGCGCATGACCCGCACAGGCCAATAAAAAAGGGCGGCTGCAAAGCCGCCCTTTCGTTGCAATGACATCCCTACTCCGCGGCCTGTTTGAACTCGGGCGCGGCGGCCAGCACGTCGGCATCGACGAGCTTTTCGAACTTGGCGAAGTTCTTCTGGAACATGCCGACCAGGCCCTGCGCCGTCTTCGCAAACTCGGCCTTGTCCTTCCATGTCGTGACGGGATCGAGGATGTCGGCCGGCACGCCGGGGAGTGACGTGGGGACCGCGAAGCCGAAATAAGGATCGGTACGGAACTTGGCGTCGCGCAGCGAGCCATCGAGTGCTGCAGTCAGAAGCGCCCGCGTCACCTTGATCGGCATGCGATGGCCGACGCCAAACTTGCCGCCGGTCCAGCCGGTGTTCACCAGCCAGCAGTCGACGTTGTGCTCGGCGATCAGCTCGCGCAGCATCTTGCCGTAGACGGTCGGGTCGCGCGGCAGGAACGGCGCGCCAAAGCAGGCGGAGAATTCCGGCTGCGGCTCAGAGCCCAGGCCCCGCTCGGTGCCCGCGACCTTGGCGGTGTAGCCCGACAGGAAGTGATACATCGCCTGCGACGGCGTGAGTTTCGCGATCGGCGGCAATACGCCGAAGGCGTCGGCGGCGAGCATCACGATATTTTTCGGTTGCCCGGCGCGGCCGGTCGGCGACGCATTCGGAATCGCGTCGAGCGGATAGGCCGAACGGGTGTTCTCGGTCTTGGAGCCGTCGTCGAAGTCCACGGCGCGAGTCGCGGGATCGACCGCGACGTTCTCCAGAATCGCGCCGAACCGCAGGCTGGCGTCGTAGATCGCAGGTTCCGCTTCACGCGAGAGGCGGATGGTCTTGGCGTAGCAGCCACCTTCGAAGTTGAACACGCCATCCGGCCCCCAGCCGTGCTCGTCGTCGCCGAGCAGCGTGCGCCCCGGGTCGGCGGAGAGCGTCGTCTTGCCGGTGCCGGACAGGCCGAAGAACACCGCCGCGTCGCCCTTGGGGCCGACATTCGCGGAGCAGTGCATCGGCATCACGCCCTGCTCGGGCAGATAGAAATTCAGCGTGGTGAACACCGACTTCTTCATCTCGCCCGCGTAATGGGTGCCGCCGATCAGCACGATCTTGCGGGTGAAGTCGATCGCCACCACCGTTTGCGAGCGCACGCCGTGACGCGCGGGATCGGCGCGGAAGCTCGGCAGGTCGATGATGGTGAGTTCGGGCACGAAGTCCGCGAGCGCCGCCGTCTCCGGCCTGCGCAGCATCGTGCGGATGAACAGCGAGTGCCAGGCAAGCTCGGTGTAGACGCGGGTCCTGATCTGGAATTTCGGATCGGCGCCGCCATAGAGATCCTGCGCGTAAAGCGTCATGCCCTCGGCATGCTTGATGAAGTCGGCGTGAAGTGTTGCGAACTGTTCCGGCGTGATCGACTGGTTGGTGCTCCACGACATCGTCGTGTCGGTGAGCGCATCGCGCACCGTGAACTTGTCCTTCGGGCTGCGGCCGGTGAACTCGCCGGTCTCCGCGCACAGCGCACCCTCTTGCGTCAGCTCCGCTTCATAGTTCTGCAACGCATGTTCGTAGAGGGCGGCCGTGCCGAGATTCCAATGCACGGCCTTGAGGTCTTTGAGACCGAACTTGTCGACGCCGAACGCGCCGTTATGTACGCCACTCTGCTCCACGGAATGTTCTCCCCTTGTGCCGCGCATTTTACGCAGTCGTTCATTTGCGGTCGTTCAACTTGATGGGCGACATTATCGCCTCGAAAACGGGCTGACGACGAACCCGCCTTTCGCCTTTAGTCGTGCCTAAAGCGTTGGCGGTAAATCAAGCGATTTCGATCAACCGGCCTTTGCACGCGCTTGCGCGGCCAACTCCTTCAGAACCATCCGCAGGACCTCGGGAGTGGTCACCCGCTTCGGGAACGCCAACCGCAAGTACCGCCCTTCCGAGGCGAGATCGAGGCCATCGGGATCGCAGGCCACGCAGTGCCAGTCGGCCGCCGGGGCGCCTGCGAGATGGACAGCGTACAAATTCATCGTATCGCGGTGATCGGTATTAAGATGCGTCACGATCGCCTCCTCCGCCGCCAGCAGGCTTCCCGCATCGTCGATCGCGGTCAGAAACCGGAACGGCGGCAGATCGACGATGCGGCCAAACCCCGCGACCAGATGCACGCCGGTGGGAAAGACCTTGAGAAAGGAGAAATCGGCGAAGCCGGCGAAATCCGCGGCCGAGGGGTGAAAAGCGAGGTACCGCCGCCTGATCCGGGGCAGATCGTCCGGCGCCGCCGCCCTAGCCTCGCCCGCCAGCATGATCCGCGCGCCCTCGAGCGGATCGCCCTCCCGGCGCTCGTCCAGCATCAGGGAGACACGGGAGTCCGAGGCGATATTTTTGGTATGCAGCGCCAGCGCCGACACCAGCAGGAGCGGCGCGCCATCGGCGTCCGGCGCCACGTTAACCAGCGAACAATAGGGGGCCCCGCTGTCCGCCATCAGCGTCGCCAGTGCGCCCTGGCGGCTGGATCGGAGCAAGTCGCGGACCATTCCGGCGGAATCGGACGATAACGACGGTTTCATGGTCCAGAACCTTTCTTGAAATTAAAGGACTTTTTCCGAGCAAAAGGTGGTTCTTTTCGTGGTTTCGCGCATTATATGAGTGAAATCAGGTTGATTTGCCGGGGGTGTGGAACCCGGTCACATTTCAGCCCAGCTTGCATTGCTCGTGGATTATCCCGATTGCCTTATTTTGCTCGGCATCAGGGTCTCAACCAGACGCATCAAAACGCTCGGAAACCAGACCATGCCAACAATCGCTCTCGTTGACGACGATCGCAACATTCTCACTTCTGTCTCGATCGCGCTGGAAGCCGAAGGCTACCGGATCATGACCTATACCGACGGCGCCTCCGCGCTGGACGGCTTCAAGACCAGCCCTCCGGACATGGCGATCCTCGATATCAAGATGCCACGCATGGACGGCATGGAGACGCTGCGGCGCCTGCGCCAGAAATCCGACCTGCCGGTGATCTTCCTCACCTCCAAGGACGAGGAGATCGACGAACTGTTCGGTCTCAAGATGGGTGCCGACGATTTCATCCGCAAACCGTTCTCCCAGCGCCTCCTGGTCGAGCGCGTGAAGGCGGTGCTGCGCCGCGCGGTGCCGAAGGACCCCACCGCCACGCAGAAGGAATTGGACGCCAAGGCGCTGGAGCGCGGCATGCTGCGCATGGACCCCGAGCGCCACACCTGCACCTGGAAGAACGAACCGGTGACGCTGACGGTCACCGAATTCCTGATCCTGCAGGCGCTGGCCCAGCGCCCCGGCGTCGTGAAAAGCCGCAACGCGCTGATGGACGCCGCCTATGACGATCAGGTCTATGTCGACGACCGCACCATCGACAGCCACATCAAGCGCCTGCGCAAGAAGTTCAAGGTCGTCGACGACGATTTTGAGATGATCGAAACGCTTTACGGCGTAGGCTATCGTTTCAAGGAAGCCGCCTGAGCGGCTGTCCACTTTGCAATCGAAGCTGACGGCGGGCTTCCTGACATCAAGGTGCCCGCCGCAACGATAGGCGAATGGGTTTACGATTGCTCGATCGCACGCAATCAGATCAATCGAAGACCACCGGCGGTGCTGAACCGGCCGACTTCGCGGCTGACGACACCGTTGAGGATTTCGCGCCCGCCGAGACTCGCGCCAAACCGCTCAGCGTGTTCCAGCGCGCCAGCCGCTATTTCCTTGCCCTGACATTCTCCAGCCTGACGCGGCGCATCGTCTCGCTCAATCTCGCGGGACTGATCGTGCTGGTGGTCGGCATTCTCTATCTGTCGCAATTCCGCGCCGGACTGATCGACGCGCGCGCGCAGAGCCTTCTGGTGCAGGCTGAAATCATTTCGGGCGCGATCGCCGCCTCCGCCACCGTCGAGACCAACGCCATCACCGTCGATCCGGATCGCCTCGGCGACCTCAAGACCGGCGAGAGCTATGGGCCGAACGACGAAACCCTGTCCGGCATGGACTTTCCGATCAACCCGGAACGCGTCGCCCCGGTGCTGCGCCGCCTGATCTCGCCGACCAAGACGCGCGCGCGCATCTACGACCGCGACGGCGTGCTGCTGCTCGACAGCCGCAGCCTGTACGGACGCGGCGACGTGCTGCGGTTCGAACTCCCCGCGCCATCCGACAGCAAGCCCGGCCTGTGGGAGCGCACGGTGATCGCCATCCGCACCTGGCTCAATCGCGGCGACCTGCCGCTGTATCGCGAGTTGGGGCCCGAGAACGGCAACGGCTACGGAGAGGTGCAGCAGGCGCTCGACGGCCAGAGCGCGAGCCGCGTGCGGATCAACGACCGCGGCGAGGTGATCGTGTCGGTCGCGGTGCCGGTACAGCGATTCCGCGCGGTGCGCGGCGCGCTGATGCTGTCGACACAGGGCGACGACATCGATGAAATGGTCACAGCCGAACGTCTTGCGATTTTGAAAGTGTTCGGCATCGCCGCCATTGTGATGATCGCGCTGTCGCTGCTGCTCGCCTCGACCATCGCAGGCCCGGTACGCCGCCTCGCCGACAGCGCCGAGCGCGTGCGACGGCGCATCAAGACCCGCGTCGAAATTCCCGACTTCTCCCAGCGGAGCGACGAGATCGGCCATCTGTCGCAGGCGCTGCGCGACATGACCGGCGCATTGTATAAACGCATCGACGACATCGAGCGGTTTGCCGCCGACGTCGCGCATGAGCTGAAAAATCCACTGACCTCGATGCGCTCGGCCGTCGAGACGCTGCCGCTGGCGCGATCCGACGACAGCCGTGGCCGCCTGCTCGCTGTGATCGAGCACGACGTGCGCCGCCTCGACCGCCTGATCTCGGATATCTCGGACGCAAGCCGCCTCGACGCCGAATTGCAGCGTCAGGATGCCGAGCCGGTCGACATTCGCCGCCTCTTGGAAACGCTGACCTCCGTCGCCAACGAGACGCAGCAGGGTCATGAGGTGAAGGTCGAAACCCGCTTCGAGGGCACGGCGTTCGATGCCTTCTCGGTGCCCGGCCACGATTCGCGCCTCGGCCAGGTGATCGCCAATCTCCTCGCCAACGCCCAGTCCTTCTCCAACCCCGGCAGCAAGGTCCGCGTCACCTGCCGCCGCCGCCGCGATCAGGTCGAGATCGTGATCGACGATGACGGTCCCGGCATTCGCCCCGGCGCGTTCGAGAAAATCTTCGAGCGCTTCTACACCGACCGGCCGCATCAGGGCTTCGGCCAGAACTCCGGATTGGGTCTGTCGATCTCGAAACAGATCATCGAGGCGCATGGCGGAAAGATCTGGGCCGAGAATCGTGCCGGTCCGTCCAATGCCGACGGCGACACGCGCGTCGCCGGCGCGCGCTTCGTGGTGCGGCTACCCGCGACATGACGCCGCCACCCGCCAGCGTTCACGCCTCCGCCGTTTGTGTCGGCGAACAGGCCATTCTCATTCGCGGCGCCTCCGGCACCGGCAAGTCGCGCCTCACGCTTGATCTCATTCTCGCGGGCCGCACCGGCGTCATCGCGGAGACGCTGCTGATCGGCGACGATCGCGTGCGTCTCGATACGCGAGACGGCCGTCTCTTCGCGCACGCCGTGCCGGAGCTTGAGGGCATGATCGAAATTCGCGGCCTTGGCATCCGCCGCTGCGCATTCGTCCCCGAGGCCGCAGTCGCGCTGGTGGTCGATCTGGCGGCCCCCGACGCAGTGCGGCTGCCCCCGCCCGAGCGGCTCAAAACCTTGATTTCAGGGGTCGAATTACCCCGGATTCCAGTCGCTGCTGGAAAAAACCCGTTGCCGCTGGTGCTTGGGTTCCTCACCACGAATTAACCTTCCGGTCATCTGGCCGCAGGGCTCATTCGGATTGCCGGAAGGGATTTGGTAACCATATAAATCCCACTATAACCTCCAGTTTAGCCGGCACGGCTCCCTGCGGTTTGAGCGGGGGCAATGCCATTGACCCTCTTGCGCCCAAGCGCGGGATGGTCAACATGTGGCCCTTTCGTGCGGTGCACCATAACGCACCCGCGAGGAGTCTTTGATGATAGGTCTGGTTCTGGTGACCCACGGGCGTCTCGCCGACGAGTTCAAGGCGGCGCTTGAGCATGTCATGGGTCCGCAAAAGCAAATCGAAACGATCACAATTGGCGCGGAAGACGATGCCGATTTGTGTCGCAGCGATATTATCGAAGCCGTCAAGCGCGCCGACAGCGGGCAAGGCGTTGCGATTCTCACCGACATGTTCGGCGGCACGCCCTCGAACCTCGCGATCTCCTGCATGAGCCGCCCGAAGGTGGAAGTGCTTGCGGGCATCAATCTGCCGATGCTGGTGAAGCTCGCCAAGGTGCGCGAGGAGAAGTCGCTGCCCGATGCGATCGCGGCCGCTCAGGAAGCCGGGCGCAAATACGTCACCATTGCCAGCCGCGTTCTGGCAGGAAAATAGGTCATGGCGGGCGAGCAGACGTCACAGGCCGATGCCATCGTCCGGGAAATTCCCATCACCAACAAACGCGGCCTGCATGCGCGGGCATCCGCCAAGTTCGTGCAGACGGCGGAGAAGTTCGATGCCGAGATCACCGTCACGCGCAACGGCGAGAGCGTCGGCGGCACCTCCATCATGGGCCTGATGATGCTGTCCGCAGGCATCGGAACCTCGATCACCGTCGCCGCCACCGGCCGCGAGGCTCGCGAAGCGGTCGAGGCCATCACCACGCTGGTGACGAACAAGTTCGACGAAGAGTAACGCCGTTCCCTCGCACGGCCCGCCCCCGCATATCCGTCATTTTATCTCCCAAAGCGGCATTCGGCCTTTGCCGGAAAATGCTGCAAATGCTATCCCCGCGCGCATGACAACCACCCCGATATCGAACATCCGCAACTTTTCCATCGTCGCCCATATCGACCATGGCAAATCGACGCTGGCCGACCGCCTGATCCAGACGACGGGTGGGCTCGCCGAGCGCGAGATGAAGGAACAGGTGCTCGATTCTATGGACATCGAGCGCGAGCGCGGCATCACCATCAAGGCGCAGACCGTTCGCCTTCACTACAAGGCCAAGGACGGCAAGGACTACATCTTCAACCTGATGGACACGCCCGGCCATGTCGACTTCGCCTACGAGGTCAGCCGGTGCCTCGCCGCCTGCGAAGGCGCGCTCCTCGTGGTCGATGCCTCGCAGGGCGTGGAAGCG
Source organism: Afipia sp. GW821-FHT14H12 (assembly GCF_058803465.1). NCBI lineage: Bacteria > Pseudomonadati > Pseudomonadota > Alphaproteobacteria > Hyphomicrobiales > Nitrobacteraceae > Afipia > Afipia sp. GW821-FHT14H12. Next base: position 1,114,170 of record NZ_JBXAOZ010000001.1, on the reverse strand, counting down.
CAGACACTCGCCAACGTCTATCAGGCCATCGACAACAACCTCGAGATCGTTCCGGTCCTGAACAAGGTCGATCTTCCCGCCGCCGAACCCGAGCAGGTCAAGCAGCAGATCGAGGACGTGATCGGCATCGATGCGTCCGATGCCATCATGGTGTCGGCCAAGACCGGCATTGGCATTCCCGACGTGCTGGAAGCCATCGTCACGCGCCTGCCGCCGCCGAAAGGCGATCGCGACGCGACGCTGAAGGCGCTGCTGGTCGATAGCTGGTACGATGTTTATCTCGGCGTCGTCGTTCTGATCCGCGTCGTCGACGGTGTGATGAAGAAGGGCGACCGTATCCGTATGATGGGCACGGGTGCCGCCTACGACGTCGAGCGCGTCGGCTTCTTTACCCCAAAGATGACGCAGGTAGACGAACTCGGCCCCGGCGAAGTCGGATTCATCACCGCGGCGATCAAGGAAGTCGCTGACACCCGCGTCGGCGACACCATCACCGACGATCGCAAACCGGTCACCGAAATGCTGCCGGGCTTCAAGCCGGCGATCCCGGTGGTGTTCTGCGGCCTGTTCCCGGTCGACGCCGATGACTTCGAAACGCTGCGTGCGGCGATGGGCAAGCTGCGCCTCAACGACGCGAGCTTCTCGTTCGAGATGGAAACCAGCGCGGCATTGGGCTTCGGCTTCCGCTGCGGCTTCCTCGGCCTGTTGCATCTCGAGATCATTCAGGAGCGCCTGTCGCGCGAGTTCAATCTCAACCTGATCGCGACCGCACCGTCCGTGATTTACAAGATGCACCTCACCGACGGGCAGGAGATCGAGATTCACAATCCGATCGACATGCCGGACGTGGTGAAGATCGCCGAGATCGAGGAGCCGTGGATCGAAGCGACGATCATGACGCCGGACGAATACCTCGGCTCGGTGCTCAAGCTCTGTCAGGAGCGGCGCGGCACCCAGAAGGAACTCACTTACGTCGGCAGTCGCGCGATGGCGAAATACGAATTGCCGCTCAACGAAGTGGTGTTCGATTTCTATGACCGGCTGAAATCAGTTTCCAAAGGCTACGCCTCGTTCGACTATCACCTCACCGACTACAAGGCGGCGGACCTCGTGAAGATGCAGATCCTCGTCAACAACGAGCCGGTCGATGCGCTGTCGATGCTGGTGCATCGCTCGCGCGCCGAGGGCCGTGGCCGCGCCATGGTCGAGAAGATGAAGGAACTGATTCCGCCACACATGTTCCAGATCCCGATTCAGGCGGCGATCGGCGGCAAGGTGATCGCGCGTGAAACCGTGCGCGCGCTGCGCAAGGACGTCACCGCGAAGTGCTACGGCGGCGACATCACGCGTAAACGCAAACTTCTGGAGAAGCAGAAGGAAGGCAAGAAGAAGATGCGGCAGTTCGGCAAGGTCGACATTCCGCAGGAAGCCTTCATCGCCGCGCTGAAGGTCGATAGCTGAGAGAGATCGGCATTCTCACCGGCAAAATTCCGGTTGAATGATTTCATCAAGACCGGCACATCATACCGCGCGCCGATCCAACGCGCCTTGACTCCGCTCCGCCATGCCCCGACGCTTGCCTCCGCATGTATCTCAAGCAACGGAGGCAGCGATGGCCTACAGGTTTGAAGTCTACAAGGACAAGGCCGGAGAATTCCGGTTTCGTTTCAAGGCGCCGAACGGCGAAACGATGTGCAGTTCGGAAGGTTACGCGCAAAAGGCCTCTGCATTACACGCGATCGACTCGATCAAGCAGCACGCGCCGGGAGCAACCATCGACGATCAGGCCAAATAGCCTTTTCATTTTGAATGTGTTTTATCGATTGAGAATCCCCGGTTCCCGCCGGGGATTTTTTAATGACACACCTTGAAAGCTTCACACCGGCCGCTTCGCCTCGTTTGGAATTGCGTGATGGGTTATAAAGCGGCATGAGATTCGTGCGCCTGATTCTCGCTCTCGCTTGCTCTCTCGCACCCTTCGCGACGCTCGCGCAGGACAAAGGCACGCTGCATCCGCAACCTCTGCCGCCGCTCGCCAATCCGAACGATCCGCATCTCGCCGCGAAGCAGTTGTTCGGGCGCGAACTTGCGCCGGCGAAACTCGCGCCAAGCTCGATCGGCTTCTACGCCAAGGGCTGTCTCGCGGGCGCGCAGGCGCTGCCGATCGACGGGCCGACCTGGCAGGTGATGCGGCTGTCGCGCAACCGCAACTGGGGCAACCCCGCACTCATTGCCTTTCTGGAAAAGCTCGCGGCCAGGGCGCACAAGCTCGGCTGGCCGGGCCTCTTGGTCGGCGACATGTCGCAGCCGCGCGGCGGGCCGATGTTCACCGGGCACGCCAGCCACCAGATCGGGCTCGATGCCGACATCTGGCTGACGCCGATGCCGAACCGCACGCTCACGCGCATGGAGCGCGAAAACATGTCCGCGGTGCAGATGGTGCGGAAGGATCGTCTCGACATCGATCCGAGCGTCTGGACGCCCGAACATCTCAAGGTCATTCGCGCCGCCGCCGAAGCGCCGCAGGTCGAGCGCATCTTCGTCAACGCCGCGATCAAGAAAGCGCTGTGCCGCGAGGCCACCGGCGACCGGCACTGGCTCTCGAAGATCCGTCCGATGTATGGCCACGACTATCATTTCCACATCCGCATCAAATGCCCGGCGGGCAGCGCGGGCTGCGAGCCGCAAACGCCGCCGGATCACAACGAGCATTGTGCGCCCAAGGATTTCGCCTACTGGTTCAGCGACGCGGTGCTGCATCCGAGACCTCCGAAGGTGCCGCCGAAACCGAGGCCGCCCTTGACGTTGGCGGACCTGCCCGCCGCATGCCGCACGGTTCTTCATGCGCGCTGACTGAAGATCGCGGTCTCATCGCCCCTGTCATTAGTTTAGAAAATTCTAAAGTATAAAGCCTCTGAAGACGCCGCGCGCCGCTTGCTCATCCGAGCGTCATGCCGCATCCTGCAACTTTCCGGCACACACAATCCTGCCATTTTTTCGGAGCGTACCCTCCATTCCGAAGCCGACGAACCTCATAAGGAGACACACTTGCGCATCAGTGCCCGTAACCAGATCAAGGGAAAAGTCGTCGAAGTGACCAAGGGTGCGACCACGTCTCATGTCCGCGTTGATATCGGCGGCGGCCAGATCGTCACTTCGGCGATCACCAACGAAGCGGTCGATGAACTCGCCCTGAAGAAGGGCGATAACGTGATCGCCGTCATCAAGGCGTCCGACGTGATGATCGCGGTGAACTGATGCGCAAGCCTCTTGCCCTCGCCATCCTGATGCTAGGCCTTGCGCCCGCTTACGCGGCCGAGCCTGCCGGCTGCGAGCACTTCAAATGGCCGGTGACGCGCGAGCGCGCGCTCCTGACCACGCCCGATCTTCCCACTTTGAAATCGGGCGTGGATGCGCCGACGCTGCCGCCTCTCGCGGTAACGTTGTCGTTGCCCCCCGTGGCGGACGCGGGATTGCCGAAACCCTCCGAACGGACGCAAAAGCCGGGCACCTTTGCCGGATACCTGCGCCTCGGCCAGATTCCCGGCGGAATCTATACCGTCAGCGTCTCGGATTCCGCATGGGTCGATGTCATTCAGGACGGCAACTATCTCAAGCCGACAGAATTCAGCGGCGTGACCGGCTGCAACGGCATCCGCAGGACCATGAAATTCAGTCTCGCTGCCGGCTCCACGACCGTGCAGATCAGCGGTGTCGCGGCCAATGCGATCAAGCTCGCGGTGGTGCCCTCCTCCGATTGAGGAGACCACCGCATCGCGGCACGCAACCCATTGCCCTGTACCCGGCCAGAACATTGGCGCGGCTGGACAACCCGCCAAAGTGCGGCAGCACCGACCCTTTACGCGCCCGTCCTGCCTGATATGGTGCGCCTCGCACGACGCTTTGGCCCGCCGTAAGCCCGCCAAGGCCTTTGGAACGGCGCTTCCAATTTCTTATCTTCCCATCCGACATCAGGACTCCGTCCAGATTTTTCAGACGGAGGGATATGGAGCGCCTCATGCAATTGTTTTCCCGGATTTTTCTTGCCGCTGCGCTGGTTAGCGCGCCGCTCGCCACGCAGGCCTTCGCCCAGGATGCCAAGCCCGCCGCCGCAACCTCAGCCAAGACATTCATCAACTTCGCCGCAGCCTCGATGAAGAACGCGCTCGACGATGTCGACGCCGCCTATGCCGCGAAGTCCGGCAACAAGGTCACCGCAAGCTACGCCGCCTCGTCCGCGCTCGCCAAGCAGCTCGAACAGGGCGCGCCTGCCGACGTCTTCATCTCGGCCGACACCGCCTGGATGGACTACGCCATCAAGAACAAGAGCGTGAATCCCGCCACCCGCATCGACCTGCTTGGCAACAGCATCGTCCTGATCGCACCGAAGGATTCCAAGATCAGCCACGTCGACATCAAGCAGGGCTTCGATCTCGCCAAGCTCGCCGGTGACGGCAAGGTCACCACCGGCGACGTCAAGGCCGTGCCGGTCGGAAAATACGCCAAGGCCGCGCTGGAGAAGCTCGGCGCGTGGCAGGCCGTCGAGCCGAAAATGGCGATGGCTGAAAACGTCCGCGCCGCGCTGGCGCTGGTGTCGCGCGGCGAAGCCGTGCTTGGCATCGTCTATTCCACCGACGCCAAGGTCGATCCCGGCGTGAAGATCGTCGGCACCTTCCCGGCGGATTCGCATCCCCCGATCATCTATCCGGTGGCGGCGACCGCCACCGCCAAGGACGGCACCGCGGACTATCTGGCGTTCCTGAAGAGTTCGGCGGCAAAAGCCACGTTCGAGAAGTACGGCTTCAGTTACCTGATCAAGCCGACCTCATAAGTGATATTGTCCGTCGCGTGTTCGATATCACCCCCGAAGAATGGACGGCGATCGAGCTTTCGCTTCGTGTCGCCGTCGTCGCCACGCTGGTATCCACGCCAATCGGCATCGCCGTGGCGTGGCTGCTGGCGCGCCGCGATTTCTGGGGCAAGGCGCTCCTCGATGCGCTGATCCATCTGCCGCTGGTGCTGCCGCCCGTCGTCACCGGATATCTCCTGCTGCTGAGCTTCGGGCGGAAAGGGCCGGTCGGTGAATTCCTCGACCACTATCTCGGCATCGTTTTCTCGTTCCGCTGGACCGGCGCGGCGCTCGCCTGCGGCGTGATGTCTTTTCCCTTGCTGGTGCGGCCGATGCGGTTGTCGATCGAGGCGATCGACCGCAGGCTGGAGCAGGCCGCGGGCACGCTCGGTGCAACACCCTGGCAGGTGTTTCTCACCGTGACGCTGCCGCTCGCGCTGCCCGGCATCGTTGCCGGGATGATTATGGGTTTTGCCAAAGCGCTCGGCGAATTCGGCGCGACCATCACCTTCGTCTCGAATATTCCCGGCGAGACGCAAACCATTTCATCGGCGATCTATTCGCTGATCCAGACGCCCGATGGCGATTTGCCCGCGCTGCGGCTCGTCATCATTTCCGCCATCATGGCCATCGGCGCATTGGTTGCGTCGGAATTCTTCGCGCGGCGGGCGCTGCGCCGCGTTCACGGGCTGTGACATGCTGAACGTCGATGTCACCAAGCAGCTCGGCACACTGAAGCTCGAAGCCGCGTTCCAGAGCGACAGTCCCGTCATCGGCCTGTTCGGGCCGTCCGGTGCCGGCAAAAGCTCGATCATCCACATGATCGCAGGCCTGTCGAAGCCCGACCGCGGCACCATCGTCATCGGCGGCGAAACGGTTGATGACACCGCGAAGGGCCTGCATGTGCCGCCCTATCGCCGCCGCATCGGCTACGTGTTTCAGGACGCGCGGCTGTTTCCCCATCGCAACGTCGCACAGAATCTCGATTACGGCCGGCGCATGAACAAGCTCGCGCCGGACCCCACTCATCTCAAGCGCATCCTCGATTTGCTGGACATCGGCCATCTCCAGACCCGGCGGCCAGGGCAATTGTCCGGCGGCGAACGCCAGCGCGTCGCGCTCGGCCGTGCGCTGCTGTCAAAGCCGCGATTGCTTCTGCTCGATGAACCGCTCGGCTCGCTCGATCAGGATCGCAAGGCGGAAATCCTGCCCTATCTCGAGCGGCTGCGCGACGAGGAAAACATCCCGATGGTCTATGTCAGCCACGATCCGGACGAGACGCGCCGTCTCGCAGGCCATGTGGTGATGCTCAAACACGGACGCATCGTCGCACAGGGCGGCCCGGAGATTCTTCCCGCTTAACGAAGTTTCTTCAGCTCATCCTTCAGCACGCCGAGGCCTTCGAGCAAGGCCGGGCCGCCGCACAGCGTGTAGCGCGACGGCAGGCTGATGCGCCTGGTCTCGTCGTAGCGCGCGCGCAACGCAGGATGGGTGAGAAACAGCGCGCCCTGATCGGTGGCGTGGCTCGCCGTCTCCTGCAACACCAGAATATCCGGCCCGGCCGTCAAAAGCGTTTCCATGTCCATGAAGCCGCCGATGCCACCACGCGCATTCGGCGGCGGCTTCAATCCGGCCGTGGCCAGCATCGATGCGACAAGGCTCTCGGTGCCCTCCGTATAACCTTCCCGCTGCAAAACGATGGCGGTGCGTGGCGGCTTCAGCGCCACGGCTTTGAGATCGTTTTCGGCGCGTTGCAGTTTGTCGGCCAGCGCCTCGCCGCGTTCGGGATGACCGAGAAGCGCTGCGATCTCGCGCACCTGCGCGCGCGCCTCATCCAGATTGCGGACCAGCGCGACCTCCACCACGCGCAGGCCGGTCGCAGCCAGAATCGTCTGCGTCGGGCGATCGCTGAACCCGGACAGCACCAGATCGGGCGCGAGATTGACGATCGATTCCGAATTCCAGTCGATCTTCGGAAAGGCCGCGCCCTGCTTCGCCATGACCGACAGCGTGCCGTCCGTCGCATAGGGCGACAGGGCCGCGATCTGCGAAGGGTCGGCCAGCGCCAGCAGCAACTGGTCCGCGCAAAGGTTGAAAGACACCACATGCTTGGGGGGAGCGGCCCTGCAACCGGCGCTGCCAAGCAGCAGGAGACAAACGCCCAGGGACGCTTTCCAGATCGACATTTTCCAGACCGGCATTGCCCTGATCGCCATTTTCTTGATCGCAGCACCCTGTTATGCCACGCCCACCCTGTCGCGCCAGCCTTTGGCGCGCTGAATCAGCCGGAATGAGATGGCCTTCGACCGACCGGGAAGTTTGCTCACGCTTCTGCTCGCAGCACTCGTCACAGTGCTGTTCGCGGCGTCGTTGATGACGGGCCCCGCCCATTTTGGCGCGGAGACCGTGGCGAAATCTCTGGTCTCCGATCAGGGAGTCGCCTCGATCATCGTCCGCGACGTGCGCCTGCCGCGCACGCTGCTCGCTGCCTTGATCGGCGCCACGTTCGGGATCGCGGGCGCATCGCTGCAGGGATTGCTGCGCAACCCGCTTGCCGAACCGTCGCTGTTCGGCGCACCACAGGCCGCCGCCGCGACCGCCGCAGGCCTGATGGCGTTCGGGCTGGTCAGCCCTGTCTCGCTCGCGGTCCCGCTCGGCGGCATCGCTGGTGCATTGCTTTCGGTCGGCGCGCTGGTCGCCATCGCGGGCCGTCGCGCTTCGCTGACCATGACGCTGCTCGCGGGCCTCGCGCTTGCAAGCCTCGCAGGTGCCGCCATCGCGCTCGTCCTCAACCTCGCGCCCAATCCCTACATCGCGCTGGAGATCGCATTCTGGCTGCTCGGCTCGCTGCGCGACCGCAGCATGATCCATGTCTGGATCGCGGCACCGTTCATGATCGCGAGCTGGATCGTGCTTGCCGCGAATGCCCGCGCCTTTCGCGCCTTGACGCTCGGCGAGGATGCAGCCTCCTCGCTCGGCGTCAACGTCGGGCGGGTGCGAATCTGGGTCGTGATCGGCGTGGCGCTCGGCGTCGGCGCCGCCGTGTCGGTCGCGGGCGCGATTTCCTTCGTCGGCCTCGTAGCACCCCATCTGGTGCGGCGGTTCTACGGCTCCGACCCGGCGCGCACGCTGCTGCCGTCCGCACTGGCAGGCGCGGCACTTTTGCTCGCCGCCGACATCATCGTGCGGCTGGTGCCCGGCCCGCTGGAAATCAAGATCGGCGTCATCACCGCGTTGATCGGCGTCCCGTTCTTCATCGCGATGATCTTCCGCGAACGTCAGGTGCTGGAGGAATCGGCATGAAACCCGACCTCGCCCCTCGCCTTCGCGCGGACAACCTCACCGTCCATCGTGGCGCACGCATCATCGTCACCGGTGCCAATCTCGTTCTGAATGCGGGCGAGCTGACCGTGCTCGCCGGGCCGAATGGCGCCGGAAAGACCACATTGGCCCGCGCCATGGCGGGGCTTATTCCCTCGCAGGGCAATGTCAGCCTCGACGGCACCGTGCTCGCCGCCATGAGTGCACGCGAACGCGCCCGCGCGCTGGCCTATCTGCCGCAGGGCCACGAATTCCACTGGCCGATGAGCGTCGAGCACATCGTGGCGCTGGGCCGGGAGCCGCATGCCGATCCGTTCTCGCAAGTGACGCCCGAGGATCGCGCCGCCATCCTGGATGCGATGGAAGCAACCACCACCGACGCGCTCGCCACCCGCATCGTCACCACGCTGTCCGGCGGCGAACGGGCCCGCGTCGCGCTCGCGCGTGCGCTCGCCACACGGGCTTCCGTGCTGATCGCCGACGAGCCGATCGCCGCGCTCGACGAACGTCACCAGCTCATCGTCATGGAATTGCTGCGCGGCATCGCCCATCAGGGCGCGGCGGTGCTGGCGATCATTCACGATCTCACGTTGGCGGCGCGGTTCGCCGACCGCGTGGTGCTGATGAACGAGGGTCGCATCATCGCCAACGACACGCCGGTGGCGGCGCTGACGCCGGAACGCATCGCACAGATCTTCAATATCTCGGTGCACCGGATCGAGACTCCGGATGGGCCGCTGCTGATCCCCTCGCGCGCGCTCTAAAACTGAAGATTCCGTCCACTAAGTACTCGACAGCCTCTTCCAGAGCCGCAGGACCTTGCGCTGGATCGCCGGGATACGCCGCGGCACGCGGATCGGCCTTTCATCCTGCGACAGCCGCAGACCGATGACATTGACGCGGTTGCCGCCGATGCCGCGCGCCACCAGCGCGATGGAGCCGAGCGGCAACGCCGCGCCGACCCGCGGCGCGCCGTCCAGATGGATGTCGAAATAATCCGCCAGCGTCAGCGGCTTCACGTCCGCCGGGACATCGATGCCATAAACCTCGCCGACGGCCTCCAGCGTCACGTCTCCCGCGAGCATGAAGTCCCCGAGCAAATTCGGATCGGGAGCCGTGGCGGGCGCCATGTCGACGAAAAAGCGGTCGAGCGCGCCGGCTTTCTCCGGCGGCGCGAGCAGATAGAGATAATCGCCCTTCTGCACCGGCGCCGCTTCGGCCGCGGAGAGAATCTTCTCCTCGCGGATCACCAGCGTCGGCTTCGACCATGATGGAATGAGGCCCCGTTTCAGGAACAGGCTGTTCGGCCGCACGGCGTAACCGACCAGTTGCTGCTCAAGCTGTCCGGGCAGGTCCAGTTCGATACGGCGCGGGCCGCGATCGGTGCGCGGCAGAGCGACATGCAATTTCCTCGCGGCGAAACCGAGCGTCCAGCCCTGCAGCAACAGGGACACCATCACGACGATGAAAGCCACGTTGAAATAGATCTGCGCCTTCGGCAGGTCCAGCAGCAGCGGAATCGACGCAAGGAAGATCGCAACCGCGCCGCGCAAGCCGACCCATGAGATGAATATTTTTTCCCGCAATTGAAAAGGAAACGGCGCGAGACAGAGAAACACCGCCACGGGGCGTGCGACAAACATCAGCGCCAGCGCCACCACCAGCGCGGGCAGCGCCACCGCCACCAGCTTGTCGGGCGACGCGAGAAGGCCGAGCAGCACGAACATCACGATCTGCGCAAGCCATGTCGCGGCGTCGAGAAACGTCAGCACCGAATTGTGCGCGCGCGTGGGCCGGTTGCCGATCACGATCCCGGCGAGATAGACCGCGAGAAAGCCGGAGGCGTGATCGATCTGCGCGAAGCCGAAAATTACCAGCGCCGCCGTCGTCACGAACGGCGCGTGCAGACCCTGCGGCAGGGAAATCTTGTTCAGCGCGAACACCACGAGCCGCCCGCCGACCAGACCGATGACGATGCCGAGCACGGCCTCCTGCGTGAACTGCCAGAAGATGTGCGATGCCGAGCCTTTCCCGAGCGACAGGAATTCCACCAGCACCATCGTGAGGAACACGGCGAACGGATCGTTGGTGCCGGATTCGACCTCCAGCGTCGCGCCGATGCGCGGACGAAGACGCAGGCCCTGCGCATGAACCAGAAGAAATACCGCCGCGGCATCGGTCGAGGCGACCACGGCGCCGAGCAGGAAGGATTCCGGCCAGTTCAGATCGAGTACGTATTTGGCGACCGGGGTCGTCAGCAGCGCCGTCAGAAGGACGCCCACGGTGGCGAGGACCGCCGAGGGCGCGAGGACCGCGCGGATGCTCTGGAAGCGCGTCTTCAGTCCGCCGTCGAACAGGATCAGCGCCAGTGCCGTGGAGCCGACCAGATAGGCGATCCTCACATCGTCGAATTTCAGCTTGCCGAGGCCGCCTTCGCCCGCGAGCAAGCCGAGACCAAGGAAGACCAGCAACAATGGCGCGCCGAAGCGGAGGGCCAGCAAGCTCGACAATATGCCAGCCATGATCAGCACGGAGCCGAGCAGGATCGTGAGACTGACGGAATCGAGGATGGCCATGGGCGGCGGGGGCTTTCGACTTGCGCTTCAATCTGCTTATAGGTGTCACGGCGGATCGCCAAACAAAATCTCGGCATCATAAATGCGCCGGATTCCCGGCGCTAAACGCATCGCATCGCGACCGGCGCGCGCCATGTGCGACCCTTGCGCAAGCCTTGCCGATATTGACGCCTGCGTCGCAAGGACGCATGAGAAGACGAATTCCCCCTGCTTCACCTGACGGGACCTGCCAATGGATTGGGACGACCTGCGAGACGCCCTGAATCGCGCGCTGCAATCCATCGGCGGGGAAATCACCTCGCCGTGGTTCTATCTGCAGTTCGGCATCATCCTGGTCGCCGCCGGTATCTCGCTGGCCTTGGGAAGCAGCCTGCGGGCCCGATTCGACGTGACCTCGCTGACGATGGGCTGGCCGGCGCCGCTGCGGCTGTTCGCCCGGACCGTGATGCAACGCGCCGGCACGATCATTTTCGCGCTGCTGGCCGAAATATCGCGGGTGGTCATGGTCCAGACCGGGCTGCTCTATCGCGGTTACGTGCTGTCGACGGCGGTCAATCTCGCGACCGCCTGGCTCATCATCCGCATCGCCACCAGCGTAATCCGCAACGAATTCGTGGTCCGCGTGGTGTCCATCGCGGCATGGGCCGTGGCCGCGCTCAGCATCATCGGCCGCCTCGACGATGTGTCCAGCGCGCTCGATTCGATCTCGATCACCATGGGCACGCTGCGGCTGACGCCGCTGGTGCTGATCAAGGCGGGCGTGCTGCTCGCCATCGCGATGTGGCTCGTCAGCGCGGCCGGCAATTTCATCGAAGCCCGGATCGCCCACTCGCGCGACCTCACCCCGTCGGTTCAGGTCCTGCTGATCAAGCTCGTGCGGGTCGCGCTCGTCGTCGCCGCCATCGCCATGGTGATGTCGGCGGTCGGCATCGATCTGTCGGCCTTCGCGCTGTTCTCGGGGGCGATCGGCGTCGGTCTCGGCTTCGGCCTGCAGAAGATCATCGCCAATTTCATCAGCGGCGTGATCCTGCTCGCGGACAAATCGGTCAAGCCGGGTGATCTCGTCACCATCGGCGACAGCACCGGGAAAATCAGCTCGATGAACACCCGCTACATCTCGGTGGCGGCGGGCGACGGGCGCGAGATTCTGATTCCGAACGAGGATCTCGTCACCCAGCGCGTCATCAACTGGACCTATACCGACAAGACCATGCTGGTGAAGGTCAACTTCGCCACCAATTACGAAGCGGACCCGAACCGGGTCTGCGAATTGGCCGTCGACATCGCCCGCAACACGCACAACGTCGCGACCTTCAAGGCGCCGAATTGCCTGCTCACCGAATTCGCCGAAACCGGAATGAAGTTCGCGCTGACCTTCTGGGTCGCCGATCTCGATGTCGGCATGGACAATGTCCGCAGCAACGTGATGCAGGGGCTCTGGACCGCCTTCAAGAACGAAAACATCCGCGTGCCCTACCCGGTGCGCGAACTCCGTGTCCGCAGCGGCGCGCTGCCGGTGGAAACCATCCTCGAGGTTCCATCGGACAATTCCGGCCCCGCCGCCAAGCCCGGCGCGGAATGACCCGCACCCCGGGCGCAAAGGTTGCGAATTGGCGGCAAGGCATTAAATTAGCGTGATCCGGCCAGCGTGCCCGCAACCCCTTCGAAGTCAGACTTTCCATGAATTACGTTGACGCTACCCAGGCTGCCGCGCGCAAGACCGGCCAGATCAAGCTGCACGGCCCGGCTGGCTTTGCCGGAATGCGAAAGGCCGGTGCGCTGACCGCCCAATGCCTCGACGAGCTGGTGCCGATCGTGCGGCCGGGCATCTTCACCTCGCAGATCGATGAATTCGTCCGCAAGTTCGCGATCGCGCATGACGCCATTCCCGCGACGCTGATGTATCGCGGCTACCGCCACTCGACCTGCACCTCGATCAACCATGTGGTCTGCCATGGCATCCCCGGCGACCGCCAGTTGAAGGAAGGCGACATCGTCAACGTCGACGTCACCCTGATCGTCGACGGCTGGTACGGCGATTCCAGCCGCATGTACACGGCGGGGGCGATCTCACGGCGCGCCGAGCGGCTGATCGACGTGACCTATGAGGCGATGATGCGCGGCATCGCCGCCGTCAAGCCGGGCGCCACCACCGGCGACATCGGCCATGCGATCCAGAGCTTCGTCGAGCCGCAGCAGATGAGCGTGGTCCGCGATTTCTGCGGCCATGGCCTCGGCCGGCTGTTTCACGACGAGCCGAACATCATCCATATCGGCAAGCCTGGAGAAGGCGTGGCGCTGCGCCCCGGCATGATCTTCACCATCGAGCCGATGATCAATCTCGGCAAGCCGCACGTGAAAATTCTCTCCGACGGCTGGACCGCGGTGACGCGGGACCGCTCGCTGTCGGCGCAGTTCGAGCATTCCGTCGGCGTGACGCAGGACGGCGTCGAGATTTTCACGCTCTCCCCCGGCAAGCTCGACAAGCCTCCCTACAACGCGGCCTGATTTCGTAGCGGACGCGCCGCAATTGCTTCTTGCAAAAGATGGCAGGCACGGCATGGTGGCCACAGTCAGTTCGCGACCGTGCCCCCATGTCTGAAAACGCTGACGATCCGTCAGACCAGTCCGGCTTCTCCGAAGCGCCGCATTATCACGGCCATCGGGAGCGATTGCGGGACCGCTTTCGCGATGCAGGCCCCGATGCCCTCAGCGATTATGAGCTGCTGGAAATGGTGCTGTTTCGCGCGCTGCCGCGGCGCGACGTCAAGCCGTTGGCGAAAACGCTGATCGCGAGGTTCGGCTCATTCGCCGAGGTGGTCCATGCGCCGGAAGCGCGGCTGCGCGAAATCAACGGACTGGGCGATGCCGCCGTGACCGAGATGAAGCTGATCGCGGCAACCGCAAGCCGCGTCGCCAAGGGGCAGGTCAAGCAGCCTACCATGCTGTCGTCATGGTCGAACGTGATCGACTATTGCCGCACCGCCATGGCGTTTGCCGACAAGGAGCAATTCCGGATCCTGTTTCTCGACAAGCGCAACCAGTTGATCGCTGACGAACTGCAGCAGGTTGGCACCGTGGATCACACGCCGGTCTACCCCCGCGAAGTGGTCAAGCGCGCGCTGGAATTGTCGGCAACCGCGATCATCCTGGTCCACAATCACCCCTCGGGCGATCCGACGCCATCACAGGCCGACATCCAGATGACGAAATCCATCGTCGCCATCGCGGCCCCGCTCGGCATTTCCGTGCACGACCACATCATTGTCGGCAAGAACGGCCATTCGAGCCTCAAGGGCATGAAGCTGATGTAAGTCGCGCGCAGGCTTACTGGCGCACCATGATGAACGGATCGGCGCTGTCGGGAATCCGCCGCCATTGCGCATGATCGTCGGCACCGAACCGCCAGACTTCGCCGCTTGATGAGATCAGCAGCATCTCGCCGCGCTCAAGCCGCCACATCACCGGTCCGAAGCGACTCACCAGCGGATCGCATTTCGGCTTAAGGAAGACCTGGAAGTTCTCGGGATTGCCCGCCTCGTTGTTGGTGAGCGTCAGGCCGCAGATCGGATTGCCGTTGCCGCGCACCATCGCCCAGTCGCCGATCATCTGGTCGGTCGATTTCGACAGCGCACGCGCCGCCGCCAGGCCTTGAAGAATGTAGACGCCCTCGCCGCTGCGCACGCCCTCGAGAATGCCGTTCTCGACTTCGGTGACATCCAGCACGGAGGCACCCTTCGCATCCTGAAAACGGACGATGTCGAGGCCCTTCACCGTCCATGACGCAATCGCGCCGGTGAACGGCAGGGCTTCCGCACATCCCTTCTCCAGATCGAGTTTCATGCCGAGCGGCACGGTGTCGTTCTTCAGCGTCACCACGCAGGTCCGGTCGCGCCCCGCCGTGGCCAGTTCCCACTGGCCTAACATGGCCTTGGTCTGGGCCGCGCCATCCTCTTGCGCGAACGCCGCCGTCGCAGGCCAAAAGCCTGCGGCGACACAGACAGCCAGAACGGCGGCACGGCAGATCATGCACGCTTCCCGAAAGGCGTCTCGGGCACCGGCGTCAACGCCGGCTTGCCGGAGAACCAGTTCAGCAGATTATCGACCACAAGCTGATCCATCGCGTCTCGCGTCGCCACCGAGGCCGACGCGATATGGGGCAGCAACACCACATTGTCCATCGACCAGAATGCCTCCGGCACATTTGGCTCATGTGCGAAGACATCAAGCCCGGCGGCCATGATCGTTCCATCCTGAAGGGCCGCGATCAGCGCCTCCTCGTCCACCACCGAGCCGCGCGCGACATTGATGAACACACCGCGCGGCCCCAGCGCCTTCAGCACTTCGGCATTGATCATCTTCAATGTCGAAGCGCCGCCCGGCGTGATGGCGATCAGGGTATCGACCGCCTTCGCCATCTCGATCAGGTTCGGATAGTGCTTGTGGGAGACACCCGCCGCCGGATTGCGCGAGTGGTAGACGATCGGCACGCCGAAAGCGTCCAGACGTTTTGCAATCGCCTGACCGATCCGGCCCATGCCGACAATGCCGACGGTGCGGTCGCGCAGCGATCCGGGGCTGAGACGATAACTCTGCTTGGCCCAGCGGCCTTCGCGCACATAACGGTCGGCGGTGATGAATTCGCGCAGCGTTGCGATCAACAGCCCGATCGCCGTGTCGGCGACCTCATCGGTCAGCACGTCCGGCGTATGGGTGACAACGATGTTGTGCTCCGCCGCATAGCGGAAATCGACGTGATCGTAGCCGACGCCGAAGGAGGCAATCATTTCGAGCTTCGGGAAACGCGCCAGCATCGCGCGGTCGGCCCTGACCAGATTGGTGATCGCCATGCCGCGAATGTTTTGGGCCTGCTCGGGCGAGAGTTTGGCGAGGTCATCCGGGTGGTGGAAGATGTGCACATTGAAGCGCTCGGCGAGACCCCGCTCGATCAGAGGCTTCTTCGGACCATAAATCAGGATGTCGGGCTTCGCCGTCTCGTTCGCCATCGTCGTCAATCTCCTTCCACCGCACTCTCATGCCAGTGTCGTAGCACGAGGCGCGACACCGCCGAGAGCCCGGCATAAATCACAATCCCGGCAGCCGACAAGAGCGCCAGTGCCGCAAACATCCGCGGAATGTCGAGGCGATAGCCCGCCTCCGCGATCCGGAAGGCAAGGCCCGAGCCGGAGCCGGCGGAGCCCGCCGCAATTTCCGCGACCACTGCACCGATCAGCGACAGGCCGCCCGCGATCCGCAAGCCGCCCATGATGTAGGGCAGCGCCGAGGGCAAACGAAGCCGCCACAGCTTCTGCGCCGGCGAGGCATCGTACAATGCGAACAATCCAGCCAGATTCCGGTCGACAGATTTGAGCCCGAGCAGCGTGTTCGACAGCACGGGAAAGAATGCCACGATCCAGGCGCAGGCGACCACGGCCAGATGCTGCGGCAGATAGACCAGCAACAGCGGCGCGATAGCGATAACCGGCGTAACTTGCAGGATCACCGCATAGGGCAGGAATGCATCCTCCACCCACCTTGCGCGGTTGAACAGCAACGCAAGGCCGACGCCGCCGATGACCGCGGCGAGAAACCCCTCCAGAGTTGCGCGCAGCGTGGTCAGCAGCGAGGCAAACAGGATGCCCCAGTCCTTCACCAGCGTCTGCACGATCAGGCTCGGGGCGGGCAGGATGTAAGGCGGGATCTCGCGCAGGCGGACCGTCGCCTCCCAAAGCCCCATGAGCACGGCAAAGACGATCACGGGCAGCAGCACGCGCAGCGCCTGCGGCAACGGGCGATCTTGGGAGGGCATCGCTCTGGTTTGCTCTTGATCCTTGCCCATCAGGCAACCCGTCCGCTGTCCTGCACGCTCGCCTGCCCCAGCATGGCGGAAACCTCGCGGCAGAAGCCGGCATAGGATGCCGAGGTGCGGAAGCTCTCGCCGCGCGGCTCGGGTGCATCGATCCGGTGTTCCGCGAAAATCCGGCCGGGCCGTGCGGTCATGACAATCACGCGCTGCGACAGAAAGACGGATTCGAACACCGAATGGGTGACGAACACCACCGTCTTGCGCAGGTCGCGCCACAGCGCCAGCAGGTCGTTGTTGAGGCGAAAGCGGGTGATTTCATCGAGCGCCGCGAACGGCTCGTCCAGGAGCAGGATATCGGGGTCCGTCACCAGCGCGCGGGCAAGTGACGCCCGCATCTTCATGCCGCCGGACAATTGGCGCGGATAGGCTTCGGCGAATTCGGTGAGGCCGACGCGGGCGAGACAATCGTCGATCCGCGCATGGCCTGCCGGGCTGTCATCTCCCGTCAGCCGGAGCGGCAGGCGGACATTGTCGCGCACGCTCGCCCACGGCATCAGTGTCGGCTCCTGAAACACAAAACCGATCCCGCGCGACGATCGCGCGCGTGCATCGACAGCGACGCTCCCCGTGCTCGGAGCATCGAGCCCTGCGATGATCCGCAGCAAGGTCGACTTGCCGCAACCCGAAGGGCCGAGCAGCGAGACGAACTCGCCTTCGCGGATTTTCAGATCGACCGGGCCGAGCGCCTCCGTGCCGTTGGCATAGCGCCGCGTGACGCCCTTGCAACTGATGGCCGTCATTTCGCGAGACGCAGGTCGAGGCCGACGCCTTTGTTGACGAAGCGCAACGTATAGGCCTTGCGGAAATCGACCTCCCGCTTCACGACACCGGCATGCACCATGGTCGAGAAGAAATCCTCCATGCGCGCATCGCTCATCGCGCCGATCCCGTTCTTGAGCGTGTCGCCGGAATCGACGATGCCGTATTCCTTCATCTTGGCGACCGAGTAATCCAGAATCGCATCGGTCATGTCCGGGTTCATCTTCTTGATGAGCGCATTGCCGGCTGTGTTGTCGCCGTAGAGATAGTGGTACCAGCCGATGATCGAGGCATCGACGAAACGCTGCACCAGATCGGGCTTGTTCTCGACCAGATCGGTTCTGGTCTCGATGAAGGTCGAATAGGCGTTGAAGCCGTAATCGGCGAGCAGGATCACGGTCGGCTTGAACTTGGCTTTCTGCTCGATGGCAAAGGGCTCGGACGTCACATAACCCTGCATCGCGCTGTTGCGGTTCGCCAGAAACGGCTGCGCGTTGGAGGTGTAGGGTTTGACGCGATCTTCGCTGAAGCCGTGCTCGCTTTTCAGCCACTGAAAATAGGTCGGCATCCCCTCCTTCGAGACGAACAGCGTCAGCGGCTTGAGATCGTCAAGCGTTTTGACTCTCGACTGCGGGTGCGCAATGAAAACCTGCGGGTCTTTCTGGAACATCGCCGCGACCGCAACCACCGGCACCTTGTTCGCGACCGCATCGAGCGACTGCAGATTGTTGGCGGCGATATCGAAATCGAGCTTCTTCGACAGCAACAGGATGCGGTTATTGACGTTGGGTCCGCCCGGCACGATCGTCACATCCAAGCCGTATGCCTTGTAGGTGCCGTCCGCAAGCGCCTGGAAGAAGCCGCCCTGCTCGCCCTCCGCCAGCCAGTTGGTGCCGAAGGCAACCTTGTCGAGCTTTTGCGGGGTTTGTGCCTGCAAGGGTATCAGCATCGACATCAGTAGCCCGGCCGCCGTTAACGCTCGTAACGAAAGGGCAGGCTGCATGATTGGACTCCGCTGGTCGTTCTGGCTCATGATAGAAGCCGAGGGCTCTGGTCTGAAAGAGCCCATCGCCTTCTAATCGATCAGCTCCACCGCATCCAAAGATATCTTCATTCATGAGCGCCACACCACCCCGCGACTGGACGACCATCCATTGGCCGGAGACCGATCCCGCAGCCGCGAGCGAATGGATCGCGGTGCTGCCGCTGGCCGCCACCGAACAGCACGGCCCGCATCTGCCGGTCGGCACCGATACCTTCATCGCGGAGGCTTATCTTGCGCGCGTGCAGGCGCTGCTTCCCGGACACGTTCCGGCCTCATTTTTGCCGGTCCAGAGCGTCGGCTTTTCAATCGAGCATATCGACTACCCCGGTACGGTGACGCTGCCCTATCATGTCGCCATCCGCCACTGGATGTCGCTCGGGGAAAGTGTCGCGCGCAGCGGCGTGAAGAAGCTTGTCATGGTGACGAGCCATGGTGGCAACAGCGCGCCGATGGCGATTGTCGCGCAGGAATTGCGTGCCCGCCTCGGGATGCTGGCGGTCACGACCAACTGGCACCGTTTCGGTACGCCGGAAGGGCTTTTCCCGCATGAGGAAATCGCTCACGGCATTCATGGCGGCGCGGTCGAGACCTCGATCATGCTGGCGGCGCAGCCTGATCTGGTGCGCAAGGACAAGATTGCCAACTTCGAGCCCGCAAGCGTTGCGATGGCGCGTGAATTCCGCTGGCTGTCGCCGCACCGTCCCGCGCCCTTCGCATGGGCGGCGCAGGACCTGCACCCGAGCGGCGTTGCGGGCGATGCCACACTGGCCAGCGCCGACAAGGGCCGGCAATTGATCGAGCACGGCGCCAAGGCGTTCTGCGAACTGCTCGCCGACGTCCATGGCTTTGACATGGCGCGGCTCGCGAACCGTCCCGCGACCTGACGAAATTTCTGCTCCGCAAAATTCGGCTTCAGCCTGCGATCATCCCGGATCGCGGCAATGAAAGCGCATGCCCTCACTTCGACCAGCTTCCATCAAGTCTGGACAGCCGTTCCGTTGCTTCCAGTTGCAAATCACTCTCAATGCTATTGACAATCATTTGCAATTATTGTTCTTAGCGGTCATGGGGAGCAACCATTTTTTGCAGCAGGTCCGTGACGGCCTGACGACAGTGCACACAACGCAACGGCCTGTGGCGCGGCGGTTGGCGGCATGGCACCTGTGGCCAATGATCGCGATTCGTCGGCCCCGTTTATCGATCGGCACGCCTGCCACCTGCGCGCTTGCAGCGACGATGGCAGCAGCCTCGCCGTGCGCCATCGCCTTCGCCGCCGACTTCCCGGTCAAAGCTGCGCCGGTCTTCGACTGGAGCGGCGCCTATGTCGGCGCCCATTTTGCATATGGCTTTGGCTCCTCGCACGCGAGCGTGTTCGATGGCGCCAGCTTCAACACACGCAACCATTTCGGCACCGCCACCGCAGGCGTGCAGGCCGGTTACAATGTGGTGCTGCCGTCACGCGTCCTGCTCGGCGTCGAAGCCGACCTGAGCTTTCCGAACTACATCGAGTCCAGCGGCGGCGTCGCCGTGACACCGACGATGAATGGCACTCTTACCGAACGGCTGGATTATGCCGGTTCGCTGCGCGCGCGGCTTGGTTACGCCGCGCCGCGCTGGTTGCTTTACGTCACCGGCGGTCTTGCGTTCGCGGGCGAACGCTTCGAATACACATCGCCTGCTTTCGACGACAAGAAGCTGTCGCTGCGCACAGGATGGATCGCGGGCGTCGGCGCCGAATACGCGATCGGCCCGAAATGGAGTGCGCGAGTCGAATATCTGTACAGCGATTACGGCCGCGACCATGTGCAACTCGGCTCCGGCCTGCAAAGTGCAAGCACGTTCGATGTCCAGACCATCCGTCTTGGGCTCAACCGGAAGATCGACTTCACCGGGAACGACAGCAACTTCGGTGACGGCTTGCCGTCAAATCTGGAAATCTCCGGGCAATCGACCTATCTGGCGCAAGCCTATCCTGCCTTCCATGCGCCCTATTCCGGCCTGAACAGCCTTGCCCCAAATGGACAAGCCAAGGCGACATGGAGCAACAGCCTCTATATCAACGCGCGGCTCTGGGACGGCGGCGAGCTGTATTTCAATCCCGAACTGGTGCAGGGCTTCGGCCTCAGCGACACGGTCGGGCTGGGCGGATTCTCCAGCGGCGAAGCGCAAAAATCGAACTTTCCCTATCCGCGCTTCAACCCATCGCGCATGTATCTTCGCCAGACCTTCGGCTTCGGCGGCGAACAGGAGACTCTTGAAAGCGGCCCGAACCAGCTTGGTGGCAAGGCCAACGTCTCCCGCCTGACGGTGCAGGTCGGCAAGTTCGCCGTGCTCGATATCTTTGACGGCAACGCCTATGCCAAAGATCCGCGCAAGGATTTCATGAACTGGTCGATCTGGGCACCAGGCGCGTTCGACTACTCCGCCGACAAGGTCGGCCTGAGCTACGGCGCGACTGCCGAGTTGAACCAGAAAAACTGGGCGCTGCGTTTCGGCTATTTCCTGATGGATGCCGAATCCAATTCCAATAATTTCGACATGCATCTTTTCCGCCGGGGCGAATACGTCGCGGAATTCGAGCAGCGCTACATGTTGTTCGGCCAACCGGGTAAACTGCGCACGATCGGATGGATCAACAGCGCCTTCTCGGGCAGCTACCGCGCGACGCTCGACAATCCCGCGCTTAATCTCGATATCGCCGCCACGCGTGAAGGCCGCATCAAATACGGCTATGTCGTCAACCTCGAACAGGCGTTAAGCGACACCGTCGGCCTGTTCGGCCGCTGGAGCTGGAACGACGGCAAGACTGAGATCATGGCCTTCACCGACATCGATGCGAGCCTCTCGGGTGGGTTGTCGATCAAGGGCAAGTCATGGGGCCGCCCCAACGACACCATCGGGCTTGGCGGCGCGATCAACGCTCTGTCGCGCGACCATCGCGATTTTATCGCGGCGGGCGGCATGGGCGTTCTCATTGGCGACGGCCGGCTGAATTACAGCCAGGAGCGGCTGATGGAGGCCTATTACGCCTACGCCATCACGCCAAAGCTGACGGCAACCGCCGATTATCAGTTTGTCGTCAACCCCGCCTACAACGCCGACCGTGGGCCGGTGTCGATCTTCTCCGCGCGGCTGCACGGCGAGTTCTAAAATCTCACACCTTCGGTGCGAACGTCTCGGCCTGCGCAAGCTCCCACGCTTCACCGAACCACGCGTTCTCGGTGCCGGACAGCAACTCGCCCGGCTGAAGCTGCGGGTAAAGCTGCGCGAACGACACCACCTCGTTGCCGGAAATGCGCTGCGAGAAATGGATCGGCCTGATCTCGCTGGGATGCTCGAGCCCTGCGGCCGCGATCAGTTCGGCGAGCGCGCGCACCATGGCGCCGTGATAATTCGCAACCCGCACCCTCTTGTCCTCGACCACCAGCGCGCGGCTACGCTGTGGATCCTGTGTGGCAACACCGGTCGGACAGCGGTCAGTATGACAGCTCAGCGACTGAATGCACCCCAGCGCGAACATGAAACCGCGCGCGGAGTTGCACCAGTCCGCACCGAGCGCCATTGCCCGCGCCATGTCGAAGGCGGTCGCGATCTTGCCCGATGCGCCGATGTGGATTCGCTCGCGGGCATTTATACCGATCAGTGCGTTATGGACGAAATTGACACCGTCGCGCATCGGCATGCCGATATGATCGGCGAACTCGATTGGCGCAGCGCCGGTGCCGCCTTCCTTGCCATCGACCACGATGAAATCAGGATAGATACCGGTCTGCAGCATCGCCTTGCAAATCGCGAGAAATTCCCATCGATGGCCGATGCACAGCTTGAAGCCCGCGGGCTTGCCGCCGGAGAACCTGCGCATCTCGCCGATGAATTGCATCAACCCCACGGGGGTGGAGAAGGCGCGATGATAGGCGGGCGAAATGCAATCCTCGCCCATCGCCACGCCGCGGATCAGAGAAATCTCCTCTGATACTTTCGCGGCCGGCAGCACACCGCCATGACCGGGCTTCGCGCCCTGGCTGATCTTGAGCTCGACCATCTTGATCTGGTCGTCGGACGCAACGCGCGCAAACGCTTCCGGATCGAATTGCCCGTCGCGGGTGCGACAGCCGAAATAACCCGAGCCGATCTCCCAGATGATATCGCCGCCATTCTCACGATGATACGGACTGACACCACCCTCGCCGGTGTCATGCGCAAAGCCGCCCTGACGCGCACCGGCATTGAGCGCGCGAATGGCGTTTGCACTCAACGCACCGAAGCTCATCGCCGAAATGTTGAAGATCGAAGCTGAATACGGTTTGGCGCATTCTGTTCCGCCGATAACGATGCGAAAGTCCGATTCCGCCGGCGCCTTCGGCGTGATCGAATGGTGCATCCATTCAAAGCCATCGGAATAGACATCCAGCTGAGTGCCGAAGGGCCGCTTGTCGAGTGCCATCTTCGCGCGTTGATAAACGATCGCGCGCGTGTCGCGGCTGAACGGCCTGCCATCTTTTTCGCTCTCGAAGAAATACTGCCGCATCTCAGGGCGGATTTTTTCGAGCAGAAAACGGAAATGCGCCGTGATCGGATAGTTGCGCAGCACCGAATGGCTCCGCTGCATCAAATCGTTGATGCCGATACAGGTGAAGCCGGCGAATATCGCGACCGCCACCCACAGGGCGGCGGGCAACTCTCCGTTCGCTAGGCCCGCGCCAAGCAGGACCAGCGTGGCGAGCGTGCAAATGGTGAGGAGGATGAAGCGTGGGGCGAAAGGTAGCAGCAGCGTCCGCATGTAGGCCTCGGAGAGAATCACAGGCATGCGAGATGACCTGAGAGCTTTTACCCTCTCATGGATCACGGCGTCACGGCAAAGAGCGATTGACCCCGGCGAAATGGCGCCCGAACCAGCAAATGGGCCTGATAACCACCTGGAGGGCCATATCAGGGTTCATGGCGATCCCGGGAAGACTCGAACTTCCGACCTACGGTTTAGGAAACCGTCGCTCTATCCGGCTGAGCTACGGGACCGGCGAGGCCGTTGATAGCAGAGGAGAGGCAGGGAGGCTACGGGGGACACCTCTGCCGGCGCAGGGCGAGGAATCCCGCCCTGCGCTCGCTGGACCATCGCAATGATCTAAACGCTGACACTACTCCGCTAGAAGCTGAAGCCGACGCCAGCCGCTGCCAGATGGTGAGACGTCCCGTCGAAGCTGGCCGTCCACGGACTCGTCGCAACATGTGTGGGATACACGGTCGAGCCAAAAACCTGATTCACCGCGCCGACATACAAATAGCGATACTCGCCGAACAGGTAAGCCCCGCTGTCGCCGAGGGGCATACGCGCACCAACCTTTGCCTGTGCCGCAAAAGTCCAGGCTGAGGCATCGGGGTTTGCATTGAAGTGGTTGATGCCTGGCTCCGCCGGATCGGTCTGAGTCGACGTGGCGCCCTTGATGGAGACATTGGCTGCTCCGATGCCGCCGCCGATATAGGGTGTGAAGCCCTGATAGGGCGTGCGGAAGCCGACAACCATATTCGCCAGAAGCACCGTGGTGCGGGCCGGGAAAGTGTCGCTGAAGGTGTGCTCGTCAAGCCGGGCTGTGGAATTCGCCAGTGTCGCACGTTGCTGGTTGCCTGCCAGATAGAACCCTTCGAGCTCCAGAGCCGGCTGCAAATATTTGCCATACGACCATTCATAACCGACATGCGCGCCACCGAACCCGACGCCACCGCTATTGATCCGCCCCCTGGCATCGACAGCCAGGGGCCCTCCCTGGGCCTCGGTGAAAAAGGCGGTGCCGGACTGACTGACGCTGGTACCGCTGCGACTGCCCCCACCACCGAAAACGCCAACATAGGCGCCGCGGCTGGATGCCGGCAAAACTGAAGCTCCCTTGGTGTACATCGCATAGGCCTGAGCCGGCGGAGTTGCCGCCACGGCGACGGCGTGTCCCGATGGCTTGGCTGCCGGTGCCGCCTGGCGGGCCCTTCTCAAAGTTTCGGCGTGCCGCTCCTGTTTCGCCTGCCTCAATTCGGCGCGCAGCTCGGAAATGGTCTGCTGCTGCGCTTTGAGCATGCGAAATAGCTCTGCATTGGATGGAATCTGCTCGGCATGTGCGGCACTCGCCGTCATCAAGCCTGCAGCCACGATGAAACACTTGCGCGCTGTCATTTGATTGCCCCTTTTGATCCCCGTTACCGCTGGCACTATGGAACTGGGCCGGAAACGCGCAAAGGCATCACGTTCTCAGCAGCGAGCGTTTCAGGTGCAAACTGCAGATTTCAAACGCAGTGTGGATTTTGGGCGACATGCGCCTGCATGCGCACTGGAGAAGACATCGCGCCAACGCGGGGACGAGAAGCGTTTGAGCCGGCCTATGAAATATCTCTGACGCTCAGCCTGCTTCCCGGAGACGGAAGACGCTGGCGGCGGCATAAGCGCCGCCAGCAAGGATTGGCAAAGTTGGTGATCAGGCCGCGCGGACTTCGTTGAGGAAGGCCTGGACCTGCTGCTTCAGCGTCTCGCCGTTTTCGGACAATGCCGACGCCGCATCGACCACGCGCCCGGCGGTAACGCCGGTCTCGCGCGCGGCATCGCGCACGCCTGCGATGTTGCTCGACACCTCGCTGGTACCTTCCGCCGCCTGGGAGACGTTGTTGGCGATCTCGCGCGTTGCCGCGCCCTGCTCCTCGACCGCCGACGCGATCGCGCTGGCGATCTCGTTCACCCGGCCGATCGTCTGCGTGATCTCGTCGATCGCATCGACCGAGGTGCGCGTGGCAGACTGGATCGCCGCCACCTGCGCCGCAATCTCGTCGGTCGCCTTCGACGTCTGGGTCGCAAGCTCCTTGACCTCGGACGCGACAACCGCGAAGCCACGGCCCGCATCGCCCGCGCGCGCCGCCTCGATGGTGGCGTTGAGCGCCAGCAGGTTGGTCTGCGCCGCGATCTCGCTGATCAGCTTCACCACGTCGCCGATCCGCTGCGCGGCCTGCGCCAGATCGCGAACGCCGGCATGGGTCTCATTGGCCTGCGCCACCGCATCGCCCGTCACCTTGGTCGATTCGTTGACCTGCTGGGCGATTTCATTGATCGAGGCGTTCATCTCCTCGATCGCCGCCGCAACCGCCTGCGAACTGCGCGACACATCTTCGGAGACGCGCGCCACGAGGTCGGTCTGGCTGGTCGCTTCCTCGGCGGTGCTGGCCATCGATTCCGCCGTCCCGCGCAGATCGACCGCCGACGAACTGACCGAGGAAACGATCTGGCCGACGCCTTCCTCGAACCGGGTCGCCAGTGCGTGCAGCGTCTGGCGCCGTTCCGCTTCGGACGCGGCGCGCTGCTCTTCCTGCGCGGCGCGCAGACGTCCGGTTTCCGCGAGGCTGTCCTTGAAGACCTCGACCGCAGCCGCCATGGAGCCGATTTCGTCGGCCCGCTGGGCGCCCGGCACCACAAGCTCATGATCGCCCGCGGTGATCGCGCGCATCGCCCCTTCAAGCGCGCGGATCGGCTGGGCAAGCCCGCGCCCGATCCATACCGAGACCAGACCGGCGAGAAGCACCGCGGCGAGTGTCATCAGCCCGAGCCACATCGCCGAGCTGTGCTTCAGCGCGGCATAAGCCGAGGCATCGCGCACAATTTCAAACACCGCAACAGGCTTGCCGGAATAGCTCTTGATCGGGCCGAAGGCGGTGCCGACAGGACGGCCCGCCTGCTCGCCTTGGCGCGTGAAGACTTCGCCGCTCAACGCGCGCTTGACGTCGTCCACGCTCGTCGCGGAATCCGTGAGCGTGGTCGCAAGCGTCTTCATCTTGTCGCCGTTCATTTGATGGATCGCGACATCGACGCCGAACCGCGCTTTCATGTTCTTCACAAAGGCGTCGCCAAAGGGTTCGCCGATATCGACATTGCCGATCACCTTGTCGCCATCGATCATTGGCGACGAACCGAACACGTTCAGGATTTCGCGACCCACCTCGACGCCGCCAATGGCTTTCTTGTCGGCCATCGCCTCGACCACCATTTTGCGGCGAGGCCCCACATCGTCTCCGAACACCTTCGGGGCATGAGCGCGCATGAAGGAGATCGAGGGCGGCGTCTGGATCGTGATCAGCTCAAGACCCAACGGCTTGATCTTATCCAGCACCTTCTGCGTCAGTGCGATCGTACCGTTACGGTCGCCGGCACTCACCAGCGCCTTGAGTTCGGGAATGACGGCGAGAGAATTTGCCACGGCAAGCGTCGTGCGCGTGTCCGCATCGAGAGCCGCCGTCAGGTTGGCGTAATCGGCGCGCGATTCGCGCTCCAGCGCCGTGTCGACCGTCGCCTGCTGGCGCCACAGGCCGAAGCCACCCAAAACCACACATGAAGCTGCGGCGACGAGAGAAATCGCCACCATGATGCGAACCGAAATGGACTTGAATTTCACCATTGCCCCCAACCATCCGATACAATGCCCGGCGACACAGTAGAGAAGGGGACTCAATAACGAATTAACGCCGTCAGCCTTGGACGAATTCAATTCGCGAGCCGATTCCATTTTTCAGAATTTGCACGACATGTAAGCTTCGTGATCGCTGATTTCCGGAATATGTCGTGAGGCGAGCGCCGCCGCACTGTTGCCAACCGATTCAAGGTTGCCGCAAAATTCGTCATCCCCCGGGCAGCCGTCAATTATGGAGATCACATGACAATCACCGTCGATGCGCTCGATCATCTCGTTGTCAATGTCACGGATGCCGTCGCATCCGCCGAATGGTATGAGCGCGTGCTCGGCATGGCCCGTGTCGTCTTCGACCCCGGACACGGCAAGGCCCCGCGCATTTCCATGCGGTTCGGGCGGCAGAAGATCAACCTGCGGCCAGTCACAACCGACAAGGTAGAATGGTTCACCGCCGATCACGAAGCTGCGGGCAGCGATGACCTGTGCTTCCTCACCTCCGCCGGGCCGGAGGCTGTCATCGCCCATCTGCGGGCCTGCGGCGTCGCCATCGAGGAAGGCCCAGTGAAAAAACAGGGCGCGCTCGGCACCCTCACTTCGGTCTATTGCCGCGACCCCGACGGCAGCCTGATCGAAATCTCATCATACGACGGATAGTTTTTCTCCCGGACGTCCGGGCCATGTAAAATCCTTTGAACCTTTTCCCGGTTCTGCCGACTTATGAGCATGGAGGCGAACCGGGAGCCTGCGACCCTTACCCCTTGGCGCTCCCGAGCCGGTTCCTATATCCTCCGGGCCAGTCATCCATGTGCTGCGGCCCAACTCACGTTGCGGCCTGAAACTAGCCATATCGGTTCGCGGAACAACAGCAAACACGTTCACTGCAGGAACTCGCCACATGATTCGTTTTTCAAGAACTTTGCCGGGCACTGTCGCCGCCGTCGTACTTGGCGCCGCGATGCTGTTGCCATGTTCGGCCAGCTACGCCGATGGCGGTGCGTTCGCCGATTATGCCGGCCACTGGTCCGGCAACGGCACGATCACCATTGCTTCCAACAACGGCACCAGCAACGAGCGGATCCGCTGCCGCGGACAATATACGACCAGCAGCGGCAATAATGTCGTGAACATCAATCTGCGTTGCGCGAGCGACAGCTACCGCTTCGACCTCGCAAGCGAAGTGCGCTCCAGTGGCGGCCAGTTAAGCGGCTCATGGACGGAAACGAGCCGCGGGGTGAACGGCAGCGTCGAAGGACGCGTATCCGGCGGACAGGTGACCGCTCTAGTGCAGACCAACGGATATGCCGCGACCTTCAACATCTCAACGCGCGGCAACAAGCAGTCGATCGCCATCGCCTCGAAGGGCGAACTGCGCGCGGTTAATATCTCGCTGACCAAATAAGCCTTCCGAACTGACAGTCAAAAAACATCTCCGGGCTTTCGGGCCCGGAGATTTTTCGTTTTGAAAACCTGCCTCAAACCGAACCTGCCTCACTCGGCGGGTTTCGGATCGGTGCGACGCTCGCCGCGCAACCGGTTCGACAGACTGATGAGGAACATCGCCGTCGGGCGCAGGATGAACAGGTCCGCGACCAGCGCGGCAATCATCGAGAAGGCGCTGAGCCAGCCGAACAGCCGCAGCGACGGCAGATCCGAAAACACCGTCACCACCAGTCCGCAGGCCAGCACCACCGTGGTCAGGATCAGCGCCGGCCCGACCAGCACCGTGGCGCGCTCCACCGCAAGCCCTTCATCCACGCCGGGCTGCTCCTCCAGCCGCAGACGATTGAGGAAGTGGATCGTCGCGGAAAGGCCCAACCCGAACGAGACGGTCAGCGCCACCACGCTGGCGAATTGCAGCCCCTCCCCCATCAGCCACAGCACCGTGCCGGACAGCACCACCGGGAAAATGCCGGGCAGGATGCTCACGAACATCACGGTGAGCGAACGGAACGCAAGGCCGATGAAGGCTGCTACCAGGCCGAACTCGATCGTCAGACCATGGTTGAGCTTGTCGATCATGCTGGCGCTGTTACGCGCCGCAATCGCCGACAGTCCGGTGACAGCTATCTGGTAACCCGGATGAGCTTGCCGCACCGCAGCCATCGCGGCATCGAGCTTGTTGACGGTCGGCAGGATCTGGCTGGAATCGAGATCCGGCACACGGCCCGAAACTACCACGGCATCATGATCGGGGGAGATGAAACGGCCGACCAGATGCTTCGGCAGCATGTCGACATATTCCTTGAGCGTGGCGACATCGGAGCGGCCCGCCTTCTCGGCAAGCCAGCGGCGCAGCGTTTCCAGCGACCACACATTGCCGACACCGGCCTGCTTCTCGACAATGCTGTGAACGTCAGCGATCACCTGCAAGGTCTGCGGCGAATACAGGCTTTCGCCTTTGGGGAATTCGATCAGCACATCGATTGGATTGGCGCCGGTCAGCTTGGCGTCGAGCCGGCTCGATGCCTCGACCGCCTGCTTTTTGTCCGGCACCTGATCGGCGAGACGATACCGCGGCTGCAAATGGGCGTAGATCGTGCCAAGGCCGACCACCACCAGCAGCGCGATCAGGCTGAAAAAGCCGGGCCGTCCGACCATGCGCACGGCAATCCAGCGGCAGAACGAGCGTAGTGCCTCGACGCCGGCGTCGGCGCCCTTGATCTTGGTGGCGAACACATTCTCCTTGCGCACCAGCAGCACGCCGAATACGGGCACCAGCGACAGCACCGCAACAAGCGCGATGATCGTCGCCAACAGCCCGGCTTCTCCGAATTTCCGGATCAGGTCCGAATCGGAAAATTGCAGCGCGATGAAGGACAGCGCCGCAGTGCCATGCGTCAGCACGCAGGCCGGGCCGACGACCAGCACGGCATTGCGGAACGCCGTGCGCTTGTCCTCGCCCGCGATCAGGCGGTCGCGCGCGGCGAAGGTGAGCTGCATCGAGTCGGCGAAACTGATCACCATGATGAGCGGCGTCATCACGTTCAGGAACATATTGAGGCTGAAGCCGAGCCAGCCGAGCGTACCGAGCGCCAACAGGATCGCCAGCAGCGGGGGAAACGCCGCCGCGACCATGAATGATATTCGCCGGAAGAACACGATAGCGATCAGGCAGCCCGCCAGAATTCCCGCGATGTTGTAGGTGAGGCCATCCCGCTCGACGGCATTGCGGATTTCGAGCTGCATGACCGGCACGCCGGACAACTGGCTTGTCAGTCCGGTCCCGGCAAGATCTTCGCTCATCAGCTTGCGGATGTCGCCAACGGTCTTGCCAAGACCCTTGCTGCTGACGACCTGCGGATCGAGCGCCAGCACCACAAGCGCCAGCGTGCCATCTTCGGACAACAGCTTGCCGCGAATGACCTCGTTGCTTCTGACCTTGGCAATGAAGTCCTGATACGCCTGCCCCTGCGGCAGCGTCTCAGGGAAAAGCGCCGCCGGCAGATTGCCGTTCTCGGGCGGCTGACGCGCGGAAAACAGCGAGATGATGCCGCGGGTGCCATCTACAAGCTGCAGGTCGGTGACGAGGTCGCGCAACTTCTCCAACGAGTTGCGCGCGAGTAGCGACTTGCCTTCGACCACCACCAGCACGTCGTATTCGCTGGAGGGGAAGCGCTTCGTCACCTCCTCATATTGCTTGTATTCGGGGGTGTCCGAGCGAAACAACTGGCTGAGCGAATCGTCGATCTTGATGCGCTGAAGGCCGAAGAATGCCCCGACGCACAAGGCAACCAGGATCACCAGCGACAGGACCGGCGCCTTGACTGCGATCAGGCCGATCCGCTCGAGGCCGAAGGCAATCGAAAAGTTACGGCGAGGGTCGGCCGGAACGGAAGAGGTGTTTGGCGGAGGAACGGTCATAGGTGATCCGGGTGACGATTGAGAACGGAATTCGGACGCGATCGATCAACGGCTGACGACGCAACTGCGAAACACTTCGATCTTCGCGGTGCGCCGCACGTTGATACCAGAGCGGTTCCACTCTCGCCAGCGGACATCCCCTCTCGACCTCTATCCTTGGGACCAAAGATACCTCGACTTGACGGCGAAATCTGGAAATTGGGAACCAGGCGGGAGCCTGCGGATTTTATTTCAACCAACAGGAGCATGACATGGCGAGAAAATACTCCAAGGGCGCAGCCCGCAAGGTTGAAAGCGCGATGAAGAAGCGCAAGGCCGGCACGCTCAAGAGCGGCCGCAGCGGAAAGAAGGTGAAGAGCCGCAAACAGGCGATCGCCATCGGGCTCTCCGAGGCACGCAAAGCAGGCAAGAAAGTCCCCAAGAAAAAGACCGGCCGTAAAGCGGCCAAAAAGAGCACCCGGAAAACCGCGAAGAAGGCCACTAGAAAGACGGCACGCAAGACTTCCAAGCGTCCGGTGCAAAAGCGCAAGGCAGCCCGCAAGCGCCGGCGCTGAGCGAAGTCTCGCTCCTGCCCCCTCCTCCAGTCGATGGTATCGACGTCTTGAAGGCGTCACACTGTCGTGGCGGCATTGTGCAAATTGTAGCCAGCCATTCCCTTGTCGGGTGTTTTAGTCGCACCTATCCTGAATGGAACTAGGTACCGAAGGAGGTTGTCATGGGTTTGCTTGATGTTCTCAACGGGATGCAGAATGGGCCGCGCGGCCCGAAAGACCCCACCGCCTCCGGCGGCATGTCGCCAATAACCATGGCAGTCCTGGCCCTGCTTGCCTACAAAGCCGTCAAGCATGTCACCGGCTCGACCGGCACGGCGACCGCGCCCACGGGCGGCAACTCAACCTTGCCCGGAAGCACGACTGCTCCAAGTGGGGGCATGGCGACCGGGGGCCTGAGCGGCGGCCTCGGGGGACTCCTGCAGGGCAATCTCGGTGGCGTACTCGGCGGCCTCTTGGCCGGTGGCGCGGCCGGCAGCGTGCTGAGCGGCGGCCTCAATGACCTGCTCAAACAATTCCAGGATGCGGGCCATGGCGACGCCGCCAATTCCTGGGTCGGGCCCGGCGCCAACAAACAGATTTCATCGGGCGATCTGGCGAGCGCACTCGGCGCCGACCAGATCAACACACTGACCACCCAGACCGGTCTGTCACGCGATGAACTGCTCGAAGGACTGGCGCAGCAGCTCCCGAACATCATCCATCAGCTCACGCCCGATGGCCGGCTGCCGAACGCACAGGAAGTGTCGCGCTGGCTGTAAGCCAGCTGTGTCTCCCCGTCTTTTGCAAAAGGAATTCGCAATGCTCTACATCATTCTGGTCGGGTTCGTTGCCGGCATCCTAGCGCGCTTTTTGTCTCCCGGCCCAAACAACCCGTCAGGATTTATCCTGACCACCGTGCTCGGCATTGTCGGCGCCTTCGTCGCAACATGGATCGGTCAGGCGATCGGTCATTACGGTCCCCATCAAGGCGCGGGATTCATCACCGCAACGATCGGCGCGCTGCTGGTGCTGTTCATCTGGAACAGGCTCGTTGCCCGCGGTGTGATTTCCGATCCGGGCAATCGCTGACATCATGCGCGCCGGCGTCTCAACGATCTGCCGGCGCATTTTCTTTTTTCTTGCCACGATATCGAGCGTGACGCTTGCGGGCGCAGCCGCGCAAGCGGCTTGCGACAGTCCCCTTCAGGGCGAGGGACAGGTATCCGCCATTCTCGATGCCCGCACGCTGCGGCTTGACGATGGCCGCGAGGTTCGCCTGAGCGGAATCGAAGTTCCGAAGTCTGCCGAGATTGCGGGCACGGCATGGCTTCGCGAACATGCCCTCAGGCAAAAGATCACCTTGCGCGGCATCGATGATGCACCGGACCGCTACGGGCGGCAGCATGCATTCGCGCTGCTCGACGGCAGTGAGATGACATTGCAGAGCGCGCTCGTCGGGGAAGGACACGCCATCGTATCAGCCAGTCCCCGCGATAGGACCTGCACGGCGGAATTGAGGGAGGCGGAATCACGTGCCGAGGGTTCCCGGCTCGGCGTCTGGTCACAGCCCGCCTTCGTTCAGGAGGCTGCCGCGACAGCCGGTATCTTGAAATATATTGGCCGTTTTGCCCTCGTTGAGGGTACAATATTATCCGTCCGGCAGGCTGGCGCGACGGTTTATCTGAATTTTGACCGGCGGCGGATTCAAGGCTTTGCCGTGACCGTTTCCCGTCGCATGATGGCGAGCTTTGCGGCTGCGGGAATGACCCCCGCCACGTTGCAGGGGAAGCGGGTTCGGGTCCGGGGATGGATCTCGCAGCATGGCGGGCCGCGCATGGAAGCGAGGCTCCCCAGCCAGATCGAGTTCGTCAGCGACACAAGGACGGCTGCGGCCGGAGGCAAATAACGCGTGGGACGACAGGCGCTGACGCACCATGATGGAGCAGGCCGCTTCGCGGCAGCGGCTGTGCTGTGCCTTGCGCTCGGAATGAGCGCCTGTACCGACATGGGCCGCTTCCAGGTCTCAGGCAACGAGAAGCCGCCACCAACCATCAAGGCGACACGCCCCTCCCCGGAAACCAGCGCGACCGACCGCGAGCATCAGCGCATCCTCGCCTCCTATGGCGGAGCCTATAACGATCCGAAACTTCAGGCCCTGATCACCAAGGCGGTGGATCGCCTCGTCGCGGCTTCCGACCGGCCGGACTTCTCCTATCGGGTGACGATCCTCAATTCAGGCGCGGTGAATGCCTTCGCACTTCCGACGGGCCAGCTTTACGTCACACGCGGATTGCTCGCGCTGGCGAGCGACACCTCGGAATTGTCCAGCGTGCTGTCGCATGAAATGGCGCATGTGCTCGCCAAGCACGCCTCGATCCGCGAGGAACAGGCCAAGCGCGCCGCCCTCGTCAACAATATGGTCGGCGAAGTGGACAGCGGCGACGCCAACATGCAGGCGCTGGCGCTGGCAAAAACCAAACTGACGATGGCGAGCTTCTCGCGCGCGCAGGAGTTCGAAGCCGATGCGATCGGCGTAGCACTTGCGGCGAAGGCCAATTTCGATCCCTACGGCGCGGCCCGCTTCCTCTCGGCGATGGAGCGCAATGCCGCGCTGAAGACATCGCACACCGCGGACCCTCGCTCGCAGGATTTCCTGTCCTCTCATCCGGCAACGCCCGAGCGCGTGGAGAATGCCGAAACCAGCGCCAAGCAATATGCCGCGTCAGGCAGCCATGAGCGCGACCGCAACGCCTATCTCAGCGCGATCGACAATCTTGTCTACGGCGAAGACCCCAGCGAGGGCTTCGTGCGCGGACGGCGCTTCCTGCATCCCAAGCTCGGCTTCACCTTCGTCGCACCCGAGGCCTATACGCTCGACAACACCGCGCAGGCCGTGGTCGGCGTCCGCGAGGGCGGCACGCAGGCGCTGCGGTTCGACGTGGTGCGTGTGCCGCAGGAATTGCCGCTGTCGTCCTATCTCAATTCCGGCTGGATGGAGAACGTCGACAAAAGCTCCGTCGAGGAAAGCACCATCGGCGGCTATCCTGCCGCGACCGCAGCCGCCAGCAGCGATCAGTGGCAATTCCGCATCTACGCGCTGCGTGTCGGCGGCGATGTCTATCGTTTCATTTTCGCGGCGAAGGACAAGACGGGAGATGCCGAGAAGTCGTTCCGGGAGACGGTCAATTCGTTCCGCCGCCTGACTCTCGCCGAAATCCAGGCGGCCCGGCCGCTGCGCGTCAAGATCGTCTTGGTGAAGCCCGGTGACACCGTGGAATCGATGTCGCGGCGGATGCAGGGCGTCGACCGCCCGCTGGAGCGTTTCCGGATCATCAACGGTCTGGACCAGCGCGCGGCGCTCAGGCCGAACGACCGCGTCAAGATCGTCGTGGATTGAAGCCCCCACAAGCGGCTTTCATTTTCTGCGAGGCAATAAAAAACCCGGCCGCGAGGCCGGGTTTTTAAATCGATCGGATGGCTGCACTCAGGCCGCCTCGTCCTCGCTGAGGGAATCGTCGTCGTCGCCATCGTCGTCGGAGGCTTCGCCCACCGCATCGGCACTGGCTTCCGCCTTGGCCGCACCGCGGCGCGGACTCTTGGCGAGATTGGCTTCGACTTCCTTGACCGCTTCGGTCTCGGTGATGTGCTGCACCACCGCGATCTCGCGCGACAGGCGATCGAGCGCCGCTTCATAAAGCTGGCGTTCGCTGTAGGACTGTTCGGGCTGCGACTCCGAGCGATAAAGATCGCGCACGACTTCGGCGATGGCGACGATGTCGCCCGAATTGATTTTCGCTTCGTATTCCTGCGCGCGGCGCGACCACATCGTCCGCTTGATGCGCGCACGGCCCTTCAACGTCTCCAGCGCACGCTTGACGAGTGCAGGGTCCGACAGCTTGCGCATGCCGACATTGATGACCTTCGCGGTGGGCACGCGCAGCGTCATCTTGTCCTTGATGAAGCTGATAACGAACAGCTCCAGCGTCGCACCCGCGATCTCCTGCTCCTCGATCGCAAGAATCTGACCGACGCCGTGCGCCGGATAGACGACGAATTCATTGGTCTTGAAGCCCTGGCGCTGCGTCAGAACCTTCTTCGGTTCCTCCACCTTCGCCACCGGCTTGGCGGCCGGCTTCACCACCGGCTTCGGCGCAGCCTTCGCGGCGGGTTTGACGGGGGCCTTGGCAACCGGCTTGACGGCCGGTTTGGTTTTGGCAGCGGCCGGCTTCGCCGCTCCCTTGGCAGGGGACTTCGCGGCAGGCTTGGTGGTCTTCTTTGCTGGCATTACACTTCTTTTGCTTTTTGAGGTGCTGGCTGCCACGGCGGCAGCCTTCTTGCCGGAGGCGCCACGGGCGGGCGTCTTGCCGGAGTGCTTGTCTTTGGTTGCTTTGGTTTTGTTATGACGCGATTTGTCTGCCACGGCGCCTTGCGTGGAACCGCCACGCCCCTGATCGACCCGGTTGCCCTTCGACGCCGGTATCCGGAAGCGGACAAGGCGTGAACAACCGACGGAATGTGCCAATAATAGCACATTTTCCGCAAAAATCAAAGGTTTATGGACAGTTGAGGTGTATCGATACCGTCGCCGGAAGGTGCGCCACCAACTACGGTTAAGAGGATTCCGTGCTTGGGCCGTTTCAGTCCCCGGTGCCGGGGTTGGGCGAGAAATAATTATCGAACTTGCCCTCGGCCCCATCGAACTCCTTGGCGTCGGCAGGCGCGTCCTTTTTCTGGGTAATATTGGGCCAGGTCTTGGCGTATTCGGCGTTCACGCCGAGCCATTTCTCCAGATCGGCCTCGGTATCGGGCTTGATCGCTTCCGCCGGGCATTCCGGCTCGCACACGCCGCAATCGATACATTCGTCCGGATGGATCACGAGCATGTTCTCGCCTTCGTAGAAGCAGTCGACGGGACACACCTCAACGCAGTCCATGTATTTGCACTTGATGCAATTTTCGGTGACGACGTAAGTCATCCAGATCTCCGGAACCTTTCTAAATTCGGGTGTTGGCCTAGCGCAGGATATGCAGCGCCGCAAGAGAATGAAGCCTCTGCTATCGCAGATAGTTACTTCTCTTTCCCGTTCAATTCGTCATAGAGGCTCTGCGCTGATGGCGCATCGCCTCGCCGTTCGCTGAAAGCGGCGACCCTCAAGATACGGACCCGCGTATCGAGCACCACCGTCAGCACATCACCGGATTTCAACGCATGGCCGGGTGAAGTCTGCCGCAGGCTGTTGAGACGGACCCGGCCACCCGACACCAGTTTCGCCGCATCGCCACGCGTGCGCACGATCCGTGCATGCCATAGCCATTTGTCGAGACGCTGGCGATCCAAATGCGCGTGTCAGTCCTTGCGATTGCCGAGTTGTTCCTTAAGCGCGGCGAGCTTGGCGAATGGCGAGTTCGGATCGGCCACGCGCTCGCGCTCACGCGGCGCGCTGGTCGCGAAGGTGCGGAAGTTTGAACCGTTGTCCTTGCGGTCACGGCCCTCGCGCTTGCCCTCGAACTTGCCTTTGCCCTTGAAGCGCTGATGTGGACGATCGCCGCGCTCCTCGCGCGGACCACGCGCCTGAGCGCCCTCTCCTTCCGGACGCGGCTTGCGGTCTTCCCGCGCACGATCGCGGTGATGGCGACGCGGTCCACCCGAACGCTCGGCCTTGTCTCCCGCCTCGGCAGTTCCTCCCTCCGGCGTCGCCGCGCGCGGCTGGTGGCGGTGATGACGGTTGCGATCATGGTGATGACGGCGCTCGTCGTGGCGACCCGCAGGACGCCACACTTCGACAAGCTCCGGCTCCGCAGGTGTGGCGGCGGGTACAGTTCCGTCGGACGAAGCAGCTTCTACGGAAGTTGCTGCCGTATCGGGCTGCGATGTTTCCACGCCTTCTGCGGCAGGCGTTTCCTCACTTGCCGGTTCAGCCTCTGCCGGTGCGAATGCGACTTCCGGCAACTTCGTAGCGCTCGCGAGATCGACGGCGGTCTCTGCCGCCACCTCGGCCTCCACTGACGCAGTCTCGACAGCAGCAGTTTCGGTTGCCGCTTCGGGGGTGGCATCTGCCTGCAAAGCAGCGGATTCGGTTTCGGTCGCGGCAGTGGCAGGTGTTTCCGCAGGCTTTGGCTCCTCCGGCAACGGCGCGCGGCGGTCCATGCGATAGCCGAGCGAGCGCAGCACGGAGGCAAAATCCTCACCTGCTGAACCGGTGAGCGATGTCATCGCCTGCGTGACCGTGAACGAGCGGCCGTCGAACGCACCTGCGGGCCTCTCCGCGCCGGTGCCGGGACGCCACGACAGAGCGGGACGAATAAGATCGGCCAGCCGCTCGAGAATATCGACGCGGACCGCGCGCTCACCCGCGAGCTTGTAGCCGAGCACACGATAGGCATCCTGCGACAACGCCTTGTCCGCCGGGAATGATGTACGGCCCGAGGCCCCGAGATGCTGCGCGCCGCCAAGCGCGTTCATGTCAATCTCGTCCTGCTTCAGCGCCCACAACAGCGACGCCAGCGTGCGTGCACCGGGCTTCAAGAGCGCCGGGAAGAAAATATGATAGGCGCCGAACCGCACGCCGTATTTGCGCAATGTTGCGCGCGACGGCTGATCGAGATCCTTCATCTCGGCCGCGATCTTCGGCCGCTCCAGCACGCCGAGCGCCTCGACGAGTTGGAAGGCGATGCCGCGCGCGATGCCGGTGACATCCTCGGCCTTCGAGAGGTCGAACATCGGCCCGAGAATCTTTTCGACATGGGTCTTGAACCACAGATCGAGCCGCGCCTGTACCGCATCGCGCGATGCCCCGGTGAGGCGCTCGTCGGCAATGATGCGGATACGCGGATGCAACACATCGTCCGCGGCGGTGAGCTTGCCGACCGCATCGCCGGTCCAGCGCAGCGTGCCATCGGAGGCCAGCGCGAACTGATCGTCGGCAGCCGCAGAGAGCTTCTCCGCGCGCGCATCGATCTCGCCCGCCAGCGCCTTGAGCGCGGTGGCCTGCAACGCCTTCGCCTCGGATCCCGCCTCGGCGGCATCTGGCGCAAACATGAAGCCATCGAGGCGGCCGATCACATGGCCCTCAACGGTGACTTCGCCGGTCTTTCCAATTTCAGTCGTCAACATCGTGTTTTCCCGCAAGCGGCGCATCAATACACTGGTCCGGCGATCAACGAAACGCTCAGTTAGCCTCGAATGCAGTGCATCAGACAATTTATCCTCCACCGCACGGGTGGTTTCCTGCCAATAAAGGGGGTCGGAGAGCCAGTCGGGGCGGTTGGCGGCAAAGGTCCAGGTCCGGATTTGTGAAATCCGCGCGGACAAGGTGTCGATATCGCCGTCGATCCGGTCCGCCTGCGCCACCTGGGTCGCGAACCATTGATCCGGAATCCGGCCCTTGCGCATCAGAAAGGTAAACAGCGCCGTGACGAGTTCGGCATGAGCGGCGGGCGATAATTTCCGGTAATCGGGAACCAGACAGGCCTCCCATAGCTTCTCGACCGCATCTGCATCCACCGCCATGTCGCGCACTTCAGGGTCGCGCGACGCATGATCGAGCACGCGCTGGTCTTCGCCGAGCGGCGAGCGCGTCAATGCCTCGTGTCCCGGTGCCGCCGCGAGCGACACCTGCAACGCCGCGAGCGACGAGAAGTCGAGCGCGGTGTTCCTCCATTGCAGCATCTTCACGCTGTCGAAGGTGTGATTCTGCAACGCGTTCACCAATTCCGGCTCGAACGGCGCGCAGCGTCCTGTCGTTCCGAACGTACCATTGCGCGTAGCGCGGCCCGCACGGCCCGCGATCTGGGCGAATTCGGCGGGCGTCAGACGGCGGAACTGATAGCCGTCATATTTGCGGTCCGATGCAAAGGCGACGTGATCGACATCGAGGTTGAGGCCCATCCCCACCGCGTCCGTGGCAACGAGATAATCGACATCACCGGACTGGAACATCTCCACCTGCGCGTTGCGGGTGCGTGGGCTCAGCGAACCCAGCACCACCGCCGCGCCGCCATGCTGGCGCCGGATCAGTTCGGCGATGGCATACACTTCATCTGCGGAGAACGCGACAATCGCGGTGCGGCGCGGCTGGCGCGTAATCTTGCGGTCGCCCGCGAATTCCAAAAGCGACAATCGCGGCCGCGTCACGATATTCGCGCCGGGCAACAGCCGCTCAATCAAAGGCCGCATCGTCGCGGCGCCGAGCAGCAGCGTCTCGTCGCGGCCGCGCCGATGCAGCATGCGGTCGGTGAAGACATGGCCACGTTCGAGATCGGCCGCGATCTGGATTTCATCGACCGCGAGAAACGACACATCAAGATCGCGCGGCATCGCCTCGACGGTCGATACCCAATAGCGCGCCTTCGGCGGCTTGATCTTCTCCTCGCCGGTGATCAGCGCCACGGAGTCCGCGCCGACGCGCGCGGCGATCTTGTTGTAGACCTCACGCGCGAGAAGCCGCAGCGGCAGGCCGATCATCCCCGAGGAATGCGCAAGCATCCGCTCGATCGCCAGATGCGTCTTGCCGGTGTTGGTCGGGCCCAACACGGCCGTCACCCCTGCGCCGGGCGCCCGATCTGGCCGAAGATGAGTGGTTGAAGGAGAGGAGTGTTTCACAACGCGACGCTTTTCGGCTCGGAATGCCTTGAGAATTCAGGATTGGAACGAGTCCGGAACGAAAGCAGCCCGAATCGCTGACTCATGTCGTGTCCGGCTTCGTTCACCGCAAGATGTCGTGTGAGCAGTATTGCTCTGCCACCAGATCGCGGATTCCGGGGCGATGAATTGAGCGTAACACGCGGCGATTCCTTAATTGCACGGAGGACTCCGTTTGCCCTGTGAGTCAAGCCATCGCGAGGCGAGAATCTAGTTGGCGCGCTTCGATGCCTGCGACTGCGCTGCGGTGTTGAATTCGGTCGCCTGCACCATACCAAGGCCAATGGGTGTCGGAATCCGCACCCGCACCGGCACCATCACCCGTGTGCCCGCGATCGGCGCAAGCGCCACATCCATGTCCTGGCGCTTGACCAGATATTTGATCGCCGCGCGCGACGGCACATAGCCCGCCAGCGGTTTGAAGCTCACCGAACAGACGACCGTCGAAAGCCTTGCGCCGTTGGCCAGCGTCACCGTCTCCAGCGCCTTGAAGGCGAGCTGCAGATCGTAGCGCATCCGCCCGTCGAAGATCGCCGCCCCGGTGGCGCAGCCTTGCGGGCTGGGCAGTTCGTCCTTGCCCGGCGCTACAAACATCACCCCCGACATCGGGTCGCTCACGCTGCGCCGCTGGGCATCCATCACCGGAATACGATCCGGCGTCGGAGGCGGTTCAGGCTCGATGGTCGAAGCCGTCACGCGCTCACCGGCAAAGGCGATCCGGATGGTCTCGTTCTTCTTGCCGTAGAACACCGAGCTCAGATAGGCCTCCGGCACCAATCGGCCCGCGAGCACCTTGCCTTGCGCAGATCCCGTGCCGTGCCCGCCGCCGATGGCCTTGACGAGCCCCGTGGTGCCGCCGGACGTCAATCCCGAATAATCCTTGTCACCGATCACGATCGTCCAGTTGCCCTTGCCGATGACGATTCCGCTCAAGGTCGCCTGATATTTGGCGTCCAGCCGGCCCTGCGCATGAGCAGGGCCGCTCAGAAGAAGCATCGGCGCGACGTAAAGCAGCCGGCTCCAGAGGCCTCGATCGAAAAAATCCATCAAATGAGAGTCCTGATCCGTCCGGGCAATGCGTCACCGCCGGCAACAAAATCGGGAACCGGCAAAAGCATTGTCTTCCGCTTGATTGCGCCGATTATATGTTGGGAAATGCTTGGCTTTGTTCATAAAATCGCTATTCTCCCGGCGTTTTCGGGCATTTCGGCGCCTCCGCCGTCTTGACGCTGAGCCACCCTCCGACTATACGTCCGCGGTTCCTGAAA
This sequence comes from Afipia sp. GW821-FHT14H12, assembly GCF_058803465.1. Classification (NCBI taxonomy): domain Bacteria; kingdom Pseudomonadati; phylum Pseudomonadota; class Alphaproteobacteria; order Hyphomicrobiales; family Nitrobacteraceae; genus Afipia; species Afipia sp. GW821-FHT14H12. Next base: position 1,073,019 of record NZ_JBXAOZ010000001.1, on the reverse strand, counting down.
TGGACGGTAGCAACCCCCGCGCGGGCCTTTTCTGGCTCCGGGAGACACAAGGATTTCGCCATGTCACGGCGCTGCGAGTTGACGGCCAAGGGGCCGCAGGTTGGCCACAGGGTCAGCCATTCGAACATCAAGACCAAGCGCCGGTTCCTGCCGAACCTGTGCAACGTCACGCTGATCTCCGAGACGCTCGGCCAGTCGGTGCGCCTGCGGGTGTCCACCAACGCGCTGAAGAGCGTCGACCACAATGGCGGCCTCGATGCCTTCCTGCTCAAGGCCAATGTGGCGACCCTGTCGCCGAAGGCCGCTGATCTGAAGCGTCAGATCGAGAAGAAGAAGCTCGCCGCAGCGAACTGAGCCTGGACAAGGCGGCCTCTGCGCTTCGATAGCCTGCAGACAGCATTAAAAAAAGCCGGATCGTTCGATCCGGCTTTTTCGTTGTTGGTGGCATTTGATCCTCCCGAGGCTTTCGCCTCGAGAGGAGATTGAGTGCAGATCAGGCCGCAGCCTTCGCCGGCTTGCGGAGCTTCGCCCAGAGGTCAGAGATCACACCCCAGAACAGGGCGACGAGACCCAGAACCATGATCGTCGAGACCAGCCCGTTCGAGAAGAAGACGCTGAGGTGGCCGCTCGAGGCCAACAGCGACTGACGGAACGCTTCTTCCGCCTTGTCGCCGAGCACGATGGCCAGAACCATCGGCGCGAGCGGATAACCCGTCTTCTTCATGAAGTAACCGACGATGCCGAAGATGAGCATCAGGATCACGTCGAAGCTGGAGTTGTGCACTGTGTAGGCACCAATCGCGCAGATCACGAGAATGACCGGAGCGATGATGCTGAACGGGATGCGCAGGATCGCCGCGAACAACGGCACGCAGGTCAGCACCAGGATCAGGCCGACGAGGTTGCCGAGGTACATGGAAGCGATCAGGCCCCAGACGAAGTCCGGCTGTTCGACGAACAGCAGCGGTCCCGGCTGCAGACCCCAGATCAGGAGACCGCCGAGCAGCACCGCAGCCGTCGGCGAACCCGGAACGCCGAGCGCCAGCATCGGCAGCAACGCGGAAGTGCCCGCGGCATGCGCCGCAGTTTCCGGTGCAACCACGCCTTCGATCTCGCCGTTGCCGAAATTATGGCCACGCTTCGAGATGCGTTGGGCGATGCCGTAGCTCATGAACGAGGCCGGCGTCGCACCGGCGGGCGAAATGCCCATCCAGCAGCCGATCAGGCAGGAGCGCAGCGACACCATCCAGTAGCGCGGAAGCTCCTTCCAGGTCTGCCAGACCACTTTCGGATTGATGCCCGCAGCCTTGCCCTTGAACGCGAGGCCTTCTTCCATCGTGAGAAGAATCTCACCGATGCCGAACAGGCCGATAACCGCGATCAGGAAGTCAAAGCCGTTGAGCAGGTCGGTGAAGCCGAACGTCAGGCGCAACTGGCCGGTGACGCTATCGAGACCGACTGCCGCCAGCGCGAAGCCGATCATCATCGAGGCGACCGTCTTGAACGGCGGTTCCTTACCCATGCCGATGAAGCTGCAGAAGGCGAGGAAGTACACCGAGAACTTTTCAGCCGGACCGAATTCGAGAGCGAACTCTGCGACCAGCGGCGCCACCAAGGTAATGACGATGACCGCGAACAGCGCACCGACGAACGACGAGGTGAAGGCTGCAGTCAACGCCTCACCCGCGCGGCCCTGCTGGGCCATCGGATAGCCGTCGAATGTCGTGGCCACCGACCACGGTTCACCGGGTATGTTGAACAGCACCGACGTGATGGCTCCGCCGAACAACGCTCCCCAGTAAATGCAGGAGAGCATGATGATCGCGCCGGTCGGCGTCATGCTGAAAGTCAACGGCAGCAGAATTGCGATGCCGTTGGCGCCGCCTAGTCCCGGCAGCACGCCGACGATCACACCAAGCAAAATGCCTATGATCATCAGCAGAATATTGGATGGCTGTAACACGACGGCAAAGCCGTGAAACAGATTGGCGATATCTGCGAGCATGGACGTTTTCCTACCTAAATCTCTTTTATCGTTTCGAGCGCACTGCTCGCGTCACAGGCCGAGCCAATACTCGATCGGGCCCTTCGGCAGCGGAACGAGAAACCACTTTTCAAACATGAAGTAGATTCCGACCGGCACGCCCACGCCGTACAGGACTGCCTTGTACAGTGGGTATTTACCGAGCCACATCATGAAGCCGCCGATCAGCACCATCGATGCGATATAGATGCCGGTGTAGGGCAACACGAAAACATACACGGCGGTCGGAACAATCACCGCCAGCACCTGCTTCAGCTGATACCAGGTGGCAAACTCGCGCTCGCCATCGATGGTGCGGGCGCTGTTCAGGTTCATCAAGCTCGACAGCACGATGATGATACCGAGATAGAACGGGAAGAAGCCGGACTTCGGACCTTCGGCGCCCCAGCCGATGCCGACCTGCATGCTTCCTATAATTGTGATGAGGCCAAAAATGATGCAGGCAACGGCAACACCCATCTCCACGGTGCGATGAGCCGGGCCGCCCGACTGGTCATGTGATGCTTCGCTCATTGAGTCGAATCCTTGCGCGGAAAGAGTTCGCCCGGCGAACAGTCATGTTCGCCGGGTTCACAGTTGTGATGATTTACTTCTTCGCGATGAAACCCGCGTCCTTCATCAGGGTCTCGTGGGTCTTCTCAGCATTGTCGACCCACTTCAGGTACTCAGCACCGCTGAGGGCGGTCTGGTTGAAGGCACCGTCCTTCATGAGCTGGGCCCATTCCGGAGTCTCGCGCACCTTCTTCATCAGGTCGACATAGTAGGCGACCTGCTCCGGCGTTGCGCCGGGAGCCATGAAGAAACCACGCAGCATCAGGTATTCAACGTCCAGGCCCTGCGACTTGCAGGTCGGGATGCTGGACCAGGCCTGATCACCCGCCACCTTGTCGTTGTAGGCGAGCGTCTTGCTGTCGAACACGCAGAGCGGACGCAGCTTGCCACCGCGCCACTGCGCCACGGCTTCGATCGGGTTGTTCACGCTGGAGTCGATGTGATTGCCGACGAGCTGAACGGCAACTTCGCCACCGCCCTTATAGGGGATGTAGGTGAGCTTCTTGCCGGTCGCCTTTTCAAGCGCGACGGTGATGATCTGGTCTTCCTGCTTCGAACCGGTGCCGCCCATGCGGAACTGGCCATCCGGCGCAGCCTTGATCGCGTCGATGTATTCCTTCGCGGTCTTGTACGGCTTGTCCGCATTCACCCAGAGGATGAATTCATCCAGCGCCATCATCGTGACCGGGGTGAGATCCTTGTAGGAGAAAGGAATACCCGTCGCGAGCGGCGTGGTGAACAGGTTCGACAGCGTGATAATCAGCTTGTGCGGATTGTTGCGCGAACCCTTGACGTCGAGGAAGCCTTCGCCACCCGCGCCGCCCGATTTGTTCACGACGATCATCGGCTGCTTCATCAGATTGTGCTTGCTGATGATGCCTTGAACGACGCGCGCCATCTGGTCGGCGCCGCCGCCCGTGCCTGCCGGCACGACCAGTTCAACAGGACGCGTAGGCTCCCACGCCGCCATTGCAGACATCGGCGCCAGCCCGAAAGCAGCAGCACCGAGCAATGCGGCAAGGGCATAACTCGTCTTCGTACGTACACTCATGCATATCCTCCCTGAAACACCAGCCGGTCTTGGATGCCGGATTATTTTGGAACGGTAATTGGCACTACCGCGATAGGGATCGTGCAACGGACTGGAAAGATTTTACATATGCCAGATGGGGGGATGAGACGATCTGTCGCAGGGCGTTCTGTCGCACCCCCCTTTAATTTTATTGCAGAGCATCATTTTGCTGCAATTGCGCAAAGAGCGGCATTTACCGGTCGAGCAACGTGAACTGGACCAGCAGCGTTCTTTGGATCACTGAAAAATTATCATCTGAAATCAATGTAATAACTGTCTCTCCGGATCGCGCCACATGAGCTGCGATGCCTTCGAAGTTATCGATTTCAGCACCTAAATCAGCCGCGAAGAGAACGGGCCCATCAACCAGTGAACCCGGGGCAAATGTCGAAACTGGTATACAACGTACTTGGATGCCAACTCCCTTGGTCAGGGAAAACTTCCGTTCCAGCAGCAGGACATCCCCTGACGGCAACAGTGTAGCATCACTGACGTCGAAGTCATTCGACCGCTTGATATGAAAAATACCAGGCGAAGGACCGCCGATCAGAAAGGCCGCGATGTTGCCGTCGGCATCGAGCGAGCGTTCGGAAATCGCAAGTATCGTACCGGCGAGCCGATGCCCTTTGCCGATATAAACGAGCGATTCCAGCCCGCGATTATAAGGCAGTTTTGCGATTTCCGGCGGCGCGGCGACCTCCTCCGCACGCGCCAGGATACCGCCCTTGTCGAAATCGAACCGCACGATCTTGTTGACCCGCTCGATCCCGACATAAGCGATCGATCCATCAAAGGTCAGCGATTCGGTATCGAACCAGCCTTTCGCCGCGAGCGGCTGGCCGTCGCGGTCGCGCATCGGCGCCGACCTCACATCGGCCAGGCCGCTCAGAGCATCGCCGCTATAGACAAGGCGTCCGTTGAACCAGTCGCCCTTGTCACTCGCCATCACGAAATTTTCGCCGGCGGCATCGAGATGCAGCGATGACAGCCCGCCGAATTTGCGGAATGGCGAAGTCAGCACCAATCCGCTGCGGAATTGAAACGAACCAAAGCGGACATGCGAGGGATCGCGCAGGTCGAAGGAACCCATCGCCCGCGCATTGACTTCGACCGGAACGATGGCGTCCGCGGGTCGCGCCTGCGCACGGTTCTGAAATAAAGGAATGATCTGCGCAGCGGCGAGGCCGCCAACCGCTCGTCCCAGAAACGCGCGGCGGGAAATGCAGCGCGCCATGGCCTGCTCAGTGCAGTTTGCGGCGACGGTCTGCCGGAGGCGCGCCATGGGTTTCGCTGAACAGTTCGGCGAGCTTTTCGGTAATCGCGCCACCGAGCTCTTCCGCGTCTACGATCGTGACCGCACGTCTGTAGTAGCGCGTGACATCATGGCCGATGCCGATGGCGATCAATTCCACGGGCGAGCGTGTCTCGATCTCCTCGATGACCCAGCGCAGATGCCGCTCCAGATAGTTTCCGGAGTTCACCGAGAGCGTTGAATCGTCAACCGGCGCGCCGTCCGAGATCATCATCAGAATCTTGCGCTGCTCGGGGCGCGCAAGCAGACGCTTGTGCGCCCAATCGAGGGCCTCGCCGTCGATGTTCTCCTTGAGAAGCCCCTCGCGCATCATCAGGCCGAGATTCTTCCGCGCGCGACGCCACGGGGCGTCCGCCGACTTGTAGATGATGTGGCGCAGATCGTTCAACCGGCCGGGATTGGCAGGCTTGCCTGCCGCAAGCCACGCCTCGCGCGATTGTCCACCCTTCCAGGCCCGCGTGGTGAAGCCAAGAATCTCGACCTTGACGCCGCAACGCTCCAGCGTCCGCGCCAGAATGTCGGCGCAAGTCGCCGCCACTGTGATCGGGCGACCGCGCATCGAGCCGGAATTGTCGAGCAGCAGCGTCACCACGGTATCGCGGAAGGTCGCCTCCTTCTCGTGCATGAAGGAGAGCGGATGGAACGGATCGGTGACGACGCGCGACAGCCGCGCCGGGTCGAGCATGCCTTCCTCAAGATCGAATTCCCATGCCCGGTTCTGCTGCGCCATCAGCCGGCGCTGCAGGCGGTTGGCAAGGCGCGCGACCACATGCTGCAAATGCGCAAGCTGCTTGTCGAGATAGCCGCGCAGCCGCGTCAGTTCCTCGGCGTCGCACAGTTCGTCTGCGGAAATGACCTCGTCGAATTTCGGCGCAAAGGCATGATATTCCGGCCCTTTTGGCTCGTTGCGTCCATGCTGGTGCGGCCGCGTGGCGTCGCCGGGCGTTTCTTCTTCGCCCATATCGCCTTCGTCGTAGTCCTCACTGGAGGCGAGTTGCGATGCATCGACGACGCTGTCCGACGAGGCATCCTCGCTCTGCGACTGTGACTGGTCAGCGGACATCTCGTCCGTCTCGTCCTTGTCGGCCTCAGCCTCCTGACCGGCCTCGCCCTTGTCGCCGCCCTTCTTGTCCTCTTCCTCGTTCTCATCCTCGTCCGGCTCGGCGATTCGTTCATCGCTGAGTTCGAGCGCGGTCAGCACGTCCTGGATGGATTCGCCGAACTTCGCCTGATCTTCGGTGAGGCTCTGCAACTGATCGAGCCGGTGACCGACCTTTTCCTCCAGGGTCGGCCGCCACAGATCGACGATCCGGCGCGCCGCCACCGGCGGCGCCTGCCCTGTCAGGCGTTCGCGCACCAGCATCGCCAGCGCATCCGCCAGCGGCGCATCGGCGCGGTCGGTGATTTCGTCATATTTGCCGCGATGGAAATGGTCGTCGAGCATCGCGTTGAGGTTCTTGGCGACGCCCGCCATCCGCTTCGAACCGATGGCTTCGACACGCGCCTGCTCCATCGCCTCGAACACCGCGCGCGCCTGCTGGTTGCTCGGCGCAAGCTTGCGGTGAAGTTTCGGGTCGTGACAGGCGAGCCGCAGCGCGATCGAATCCGCATGGCCGCGCACGATCGCGGCGTCCTTCCGGGTCAGCTTGCGCGAAGGCTCCGGCAGCCGCGCCTTGCCGGGCGCGATGCCCGGCCGCTCCGCGGAAAACGTAACGTCAAGCTCGGATTTCTTGGCGATCGCCTTCAGGCAGGACGTCACCGCACGCTTGAACGGCTCCGCCGGAGATTCCTTCGGACCCGTCTTGAACTTGTTTGTCGTCGCGGTGCTCATAGCTTTTTCGTGAACCAGTGACGCGTCGTGTCTTGCGGATAACCGTCGATCGAACCGAATTCCTTATAGCCGCACGATCGGTAGAAACCGGGAGCCTGAAAGCTCATGGTGTCGACATAGGCACGCACGGCGCCGAACTTTCTTGCCGCGTCCTCGATCGCTGCAATGAGCCTGGTGCCGTAATCCTTGCGGCGAAGCCGCGCTTCGATCCAGAACATCTGGATGAACAACACATTGATCCAGACTTCGCCGGTGACGCCGCCGACGATGACATTCTTTTCGCGCAGGGAGACGGCAAACCGTTTATGCCGGTGTTTTCCCAACTTCTCCGTATTGTAGCTCCAAAGCCCCTTCAGCACGGCTCTGTTCGTCTCGCCGACAGTCCGCTCGACAGCGATCTTGGGCATCTATTCAGCTCAGCTCAGTGCGACGTTGACAGCACTTTCCGGCAGATCGACGTTGAAGCAGCGCTGATAGAATTCAGCCACCAGCGGGCGCTCCAGTTCGTCGCACTTGTTGAGGAAGGTGACCCGGAACGCAAAGCCGAGGTCGCCGAAGATCTCCGCGTTTTCGGCCCAGGTGATGACCGTACGCGGGCTCATCACGGTGGAGAGATCGCCATTGGCGAAAGCGTTGCGCGTGAGGTCCGCAAGCCGCACCATCTTGTTGACGATGTCGCGGCCGGCGTCGTTGCGATAGTGCTTCGCCTTGGCGAGCACGATCTCGACTTCTTCGTCGTGCGGCAGGTAATTCAGCGTGGTGACGATCGACCAGCGGTCCATCTGGCCCTGGTTGATCTGCTGGGTGCCGTGATAGAGGCCCGACGTGTCGCCGAGACCGATGGTGTTGGCGGTCGCGAACAGGCGGAACGCTGGATGCGGCTTGATGACCTTGTTCTGGTCAAGCAACGTCAGGCGGCCGGAAACTTCCAGTACGCGCTGGATCACGAACATCACGTCGGGACGACCAGCGTCATACTCGTCGAACACCAATGCGATGTTGTTCTGAAGCGCCCACGGCAGGATGCCGTCACGGAATTCCGTAACCTGCTTGCCGTCGCGCACCACGATCGAATCCTTGCCGACAAGGTCGATGCGGCTGATGTGGCTGTCGAGGTTGACGCGCACGCACGGCCAGTTCAGCCGCGAGGCTACCTGTTCGATATGCGTGGATTTGCCGGTGCCGTGAAAGCCCGTGACCATCACGCGGCGGTTCTTGGCGAAGCCCGCAAGAATCGCGAGCGTGGTCGCGCGATCGAAGCGATAATCCGGATCGACATCCGGCACATGGGGATCGACTTCCGAATAAGCGGGGACCTCAAGATCGGTGTCGATGCCGAAAACCTGGCGCACGGACACCTTCATGTCCGGCAGTCGCGTGGTTTCCTGCGATTGCAAAGTGGCAGCAGTCATCATTCCTCCGTGGTCTCGGATGCTCCCGAAACCAGACGTGCATTGTTCGCGCGGGTGGGATGCGGGGTGAACCTAGCAGAGAGCCGCAAACGGCAGAAGCCTTGCGGCTGCTAAAAGTTCTTTCGTTACATCAAAAACATAGTCCATTTATCGGAATTATTGAAGGGCCCCCGGTACCGCATGTTTGCCGGGCAGGGCCTGCAGATTTGCAACCCCGCATTGGTTTTCTTCTCTGCGTTCCCACCTATAGGCGGTCCGACCGTTCCTTCATTCCACATTTTGGATCGTGCGTGAGCCAGTATCTCGATCTCATCGTCGCCTTTGTGTCGTCGCATGGCGCCGTTGCTTATGTCGTCATTTTCCTATCCGCCCTGCTGGAAGCCGTGCCGCTGGCGGGCTCCGTCGTGCCCGGATCGACGGTGATCCTGGCCTTGAGTGCACTGGTGCCAAGTGGGAACCTGAAGCTCGCGCCCATTCTCATTGCCGCCATCGCCGGTGCGGCACTGGGCGACGGCCTCGCTTACTGGCTCGGCTACACGCAGAAGCGGCGCGTGCTGTCGCTGTGGCCGATGTCGAAATACCCAGCTCTGATCGCGGAGAGCGAGCGCTTCTTCCTGCGCTACGGCACGTTCGCGGTGTTCTTCGCCCGCTTCGTGCCGCCGATCCGGGCTTTCGTGCCGATCACGGCAGGCGCGCTCGACATGCCGCCACCAAAGTTCTTCGCCATCGATGTCCTGGCCGTTCTGGCCTGGGCGCCCGCGATGATCCTGCCCGGCGTGCTGGCGGGGTCCGCGGTCGAACAATGGGGCGCGAAAGCCGAACATTACGCGCTGCCGCTGGTCGGCGGCTTGCTCGTGATCGGCGCGGCGATATGGGCGTTTCGCTGCTGGCGAGCGCGCCGCCGTGCACTGCACGCCACGCCCTGCAAATAACCGTCAGCCTACGGACGAACCACGGTCTTCAGATAATTATACGCCTTGACGATCTCGATCAGGCGATCCTCGGTCGAGCGATCGCCACCATTGGCGTCGGGATGATGTTGCTTCACCAGAAGCCTGTATTTCGTCTTGACCATCTCGAGCGTCGCGTCCGCACCCAGCCCCATCACCTGCAGCGCCTTGCGCTCGGCGTTCATCACCTTCCGCGTTTCGGTCTTGGTTTCAGCCTTGGCACCCGGGCCCGGACGCCAGCGGCCCCGCCCGTTCATTTCCTGGAACATCGCGAACGGATCGAGCGCACCCTCGAACTCGTCCTCCACGCCGGGCTTACCTTTGCCCTTGCCGGTGTTCGCGCCCATCTTCCAGGTCGGACGATGGCCGGTCTGCGCATCCTTCTGATAACGCGCGACCGCCTCGTCGCTCATGCCTGAGAAGAAATTATAGGACTGGTTGTATTCACGAACGTGGTTGAGACAGAAGTGCCAATATTCGCGCTCCTTGCCACGGCCCTTCGGCGCACGATGCGGGGCAGGATTTTTGCAATCCGGCCATTCGCACATCACCGCCTCTTCCTTGACGCGGGCTTTTCCCTTCGCGGCAGGCTTGATGCGGATCTTGTCAAAATATTTCGAATCGAAAGACATCAGCTCGGACAACGTGGCTCAAGAGGACGGGAAATCGCGAATTTCGCGAACCGCGGACTATACATCGCCGAGACCGCAGACCGCAAATCATAGGGGTCGCGCATCAAGCGCATTGACGGCGCTCAATAACGCACGATATTGCGCATATCATGACCGCCAAAGACACGATCGCCAAAAAACTGACCGACGCTTTCCATCCGGAAAGCCTCAGCGTCATCGATGAATCTCATCTGCATGAAGGGCACGCCGGGCACCGCCCTGGCGGCGAAACGCATTTCAGGGTTCATATTGTGTCTCGCGCCTTCGAAGGGAAGAGCCGCGTCGAGCGCCACCGGATGATAAACGCGATTCTGGCGGACGATCTCGCGGGTGGCGTTCATGCGCTGGCGCTGAAGACGCTGGCGCCCGGCGAATAGCCGCGCATTCTGCCGTAAATCCTAGAAAAAACTGAACGCCCGGCCCGCACGGCGCGGCATCGGCTCGTCCGTTGCCGGCGGCAGCGGGAAGATGCGCAGCGCGGTGATGCGATTGCGCTCGCGGCGGAGCACCCGGAAACGAAAACCGTGGAAGGTGAAGATCTGGCCACGGTCCGGGATCGAACGCGCCTCATGAATGACGAGGCCCGCAATGGTCGTTGCCTCCTCGTCCGGTAGCTTCCAGTCCATCGCGCGGTTGAGATCGCGGATCGGAACCGTGCCGTCCACGATCACCGAACCGTCGGGCTGAACGCGCACGCCGGCCACGACGACATCGTGCTCGTCGGAAATGTCACCGACGATTTCCTCCAGAATGTCCTCCAGCGTGACGAGGCCTTCCACTTCGCCGTACTCATCCACCACCAGCGCGAAATGCGTCTTGCGGCGGCGGAAAGCCTTCAGCTGCTCCGACAACGGCCGCATTTCCGGCACGAACCATGGCGGCAATGCGATCGCGCTGACATCGACCTTGGAGGTATCGCCTTCCGTCACCCGGATCGCGCGCAACAAATCCTTGGCGTGCAACACGCCGATGATGTTCTCCGGCTTGTCGCGCCACAGCGGGATGCGGGTGTATTCGGTGGCGAGCACTTCGCGCACCAGTTCTTCCGCCGGCAGGTCGGCGTTGATCATCACCATCTCGGTGCGGTGGACCATGACGTCGGAGACATCGAGGTCTTTGAGGTCGAGCAGGCCGCCGAGCATGTCGCGGTCCTGCTTCTCCACACCGCCCTCATGATGCATGAGATCGACCGCGCCGCGCAGCCGTTCGGTCGGCGACAACAGGTTCTGGTGCGCGCCGATCGGAATACGCAGCAGCTTCATCAACAGCCGCACCACCACGTCGATCACGGTGAGGAGCGGGCTGAGGATCAGCAGGACCCACTGCATCGGCCGCGCGACCAGCAGCGAGACCCGATCCGGCGCATTGATCGCCACCGTCTTCGGCAGCACTTCGGCAAAAATGATGACCAGCGCCGACATCACGCCGGTCGCGTACAACACGCCGACCTCGCCGAACCATGCCGTGAACACGCCGGTGGCGAGCGCGGACGCGCCGATGTTTGCAAGGTTATTGCCGACCAGCAGCGCGCCGATCATGCGCTCGCGGTTCTCAAGCAGCCGCGTGACGATGCCGGCCTGACTGCTGCCCTGCGTCTTCAGCCGCAGCATGCTCGCGCGGGACGAACCGGTCAGCGCGGTCTCGCTCGCCGAGAAGAATGCGGAGACCAGCAGACAGGCAATAACGATGGAGAACGTGATCCAGCCCATGCTCATCAGTTGGGTTTTTGCGACAGTTTCTCGCTCAGGAAATCGCGCACCGACGCCGGGTCGACATCGTTGACGATGACGGCGCGGCCAAGCTGTTCCAACAAGATAAAGGTGAGCTTGCCGCGCTTGACCTTCTTGTCCTGGAACATCAGCGACAGCAGCGCATCCGCATCGCCGACACCTTCCTGGGTGAAGCCTGCGATATCCTGCAACCGCGTCGGCAGGCCGACGGCAGCCAGATGCGCCTGTACGCGCGCCACGTCGTTCTGAGAAATCATCCCGCGCCGCGCGGAAAATTCCGCGGCAAGCGTCATGCCGACGGCAACACCCTCGCCATGGAACAGACGATCGGAAAATCCGGTCGCGGCTTCCAGCGCGTGGCCGAAGGTATGGCCGAGGTTGAGCAACGCGCGCTCGCCGGTCTCAAACTCGTCGCGCGCGACGATCCCCGCCTTGGCGCGGCAGCTTGCGGCGACCGCATGTTCGCGCGCCGTATTCCCTGAGAAAATCCCGTCGTGATTTTTCTCGAGCCATTCGAAGAAACCGAGATCGCCGAGCAGCCCGTATTTCGCGACTTCCGCATAGCCCGCGCGAAACTGGCGCGGCGACAGCGTGTCGAGCACGGCGGTGTCGGCCAGCACTAGAATCGGCTGATGGAATGCGCCGATCAAATTCTTGCCCTTCGGCGAATTGATCCCGGTCTTACCTCCGACGGAAGAATCGACCTGCGCGAGCAGTGAGGTCGGCACCTGCACGAAATCGACGCCGCGGCGCACGATGGCGCTCGCAAAACCTGCGAGATCGCCGACCACGCCACCGCCGAGCGCGACCACGAGATCGTTGCGTTCGATTTTGGCCGCGATCAGCCCTTCACTGACATCCTCAAGCACGCCGTAGCTTTTTGATCCTTCGCCATCCTCGACGATGATCGGCTGCGCCGCTTCAACGCCAGCGGACTGAAGCGCATCCATCGCCGGGGCCAGCCAGTGCTTCGCCACCGTGCGGTCGGTGACGATGGCAGTACGCGCGCCGGGCCGGAGCGCCTTGATGCGTTCACCGAGCGAGGGCAGCAGACCGCGCCCGATCGCGATGTTGTACGAACGCGCACCGAGGCCGACCTCAAGCATCGTCGTATCGTCGGAACGGGATTTGGTTTCAGCGGCGGCGGGCATCGGTATCCTATTTAAGTCTTATTTGCGAAAGCGATAGGCGTTCCGCACAAATATTCATGGAGAGCATCGATGCATTCATCGACAATTTTATCGTGCGGCACGTCGCGCGACACGATGGAAATATCGGCGAGGCCGTAGAACGGCTCGCGTGCGGCAATCAGGCGCTCGATGGTCGCGGCCGGGTCCTCGGTCTGCAGCAGCGGGCGATCGGAGCGCCGCTTCACCCTGCGCAGCACGGTCGGCCCATCCGCTTTCAACCAGATCGATACCGCCTTGTCGCGAATTCGCGCGCGCGTATCCTCGCGCAGGAAGGCGCCGCCGCCGGTCGCGAGCACCTGCGCGCCGCCATCGAGCAGCGCCGAGATCACCTTGGCCTCGCCCTCGCGGAAATACGGCTCGCCGTGATTCGCGAAAATCTCGGTGATCGTCATGCCGCCGTGCCGCGTTTCGATCTCATGATCGGCATCGACGAACGGCAACCGCAGACGCGCGGCCAGCCGCCGCCCGACGGTGGATTTTCCCGATCCCATCATGCCCACAAAGACAATCGCCCTCGGCCCGAGCGCCGACAGGATGTCGGCGATCTGGTTCTGGGCAACACCTTGCCGGGCAAGGATTTCGGGCATTTCCGCAGGCTCGTCAGGGCTCATATGCAGCCATCTTACCGCCTTCGGCCGCCTTGCCATAGGGGACATTATGGAAGGCTTGCTGAAACGGCCCGAACATGGTGGATGTCGTTAACGCTCCGAGATTGCCCGGGCGGCCGGAGATGGGACGGCAGAAGACCAACGCCGAGAGCCAATGCCAAGTCTGTTTCGCTTCCTGAGCGTGATCGCGATCATCGGCGGCCTCATTTATGGCGCCGTGTACGCGCTGGCGAATTTCGTCAAGCCGACGCCCCGCGAGATGACGATCAACATCTCTCCGGACAAGTTCCAGAAGAAGTAACGGGCGGGAGGCGTGATGGCCGCATCCTCCGACGCAAGAACGATCGATCTGTTCCTCGACATGCTCGCCGCCGAACAAGGCGCGGGCGACAACACGCTCAACGCCTATCGCAGCGACCTCGAGGATCTCGCAGCCTTCCTCGCACGCGCCAAACAGGATTTTGCGCACGCCGATACGCAGGTTCTACGCGACTACCTCGCCGACCTCGACCAGCGCGGCTTCAAATCCTCAAGCGTCGCGCGGCGGCTATCGTCGATGCGACATCTGTTTCGTTTCCTGCTCAACGAGCGCAAGCGAACCGACGATCCCGCCGCGATCCTCTCCGGCCCCAAGCGCGGCCGCGCGCTGCCGAAAGTTTTGTCCATCGCCGACGTCGACCGGTTGCTTGGCAAGGCCCGTGAGTTCGCGGACCGCGACCAGCCGCCACTCCAGAAGGTGCGCGCGATGCGGCTGTGGTGCCTGCTCGAAGTGCTCTACGCTACCGGCTTGCGCGTCTCGGAACTGGTGGCATTGCCGCTGTCAGCGGCGCGGCGCGATGCACGAATGATCGTGGTGCGCGGCAAGGGCGACAAGGAACGCCTCGTTCCGCTCAACCAGAGTTCACGCGATGCAATGGCCGCCTACCTCGCTGCCGCCGGTACCGCCAAGGAGGAAAAGGGCGAGAAGGCCAAATCTGAACCCGCTTCAAAATGGCTGTTTCCGTCCTCGGGAGAAAGCGGACATCTGACACGGCAGCATTTTGCACGCGATCTGAAAGAGCTTGCGGTCGCGGCTGGAATTTCTCCCCGTCTTATCAGCCCGCACGTGCTACGCCATGCCTTCGCAAGCCACCTGCTGCACAACGGCGCCGACCTGCGTATCGTCCAGACGCTGCTCGGCCATACCGATATCTCCACGACGCAAATCTATACCCATGTGGCGGAGGAGAGATTGAAGAGTCTGGTGCGCGATCTTCACCCGCTCGCCGAAAAATAATATTTCAAATATATCAGGCGTTTATCTTTCGTTCCGCCGCGCTTGACTTGAGAGGGTCCTAAGTCCAGTTTCCGCCCGCCGCACACATCCCTTCATTCCATCCTATATTTGTTTTCATGGCCGATCCGATCCGCAGCTATCTCGACTTCGAAAAGCCCGTCGCCGAACTCGATTCGAAGATCGACGAGTTGCGCACGCTCGCAGCCGGTGGCAGCGACATCGGCGAGGAAATTTCGCGGATCGAGGACAAGGCGAAGATCGCGCTGCACGATCTCTACGCCAACCTGACACCGTGGCAGAAGACGCAGGTCGCGCGGCATCCGCAGCGGCCGCATTGCGTCGATTATATCGCAGGCCTCATCACCGAATTCACGCCGCTCGCGGGTGACCGCAAATTCAGCGACGACGATGCCATGATCGGCGGCTTCGGACGTTTCCGCGGCGAAAGCGTCTGCATCCTCGGCCAGGAGAAAGGCTCCACCACCGAGAGCCGTCTCAAGCACAATTTCGGCATGGCGCGCCCCGAGGGCTATCGCAAGGCCGTGCGGCTGATGGAGATGGCCGACCGCTTCGGCATTCCGGTGCTGTCACTCGTCGACACCGCAGGCGCCTATCCCGGCATCGGCGCGGAGGAGCGCGGACAGGCCGAAGCCATCGCGCGCTCGACGGAAGCGTGCCTCAACCTCACAGTGCCGAACGTCGCCGTCATTCTCGGCGAAGGCGGCTCGGGCGGCGCGATCGCGATCGCCACCGCCAACCGAGTGCTGATGCTGGAGCATGCGGTCTACAGCGTGATCTCGCCGGAAGGCGCGGCCTCGATCCTGTGGCGCGACGCCACCAAAGCGCAGGAAGCCGCCACCAACCTGAAGATCACCGCGCAGGACCTCGCACGGTTCGGAATCATCGACACGATCCTGAAGGAACCGCCGGGCGGCGCGCATCGCGACTCCGCCGACATGATCGCGCGCACGGGTGATGCCATCGCGCAATCACTCCGCGACCTCGGCTCACTCGATCCGGTGGCGATCCGCACTCAGCGGCGGCAGAAGTTTCTCGATATCGGACGCCGCCTCGGCTGAAGGCGTCCCGCCGCAATCGTGGCTTTTTCGTGAAATTTGACTTAACTTTACTTTCACTATGGAGCGGGTTCCTCACACCCCTCCAGCTTGCGGGTGAAGGTTCTTTAAGGATAATAATCGGAAATATCCGCTCGTTCAGGTTCCCGCACGCCGCGGCATTCGCGCCGTGGAATCCGAAGCGCAGGGTGCATCTTGATCAACCGTTCCCTCATCCGCGCATTGATGGTTTCCGCAGCCTTGGCGACCGGCACTTTACTGGCCGGCTGCAACGGCGAGAACCTTGCGCAGAGCGCCAAGGCCACCAAGCCTATTCCTGAAAAACTCCTGGCCGAGATGGAAGCCAAGAACATGGACAAGGGCTCGCCGATCCTGGTGCGCCTGTTCAAGCAGGAATCCGAACTCGAAGTCTGGAAGCAGGATCGCAGCGGACGCTTCGCGCTCTTGAAGACCTATGCGATCTGCCGCTGGTCCGGCGATCTCGGCCCGAAGATCCGCGAGGGCGACCGCCAGACTCCGGAAGGCTTCTACTCCATCACGCCGGGGCAGATGAACCCGGCCTCGGCCTACTATCTCTCCTTCAACATGGGCTATCCGAACGCCTATGACCGCGCCTGGGGCCGCACCGGCTCGCAGCTCATGGTGCATGGCGACTGTTCGTCGCGCGGCTGCTACGCGATGACGGACGAACAGATCTCGGAAATCTATTCGCTCGGCCGCGAATCCTTCTTCGGCGGCCAGACGGCGTTCCAGGTGCAGGCCTATCCGTTCCGGATGACGCCGCAGAACATGGCGAAGTATCGCGACAATCCGAACATGCCGTTCTGGCGCATGCTGAAGGAAGGCAACGACATCTTCGAGGTCACCAAGACCGAGCCGAAGGTCGATGTCTGCGACAAGAAATACGTCTTCGATGCCGAACCCCTGCCGGGCGGCAAGCCGCTGACCTTCAACCCCACCGGCAAGTGCCCGGCCTATCAGCTCAACCCGGAAGTCGCCCAGGCGCTTCAGGACAAGGAGCGCGCCGACCGCAGCAAGCTCGCCGAGCTGATCTCGCATGGCGCACGGCTCGCGAAGTCGCGCGCGGGCATCGACGGCGGCATGCATCCGGTGTTCGCCACCAAACTGCCGGACGCCCAATCGATCGCGATGAGCGACGTCAACGACTACACCATTTCAGCCACGGGCCCTGCACCGGGGACGATCCCCTCTTACGTCAATCCGCCGCGCGCGCCAGAAGGCGCGGTGATGGAAACAGCCGCGACGAGCTCTTCGTCCGAGACGACGAGCCAGACCGGCGGCCCGAATGTTTTCTCGGCCCTCGCCAGCAAGGTCGGCTGGAAGCGCGAGCAACCCGCCGAACCGCAGGCTGCGCCCGCGCCAAAGCCCACTCCTGCGCCGAAGTCGAAGGCCATCGCGAAGAACGTGGCGCCCGCACGCGCGCCGGAAGTCAGGATGCCCGAGCCCCGGATCATTCCGCTCAACCGCACGGCACAGGCCGGGCCCGAGACCAAGCCTTCGGAAACGAAGTCCTCTGCTCCGGTGCCGCCCGAAACGATCGCCGGCGCACAACCCACCGCGCCCGCCAATTCGTTCAACAGCCGCTGGTCGAGCTTCCAGTAAGCCGCATCAATCCCAGCCGTCAATAAAAAACGCCGGTCCTTCGACCGGCGTTTTTTATTGGCACAGCAATCGCAGCACGCTTACGCGAAGCGGCCGTGACAGTGCTTGAACTTCTTGCCCGAGCCGCAAGGGCAATCCTCGTTACGCCCAACCTTGCCCCACGTTGCCGGATCGGACGGATCGCGCTGCGACGGCGACACCTGCGCCGCCGCCATCGCCGTCTGCACGCGCGCCACCTCGTCTTCGCCGGTGTTCGGATCGAACTTGTGCGCTTCCATCACCGGCATCGGCGGCTGCTCGTCCGGCGGCACAATCTCGACGCGCATCAGCTGCGCGGTCACCGCCTCGCGCAAATGCGCGATCAGCGATTCGAACAGCTCGAACGCTTCCGACTTGTACTCCTGCAACGGATCGCGCTGACCGTAGCCGCGCAGGCCGATCACCTGACGCAGATGATCGAGCATCACGAGATGCTCGCGCCACAGATGGTCGAGCGTCTGCAGCAGAATGGTCTTCTCGACGTAGCGCATCACGTCGGGACCCCACTGCGCGGACTTCGCCGCCATGTGTTCGTCGACGTGCTTCTCAAGCCGCGCCAGCATCTCCTCGTCGGCGATGCCTTCTTCCTTGGCCCAGTCCTCGACCGGCAGATCGAGATCGAGCACGCGCTTCAGTTCCTCATGCAGCCCGGCAACATCCCACTGCTCGGCATAGGCATGCTCGGGGATGTGCTTGGCGATCAGACCTTCGATCAGGCCATGGCGCATGTCGGTGACGGTTTCGCTGACGCTCTGGTCGCGCATCAGATCGATGCGCTGTTCGAAGATCACCTTGCGCTGATCGTTCTGCACGTCGTCGTATTTCAGCAGGTTCTTGCGGATGTCGAAGTTGCGCGCCTCGACCTTCTGCTGCGCCTTTTCCAGCGCCTTGTTGATCCACGGATGGATGATCGCCTCGCCTTCCTTGAGGCCGAGGCGCTGCAGCATGCTGTCGAGGCGGTCCGAGCCAAAAATGCGCATCAGGTCGTCGTCGAGCGACAGGTAGAACTTGGTGCGGCCGGGGTCGCCCTGACGGCCGGCGCGGCCGCGCAACTGGTTATCAATGCGGCGAGACTCGTGGCGCTCGGAGCCGATGATATAGAGACCGCCCGGCTTCTGGATCGTCTTACCGCCGGGCTTGCCGGGATCGAGTTCGACGGTTTCCTCCGCCGCGAGCACCATGGTCTTGAATTTCTCGATATCGGCCTTGATGCCCTCGACGATCTTTTCTTTCTCCGCCGCATCCTCGATACCAGCGGTCGCGGCGGCTGCGCGCATTTCCAGCGAGCCGCCGAGTTTAATGTCGGTGCCGCGACCCGCCATGTTGGTCGCGATGGTGATCGCGCCCGGCACGCCCGCTTCGGCCACGATGTAGGCTTCCTGCTCATGGAAGCGCGCGTTCAGCACCGCGAACAGTTTCGACGGCTTGCCCGCGCGCGCCGCGTCATAGAGCTTGGCCATCGATTTCGGATTGGCAAAATCGATCTGCTTGTAGCCGTGCTCCTTGAGGAAGTCGGCCAGCACCTCGGACTTCTCGATGGATGCGGTGCCGACCAGAACAGGCTGCATCCGCGAATTCGCGCGTTCGATCTCGGCGAGGATCGCCGCGTATTTCTCCCGCGAGGTGCGATAGACCTCGTCATCCTCGTCGAGACGCGCGATCGGCAGGTTGGTCGGAATCTCGACCACCTCTAATTTGTAGATGTCGTAGAATTCGTCCGCTTCCGTCGCCGCGGTGCCGGTCATGCCCGCGAGCTTCTTGTACATGCGGAAGTAGTTCTGGAACGTGATCGAGGCGAGCGTCTGGTTCTCCGGCTGCACCGGCTGGTGCTCCTTCGCCTCCAGCGCCTGATGCAAACCTTCGGAATAGCGGCGGCCCGGCATCATGCGGCCGGTGAACTCGTCGATGATGACGACCTCGCCATCGCGCACGATGTAGTCCTTGTCACGCGTGAACAGCGAGTGGGCGCGTAGCGCCTGATTGACGTGATGGACGACGGAAACGTTCTCGACGTCGTAGAGTGACTCGCCCTTGAGCTGCCCAGCGTCGCGCAACAGCGTCTCGATCTTTTCCATACCCGCCTCGGTGAGCGTCACCGTGCGCTGTTTCTCGTCGACCTCAAAATCCGTGACCTTCTCGAGGCTCGGCATGAAGGTGTCGATGGTATTGTAGAATTCGGAGCGGTCGTCGAGCGGACCGGAAATGATGAGCGGGGTGCGCGCTTCGTCGATCAGGATCGAGTCGACTTCGTCGACGATGGCGAAGAAGTGCTCGCGCTGGACCATGTCCTCCAGCCGATACTTCATGTTGTCGCGCAGATAGTCGAAACCGTATTCGTTGTTAGTACCGTAGGTGATGTCACAGGCGTAGGCCGCCTGCCGCTCGGCGTCGTCGAGGCCGTGGACGATGATGCCGGTGGTGAGGCCGAGGAAGCCGTACACCTGCGCCATCCATTCGGCGTCACGCTTGGCGAGGTAATCGTTGACGGTGACGACATGGACACCCTTGCCCGCGAGCGCGTTGAGGTAGACCGCAAGCGTCGCCACCAGCGTCTTGCCTTCGCCGGTCTTCATCTCGGCGATGTCGCCCTCGTGCAGCACCATGCCGCCGATCAACTGCACGTCGAAATGGCGCTGGCCAAGCGTGCGCTTGGCAGCCTCGCGCACGGTGGCGAATGCCGGAACGAGAATGTCGTCGAGCGTCTTGCCGCCTGCGAGTTGCTCTTTGAACTCCGCGGTGCGCGCCTTCAGCGCCTCATCGGAGAGCGCGACAAGCTCAGGCTCCAGCGCATTGATGGCATCGACCCTCGCCTGATATCCCTTCACCCGCCGGTCGTTGGCGGAGCCGAATAATTTGCGGGCGAGCGCGCCGATCATCGTTTAATCCCGTCTGTCAGTTTGACTTGCGACCCCGAAGCCGGATCGTCCGTTAAGGCCATCCGTCATCAAGACTGCACGCATGGCCTTTTTGCGACCGGTCCTTGCGGGCGGATGCCTGCAGGGTGTGGAGCAGCAAAATGCTGAAGATCACCAGTCCAAGGGCGCGCGGTAAAAACCCCTGCGCCAAAAGCCGGTTGCCGGGAGAGATATGGGTCCCCCAAGGGCTTGTCAACGCGCCAACCTCTCAAGGATTTCATGATTTTGACGGGTTTTCGCGTTGCCATCGGCGGGCGGTTGAGCGAGTGTCCCGCGACTTCGCTGTTCTCCGCTTTTGATCAGAAAAGGATATTCCATGACCCTCCCGACCCGCACGACATCTGCCGTGCGCCTTGGCCTGCTCTCGACCGCCGCGCTTTGCATGGCCATGACCCTGATGGCGGCCCAGCCGCTGCGCGCCGACGACAATCCTGTCCTCGCCAAGGTTAACGGGTCCGAGATCCGGCAAAGCGATGTCACCGCTGCGGAAAAGGACATCGGCCCGAGCCTCGCCCAGCTCGACCCGGCCTCCCGCCAGGCCAGCGTCGTGCAGCTCCTGATCGACCTGAAACTCGTGGCCAAGGCCGCGGAAGACAAGAAGATCGCCGACACGCCGGACTTCAAGCAGAAGCTCGCCTTCACCCGCAGCCGGCTCCTGATGGACACCCTGCTCGATCAGGAGGGCAAGGCAGCCGTCACCGACGCGGCCCTGAAGAAGGTCTATGACGACGCCGCCAAGCAGATTTCCGGCGAGCAGGAAGTTCACGCCCGTCACATCCTGGTCGGGACCGAGGCCGAGGCCAAGGAGATCATCGCCGAACTGAAGAAGGGCGCCGATTTCGCCGAACTCGCGAAGAAGAAATCGAAGGACCCGGGTGCATCCGATGGCGGCGACCTCGGCTACTTCACCAAGGACCAGATGGTGCCGGAATTCTCCGCCGCCGCTTTTGCGCTGGAGCCCGGCAAGATCTCCGAACCGGTGAAGTCGCAGTTCGGCTGGCACGTCATCAAGGTCGAGGACAAGCGCGCCCGCAAGGCTCCGCCCTTCGAACAGGTGAAGCCGCAGCTTGAAGCCTTCGTCATCCGCAAGGCGCAGGCCGAGTACGTCGCCAAGCTGCGCTCGGACGCCAAGATCGAACGGCTCGACCAGAAGACCGACGCGGCCAAGCCCGCCGATCCGAAGGCCGCACCGGCGGCACCCGCGAAGAAGTAAATCGACTTCGCAAAGCTCCCTATGGTGGTTTGACATCATGCCCGGCCTTGTGCCGGGCATGCACGTTTTAAACATCAGGTCTTTTAAACATCAGGTCTTGGAGCCTTCATCGACAAGGATGTAAGACGTGTATGGCCCAAACCGGCCGCTCACGTTCGATCCTGGACATCAAGGCATCCCATCTCATGTCGACCGCCGTCTCCCCCCTCGCACCGACCTCCGTCCCCGAACTGCCGGTCATCGACGGCGTCAGGCTCGCAACCGCCGCCGCAGGCATCCGCTATCAGGGCCGCACCGACGTGCTGCTGGCGCTGTTCGACAAGGGCACCACGGTCGCAGGCGTCTTCACCAAATCAAAATGTCCGAGTGCCGCCGTCGACTGGTGCCGCGCCAAACTGAAGAAGGGTGTTGCCCGCGCACTGGTGGTGAATTCCGGCAACGCCAACGCCTTCACTGGCAAGACCGGCAAGACCGCGACCGCGCTGACCGCGAAGATCGCGTCAAGCGCGACCAGCGGCAGCGCCGACCAGATTTTCCTCGCTTCCACCGGCGTCATCGGCGAGCCGCTCGACGCCACCAAGTTCAACGGCGTCCTCGACGACCTCGCGCAGAAGGCAGAACCCGGCGGCTGGAATGAGGCCGCGCGCGCCATCATGACCACCGATACCTTCCCGAAGCTCGCGACCAGAACCGTGAAACTCGGCAAGGCCAAGGTCACCATCAACGGCATCGCTAAGGGCGCGGGCATGATCGCGCCCGACATGGCGACGATGCTGTCCTTCGTGTTCACCGACGCGCCGATTTCAGCCACCGCATTGCAGGCGCTGCTCAAGAGCGGCGTCGAGGACACGTTCAACGCGGTGACGATCGACGGCGACACCTCGACCTCCGATACCCTGCTCGCGTTCGCCACCGGCACCGCGACAAACGCGCCGAAAATCACCCGCGCATCCGACCCGCGCCTGAAGGCCTTCGTGAAAGCCTTCCGCGCCGTGCTCGCCGATCTCGCCGAGCAGGTGGCGCGCGACGGCGAAGGCGCGCGCAAGCTCGTCGAGGTGCTGGTCGAAGGCGCGACTTCAAAGAAGTCCGCGCGAAAGATTGCGATGTCGATCGCGAACTCGCCGCTGGTGAAGACCGCGATCGCAGGCGAGGACGCCAATTGGGGCCGCGTGGTGATGGCTGTCGGAAAAGCCGGCGAGCCCGCCAATCGTGATAAGCTCGCGATCTACTTCAACGGCGTGCGTGTCGCCCACAAGGGCATGCGCGATCCATCCTATGACGAAGCGGAAGTGTCATCGCTGATGAAGCAGCCGAAGATCACCATCAAGGTCGCGCTCGGCCTCGGCAAGGGCCGCGACCGGGTGCTGACCTGCGACCTCACCAAGGAATATGTCGCGATCAACGGCGATTACAGGTCGTGATGGACAAGCCCGCCACGAAACTGGTTTTCGTCGTCGCCTGCGCGCTGATCGATACCGACAACCGCGTGCTGATCGCGCAGCGCCCGGAGGGCAAGCAGCTTGCCGGGCTATGGGAATTTCCCGGCGGCAAGCTCGAGCCGGGCGAGCGGCCCGAGCCTGCGCTGATCCGCGAACTTCACGAAGAACTCGGCATTACAGTGCAGGAATCCTGCCTCGCGCCGCTGACGTTCGCGAGCCACGCCTACGAGACCTTCCATCTTTTGATGCCGCTTTACATTTGCCGGCGCTGGGAAGGCACCGTG
Source organism: Afipia sp. GW821-FHT14H12 (assembly GCF_058803465.1). Lineage (NCBI taxonomy): Bacteria > Pseudomonadati > Pseudomonadota > Alphaproteobacteria > Hyphomicrobiales > Nitrobacteraceae > Afipia > Afipia sp. GW821-FHT14H12. The sequence goes on along the minus strand of NZ_JBXAOZ010000001.1, from coordinate 1,049,782 downwards.
ACAGGCCGCGAAGGCCAGCCGATCGCCTGGGTGCGCGCGAATAAACTGCGCGACTATCCGATGCCGCCCGCCGACATTCCGCTGATCTCGCATCTGACGGATTTGTTGCTGTAGCCGTGCACTGCGCCTATTTGCGCGCGCCCGCCTTCTTCACCGCTTCCTCCAGCGACATCTTTGCCGAGCCCGGCTTGAGCGGCTTCGGCTGGCTTGCATCCGGCGACCAGCCCGCCATCCAGACGATGTCGAACGTTGCGCGAATGCGGCCGTCGGCATCGGAAAAGCGCTGCGCGTAGATTTCAGCGGCGCGCAAAAGCGTCGCGCGGCGCAGCGGCGTGCGGCGGCGATCCGCCAGCATGTTGGTCGCGCCCATCCGCCGCAGATCGCGCATCAGCCCGAACATGTTGTCGTAGCGCACGGTGACGCGATCGACATCCGTCACCGGCAGTGCGAAGCCCGCGCGCTGCAACAGCGCACCGGCGTCGCGCAGATCGAGCATCGGAATGACGCGCGGCGACAGGCCGCCATCAAGTGCGACCTCGGCTTCGGCGAACGACTGACGTAGCTCGGTGAGCGTGTCGCCGCCAACCGTCGCGGCGAGGAAATAGCCGTCCGGCTGCAATGCCCGACGAATCTGCGCGAGCACCCCCGGCAGGTCGTTGACGAATTGCAGCCCCAGCGCGGAGACGACGAGATCGAGCGAATTCGCTTCAAGCGGCAGCGCCTCCTGCTCGCCTACAGACCAATCGACATGTCGCGATTGTTTGACCGAGGCCGCGAGCACATCCGAGACGCCATGCCCCGGCGAACCGAGATCGACCGCGTTCCGAAAATCGCGTACCACGGCATGAAGCCGCTCGCTTAAGTCTTCCACGACGCGGTCGAGCAGGAACGTCTCCGCACCGGCTTTCGCAGCACGCGTCTGCCGCTTCTTGAGCAGCGCGAGATCGAACACTTTCGGCGGTGACGTGGATGTCATGGGCCGCTTGTTACGCCCAACGCCGCCTGCATTCAATCGCGGGCGCGAACCGGCTTGAGCGGTCTCATCGGCAAGGCTAGGCTCGACCCATGCCGATGCAGCCGATGCCGATGCGGCCTTTCTTGCGTGGCGCGTGGAACGCCTGCCACGATGTAGGTCGCCGCGTCGCACGACTCGCGCTCGATATTGCCTTGCCGACGCTGTGCATTTCCTGCCGCGAGCCGGTTTCGGGTGAGGGGCTCTGCCCTGCCTGCTGGGCAAAACTCTCCTTCATCGCGCCGCCTTACTGCGCGCGGCTCGGCATTCCGTTCGTGTACGATCCCGGCCCCGGCCTGTTGTCGATGGAGGCCATCGCCGCTCCACCCGCCTATCACCGCGCCCGCGCCGCCGTGCGCTATGACGATGTCGCGGGCACGCTCGTCCATGCGCTGAAATATCAGGATCGCACAGATTTGGCGCCCGCAATGGGCCGCTGGATGGCACGCGCCGGGGCAGAACTGCTGCATGACGCCGATACGCTGATCCCGGTGCCGCTGCACTGGAAGCGCGGCTGGTCGCGGCGCTACAACCAGTCGGCAGCGCTGGCCAATGTCATCGGCCGCCAATCCAAGATCCCCGTACGGGCGGACCTCCTCCAACGCACCCGCGCTACCCATCAGCAGGTCGGCCTGTCGCGGGCCGAGCGCGCCCGCAACATGCAAGGCGCATTCGCAGTCGGCGATGACCAGCGCGCGTCCGTCGCGGGGCGGCACCTCATTCTGGTGGACGACGTGCTGACCTCGGGTGCAACCGTCGATGCCTGCGCCCGCGCGCTGTTGCGCGCCAAGGCGGCCTCGGTCGATGTGCTGGTGTTTGCGCGGGTTGTGGAGGCGTTCCGCCCTCCCATATAATCAACTCATCAGCCCCGATATTTTCCATGGAATGCACAATGTCCGCCGCTGTCGAAATCTATACCAGGCCGGGTTGCGGCTACTGCTCGGCCGCCAAGGCGCTGCTGAAGCGCAAGCATGTCGACTTCACCGAATTCGACGCCGGCAAGAATCCGGACTTCCGCCAGGAGATGCTGGCGCGCGCCAATGGCGGCACCACCTTCCCGCAGATTTTCATCGACGGCTTCCATGTCGGCGGCTGCGACGACCTGTATGCGCTCGACGATGCAGGCAGGCTCGACGCCCTGCTGAACGGAGAGAAAGAGCCCACATGACCGAGACGGCTTCCGTCACGCCCTTCAAGGCGGCGCTGGTCCAGCTTCGCACCGGCCTGATGCCCGCCGAAAATCTCGTGCAGGCCACGCAACTCATCCGCGAGGCGGCGGCACAGGGCGCGCAATACATCCAGACGCCGGAAGTCACCAACGTGATGCAGGAGAACCGCACGGCGCTGTTCGAACTGCTCGCGAGCGAGGCCGATGACGTCTCGCTGAAGGCGTATCAGGACCTCGCGGCGGAATTGAAGGTTCATCTGCATATCGGCTCGCTGGCGCTGAAGGCTTCGCCGGAGCGCGCGGTGAACCGTTCGTTCCTGATCGGGCCGAGCGGCGACGTTCTCGCCAGCTACGACAAGATCCACATGTTCGACATCGATCTGGAGAACGGCGAAAGCTACCGCGAATCCGCCAACTATCAGCCGGGCGAAACCGCGGTGCTGGCCGATCTGCCCTGGGGCCGTCTCGGCCTCACCATCTGCTACGACCTGCGTTTTCCGGCGCTGTTCCGTGCGCTCGCAGAGGCAGGCGCATCGTTCATCTCGGTACCCGCCGCCTTCACCAAGCGCACCGGCGAAGCCCACTGGCACGCGCTGTTGCGCGCCCGCGCGATCGAGAACGGCTGCTACATCTTCGCTGCCGCGCAAGGCGGCCTGCACCAGAACAAGCGCGAGACCTTCGGTCATTCGCTCATCATCGATCCGTGGGGCACGGTGATTGCCGAGGGCGGCACCGAGCCTGGCATCATCGCCGCGGAGATCGATCCCGCGCGGGTCGTTGCCGTACGCAAGAGCATCCCGTCGCTCCAGCATGGCCGTCGCTTCAGCGTTCGCGACCCGGGCCAGCATCCCGACTATCTGCGCGCTGTCAGGGGATCGTCATGATCCGCTATGCGCTGCGCTGCGAATGCGGCCATACCTTCGAGAGCTGGTTTCAAAGCTCCAGCGCCTATGAGACACAGCACAGGCGGCATCTCGTGACCTGTCCGGCCTGCGAGTCCGCCAAGGTCGAGAAGGCGATCATGGCCCCTCGCCTTGCCTCGAAAGGCACGAAGGCTGCGCCAGCGCCCGAACCGGCGGCAACGCCGGATACCCCTGCGGCAACCTCGCCTCTGGCGATGGCGCCCGAGGTGCAGGAGCTTGTCACCAAGTTGCGCGAATTGCGCGAGCATGTGGAGAAGAACGCAGAAAATGTCGGCCGTCGCTTCCCCAACGAGGCCCGCAAGATTCATTATGGAGATTCCGAACACCGCGCCATCTACGGTCAGGCCACTGCGGAAGAAACCCGTTCGCTGCTTGATGAAGGCGTTGAGGTGATGCCGCTGCCGCTTCTGCCGGACGAGCGGAACTGAACTTCTAGCCCGCCACCAGTGCCGTCACGCCGATCAGGATCAGCAGCACGCCCGCCACTTCCCGCGCTGTGATCGACTGCTTCATGCCGTAATGCGCCGCCACCTGCGCGATCAGCACTTCGACCAGCGCCAGCGTGCGCACATTGGCAGCAGGGGTCAGCGCGAAGGCGAGAAACCAGAACAGCGACGCGAACGCGCCCATGAAGCCCGCGAACATCGATGGCTTCCACAGCCGGAAGATCGACGTCATCACGCCCGGCTTGCGCGCGATCAGATAGGCCGAGAGCACCAGCGTCTGCAACAGCAAGGCCACCGCAAGCGTAAAACTCGCCGCGGCCATGAAGCTCACGCCCTTCACCTCGAGGATTGCGCCGCGATAGCCAACGGCCGAGAGCGCCATGAAGGAGGCCGCGAACAGTCCAAGCAGCGTCGGGCGCAAACTGCCGAATCCTTTCGCGCCCGGTCGCAACGCCGTCAGCACCACGCCAGCGGTCGCGATCAGGATACCCGCCACCTTCATGCCGGTGAGATGATCCGCCAAAAACACGAAGCCGAAGATCGCCGCCTGTATAGCTTCCGTCTTGAGATAGGCCGTTGTGACGACGAAGGAATGTTCGTGCATCGCCGCGAGCATCAGCGCGGTGCCCGCGATCTGCGCGAGACTCCCCGCCAGCAGCCACGGAACAAAGCCGGAAGCCGGCCAGCCGATATGCTCGCCGGTGGCGAAAAGGATCGCGCCCAGAAACAGGACCGCGAACGGAAAGCCGAACAGGAAACGGATATGCGTCGCGCCGAGCGTGCCGAGCGGCCCGGTCAACCCGCGCTGCATGGCGTTGCGCGCCACCTGGCCAACCGCGCCCACCAGCGTGAAGGGTATCCAGAGCCAGGTCAGATTGGTCATGAGCAACCGCAGCGGTGATCTTTCATCGCTGCAAAAGGCTATGATGCTGCGGTTGCCGTCAAGCGAGCCGCCTGCATATCAGAACCGCGAAACCACAGCGGCCTTACAGGCTCTCCGCGATCACCATGTAGTTGACGTCCATATCGGACGACAGGCCCCAGCGGTCGGCGAGTGGATTGAACACCACGCCGGTCTGCTCGGTGATGCCGAGCTTGCACGCGTCTAGATAGTTCGTGAGTTCTTCGGGCGTCACGAACTTGTCCCACTGGTGCGTGCCGCGCGGCAGCCAGCGCAGCACATATTCGGCGCCGACGATGGCGAGCGCGAAACTTTTCCAGGTGCGGTTGAGCGTCGAGACCGCCATCAGCCCGGAGGGCTTCATCGCCGCCGCGCAGCGCGCGAGAAACGCACCGACGTCCGTGACGTGCTCGACCACTTCCATCGCCAGCACGATATCGAACCGCTCGCGCAGATCGATCTGTTCGACCGTGGTGCAGCGGTAATCGACGCTGAGATGGCCGCGCTCAGCATGCAGCTTCGCCACCGAAATATTCGTCTCGGACGGATCGATGCCGACGACCTGCGCGCCGAGCCGGGCCAGTGGCTCGCACAGCAGGCCCGCGCCGCAGCCGATGTCGAGAATCCGCAGGCCCGACAGGCAATTCAGGCTTTTGGGATTGCGTTCGAACTTGCGGCAGGCGGCGTCGCGGATATAGGCGAGCCGCAGCGGGTTGATCCGGTGCAGCGGCTTCATTTTGCCATTCGGGTCCCACCATGTCTCCGAGAGCTTGGAGAAGCGCGCGATCTCGGCGGGATCGACGCTCGGAGAAGCAGTGGCGTGAGAGGTGTCGGTCATGGGTGTCCGCCCTCAGTGCGCGGTAATGGAATTGCGGAATTGCAGCGGCGAGGCGATCATGTTCATCGTTTTATGCCCTTCGCCGACGCCCTTCACCGTCACATCGCCCCAACCGAAAATTCTCCCCAGAATGCTTTGGGCAACATCGACGCTTTCGACCTTGTCCAGACTCATCTCGAACGTGTTGCGCTTGATGAAACCCTCCTTGTGCACCACCCGCAGGCTGGTGACATCGGTTTCCGTGGTCCAGCGGCGAAACCACGCGCTCAACAGCAAAACGAGGGCCAGGGCGGCCAGAACCGCGGCGACGCCGATCAGCACGGCGACCAGGGTCCCTTCGGTTGTCGCCCATGCCCCGATCAGGGCCGCCGCCGCCAGAACGAGGCACATCAGCCCCGGCGCATAGACGATGCCGTGGATCGACGTCGAATAGCGAAGCTGTTCGCCCGGCTGCAAAATCTCGTCGACATAACGGCCCATCGTGCCCACTCTCCCAGTCCCCGGAACTCATGGCTTGCCCCGGGCGGCGCAGGTATGTATAGCCGCGTTTTCGGAGCGGCGCTGCGGTTTTGAGCGGAACCGATCCTCCACCCTGAACCATAACGGGACTGCGCCACTCCATGGGCCGCCTTGTCATGAAGTTCGGCGGCACATCCGTCGCCAACATCGAGCGTATCCAGAACGTCGCCCGCCACGTCAAACGCGAGGTCGATGCCGGGCATGACGTCGCCGTCGTCGTCTCGGCGATGTCGGGCAAGACCAATGAACTGGTCGGCTGGGCGCAGCAGACCTCAGCCCTGCACGATGCGCGCGAGTACGACGCCATCGTCGCCTCCGGCGAACAGGTGACGTCGGGACTGCTGGCCATCGCGCTGCAGGCGCTCGGCATCCAGGCCCGGTCCTGGCAGGGCTGGCAGATTCCGATCGAGACCAGCGATGCCCACGCCTCCGCGCGCATCACCGGCATCGACGGCAGCGAACTGATCAAGCGCTTCAAGGAGAACAAGGAAGTCGCCGTCATCGCCGGCTTCCAGGGCATCCATCAGGACACCGGCCGCATCACCACGCTCGGCCGCGGCGGTTCCGACACCTCGGCGGTGGCGATCGCGGCCGCGATCCATGCGGACCGTTGCGATATTTATACCGACGTCGACGGCGTCTACACCACAGACCCGCGCGTGGTGCCGAAGGCGCGCCGTCTCGACAAGGTGGCGTTCGAGGAAATGCTGGAAATGGCCTCGCAGGGCGCCAAGGTGCTGCAGGTCCGCTCGGTCGAACTCGGCCTCGTGCACAACGTGCCGGTGTTCGTCCGCTCCAGTTTCGACAAGCCAGAAGACATCGACCCGCACGGCACACCGCCGGGCACGCTGATCTGCAGCGAGGAGGAAATCGTGGAAAGCCAAGTCGTCACCGGCATCGCCTTCTCCAAGGACGAAGCCCAGATTTCGGTGCGTCACATCCAGGACAAGCCCGGCGTCGCGGCTTCGATCTTCGGACCGCTGGCCGATGCCAACATCAACGTCGACATGATCGTGCAGAACGTGTCGGAAGACGGCCGCTTCACCGACCTCACCTTCACGGTGCCGGCCGTGGATTTCACCCGCGCACAGGACGTGATCGCCAAGGCCAAGGACAAGATCGGCTACGAGCGGGTCGACACCGCGACCGATGTTGCCAAAATCTCGGCGATCGGCGTCGGCATGCGCAGTCACGCCGGCGTCGCCGCGCGCGCCTTCGCGGCGCTGTCGGAGCGCAACATCAACATCCGCGCGATCACGACCTCGGAAATCAAGTTCTCACTCTTGATCGACGCCGCCTACACCGAGCTTGCGGTCCGCACACTGCATACGCTCTACGGACTAGACGCCAAAACCTGACACAGGCCAGCCTGCGTGAACAATTTTGCAGAGATCGTGAATGCGTTTCTGCTGGTCTACGCGGCGCTGTTTCCCGTGGTCAATCCGGTCGGCGGCGCACCGATCTTCCTGCGGCTGACCAATCGCATTCCGAAAGCGCGGCTGCCCGCGCTCGCCCGTGGCGTCGCGATCAACAGCTTCCTTCTGCTGCTCGGCTCGCTGTTCATCGGCTCGCATGTGCTGGTGTTCTTCGGTATAACGCTGCCGGTGGTGCGCATCGCCGGCGGCATCGTGGTCGCGGCGTTCGGCTGGCAGCTTCTGCACCAGGGCGACGACATCGAAACGCGCGAACACCCCGGCCCCCGCAGCACGGTCGATGCCTTCTATCCCCTCACCATGCCGCTGACCGTCGGCCCCGGCTCGATCTCGGTCGCGATCACGCTCGGCAGCCAGCGGCCGGCTTCCGAGGCCGACCTCACCCAGCTTGCCATGCTCGGCGGCGGCGCTCTTGCGGGACTTCTGGCGGTCGCCGCGACGATCTATGTCTGTTACCGCTTCGCCAGCAACATCGTCAGCGTGCTCGGCGAGCGCGGCACCAGCGTGATGATGCGATTATCGGCATTTCTGCTGTTCTGCATCGGCATTCAGATCATCTGGAGCGGGTTGCGCAGCCTCGTTCCTCCGGCCACCTTCGCCTCGCTGGGCCTGTCCCTGTAACCCTTCCATACCGCCGGAATGGCAGGCCTTTTGCTTGGCAAAGGGAGGCCCAATTCGCTATAGCCTGTAAAGGCGAAGGTGACGCCCAAACCATGTCGGAAGCGAGGAACGAGCGGATGCGCAGCGCGCTGGGAGGCCCCCGCGTCTTGTTAAGGCGGCTGCGCGAAGTGATGGCCGAACAGGTCAGCGCGCAGGATCGCCTCGACAAGATCGTGGTGCTGATCGCCGCCAACATGGTGGCGGAGGTCTGCTCGACCTACGTGCTGCGCGTGGACAACACCCTCGAACTCTACGCCACCGAGGGTCTCAACCCCGACGCCGTTCACAAGACCGTGCTCAACGCGCATGAAGGCCTCGTCGGCCTGGTAGCGAGCGAGGCCCAGCCGCTCAACCTGTCCGACGCGCAGAACCACCCGGCCTATTCGTACCGCCCGGAAACCGGCGAAGAAATCTACCACTCCTTCCTCGGCGTGCCGATCCTGCGCGCTGGCAACACCCTCGGCGTGCTCGTGGTGCAGAACCGCGCACGGCGTACCTATGTCGAGGAAGAAGTCGAGGCGTTGCAGACCACCGCGATGGTGCTCGCGGAGATGATCGCCTCGGGCGAATTGTCCTCGCTCGCCAAGCCCGGCGCCGAGCCCGCCGCCCGCATCTCGGTTCACAAGTCCGGCTCGATCCTGTCGGACGGCATCGCGCTCGGCCACGTCGTGCTGCACGAACCGCGCGTCGTCATCACCAACTACATCGCCGAGGACGTGCCGCGCGAGATCAAGCGGCTCGACAGCGCCGTCACCAAATTGCGGGCCGACCTCGACCGCATGCTGGAGCGCGGCGACATGGCCGAGGGCGGCGACCACCGCGACGTGCTCGAAGCCTACCGCATGTTCGCCAATGACCAGGGCTGGCAGCATCGCTTGCGCGAAGCCGTCGCCACCGGCCTCACCGCCGAAGCCGCCGTCGAACGCGTGCAGTCCGATACCCGCGCGCGGATGCTGCGTTCGACCGATCCTTACCTGCGCGACCGCCTGCACGACCTCGAAGACCTCGGCCATCGCCTGATGCGCCAGCTCGTCGGCCGCGATCACGCGCCCTCGCGCGAGCAATTGCCCGACAATGCGATACTCGTCGCGCGCGCGATGGGACCCGCTGCTTTGCTCGATTACGACCGCAACAAGCTGCGCGGCCTCGTACTCGAGGAAGGCACCGCGAATTCCCACGTCTCGATCGTGGCGCGCGCGCTCGGCATTCCGGCGATCGGCGAAGTCGCCAACGCGCCGGGCCTCGCCGATCCCGGTGACGCGATCATCGTCGACGGCACCTCCGGCTCGATCTATGTGCGACCGTCGCAGGAAATCCAGTCGGCCTATGCCGAGCGCGTGCGCTTCCGCGCCAGGCGGCAGGAACAGTACCGCGAACTGCGCGACAAGCCGTGCCGGACCAAAGACGGCCAGCCGGTCGAACTGATGCTTAACGCAGGCCTCGTCATCGACCTGCCGCATATCGAGGATGCGGGCGCCGCCGGCATCGGCCTGTTCCGCACCGAACTGCAGTTCATGGTTTCGACCAGCCTGCCGCGCACCAGCGAGCAGCTCGCGCTGTACCGCACCGTGCTCGACGCCGCAGGCGACAAGCCGGTGACGTTCCGCACGCTCGACATCGGCGGCGACAAGGCGCTGCCCTACATGGATACGATCGTCGAGGAGAACCCTGCGCTCGGCTGGCGCGCGATCCGGCTCGGCCTCGACAGGCCCGGCCTGTTGCGCGGCCAGATCCGCGCCTTGCTGCGCGCTGCGGCGGGCCGCGCGCTGCGAATCATGTTCCCGATGGTCACGGTTGTGCGCGAATTCGACGAAGCCAAGACCATGGTCGAGCGCGAACTGACTTATCTGCGCCAGCACGGCCACACGCTGCCCGAGCGCATCGATGTCGGCACCATGATCGAGGTGCCGGCGCTGCTCTATCAACTCGACGATTTGTTCGAGCGCGTCGATTTCGTCTCGGTCGGCTCCAACGACCTATTCCAGTTCCTGTACGCGGTGGATCGCGGCAACGCGCGCGTCACCGACCGCTTCGATACCATGTCGGCACCGATCCTGCGGGCGCTGCGTCACATTGCGCGCAAGGGCAAGGAAGCCGGGAAATCCGTGTCGCTGTGCGGCGAGATGGCGTCGCAGCCGCTCGGCGCGCTGGCGCTGATCGCGCTCGGCTATCGTTCGATGTCGGTGAACGCCACCGCCCATGGTCCGGTGAAGGCCCTGATCCTCGAACTCGATGCCGCCAAGATCGAAGCCGAGATGGCGACATGGCTCGACACGCCCTATGACCTCGTGCCGATTCGCGAAAAGCTGACGGCGTTCGCCGAGGCGGAAGGTCTGCCGTTGTAGCGAGGTTCACGCCCGCCTGCACCATTCCCGCTGCCTTCGTGAGACCATTCCCATGTTACCCGACGCCAAACTCGACATCCTGCTCGCCCGGCATGCCGCCCTCGAAGCGGAGCTGATGGCACAGGTCAGCGCCGAGACTTACGTGCGCGCGACCCGCGAACTCGCAGAAATCTCGCCTGTGGTCGAAGCCGTCAAGGCCTATCGCGCAGGCGCATCAGAGATCGCTGACCTGGAGGCGATGATTGCCGACCCCGCGACGGACGCCGATATGCGGGCGATGGCGGAAAGCGAACGCCCCGTTCTGCTTGAGAGGCAAGAGAGCCTGGAACAGCAGATTCGCGTCGCACTGCTGCCGAAGGATGCAATGGACGAGCGCAACGTCGTGCTGGAAATCCGTGCCGGCACCGGCGGTGACGAAGCATCATTGTTCGCGGGCGACCTGTTCCGCATGTACGAGCGTTTCGCCGCACTTCAGGGCTGGAAGGTCGAAGTGATGTCCGCCAGCGAAGGCACCATGGGCGGCTACAAGGAAATCGTCGCCGAAGTGCAGGGCCGCGGCGCGTTCGCCAAACTGAAATTCGAATCCGGCGTGCATCGCGTCCAGCGCGTGCCGGATACCGAAGCCTCCGGCCGCATCCACACCTCGGCCGCCACGGTGGCCGTGCTGCCGGAAGCCGAGGACGTCGACATCGACATCAAGGACAGCGATCTGCGTATCGAGACAATGCGCGCGCAGGGTGCGGGCGGCCAGCATGTCAACAAGACCGAATCCGCGATTCGCATCACCCACATCCCGACCGGCATCGTCGTCATGATGCAGGACAGCCGCTCGCAACACAAAAACCGTGCCTCCGCGATGAATATCCTGCGCTCGCGCGTGCTCGACGGTGAACGCCAGCGCGCTGCCGCCGAACGCTCGGCCGACCGGCGCGGACAGGTCGGCTCCGGCGACCGCTCCGAGCGTATCCGCACCTATAATTTTCCGCAGGGCCGCGTCACCGATCACCGCATCAACCTGACGCTCTACAAGCTGCCGCAGGTGATCGCAGGCGAAGCACTGGGCGAATTGGTCGATGCGCTGACGACCGAGCATCAGGCCGCGCTGCTGGCCGCCGAGACGGCCGCGTGAGCACCGCAGGCCGCTCCCTCGATGAGGCGCGGCGCGACATCCGCGCGCGGCTCGAGGCTGCGGGAATCGAAACACCCGAACTCGATGCGCGGCTGCTGCTGGGCGATGTTCTTCAGCTCGACCTCACCGGGCTGATCGCCGCCGCCGCGCGCACGCTCAATGCAAATGAAACCGCAGCGCTCGAATCTCGCGTTCAGCGCCGGATCGACGGAGAACCGATCGCGCGGATTCTCGGCCACAAGGAATTCTGGGGACTTTCTTTCACATTGTCCCCTGCGACACTGGTGCCGCGCCCCGACACCGAAACCATCGTCGAGGCAGCGCTCGATATCCTCAAACAAGACGGCCGCCTGAACGACGCGCTGCATATTTCCGACATCGGCACCGGCTCAGGCGCGATCCTGCTCGCGCTGTTGTCCGAACTGCCGAATGCACAAGGCATCGGCACCGACATCAATCCTGATGCGATTCACACCGCCACGCGTAACGCCGCAGCACTTGGCCTGAACGGGCGCGCGCGCTTCATCGAATGCAATTACGCCGACGCCTTGCGCGGACCGTTCGACCTCATCGTCTCGAACCCACCCTACATTCCCTCGCGCGACATCGACGATCTTGCGATCGAGGTGCGCGCGCACGATCCGCGCCTTGCGCTGGATGGCGGCCCCGATGGGCTCGATGCCTATCGCGTGATAGCGCCCGCAGCCTTCGAACTTCTGGTGCCCGGCGGCGTTGTTATCCTTGAAATTGGACAGGGCCAGGAGCGCGATGTGGCCCGCCTGACGGCCGGTGCCGGGCTTGATGCAGAGGTCTCCGTAAAAGCCGACCTAGGCCGGATTCCGAGGGCCGTCATAGGTAGGAAACCCTTGGTTTAAAGGGGTTTCCGGATATAAAAAAATCACTTGGCGATTGGCTTAAGAGCGATTAGGTTCCGGATATATCGGTTGGCCCTCCGGTTCCGCAAAGCGGATGGAAGGGCGAAGTCCTCGGGGAACTCTTTCGGGAAACAGAGGACCACCGGATAGGGGTTCCGAAAGCGGATTGATTTGGGCGCGAAGGGCGACAGAGCCGCGCTGCCCGCTTCCAGCAAATGAAAGCTGTTTAGGCTTGAACATTCAACCATGACATCGGCAACTGCCCGCTTAACGCTCAGGGCAGGAATTGAGGTCAACCCGCCATGGCGGCGTGCCATGGCCGTATAGTGACATGGCTTGCAGACGCTATGTGCTGCTGAACGCCGGACGATATGTCCGGGTTACGCTCAACGGTACATCGTCATCGAGTACGGACGAGACGCGGAATTGCTCCATTTCGATCAACACCATCAAGGATCGGTAAAAGGCACGACATGAGGAACGGTCAGAACAACAACAAGCGTATGCGCGGTCGCAACAATAACAACAACCACAACAACCGCCGCAGCCAGAACCCGATGACACGGGTGTTCGAATCCAACGGACCAGACATCAAGATCCGCGGCACCGCATCTCATATTGCCGAAAAATACGTTCAGCTTGCACGCGACGCGCGCTCCTCGGGCGACCCGGTCGCAGCCGAGAACTACTACCAGCACGCCGAGCATTATTTCCGCCTGATCGCCGCTGCGCAGGAACAGCTCCGGCAGAACCAGCCGCAGCAGCAACAGCCGCGCCTCGACAACGATCTCGGCGAGGACGCCGGCGAGGACGACAATTATTCGAACTTCGGCGCTGAGCCGGGCTTCGCTCCGCAGCCGCAGCAGTTCGCGCCGCGCGAGCAGCCACAGCCTTCTTATGCCCCGCGCGAACAACCGCAGCCGCGTGAATATCGTGAGCCGCGCGAGAACCGTCAGCCGCAAATCCAGCCGCAGGAAACCGGCGCAGTCGATCGGCTGCCGTCCTTCATCACCGGCGGCGCCCCACAGCCCGCAGTAGGGTTGGACTCCAACGGCGCGCCGCAGGGCGAACGCTTCGCCCATCGCCGCCGCCGTCCGCGTGGCCCGCGCCCCGAGGGACAGGCTCCGGTGCAGGAAAGCGGCGACATCGCCAGCGAGTAATTCACTTAACGGATCAGGGCCGCTGCCGTCGCAGCGGCCTTGGCACCAGTGCGGGCTCCAGCGATGGAATGAGGCGCGTGCGTTCGCGCTTCGCCGGGATACCGCGATAGACCTGCTTCGTCGCCTCGACGAGCAGTACTCCCGGAAACGGCGACGACAGCGCCGCGCCCATTTTTTCCCACGCCATCGCCGAACGCAGCATCCACCCGCTGTCGATCGGCGGCACGAACAAGGCCTCGCTCCACGCGATCGGTGTGAACCACGTCCGCCGCAGCAATTGCGTGATCTGACTGCGCGAATAAGGTTGGCCGTGCCCGAACGGCGTGTTGTCGCCGCGCGCCCAGACGCCGCGGCGATTCGGAATCACCATCATGATCCGGCCCGACGGTGCGAGCACCCGCCACACCTCGCGCATGAAACTGTCCGGATCGTCCGACATCTCTAGCGCATGGACCAGCAGGATGCGATCCACCGCCGCATCCGGCAGCGGCAGCGAGAATTCGTCGACCAGCGTGGACAGCGTCGGCCTCGCCGTCGGCCATTTCAGCACGCCCTGCGCGGCCGGCATGAACGCGAAGCAGCGTTCACAATTGTCGCGGAACAGCCCGAGGTAAGGCGTCGAATAGCCGAGGCCGAGCACGCGCTGCCCTTCCGCATCGGGCCAGTGCCGCGTAATGCCGCGGCTGATCAGGCGCCGCGCCACCGCGCCGACGCGCTGCGAATAGAACCCGCGAAGATCGATGACGTCGATGGTCATGCAATTTCTTACCACGCCGCTCGCGCTTGCATAAGCCTGCGACCGGAATGCAGGGTTAACCCCTCCCCTGCGGCATGCTAAACACGGCCGCCCTCGAAATTGCCGGAGCGACCATGGCTGCTGAAATCCGCGTATTCCCGTGTCTTAGCGACAATATCGGTTACCTCATTCACGATCCCTCAACCAAGGCGACGGCCGCCATCGACGCGCCGGAAGCCAAGCCGATCATCGCTGCGCTGGAGCGCGAGGGCTGGCGGCTGACGGACCTTCTCATCACCCACCATCACGCCGACCACACCGACGGCATCGCCGAGCTGAAGGCCAAATACAAATGCCGCGTCGTCGGTCCCTATGAAAAGCGCGCGCATATCGACGGGCTCGACATCCACGTCAAGGAAGGCGACACGGTGAAGGTCGGCAATCTCACCGCGCGGGTGTTCGAGACACCGGGCCACACGCTCGATCACGTCAGCTACATGTTCGACGAAGCGCACGCGCTGTTCTGCGCCGACACGATCTTTTCCATCGGCTGCGGCCGAGTCATCGAGGGCACCTATCCGATGATGTGGGATTCGCTGTTGAAGCTGCGCGCGCTGCCGAACGACACCCGCGTCTATTGCGGCCACGAATATACCGCCTCCAACGTCAAATTCGCGCTCGGCATCGAGCCGAACAATCCGGCGTTGAAGAAGCGCGCGGACGAAGTGACCAGACTGCGCGCCGAAGGCAAGCTCACCATCCCCTCACTGATGCGCGATGAGAAGGAGGCCAATGTGTTCCTGCGTGCCGACGTGCCTGCCGTCGCGGCTTCGCTCGGCATGAGCGGCAAGACGCCGGCGGAAGTGTTCGGCGAAATCCGCGAGCGCAAGAACCGCGCGTAATGAACCACACGCCGCTCACCGCGGCCGAGGTGATCGCCCGCCTCGGCCTTGCCCCGCACCCGGAGGGCGGCCATTTCCGCGAGACCTTTCGCGACACGGCCACCACGCCGGATGGGCGCGCGCGTTCCACCGCGATCTATTTCCTGCTGGCGGCGGGTGAGCGGTCGCATTGGCATCGCGTCGATGCGGTAGAGACCTGGCATTATTACGCGGGCGCTCCGCTGATCCTCAGCATCGTCGAGAATGGCGCGCGGCGCGACATCACGCTCGGCGGCGACCTTGGCGCAGGCGAAATTCCGCAGGCCATCGTGCCGCCGCACGCCTGGCAGGCCGCACGTTGCCTCGGGGCATGGACGCTCGTCGGCTGCACCGTCGCACCGGGATTCGAATTCACGGGCTTCGAGCTTGCGCCGCCGGACTTCAATCCGGGACTCACGATTTAAGCCTCAGCGCTTCGCGCGAAACGCATCCCTTGCCGCGAGCAGACCGCCGCCCGCGATCAGAAAGGCCGCGAGCCAGAGCGACGATGTCGGCTCGGCATAGCCGACGACAATCAGCAGCAGCGTCGACAATAACGGCGTCGCATAGGACGCAGCACCCAGCAAGCGGATGTCACCGCGCTTCATGCCAATATCCCACGCATAGAAAGCAAAGCCGACCGGGCCAAGCCCCAGCACGACGATCGCCAGCCATTGCGTCACCGTCTGCGGCATCACTGTTGGCTCAAAAGTGAAATGCACCAGCGCAGCCAGCACGGCGGTCGCGATGCAGAAGCCCGTCACCACATCGGTCGGCACTGTGCCGAATTTGCGCGACAGCACCGAATAGCTCGCCCAGACAAAAGCCGCGCAGAGTGCTGCAAGAAATCCCGGCGCATAACGCCCCTGAACCGCGCCCGACAGATCGCCGCCGAACAGCATCACCACACCCGCGAAGCCGAGGAGCGCACCGACGATGTGGTGCAAGGCGAGCCGCTCTCCCGGCAGCCACGCCGACATCAGCACGATCAGGAGCGGCCAAAGATAGTTCAGCAGCCCCGCTTCCGCCGCGGGCGCAAAACGCAACGCCAGGAAATACAGCGCGTGATAGCCGAACAGCCCGGCCACGCCGACAAGCCACACCACCGGCCGCTGGCGCAAGGCGGCCATCGCGGCAGGCCGAAACAACCAGCCCGCCATGCCCGCGAGCGCGCCAATGGCGAACGTCATCGCCAGCAACTGAAATGCGGGGATCGCCCCCGTCGCGACCGTCAGCGCGGCAAGTGCGGACCACAGCACCAACGCCACAAGGCCGATCAGGGTCGCAGTGGAAGAACGCATGGGTCACACAGGCGGCATCGCCGCGCTTCAGTCAACGGTGCCGCCGGTGACGTGACGTCATCACGCCAAATACTGCCCGCCATTCACCGACAGCGTCGAGCCGGTAATGAAGGCCGAATCGTCCGCCGCCAGAAACACCACGGCGCGCGCGATCTCCTCCGGTTCGCCGAGCCGGTTGACGGGGATCAGCGGCAGAATCTTCTGCTCCAGCACATCCTTCGGCACCGCCTGCACCATTTCGGTGTTGATGTAGCCGGGGCAGATCGCATTCACGGTGATGCCGCCGCGTGCTGTCTCCAGCGCCAGCGCCTTGGTGAAGCCGATGTCGCCCGCCTTCGAGGCCGAATAATTCACCTGGCCGAACTGTCCCTTCTGCCCGTTGATGGAGGAGATGTTGATGATGCGGCCGAACTTGCGGGCGCGCATGCCCTCGATCACCTGACGCGACATATTGAACAAAGAGCCGAGGTTGGTGTTGATGACAGCATTCCACTGATCCAGCGTCATCTTGTGGAAGGGCGTATCGCGCGTGATGCCGGCATTGTTGACCAGCACATCGACCGGGCCAACCTCCGCCTCGACCTTCTTGACGCCAGCGGCACAAGCATCGAACGAGGCGACGTCCCACTTGTAAACGGCGATGCCGGTCTCCGCCTTGAACTTCGCGGCGGCTTCGTCATTGCCCGCATAACTCGCCGCGACATTGTAGCCCGCGCCCTTCAGTGCCTTGCTGATAGCTGCTCCGATGCCGCGGGTACCGCCTGTCACCAATGCCGTGCGAGTCATGACGTCCTCCTCAGTCTCTTAGTCGTTGCACTAACCGTCCATCACGACAGTTTCACGATCAAACGTCAAACCAAAAAAGAATGCCCGGCTTTGAACCGGGCATTCGTCGTATCGTCAGGTATCTGCGCGTCGTTCTGTGTATACCAGATCAATCGCGCTCCACGCACATCGCGATTCCCATGCCGCCGCCGATGCACAGCGTCGCGAGACCCTTCTTGGCATCGCGCTTCTGCATCTCGTAGAGCAGGGTAATCAGGACCCGCGCGCCGGAGGCGCCGATCGGATGACCGATCGCGATGGCACCGCCATTGACGTTGACCTTCGTGGTATCCCAGCCGAGGTCCTTGTTGACGGCGCAGGCCTGCGCGGCGAACGCCTCGTTGGCCTCGATCAGGTCGAGATCATCGGCCTTCCATCCGGCCTTCTCGAGGGCGCGGCGGGACGCCGGAATCGGCCCGGTGCCCATGATCGCGGGGTCGACACCGGCCTGTGCCCAGGAGACGATACGCGCCAGCGGCTTCTTGCCTTCCTTCGCGGCCCGCGAGGCCGTCATCAGCACGATGGCGGCAGCGCCGTCATTAATGCCGGACGCGTTGCCCGCGGTGACGGAGCCTTCCTTGTCGAAGGCAGGCCGCAGTTTCGCCATGGCCTCCAGAGTCGCGCCGTGGCGGGGATACTCGTCGGTATCGACGGTGATGTCGCCCTTGCGGGTCTTGACGATGAAAGGCACGATCTCGTCCTTGAAGCGTCCGGCCTTCTGCGCGGCCTCGGCCTTCTGCTGCGAGGCGACCGCGAACTCGTCCTGCTGCTGGCGCGTGATCTGATATTGCTTGGCGACGTTCTCGGCGGTGTTGCCCATGTGGTAGCCGTTGAAGGCGTCCCACAGGCCGTCCTTGATCATCGTGTCCACGAGCTCAGTATTGCCCATCTTCACGCCGGCGCGCAGATATTGCGCATGCGGGGCCATGCTCATGGATTCCTGGCCGCCGGCCACGACGATCTCGGAATCGCCGTTCTTCAGCGCCTGATACCCGAGCGCAACCGCCCGCAGGCCCGAGCCGCAGAGCTGGTTGACGCCCCAGGCCGGGCTTCCCACCGGAATTCCGGCCTTGATCGAGGCCTGACGCGCCGGATTCTGGCCCTGTCCCGCCGTCAGAATCTGACCCATGATGACTTCCGAGACCTGTGAGGGATCGACGCCAGCGCGCTCGAGAGCCCCCTTGATCGCAACTGCACCGAGATCATGCGCCGGCACAGAGGCAAAAGCACCGTTGAACGAGCCGACCGGGGTGCGGGCGGCGCTGACGATGACGACATCGTCTGACATGGGACTCTCCTTGACATTGAAGCGCGAGGCTTGAGCGTGGGACTTGGGTTGATCCGGCATGGGGGACGCCGGACCCATTAGCTTAATCCTTTCCAGTCAAACGGCCAGACATCATCTCTCTACTTTCGTCGAGAATAAGCGGCTGTGGTCCCGCACCGCCGTTAACCTGCCATTCACAAAACGGTAGCCGAGCCCGGCTGAACGTGCTTACTTTCCGCATCGCACTATTTGCTGTGCGAGGTTCTTGTCTTCTCAATTCTGCGGCGTGTGAGTTCATGGCGAAATCCGACCAGCCCATTACGATCAAGAAATACGCCAACCGGCGACTCTACAATACCGGTACCAGCACCTATGTGACGCTCGAAGACCTCGCGAGCATGGTCAAGGAGGGCGAGGATTTTCTCGTCTACGATGCCAAGACCGGCGACGACATCACCCGCTCGGTCCTGGCTCAGATCATTTTCGAGCAGGAAAACAAGGCGGGACAGAATTTGCTGCCGACCACCTTCCTGCGCCAGTTGATCCGGTTCTATGGCGACAGCATGCAGATGGTGGTGCCGAAATATCTCGAGCAGTCGATCGACACGCTGACCCGGGAGCAGGAAAAGTTCCGCAAGCAGATGACCAACACCTTCAGCGGCACGCCGTTCGCGCCGCTTGAGGAGCACGTCCGGCGCAACATGGAAATGTTCGAGCGGACCTTCGCGATGTTCAAGCCGTTCGCGGCGCCCGCGACACGCAACGGTACGGAGACGCAGACGCCTCCGTCCGGCAGCGAGCCCGACGACATCGACGAACTGAAGCGCCAGATGAAGGAAATGCAGGAGCGGCTGGAGCGCATGTCGAAGCCCTCCGGCGGCGACAACTGAGATTTACATAAATTCCATCAAATGGCCGGGCTCGTCCCGGCCATTTGTTTTATGTGTGCCAGGCATGGCTGCCCTTTCGGGAGCCGGATAGAATCGCGGCACGACGATTCGCCTCCCGATCGATCTTCCGGAGCCTTCATGCACAACCCAGGCCGCAAGCTCGCATTCGTTCTCGTGTCATCGAGCCATGGAACGATGATCGTGAACCGGATGGACCGCCACATGGTCAACGCCGACACCGGCTACGGCGTCGGATACCAAATTCTCGAAACCGCCGCCTTCGATCCTTCGGAGGTCGATCTCGCGCTCCAGATTCTGCATTTGCGGCGGCGCCATTACGGTGACGGCGTCGTCGCCATCGATTGCGGCGCCAATATCGGCGTCCATACCATCGAATGGGCGGCCTCCATGACAGGCTGGGGATCGGTGCTGTCGATCGAGGCGCAGGAGCGCATCTACTACGCGCTGGCGGGCAATATCGCGATCAACAACTGCTTCAATGCGATTGCCATCAATGCGGCGGTGTCTTCGGAAAACGGCACGCTGCGAATTCCCAATCCCGACTATCTGACTGCTGCGAGTTTCGGCAGCCTTGAGATGCGTCAAAGCCCGAACAACGAATTCATTGGCCAGCCGATCGACTATTCTGCGGAGGGCACCGTCGAGGTCCGCAAGCTCGCCATCGACGGCTTCAACCTGCCGCGCGTCGATTTCATCAAGATCGACATCGAAGGCATGGAAATGGAGGGGCTGGAAGGAGCCGCTCAAACGATCGGGCGAAGCCATCCAATCATGCTGATCGAATCGATCAAAACCGATCGCGAACAATTACAGCAGTGGCTGGAGCGGCAGGGCTACACCATCACCAAGGCCGGCATCAATGTGCTGGCGATTCACCAATCCGACAAGACGCTCGGCGATCTCAACCAGCAGTAGCGGTGGACGTGCGGCTCATCGCGCTCCCGCAACAGGATGCGGGACAGCGGCCAGATCCCACGGCCGCTGCGTCGTGGCGAGCCCGGTCAGCCGGCCCTGAATGTAATCGCAGCCCCAGCCCTGCAGGAGCTTCGCGGCTTCCTCGTCCTGCACCCATTCGGCGACGGTCTTGAGCCCGAGCCGATGCGCCAGATCGATCATGGTCTGCACGAAGGCACGATCGTCCGCCGAGCGCGCGACGTTCTGCACGAAGGCGCCATCGATTTTCACGATATCGACGCCAAGTTTGCGCAAATTCCGGAACGACGTGTAGCCTGCGCCGAAATCATCGATCGCGATACGGCTGCCGAAATCCTTCAGCCGGTTCACAAAGCCGCGCACGTCGTCGAGATCCTGGATCGCCACCGTCTCGGTGATCTCCACGATCATGCGCTCCGCCACGCCGGGATAGGTGCGGAACAGGGACTCGATGCTCGCCCACCAGTTCGGATCCATTGTGGTGTCGGGCGAAATATTGAGGCTGAGCTGAACCTGAGGCGACTGCGCGAGCTCTTCCACCACAAGTTCGAGCACGCGATGATCGACAAGGCGAATGAGACCGAGCTTCTCGGCTACCGGGACAATATCGGGCGCCAGCGAAAACTCGCCCTCGCCATGCCGCATCCGCACCAGACACTCGTAGAACGCAGGCTGGCGTGAGACCGCCTCAACCACCGGCTCGAATGCCATGACGATGCGGTGCTCGTTCAAGGCGGCCACGATCTCGTCGGTGACGCGAATATTGACGCGGCGCTGCGCATCGCGCTCGACATTCGGATGCCATGCATGAAACGAACCGCGGCGGCGAGCCTTTGCCGTCTCCAGCGCTTCCTGAGTCCGGCTCATCGCCTCGTCCGCGGTGCGCGCGTAGCGCGGCGCATTGACCGCCCCGATCGAGGCTGTCAGCGACACGGGCCCGGAGGCGGTCGGCACGATCTCATCGCGGATGCCGGCGAGAAAGCGCTCGGCGGCCACCTGCATGTCGTCGGCGGTGCAGTTCTTCAGAATCAATCCGAACTTGTTGCCGGAAAACCGTCCCAGCACATCGCCGCCGCGCAGCCGCGCGCGAATCCGCTGCGACACCTCGCAGATCACCTCGTCGGCCACATCGAAGCCGAAAGCTTCGTTGAGGCGCGCCAGATGGTCGATGCCGATCAGCATGAAGGCGAAGGAGGAACGGAAACGCGCGGCTTCTTCCACTGCTTCCGCAAGCGCTGCGACGAGATGGGTCCGGTTGAGATCCCCAGTCAGCGGATCGCGCTGCGAGAGCTTGCGCAACTGTTCTTCATGGGCATGGCGCTCGTTGTTGATGCGCAGGATGCCCCGCACATAAGCGGGCTTCCCATCGGCACCTGCAAACCAGCGGCCGGTCTCCTCAACCCAGACGACCGGCGCCGACATCCGCGCGCGCAGCCCGTATTCGATCTGATAGTGAACACCCTGTCCCATATCCTGCGCCGAGCCATGCATCACCGCTTCACGACGGATATGCGGCTGCGGCTCGATCAGCTTGGCGAATTCCGCACCCAACTCCATCGCGTCCAATGGAACACCGGGCAGGACCTCATTGATATTCGCGCTCCACGACAGCGCGTCGCTGGCGATATCCCAGGTAAAGGCTGCCTGTCCCAGACATGCCAGAACCGTGTCCACGGATGATTCTTCGAGGCGGCCGGGGGCCTTCTCTGGCAGGGACATCGCGGAAGACGTTTGAATTGCGGACACAGCGCCTCGATCCGGGACAGATTCGAATCATTTGTTCGGAAGCATAGAGCCTTCGTGGACTCCGAGCCTAGGTGGCGTTCCTTAAACAATCCAAAAAAGCGCGGATTCCCGGCGATACCGCAAAGGGTAAGACGCTGCCGCCATGTCCGGCATAATCCTTGCGAGGTTTCCATCGAAGCAGCGCGGCTGTCCCATACCGGGACAGATGGCGCATCGGAATAGCGGCGATGGTATCGGCAATTTCACCACGGCAAGGGTTGGCGGCGGAGCCCCTCAAGGGCCATTCGCATCATGCCGAAGCGTCAGCGACATCGCTTACATCAACGGCTCTGGTGCCCGTTGCTCCGGTGCAGCCCGCGAGCCGACCATACAGCCCAAGGCTCCGTCCTGATCCATCCTTCGTGATGCATCTGATCGCGACCGCCAGCCACGCTCCGCAGACCCGCAGGCTACGGCAAGCTACCGCGAGCGACGGCGTAGCGCGCTACGCCGCAACGCGCGTCGCGGTCCAGCCGCGCGCCTCCAACGGATCGCGGTTCAAGGACATCGCCTGATTTTGTGAGATCAGTCGCGACGCGGCACAATCGGGGGAGACGCCGGTCTATCCGTCGCCTGCTCGTCATGATCGCGCACGAGATCGGACGCGCTCCAGTCCGAAACGCTTTTGTGCGCGGGCTCCTTCACCACACCGCCAACGTCACCGGACTTCGCCGCATCCGGCTGCACATGTTGCGGCGGGCTGTCGACCTCGGGCGTGATGACCTCCATCTGCGGATGAGAGGGCGGCGGCTGTTTAGTGGCGAGTGGCGGAGGTTCGGTGCGAACAGGCGCGGGCGCGGAAGGCGGCGGCGCGGCAGGAACGGGGGCCGGTGCGGGCGCGGGTGCGGCTTCATATCCGGCGGTACGCAGCATCGCGCGGCGCGCCGCACGATGGCGCAGGCTGAGCGTCAGACCGCCCAGGAAATCGACAAATGTGAGAAGCACCAGCAGGAAAAAGGCCGAGGTGCCGAACGGCGCGAGCCACAGGAATTCGGCACCCGCCGCGCCGAGCACAACCAGCGAGAGGATGTGATCCATCACATATTTCGCGCCGGGCCTTGAAGCGCGGGCGAATTCGAACAGCAGAAGGATGATGCCGAGCGCCAGTATCAGATCATTGAAGCTGACGCCCCACGCCACGCCGGACAACAGCGGCAACGTGAACAGCGGCGCGGTGAACGCCGCGCCGGGCATCAGAAATACGACGATGTTGTAGATTGCGATCGGAATGAGAAGGAGCGGGAAACCGATTGTAGGCATCGGCGAAGCCTTCTGTGGGCTGGCGGTCTTCCGAGACGATACTCCGAAAACTGCCGAACCTCATACCCCGCGGCAGACACAATCGCGGCTTGCGCCGCGATTGGAGAGATCGCTTAGTCTTCCTTCTTCACCTTCAGAACCTGACGGCCTTTGTACATGCCGGTCTTCAGGTCGAGATGGTGCGGACGGCGCAATTCACCCGAGTCCTTGTCTTCGACATAGGTCGGCTTCTTGAGCGCATCGGCTGAGCGGCGCATGCCGCGACGGGATGGCGAGGTTTTTCTGCGGGGAACGGCCATTGGATCGTCGTCCTTCAAGCGAAAGCAGCCCGCCCTCGGGAGCTTTCTGGAGAATTTCGGTTGAGGCCGCGCTTATAGAGGATGAAGGCGGTCAGCGCTAGGGCCGGACCAGCTGAAAATGCTTCAAAATCCTCAATTCCGGGTCCAGCAGGCCGAAATCGCCGCCGAACGGGCGCGCGCCGTGTAGGTCCCGGCCAGACGGCGGATATGGGCGCTGGGCATCCGGGCGCTGCGGGTCACCGGATTGGGCAGAACCGCCGCCAGAAGCGCTGCCTGGTGGGGCGAAATGGTCGATACACCCCGACCGAAAGCATAGCGGGCACCCGCCTCGGCCCCGAATTGCCCGCTCGGCCCGAACTCTGCAACATTCAGATAAAGCTCAAGAATTCGTTTTTTTGACAGCACGAGGTCGATCCAAAGCGCCAGCGGGAACTCCAAACCCTTGCGGATGTAGCTGCGCCCTGGCCACAAAAACAGGTTTTTCGCCACCTGCTGGGTGATGGTGGAACCGCCACGGACGACCTCTCCGTCCTCCGCGTCCTCCAGCACGTCGCTGAGGGAATCCCAATCCACGCCATGGTGGCTGCAAAACCGCGCGTCTTCCGCCGCCACCACCGAGCGGGGCATTGCGGGCGACATCGCGCCGAGGTCCACCCAGGTGCGCGACACTGGGCTGCCCGTCAGGAACCGCCCCACCATCAGCACCGAAATCGGATGGCCGACCGAGTAAACCGGTACCAGCAGATACGGCAGCAAAAGCAGGGCCACCACCACAAGCAGGATCGCGCGGAGCGGACGTTTCATCGGCAGCTGGCGTTGCAAGAGCCAATAGGGCGGAAGCAATCCATCCCCTCCCCATAGCAGAAGCTGCGAGAGGCACCGAATCCGGCAATTCCATCGCATGGCAGAATTGACGGGAGCGCCCCCATAAAGGCATGGTCCGGCCAAATTTCGGAGTTTTCGATGACCACGGCCTCTGCCTCGACCACCTCAACCCAGGACTTCAACAAGCTGCTCGATGCCACTGCCGCCGACACCGAGGCGCTGCTGGACCGGCTGCTCTCGGAGCGGCCCGAGCAGGGTGAAATCCTCCGCCCCAAGCGGCTGATCGAGGCGATGCGTTATTCCAGCCTGAACGGCGGCAAAAGGCTGCGGCCGTTTCTCGCGGTGGCGAGTGCGGCGATGTTCGACGTCCCGCGTCAGGGCGCGCTGCTCGCGGGCGCGGCGCTTGAGTGCATCCATTGCTACTCGCTGATCCACGACGACCTGCCCTCAATGGACAATTCGGATTTGCGCCGGGGCCGCCCGACCTCGCACAAGAAATTCGACGACGCGACCGCGATCCTCGCGGGCGACTCGCTGCTCACGCTCGCCTTCGACATCATCACCCGCGACGAGGTACACCGCGACCCGACAGTGCGGCTGTTGCTGACGCGGGCGCTGGCGCGCGCGGCTGGCATTGGCGGCATGGCCGGCGGGCAGATCATGGATCTCGCGGGCGAAGGCCGCTTCGGCGACAAGGAGCCTCCGGATGTCGCCAAACTCCAGCAGATGAAGACCGGCGCGCTTTTGAAATATGGCTGCATCGCCGGCGCGCTGCTCGGCCAGGCCTCGAAGGAGCAATACGCGGCCCTCGATGCTTATGGTCATGCGTTCGGCGAAGCGTTCCAGATTGCCGACGATCTGCTCGACGTCGAAGGCGACGCGGCGGCGCTCGGCAAGCCGGCGGGTCAGGACGCCGCACTCGGCAAAACTACCTTCGTCACGCAACTGGGACTTGATGGCGCCAGGCGCCGCCTGCAAGATTTGCTGAAGCAGGCCGACGCAGCACTTGCGCCGTTCGGCGCGAAGGGCGACGTACTGCGCGCAGCGGCTCGCTTCGTCGCCGAGCGGCAGAACTAGGGATCGCAAAACCAAGGATCGCATGGCGCAAAAGAAAACCGCTTCCCCGTCCCGAAGCGCGTCTCGCGAGAACGACAATCTCGCCCGTTTTCAGCGCATGCCGAAATTTTTGCGCATCGTTTATGCCCGGCCGCGTTTTTTCATGTCGATCGCGGTCGGACTTGTCCTTCTGTTCCTGCTGCCAACCTCGCTGCGCGCGGCAACCCGCCTGTTGCTGGCGTGGGATATCGCGGTCTCGCTGTATCTGCTGCTCGCCTATATCCCCGCCTTTCTCGGCGGCCCTCGTTACATCCGCCGCCTCGCCGCAACCATCGACGACGGGCGGTTTCTCGTTCTCGCAATCACGTTGATCGCGGCCTTCGCGTCTCTCGCCGCGATCATCTTCGAGCTTGGGCAGGCGCAGCGTGCGCCCTACCAACTGGGCCTCGCCATCGTCACCATCACGCTGTCATGGGCCGCCATTCACACCACCTTCGCGCTGCATTACGCGCGCGAGTATTACCACGAGGACACCCGCGGGCTAGCCTTCCCGGGCGATGAAGACGGTCCCGATTACTGGGACTTCATCTACTTCTCCTTCGTCGTCGGCATGACAGCGCAGGTGTCCGATGTCGGCATCACCGACAGGATGATCCGTCGCACCGCGACGGTGCATGGTATCGTCTCATTCGTGTTCAATACCGCGCTGCTGGCATTGATGGTCAACATCGCCGCCAGCGCTCTCTAATCTGATTAGGATAACGCTTTCCGGTGACTCACGCCTTTCTGACCTTCCTTCTCGTTCTGAGCGTGCTCGCGGCATCGGCGACGATGGCGCGGCGGCTCGAACTGACACCCGCCATCGTCTTCCTCATCGTCGGCATCGTGCTCGCTTTCATGCCGGGCTTTCCGCCGATCGAGATGAAACCGGAGGGCGTGCTGCTTCTGGTGCTGCCGCCACTGATCTACTCGGCCGGCGTGTCGATGAGCTGGCGCGAATTCAAATTCAACCTGCGCCCCATCGCGCTGCTCGCGGTCGGCTGCGTGATCTTCACCACCTGCGCGGTTGCCGTTGCCGTGCATTACATGCTGGGCCTGCCATGGGGAGTCGGCTTCGTGCTCGGCGCCATCGTCTCGCCGCCCGACGTGATCGCGCCGCTGGCCATCGCGCGCCGCCTCGGCCTGCCTCACCGCATCCTGGTGGTGCTCGAAGGCGAAGGACTCGCCAACGATGCGACCGCGCTCATCCTCTACCGCTTCGCGGTCATGGCGGTATCCACCGGGGCATTCTCGCTGTCGTCGGCCGCTGGCAGTTTCGTCGCCATCGTGATTTGCGAATTGCTGTTCGGCATCGCGGTGGGCTGGCTCAGTCTTCGGCTGCGGCAATGGGCAGGCGATCCGCGCGTCGAGATCACGCTATCGCTGCTCACGCCCTACCTCGCCTTCTGGGTACCCGAACACGCCGGTGGATCGGGCGTGCTCGCCACCGTGGTCGCCGGTCTCTATGTGAGCTGGAACGGCCCGCTGCTGATTTCGGCGGCAACGCGCCTGCAAGGCATCTTCTTCTGGGACTTCGCGACCTGGCTGATCGAAGGCGTGCTGTTCCTGATCGTCGGATTCGAGACGCGCGCGCTCGTCGAGGCATCGAAGTCGCTTCCGGTCCATGACA
This sequence comes from Afipia sp. GW821-FHT14H12, assembly GCF_058803465.1. Classification (NCBI taxonomy): domain Bacteria; kingdom Pseudomonadati; phylum Pseudomonadota; class Alphaproteobacteria; order Hyphomicrobiales; family Nitrobacteraceae; genus Afipia; species Afipia sp. GW821-FHT14H12. The sequence continues at coordinate 1,022,586 of NZ_JBXAOZ010000001.1, read as the reverse complement.
TCATCTCCGCCATCGCCATCACGACCGTCATCGTGATTGTCGCGCGCTTCATCTGGGTGTTTCCCGGCGCCTACCTGCCGCGCCTGCTCAGCAAGCGCATCCGGGCGCGCGAAGAGCCCCCGCCATGGCGCGGCATTGCCATTGTCGGCTTCACTGGAATTCGCGGCGTGGTCTCGCTGGCGGTGGCGCTCGCCCTGCCGCTGACCCTGGACAATGGCGACCCGTTTCCGCATCGCGACCTGATCCTGCTGGTCTCGTTCGGCGTGATCTTCCTCACCGTGGTCGGGATTGGGAGTACGCTGCCTTTCGTCGCGCGGGTGCTCGGCGTGACCGAGTACGGGCATTTCGAGGCAAAACACGAGCGCGAAAAAGAGATCGCGGCACGGCGCGAGCTTGTCGCGGCCTCGCGCAAGGAATTGAACCGGATCGTCAAGGAACGCCAACTGCCGGAAGGTCTCGCGCGATTTCTTGAAACGCGCCACGAGATGCGCGTGCGCGCTTTGCCCGACCCGCCCGCCAAGGACGGCGAGTTCACACCGGCGACCCGCGGCGCGATCATGGTGCGGGAGATCATCTCAATTGAGCGTAAGCTGCTGCACAAGCTGCTGCGCGAGGGAAAGATCACCGACGAGACGCGTCGACGGATCGAGCGCGACCTCGATCTGGAAGAAGCCGTGGTCGACAACCGCGAGAAGAACTCGCCGCTTTAGAACACACCGCCTAAACGAAAATGGCCGGGACGAAGCCCGGCCACCGACAATCCCGAATTCTCAAAACCGCCGAAAACTATTCCGCCGCCGTGACCTTGGCGTTCGCGCCGTAACGCTGGTCGATGTAATCGATCACCAGCGCCTTGAAATCGGCTGCGATGGTCGGCCCGCGCAGGGTGCGGAATTTCTGGCCATCAACGAACACCGGCGCGGCCGGCGTCTCGCCAGTACCCGGCAATGAGATGCCGATATTGGCATGCTTGGATTCGCCGGGGCCGTTGACGATGCAACCCATCACCGCGACGTTGAGCTGCTCGACGCCCGGATAGCGCGTCTTCCAGTTCGGCATCTCGTCGCGGATGAAGCTCTGGATGTCGCGCGCCAGTTCCTGGAACACGGTCGAAGTGGTGCGGCCGCAGCCGGGGCACGCCGCGACCAACGGCACGAAGGTGCGGAAGCCCATGGTTTGCAGGATTTCCTGACCGACCTTCACTTCCAGCGTACGGTCGCCGCCGGGCTCAGGCGTCAGCGAGACGCGAATGGTGTCGCCGATACCGTCCTGCAGGAGAATGCCAAGCGCGGCGGATGACGCCACGATGCCCTTCGAGCCCATGCCCGCTTCAGTCAAGCCGAGATGGATCGCGTAATCGGAGCGCGAGGCCAGTTCGCGGTACACCGCGATCAAATCCTGCACGTTCGACACCTTCGCCGATAGGATCATCTTGTCCTTCGGCAGGCCGATCTCTTCGGCGCGCTTGGCCGACAACAGCGCCGATTGCACCATAGCCTCGCGCGTCACCGCGCGGGCGTCGATCGGATTCGGCGACTTGGCGTTGTCTTCCATCAGGCGCGTCAGCAATTCCTGATCGAGCGAGCCCCAGTTGGCGCCGATACGAATCGCCTTGTTGTTCTTGATGGCAATCTCGACGATGTCGGTGAACTGGCTGTCGCGCTTGTTCTTGAAGCCGACATTGCCGGGATTGATGCGATATTTTGCGAGCGCAGCCGCGCAGTCCGGGTATTCGGCCAGGAGCTTGTGGCCGATGTAGTGGAAGTCGCCGATCAGCGGCACGTCCACACCCATCTTGTCGAGTTTCTCGCGGATGTGCGGAACAGCGGCCGCTGCTTCCTCGCGATCCACCGTGATGCGCACCATCTCCGAGCCCGCGCGGGCGAGAGCCGCAACCTGCGTCACCGTGGATTCGACATCCGCGGTGTCGGTGTTGGTCATCGACTGCACGACGATGGGCGCGCCGCCGCCGACCTTGACGTTGCCGACCGTGACCTGAACGGTCTTGTGGCGGCCCTTCGGGCCAGCCTGAATTTCTTTCACGTCCTGCGGGCGGGCTAGCAAATCGGCATCGGTCATGGCGTTGAAATATCAGCTTTGTGTGACAGCCGGCCATCTGCCGGCATAATGGAGACATCTACCAGAAAAGCCTGTGTAACTTAAAGGCCTTGGCAAATGCCAGCGAAGGCGGATCGCGCGAACCAGGGCTTTCTTCGATACCCTTAAGTAAATGGGCGTCAAAAATGGCTTTGCAAAGGACCTTTTCGCGGTTTCGGTGCCGTTTTCAGGCCGCCCGCTGGCAATGGCCACACAAACCGGTGATCTCCACCACCGAAAGTTTTGGTGAAAATCCGGTTCCATCGACCATCTCGGCGACGCTCCGGGCAAGCGTGGCGGCGGGAATTTCGCCGACCGAGCCGCAGCGGTCGCAGATCAGGAGCGCCACGACGGGCGTGGCGTCATGACTGTGCACGCAGGCCAGAAAGGCGTTGCGGCTCTCGATGCGGTGCACGAGGCCGTTTTCCATGAGAAATTCGAGGGCGCGATAGATCGTGATCGGCGCCGGGCGGGGCATGATACGGGCCAGATCGTCAATGATTTCATAGGCTCCGAGCGGCTTGTGGCTTGCCAGCAGCGCCTGCAGCACCCGCCTGCGAATCGGCGTGAATTTCTGCCCCCGGGCCGCGCATTGCTGTTCCGCATGGGACATCGCGTCCGCCGCACAGCGTCCGTGATCATGATCCGGTGCCGGAAAAGCGGGCTTCAGAGGCATGGGAACGCTTTCTTTATTGCAGCTATGCTGCGCAACATAACTTTTAATATCAATAGCTTAACTGGAATCAACCTTACTGAAAGGCAGGATTCACATCGTTGCTATTGCATTGCAACATAACTGGCCTAGCTTTTGTCGGTGGCCGCACCGCCGCGGTAACATGCAGATCATATAATAAATGCTGGGATCACAGAAAGCAGGCCGCCGTGGCATCAAACCTGAAATCCTATCTCGATAGCCTCGCCCCCTGGGTGGTTGCCGGCAACCGGAGCACCCGGCCGAGCGTCAAGAAGATCAACCTCGCTTTGCAGGGTGGCGGCGCCCACGGCGCTTTCACCTGGGGCGTGCTCGACCATCTTCTCTCCGACGGGCGGCTGGAAGTCACCGGCCTGTCCGGTGCTTCGGCCGGAGCGGTCAATGCGGTGATGGTCGCCGATGGCCTCGCGCGCGGCGGCCCCGAGGAAGCACGTAAGCGCCTCGCCGAGTTCTGGCGCGCGGCGAGCGTCGGTGGAGACCTGCCGCCAGTGCAGCGCGCCATCGCCGATCGGCTGTTCTCGATCTTTCCCTTCTCGACCTCACCGGTGCAGAACTGGTTCGAGACGATGTCGCATTATTTTTCGCCTTACGATTTCAACCCGCTCAACATCAATCCGTTGAGCGAATTGATTGCACGCTTCGTCGATTTCGACGCGATCCACGCCAGCGACCTTGCGCTCTATATCTCCGCCACCAACGTCCACACCGGGCGGCTCAAGGTATTTTGCCGCAACTCTGTCAATGCCGACGTGGTGATGGCCTCCGCCGCGCTGCCCTATCTGTTCCGCGCCGTGGAGATCGACGGCGTGCCCTATTGGGACGGCGGCTACATGGGCAATCCCGTGATTTTTCCGTTCCTGCAGGCCACCGACAGCGAGGACGTGCTGGTGGTGCAGATCAACCCGGTGTCGCAGGAGGTCACACCGAAAACCTCCGCCGAGATCGTCAAGCGGCTGAACGAGATCACCTTCAATTCCGCGCTGATCTCCGAACTGCGCACGATGGATTTTGTCAACCAGTTGATCGATGACGGACGGCTGCCGCGCGGCAAGGAGCACAACCAGTACCGGCGGCTGAACATTCACCGGATCGACCTCGGCACATTCGCATCCAACCTCGATGGCCTCAGCAAGTTGAAGAACGATTACGATTTCTTCGAATCGCTGCATGAGGAAGGCGTGCGCGCCGCCACTGCGTTTCTCGACAGCCATTTCGACGATATCGGCGAGCGCGGCACGCTCGACCTTGCCGCCGAATCCGGCGTGGAATGGGCATAAAATCCCGGCGCGGAACGGGGAAAACCCCGATTCCGTGGCCGTTCCGGGTGTGAAGCCCACCCTTAATTTTGCTAGCGTGCCCGCGCCATGACGATGCACGCCCCATCCCCCACAACGACCGCGCCTGCCGAGCCCAAAGACACGGCTGCGCGCGTGACGCCGATGATGGAGCAATACCTCGAGATCAAGGCCGCCAATCCGGGCCTGTTGCTGTTCTACCGGATGGGCGATTTCTACGAATTGTTCTTCGAGGACGCGGAGACCGCCTCGCGCGCGCTCGGCATCATGCTCACCAAGCGCGGCAAGCATCAGGGCGAAGACATCCCGATGTGCGGCGTACCGGTGGAGCGATCCGACGACTACCTGCACCGGCTGATCGCACTTGGCCATCGCGTTGCGGTGTGCGAGCAGATGGAGGACCCGGCCGAGGCGAAGAAGCGCGGCGCCAAGAGCGTGGTGCGCCGTGACGTGGTGCGCCTCGTCACACCGGGCACGCTGACGGAAGACAATCTCCTCGACGCCAAGGCCAACAATTATCTGATGGCGATCGCGCGCGTTCGCGCCTCCAGCGGCGACGACCGCCTTGGACTCGCATGGATCGACATCTCGACTTCGGAATTCACCATCACCGAATGCAGCGCGGGCGAATTGTCCACTACGCTCGCGCGCGTCAGCCCGAACGAGATCGTCGTGCCGGACGCGATCTTCGGTGACGAGACACTCGGCCCGATCCTGCGCGAGCATACCGCCGTGACCCCGCTGACCCGCGACGTGTTCGACAGCGCCAATGCCGAACAGCGGCTGTGCGCGTATTTCGCCGTCGCCACCATGGACGGCCTCGCCACGCTGTCGCGGCTGGAAGCCACCGCCGCGGCCGCCGCCGTCACCTATGTCGAGCGCACGCAGGTCGGCAAGCATCCGCCGCTGTCTCCGCCTGCGCGCGAACTCGCAGGCACCACGCTCGTCATCGATCCGGCAACACGCGCCAATCTCGAACTCACCCGCACGCTCGCGGGCGAACGCCGCGGCTCGCTGCTTGACGCGATCGATCTGACCGTGACCGCGGCGGGCTCACGGCTTCTTGCGCAACGGCTCGCGGCTCCGCTCACCGACATCGCCGCCATTACACGACGCCACGATGCGGTAGCGGCGTTCGTGGCTGATCCGGCCGCTGCTGACGATCTGCGCGCGATCCTGCGCGAAGCACCAGACATGTCACGCGCATTGGCGCGGCTCTCGGTCGGGCGCGGCGGGCCGCGCGATCTTGCAGGACTGCGTGACGGCATCGTCGCGGCCGATGCCGCCATCGCGCGGCTTCAGCGCATGGAGTCGCCACCGCAGGAGATCGCCGCCGCTCTTGAATCGCTGCGCAAACCTTCGCGCGCATTGGCCGAGGAACTTTCCCGCGCGCTCGCCGAGCAGTTGCCGCTGTCGAAACGCGACGGTGGCTTCGTGCGCGAGCGTTACGACACAACGCTGGACGAAACCCGCTCGTTACGCGACGCCTCGCGCCTCGTGGTCGCCTCGATGCAGGCGCGCTATGCCGACGACACCGGCGTGAAGGCGCTGAAAATCCGGCACAACAACGTGCTCGGCTATTTCGTCGAAGTCACCGCGCAACACGGCGACAAGCTGATGTCGGCGCCGCTGAACGCAACCTTCATCCATCGCCAGACGCTGGCGGGACAGGTCCGCTTCACGACATCCGAACTCGGCGAGATCGAGGCCCGGATCGCCAATGCAGGCGACCGCGCCCTGGGACTGGAGCTTGAAATCTTCGAGCGGCTCGTGGCTCAAACCGTCGCTATCGGTGACGATCTGCGCGCCGCGGCCCATGCCTTCTCCGTGCTCGATGTCGCCACCTCGCTGGCGCGGCTCGCGATGGATGAAAATTACGTCCGTCCCGAAGTCGATGGCTCGCTCGCCTTTTCTATCGAAGGCGGGCGGCATCCGGTTGTGGAGCGCGCGCTGAAACGCGACGGCCAGCCCTTCATCGCCAACACATGTGATCTTTCTCCTGCGCCAACGCAGACCTCCGGCCAGATCTGGATTCTCACCGGTCCGAACATGGCGGGCAAATCCACCTTCCTGCGCCAGAACGCGCTGATCGCATTGCTCGCACAGATCGGCAGTTTCGTACCAGCGAAACGCGCGAAGATCGGCGTGATCGACCGATTGTTCTCGCGCGTCGGCGCCGCCGACGATCTGGCGCGTGGGCGTTCGACCTTCATGGTCGAAATGGTGGAGACGGCGGCGATCCTCAATCAGGCGGGCGAGCGGGCGCTGGTGATTTTGGATGAAATCGGGCGCGGCACCGCGACCTTCGACGGCCTGTCGATCGCATGGGCCTCGATCGAACATCTGCACGACGCCAACAAATGCCGCGCGCTGTTCGCGACGCATTACCACGAACTCACCGCGCTCTCGGCCAAGTTGCCGCGCCTGTTCAACGCCACCGTGCGCGTCAAGGAATGGCACGGCGACGTGGTGTTCCTGCACGAGGTGCTGCCCGGCGCGGCTGATCGCTCCTACGGCATTCAGGTCGCCAAGCTCGCAGGCCTGCCGCCCGCTGTGATCGCACGCGCCAAAACGGTGCTGGCCAAACTCGAAGCACAGGATCGCGGCAACGGCGCGCAAGCATTGATCGACGATCTGCCGCTGTTTGCGGTCACGTCGCGTGCGAGCGACAACGAGCAGGCGCCCTCGCCCGAGGCCTCAGCGCTGATCGAAGCGCTCAACGCCATCCAGCCAGATGAACTGACCCCGCGCGAAGCGCTGGACGCGCTCTACGCGCTGAAGGCGAAGCTTACCAGCTAGGCCGGATGCTTACACCCTGTTGATCGAGACATGCGTAGCCTTCGGCCCGTTCTTGATGGTCTGATAGACCACGCAATAACGCTCGGTCAGCTTCAGCAACTGGTCGAGTTTTTCCTGCGGCGCGTCGGTCTCGACATCGAAGCGCAGGCGGATTTCCGCAAAGCCCACCGGCGCTTCCTTGTCCACGCCCAATGTGCCGCGAAAATCGAGATCGCCCTCGGCACTGACATTGCCGGATTTCAACGGAATGTCGATCGCGGTCGCCACCGATTTCAGCGTCACGCCCGCGCAGGCCACGAGCGCTTCCAGCAGCATGTCGCCCGAGCACAATTCCAGGCCCGAACCGCCGGTCGCCGGATGCAGGCCCGCCACCGCGAGCGCGCGGCCCGTCTCGACCTTGCAGGCGATGCCTTCATTGTCGATCGAACCCTTGGCCTTCAGGGTAATCAGGGCCGTCTTCGGATCTTCCTTGTAGCGGCTCTTGATCGGCGCCTGCATGGCGCGAAGTTCGCTCGAATCCATCGCATGTCTCCTCGTCATGGCCACAGCGGCCATCCGGTTTTCATCTCTTCCTATAATGGCGGGAAGCTTCGGCACAAGACCGTGCGCCGATTCATAACACCGGCACAGGCGACTAAATTCCCTCGCCCGCCGTCAGCAGATCGTCGACGGAATGGCGCTTCTCGCGATCGAGCGAACGATCGAGCGCCTCCAGCACCTGAAGCTTGACCGCCTCGAATGCAGGGGCGGCGCGATCGCGCGGGCGCGCGAGATCGACCCGCACTTCCTCGAACAGGCGCCCCGGCCGCGGCTTCATCACCAGAATCCGATCCGCCAGCACCACGGCTTCATCGACATCATGGGTGACGAGAACGAGCGTCGGCTGCGTGTCGGCCCACAGATCGAGCAGATGGTCCTGCAGATCGGCACGGGTGAAAGCGTCAAGCGCAGAAAACGGCTCATCGAGCAGCAGCACTTCAGGCCGTGGCACCAGCGCGCGCGCAATCGCCACGCGCTGCGCCTGTCCGCCGGAGAGTTCGCGCGGCCACGCCGCCGCCTTGTCGAGCAGGCCGACACGGGCCAGCGCCGCCGCCGCGCGCTCGCGCCGCTGCGCGCGCGTGCCGTCCGACAGGCCGAACGCGACATTCTCCGCGACCGACAGCCATGGCAGCAGCCGGGGCTCCTGAAAGATAATGCCGATCTTTTCGTGCGGCGCCTTGATCGCCTCGCCATCGAGCGTGATCGCGCCGGAAGTCGCGGGATCGAGTCCCGCGATGGCGCGCAGCAAAGTGGACTTGCCGCAGCCCGAGCCGCCGATAACGGCGACGATCTCGCCGATCTTGATGCGCGCGGAAAAGCCCTGCAGCGCCTTGACGCCGTTCGGATAGGTTTTGCCGACATGATCGAGCACGAGCATCGCTTATGCCCTTCCTGCCTGCGAGGAGAAGGCATCCTGCCAGCGCAGCAACGGCGCGAAGGCGAGCTGGACCAGCCAGTCGGTGGTCTTGCCGAGCAGCGCAAACACGATAATCGCCGCCAGAATTTCCGCAGGCTTGCCTAGCTGCTGGCCGTCGATCAGGAGATAGCCGAGGCCCTCCGACGCGCCCATCAATTCGGCGGCGACGACGAACATCCAGCCGAGGCCAAGCCCCTGCCGCAACGAGACGACATAGGAGGGCAGCACCGCAGGCAGCAGGATGCGCCGGATCATCGCCGGGCCGGAGAGACGGAAGATGCGCCCGACCTCGACGATCTTGCGATCGACGCTCAGCACCGCGCCCATCACCCCGAGATAGATCGGGAAGAACACGCCGATCGCGATCAGCGCGACCTTCGACATTTCGAAGATGCCGAGCCACAGCACGAACAGCGGTACCCAGGCGATCGACGGGATCGCACGCAGCGCCTGCAATGTCGGATCGAGCAGCCGCCGCGCCAGAGGCGAATAACCGCACAGCGCGCCGAGCAGCGTGCCGGATACCACGCCCAACCCAAACCCCGCGCCGACACGCCATGTGGTGATGAAAACATGCCGGCTCAGTTCGCCGCTTTTGGCAAGCTGCGCCAGCATCTCGTAAATCTTGCTCGGCGGCGGCACCAGACGGCCGTTCGACCAGCCGCGCGCAACCGCGATCTCCCAGCCGATCCCGACCACGAGCGGCACGATCAGGCCGAGCGCGGGCTTGATCCAGCGCGGCGGGCGGCTTGGCGCCGTCGCGGCTGGTTCAGCAGCCGGGGCCGTGGAGGTTTCAAGCGTCATGACCATAGCAAAGATCGCTTATCGGTCCGAAATGCAAGGCGGCTTGCGTCGCATATCATCCATTCCGCATGGGGCCCGGGCCCATGGCCGGCGGGATCGATGCGGAGCCTCCCGCCTGCGTGCCCATTGGGCACGGCAGGCGGGTCTCTGTTTTAGTTCGAAGGCAACTGGACGTCCGCGTCGAGCAGCGCGTCGGTGTTCTTCTTCACATCGACATCGGCGGCGATGACGCCAGCCTTCTGCAGCGCCAGACCCGCCTGAAGGATCGCGTCGCGCTGCGGCGCGCCGATCTTGCTGAAGGTAAGATCGGTGCGCTCCTTGAGCTGCTTGTCGACCACCGCGTCAGGCAGCTTGGTCACTGCGATGAAGTCGGCCTTCAACTCGTCATAGTGTGTCAGCGAATATTTGCGCGCTTCCTCATAGACCGCGAGGACGCGGTTCACGATATCCGGATGCTCCTTCAGGAACTGCTCGCGGACATTGAGGATACCGAAGGTATTGGCCTCGGGCTTGCGATAGAACAGCCGCGCACCATCCTCGATTTCCGCCTGCGCCATCATCGGGTCAAGACCGGCCCAGGCATCGACATCGCCGCGGATCAGCGCGGTCTTGCCGTCCGGATGCTGCAGCAACACCGGTGTGATGTCCTTTTCGGTCAGGCCGGCGTCGAGCAGCGCGCGCACCAGGAAGATGTGCGGATCGGTGCCGCGCGTCACCGCGACACGCTTGCCCTTCAGGTCCGCGACGGTCTTGATCTTGGAATCCTTGGTGGTGACGAGCGCGGTCCATTCGGGGCGCGAATAGGTGTAGACTGACTTGATCGGGTTGCCGTTGATGCGCGCGACCAGCGCCGCCGATCCCGCCGTCGAGCCAAAATCGATCGAGCCCGCATTGAGGAATTCGAGCGCCTTGTTCGAACCGAGCGTCTGCACCCAGACGATCTTGATCCCGTCCTTGGCGAATTCCTTTTCCAGAAGGCCTTGCTTCTTCAACAGGATCGAAACTGGATTGTAGGTCGCCCAATCGATCGCGATCTGGGTAGGCTTGTCGGCAGCCAGGGCCGCGCCCGGCGCGAGCAGCGCGATGGCGGCGCCGAGAGTAAAGATGCGCCGGGACAGAGTGGTCATGGGAAGCTCCAATCAGACAAGATTTTAATGCGAGGGTGACTAAAGATTACGCTTGTTCTTCAAGGCGTTATCGTCAAGAGTCAACTGGAAGAATGTTTGCCTCCAAGCCCGCCCGGACAAGAGAATGTTCTTGCCCGCGCCAGGGCTTCGTCAGTCCGATTATTTTGCAGCTAGCGCCATGACCCCCACGTCGTCTTCCGCTCTTGAAATCTCCCTGCCCGACAGCACGCGCGAACGCGGCAGCGAGCTACCCGTGCTCGGATTCGATTCCGCAGCGGTGATGAGCCGGATCGATGCGCTCGCCGAAAAACACGAAGGGCACGATGACACGTTCCGTTCGGCAATGGCCCAGCTGCTGAAAGCCGAACTGGTGCGCGCCCGCGACGTCGCGCAGGCCGAATTGCTCAACGAGCGGCACGGCCGGCGCACCGCCGAACGGCTGTGCGCGCTGCACGACGCGATCATTCGCATTCTCTACACGACGGCGACGAAGCATCTCTATCGCTCGCCGACGCCATCCGATTCCGAGCGGATGGCGATCGTCGCCACTGGCGGTTACGGGCGCGGCCTGATGGCGCCGGAATCCGACATCGATCTGTTGTTCGTGCTGCCCTACAAGCAGACCGCGTGGGGCGAGCAGGTCGCTGAAGTCATCCTCTATTGTCTCTGGGACATGGGACTGAAGGTCGGCCACGCCACCCGCACCGTCAACGAGTGCATTCGTCAGGCGCTCGCCGACATGACGATCCGCACCGCTATCCTCGAAAGCCGCTATCTGATCGGCGACCGGCACCTCTACGACGAGCTGATGATGCGCTTCGACAAGGATGTGGTGCAGGGCACGGCGTCCGAATTCGTCGCCGCCAAGCTCGCCGAACGCGAGGAGCGGCTCACCCGCGCCGGACAATCACGCTATCTGGTCGAGCCGAACGTCAAGGACGGCAAGGGCGGCTTGCGCGATTTGCACACGCTGTTCTGGATCGCGAAATACGTCTATCGCGTCCGCGACGCCAGTGAACTGGTCAAGCGCGGTATTTTCGACGCCGTCGAATATCGCACCTTCCGCCGCTGCGAGGATTTCCTCTGGTCGGTCCGCTGCAACATCCACTTCCAGACCAACCGCGCCGAAGAGCGGCTGTCGTTCGACATCCAGCGCGAGATCGCGCAACGGCTCGGTTACACCGAGCATCCCGGCATGCAGGATGTCGAACGCTTCATGAAGCATTACTTCATGGTAGCCCGGCAGGTCGGCGGCCTCACCGCGATCCTGTGCGCCAAGCTGGAGGAACAGGAAGCCAAACCCGCACCGGTGCTCAACCGCGTGATGGCGCGGCTGCGGCCCCACAAGCGTCGCGGCAAGATCGCAGGCACCGAGGACTTCATCGTCGACAATGCCCGCATCAATCTCGCGGCCCCGAATGTCTTCAAGCACGACCCGGTCAACTTGATCCGCATTTTCCGCCTCGCGCAGAAGAACAACCTCGATTTCCATCCCGATGCGATGCGCGCGGTGACGCGCTCACTGAACCTGATTACGCCACAGGTCCGCGACAACCCCGAAGCCAACGCTCTGTTCATGGAGATCCTCACCTCACCGGACGCGGAGACGGTGTTGCGGCGCATGAACGAGACCGGCGTGCTCGGACAGTTCATCCGCACCTTCGGCAAGATCGTCTCGATGATGCAGTTCAATATGTATCATCACTACACGGTGGACGAGCACCTGATCCGCTGCGTCGGTATTCTGCAAGAGATCGAAGCGGGGACCCACGAGGAGTTCGCACTCGCCAACGACCTGTTCAAAAAGATCCGGCCTGAGCATCGCTCGGTGCTCTACATGGCCGTGTTCCTGCACGACATCGCCAAGGGCCGGCCCGAGGATCACTCCATCGCCGGCGCGAAGGTCGCGCGGCGACTGTGCCCGCGCTTCGGCTTCAACGCCGCCGAGACCGAACTGATCGCGTGGCTCATTCAGGAGCACCTCACGATGTCCACCGTCGCGCAGTCGCGCGATCTGTCGGACCGCAAGACTATCGAGAACTTCGCGGCTGTCGTGCAATCGGTCGAACAGATGAAACTGCTCACCATCCTCACCACCGCCGACATCCGGGGCGTCGGTCCCGCCGTGTGGAATGGCTGGAAGGCGCAGCTTCTGCGTACGCTCTATTATGAAACCGAACCTGCGCTGACCGGCGGCTTCTCCGAGGTCAATCGCGCCCGCCGCGTCGACGTTGCGCATGCCGAATTCCGCAACGCCTTCAGTGACTGGCCGGAAGCCGAACTCGACGCCTATATCAGCCGGCAATATCCGGCCTACTGGCTCAAGGTCGATCTGCCGCGCAAGATTCATCACGCGCGCTTCATCAAGAGCGCCGACGCCAGCGGCAAGAAGCTCGCAATCGAAGTCGGCTTCGAGGAAGGCCGCGCCGTCACCGAACTCACATTGCTCGCGCCGGACCATCCGTGGCTGCTTTCGATCGTCGCGGGCGCCTGCGCGGCCAATGGCGCCAATATCGTCGACGCGCAGATCTACACCACCACCGACGGCCTCGCGCTCGACACCATCGCGATCTCGCGCGAATACGACCGCAACGAAGACGAAGCCCGCCGTGCCTCGCGGATCGGCGAGATGATCGAGCAGGTTCTGGAAGGCAAGGTGCGCCTGCCCGAGGTGATGGCGCGCCGCACGCAGGCTCGGGCGAAGACCAAAGTGTTCGTGGTCGAGCCGGAGGTCGTCATCAACAACCAGTGGTCGGATGTCTATACCGTGATCGAGGTCACCGGCCTCGACCGGCCCGGCCTGCTCTATCAGCTCACCACCGCGATCTCGAAGCTCAGCCTCAACATCGGCTCGGCGCATGTCGCGACCTTCGGCGAGCGCGTCCGCGACGTGTTCTATGTCACCGACCTGATGGGTGCGCAGATCACCGCGCCGACACGGCAGGCCGCGATCAAGCGGGCGCTGGTGCACCTTCTTGCCAATCCCGATACGACCCGAGGCGTGGCGTAAGTGGCCCAGAGTGCTAACCGGCGTTAACCAGCCAGTAACCTGCCCTTAAACCGCCGCCGTTAGCTTCCAACCCGGTCACCGGAGAGAGGCACGGACACAGCGGATGGCGCGGAAGAAATCAGGCGGACGCCGCGAACCGAAATTCGAGGGCAAGGCGTCCCTCGACGGCTTGCGCCTGAACCGCAGCGACCGCGTCGGCGACAACAGCGATTTTGAGGACGAGGAGGACGAGCCGCCTGTGCGTGCGCGCCGCGAGAAACCCGAACCCCGCGAACGCAAGGCCTCCAAAAGCCGATCCAGCCGCGCCAGCAAGGTTCCTTTCCGCAAGCGCTTCGGCCGCATCGCCTATTGGGGCGTCGTCCTTGGCCTGTGGGCGATGATCGCCGCCGTCGGCGGCGTGATCTGGGTTGGCGCACACCTGCCTTCGATCAGTTCGCTGGAAATTCCAAAGCGGCCGCCGACGATCCAGATCGTTGGAACCGATGGTTCCGTCATCGCCACGCGCGGCGAGATGCCAGGCGCCAACGTCTCGCTGAAGGATCTGCCGCCCTATCTGCCGAACGCCTTCATCGCTATCGAGGACCGGCGCTTCTATTCGCATTTCGGCATCGATCCGATCGGCATCGTGCGTGCCGCGATCGCTAACGTGCTGCACCGCGGCGTTTCACAAGGTGGCTCGACGCTGACGCAGCAGCTCGCCAAGAACCTGTTCCTGACTCAGGAGCGCACGCTGCAGCGGAAACTGCAGGAAGCCGAACTCGCGCTGTGGCTCGAGCGCAAATACAGCAAGAAGACGATCCTCGAGCTTTATCTCAACCGCGTCTATTTCGGCTCCGGCGCCTATGGCGTCGAAGCGGCGGCGCAGAAATATTTCGGCAAGCCCGCGAAGGACGTGACGCTGTACGAGGCGGCTATGCTCGCCGGCCTCGTCAAATCGCCGTCGCGGCTTGCGCCCAACCGCAATCCGGAAGGCGCGGAGAAGCGCGCCGATGTCGTCCTCGCAGCGATGGTGGACGCCAAGCTGATCACGCCCGCGAAGCAGAAGGCGGCCCTCGCGCATCCGTCCTTCGCGATCAAGCCGACGGGCGCGGGCACCATCAACTACGTCGCGGACTGGATCGGCGAAGTGCTCGACGACCTGATCGGCCAGGTCGACCAGAACATCGTGGTGGAAACCACCATCGATCCGAAACTGCAAAGCGTGGCGGAAGCGTCCATCATCGACGAGCTTGCCGCCAAGAGCGTGAAGTACAATGTCAGCCAGGGCGCGCTGGTCGCAATGACGCCGGATGGCGCAGTGCGTGCCATGGTCGGCGGGCGCAACTACGCCGAAAGCCAGTTCAACCGCGCGGTGACCGCACGGCGGCAGCCGGGCTCGGCGTTCAAACCGTTCGTCTATCTCACCGCACTGGAAGCGGGGCTGACGCCGGACACCGTCCGTCAGGACGCGCCGATCGACGTCAAGGGATGGAAGCCGGAAAACTACAGCCACCAGTATTTCGGACCCGTCACGCTGACGCAGGCGCTGGCGATGTCGCTCAACACTGTGGCGGTACGGCTCGGCCTCGAAGTTGGCCCGCAAAACGTGGTACGCACCGCGCATCGTCTCGGCATCGCCTCCAAGCTCGAGCCGAATGCCACGATCGCACTCGGCACCTCGGAAGTCTCTCCGACTGAACTTGTCGGCGCTTACGCTACCTTCGCCAATAACGGCATCGCCGTCTCGCCGCATGTCATCACGCGCATCAAAGCTGCCGACACCGGCAAGGTTCTCTATGTACGTCCGCTCGATCCCGCCTCGCAGGTGATCGACCCGCGCTACGTCGCGATGATGAACGGCATGATGCACGAGACGCTGGTGATCGGCACCGCGAAGAAGGCTGACATTCCGGGGTGGTATGCCGCAGGCAAGACCGGCACCAGCCAGGATTTCCGCGACGCCTGGTTCGTCGGCTACACCGCGCATCTCGTCACCGGCGTCTGGCTCGGCAACGACGACAGTTCTCCGACCAAGAAGGCCACGGGCGGCGGCCTGCCGGTCGAAGTATGGACGCGGTTCATGAGGGCCGCGCATCAGGGCGTGCCGGTCGCGAACCTGCCGGTGCCGCAATCGGGCAACCCGGTCAGCGATTTCTTCCAGTCGTTCTCGCACGGCGGCAGTGCGCCGACACAGCATCTCGGCCCGGCTCCGACGGATCAGGCCACCTATGCGAGGGAGCCGTCGTATGGCGCGGGGCGCTACAGCCAGCCTGCCTACCCGCCTCGCAACGGCAATGCGCGACCACAACCAGCGCAAACCTCGGGACGGCCGGAAGCCGACGCCGGGTTGTCCGGCGGCGGCTGGTTGATGGATAGGCTGTTCGGCGGTCGATAGACTGAAGCAGCTCGCCTAGTCCTTCACGCCATAGCGATGCAGATCGTTGCCATGGGCATCGAGCCACTTCTTGGCGCGTTCGGTCTGCGGGCAGATTTTCCCGACCACCCGCCAGAACCGCGTGGAATGGTTCATTTCAACCAGATGCGCCACTTCATGCGCGGCGAGATAATCCAGCACGTAAGGCGGCGCGAGGATCAGCCGCCAGGAGTAGGACAGCGCGCCCGCCGACGTGCACGATCCCCAGCGGCTCGACTGGTCGCGGATCGAAATGCGCTTCACCTTCACGCCCAGCATCTCGGCGTAATGGTTGGAGGCGCGCGTCAGTTCCCGCCGCGCCTCGCGCTTGAGGAAATCGAGCACGCGGCGCTCGACATGCTCGACGCCGCCAGCCACGCACAAAATCTTCTCGCCGCTGTCGCGCGTCTCCATCCAGACGGTGCCGCGTTCGCCGGCGCGATGCACGATCTTGTGCGCGACATGACGCAGCGGCAGCGAGGTACCGGGCGAAAATGGCGCAGCCTTCGGCAACCCGCCGAGACGCGCCGCGATCCAGGCGCCATGACGCTGCGCGAAATCCCTCGCATCGGCCAGATTGCCACGCGGAGGCATGGTCAGGATGGCTTCGCGGCGGCTGGGATGGATGCGCAGGGTATATCGCCTCGCGCGCCTGTGCCTTCGCAACTGAACCGCATAAATCGCTGCGCCAATTTTGACAGCGAGCGTGCGAGGTTCGGTGGGACGGCGATAAAGGAGGGCGCGAAAAGCCATGTCAGGAGATCCGGGGGCGAGAAGAACGCCCGGATTCTGCCATATCCGCCGCCAGGGAAATCCGCTTTGGCTAAAACAAATCATTTGCCCAATATCTCGTGGGACCTGAGGGTTCCTCTCCCATATCAGGGGGCAAGGAACAGAGATTCGCTATTCATTCTTACCCGAAAACCCGAATTCCAGGACATCCAGACTGGTCACTTTGATGCCACAGAATTTAAGCGCCGAAAGCGATAAGGATTCAATAACTTACAGCAATTGAGCGGCGCACGGCAGCGCTTCGGAGCCAGAAATGGCCGTCAAATCGGCACTTCCTGCGAATCTTGCTCGCAACTGGGCTATTCGGCGGCCACTCTGGAACTCGCGGCAACGGGAACCGAGACGATGAAATCGGCGATCCGCGGCAGGATCTCGGCGCGAAACCGCGAACCATTGAAGACACCGTAATGACCGACGCCCTTCTGCATGTAATGCACCCGCAGCTCGGCTGGAATCGAGGTGCAAAGGTCGTGCGCTGCTTCCGTCTGACCTAACCCGGAGATGTCGTCGTTCTCGCCTTCCACCGTCATCAGCGCGACACGATGTATTTTCGACGGGTCAACCCGCGTACCGCGATGCATCAGCTTGCCATTGGGCAGCGAATGCTTCACAAACACCTCCTCGACGGTCTGGAGGTAGAATTCCGCAGTAAGGTCCATCACCGCGAGATATTCGTCATAGAACTCGCGGTGCTTGTCGACGAGGTCGCCGTCACCCTTGACCAGATTGTCGAACAGCTTGTGATGCGCCTCGAGATGGCGATCGAAATTCATGCTGACAAATCCGGTCAGTTGCAGAAAGCCCGGATAGACATCGCGCATGAAGCCAGGATGAGGGAACGGCACTCTGCTGATAACGTGGTTGCGGAACCACTCCATTCCTTTTTCGGCCGCGAGATTGTTCACCGCGGTCGGATTGCGCCGCGTATCGATCGGCCCGCCCATCAGGATCATGGACGCGGGCACGAACGGATCCTTGCGCGTCTCCATCACCGAAACCGCCGCAAGCACCGGCACCGAAGGCTGACAAACCCCCACGACATGCACGTTTCCGCCAAGTCCGTGCAGCATCTCGATCACGTAGTCGACGTAATCGTCCAGATCGAAACGTCCCATCGCGAGCGGCACCGTGCGCGCATCGACCCAGTCGGTGATGTAGACCTCGTGGTTGGGAAGGAACGCTTCCACCGTGCCGCGCAGCAACGTCGCGTAGTGGCCGGACATCGGCGCGACGATCAGCACGCGCGGCTGCGGCTCGCGCAGCGGCCGCAAGAACTTGCGCTTGAAATGCAGCAGGCGGCAGAACGGCTTTTCCCAGACCGTCCTGACTTCCACCGGCGTGGAGACGCCCTGCACCTCAGTATGGTCGATGTGCCATTCCGGTTTGCCGTAACGGCGCGTCGTGCGCTCGAACACTTCGCAGCCTGCCGCGATCGATTTGCCGATCTCGGTACTCGCCAGCGGGTTGAGCGGGCTCTGGAACATCAATTTGGTGGCGTCGGCGAAAGCGCGTGCCGGGCTGAGAGACGCCTGTCCCATTTCGTACATCCAGTACATGGGGGAGACGACAGGCGCGCCTACATCCTCTGGTAAAGACGGCGGCCGCCCGAATTCTCCAATCGGCATCGCGAATCCTTTCGATTTTGCGCTGCAATAGCATGATGGCAGCATTTCGCTGCGTCAATCCGCCGTATGGAGTGACGACCGGCTTTCTCACCCTTAATCATGCGTGCCTCAGGCACTCGGAACTTTCCGCAATCGAGGGTTGACGTATAAATGACGGTCATGGGCGACACCCTCCACTCGGATTTCCGGCATCCCCGGCCGGACGTGCGTCTGCACACGATTCTGCGGCTGCGTTGGCTTGCCGTTCTGGGACAGCTCGCCGCGATCTTCATCGTGGCGCAGGGCTTCGACTTCGAAGTCCCGATCCTGCCCTGCCTCATCGTCATCGGCCTTTCGGCAGGCCTGAACCTCGCTTTGCAAATCGCCTTCGCGCCGACGCATCGGCTCGATCCGGTATTCGCCGCAGCACTGCTGGCCATGAACATCGTCGAGCTCGCGGCACTCCTGATGCTGACGGGCGGATTGCAGAATCCGTTCTCGTTTCTGTTCCTCGCGCCGGTGCTGATCTCGGCGACGGCGCTGCCGACCCGCTACACCATCGCGCTCGGGCTACTGGCCGCAACCTGCGCCACCATTCTGGGCTTCTTCCATCTGCCGCTGCCGTGGAATGGCGACGAGCCGCTGGTGCTGCCGCCAACCTATATGTTTGGTGTCTGGCTCTCGATCATCATGGTGCTGGTGGTGACGAGCCTCTACGCCTTCCAGGTGACCGAGGAAGCCCGCAAGCTCTCCGACGCACTCGCCGCCACCGAGCTGGTCCTCACCCGCGAGCAGCATCTCACCCAGATCGACGGGCTCGCCGCAGCAGCAGCCCATGAACTCGGCACGCCGCTGTCGACCATCTTCCTGATCGCCAATGAATTGCAGAACGCCGCGAAGGATCGGGCGCCGGACGATCCGCTGATCACCGACGTCGCCACCATTCGCGAACAGGCGAAACGTTGCCGCGACATCCTCGCCAAGATCACCCAGCTTTCATCAAGCGGCGCGCCGTTCGACCGCATGCCACTGACCAACCTGATCGAGGAGGTGGTGGCGCCGCATCGCGAATTCGGCATCGACCTGAAAATCCGCATCTCCGGCGGCAGCCCGCCCGAACCCGTCGGCCTGCGCAATCCAGCGGTGCTCTACGGCATCGGCAACCTCGTCGAGAACGCGGTCGACTTTGCCCGCGACGCGGTCGAGATCAATGCATGGTGGAGTCTGGAGGAGGTCAACATCGTCATCTCCGACGACGGCCCGGGCATCCCGCCCGACCTCCTCAAGAAGATCGGCGAACCCTACCTCTCCCGCCGGGCCGTCGGCGACAGCCGGAGCGGCCATCGCGGACTGGGGCTCGGGGTGTTCATCGCCCGTACCCTGCTGGAACGGACCGGCGCCAAGGTCGGTTTTGCCAATCGGCCGTTCCCGGACCATGGCGCGATCGTCACCATTTCCTGGCCGCGCGAGCGCTTTGAAACCGGTGTCAGCGGTCCTACTTAAGGACTAAGCTCGGGTGAGGCGTTCTGACGCAGGGACCCGACATATTGCCGGATCAATTTGGAATAGGATGACCATGGACAAAGGAAAAGCCATGTACGCAGCCACCCAATCGTCTTCCTATCAGTTGCCTGTCGAGCCCGCGCCCCGCACCCTGCTGATCGTCGAGGACGACAAGGCCTTTCTCGAGCGCCTGTCGCGCGCGATGGAAACCCGTGGGTTCACCGTCACGAGCTGCGACAACGTTCCCGAGGGCCTCACCGCCATCGAACAGTCACCGCCAGCCTTCGCGGTGGTCGATCTGCGCGTCGGTGACGGCAACGGGCTCGATGTCGTGGCCGCGCTGCAAAGCAAGCGCCCGGGTGCCCGCGCCATCGTGCTGACGGGCTACGGCAACATCGCCACCGCGGTGACCGCGGTGAAGCTCGGCGCGGTCGACTACCTCGCCAAGCCGGCGGATGCCGACGAAGTTGCCGCCGCGCTGCTCGCGGTCGGCGGTGCCAAGTCGGAATTGCCCCAGAACCCGATGTCGGCCGACCGGGTGCGGTGGGAGCACATCCAGCGGATTTACGAGATGTGCGACCGCAACGTCTCGGAGACCGCGCGGCGGCTGAACATGCACCGCCGCACGCTCCAGCGCATTCTGGCCAAGCGCGCGCCGCGCTAAGCCAAAATTCAAATCCGAATTCGTCATCCGGCCCGCTCGCAGCGGGCCGGAACTTTTTTGGGCTGCTCCGCGTTGCACCGGTGAATTCAGGGAGCAATCGACGGTCCATGCGCAAAGCCCGCCACATCGACATCTCGACGCGTCTCGAAGCCACCAAGCGGCTCGGCCTCTTGGAAGACTACCGCGTGGACTGGGACAAGCCGCTGGGCGCGCCCCGCGTCACCGTGTGCGGCCGCCCGTCCTATCCCGCGCAGATCACCAAGAATTATATCGCAGACCTTCTCGCCGAACTGGTGCCGGCGCGCGAGATCGTCGTCACGCGACCCTCCAGGGCCTGAGACCATCCGCGAGCGGGCCATGATCCACGATCTCATCCGCGAAGCGACCCACACCTCCCACCGGCGTCTCGACCTTGCGCTGTCGTGGCTCGACCTCAGCAAGCCGCGCTATTACGCCAGTTTTCTGCGCGGGCAGGCCGAGGCCCTGTTCCCCATAGAAGCCGCGCTCGAGCGCAACGGCGTCGCATTCATCCTGTCTGACTGGCCGCGCCGCGCCCGCACCGCCGCGCTCGAGCACGACCTGATCGTGATGGATGCGTCCTGCGATCCGCTGCCCGAGCCGCATCTCGACAACCCTGCACAAATGTTCGGCACGGTCTATGTGCTGGAAGCCCTGCGCATGGGCGCGCGCGTGATGCTGTCGCGCCTCGCGCAATATCCCGACTCCTGCTCGATCGGTGCCACGAAATATCTGCGGCATGGTTTCGGCCAGCGGCTGTGGCCGACATTCCTCGACGCGCTGGAAACCCATCCGGCCGCGCTCAACGACCCGCGATCCGTGGTGCAGGGCGCCGAGATTGCGTTCGGCATGTTCGAGAGCGCATTGGTGCCGATCGTCAGCACCGCCGCCGAATAGCCAGCGAATTGACTCGCTAAAATTCACTTGGCCGGGAGCGGAAAATGCGCTTTGTGGCCGCATGACCGAGCAGACCGAAGCGCCCAAGGCCGGCGCAACCATCATTCCCGTCACGCCGTTCCAGCAGAACTGCATGCTGCTGTGGTGCGAGCAAACGAAAAAGGCCGTGGTGGTCGATCCCGGTGGCGACGTGCTCGACATCCTCAACGCGATCAAGCAGGCCGGGGTCAAGGTCGAGCACATCTGGCTCACCCATGGCCATGTCGATCATGTTGGCGGCGCCGACGAGCTGCGCGAGCATCTCAAGGTGCCGATCACCGGCCCGCACATCGCCGACAAGTTTCTTCTCGATCATGTCGTGGACAGCGCGCGGCGCTACGGCCTCACCGGCCTGCGCGACGTCACGCCGGATACCTGGCTCAGCGAAGGCGACAAGGTCAGCGTCGGCGAACTGACGTTCGAGCTGCTGCATTGCCCCGGCCATTCGCCGGGCAGCATGGTGTTCTTCAACCCGGCCATGAAATTCGCGATCATGGGCGACGTGCTGTTCAACGGCTCGATCGGACGCACCGATTTGCCCGGCGGCGATCACGAGACGCTCTTGGCCTCGATCCGCGACAAGGTGCTGCCGCTCGGCGACGAGGTCGGCTTCATCTGCGGCCACGGCCCGGGCTCGACCATCGGCCAGGAACGGCTGACCAATCCGTTCCTCACCGGCATGGCGTGAGCGCCGTCACTCCATCGCGGCCTTGAGCGCGACCGCCGCCGAGGCATAGCCGCCGCGCGCGCCGTCGATGAAATGGAAATGCCCGGCCTGCGCCTGCGGCAGCGAAAAGCAGGTCATCAGCGCGGCATCCTGCCGGTGCAGGCCGTAGCGGATCGTGCCCATGTCCGCCGCGCGGGTCAGCAGCGTTTCGATCGCGCGCGCGGTCGGCGGCGAACAATCGATCACCATGCGCAAGCCGTCGTCGTATTTCCGGAAGTCGGAGTTCTCGACCACCTCGCGCATATAGACCGGCGCGGAAAATCCACCGACGCGCAGATTGAAGCGAAACAGCACGTAGAGCCACAGCGTCCATCCCGTGACGGCGATGCGCCGCCACCACAAGGGGCCGCGTTGGCGAGTGCGCGCGACGTAGTCCACGCCCGGCGCAGGCCAGCGGCGCGGCGGGCCTTGCGGCGGGATCGGACGGCCCCCCTCCGGGCTCATCTCCACCAGCGCCAGCATTCTTTCGATCACCGCACGGAATGCAGATTTATCCTCGCCATGCGGCACGACGAGAATCGACAGCATCACACCGCGCGCCGACATGATCTCGGAGAAATGGCAGGACAGGCCGGTGAGATCGGGATGGCTGCCACGCGGCGCTTGCGGCACCGCGAACGCGCCCCGCTTCATCGCGGCATCGGCCCATTTGAGGCCGCCGCCCTCGAACATCGCATAAGAGACATTGGGTGACGGCGCATAGCGCGCCACGCTCACATCGAGCCCCTCCGCGCGGATCGCCTCGATTGGAATAAGCGCGACGCGCATGGTGAGATCGAGAGCCTCCTTCACCCATGCGGCTGTTTCTGCGAGGGCACGTTCGGCAATCTTGCGATCGGCGGCCGCCACAGCGAAGCTCGCGCCGTCGCCGCCGAACACGAACGGAAAATCACGCAACTCCATCGCATTGGTCATCGCCGCGATCACCGCCGCGCCCGCCATGTTCACGGCCTTGTACCGCTGATTGGCGATCGCCTCCGTCGAACGCACGATGTCGGCGGTGCCGATCAGCCAGCCGTCCGGCAGCGGACGGTAGAACGACGGCTCCATCAGCCGGCCGAAATCATCGAATACCGGAATGCCGGAATAGAACGCGGCATCATTGTCCCGATTCATTCCGTTTTCGCTCCGGTTCATTCTTCTGTCTCATTTGGATCATGCGGTGCGGTCTGCTACCAAGTCCGCCGCACCAACGATAGTGAGATCACACGTGAGTGAACTGTTCACACCCTGGCACCTGGGCCAGCTTGCCCTCTCCAATCGCATTATCATCGCACCGATGTGCGAATACTCCGCCGAGGACGGCAGCGCCACCGACTGGCACATGATCCATCTCGGCCATCTGGCGCTATCCGGTGCGGGCCTCCTCATTCTGGAAGCCACCGGCGTATCGCCCGAAGGCCGCATCTCGCCGCAGGATCTCGGCCTCTACTCCGATGCCAATCAGAAGGCGCTGGCGCGCGTGCTACATGCGGTGCGCGCTTATTCGCCGATCAAGGTCGCCATCCAGCTCGCCCATGCCGGCCGCAAGGCCTCGACCAAGGTGCCGTGGGAAGGCGGCGGGCAGATTCCGCCGGGCGGGAAAGACGGCTGGCAGACCGAAGCGCCCTCCGCACTTCCCTTCGCGGCAGGAGAAAATCCGCCGACCGCACTCGATGCACAGGGACTTGCGCGCGTGCGCGACGATTTCGTGCGCGCGGCAAAGCGCGCAGCCGAACTCGGATTCGACGGCATCGAGATTCACGCCGCGCACGGCTATCTGCTGCATCAGTTCCTGTCACCGCTCTCCAACGCACGCACCGATCAATATGGCGGCAGCCTGGAGAACCGGATGCGGTTTCCACTCGAAATCTATGACGCGGTGCGCGCGGCATTTCCGGCGGACAAACCGGTCTGGGTCCGCCTCTCCGCGACCGACTGGGCGGATGGCGGCTGGGATGTCGATGGTTCAATTGCCTTCGCGAAACAATTGAAAGCCCGCGGCTGCCCCGTGATCCACGTGTCCAGCGGCGGGCTGACGCCTTCGCAGCAGATCAAGCTCGGCCCGGGCTATCAGGTCGCCTTCTCCGAGCGCATCCGCGCCGAGGCCGGCATTCCCACCATCGCGGTCGGTCTCATCACCGAGCCCAAGCAGGCGGAAGAGATTCTCACCAAGGGTCAGGCCGATGCGATCGCATTGGCACGCGCCGCGCTGTACGATCCGCGCTGGCCGTGGCACGCCGCCGCCGAGCTTGGCGATCATGTTCACGCACCGCCGCAATATCTGCGCTGCGCCCCGCACGGCCATTCGGATTTGTTCGACGCGCCTTGACGGCGACCGGCATGCCCAAAACCTATCGCCTGCTCGGGCCTGACGGCGCGTTTTATGACAGCACCGCACCGGGGCAGTTCGGTGGTCATAAAAAGCAGCGCATCTATGGCCGCCTCGATTGCCGCACCGCCACCCTTGCACTCACCAAGGGCGACACCTACCGGCGGCACAGGGTGTTCTTCGCCGACGAGGCCAGCGCGATTGGCGCCGGATACCGTCCTTGCGCGGTCTGCCTGCCGACCCAATATCGAGCGTGGCGCGCACGAAAAACGTGACGCGCGCAACGCAAACCACGAGGGCCGCACATGTCTCCGGTTTCGCTTCTCCTGAACATTCTCTGGATCGTGCTCGGCGGCTTCTGGATGGCGGTCGGCTGGATGGTCGCGGCCGTGCTGATGGCAATCACCATCATCGGCATCCCATGGGCGCGCGCGGCCATGACGATTGCGGGCTACACGCTGTTTCCGTTCGGCCAGCGCGCGATCTCTCGTGAAATGGTCACCGGCCGTTCCGATGTCGGTACCGGGCCGCTCGGGGTGATCGGCAACATTATCTGGTTCATTCTGGCGGGCTGGTGGCTGGCGCTCGGCCATCTCGGCACCGCACTCTTGATGGCGATCACCATCGTCGGCCTGCCGTTTGCGTGGGCGCACCTCAAGCTCGCGGGCATCGCGCTGTGGCCGATCGGCAAGACCATCGTCCCGGCGTAACCCTCAGGTTCGCGTTGCCGAGACCGGCGCGATCCGATAAAGGGACATCAGGCACCCGTAGCTCAGCTGGATAGAGCGTTGCCCTCCGAAGGCAAAGGTCACACGTTCGAATCGTGTCGGGTGCGCCAGCAAATTCAACAATTTAGCTAAATTGTCCCACGCGCTGTCCGGCTCGGGCGGCAGGCGCGGCATCGAGCCGCGCGCGCAGCGCGCGGGCGAAATGATGCACGTTCGGCTCGCGGTGGAAGTCGCCGTGGACGCCAGGCACCAGATCGACGGTGTAGGAATCGCCGTAAATCTGGTCGTAACGCTCCAGCTCGCTCTCGAACCGCCGCATCGGGTTGAGGAAGCCGTCTTCCGAATAGAAGAATGCGATAGGGCCGGGGTAGGCGAACAGCCGTGCCTGTTCGATCACGGCGAACAATTTCGGCGGCTGATGGAGCTCCGTCAGACGCAGCGTCATCTCGCGCATGATCAGGCTGCCCTGGCAAATGCCCGCCATCACAATCTCACCGCCGTCTAACAGGGGCAACATCTCCTGAAGATAATATTCGGCCAATGCGGTCACCTGCGCCTCGCTGTACTCCATCATGAGACTGCCCGAGCGCATGCCGTGCACGGAAAAATCCGGCCCCAAGGCATGCGCCAGCATCTCGATTTCTTCATCGAGTTGCACGCAAATGAATAATTGGTAGCGAGCGCGCGGCGAGACATGCGACATGATGAGGGAGCCGGGCGTTTTCCGCTCGCCGCCCCAGCCGAACGTCAACTGCTTCAGCCGCTTGTAGAGAAGCCCGCTTTCGAACGATCCATCCGCAGGCAGGTCGCCGGATTTGTCCTGCGCCAGGGTTTCGATGGCAGCCGCCATTTCCAGCGCGTTGAGGCCGGCGTGAAACGCACCGGGAGGCACCCGCACGCCAAACGTGCGCTCGACCTCCTCGATCATCAGCAGAAACTGCAGCGAATCGCCGCCAAGGCGGTGAAACGAATCGGACAAGCCCAGATCGAATTCCGACGCCAACACCGCTTTCCAGATCCCGAGCAGTTGCCTTTCAATCTCCTTTTCCGGCGGAGCATAGATCGGCCGGCTCACCGCGCGCCTGCCGAAATTCGTCAGCGCCCAGTTCCGGTCTTTCTTTCCGCTCGGCGTCAGGCGGATTTCAGGCACCTCGATGATCTGCTTCGGCAGCATCGCTTCCGGAAGCCATGACGATAGGCGTGCGCGGATCGATTGCAGGTCTGCGTCCGCCTCAAGCACGACGAAGCCGATCAAATCCTTCTGCTCGCGCGCGGTCTGAACACAGACGACGGCATCGCGCACGCCGGGGGCTTCCCTCAGGCGGGACTCGACCTCCTCAAGTTCAATCCGGTTGCCGTTGATCTTGATCTGATTGTCGGCGCGGCCAAGATAGAGAAGGCGGCCCCAACGATCTTTGCGAACCATGTCACCGGTGCGGTACAGAACGGTCTCGCGCCCTACTTCACCCCTCGCGACGAAATTGTTCGAGCTGCCCTCGGTGCCCGCGATATAGCCCCGTGCGACACCGGGCCCCTCAAGACACAGCTCGCCGATCTCGCCTCTCGCCACCGGCGAAAGGTTTTGATCGAGAACGAGGGCGCGCACATGCCCAAGCTGCCGTCCGATCGTCACCGGCCGCTTTCTGCGGCACAGAGCGGCGGTCGCATAGATCGTCGCCTCGGTCGGGCCATAGGCATTGATAAGGTGTTGGCCCCTCGCCCATCGCCTCACCAGAACTTCCGGCAATGCCTCACCCACCGAAACGATGCATTTCAGCGACTGCAGCGTCTGCACCGGGACACTCATCAGGATGCTCGGCGTGACCGACAGATGGGTTATCTTCTTGTCGTTGATGAAATCGGCCAGACGCTGGCCGACCAGCGGCTTGATCCAGTCGGTCGCGCAAGCCTGCGAGCCGCCTGTGAGCGACATCCAGATTTCGCCAAGCGAGATGTCGAAACTGATCGAGGTGTTGATCGACACCCGCGCGCCGGGCCGGACCTTGAATCGCCTCGTGATGTCCTTGCACAACAGAAACAGCGAGCGATGGGAGATCGCGATGCCTTTCGGTCTGCCGGTTGAGCCCGATGTGAAGCAGATATAGGCAGCATCACCGCCACGTGGCGCGAGGCTCTCCAGATCAGGATTTCCCACCGGGGTTTCACGTAGCCACTGCTCAATATAGCTTCGCCTCACTCCGAAGGCCGGCAGATCGTGTGCGGATTGCGCCCGCGTCAGCAGCAGCGACGCATGCGAAGCCTTGAGCATGTACTTCACCCGCTCGGGCGGCAGACTGGAATCGAGCGGAAGATAAACGCCGCCGATTTTCGCGATGGCGACGATCGCGATAATCAGTTCGACGGATGACGAAAGCGACACGCCTATGGCCGCACCGGGCTGAATGCCCTGTTCCAGCAGGATCACCGCAAGACGCGCCGCCGAACGATCCAGCTCGCGATAGGTCAGCGTTCCAGCCTCGCCGGACACGGCAGGCGCATCGGGGCGTCGCCTGACATGGCGATTGAAAAAATCGAGCACGGTCTTCGGGCGAGCATGGCCGAGCCAGCCCATCTTGCGCTCGCCAGCGTCGTCCTCCGGAACGGAAAAAGCCCGCACCTTCCCGGTCAGGGATGCAGTTTCGTTCGCAGCATCGGGCAGCGCGCCTGATTGCGGCACCGGCGCTAAGGCGAATCCGCCCTTTGCGAAATCCGTCGCCGCCTGCCGGATGTTGCCCGCACCGGCAAAGATCAGCGTGTCGCCCGTCGAGGCAAGGCTCGATATGTTCTGCAGCAGTTCTCCGGCATCCGGGAAGGCGCACACTGTCTTCCCGGCCTCGCGCAATGTATCCGCCAGATGATGGACGCTGACGCCGAACGTGTTCTTTTCACCGGCGCCGTCGATTTCAACGAGTCCGATGCGGTCGAACCCTTTCAGCACTTCGACATATTCGCCAAGCAGGCGCCGCGTGCGCGAATAAAGTTGCGGCTGAAACGCGATACAAAGGCTCCCGGAATGAGCGGCGATCAGCCTTGCGGTTTCCAGGCAGGCTCTCAGCTCCGTCGGGTGATGCGCATAATCGTCGATCAGGCGGACGCCATGGACCTCCCCGTGCATCTGCCATCGCCGCGACACGCCGGTGAATTGCTCGAAACCGCGCTGGATTCCTGCAAACGACACGTCGAGCGCGAGACATGCGGCAACGCACGCCAGCGCATTGCCGATCATATGCCGGCCAGGCACCTTCAGCCGCAGGGTTCCAAGTTCTGCGCCATAAGCGATCACGGAAAATGTCGAGCCGCCACCGTCCATTGCGATATGAGCGGCATGAACATCAAACCCGGCGGCAAAGCCGAACGTCGTGACCGGCGCGATTGCACTTGCCGCGATGTCCCGCGCCCGCGCATCCTCGCCATTGACGATCAGCGCGCCGCCATTGCGGATTCGCCCGGCGAAATCCCGGAACGCGCCGTGCAGTTTTTCCACCGAGCCATAATGCTCGATATGATCGTCGTCGATATTGAGGATCAGCGCGATGTCCGGCGACAACGGCGCGAGATTCTGAAATGCCTCGCAGGCCTCGGCCACGAAGATGTCCGATGCGCCGCACCGCCCCTGGATATTGTCGAGACATTCCGAGGGCGCGCCGACGACATGGGAGACATCCTGCCCGCTCGCGCGCAGGATGTTCGCGATCATCGTCGTGGTGGATGATTTGCCATGCGAGCCGGACACCGCCACCGCGCGCGAATGTTCAAGCAGCAACCCCAGACATTGGGCACGCTTCGCGATCGGAATCTGCCGAAGCCGCGCTTCGGCAAGCTCGGGGTTCGAGAACGGGATGGCGTCGCTGTAAACCACCATTCCGGCGCCGTTGACGTGATCCGCATGATGGCCGTGAAAAACCGTGGCGCCCTTCTGCACGAGAGAACCATCATGCGGCGCATTGAGGTCGCTGCCCGTCACCGTCTTGCCAAGGCCGACCAGATATTCGGCAAGCCCGGTCATTCCGGAGCCGTTGATGCCAATCAAGTGAATGTGCTGGGGAAGATCACGCACCTAAAAGCCCTCGATGTCCCCTTTCATGGCATATGCGCCGATGGACTGCAGTTCCTTCATCACCCAGTAGCGACCCACTGGCGATGTCCACCAAACGTCCAGCGGCGGGTCGTCTTCGGCGTAAGACGGCCGCATCACATAGCGCAGATGCGCCGGCCAGACCTTGAGGGCAGTCATCAGCACGCGCCGCATATGATAGGGCTTCGCGGTCAAGGAAACCGTGCGGATATTGGTCCAGCCGAACGCGGCCTCGATCATCTCCGCAGAGAAGACAAAATTTTCCAGCGTGTTGCTGGAGCGATCCTCGACCCAGATCGCCTCCGCGGGAATGCCGCGCTCGATCGCGATGCGCTGATAGATCCTGCTTTCCGGCTCGGCCTTGTTTTTCTTGAAAGGCCGCCATCGCCGGGGTTTGGGGCCCTTCCCGGAAATCCATATCCGCTTCGTCAGCCCGGCCTTGAACAGATCAATCGCGGGATCGATGTTCGAAGGCGTGGCGCTGCCCAGAACGAAACTCAGATCGACCGGCTGAGGCTCATCCTCGAGATGCAGGAACCGCGCGACAGCCGCCCGGACCTCTGCAACGCGTATGTCGCGGCTGGACTCCATCGGAGCCTCTCCCGTTACCGCGTAACCGGCAGGGATCGGTACAGCGCAATCCTCTGTGTGTCCTTGCCACTATCGACGGTTCGTAACGCTTCAGGTTTAATGTGAGAGCGTATCATGTGCCTGATTGGGGATTGAGTGCCGCGTTTCAATTCACGGATAAGCCGCCGTGCCTTTATAGCATCTGCCGCTGGCGTTGCTACTTTTGCGGCAAAGGCGGCTCAGCCACCCGCTTCCCTCGCCTCCGACGTTGCATCCCTGTTGATGGTCGGCTTTGCCGGGTCGAACCCCCATTCGCCCTCCGCCATCCGGCTGGCCCGGCACATTCGTCATGGCCATGTGGGCTCGGTATTTTTCGTCCAGGATAATGTCGGGTCCAATCGGGATCTTCAGGACCTTGTCGCAGGCTTCAAGGCCGCGCGGCCCCGCCTGCGCCTCGCCATCGATCATGAAGGCGGCCTGGTCCAGCGGCTGATCCCGATTCACGGCTGCAGGCGCATTCCAAAAGCGTTCGATATTCCGGCACGCATGAGCCCGTCGGAGGCGCTCCATTTGTACACACAGGTCAGCGCCGAGTTTGCCGCGACCGGTTTCAACATCAACCTCGCGCCGGTGATCGACATTTATGCGCCCGGAAATCCGGCAATCGCAAAATTCGGACGCGCCTTTTCGTCTGACCCGAATATCATCGCCACCTATGCGCGCGCTTTCATCGACGGCTTCCATGCCTCGCACATCGTGTGCGCCCTGAAGCATTTTCCCGGTTATGGAAACGTCATGGAAGACAACCACGACGAGCTTCCCGACATCACCAAAACCTGGTCGGCCCGCGACCTGGAGCCATACACGGCCCTCATGAACAACGGCCGCGTCGACCTCATCATGGGCACGCATCTGAAACTGACCTCGCTCGACCCACGTCTACCCACAACACTGTCCCGCCGGATCACGACCGGGCTGCTGCGCGAGAAGCTGCGCTTTCAAGGCGTGATCATGACCGATGACATCGACATGGCCGCGCTTGCCAAAGACATGGACCGCAAATCGGCGTTCATCGCGGCCCTCGCCGCCGGCAACGATCTGATCATGGTGTAGAACGTCACCGATCACGACCCCAATTTCCCTCTGCATGCCGTGCAATGGGTGGAGGAGGCCGTCGCAAGGGGAACCCTGTCGCGCGAGGCCATCGCCGCCTCCGCCCGCCGGGTCGAGGCGCTGCCTGTTCCAGCCTGACATTTCCGTGAGCGCATAATTAAATCTGGCGTTCCAACAATATATAGTTTAATAGATTGTATATTGATGAATTCAGCGAGACCCCATGAGCGCCGTGAAGATCACCGACCGTCTGACGGTTGCAAGCCAGCCCGATATCGGCAGCTTCGCCGATATCGCAAGGGATTACGCCGCCCTGATCAACCTCCGTCCCGATGGCGAGGATGCGGCCCAGCCCGGCAACAGTGCGGAGCATGCGGCGGCCACCGATGCCAAGCTCGGCTACGCGTTCCTACCCGTCACAGGCTCGACGATCACCGAAGCTGATATCCGCGCCTTCCAGCACGCGATGAATTCAGCCGACGGCCCGGTTTACGCCCATTGCAAGGGCGGCACGCGCGTGCTGACGCTCTACGTTCTCGGCGAGGTTCTCGACGGACGGATGCGGCGCGAGGAGGTCGAGGCCTTCGGCAAGGCGCGCGGCTTCGATCTCTCCCGCGCGGCGCGCTGGCTCGCGCGCCAGTCGGCCTACAAGCCGGCGGTGAAGGGCTTCTATGACGTCCGCACCGGCAGCATCCAATACGTCGTCTCCGACCCCGCCACCAAACGCTGCGCCATCATCGATCCTATCTACGATTTCGATGAGAAGTCCGGCGCAACCGGCACCACGAATGCCGATGCGATCCTCGCTTATATCGGCAGCGAGGGATTGACGGTGGAATGGATTCTCGACACCCATCCCCACGCCGACCACTTCTCCGCCGCGCATTATCTCAAGGCAAAAACCGGCGCGCCCACCGCAATCGGCGCGCATGTCACCGACGTGCAGAAGTTATGGAAGGCCATCTACAACTGGCCCGACTTTCCCGCCGACGGATCGCAATGGGACCGGTTGTTCAATCATGGCGACACCTTCAGGATCGGCACGATCGAGGGGCGCATCCTGTTTTCGCCGGGCCATACACTCGCTTCGATCACCTACGTGATCGGCGATGCCGCCTTCGTGCACGATACGATCTTCATGCCGGACTCCGGTACGGCGCGGACCGACTTTCCCGGCGGCAGCGCGCAAACATTGTGGGCCTCGATCCAGCGGATTCTGGCGCTGCCGGACGACACGCGCCTGTTCACCGGCCACGACTACCAGCCCCATGGGCGTCATGCCCGCTGGGAAAGCACCGTCGGCGAACAGAAGCACGCCAATCCTCACATTGCCGGAATCGACGAGGCCGCGTTCATCCAGTTGCGCGAAGCACGCAACAAGATCCTGCCGATGCCAAAGCTCATTCTGCACGCGCTGCAGGTCAACATTCGCGGCGGGCGCCTGCCAGAACCCGAAGCCAACGGCAGGCGCTACCTCAAGTTTCCGCTCGATGCGCTGGAGGGATCGGCATGGTGAGCCGCGCGGGAGCAGCGGCGCGGGCTTTCCCGCCCCCGACAGATATCGAAGCCAACGCCAACGAGGCGGCGGCGCTTCTGAAAACCCTTAGTCATCCGGGCCGCCTCGCACTCGCCTGCGCGCTTGCCGAAGGCGAATATTCCGTCGGCGCGCTTGAAGAGCGGCTTGGCATTCATCAGCCAAGCCTGTCGCAACAGCTCGGCATCCTGCGCGACGCCGGCGTGGTGAAGACGCGGCGCGAGGCCAAGCAGATCTTCTACCGGTTGACGGAGGCCAAGGCCGCGCAACTGATCGAAGCCCTGCATGCGATCTACTGCCGGAAAGGAAAACGGCGATGATATCCTATTGGCCATCGCTGATCGGTGGCATGCTGATCGGCCTGTCCGCCATGCTTCTGCTGTTCGTCAACGGCAGGATCGCGGGCATCAGCGGCATCGTCGGCCGCCTGCTCGACGGCCAGCAGATCGGAACGAATGCCGCTTTCATTGCCGGGCTTCTGTGCGGGCCGTGGCTTTATGCAGCCGTGACCGGGCACCTGCCGCCGGTGACGATTGCCGCCTCCACTTCGATCCTCGTGCTCGCAGGCCTTCTCGTCGGCATCGGCACCCGCATGGGATCGGGCTGCACCTCCGGTCACGGCATTCTGGGGCTGGCACGATTCTCGAAACGCTCGCTTGTCGCGACATCGGTTTTTCTGGCAACGGGAATCATCGTCGCAACCACCATGGGCGCATGGCGATGAGTGCTCTACTCCGTCTTCTCGTCGCTTTCGCGGCAGGCACGATCTTCGGATTTGGATTGTCGCTATCCGGCATGGTCGATCCCGCGCGGGTGATCGGCTTTCTCAATGTCGCAAGCGGCCACTGGGACCCGAGCCTCGCCTTCGTGCTTGGCGGCGCATTGCTGGTGGCGCTCCCCGGCATGGCGATCCAGCGACGGCTGGCGCGGCCTGCGCTCGATGATTGCTTTCATCTCCCAACAGCCACCATCATCGATCCGCGGCTCGTTGTCGGCTCTGCCGTTTTCGGAGCGGGCTGGGGGCTCGCCGGGTTCTGCCCCGGCCCCGCCGTGACGGCACTTTCGATCGGCTTGACGACGCCCTTCGTCTTCGCAGCCGCGATGGCTGCGGGCATGGTGCTGCACGATCACATGCTCGCCCGGAAATAACCGAAAGTGGCCGGACAAGGCGTTTGGCGTTATGCTCGGCTGCCGATGAGGTTGCCGTCATGACCCCCGCTCCCGAACTTGCCGTCACGCAATGGTTCAATGTCGCCGCGCCGCTGACGCTCGAAGAACTGCGCGGCCGGGTCGTCGTTCTTCACGCCTTCCAGATGCTGTGTCCGGGCTGCGTTCAGGCCGGCATTCCGCAGGCCCAGCGCATTGCCAATATCTTCTCTCCCGACAAGGTTGTCGTGATCGGACTTCACACGGTGTTCGAGCATCACGCCGCCATGACGCCCGTCGCGCTGGAGGCATTTCTGCATGAATACCGCGTCGATTTTCCGGTCGCGGTCGACCGGCCCGGCGACGGCACGCCGATCCCCCACACCATGGCGGCCTATGGCATGACCGGAACGCCGAGCCTGGTGCTGATCGACCGGGCGGGCAACATCCGCAAGCACACGCTGGGGGCCGAAGACGACCTGCGGGTGGGCGCCGATATCGCCCTGTTGACCGCGGAACCCTGGCCAGCGGGTTGATTTTCCTTAGAAAGATGCATATAGGATGCATCATTAGATCAAGGGTAAATGATGTCGGAACCTGTCATGTCAGCGGCCGAACGGCGCGCCGAGATTACCAGCGCGATCCGCGCCGAGACGGGAATCGACGAAGCCCTGATCGATCGCATCGTCGACGAGTTCTACACCCGTGTCCGCAACGACGAGCTGATCGGCCCGATCTTCAACACGCGCATCGCCGACTGGGGTCCGCATCTGCGCCAGATGAAGGCGTTCTGGTCCTCGGTCGCGCTGATGAGCGGGGAATATCACGGCCAGCCGATGCGCAAGCATCTGCCGCTGCCGGTGGACGCGCAGCATTTCGACCGCTGGCTGCAATTGTTCCAGGAGACCGTGAACGATCTCTGCACGCCGAAGGCTGCCGAGCACTTCATGGAGCGCGCGCGGCGCATCGCCGAAAGCCTCGAACTGGGGATCGCGGGCGCCAATGGCGTGATGCTGGCCAGAGGCGCCCGCTTCAAGCGAGTCGAATCTTCCGTTTCCTGAGCGGCGTCAGTTCGTGACGTCGATCTTGGCTTTCATGTTGGGATGAAAGCGACAGTAGTACTCGACCTCTCCCGCCTTCTTGATCACCAGCGTCGCCGACTTCTTCGGCGGAATCAGCACATCCCAGTCACCCTTCACCGTCGCGGTGTGAGCGAGAATGTCGTTGTTGACCCATTCGATGGTGTCGCCGACCTTGGCCTTCACCACCCCCGGCGAAAACACCAGTTTGTCGATGGTCACGCGCACCGTCTCGGCATGCGCCGAAGCGCTGCCGAGTACAGTCGCGACAACCATGGGCACAAGCCAATAGCGCGCCGAAAGCATGCTATTTTCCTTTCGCTCGTGGCAGGGATGACGCGTTACTTCAAATCCGCGAGCGTGTGCTCGGCATGCTGCAGATGGCCTTCGAAAATTTTCAGGCCGGTTTCCAGCAGGCTCTTCAGTTCGGCGTTGCTCGACGAGGGAATGAGCTGCTTCTCGAGCGCGCCATCGACCGTCTTATGGAAGGCCACTTCGTTCGCGACATAAGCCTTGTCGTAGGCGGCGCCGCTCAGCTTGGCGAGTTCAGCCTGCTTGTCCGCCGCCTGCTTGGTGAGCGCGCGGCTGGTGTCGTTGTCTTCCGGCGTGACCTTCAGCTTGTTGACGAGATCGAGCGCCTGTTTGTTGACCGCCTCATGATCGCGAACCATGTCCTTGGCAAAGGCGATCACTTCCTTGTTCTTCGACTTCGACAGCGCCTGCTTGGCGGCCGTGACATCGATAACGCCCGCGGTATAGGCGATGTGGGCGATCTGCGGATCGGTGAGCTTCGCGCCCTGCGCGAAAGCGGGTGTGCCCAAAAGGCAAACAGCGGCGAGAGCCGCGCTGAATTTGGCGAACATGGTACTGCTCCTGTGGCCGCCGTGGAATAACGGCGGACGACGACACGAGGTCGTATGTCCATTGGATGCAGTCGCGCGGCAAAGGTTACGCAAATTTGAAAATTATTTTCAGCCCGGCGCCTCATACCGGCGCGCGGCCCTCCTCCATCGCGGCGGCCGCCTTCAGGCTGTCGGCATCACGGAAGATCGAGGCCACCGCCAGCGTCTTGCCGTTGAGTTTGTATTCGAGGAGGCAATCGTGCGCCATGATCTCACCATGCACGACGATCTCATCCCACTTTTCCGCATGGCCGACATAGTTGATCGGAATATCGTAGTGCTGGCTCCAGAAGAACGGCACGGCATCGAACACCTCGCGAGCACCGAGCATGTTGCGCGCGACCACCTGTCCCTGACGTTCCGCCACCACCCAATGTTCGACGCGAATGTTCTCACCTGAATGTGGGTCCGGCCAGCGCGCGATATCGCCCGCCGCATAGATTCCGGGCGCGCTGGTTTGCAGAGTGCGGTCGACGACAACGCCATGATCGATCGTGAGTCCGGCCTTCTCCGCAAGTGCAAGCCGCGGCTTGACACCGATGCCGGACACGATGAGATCCGCCGCAATTACCTCGCCGCTCTTGAGCACGACGCCGCGCTCGTTGATCGCGCTGACACCTTCTTCCAGATGGAAGATCACGCCATGCTCCTCGTGAAGGGCACGCACGCACCGGCCCATCTCGGGACCAAGCACCCGCTCCATCGGAATTTTCTCGGGGCCGACGACATGGACTTCGATGTCTCTGGCCCGGAGTGACGCCGCAGCCTCCAGCCCGATAAAACTCGCGCCGATCACCACCGCGCGGCGCGCATCCTTCGCACTGGCGATAATCGCATTGCTGTCGGCCAGCGTACGCAACACATGCACATTGGGACGATCCGCGCCGGGCACCGGAAGGCGATTCGGCTCCGCGCCCGTCGCCAGCAACAGCCTGTCATAGGCCAGCCGCGCGCCATCCTTCAGCACAACCGCCTGGCCCGCGACATCGATGCTGTCGGCTTCGACACCAAGCCGCAGATCGATTTTCAGATCACGGTAGAAGTCCCCGGAGCGCAGCGGAATCCAGTCCGCCTGCGCGCTGCCGGCAAGATAATCCTTCGACAGATTGGGGCGGTCGACCGGCGCTTCGGCCTCGCTCGACAGCATGACGATCTCGCCCGCGAACTGTTCACGGCGCAGCATCTCAGCCGCGGCAAACCCCGCCGCGCCGCCGCCGACGATGACGATTTTTTCCGGCGTTTCCTTCAGGCTTCGCGGCCTGATCGGACAGGGCGCAACCTTGTCGCCGACAAACACCTTGCCG
This sequence comes from Afipia sp. GW821-FHT14H12, assembly GCF_058803465.1. Classification (NCBI taxonomy): domain Bacteria; kingdom Pseudomonadati; phylum Pseudomonadota; class Alphaproteobacteria; order Hyphomicrobiales; family Nitrobacteraceae; genus Afipia; species Afipia sp. GW821-FHT14H12. Next base: position 985,888 of record NZ_JBXAOZ010000001.1, on the reverse strand, counting down.
TCGCGCTGCTCCACCTTGAACCGTGCGATCGGGTCAAAAGCCGGCGCCCGTGTCGCCTCGCCGGTGCGCAGATCGAAACAGGCATGATGCCACGGGCAGCGGATGCTGTTGCCGACGACCAGTCCGTCCGCAAGCGGCCCATGATAGTGCGTGCAGTGCGCGCCGACCGCGAAGATGTCGTCGCCGGACTGGACCAGCAGAACTTCCTCGTCGCCGACATGACCCAGCAACCTGCCGTCGGACAATTGCGCCAGCTCGACGCCGCCGGCGAGATCCGGGCCTTTGGGTGCATCATCCTGCTGCATGGCAACTACCTCCGCTGTTGAGCCTAGTGTGGTGGTTCAGAAGTTCGCTTCATTTTCTCCGCGAGTCTTTCAAGCGAACTTCCGAACCTAAACCACACTAGAATGATAGATTTGCTAGTGTCTTTTCGAATCCGAAGTTCGCTTCGAAAACTGCTTCACGATGAGGCGAACTTCGGATTCGGGACACTAGTCCCGCTCCGCGGTCATGCTCAAAAATTCCTGCCGCGTGGCCGGGTTGTCGCGGAAGCAGCCGAGCATCCGGCTGGTGACGAGATCGGTGCCGGGCTTGTGGATGCCACGCGTCGTCATGCAATGATGCTGCGCCTTGATCAGCACTGCAACACCTTGCGGCTTGAGCACGTCATTGATGGTGTTGGCGATCTGCGCGGTCATCTTCTCCTGAATCTGCAGGCGCTTGGCGTAGATCTCAACGACGCGGGCGAGCTTGCTGATGCCGACAACACGGCCGTTCGGGATATAGGCGACCCAGGCCTTGCCGACGATCGGCGCCATATGGTGTTCGCAATGGCTCTCGAAGCGAACGCCCCGCAGCGTAATCATTTCATCATAGCCTTCGATTTCCTCGAAGGTCTTTTGCAGCACCGTCACCGGGTTCTGGCTGTAGCCGATGAAAAATTCCTCGAAGGCGCGGGCGACGCGACTCGGCGTCTCGATCAGGCCATCGCGCTTCGGGTCGTCACCGGTCCAGCGGATGATGGTGCGGAACGCATCTTCCACCTCGGCGCGATCCGGCCGCTCCGAGACATCCGTCATACTACGCTCGCGTTCAAGCACCTTGACGTTGGAAATCATAACGACCGTCTCCTTCGGCGCCGTGCGCCGCGTTCATCTGATGATTGGACAAAAAGGGATGAATCAAACCAGGCCGAGCCGCTGCATGACATTCTGCGTCATGCGCTCACAGCGCTTGCCCGCGAAGGGAAACGCGTCGAGCATCACCGGGCCGATCTCTCGGTCGAGATGCTCGCGGACGAGCTTGCGTGCGCGATGCAGCCGCGTCTTCACCGTCTCGATGCGGATGCCGAGCAGTTCAGCCGTGTCTTCGACACTCATGCCCTCGATCACCCGCGTCACGAACACCGTGCGATAGACATCCGGCAACTCATCGGTCACCCGCTCGACAAGACGAAGAAGCTCGCGCTGGGCCATGGTGCGTTCCGGATCGGTTCTGGCGGTGTTTGGAAATTGAATGATCTCGGCCGCCTGATTGGGCGTCTCGACCTCGGCCAACTCGGCCATCGGGCGGCGGCTGCGCAGACGGCCAAGTGATTCGTTCATCACAATGCGCGACAGCCAGGTCGACAGACTGGACTCGCCGCGAAAGGTCGCGAGATGCGTGAAGGCGTTGACATAGGCTTCCTGCACCGCGTCTTCCGCCTCGGTGTCGTTGCGCAGGATACCCCGTGCAATCCGGTAAAGCCTGCGGTTGTACTTGGTGAGGATCGCACGAAAGGCTCGTGCGTCGCCGCCCTGCGCGGCGTGGACCAGCACCTCGTCGCTTGTGGTTTCATCCAGCGCCGGAAGCCGCGCCTGGCTATGAGAGTCGGTCATCCCTGTTCTCCATGCTGCCTGTTAGATGGAGCCACACGGAAAAGGTTACACACAAAGTTGTTTTTCTGCGCCCGAAACAGGAACCGGAATCCTCTTAACCAATGAAGTCCCCGCGAACGCTTAGGTATTCTCTCTTGCCGCATTCTGCGCCGCGGCAAGTTTTTTGCGCAGCGCCCGGTTTTCCTCGAATTTCTTGGTCACGTCGCGCAGCACCGCGGCCGTGCCGGCCGGTTTGCCGTCCGGGCCTGGCAGCACCACCATGGTGAATTCGACGGAAATGCGGGTACCCGCCTTGATCAGCGCCGGCACCGCCAGAAGGTCGCCATGCGAATAGCGGCTCTGCCCGCTTTCCATGACCTTGTCATAGCCTTCCCAGTGCCGCGCCCGGAGGTTCTCGGGAATGATGATATCGAGCGACTGCCCGACAGCCTCGTTCTCGGCAAACCCGAAGATTCGCGTCGCACCCGGATTCCAGAAGGTGATGAGGCCATCCTTGCCTGTCGCAATGATGGCGTCCGATTCCGAGGAGAGGATGGCGTCTCCGAGTGCCGTGCGAAAGTCCATGATTGATACCCCTGATACAATTCCACCTGGCAAAGGCGTCGATCAGGCCGGGCAATCTTTTGTCTACGGTCGCGGCGTCTCAGCTATCCTGTTGTCGCAGACAGCTTCTTCCTGCGCAAGAAATATGACAGCCGGTCGGTTTCCGCCGAGATGGCGTTGCCGCGCGTGCGCATCAGATCCTTGCGCGTCATCAGTCCGACCAGCCGTCCGCTGACGCGATCGACAATCGGCACGCGGCCTGCTTCCGTCGCCACCATCCGATCAGCGAGCACAGCCACCTGTTCATCGGGATAACCTATCACCACCGACGAATCCGAGATGCAATCAAACAAAGTTTCGTCCGTTTCGGGATTCTCCGCACGCCAGCGCAAAATGTCGCGGCGGCCGACAACACCAACCACCACGCCATTTTCATCGATCAACGGATAGGATTTATGGAGGGGCGGCGTATCGCCGCAGAAGAACGCAACCGCCTCGTCCACGCGCATGCTTGCGGGCAATGTATCGACGTTCTTCACCATGACGTCCGACACGCGCAGCAACTCGAACGGATCGATGCTGTACTCGCGCACGACATGCTGGCCGCGCCGCGCGATCTTCTCCGTCAGGATCGAACGCTTCAACAACAGCACCGTCAGCGCATAGGCGGCGCCGGTGCAGACCAGCAATGGTTCGAGCAGGCCGAAATGGCCCGTCAGTTCCACCGCGAACATGATGCCGGTCAGCGGCGAACGCATGGTGCCGCCCATCATCGCCGCCATGCCGAGCAAGGCCCATGCCCCGGTGTCCCCCGGCAGGAACAGGCCTTCCAGCCATGCGAGGCATCCGCCGAAGATCAGGAGCGGCGCCAACACGCCCCCGGAGGTGCCCGAGGCCAGCGCGATGATCCAGATGACCGATTTGACGATCAGGATCGTCAATACTTGCGAGGTGACGATCTTATCGTTCAACAGGCCCGCGATAATATCGTAGCCGACACCGAGCGCGCGCGGCTCGATCAGGCCGCCCAGCCCGACGAGCAGGCCGCCGATCGCCGGCCACCACATCCAGTGAACCGGAAGCCGCTCGAACAAATCCTCGGCCTTGTAGAGCACTGCGGTGATCAGGCCCGATTGCAGGCCGCCCACAATACCAACCGCGATATAAAGAAAGACGCCCCACCACGGCAGGTCGAGATGGCCCGAAAACGGAAACAGCGGCCCGTGACCAATGATGAACGGACGCCAGGCCGCGGACACCACGCAGGCGGTGATCACGGGAATGAGGCTGCGCGGCTTCATCTCGAACAACAAGAGTTCGACCGACAGCAGCATCGCCGCGATCGGCGTGCCGAAGATCGCGGTCATGCCGGCAGCCGCACCCGCCACCAGCAGCGTCTTCCGCTCCGCGGCGCTCATATGGAAGCACTGCGCGAACAGCGAGCCGATCGCGCCGCCGGTCATGATGATCGGCCCTTCGGCGCCAAACGGGCCGCCGCTGCCGATCGAAATCGCCGACGACAGCGGTTTCAAGACTGCGACTTTTGGCTGCATGCGACTGCCGCCGATCAGGATGGCCTCGATCGCTTCCGGGATGCCGTGACCGCGAATTTTCTCCGATCCGTAACGCGCCATCAGGCCGATGATGAGCCCGCCCAACCCCGGCGCGAGCACCATCCAGAGGCTCGGCTTAAGCCCCGCAAGTGACAGATTCGCCGTACTAAATGTCTGCAACCAAACCAGATTCGTGACCAGCGCGATCATGTGCAGCAAAACCCAGGCGGAGGCTGCACCGCCGCTGCCGACCAGAAGCGCCATCGCGACCAGAACCAGCACGCGCTTGTCGGCGGTGAAGTCACCGAGCCTCGGCGCCACATTGGAAGAACGTGACATATTCGTAAGGATCCGAAATAGGATTGAAATTACCGAAAGCGCGCGGTAAGGCCTTTCGGGCGGGTCACGTCAATATATCGCTATACGATAGAAGGCAACGGGGTCAGGGATGGCTAAATCAACAAAGAAATCCGTAAAATCAGCACAACTTCGCATTTCGGCACAAAAGCGCATATCTGCCCTGCCCCATAGCGTGGCTATCAAGGACAAGGACTATTTCGTGCTGGCCTCGTTCCGCCGCGAGTTGCGCAATTTCCTCAATTTCAGCGAGCAGGCGGCGCAAAATCGCGGCCTGACGCCGAAGCAACATCAGGCGATCCTGGCGATTCGCGGATTTGAGGATGCGAACGGCGTCACGGTCGGCGACCTCGCCGAGCATCTTCACCTCAAGCACCATACGGCGGTCGAACTGGTAGACCGGCTGGTGCGGGCCAAGCTTGTCGTGCGCAAGACCGACCGGGAAGACCGCCGCCGCGTGCTGCTGAACCTGACCGGGAAGGCCAACGCCGCGCTCAAGGGGCTGTCCGGCATTCACATGGCGGAAATCCGCCGCAACGCACCGGGCATGATCAAACTGCTGAAGCAGTTGAGCTGATAATTCCGGCGCTCAGCGCGGCGTGATATCGCCGCGCTCGCTATCGGGTGCTTCCGCCGTCGCTTCCTCGATCTGGTAGCGCTTGACGAGCGGCATCTGCGCCATGGCGAAAACCATCGTCAACGGCACCACCCCGAACGCCTTGAACGCCACCCAGAAGTCCGTGCTCTGGGTACGCCAGATGACCTCGTTCAGCACCGCCATGGCCGCGAAGAACAGCGCCCAGCGGATCGTCAACAGCCGCCAGCCCTGCGGCGTGAGATTGAAGACCTGATCGAACAAAACGGCGATGAACGATCGCCCCAGCATCAGACCCACAAACAGCGTCAGCGCGAACAGCGCGTAGATGATGGTCGGCTTGATCTTGATGAACGTCTCATCATGCAGCACGAGCGTCAGGCCGCCGAACACCAGCACGATCACCGCCGTGACAAGCGCCATCAGCGGCACATGCCGCACCACCACATAGGACGCGATCACCGCCGCGACGATCGCGACCATGAACGCGCCCGTCGCCACGAACAGATTGAACTTGGCGTTGGCGGCAAAGAAGATCAGCAGCGGACCAAGCTCGGTCGCGAGCTTGAACAACGGATGGGGTGCGCGCTTGTCCATGATCCTGACTATCCCTGCCCCAAATCCTTGCCCGCGATCGCCAGCGCGAAATCATGCGCGGTGAACGGCGCGAGGTCGTCGATGCCCTCGCCGACGCCGATGAAATGCACCGGCAGCTTGTAGGTTTCTGAAATCGCAACCAGGATGCCGCCCCGCGCGGTGCCATCGAGCTTGGTCATCACAAGCCCGGTGACGCCTGCCGTCTTGCGGAACGCCTCGACCTGCGACAGAGCGTTCTGTCCCACGGTGGCATCCAGCACCAGCAGCACCGCATGCGGCGCGCTGGCATCGACCTTCCTGATGACGCGCGCGACCTTCTCCAGCTCGACCATCAGTTCGGCCTTGTTCTGCAATCGCCCGGCGGTGTCGATCAGCAACACGTCGCGATTGTCCGTCTTCGCCTCGCTCGCCGCATCGAAGGCAAGGCTCGCCGAATCCGAGCCGTGCGCGCGCGCAACCACCGGCACGCCGGTGCGCTCGCCCCAGACTTTCAATTGCTCGATGGCGGCCGCGCGGAATGTATCGCCTGCGGCAAGCATCACCCGGCGGCCTTCCGCCGTTAATTTCGCAGCGAGCTTGCCAATGGTCGTGGTCTTGCCCGAGCCGTTGACGCCGACGACCAGAATGACGAATGGCTTCTGGCTCTCGTCAATCACCAGCGGCTTCGCCACCGGCGCGAGCACCTTCTCGACTTCGGCGGCGACAATCTCCTGGACGTCCTGCGCCGACACATCCTTGTCGTAACGGCCCTCGCCGACCTTCGCCGCGATCCGCGCCGCGACTTCGGTTCCGAGATCGGCGCGTAACAGCACATCCTCGATACCCTCGAGCATGGCCCGGTCGAGCTTGCGCTTGCTGACGAGATCGGTGAGCGCGCCACCAATCGAACCGGACGTGCGCTTGAGGCCGGCGGACAGCCGCTGCCACCAGCTCTGCTTCGGTTTATCCTGCGGCGTATCTGTCATATGCGGACTGTCAACATTGCGGGGGGTGTGTTACCCGGTTCACGCCAAAAACGAAAGCCGCACGTCATTATGGATACGCCACAGCCGACCGCCGAGGAGATGCAGGCACGCGTGCTTCATCGCGACGGCCTGATGCTGGTGATCGACAAGCCGGCCGGAATTGCCGTGCATAAAGGCCCGAAGGGCGGGCCCAATCTTGAAGCCTCGTTCGATGCGTTGCGCTACGGTTTGCCGCGCCCGCCGGTCCTGGCACATCGGCTCGACCGCGACACCTCCGGCTGCCTCGTGCTCGGCCGCCACCGCAAGGCGACCGCCTCGCTCGGGCTTCTGTTCAAGCACGGCAAGATCGGCAAGACCTATTGGGCCGTGGTCGAAGGCGGCCCTGCGGAGAACCAAGGCGAAATCGACATTCCGCTCGGGCGGCTCGATGAAACGCGCGGCTGGTGGCAGAAGCCCGACCCGAACGGGCTGCCGTCCCAATCCCGCTGGAGCGTGATGGGGCGTGGCGATGGCCTGACCTGGCTCGCACTCGAGCCGATCACCGGCCGCACCCATCAATTGCGCGTGCATTGCGCGGCGATGGGCTTTCCCATCGTCGGCGACAACATCTACGGCAACGGCCCGCGCTTCGGCGAGCCGAGCCTGCATCTGCATTCGCGCGAGATCGTCGTGCCGCTGTCGAAGAACAAGCCGCCGGTGCGCGTGGTCGCACCTGTGCCCGAACACTTGCATGAGCGGCTGCGCGCATGCGGGTGGAATGGCGAAGAAGCGCTCGCACCCGAACAGGTCGTGTCACACGCTTAGGCGCGCGCCGTCATGACCCGCAATGGTCATGGCCCGCACATCGCCCGCAACACCACCTGTCATCGCGACGGGCAGGAAATGCTCGGTGCGGCCCTGCGTCGTGCTTTCAACCAGAACATGACGGGTCTTGCCTGCCTCACGCGCGAGCCTGCGCCGCAGCGCCACCTCGCCCGCGTCACGCAACCGCTTTGCCCGCTCCCTGATGGTACGGCCTTCCACCTGCGGCATCTTCGCCGCCGGCGTGCCGGGACGCTTCGAGTACGGAAACACGTGCAGGAAGGTGAGATCGCAGTCCTCGACCAACGCAAGCGACCGCTCGAACATGTCATCCGTCTCGGTCGGAAAGCCCGCAATGAGATCGGCCCCGAAGGCAATGTCCGGCCGCAGCCGCCGCGCCTGATCGCAGAACGCGATGGCGTCGGCGCGCGAGTGCCGCCGCTTCATGCGCTTGAGAACGAGATCGTCGCCCGCCTGCAGCGACAAATGCAGATGTGGCATCAATCGCTCGTCGTCCGCGATCACATCGAGCAGATCGCGATCCGCCTCGACCGAGTCGATTGACGAGAGCCGCAGCCGCTTCAATTCCGGCACATGCTTGAGGATCTGCTTGACCAGTGCACCCAGTTTCGGCGCACCCGGCAAATCCGCGCCATAGCTTGTAATGTCGACGCCCGTCAGCACGATCTCGGGACAGCCGCCTTCCACCAGCTTGCGCACCTGTTCGACCGCGGCGCCCATTGCCACCGAGCGCGAATTGCCGCGCCCATACGGAATGATGCAGAACGTGCAGCGATGGTCGCAGCCGTTCTGCACCTGCACGAAGGCACGCGGCTGGCCGCTGTGAAATCCCTCCACCAGATGCGGCGCCATCTCGCGCACCGCCATGATGTCGGCGACCGCAACCTTCTCACCGTCATCGAGATCGAACGCGCGGCGCGTATCCCGCCACGCATGCGCGCGCATCTTGTCGTCATTGCCGAGCACGCGATCGACTTCCGGCATCTCCGCGAACATTCTGGAATCGGTCTGCGCCGCGCAACCGGTGACAATGATCTTGCGCGCCGGATGATCGCGCCGCAGGCGGCGGATAGTCTGGCGCGCCTGCGCCACCGCCTCATTGGTCACCGCGCATGTGTTGACGATCACCGCATCCTGCACGCCGGCGGCATCGGCCTCGGCACGCATCGTCTCCGATTCAGCCAGATTGAGACGGCAGCCGAAGGTGACGAGTTCGACCGGCATGTCAGGCGAGTGCGGCGAACAGCGCCGGATCGAACACGCCTTCATATTCCAGCACGGCGGCCCCGGTCATCAGCACATGATCGTCGCGCTCGCGCCATTCAATGGTGAGATCGCCACCGGGCAGGCTCATCTGCACGATGCGGTTGGTACGCTTGAGCCGCGCCGCCGCGACCGCCGTGGCGCACGCCGCCGAACCGCACGCCTTGGTCAAGCCCGCGCCACGCTCCCAGGTCCGCATCCGGATGTGATCGCGGTCCACGATATGGGCGAGCGTGATGTTGGCGCGTTCGGGAAAGATCGGGTGATTTTCCAGCAGCGGTCCGAACCGTTCGAGGTCGTAGGCGTCGATGTCATCGACCCAGAAGATCGCATGCGGATTGCCCATGCTGACGACGGACGGCGAATGCAGCACCGGCGAATCGATCGGCCCGACCTGCAATTCGATGTAGCGGGTATCGCGGAATTCTTCCGCCAGCGGAATGTCCTGCCAGCCGAACTTCGGCGCGCCCATGTCGACCGTGTAAAGATCGGGTGACGGCCCTTGCCAGCAATTCAGAAGTCCGGCGCGGGTCTCGAAGGTCGCGGCGCGCTCGCCGTTTTCGCCGAACACGCGCTTGGCCACGCAACGCATGCCGTTGCCGCAGGCACCCGCCTCCGAGCCGTCATTATTATAGATGCGGATGAAGGCGCTGGTGCCGGCGAGCTTCGGCTTCTGCAACACCATCAATTGATCGTAAGGCACGCCATTCGGCGCGGCGACGGCGCGGGCCTCGGCCGCACTGACCTGTGAATCGGACTTGCGCAGATCGACAACGACGATCTCGTTTCCGATTCCGTTCATCTTGGCGAAGCTATGGTTTGCGAGCACGGTCATGTCAAAATCCAGGCGCTTTATATGGCGAGGATGGCGGCAATGACCAGCCCGCCAACCACTCGCTTTTCGATGACCTGACGCCCCTATCGCGCCATGCTACGCTTCTCTCACGCAAACCCCCATAAAATGGAGATTTCCGGATGACGTCCCGCCCGACCCGACTGGTTTTGCTGGTCCCGATCGCTCTCGCGGCGGCCTCCATGGCGGTCCTTCCGGTCTCCGCACAAGCGCCCGCAGCTCCCGCGACTCCCGCGCCCGCGACGGCCGACAAGCCGGTGACGCCTCCCGCGACACCTGCGCCTGCGCCCGCTCCTGCCCCCACGACCACCCCGGCACCTGCGGTCACCCCTGCTCCGGCAGCGACACCCGCTCCGGCGACGCCGCCCGAATCATCCGCGCCTGCGGCTCCCGCCGCTCCCGCCACGCCGCCTGCGGCAACCACACCCGCACCCTCTTCACCCGCGACCGAGGCCACACCTCCCGCCAAGGTGCAGGCCGCCGACCCGTTCGGGGAAGAAACCACGCTGACCGCGAAAAAGGTCGTCGTGCTGAAAGGCAAGGCCGTGTGGGACTCGGCTTTCGAGACGCTGACGGATTCGATCAAGGCGCTGAACACCCTGCTCGCCAAGCAGAAGATCGATCCCGCAGGCCCCGTGCTGATCGTCTACACCTCGACCGACGACGCCGGTTTCACCTTCCAGGCCGAAATGCCGGTCAATCAGGAACCGAAAAATCTTCCCAAGACCATGAGCATCGGCCAATCGCCCGAAGGCAAGGTGCTGAAGTTCGTCCATCGCGGCTCCTACGACAACATGGACAACACCTACGAGGCGATCACCAACTATCTCGACGAGAAGAAGCTGGAGGCCAAGGACAGCTTCATCGAGGAATACGTCACCGACCCGCTCAAGACCGAAGAAGACAAGCTCATCATCAACGTCTTCGTTCCCCTGAAGTAAGGAGTCCATCATGCGCTGCCTCGTCATCGCCGCATGCCTCGCGCTTGCCTCGCCCGCATTCGCTGACGCCCTGACGCCTTCGATCTCGGTCAACGGTCAGGCGACCGTGTCGGCCGCACCCGATCTGGCGGAGATCGAAGCCGGCGTGACCACGGAAGCCAAAACCGCGCGCGCCGCGAGCGAAGCCAATGCCAAGGCGATGAACGCGGTGCTCGCCGCCCTGAAACAAACCGGCATCGCGCAAAAGGACATCCAGACCTCGCAAATCTCGCTGCAACCGCAGATGGCCAGCCGCAACAATTCGAGCGCGCCGCCGCAGATCACCGGCTATCGCGCGACCAATCGCGTCAGCGTCACTCTGCGGGACACCGCAAAGATCGGCGACACGCTCGATGCTCTGGTGGCCGCTGGCGCCAATGATATTGGCGGCGTCAGTTTTTCCGTCTCGCAATCCTCGAAACTGCTCGATGAAGCCCGTGCCAGGGCCATCGATGATGCCCACCGCAAGGCCGCCATTTATGCCCAATCTGCAGGCATAACTTTGGGCGGACCGTTGAGCATCGCGGAAGAAGGCGTGCCTCCGCCGATCGCATTCCGCAAGATGAACGCCAGCCTCGCAGCGGCTCCGACTCCGATCGTGCCCGGCGAGCAGACGCTGCGGGTGTCGGTTCATGTGAGCTACGAGATCAAGCCGAAGCCGTAAGCGGCGAAAGCGGTCAGATCTCGAACACCTGACCCGGCTTCAGTGCGGCGAATTTTTCGCGCGGCAGCTTCGCCTCTCCCAGCGCCGCGTCGAGCGCGTGGGCAGGCGCGTCGATCGCCTCGTCGGTCAACTGGAACGTGCCGTGATGATGCGCCAGTGCCTGCTCGGCGCCGCAATCGGCCAGGGCCTTCACTGCGTCCGATGGATTCATGTGCATGTCGCGCATGAACCAGCGCGGCTCGTAGGCGCCGATCGGCAGGATCGCGAGACGCAACGCGCCGTGTGCCTCGCGCACGCGGCGGAAATGCTTGCCGTCGCCATAGCCTGAATCGCACACGATGTAGATTTTCCCCGCAGGTGTCTCCAGCACGAAGCTCGCCCACAGCACCTTGTTGCGGTCGAACAGGCCGCGCGCCGACCAGTGCCGCGTCGCCACCAGCGTCACTGCGACGCCATCGTCGATCTCGACACGCCGATTCCAGTCATGAGCCTCCGCGCGGATCGCAGCGTCATGCGCGCGCATCGTCACATCATTGCCGAGCGGCGCAATCACGCGCGGCGAGAATTTCCCCGCCAGCTTTGAGAGCGTGCGGACATCGAGGTGATCGTAATGGCCGTGCGACACCAGCACCGCGTCGATCTTTGGCAACGCCTCGAAGGCGATGCCGGGATCGTTGACGCGCTTCGGGCCTGCAAAAGTGAAAGGCGAAGCGCGCTGCGACCACACCGGATCGATCAGGATGTTCAGCCCTGCGGTCTGGATCAGCCAGCTCGCATGGCCGACGAAGGACAGCCGGACCCTGTTGCCCGTGACGCTCGGCGGCGGCACATCGGCAAACCCGCTCGGCGCGCGCGCGGGCCATTTCGCCGCCTTGCGGGTTCTCTGCCAGCGCATGATCTGCGCGAAGGTATGGGGCGGGGTGCCATCGGGATCGAAAAAGCGCAGGCCGTCGAAATGATCCGAGACCGGGCCGTTGTAAGTCTTCATCCGGGCTTCCCATGCCAAGAACCGCTCGCGGCGGTTCCATAAAAGCCGCAGCGGGTGAATTTCATGGCCGCGATAGGCCCGAAATGCCGCCCGAAGGCAAATAACGGCTCCGCGAAGCGCGTTTCCGGCCATAAAAACCGCGTTTTCCGCTCTTTTCTTGACTTTCCGGGCCGGGGAGGCTTTAACCGCGCCACTTCTCGAAAAGGTTTTCTTTTCGACCCGCCGACCGGTGCGAGACGCCGGAGGTCAACGCCCGACAGCGCTGTGCGCCCTCGGGCGCAAAATTGTTTGGATCATTGCTCCATCCGGAGCGCAACGGGATACGACGCTGAGATGTTCGACAATCTGTCGGAAAAGCTCGGAGGCATTCTCGACAAGCTGACGCGGCGCGGCGCGCTGTCGGAGGCCGATGTCGATGCCGCGATGCGCGAAGTGCGCCGTGCGCTGCTGGAAGCGGACGTGGCGCTCGATGTCGTGCGCTCGTTTACCGACAAGGTCCGCGAGCAGGCGATCGGCGCCACCGTCGTCAAATCGGTGACACCGGGCCAGATGGTCGTGAAGATCGTTCACGATCAACTCGTGGAGACGCTCGGCTCCGACGGCCAGACCATCGACCTCAACGCGCCCGCGCCAATCGCGATCATGATGGTCGGCCTGCAGGGCTCCGGTAAAACCACCACCACCGCGAAGCTCGCGCGCCGCCTCACGCAGCGCGACAAGAAAAAAGTTTTGATGGCCTCGCTCGACGTCTACCGTCCGGCGGCGCAGGAACAGCTCGCGGTGCTCGGCCGCGACCTCTCCATCGAGACGCTGCCCGTCGTCGCAGGCCAGATGCCGCCGCAGATCGCGCAGCGCGCGCTGCAGGCCGCCAAGCTCGGCGGCTACGACATCGTGCTGCTCGACACCGCAGGCCGCACCACGCTCGACGAAGAGATGATGCGCGAGGCCGCGACGGTGAAAACCGCCGCCAATCCTCATGAAGTGCTGCTGGTCGCGGATTCGCTAACGGGTCAGGACGCCGTCAATCTCGCGCGCGCGTTCGATGAGCGCGTCGGCCTCACCGGCATCGTGCTCACGCGAGTGGACGGTGACGGACGCGGCGGTGCTGCGCTGTCGATGCGCGCCGTCACCGGCAAGCCGATCAAGCTGATCGGCACCGGAGAAAAGACCGACGCACTGGAAGACTTTCATCCCTCGCGCATCGCGGGCCGTATTCTCGGCATGGGCGACATTGTTTCGCTCGTCGAAAAAGCCGCCGCCAATATCGACGCGGAGAAGGCGGCACGCACCGCCGAGAAGATGCGCAAGGGCAAGTTCGATCTTGCCGATCTGCGCGATCAACTGGCCCAGATGCAGAATCTCGGTGGTCTCGGCGGCCTGATGGGCATGATGCCCGGCGTCGCCAAGATGAAGAACCAGCTCGCCGCTGCCAATCTCGATGACAAGATCATCAAGCGGCAGATGGCGGTGATCGATTCGATGACGCGCGCCGAGCGCAAGACCCCCGACATCCTGAAGGCGAGCCGCAAGAAGCGCATCGCCGCGGGCGCGGGCGTCAGGGTCGAGGACGTCAACAAGCTCCTGAAAATGCACCGGGGCATGGCCGACATGATGAAGGCCATGGGTCAGGGCAAGCGCGGGCCGATGGCAGGCCTCGCGCAGATGATGGGCTTTGGCGGCGGCATGCCGTCGCCCGAACAGATTCAGCAATTGAAGGACCAGATGCCCCAGGGGTTGCCGCAAGGCCCCGGCGGCATGCCGTCATTGCCGAAAGACTTTCCAGGCCTGCCCTCGGGATTGGGCGGCCTCGGAAAACCAACATTGCCGGGCCTCGGAGGATTTCCGGGGCTTGGCAAGAAGAAATAGCCAGACATTTTCACACTTTCGAACACACAACGGAGAACACCATGTCAGTCGTCATTCGTCTCGCCCGCGCCGGCACCAAGAAGCGCCCGGTCTATCACGTCGTCGTCGCCGACTCGCGCTTCCCGCGCGACGGCCGCTTCATCGAGCGCCTCGGCCACTTCAATCCGCTGCTGCCGAAGGACAACGAGGCTCGCCTCAAGCTCGACATGGACAAGGTGAAGGCCTGGATGGCCAAGGGCGCGCAGCCGTCCGACCGCGTGATGCGCTTCCTCGATGCGGCTGGTGTTGCGAAGCGCACCGCGCGCAACAACCCCGAGAAGGCCGTGCCGCGCAAGGAGCGCAAGGCCGCCGCTGAAGCCGCCAAGGCTTAAGCGTTTTCGTGGCGAAGGCAGCGCAAAAAATCTGCGTTGCGAAAATCGGCGCCGCGCACGGTGTGCGCGGCGAGGTGCGGTTGTGGCCGTTCACCGAAGACCTGTTGGCGGTGCTGCATTACGGCCCGCTCTCGACCAAGGACGGCGCGCGGCAATTCGAAGTGGCGCGCGCCCGCGCCGCCAAGGATCATCTGGTCGCGACGCTCAAAGGAGTCGCGGACCGCGACGCCGCAGAGCGCCTCAACGGCATCGAGCTTTATATTTCCCGCGACGCGCTGCCTGAAACCGACGACGGCGAATATTACCATGCCGACCTGATCGGCCTTGCCGCCATCGATGCGCAGGGCGCGTCCCTCGGGACTGTGACCGCTATCCATAATTTCGGCGCGGGCGACATCATCGAGATCGCGCCGAAAAGCGGTCCATCGCTCTTGCTGCCGTTCACCAACGCCGTGGTGCCGACCGTCGATCTTGCGGCGGGGCATGTCATCGTCGAATTGCCGAACGAGATCGAGGGCGACGGCCCTGACTCGACGGATTCTGCGCCATGACCTGGCGCGCCACCGTCCTCACGCTTTTTCCGGAGATGTTTCCGGGGCCGCTCGGCGTCAGCCTCGCGGGCCGCGCGCTTGCTTCCGATATCTGGCAGCTCGACGTCCGCGACATTCGCGATTCAGCGACCGACAAACACCGCAGCGTCGATGACACCCCGGCCGGGGGCGGGCCGGGCATGGTGCTGCGCGCCGATATTCTGGCGGCCGCTATCGACGCAATTGCGCTCGATCCCAGCCATCCACGCCTCCTGATGAGCCCACGCGGTCGGCCATTGACCCAGACGCGGGTCGTGGAACTGGCGGAGGGGCCCGGCCCGCTGATCGTCTGCGGGCGGTTCGAGGGGGTAGACCAGCGCGTGATCGAGGCGCGCGGCCTCGAGGAGGTCTCGATCGGCGACTACGTGCTGTCCGGCGGGGAACTCGGGGCCATG
This sequence comes from Afipia sp. GW821-FHT14H12, assembly GCF_058803465.1. Classification (NCBI taxonomy): domain Bacteria; kingdom Pseudomonadati; phylum Pseudomonadota; class Alphaproteobacteria; order Hyphomicrobiales; family Nitrobacteraceae; genus Afipia; species Afipia sp. GW821-FHT14H12. The sequence continues at coordinate 970,609 of NZ_JBXAOZ010000001.1, read as the reverse complement.
GTGCTGATCGACGCCTGCGTGCGGCTGCTGCCGGGGGTCATGGGCAAGCTCGCTTCGGGAACCGAGGAAAGCTTCTCCGACGGCCTCTTGGAATACCCGCAATACACCCGGCCCCAGACCTTCGAAGGCCATGGGATTCCTGAGGTTTTGACCTCGGGCGACCACGCCAGGGTCGAGGCTTGGCGGCGGGCGCAGGCCGAATCCCTGACCCAAAACCGCCGCCCGGACCTCTGGGCGGCCAGAATCGGCTCAAAGACGCCAAAAAACACGACGGACCAGTGACAACGGGTGCGGTTTGGCGTATAGGACCGCCCAATCCGTGCATGTGCTGGATACGAAATTTCGCGCAGTCCCTTTCGGGCGCGCCGCCCGATGGAGTTTTGCTATGAATCTCATCCAAGAGCTCGAGAAAGAGCAGCTGGAAAAGCTCGCCGCCGGTAAGACCATTCCCGATTTCGGGCCGGGCGACACCGTGACCGTCAACGTCAAGGTCAAGGAAGGCGACCGCACCCGCGTGCAGGCCTATGAAGGCGTCTGCATCGGCCGCAACGGCGGTGGCATCAACGAGAGCTTCACCGTGCGCAAGATTTCGTACGGCGAAGGCGTCGAGCGTGTCTTCCCGATCTATTCGCCGATGATCGACTCGATCAAGCTCGTGCGCCGCGGCAAGGTGCGTCGCGCCAAGCTGTATTACCTGCGCGGCCTGCGCGGCAAGTCGGCCCGCATCGTCGAGAAGCAGGACCAGCGCCAGACCGCTGCTGCGGCTGCCGAATAATTCGGTCCTTTCACGAATTCAAAAAAGCCCCGGTTCGCCGGGGCTTTTTTCATGCCTGAATGCGACAGAGATTACGTCGAAAGCGGACCGTTCATGATCCAGCGATGGCCGAACGGATCACGCACGATCGCCGTGCGCGTTCCCCAGAACGAATTCGTCGGCGCGACTTCGCCTTTCGCGCCGAGTTTGGTCGCGCGCGCGAACACCTCGTCCACCTCCTCGGAGGTTGCAAATTCCAGACTGACCGAGGCCGTCACCGGCTCGCCGGGCAGCGGCGGGCGGGCGGTGCCGAATTCCGGGAACGCATCCGACAGGAACAGCGTGCCGCCGTTGATCTCCAGTTCGCAATGCATGATGCGCAGGCCATCCAGCGCGGGCATCAGGGCTTTCTGCTTGGCGTCGAAGGCGGCGCTGTAGAAGGCGATGGCGCCCGCTGCGGGCGAAACCGTCAAATAGGGTGCAACCGGCGGCCGTGCAGACATTGAGGAGCCCCATGCAGTTCTTATATGGCGAGGATACTTTCCCGTGGCCCCTTATGCGAGTAAAAAGCCCGCTGCAACAGGCGCCTACGGAAAGCGTCCGACCCGGCACAAGCGAAAACCGAGTAAAGCGAAAACCACAATGGCCAAACCGACCACCCTGTACGACAAGATCTGGAACGATCATCTGGTTGACGAGCAGCCCGACGGCACCTGCCTGCTCTACATCGACCGGCATCTCGTCCACGAGGTGACCTCGCCGCAGGCGTTCGAGGGATTGCGTACCGCTGGCCGCAAGGTGCATGCGCCGGAAAAGACGCTGGCCGTGGTCGATCATAACGTGCCGACCACCGACCGCTCCAAGCCCAACCCCGATCCGGAGAGCGCCGAGCAGATCGCGGCTCTCGCCACCAACGCGCGCGAGTTCGGCGTGCAGTACTTCAACGAGTTCGATAAGCGTCAGGGCATCGTTCACGTCATCGGCCCCGAGCAGGGCTTCACGTTGCCCGGCACCACCATCGTGTGCGGCGACAGCCACACCTCGACGCATGGCGCGTTCGGCGCGCTGGCGCATGGTATCGGCACCTCCGAGGTCGAGCATGTGCTCGCCACGCAGACGCTGATCCAGAAGAAGGCCAAGAACATGCGAGCCGTCGTCGACGGCAAGCTGCCTGAAGGCGTCACCGCGAAGGACATCATCCTCGCCATCATCGGTGAGATCGGCACCGCGGGCGGCACCGGCTACGTGCTGGAATACGCCGGCGACGCGATCCGCGCGCTCACCATGGAAGGCCGCATGACGGTCTGCAACATGTCGATCGAAGGCGGCGCGCGCGCGGGCCTCGTTGCGCCCGACGAGAAGGCATACGAATTCCTGAAAGGCCGTCCGCTGTCGCCGAAGGGCGCGCGGTGGGAAGAAGCCGTGCGCTACTGGGACACGCTGCGCAGCGACGACGGCGCGCATTTCGATGCCGAGATTCGTCTCGACGCCGCGAACCTGCCGCCGATCGTCACCTGGGGCACGTCACCGGAAGACGTCGCTTCGGTCGCGGGCTTCGTGCCGGATCCTGCGAAGATCCAAGACGAAGCCAAGCGGCTGTCGAAGGAGCGCGCGCTCGCCTATATGGGCTTGAAAGCCGGCACCAAGATCACCGACATCAAGCTCGACCGCGTGTTCATCGGTTCGTGCACCAACGGCCGCATCGAGGATTTGCGGGCGGCGGCGAAGGTGGTCAACGGACACACCGTCAACGGACACGTCAACGCCATGGTGGTGCCGGGCTCGGGCCTCGTGAAGGAGCAGGCGGAAGCCGAGGGCCTCGACAAGATTTTCCTCAAGGCCGGTTTTGAGTGGCGCGAGCCGGGCTGCTCGATGTGTCTCGCGATGAATCCCGACAAGCTGTCGCCGGAGGAGCGTTGCGCCTCGACATCGAACCGCAATTTTGAGGGCCGTCAGGGCTTCAAGGGCCGCACCCATCTGGTGTCGCCCGCGATGGCTGCTGCGGCGGCGATTGCAGGCCACTTCGTCGACATCCGCGACTGGAAGGCCGCGTAAGCATCCTTCATCACATCGGACTCAATAAAAGACGGGCGCTGAAAAGCGCCCGTTTTGTTTGTCATGTCCGTTGATCTGCGAGCTTCAGAAACCGAAGCTGAAGCCGATGCCGCGACCCCAGCCATAATAGCCCGGTCCGCCGTAGTAGTAACCGTAGGGACGATAATACGGGCGGTAGTAGCCATACGGACGGTAGTAGCCCGGCCCGTAATAATATCTGGGGCCGTAATAGTAGGGCCGGTAATACGGGCGATAATAGACCCGTGGATGGTAGTGGCGGTGGTAGTAGCGATGGTAACGCCGCGCACTGATATCCGTCATCGTTGTCTTGGCATGATGTGCCGGCCGCGAAACCGCCTGCGACTGTGGCGTGGCGGCCTGTGCGGATGGCGCCGCCAGTGCGGCCCCAAGCAACACGGCTCCGGCGGCGAGTAATGTTTGAAGATTTAATTTCATCAAATCCTCCTTTGATCTGCCTCAGGCCCCCATCATAGCGATATCACGTTCCCTGAACCGATGCCGACTCCAATCATTCCAAAACGAAAACAGGCCCGGTGAAGGGCCTGCTCGTGATCCAGTGGAGAGCTTACCAGTGACGGTAGTGGTGATGACGCCAATGGCGGCGATGGGGATGCCAGTGACGGCGGGGATGCCAATGACGACGATAGTGGACCTCCGTCGTCAGGCCGGCAGCGGCATGATCGGCAACTGCAGCGGTGCCCGGTGCCGCAAGCGACATCGCATTTGCCTGCTGCGACGGGGTTGCGACAAACATCAGACCCGCGACTGCGAGAAGTCCGAGAAGTTTCTTCATCGTCAAGCTCTCCTATGACCAATGCAACAGCCGTCATCCGACGACCGTAATTTCACGCCTGATAACCCGTGCGAACCACAAGGGTTCCCGATCGGGAAGGCATGGTCAGCCTGAAAGCAGAACGGTGAACTCACGCTGAATGAATCAGGGCTACAAAATGGCGCCGGTAAAACAGCCGGCTGAAAACGCCGAAGGACTCAACCCTGCCAGTAACAGCTTTCGCGCGGCACGATCACCGTCCCGCTCAGGCGATACTCGTATTCATAATAGGAGTGACAGATTCTCACGGAGTTCGGCCCCGGCCCGCGCGGTGTGTAGATATGGACCCGGCGAGGCTTGCGATGCCGCGTCGTCTCCCGGCTCTGCGCGGAAAACTCCTCCACCCGTGGCGTTGCGGTGGCAGCAGGCATAGCCACAGCACCGGATTGCGCAGGCTCGGCGGCGGCCTTTCCGCCCGTATGGAGCGTCACCAGCAAAATCGCCCCCGCCATGCTTAACAATGAATGCCGCATTATCCGCCTGCCCCGCTCAAGAAGCCCGAAACGTCTCCGATTGGCCCTCCCGCGTCAATAACCCTCGCTCGCAGCGCATTCAGCCATGCGTCCAATAGGCCTTTGCCAAATCCTCCATTCACGATAAGAACCGTTCCAAATTGGCCTGCCTTTCATAGGCCTCAACGGGTTGAGACGATGGAAAAATTCACTGTTGTAAGCAGCGTGGCCGCGCCGCTGAAGATCATCAATGTCGACACCGACATGATCATCCCCAAGCAGTACCTCAAGACCATCAAGCGGACCGGGCTCGGCAAGGGCCTGTTCTCGGAGCAGCGCTACAAGGACGACGGCAGCGAGAACCCGGATTTCGTGCTGAACAGGCCGGCCTATCGCCACGCCCAGATCCTCGTCGCGGGCGACAATTTCGGCTGTGGATCGAGCCGCGAGCATGCACCCTGGGCGCTCGCCGATTTCGGCATCCGCTGCGTGATCTCGACCTCGTTCGGCGACATCTTCTACAACAACTCGTTCAAGAACGGCCTGCTGCCGATCCGCGTCACCCACGAGCAACTGGACAAGCTGTTCGACGACGCCGAGCGCGGCGCCAACGCCACGCTGACGATCGACCTCGAGAAGCAGGAAATTCGCGGCCCCGACGGCGGTGTGATCAATTTCGAGATCGATCCGTTCCGCAAGCACTGCCTGCTCAACGGCCTCGACGATATCGGCCTGACCATGCAGAAGAAGTCGTCGATCGACACCTTCGAGGCCCGCGAGAAGGTCGCGCGTCCCTGGCTGTAAGTCAGTCATCGCCCAACACGGATTTAATAAGCCGCGCCGCCAGCGCGGCTTATTTGTTTGAGGCGCTCACGTCGCTGACTTCTCAAGCGCGCCGATCGCATCCGCCATCGCCAGCGTCCGGCGCGCCATCTCGGCGTGAAGCCGCTCGACCATGCGACCCTCATAGCGGATCGCACCCTTGCCCGCCGCTTCCGGTTGCTCGAACGCCGCGATGATGCCGCGCGCCTCGGCGAGTTCATTGCCCGATGGCCTGAAGATTCGATTGGCGGCTTCGATCTGTGCTGGATGAATCAGCGTCTTGCCGTCGAAGCCCAGATCGCGCGCCTGCTCGCATTCCGCCGCGAACCCCGCGGCATCACTGAAATCGCTAAAGGGCCCGTCGAGAATCTCGATGCCATAGCTGCGCGCGGCGACGACGCAATTAAGAAACAGCGGCACCATCTCGGCGCGCCCCGGTTTCATGCGAATCCTGGTATCGAGCGAAATGTCATTCGGCCCGATCACGAAAGCGGAGAGCCGTGCGTCCTTGGCATGCGCACACGCCGCAATCTCCGCGATGCGCAGCACCGCAAGCGGCGTCTCGATCATCACCCACAATCTGATCGCGGGATCGGCTCCCAGTTGATCGAGCCGCGCACCGATGGCCGCGATATCCTCCGGGCCCGCGATCTTCGGAACCAGAATGGCATCCGGGCGCGCCTGCGCCGCAAGCGCGCTGTCGTCCTGCCAGAAGGAAGACGCGGGAGCATTGGTGCGGATGATACGCTCGCGTCCGCCAAACCCGCCATCAGACAGAGCCTTCGCGATCTGTGCCCGCGCGTTCGGCTTTTCGTCCGGCGCAACCGAATCCTCGAGATCGAAAATGATGCCATCGGCGGCGAGGCTGCGCGCCTTCTCCAGCGCGCGCGCATTCGAACCCGGCATGAACAGAACGCTGCGGCGCGGGCGGATCATCGGCATTGCTCCAGACACATAACTAAGAGAGGCGTATCACCGGTAATAGAGGGAGGAAAGCCTTGCTCCATGCGGGGGATCGTGGTTAGCCAATGAAAATCATGCGGGAGTGGCCATGCCAGAGAGATTTCCGAAACAACTGATTTCCGGATACCGCACATTTGCGGCCCACCGTCTGCCGACCGAACAGGCGCGCTATAATGAACTGTCCGACATCGGCCAATCGCCGGAAGTGATGGTGATCGGATGCTGCGACTCGCGCGTATCTCCCGAAGTGATCTTCGACGCGGGACCGGGCGAACTGTTCGTGGTGCGCAACGTCGCCAATCTGGTGCCGCCCTACGCGCCAGACGGCGAGGCCCACGGCGTCTCGTCCGCGCTGGAATTCGCGGTGCAGGTGTTGAAGGTCAAGCACATCGTTGTACTCGGTCATGCTCAGTGCGGGGGCATCAAGACGCTGGTGCATCCTTCCGCGCCGCTCTCGCCCAGCGATTTCATCGGCAAGTGGATGTCGCTGTTGACCCCGACACGCGATGCCACGCCGCGCCAGCCCGGCGAGTCTGACTCCGACTACATCACCCGCATGGAGAAGAGAGCGGTTTCGACCAGCCTCGACAATCTCATGACGTTCCCGTGCGTGAAAATTCAGGTCGAGCGCGGCAAGATGCAGCTTCACGGCGCCTATTTCGGCGTCGCGCACGGGTCGCTGTCGATTCTCGACCGCGCGACCGGCGACTTCCAGACTGTGACCCAGACGTTGCCGGTGGGCTATGAGAGCGCCCGGCCTCACTCGGCCTCACACTAAGCTGTATAAAAAACAAGCCGCCCGAAGGCGGCTTGTTTCGCAAAGAACCCGAAGGCTGCCTGTTAGGCAGCCTTTTTCTTCGGCTGCAGCAGCTTGCGGTTAACGAGCACTTCGGCGATCTGGATCGCGTTCAGCGCCGCACCCTTGCGCAGATTGTCCGACACGCACCAGAATGCCAGACCGTTCTCCACCGTCGCGTCCTCGCGGATACGGCTGATATAGGTCGCGTCCTCACCCGCCGCCTCGTAAGGCGTGACGTAACCACCCGGCTCGCGCTTGTCGATGACGAGACAGCCCGGCGCCTTGCGCAAAATCTCGCGCGCCTCATCCGGCGTGATCGGCTTTTCGAACTCGACGTTGACGGCTTCGGAATGGCTGATGAACACCGGCACGCGCACGCAGGTCGCGGTGAGCTTGATCTTGGGGTCGAGAATCTTCTTGGTCTCGGCCACCATCTTCCATTCTTCCTTGGTGTAGCCGTCCTCCATGAACACGTCGATCTGCGGGATGACGTTGAAGGCGATCCGCTTCGGAAACTTCTTCGTCACCAGATCGTCGTTGGTGTAGACCGACTTGGTCTGCGAGAACAGTTCGTCCATCGCATCCTTGCCCGCGCCCGACACCGACTGATAGGTTGAGACCACGACGCGCTTGATGGTCGCGGCATCGTGGAGCGGCTTCAAGGCGACGACGAGTTGCGCGGTCGAGCAGTTCGGGTTGGCGATGATGTTGCGCTTGGTGAAGCCAGCAGCCGCATCGGCGTTCACTTCCGGCACGATCAGCGGCACGTCGGAATCGTAACGCCAGGCCGAGGAGTTATCGATCACCACGGCGCCCTGCGCCGCGATCTTCGGCGACCATTCCTTCGACACGTCGCCGCCCGCCGACATCAGGCAGATATCGACGTCGCTGAAATCGTAGTTCTCGAGCGCTTTGACTTTCAGGGTACGGTCGCCGAACGACACTTCCGTGCCGAGGCTGCGGCGCGACGCCAGCGCGACCACTTCGTCGGCCGGAAAGGCGCGCTCGTCCAGGATGTTGAGCATTTCCCGGCCCACATTGCCGGTAGCTCCCACGCAGGCGACCTTGAAACCCATTTTGATTCTCCAAAGGACTGTACCGCCCGGCGATCTGCCCAGGGCGGTAACGCCGGGTATCTATGCGAAAAACGCCGTGAATACAACGCCATGAATGCAACAGGCGGCAGATGAACGCCGGGCCTGCGCCTCATCGGAGGCACGGGCTTCCGCCGCCGCCTCCTCCAGCCATATGGGGTGGCGGCCGGTAAATTGCTGACCTTTTGAAACATTTTCGCCTGCGCCGAAGTTATTCAGTCCGACTGTGGCCCAATTCACCTTGTGGCGGCGCCCCCGGAACAGGTAAATTGTCCTCAACTCTGAAATTCGCGAGGGCACGATGGTTTTGAAAATGATGCGCACCAACGTCATGGCGGCCGCACTGGCGACGCTGGCGGTGGCCGCTGTTGTGGGGATTGGCACCAGCGAGGCGAACGCCGCGCCGAAGAAGAAGCAGACCGTGGTGGCTTCCCGCGATGGCCGTGGCGTGAACTATTCCTACCGGGCCGGCCCGCGCACCCGCGTTTTCATCAGCCGCCGTTCCTGGCTCGATGGCGGCACCGAGGTGCTGCCGGGCGACCGCAAGTTCACCGATTACGCGCTGGCGCCCGGCTATCATTACGGCCGCACCATCGACCGGCTGAACATGGGCCGCAATCCGCTGTCCGACAATTACGATCTCGGCGGCTATCCGACCGCGTTCCCGCTGTATTGATCGCAGCCTAACTCTCGAATCAAAATGCCCGGCTCGCGCCGGGCATTTTTATTTCCTGCAACGCGTCCGGCGATCAGCCGTGCAGCGCCTGCACTTCCTTCAGCACCGCCTCGCCCATCTGCGAGGTGGAGACGCCCTTGGTGCCAGCGGACGCGATGTCACCGGTGCGAATGCCCTTGTCGAGCACGTTGGCGATCGCCTTGTCGATGGTGTCGGCGAGCTTGCCCATGTCGAACGAATAGCGCAGCGCCATGCCGAACGAAGCCAGCATCGCCAGCGGATTGGCGAGGCCCTTGCCGGCGATGTCAGGCGCGGAGCCATGCACCGGCTCGTACAGCGCCTTGCGTTTGCCGGTCTTGGCATCGACCGCGCCGAGCGAAGCCGACGGCAACATGCCGAGCGAGCCGGTCAGCATCGCGGCGATATCGGACAGCACGTCGCCGAACAGGTTGTCGGTAACGATGACATCAAACTGCTTGGGGTTGCGCACGAGCTGCATGCCGCCGGAATCGGCGAGCTGGTGCTCGAGCTTCACGTCCTTGTACTTCTCGGCGTGCACGCGGGTCACAACCTCGTTCCAGAGCAGGCCGCTCTTCATGACGTTGCGCTTTTCCATCGACGTCACCTTGTTGCTACGCTTGCGCGCGAGGTCGAAGGCGACAGCGGCGATGCGCTCGATCTCGTAGGTCTCGTAGACCTGCGTGTCGACCGCGCGCTTCTGACCGTTACCGAGATCGGTGATTTCCTTCGGCTCGCCGAAATAGACGCCGCCGGTGAGTTCGCGCACGATCATGATGTCGAGGCCTTCGACGATCTCGCGCTTGAGGCTCGAGGAATCGGCGAGCGCCGGATAGCAGATCGCCGGGCGCAGGTTGGCGAACAGTTCGAGATCCTTGCGCAGACGCAGAAGACCCGCTTCGGGACGCACATCGAACGGCACAGGGTCCCATTTCGGACCACCGACCGCGCCGAGCAAAATGGCGTCCGCCGCCTTCGCCTTCGCCACCGTGGCGTCGGTGATCGCGACCTTGTCCGCGTCATAAGCGCAACCGCCGACGAGACCGGTTTCGGTCTCGAAGCTGGCGATGCCCTGCGCGTTCAGCCAGTCGATCAGGCGCTTCACCTCTCCCATCACCTCGGGGCCAATGCCGTCGCCGGGGAGAAGCAATAATTTGTGCGGTGCCATAGTAGAATTGTCCTGTCGCTGGTTGCCGGGTATGGGAAGTCGCGGCCTTGCTAGATTCCCCCTGCGCCTTTTGCAAGCTGCATCGGCCAAACACCGGCATTTGCAGGGCTCTCTGAGCGGTTTGCATGACCACGCGCTCCCCGACGATTGCCGATCATCGCCCCGCTCTGGCCGTTCTGACGCTGGCGATCGGACCGGCCATCGGCCTCGGGATTTGCCGTTTCGCCTACTCTCTGGTGTTGCCAGATATGCGTGACACGCTGGTCTGGTCCTACGCCACGGCTGGCGCGATGAACACGGTCAATGCCGCGGGCTATCTCGCCGGCGCGCTGCTGGCGGCGCCGGTGGCAAAACGCATCGGCCTGCTGAAAGCGATCCATCTCGGCATCGCGATGTGCCTTGTTTCGCTCGCGATCAGTTCGGCCTCCGGCGCGCCGGTGCCGTTCGGGTTTGCGCGGATTCTGTCAGGCATCGGCGGGGCGTTCGCGCTGATCTGCGGCGGCGCACTCGCCGCCTCCATCGCGCAGATGCACCCCATGCGCGCAGCCCTCCTGATCGGACTGTTCTACAACGGCCCGGCGATGGGTCTGATCATTTCAGGATCGATCTCGCCGTTCCTGCTGCAAGGTTTCGGGCGCGGCTCGTGGTGGATCGTGTGGATCGTTCTCACCGCGATCTCGGCGGTGATGGCGGTGCCGCTGCTGCGTATCCGCGTGCATTCGGTCAGCGTCGGCACGACCAGGCAGGATTCATCGGTCATGCCGATCCTGCCCTACCTCGCGGGCTATTTCCTCTACGGCGCAGGCTACATCGCCTATCTCACCTTCATGATCGCCTACATCCGCGATGATGGCGGGGGTGCCGCGGCGCAGAGCGCGTTCTGGTGCCTGATCGGATTGGGCGGCATCAGCGCGCCATGGATCTGGCGCGGCCTGATGGCGCGCGGACAAAGCGGCTTCGCCATGGCGCTGATGATCGGGATCACCGCGATCGGCGCGGGGCTCCCGCTCGCAGGCTCCTCGCCGTGGATTTTCGCCGCGTCGGCGCTGATTTTCGGCAACGGCTTTCTCGCCACCACGATCGCGACCACCGCCTTCACGCGATTCAATTATCCCGAACAGGCCTGGCCGCGCGTGATCGCGATCATCACCATCATCTTCAGCGTCGGGCAGATCCTCGGGCCTCTCGTCACCGGCGTGATCACCGATCTCACCGGGACGCTGTCGTCCGCGCTCGCCGTCTCCGCGGCGGCGCTGGCGCTGGGCGCACTGGTCAGTCTCTTTCAACGCGCGCTGCCCTTCAGTCGCGGCGCATGACGGCCCTCAGCTTCCGCTGAACGAATTGTAGCCCTGGTCTTCCCAATAGCCGCCCTTGTAGTCGTTTGTGACTTCCATCGAGACGACATATTTCGGATTCTTGAACCCGAGCTTGGTCGGCACCCTGATCTTCATCGGAAAGCCATAAGCGCGCGGCAATATCTTGTCGTCGAACTTGAAGGCCATGATGGTCTGCGGATGCAGCGCGGTTTCCATGTCGAGCGGTGAGTTATAGCCGTCCATGTCCGCGCACTGAAACCAGCAATATTTCGCGCGCGTGTCGGCGCCGACCAGTTTCAGGAAATGTCGCAGCGGCGTGCCGGTCCAGCTTCCGATCGCGCTCCAGCCCTCGACGCAGACATGGCGCGTGATCTGCTTTTCCTGCGGCAGTTGATAGAGTTCTTCGAGCGTCCACGGCTTCTTGTTCTCGACAAGGCCACGCACCTCGAGCTTCCAGTCCTTGGCGTCGATATTCGGCGCGTCGTCGAGACCGTAATAGGCATTGAAGGGAAACGGCCGCGTGATCGCGCTTTCAGCGAATGTCGGCGCCAGCGTGTTGGGGTTGAAGATTGCCGCCTGTACGGCGTCATTGAATTTGGAGATTTTCGCCAGCAGCGTTTCCGCCGAGGCGCTGTCGCTGACATCACAACCTGTCAAAAGCGTCAACGCGCCGAGGCTCGCACCACCCGTGATGAAACGGCGGCGCGTGAGGTCGGGCATCTGCCGGACAGCATCCTTGATGAGAAGCTGCCTGTCCACGCCGGGAATAAGTTTCGTCCGCTTGAATTTCAGCATCGCACGTCTCCCTCAGCGGCCGACGATCATGGCGCGCAGGCTCTTCGGCACCATGATCGCGAGCGCGATGTGGACCACGAGAAAGCCGACGATCAGCGCCATGCAGACGAAGTGCACGTAGCGGGCGACATCGTAGCCGCCGAACAATGCGGTGAGATATTGAAACTGCACTGGCTTCCAGATCGACAGGCCGGACAGCACGATCAGGATTCCGACGACGATGATGCCGCCATACAGAAGTTTCTGCACCTGATTGTAGGTGGACAGATCGTCATGCGAGAGTTTGCCCGCGAGCGCCGCTTTGGTGTCGGCGAACACACCACGCGCACTGAGTGGCAGAAGCTTGTTGCGGAAGCGGCCGGTCGCAAGGCCCAGCACCAGATAGACCAGCCCGTTCACCATCAAGAGCCACATCGCCGCGAAGTGCCACAGCAATGCTCCGCCCAGCCAGCCGCCCAGCGTGATCGAGCGCGAGAACGAAAACGGAAACAATGGCGAGGCGTTGTAGATCTGCCAGCCTGACATGATCATCATGACCATCGCGATGGCGTTGACCCAATGCACGATCCGCACCCATGCGGGTTGCAGAAGCTTGCGGGAGCCGGATTCGGCACCGCCGCCCGCGGATTTTATGCCTGACAGGCTGTCGCTCGGATTTACCGTGGTGCCGGACATCTGCATCCCTCGTTTTTGAGCCTCGATCCCTCAACGTAGACGGCGGCGCGATTGTTACACGGCAGAGCCGGGCGATTGTTTCATTTTACGCCCGCACTACGTGGGAGGAACGGCCACTCAATCCGCAATTCCGGTTACACGGCCTCTGGCCGGGCCGGATAACCGCCCATGGTCTGCATTGCATTGTGCAGCGCGGCTTTGGTAAAGCCGAACTCTCCTTTGTTTTTCCGGATCTTCGCCTATGACCTCATCCGCCAACGCCAATCTCTACGCCCGCCTGTTTGACGGATTGAAGGACCCTCTCAAAACCGCGATCGAAACCGAGGGCCGCGAAGTTTCCTATCGCGAGCTGGAGGAATTCACGGCGCGAACGGCCAATTATCTCGCCGCCCAGGGCGTCAAGCCCGGCGACCGCGTCGCGGTCCAGGTCGAAAAGTCACTCGCCGCCGTCGTTCTCTATCTTGCAACGATCCGTGCGGGCGCGGTGTTCCTGCCGCTCAACACCGCCTACACGCTCAACGAGCTTGAATATTTCTTTGGCGACGCCGAGCCGTCTTTGATCGTCTGCGATCCTTCTAAGGCCGACGACATTCGCAAGGTCGCGCAAAAGATCAATGCCAAGGTCGACACGCTCGATGCCAATGGGCATGGCTCGCTCAAGGACGGCGCGGTGAACTCCTCTCCGGACTTCAAGACCGTCGCGCGCATGGGCAGCGATCTCGCCGCGATCCTCTACACTTCCGGCACCACCGGCCGTTCGAAGGGCGCGATGCTGTCGCACGACAATCTGGCGTCGAATGCGCTGACGCTGGTGAAATACTGGCACTTCACCGACAAAGACGTGCTGATCCACGCGCTGCCGATCTATCACACCCACGGCCTGTTCGTGGCGATCAACACCTGCCTGTTCGCGCGCGCGACGATGATCTTCCTCAAGAAGCTCGACACCGACCGCATCATCGACCTGATGCCGCGCGCGACCGTGCTGATGGGCGTGCCGACTTTCTACGTGCGGCTGCTGCATAATCCGCGCCTGACGAAAGAAGCCGCCTCGCATATGCGGCTGTTCATTTCCGGCTCCGCGCCACTTCTCGCCGAGACCCATCGCGAATGGTCGGCGCGCACCGGCCACGCCGTGCTGGAGCGCTACGGCATGACCGAAACCAACATGAACACCTCGAACCCGTATGATGGCGATCGCGTGCCGGGCGCGGTCGGATTCCCGCTGCCGGGCGTCACCATGCGCGTCACCGATCCCGAAACCGGCCGCGAGCTGCCGCGCGACGAGATCGGCATGCTGGAGGTCAAGGGCCCGAACGTGTTCCAGGGCTACTGGCGGATGCCGGAGAAAACCAAGGCTGAATTCCGCGACGGCTTCTTTATCACCGGCGACCTCGGCAAGATCGACCCGCGCGGTTATGTCCACATCATCGGGCGCGGCAAGGATCTCGTGATCTCGGGCGGCTTCAACGTCTACCCGAAGGAAATCGAGAGCGAGATCGACGCCATTCCCGGCGTGATCGAGAGCGCGGTGATCGGCGTGCCGCACGCGGACTTCGGCGAAGGCGTCACCGCCGTGGTGGTGCCCGACAAGAAGACGCCGCTGGATGAGGCCGCCGTGCTGCGCGCGCTCGATGGAAGACTCGCGAAATTCAAATTGCCCAAGCGCGTGCTGTTCATCGATGAGCTGCCGCGCAACACCATGGGCAAGGTGCAGAAGAACATCCTGCGCGACAAATACGGAAAGCTCTACGCCGACGCGAAGTAGGCGGGCGGTTCATCCGCCGTGAGTTCCGCAGATGAGGCATGCCCGGTCTGCGGAACAAGAAGGCCTGCGTCTCGAGAGGCGCTACTCGCCACCGCCAAGGGAAAAGCCGAGCCATGCGGCAAGCGGGCCGGCAATGCAGATCAAACAAATCTCCAACGGCAGGTAAGTCCGCGAGATCGGCATCCTCGTCAGGATGAGGCACAGCAACAATCCGACGATGGAGAAGCCAAAGATGCCCATGAACGGGGCCTTTTTGAAGTCCGGGTCGGGCCTGCGGGCCGGCGGGTTGGTCGGGATTTCAGGAAGCGGCATCAACAACCTACTGCGTTAATTTGTCGCAGGTTAGCCACAAACGGGGCTGCGAGCAAATCGCGTCCCCGCCAGAGCTGCGGGGAGGATGAAGGAGTGAACCCGAGATCATTTTCATATTGTGCGTATTTGTACTGGTATACAAAATACACAACTAATCGGCACAACTAAAAACTGAATCAATATTCTCAATTATCATAGTTTCGCATTGCGCTCATTCCTTCCTGTCCGTAAATAGAAAATCTCTAACCCTCGGGCGCGCAGAAATCCCTTCGCCGAAATTCTCGAAAAGTCACCGATGGCCGCACAGACAGGACGTCCGCTCTCACCCTTCATGACCTATCGGTGGACGTTGACGATGATCATGTCGATCATCCACCGCATCACCGGGCTCGCACTTTATGCCGGCACGCTGTTGCTGGCCTGGTGGCTGATCGCCACCGCATCCGGCCCTGCCGCCTATGCCTGCCTGCAGAGTTTCACGGCGAGCTGGATCGGTCGTCTGATCGAAATCGGCTTCACCTGGTCACTCTTGCATCACGCCTTCAGCGGGTTGCGCTACCTTGTCTGGGACACCGGTCACGGTTTCGGCGTCGAGGCCCGCGAACGGCTGACGCAGGCGGCCCTCATAGCTGGCGTTGTCGCCACTGCCGCACTGTGGATCGGCTTTTATCTGATCGGAGCCGGCCGATGAGCGCACGCGACACCGGCAAAACCGTTTCCATGCGCACCCCGCTCGCGCGTGTGCGCCGCCTCGGCGCCGCCCATGCCGGCACCTCCGATTTCTTTCGCCAGCGCGTCACGGCCATTGCGATGGCGCTGTTAATCATCCCGGTCGCGATCATCGTCCTGATGCTGACCGGACGCGATCAGGCCGCCGCCGCGCAGCTTCTCGGATCGCCCATCGTTGCCATCCTGCTGGCGCTCTTCATCGTCGCGGGCTGCCTGCACATGAAAATCGGCGTGCAGGTCGTGATCGAGGACTATGTGCACAGCGAAGCGCTCAAGCTTCTCGCCATCATCGCCAACAATTTCTTTTCGTTCGCCGTCGGGCTTGCGTCGAGCTTCGCGATCCTCAAGCTCTCGTTCGGGAGTTAAATCATGACAGCAACCGGCAAGACGGCCGCGGCCGCGGGCCCGGCCTATCCGATCGAGGATCACACCTACGACGTGGTGGTGGTGGGCGCAGGCGGCGCGGGATTACGCGCCGTGGTTGGCTGTTCCGAAGCCGGCCTTCGCACTGCCTGCATCACCAAGGTGTTTCCGACGCGCTCGCACACCGTCGCGGCGCAGGGCGGCATCTCCGCCTCGCTCGGCAACATGCATCCCGACGACTGGCGCTGGCACATGTACGACACCGTGAAGGGGTCGGACTGGCTCGGCGATCAGGACTCCATCGAATACATGGTGCGCAACGCACCCGCCGCCGTCTATGAACTCGAACATTGGGGCGTCCCGTTCTCGCGCACCGAAGACGGCAAGATCTTCCAGCGCCCGTTCGGCGGCATGACCCGCGACTACGGCAAGGGCCAGGCGCAGCGCACCTGCGCCGCCGCTGACCGCACTGGCCACGCCATGCTGCACACGATGTACGGCCAGGCGGTGCGCCATTCGGCGGAATTCTTCATCGAGTTCTTCGCCATCGACCTCATCATGGACGATCAGGGCGTCTGCCGCGGCGTGGTCGCGCTCAAGCTGGACGACGGTACGCTGCATCGCTTCCGCGCCCAGACCACGATTCTCGCCACCGGCGGCTATGGCCGCGCCTATCAGTCCTGCACCTCGGCCCACACCTGCACCGGCGACGGCGGCGGCATGGCGTTGCGCGCAGGCTTGCCGCTGCAGGACATGGAATTCGTGCAATTCCATCCGACCGGCATCTTCCCGGCTGGCTGCCTGATTACCGAAGGCGCGCGCGGCGAAGGCGGCTATCTCGTCAACGCCGAAGGCGAGCGCTTCATGGAGCGCTATGCGCCATCCGCGAAGGACCTCGCCTCACGCGACGTCGTCTCGCGCGCGATGACGATCGAAATTCGCGAGGGACGCGGCGTTGGCAAGAAGAAGGACCACATCTTCCTTCATCTCGACCATCTCGATCCCGCAGTGCTGCATCAGCGCCTGCCGGGCATTTCCGAATCCGCGAAGATTTTCGCCGGCGTCGATGTCACCCGCGAGCCGATTCCGGTGCTGCCGACCGTGCACTACAACATGGGCGGCATCCCGACCAACTTCCACGGCGAGGTGGTGGTGAAGAAGCATGGCGACGACGATGCGGTGGTGCAGGGCCTGATGGCAGTCGGTGAAGCCGCCTGCGTGTCGGTGCACGGCGCCAACCGTCTCGGCTCGAACTCGCTGATCGACCTCGTGGTGTTTGGCCGCGCCGCGGCGCTGCGCTGCGCCGAGAAGCTGACGCCGGACGGCAAGCAGCCCGAACTGCCCGCCGATTCCGCCGACAAGGCGATCGCCCGGCTCGACCATTTCCGCAACGCCTCCGGCGGCACGCCGACCGCGAAGCTGCGCGATTCGATGCAGCGCGTGATGCAGAACAACTGCGCCGTGTTCCGCACCGGCGAGGTGCTCGCCGAGGGCAAGGATCTGATCCACAAGGTCCATGGCGGCCTCGCCGACATCGGCGTGACCGACCGCTCGCTGATCTGGAACACCGATCTGATCGAGACGCTCGAACTCGACAATCTCATCGTGCAGGCGGTGGTGACGATGGATTCCGCCGTCAACCGCACCGAGAGCCGCGGCGCGCATGCGCGCGAGGACTACTCAGAGCGCGACGACAAGAACTGGATGAAGCACACGCTGGCGTGGATCGACCCCAAGGCCAACACCACGATCGATTATCGCCCAGTGCACAGCTACACGATGACCAACGACATTCAGTACATTCCGCCGAAGGCGCGCGTGTATTGAGCAATTGCCGGGCGTTTACGACCGTCCGAGACGGTCTATGCCCGGGACTGACAAGGACAAAGGCTTTACGTCATGGTTGAATTCGCGCTGCCGAAAAACTCCACCGTCACGGACGGCAAGACCTGGCCGAAGCCGGAGGCCGCGGGCGAGACGCGCGAATATCACATCTATCGCTGGTCGCCGGACGACGGCCAGAACCCGCGAATGGATACCTATTACGTCAACACCGCCGATTGCGGCCCGATGATTCTCGACGGCCTGATCTGGATCAAGAACCACGTCGATCCGACGCTGACGTTCCGCCGCTCCTGCCGCGAAGGCGTCTGCGGCTCCTGCGCGATGAACATCGACGGGCAGAACACGCTGGCCTGCACCCGCGCGATGAACGAAGTCGACAGCGGCCCGATCACCATCCGCCCGCTGCCGCACCAGCCGGTCGTCAAGGATCTGGTGCCGGACCTCACCAACTTCTACGCGCAGTATGCGTCGATCGAGCCGTGGCTGCACACCACCACCGCGACACCGCAGAAGGAATGGCGGCAATCGATTCAGGAGCGCAGCAAGCTCGACGGACTCTACGAGTGTATCCTCTGCGCCTGCTGCTCGACCTCCTGCCCGAGCTACTGGTGGAACAGCGACCGCTATCTCGGCCCCGCCGCGCTGCTGCAGGCCGACCGCTGGGTCAACGACAGCCGCGATGAAGCCACCGGCGCGCGGCTCGACAATCTGGAAGACCCGTTCCGACTCTATCGCTGCCACACCATCATGAACTGCACCAAGGCCTGCCCGAAGGGCCTCAATCCGGCGAAGGCCATTGCCGACCTCAAGGCCAAGATGGTCGAACGGCAGGTGTAAATCGGCACAACTATCGTCTCCAATTAAAAAGGCCTGCCGCTAAACGCGGCGGGCCTTTTCATTTCAGGACCGGTTGCGGCTCACATCAGAACTTGTCGACGTCGATCACCGCCTGCGCGAACGCCTGCGGCGCTTCCTGCGGCAGGTTGTGGCCGATGCCGCCAGTGATCAGCCGATGCTGATACTTGCCGGTGAATTTCTTCGCATAGGATTCCGGCGCGGGATGCGGTGCGCCGTTGGCGTCGCCTTCCATCGTGATCGTCGGCACACTGACGGTCGGGAGTTGCGCGAGGCGATCCTCGATGGCGTCGTACTTCGATTCGCCTTCGGCCAGACCAAGCCGCCAGCGATAATTGTGGATCGAGATCGCGACATGATCGGGAGTGTCGAGCGACTTTGCGCTGCGCGCGAAGGTCGCGTCATCGAATTTCCATTGCGGCGAAGCCAACTGCCAGATCAGTTTTGCAAATTCATGGGTGTACTGCGAGTAGCCGAGTTGGCCACGCTCGGTCGCGAAATAGAACTGATACCACCACGCCAGTTCGGCTTTCGGCGGCAGCGGCTTTGCGTTCGCCGCACGGCTGCCGATCAGGTACCCCGACACGGCGACCAGCGCCTTGACGCGCTCGGGCCAGAGGGCGGCGAGAATGCCCGCCGTGCGTCCACCCCAATCGTAACCCGCGACCAGCGCCTTCTCGATCTTGAGCGCGTCCATCAGTGCGATCGCATCCACCGCGAGCGCGGCCGGCTGGCCGTTGCGCATCGTGTCGCTTGAGAGGAATTGCGTCGTGCCGTAACCGCGCGCATGCGGAACGATGACGCGGTAACCCTTCGCGGTCAGCAAGGGCGCCACCTCGATGAAGCTGTGAATGTCGTAGGGCCAGCCGTGCAACAGAAGCACCACGGGGCCGTTCGCAGGACCGGCTTCGTAATAGCCGATGTCGAGAACGCCGGCCTTGATCTGCCGGATCGGAGCGAGAGTGGCTGCATTGTTCGGGGAAGCAATGGCGCGCGAGGCGGATGCGCTCTGCGCACGGGCGGGCTGGAGCAATCCAAATCCCTCTGCGGTCAACGCGGCGGCGCCGGTCGAGGCGATCTGGAGGAAGTTGCGTCGGTTCGCATTGATGAGATCGGACATGGCTGCTTTCCGGAATTTCAGTGTGAGGGAAGCTCGCGGCCTGCTCCGCGCCAGTGATGCGGCGCGGAGCAGCCTTCAACGATTCAGAGCACGGTCAGCTCAACATTGATGTTGCCGCGTGACAGTTTCGAGTACGGGCATATCTGGTGCGCGGCACTCACCACCGCTTCGGCGACCTCGCGATCGAGGCCCGGCAGGCTGACACTGAGGCGGGCCTGAAGCTGGAAACCGTCGCCCACCGTTCCGAGATCGACCTCGGCATCGACCGCCGTATCCGCAGGAAGCTTGACCTTCTGCGCGCTGGCGGCGCGGCCCATCGCGCCGATGAAGCAGGCCGACCAGCCCGCAGCGAACAACTGCTCCGGATTGGTACCCTGGCCGTTCGAGCCGGGAGGCGACAGCTTCACCTCCAGGCGGCCGTCGGAGGAACGGGCAGCCCCGTCGCGGCCTCCCGTGGCGTGGGTCTTGGCGGTGTAGAGCACTTTTTCGATCTGGCTGGCGGTCTGAGAGGAAGTCATGGCGAGGTCCTTTGCGGTCGTTTTTTAATCATTACCGATCTAATCGGATGCGATCTAAATAAACCAACCAACCGAGGTGTCAAGCCTTCCGATTTAATCGGAACCGATATATATACTGCCCGAGAGATCACATCCGGGTGAGGAGCCCGCCGCCATGACCGCAAAGACCGCCCCCGCTACAACTCCTGCCGCGCCGACACCACGGCTCGAGGATTTCATGTGCTTCGCGGTCTATTCGGCCAATCTCGCGTTCGGGCGGGCCTACAAACCGATTCTGGAAAAGCTCGGCCTTACCTACACGCAGTACATCGCCATCGTCGCGCTGTGGGAGCAGGACAACCAGACCGTGGGCGGGCTCGGCGAAAAACTGTTTCTCGAATCCAACACGCTGACGCCGATCCTCAAAAAGCTCGAGGAGCTGAGCTATCTGCAGCGCAAGCGCGATCCCGCCGACGAGCGCCAGGTCATCGTGCATCTCACCGAGGCGGGCCGCCGCCTGCGGGAGAAAGGTCTGTGCATGAACCTCGTCAAGGAGACCGGCCTGTCGCCCGAGGACTTCCGGCACCTGCAAAAGGGAATCGTCGCGCTCCGCAACAACCTCGCCAGGGCGGCGAAGAACCAGCGGGCGTGAGACACCCCGCTACTTGAACACGGGCAAGACGAAAATCACGATGTTGGCGAGCAGCGCCAGACCATAAACGATCGAGCGCGCGGTCGATTGGTTGATGACGTACAGAATGCCGTGCACCACGCGCAGCGCCACGTACATCACCGCGAGCATGTTAACGGTCGAGATCGCCGCCCCTTGCGTCACCGCGATGATGACGGCCGCCGCGAAGAACGGAAGATTCTCGTAGGCATTGTAGTGGGCGGCATAAGCGCGCCGATGTTTCGGCGGCAGATCGCCGGTCGATTCGCGCGGACAGTGATTATCGACAGTGCCGCCCGCCTTCGCATATCCCGCCCAGAACAGCGGCAGCAGCGCGGCAACCAGAACGCACCAATAGGCCAGCGGCATCGTTGTCTCCCCCTTGAGAGCCGCATTTCGTCGGCGCAGAGGCGCAAAGTCAACTGCATCGCCGGCAGCACGCACGGAACATGCGGCAAAGGCGTTCGTTGCTTTCATCCGACACGAAGGAAACCGAATGGCGCCGACACCGCAAACACCGCAGGGCGATCCCCCGGAAGTGCCACCCGCAACACCGGGCACGCCGACAGAGCCGCCGCGCGAGATGCCCCCCGCCAATCCTCAGCCGGACATCCCCCCGCCGGTGCACGAACCGGATTCGCCGCAGACCCCTCAGGAATTGCCCGGCGACACCCCGAGCGAAGAGCCGCTGCGTGGACCGCCTTCACCGTTGCCGCCAGAACCGCTGCACGACTGACGCAAGCGAAACGGCGCGATGTATCGCATTCGGTTCAGGAGCAATTCATCCCGATGAACAGCCCTTCATTTCCGCGCGCGATATTTCGCAATATCATCGCGCGGCATGACAATAATTCATTTCACCGCGCGTCTCGCCACATTGCCGCCTCACCATTATCGATCCATCGTGCATGACGTCTCGTGACGTCGATGAACCTTGCTGACGGACAACCATCAAAGGGTGGATATGAACAAGCTGAGATTGATACTGCTCGCGACCTCCGCATTTTCCATGTCGCAATTCGCTCATGCCGAACCATCGCCATCATTTCTGATGGCGCAGGCCGCTCCCGATCAGCAGAAGGCTCCGGAAGGCAAGACGCCACCGAAGGCCCCGCCGCATGTCGCGCCACGGCCGGCGCCTCCTGCGCCGCCGAAAGCCGCACCGCCACCTCCGCCCAGGGCTGTGCCGCCTCAGGCTCCGAAGGCCGCACCTCCGCATCCGCCAGCGGCACCGCAGGCACCTGCGGCCCGTCCCGCGACGCCTCCACCCGCTCCCCATGCCGCGCCGCCGCCGCAAGCGCATCCGCCCGGCGCACCCGCGCGGCCAACTCCGCCCGCGGCTGCGCCTCAACCGCCGCATCGGGGTGAGGCTCCACGCCCGCAACAACCACCTGCTCCACAACAGGCGCCTGCGCCACGCGGCGAAGCCCCGCGCGCGCCGAACGCCCCGCCGGTCGCGCCCAGCGTTCGCGATGTAACTCCGCAGCGTGCACCGGCGACACCCACTCCGGCCCCGAACGCCGCGCCAACTCCGGCAGCACCTCCGAACGCGCGTCCCAATGCGATTCAGACGCCGCCCGGCGGACATCCATTGCCGAACGGCACCCCGCCCGCGCCGAATGCTGCGCCCAACGCAGCACCCGCACCCGGCGCCAATGGACAACGCAGCGAACGGCGTGGCCCACCGCCCGGCCTTCCGGCAGGGACACCGGCGGCTCCGGCAAAAGCTCCGATCGCGGCACCGCTGCCGGCTGCACCGGCTGCGGCCACGACTCCACTGCCGGCGCGAGATGCGACGACGCAGCGCGGACGGATCGAAGACTTCCGCAGCAAGCGCCAGGAGCGCACCGAAGGCGGCCGCACGATCATCACCGAACCGGGCCGCGTGATCGTGCGCGATCCGAACGGGCAATCCTTCGTGCGGCATAACGATGTCGATCGCTTCCGCTACGGCGCGCGTGATGTGCGTGTCGACCGGCAGGGCAACGACACCCGCACTGTCGTCGTGCGGCCTGACGGCTCGCAGATCATCACCATCAATGATGAGCGTGGTAGCCTGCTGCGCCGCAGCCGCCGCGGACCGGACGGACGCGAGGTTGTCATCATCGACAACCGGCGTCACGGCGGCCCCGGTTTCGGGGCTGGCCTCGCGGCTGGCATGGTGGCAGGCGCTATCGGCGGCTACTTCGTCTCGCTGCCGCCGCCCGTGCTGCACATTCCGCAGGATCGCTACATCGTCGAAGCCGACGGCGCGCCGCCGGACCTGATCTACGACACGCTGACCGCACCGCCAGTGGAGCGCATCGAGCGGCCCTACTCGCTCGATGAAATCCGCTACAGCCCATCGGTGCGCCAGCGCATGCCGTCGATCGATCTCGACACCATCAATTTCGAGACCGGATCGTGGGACATCTCGCCGGATCAGGCCGCAAAACTGCAGGTCATCGCCGACGGCATGAACCGCGCCATCCAGCACAACCCGCAGACGGTGTTCCTGATCGAGGGCCACACCGACGCGGTCGGCAATGACGTCGACAACCTGTCGCTGTCGGATCGCCGCGCGGAATCCGCCGCGGAGTTGCTCACGCAGCAGTTCGGCGTGCCTGCGGAGAATCTCACCTCGCAGGGTTACGGCGAGCAGTACCTGAAGGTCCCGTCCGACGGGCCCGAACGCCGTAATCGCCGCGTCACGGTGCGCAACATCACGCCGCTGCTCAACGGCGGCGAGGCCAACGCGGCCCCGCGCTGAGGCGAGGCATCATCGACATGACAACGGCCGGGACATTCTCCCGGCCGTTTTTGCATCTGGCCTCATCCGGCGGATCGGGCGCATGATGCGGCCGACAGGAGCTTGCGATGAACGATATTGCCGGACCGATCCACCACGCCGCCGCCAAGGGCTACACCTCCAAAGCCGAGATGTACGCGCAAAGCCGCCCCGATTATCCGCCCGAGATTGTGGGCTGGCTACAGCAGCACCTCGGCATCGAGGCCGGTAAGACCGCCGTGGATATCGGCGCAGGCACCGGCAAGTTCACCCGCTATCTCGTTGAGACCGGTGCGCACGTCATTGCTGTGGAGCCGGTGAAGCAGATGCGCGAACAGCTTGCCAAGCGGTTGCCCGGGATCGAAGTCCTCGAAGGCATCGCCACCGCAATTCCGCTGCCCGACAATTCAGTCGATGCGCTGACCTGCGCGCAATCGTTTCACTGGTTCGCCACCAAGGCGACGCTCGCCGAATTCCATCGCGTGCTGAAACCACGGGGCAAACTCGCGCTCGTCTGGAACAGGCGCGACGAGTCCGTGCCGTGGGTCGCCCAGTTGAGGGACATCCTCGCGCCCTATCAGGGAGATACGCCACGCTTCACCGCGAAGACCCTGAACTCGGTGTTTCCATGTGACGGATTCGGACCGCTGCATGCAAACCGCTTTCCTCATCCGGGCCATACCGGCGCGCCGGAGGATGTGATCGTCAACCGCTTCCGCTCGACGAGTTTCATCGCAGCACTGCCTCCCGACGAGGAAGCCAAGGTTGCGGCAGCCATTCGTGCCCTGATCGCGTCAACACCTGAGCTTGCAGGCAAGGACAGCGTGACCGTTCCCTACGACACGGTCGTCTACTGGGCGGACAAGACGGGCTAGCGCGGCAACGCTCACTTACGAGTCATTCCCGCCTTCGCGGGACGACACCGAGGATTTCTTTTCAGTTTTTGTCGCTGCCGAGCTTGGGGATGTGGGAGCCCTGCCCGGCCGAGAGCAAGCCTGTCTTGGTATAGAGATCCAGCTTGCCGCGCGTATCGGAGATATCGAGGTTGCGCATGGTCAGCTGACCGATGCGGTCGCCCGGCGTGAACGGCGCGTCCTCGACCTTCTCCATGCTGAGCCGCTCCGGCGCATAGGTCAGGTTGGGGCTCTCGGTGTTCAAGATCGAGTAGTCGTTGCCGCGACGCAACTCGAGCGTCACCTCGCCGGTGATCGCGCGCGCCACCCAGCGCTGCGCGGTCTCGCGCAGCATCAACGCCTGCGAGTCGAACCAGCGTCCCTGATAGAGCAAGCGGCCAAGCCGCATGCCGCTGATCCGGTATTGCTCGATGGTGTCTTCGTTGTGAATGCCGGTGACGAGGCGCTCATAGGCAATGTGCAAGAGCGCCATGCCGGGCGCTTCATAGATGCCGCGGCTCTTCGCCTCGATGATCCGGTTCTCGATCTGGTCGCTCATGCCGAGGCCATGGCGCCCGCCGATGGCATTGGCCTCGAGGAACAGAGCGACGGGATCGGCGAAGGTCTTGCCGTTCAGCGCAACGGGCTGGCCTTCCACAAAGCGCACCGAAACCTTTTCAGCCTTCACGTCGCAGTCGTCACGCCAGAACGGCACGCCCATGATCGGGTTGACGATCTTGATGCCGCTGTCGAGGTGTTCGAGATCCTTGGCCTCATGCGTCGCGCCGAGGAGATTGCTGTCGGTCGAATACGCCTTCTCGGCGCTCATCTTGTAGGCGAAACCATGCGCGGTCATGAACGCGGACATTTCCGCGCGACCACCCAGTTCGTCGATGAACTGCTGATCGAGCCAGGGTTTGTAGATGCGCAGATTCGGATTGGTCAGCAGGCCATAGCGGTAGAACCGCTCGATGTCGTTGCCCTTGTAGGTCGAGCCGTCGCCCCAGATGTTGACGCCGTCCTCCTTCATGGCGGAGACCAGCATCGTACCGGTCACGGCGCGGCCAAGCGGCGTGGTGTTGAAATAGGCGATGCCGCCGGTCGAGACATGGAAGGCACCCGACTGAATGGCGGCGATGCCTTCGTGAACCAGTTGCGTGCGGCAATCCACGAGGCGAGCCTTCTCGGCGCCGAACTCCATCGCCTTGCGCGGAATCGCATCGTAATCAGCCTCGTCGGGCTGGCCAAGATTGGCGGTGTAGGCGAACACGCGCGCGCCCTTCTGCTTCATCCAGAGCAGCGCCGCGCTGGTATCGAGCCCGCCCGAGAACGCGATGCCGACATTTTCTCCCTTGGGGAGGTTTTTCAGAATCGTGCTCATGGGACTTCCTTCGGGCCGTTTCGTTGAGTGGCTGAGGCGCTGGACCGCGCTCGGATTAGACCGGCTTTCTATAGAAAGATTGGGAGGCCCCGAAAAGGCTCATTTTCGTCGTCCCGGCCAGCGTGGTCGCCTAGCCGCAGCCAGCGAGTGGCCCAAGCGCCCCCTTCGGCTGATCCAGCAGAAACAGCGAGAAGCTCCGCCGCGAGGTCGGCCCCCGCACCATCGTCACCGGCCCGAGAGAGGTGACGCTGCCGAACTGCGCAGTGAGCCGGGCCGGCAGCGGACATTCCGTGACGAACAGGATCGGCGCCGGCGACGTCGCCTTCAACGGCCGGGAAATATCGAACTCATGACTCGGCACGATCGACGGCGGCCATGCGAAAACCGGCAGCCCGCTGTCGCGCGTGTAATAGATCAGCGACGAGACGAGATCACGCGTGTCGGCCGCGATGCCATGTGCGCCATGAGCCTTGGCGGTGACGGCAACATCGTCACCAAGACGATGCCACCCCATGGTGCGGGCGTAAACGTCACCGTTGCGGATGCCGGGAATCGTGACGCGGTCGGCGATATGATCGCCGGTCAGCAGCACGGCCTGCACCACGAGCCCAATGACGACACTTGCCATCAGCCAGCGGCGGCGCTCCTCCGCCACCAGAATGGCGGTTGCCAGAATGGTCATGGCGATGGCCGATGGCGCGGCCCAGTTGGCATTGGCATGGGTGAGAAAAGCCACCACCGCGATGATCGCAACCGGCGGCAGCGAAAACGCCATCAGCATCCGCATGTCGGCATCACGCATATAATGGCGCGGACGCACCAGCAGCGCGAGGAATACGCCGAAGGTGATGAAGCCCATGACGACGAACTGGCTGGCGACAAACTCGGCAACCTGCGGAAGACTGAATACCAGACCGTGACCACGGGCATTGTCGCCGGTGTGCTTGAAGGTGACGAAGCCGTTCGCCGCATTCCACATCAGGTTGGGTGACAGCACCACGACGGCGATCGCCAGCGCGGCCCAGAGCTGCGGCGTGCGCCACAGCCGTCGGGAGTCTTCGTCCATCATCGCGGCCAGCACGGCGCAGGCGACAAAATAGATCATCGCGTATTTCGCCAGCATGCCGAAACCGATCGCGAGGCCGAGCACGACAGCCCAGCTCCAGCGCGGCGCGCGGCGCAATTCGACGAAGGCCAGAAGCGCCAGCGCCCAGCAGAACAGCAGCGGCACGTCGGTGGAGATGATCCGCGTCGAAAACACGACGCCGGGCGCAAGCAGGTAGATCAGTCCCGACCAGAAGGCGGCGCGGGCGCTGAACAGCCTTTGTGCGGTCGCATAAACCAGAAATGCCGTGGCGCCGTGCAGCAGCGGCGCCGGCGCGCGGATGCAGGCTTCCGATGCTCCGCACACCGCCTGCGACGCGCCGATGATCCACGCAAGCAGCGGCGGCTTGGAGAAATAACCGAAGTCCGGGGCCTGCGCCCACGCCCAGTATTGCGACTCGTCGAAGAACAGATCCACGACAGAAAAGTGCAGGCCGATGAGGCGGACAATGGTCAGCACCACGACGAAAGCCGCGAACAGTTCAACCCACCTGCCGCGAACCTCCGTTTGAGCAGCAACGCTCATGCGCTGGTCTTTCGGGAAGAACGGTCCCGAAGCCGCCTGAACAGCGCGCTGACGGCATTGAAGCCCGGCAGAAACCAGCGCGTGAGGCGGGCGTCGATCTCCTCATCGCTCTGCTGCGTGCGCCAGCGATAGTAGAAGCCGTGCATCACCCACACGATCAGGAATGCCATCACCCCGCCGAAGATCACGTCGGTGAAATAATGGCCGCCGAAGGACATGCGCAGAACGCCAGTCACAAGACCGAAGATCGTGGCGGCGACATAAGCGAGCGGCCGCCATTGCGGCGGCGCCAGCGCGGCAGGCGCGTAGGTCCAGAACGCTGTCGTCGCTTCGCCCGAATAGAACGAGCAGTTGCGCGGGCATTGGCCGCGCGGATCCCACCACGCCTTGAATTGCCATGGCCCACCGAACTCGGCCGTCGCCACCGGGCGAGGACGCCCCCAATAGGTCTTGAATCCGGCGTTCGAGATGATCCCTGCGGTGAGAATGATAGAGAGCGACAGAAACAGGGTGACACGCGGAGAAATCAACATCCGGCGGCGCGGCCACACGATCTTCAGCGCCAGCGAAACCAGCGCAGGCAGCGCAAACGCCCAAGTCACCCACATCGCCGCGTCGCGCACAATGCCGGCCACATGCGAAGCCTGCATCGGGAAACGCCGGGTCACGGGATCATAGAACAGCGACGCGATCTTCAGATCGAGTTGGGGAAATATGCCGAATACGGCGCCCACAACGGCACCGACGGCGAGAGCAATCAGAAGGCCCGTCCTGTTCATCGCGCCTGACTATCAGACCGCGTTGAAGGGGGGAAGGATGGCGATGGGCGCTCCCGCCATGCTCCGGCATTGCGGCCCGCGATCAGCCAGTAGACCACGCCGCCAAGAATGCCCGCGCCCACCATCACTTCGGCGTGACGCCGTACGATGCCCTCGAACGTCATCGTCACGGTGTCGAACGGGATGAAGGCGAGGTAGCAGCCAAGCCCCGCGAGCGCGCCGAAGATCGCATAAGCGAGGATATGGCGGATCGAGAACGCCTCGGTGACGAGCACCGCGATCAGCGCGGGCAGCAATGCAAAGCCGCTGATCAGCATGAAGCCGATCCCGAAAATCACGTTCACCGTGCCGCTGTCGATATCGAGCGTCTGCAAATCCATTTCGGGAAACAGCAGCGCATACACCACCACCGCTCCCGCGACGAAGCAGGCCGCAAGGAAACCAAAGAAGGTCGCGAACAGCCGTCCGATCAGGGCCATGGAGGGTTAGTCCGTCATCGCCATGGCACGCAGCGCGTCGCGCTCGCGCACCGACAATTTCTCCGTCTCCGATTTCAACTGCCCGCAGGCCGCGAGAATATCGCGCCCGCGCGGCGTGCGCACCGGCGAGGAATAGCCGGCGTTGAAGACGTATTCGGAAAATTTCTCGATCTGCTCCCAGTCCGAGCATTCGTACTTGCTGCCGGGCCATGGATTGAACGGAATGAGATTGATCTTGGCCGGGATGCCCTTGAGCAGCTTCACCAGCAGTTTCGCATCGTCGAGCGAATCGTTGACGCCCTTCAGCATCACATATTCGAACGTGATGCGGCGCGAGTTCGACGCACCGGGATAGTTGCGGCAGGCATCGAGCAATTGCGCCAGCGGATATTTCTTGTTCAGCGGCACCAGCTCGTTGCGCAGTTCATCGCGCACCGCATGCAGCGAGATCGCCAGCATCACGCCGGTCTCCTCGCCCATCCGCCCGATGTTCGGCACCACGCCGGACGTGGAGAGCGTGATGCGGCGGCGCGACAGCGCAATGCCTTCATTGTCCATCACGATGTTGAGCGCGTCGCGCACCGCATCGAAATTGTACAAAGGTTCGCCCATGCCCATCATCACCACGTTGGTGACGAGGCGGTTGCCGTTCGGCGTCTCGCGATCAACCCAGTCGTTCAGGCGGTCGCGCGCCACCATCACCTGACCGACGATTTCTCCGGCGGTGAGGTTGCGCACCAGCCGCTGCGTGCCGGTGTGGCAGAACGAGCAGTTCAGCGTGCAGCCGACCTGCGAGGACACGCACAACGTGCCGCGGTCGGTTTCAGGAATGTAGACGCACTCGACTTCATGGGCGCGGCCGACGCCGTCGCCCGGCAGGCGCAGCAGCCACTTGCGGGTGCCATCATTGGAAATCTGTTCGGCGACGACTTCCGGCCGGTCCACCGTGAAGCGTGCTTCGAGTTGCGTGCGCATGTCCTTCGACACGTTGGTCATGTCGGCGAAGGTCTGCGCGCCGCGCACATACATCCAGTGCCAGAGCTGCTGCGCGCGCATCTTGCGCTGCTTCTCGGGCACGCCGAGTTCGCCCAGACACGCCATCAGCTCCGCCCGCGACAGGCCGATCAGCGAGGGCCTGTCGGGCGCGACATAGACTTCAAGCGCGGTCTTTTCCAAAGGCGCGTCGGTGCGCGCGAGGGCGGGCGTCGTCGGGTTCATGGCGCTTCAAATAGGCTTTTCACGCAGCCGAGGAAAGCCGCAGCCGGGGCGATTCAGGCTCCAGGCTTAAAGATTCTTAGCCGGAGACATCAAAAATCCGCGCCCTCCGGACGGAGGAGGCCCCGGGAACCGGCCTATTTCCGGCATTCCTGCGCGACCTTGTCGAGCGCCTGGGACAGTCCCTTCAGCGAGAACACGTCAGTGGTCTCGGTGCCCCTGGAGGAGGTCGCTTTCACCGTCGCGTCCGCGCCCTTGCGCATCGCGTCGATCAGCCGGTCTTCCTCGGCGGCATTCTTGATCCACAGGCCGTCGCCCTGCGCGTACATCGCGTAATGCGCGTTGCCGATATTGAGCGTGGAATCAGACCCCGGCTTGATCTGGTAGCCGATCATGATCGACACCTCGTTCGTCACCTTCTCGGCGGGGCGGGTTGAGACGAAGGCGTAGCCGGGATCGCGCGGCCGGTTCGGCGGGTTGGTTTTCGAGGACGAGGGTTTCGCCAGGGCGAAGCAGACCTTCTTGCCGTTCGGTGTCGCGACATAAGCGCCCCAGGTCGCATACTGGCCGACCAGCGTCGGTTCTGCGCCACCGGCATGCGCCGCCGCAGGTTTCGCAGTCGATTTCGACTTGCTGGATTTTGCAGCCGGCTTGGCTTTGGACGAATGAGACTTGGACGATTGAGTCTTGGGAGTCTGGGCCTGCACCGAAACAGGCACGGCCATCCATCCAATGAGCGCGACCGCGGTCACAGGTGCCAGCATCCGCAACATCATGAAGAACCTCTTTGATCGGGCTTCGCGAAAGCGCCGCCCGGCCTTGTCGAAAACGGGAATCGGCGAAGATTGCCCGCAGTTTGCACTGATTCCGCCGATCAGCCAAACCGCAGCAATGTGCCGCTTTTGGGGCTGAAAAACTTAAGGCTGTGTATCCTCAACGCCACGCCCCAGCGCGGCGCGCGCGGCTTGCCGGTGTTCGGAGGTGATATGGCCCGAAACCAGCCTGATCGCGGTCGCGAGCACGGCCGCATCGTCGGTAAAACCGAGCACCGGAAGCATGTCCGGCATGAAATCGAACGGCAGCACGAAATAGGCGATGGCCCCTAACAGCGCCACCTGCACATGACGCGGGGTCTCCCGGTCGAACGCACAATAATAGGCCGCCAGCAATTCTTCGGCGAAAGGCAGTTGCGCCGCCACCCGCTTGAGCTTCTTCCAGAAGCTCTCGCGCAACCGCTCGGGATTGCTCACCAGCGCGTTGGTGTCGAACTCGATGCTCTGTTCCGATCGGGCCATGGTGACGTCCGCGGCTCCTTCATCCGCATCCGTTAGATGGGAATGCGCGGCGGGCGCGGCAAGCCGCCAATGCACGGTGCTCCTCACACGCCGAGCCTCATTGCGATCTCGTTCATGGTCTTGGCGAGCGCGACGTCGCGCGCGGTGACACCCCCGGCATCATGGGTGGAAAGGCTGACCTCGACAGTTTTGTAGACATTCCGCCAATCGGGATGGTGGTCGCTTTTCTCCGCAGCCAGCGCCGCGCGGGCCATGAAGCCGAACGCCTCGTTGAAGTCGCGGAACGTAAAGGTGCGGTTCAGCGCCTTGCCGTCCGCGGCCTCGCTCCAGCCGCTTAAACCTGCCAGCGCATCTTTCCGTGCCGCCTCCGAGAGCAAACCGCCCATTCCTACGTCTCCTTGACTGTCCCGCATCCGGTGAACCCGGGGTGGTCCCGGTGGTTCCGTGACTTAACCAACATCCCGGTTCCGGCCGTATTCCGCCTCAATCTCTGGTACGATAATGTCCACGGTCCTCGACGCCTAGCCCCGGGCGGCGACCCCCTGGTGGAGCATGGTAAAGGACAATCTGCTGGCACGGCCGACGTTGCAGCCGCAGGGAGTCTCCTCCTCGCGGACACGCAGGCGCATGCGCGGAGTCCTGATGGCGATCGCCGCCGTGCTCGCGTTCTTCGCGCTTGCGGGCGGCATCACCTATTACGTGCTGCGGCCAATTACATTGCGCATCGCGGTCGGACCCCAGAGCAGCGACGACGTCAAGGTGGTTCAGGCGCTCAGCCAGGCGTTCGCGCGCGACCATGCCCACATCCGCCTGCGGCCGGTCATCACAGAGGGTGCCGCGCAAAGCGCGGCCGATCTCGCGCAAGGCAAAACCGATCTTGCCATCGTGCGCGCCGATGTCGATCTGCCGAAGAACGCTGGCGCTGTCGCGTTCCTGCGCAAGAATTTCGCGGTGATCTGGGTGCCGGGCGGCAGCTCGAAGAAACCGAAGATCACCAGCATCAAGCAGCTCGTCGGCAAGAAGATCGGCGTGATCGGGCGCACCAAGGCCAACATCAATTTACTCAACGTCATTCTCGATCAGTCCGGGGTCTCCCCGGAATCGGTGAACGTCACCCAGTTCGCGACCGCCGGCATTTCCGAGGCCCTGCGTAACAGCAAGCTCGACGCCTACATGGCGGTGGGCCCGCTCAACAGCCGCATCACCGCCGAGGCCATCGCGGCGACATCGCGCGCCGGGGCCGAGCCGCGCTTCCTGTCGCTCGAGACGGCGGATGCGATCGCGCAGAAATTCGCCGCCTACGATTCCGGTGAAATTCCCGCGGGCACCTTCAACGCCGCGCCGCCGCGGCCCGACGACACCGTAAGCACCATCACCGTCGGCCATCACTTCATGGCGCGGCGCTCGCTGCCCGATACCACGATCGCCACATTCGCCCGCCAATTGTTCGGCGCGCGGCAGGCCGTCATCAACGAATTCCCGCAATCGGCCAAGATCGAAACTCCCGACACCGACAAGGATGCCGCCATTCCCGCGCATCCGGGTGCCGCCGCCTTCGTGGACGGCGAGGAAAAGAGCTTCCTCGACAAGTACAGCGACTACATGTGGGGCGGCATCATGCTGCTCTCGGTGATGGGCTCGGTCATCGCCTGGTTCGGCGGCTATCTGCGCAGGGATGAGCGCATCACCAATTCGGGCCTGCGCGAACGGCTCCTTGAAATGCTCACTGCCGCACGGACCAGCAATTCGGTCGAGGAACTCGATGCCATGCAGGCCGAGGCTGACACCATCATGCGGGAAACGCTGCATTGCTTCGAGGACGGGGCCATCGAGGAGGGCTCGCTCACGGCCTTCAGCATCGCGCTGGAACAGTTCCATAATGCGGTCGCGGACCGGAAGATGTTCCTGATCAACCTACCGGAAAAGCCCCGGGGGCCACGTTCCGCACCCCCCATCCAGGTCGCTTAAGCATTTTTCGCATACCCGCCAGTTTTGGCGAATTATTCGTTGTTATTGAGCGATTCCTGACTATATTGCGCCGCAACGCGTGCCCGGTTCGACAGAGCCGGGCACCGCTTTTTCGGGCCGCGATTTGGCCGCCCGATTGAACGCCGCCAAGGCGGCCCCAGGATGATTTATGAACCTGCGTAATATCGCGATCATCGCGCACGTCGACCATGGCAAGACCACACTGGTGGACAAGCTGCTGCAGCAATCCGGCACCTACCGCGAGAATCAGCGGCAGGTCGAGCGCGCCATGGACTCCAACGACATCGAGCGCGAGCGTGGCATCACCATTCTTGCCAAGTGCACATCGGTGCATTGGGGCGAGACCCAGATCAACATCGTCGACACCCCCGGCCACGCCGATTTCGGCGGCGAGGTTGAGCGCATCCTCTCGATGGTCGACGGCGTCATCGTGCTGGTCGACGCCGCCGAGGGTCCGATGCCGCAGACCAAGTTCGTGGTCGGCAAGGCGCTCAAGCTTGGCCTCAAGCCGATCGTCGCCATCAACAAGGTGGATCGTCCTGACGCGCGCGTCACCGAAGTGCTCAACGAGGTGTTCGACCTGTTCGCAGCGCTCGATGCCACCGACGAGCAGCTCGACTTCCCGATCCTGTACGGCTCGGGCAAGCACGGCTGGATGGGCAACAGCGAAACCGAGAACGACAAGGGCATGAAGCCGTTGTTCGAACTGGTCATCAAACATGTCGCGCCGCCGGTGGTTGAGGAAGGCCCGTTCCGCCTGCTCGGCACCATTCTCGAAGCCAACCCCTATCTCGGCCGCATCATCACCGGCCGCATCGCGTCGGGTTCGGTGAAGCCGAACCAGAACGTCAAGGTGCTGTCGCGCGACGGCAAGACGGTGGAAACCGGCCGCATCTCAAAAATTCTCGCGTTCCGTGGCCTCGAGCGCCAGCCGGTTGAGCTCGCCGAAGCCGGCGACATCGTTGCCATCGCGGGTCTGTCCAAGGGCACTGTCGCCGACACCTTCTGTGATCCGACCGTAGAGATGCCGATCCAGGCGCAGCCGATCGATCCGCCGACCGTGTCGATGACCTTCATGGTCAACAACTCGCCGCTGGCGGGCACCGAAGGCGACAAGGTCACGAGCCGCCTGATCCGTGACCGCCTGTTGCGCGAGGCCGAAGGCAACGTCGCGCTGCGCGTCGTCGAGGCTGCCGACAAGGATTCGATGGAAGTGTCCGGCCGTGGCGAATTGCAGCTCGCCATTCTGATCGAGAACATGCGCCGCGAAGGATTTGAGCTTTCCGTCTCGCGCCCGCGCGTGGTGCTGACCAAGGATGAGAACGGTCAGTTGCTGGAGCCGGTCGAAGAAGTCGTCATCGACGTCGACGAGGAATTCTCCGGCGTCGTCGTGCAGAAGATGAGCGAGCGGAAGGCCGAGCTGATCGAGATGCGGCCCTCCGGCGGCAATCGTTTGCGGCTGGTGTTCTACGCGCCGACCCGCGGCCTGATCGGCTACCAGAGCGAGCTTCTGACCGACACCCGTGGCACCGCGATCATGAACCGCCTGTTCCACAACTACCTGCCTTACAAGGGCGATATCCAGGGCCGCCGCAATGGCGTGCTGATCTCCAACGAGCAGGGCGAAGCCGTGGCCTACGCGATGTTCAAGCTGGAAGATCGCGGCCCGATGATGATCGAGCCCGGCTGGAAGGTCTACAAGGGCATGATCGTCGGCGAACACACGCGCGAGAACGATCTCGAGATCAACGTGCTCAAGGGCAAGCAGCTCACCAACATCCGCACCACCTCGAAGGACGAGGCCGTGCGCCTCACGCCGCCGATCAAGATGACGCTGGAAAAGGCGCTGTCCTATATCGAGGACGACGAACTGGTGGAGATCACGCCGAAGTCGATCCGGCTGCGCAAGCGCCACCTCGACCCGAACGAGCGCAAGCGCGCCGAGAAGCAGAAGGAAGCTCTCGCGAGCTGATCGCCTTCCTCACTGCGAATATTCCTGAAGTGCCCGGCCTTGTGCCGGGCATTTTCGTCTCATACGTCCAGGGCATCTCACCGGTTCCGCCCCATGTCACTTCCCTCTCATATCGATGTCGCGATCATCGGCGCAGGTGCGGCCGGGCTTGGCGCGGCGCATGCGTTGCAAGGCTCCGGCCAATCGACACTTGTTCTGGAAGCGAGGGACCGGATCGGCGGGCGCTCGCAGACCATTTCTCTCCCCAACAATGTGATCTTCGATGTCGGATGCGGCTGGCTGCATTCCGCCGACAAGAACCCGTTCGTGGCGATCGCGGAGAAACTCGGTTTCGCCATCAACAGACATCGCCCGCCATGGCAGCAGCAGACCTTCGACGCCGGTTTCCCGCGCGCGGAGCGCGAGGACTTCATTGCTGCGATGAACGATTTCTTCGAGCGCGCAGAAGATGCCGCCGACAAATCCGACCGTCCGGCGAGCGATGTCCTCATTCCCGGCAATCGCTGGAACGCACAGATCGATGCGGTGTCGACCTACATCAACGGCTGCGAACTCGATCAGGTCTCGATCCACGACATGGCGGCGTATGAGGATACCGAGATCAACTGGCGTGTGGCCAAGGGTTACGGCGCGCTGATCGCGGCCTATGGCGCGGTCTGCAATCTCGCGCTCGGCACGCGCGTGACGCTGATCGATCATTCAGGCCCGCGTATCATACTGCACACTTCGCGCGGCACGCTCACCACCGACAAGGTGATCATCACGGTCTCGACCGATCTCCTGGCGCAGGAAAAAATCCGCTTCACGCCCGCGCTGCCCGACAAGGTGAATGCCGCTGCCGGGCTGCCGCTCGGGCTCGCCGACAAGGTCATGCTGGCGCTGGCGACGCCGGATGATCTGCCCGCCGACGGCAACCTGCGCGGACGCAGCGGCACTGTGAAAACCGGCGCCTATCATCTGCGGCCGCAGGGCATGGCGTGCATCGAGGGCTATTTCGGCGGCGCTTACGCGCGCGAGCTTGAGGATGCTGGCGACGGCGCGCTGGCGCAGGCGGCAATCGACGAGATCGCGGGCCTGCTCGGCAATGATTTTCGCAAGAAGCTGACGCCGCTGGCATCGTCGCGCTGGGCGCATGACGAATTCGCGCGCGGCTCCTATTCGCACGCGCTGCCCGGACATGCGGGCGACCGCGCCGTGCTGGCGGCACCTGTCGATGGGCGATTGTTCTTCGCGGGCGAAGCCACCTCGCCGAATTTCTTCTCCACCGCCCACGGCGCGCTGGAAAGCGGCTTTCGCGCGGCGAAGGAAGTGATGACGGCTATCGCTTTATTGCGTTCGCGATGATCGAAGCGAGCAGCGCCGTGCTTCCGCTCTCCGCAAGCCAATGCCCTTCGCGCGCATGCGGCGGCAGAATCCTGAACGTCACGCGATCGCCGCCTGTGCGAAACGCATCCGCCATGCGCTTCGACAGCGCTGGTGAAAAATAGGAATCGTTCTCCGCCACCAGCCACGTCACCGGCACGCGCGCGTTTTGCCCGAGCGCCTTGCTTGCCGCGATCAGCTTGTCCGGTGCGCAGACTTCGTTAGGTCGGCCATGCGCATGTCCGCCACGGCCCGGCGCGAATGCGACGATCGTGGCAATCTCGCGCGGATCGCGTTGCGCCAGCGCCAGCGCGCCGAAACCACCGGCTGAATGCCCCACGATCACGGCGCCATTTTTTCGCGCGAAGGATTGCGTGCGCAGAAAATCCAGCGCCATGCCGATCTCGCGGCCCGCGGCCTGCGCGGCACGAAGATAGTCCGGTGCATCGCAGCCGCCCTGGCCTTCGAGATAGGGACCACCGGTTGCGCCATGGCCGGGCCGCTGCGGCACCAGCACCGCGAAGCCGCGCGCCACCAATGCCAAAGCGAGATGCACATAGTCCGGCTGCTGCATCCGTGCGCGCTGGATTTCGTTCTCGACCGACGCATGCGCGATGACCGCGACAGGGAATGGTCCTTCGCCTTGCGGGCGAAGCAGCAGCGCATGCGAGGCGATTGAGGCGTCTGGCGTCGGCACGCGCCACTCCTGCCGCCGTGCAGGCTCGCCTTCAGGCCCGGATGGGCCGAATGCGGGCGTCTGCGCGTTTGCCGCAACCGCCGCCACCGTCAGACCTGCAAGCAATACCGCCCGTGTGATCATGCGCTCCGCCCTGCCGCACTATCGGATTTGCGGCGCGGCGCGCCAAGCCGCCGGTCCAATCGCTTCACCGGCAACAGTGTCCTGTTTCGAGACACGTCACGGGGGCGTGGTGCAAAAACCCCACATGTTAACCGATAATTAACGATAGACCTTGTCGAGCGCCCGGCGAGTTGCTTTGATTATCTTATGAGCACGATCCTGATCGAAGTCCGGCCAGCCCGGACGGCTGACGCGGCCGAGATTGCTGCCACCCATGACGAGGCGTGGCGCTCGGCCTATCAGGGCATTATTCCCGGCGCGGAACTGGAAAAGCTCATCAACCGGCGCGGCCCGCAATGGTGGAACGGCGCCATCCGCAAGGGCAGCCGCGTCAGCGTGCTGTCGTTCGGCGA
The DNA here is from genome assembly GCF_058803465.1 of Afipia sp. GW821-FHT14H12. Lineage (NCBI taxonomy): Bacteria > Pseudomonadati > Pseudomonadota > Alphaproteobacteria > Hyphomicrobiales > Nitrobacteraceae > Afipia > Afipia sp. GW821-FHT14H12. Next base: position 933,036 of record NZ_JBXAOZ010000001.1, on the reverse strand, counting down.
CAAGATCGCGGGCTATGCGAATTATGGCCGCAACCGTGCCCGCAGCCTGCATTTCGACGGCGAAATCTACGAATTGTACCTGCGCCCGGAATTTCAGGGGCTGGGCTTCGGCCGCCGCCTGTTCTCCGCTGCCAAGCGCGACCTGACCCAGAGCGGGCTGAAAAGCATGGTGATCTGGGCGCTGTCGGACAACGATCCGGCGGTCGGCTTCTACCAGAGCCTCGGCGGCCGCATGGTGGCGCGTTCCTCGGAACAGTTCGGCGCCAAGGCGCTCGACAAGGTGGCCTTCGCCTGGGGCAACTGAGCGCCATTTCCCTCGCCCGCAAAAACGACTAAACAGCGCCCATCGGCTGCGCCGTTCGCGGCCTTTATTCCTAATCCAAGGTTATCCATGAATATCGACGCCATTTCGGTGGGTGCCAACCCGCCGCACGAAGTCAATGTCATCATCGAAGTTCCGATCGGCGGCGAGCCGATCAAATACGAACTCGACAAAACCGCAGGCACGCTGGTGGTCGATCGCTTCCTGCACACCGCGATGCGCTACCCCGGCAATTACGGCTTCATCCCGCACACGCTGTCCGAGGATGGCGATCCGTGCGACGTGATCATCACCAACACCCGCGCCATCGTGCCGGGCGCGGTGATGGCGGTACGCCCCGTCGGCGTGCTCTTGATGGAAGACGAGGCTGGTGGCGACGAGAAGATTGTCGCGGTGCCGGTACCGAGGCTGACCAAGCGCTACAATCGCATCAAGACCTACAGCGATCTGCCGGAAATCACGCTGGAGCAGATCCAGCACTTCTTCGAACACTACAAGGATCTCGAGCCCGGCAAATGGGTGAAGATCGTGCGCTGGGGCGGCGCGGAAGAAGCGCAGAAGCTCATTCTCGAAGGCATTGCCCGCGCCAAGAACGAGAAGAAGTAAAAGAAACTATGTGAAGCCTGCGGTCAGACCGCAGGCTTCGGCAGCTTGTGGATAGCGGAGGCCGCGCGCACGGTGTTGACCAAGAGGCACGCCACCGTCATCTGGCCGACGCCACCCGGCACCGGCGTCACCGCGCCCGCCACCTCCATCGCCTCGGCATAGGCGACGTCACCCACAAGACGACTCTTGCCGCCTTCGCCCGGCAGCCGATTGATGCCGACATCGATCACCGTCGCGCCCGGCTTGATCCAGTCGCGCTTCACCATTTCCGGACGCCCAACGGCGGCGAACACCAGATCGGCCTGGCGGCACAACGCGGGCAGATCGCGGGTGCGCGAATGCGCAATGGTCACCGTCGCGTTTTCATTGAGCAGCAACTGCACCAAGGGACGACCCACGAGATTGGAGCGGCCGAGCACGATGGCGTTCATGCCTTCGAGCGAGGCATGTACGGTCTTGGCGAGAATGATGCAGCCGAGCGGCGTGCACGGCGTCAGCGCCGAGAGCCCGCTCGCGAGCCGCCCGGCATTGACCGGGTGCAATCCATCCACGTCCTTCGCCGGATCGATGGCATTGACGATGGTGTTGGCGTCCAGCCCCTTGGGCAATGGCAACTGCACCAGGATGCCGTGAACACTTGGATCGCGGTTGAGTTTGTCGATCAGCGCCAGCACATCGGCCTGCGGCGTGTCGGCGGACAATTTGTGCTCGAACGAGTTCATCCCGGCAGCGTGGGTCTGTTTGGTCTTGCTGCCGACATAGACCTCGCTTGCCGGATCGTTGCCGATCAACACCACGGCGAGACCGGGCGTGAGATTGTGATAGCGCTTCAGCTGCGCCACTTCCGCCGCCACGTCCTCGCGCAGCTTCGCCGCAATCACCTTTCCGTCGATCACACTGGCCGGCATCGATGTCCTTTCAATCCTTGTCGGTTGCGGCGGTTGCAGCCTTCAGGGCCTCGCCGAGTTGTTTGGGGTCGCCCTCGATCGTCAGTTGCTTGACGCGCGAGGTCACGCCGGAGGCGACGCGCACCTTGCTTTTCGGAACGCGGAGCAATTCTGCGAAAAGCTCGGTCACCGCGCGGTTGGCTTCGCCGCCTTCCGCCGCCACCCGCACGCGAACCTTGACGACGGACTTGCCGTTGGCGAGTTCTTCGATGCCATCCACCGCGTCGCGCCCGCCGCGTGGCGTCACCCGCACCGCAACCATGACGCCGTGCGCCGCATAGCGCCAGGGATCCGTCATAGGTCGGCCATCGCCCGCTAACGATCAGATCACGTTCGGGTAGATGTAATAGGTGATGACCCGCTGGAGAAACATGATGATGAGGATGACGATGATTGGCGAGATATCGAGGCCGCCGAAATTCGGCATCATGTTCCGGATCGGCCGCAGCACCGGCTCGGTGATCTTGTAGAGAAATTCCGCGACCGAGGCGACGAACTGGTTTCGCGTATTCACGACGTTGAATGCGATCAGCCAGGAGAGGACGGCGGAGGCGATCAGCAGCCAGACGTAAAGGTCGAGAACGATAAGGACGATATCGAGAACGGCGCGCATGGCGAGTTTTCCAGTTGAAGGCTCCTCATATCGCCTCAGGGGGAACCAAACAAGAGAGCTGGAAGGCCCTGCGGCGGTCCGTGCCACGGCCTTAAATGTGGTCTTTTCAGCCAGATCGGAAGCCCGACCGGAGTTCTTGACTTGGGGTTGGCCCGGACTGTAAATGGCGCCCGTTGCCGGGTTCGACCCACCGGCCGACGGGGCCATAGCTCAGCTGGGAGAGCGCGTCGTTCGCAATGACGAGGTCGGCGGTTCGATCCCGCCTGGCTCCACCAATTCCCTTCCTCCTTCCAGATTGATCCGCGCCGGTATCGACCTGCCTCGCGCCGATGCCGTTTGTCTGGCATCCTGCGCCGGACTTGCCGCACAATGGAGGTTGCCTTGCCGATCGAGCGTTTCCAGTTTCCGGGCGCGGAGGGGCAGCTTCTGTCCGCCGCGCTCGACAGGCCCGAAGGCACGCCCCGCGCCACCGCGCTGTTCGCTCACTGTTTTACCTGCAGCAAGGACAATCTTGCGGCGAGCCGCATTGCCGGCGAGCTGGTGCGGCGCGGCTTCGCGGTGCTGCGGTTCGACTTCACCGGCCTCGGCAACAGCGAGGGCGAATTCGCCAACACGCATTTCTCATCCAACGTCGCGGACCTGATCCGGGCGGCCGACCATCTGCGCGCGGAGCATCACGCGCCCGCTTTGCTGATCGGCCACAGTCTCGGTGGCGCGGCCGTACTGGCGGCGGCGGAACGGATCCCTGAAGCGAAGGCCGTCGTCACCATCGCAGCACCCTCCGATCCCGCTCATGTCGCCGGGCTGTTCAAGGATCACGTCGAGGCCATCCGTGCCGAAGGCGAAGCCGAGGTGTCTCTCGCCGGACGTCCTTTCAAAATCCGGCGCAGCTTCCTTGACGATGTCGCAAGCCAAAACCTCGCCAATCACATCGCCAACCTCAAGCGCGCGCTGCTGATCTTCCATGCGCCGACCGACGACACGGTCGGCATCGAGAACGCCACGCAGATTTTCGTCGCGGCCAAGCATCCCAAGAGCTTCATTTCGCTCGCCGGGGCGGACCATCTGCTGACCAAGCGGGAAGATGCGCTCTACGTCGCCGACATGGTGGCGGCGTGGGCGGAACGCTACCTCGACGCCGCGCCGGTGATCACGGAATCGCTTGCGGACAAGGAAGGCGTCACCGTGCAGGAAACCGGCGAAGGCCGCTTCCAGCAGCTTGTCACGGCCGGCCGTCATACGCTCATCGCCGATGAGCCGGTAGGCGTGGGCGGCCTCGACAGCGGCCCCGGCCCTTACGACCTGCTGCTTGCAGGGTTAGGCGCCTGCACCTCGATGACGATGCGGATGTATGCCGAGCGTAAGGCGCTGCCGCTCGATCGCGTCACCGTGAAACTCAAACATTCGCGCATCTACGCCAAGGACTGCGCGGACTGCGAAACCAGGGACGGCATGATCAGCCGGATCGAGCGTGTCATCACCATCGAGGGCGCGCTCGATGGCGAACAGCGCGGCAAACTGATGGAGATCGCCGATAAATGTCCGGTGCATCGCACGCTGACATCGGAGATCGATATCGTCACAATCGCAGCCGATTGAATCTTAGCGGTGGCGTTGCTGCACTTTCGCGACCGCCGCCAGCACCCATGCGCGCGGAACAAACCGCAGCAACAGCGGAATACTGCGAACAGCGAAGCCTGGCAGCACCACCCGCCGGTTCGCCATCAAACCCTCATATCCGGCACGGGCAACATCAACGGCCGACACCTTCAGCAGTTTCGAATCCATTCCCGGAACGAATCCGGCGCGCGACTGGAATTCGGTCGGCACCGGACCCGGACATAAAGCTGTGACGCGCACACCGCTCTTGCGCAGTTCGGCCCGCATCGCCTCGGTGAAAGAGAGTACGAACGCCTTGGTCGCGTAATACACCGCCATCCCCGGTCCCGGCAGGAAAGCCGCGATCGATGCGACATTCAGAATGCCGCCGCGATGACGGATGATGCTGTCGGCAAAGCGCAGCGTGAGATCAGTCAGCGCGCGGACGTTGAGGTCGATCATCTCAAGCTGCTGCGCACGATCGAGCGTCAGCGCCGCTCCCGCCAGCCCGAAGCCCGCATTGTTGACGAGAATTTCCACTTCGAAACCGAGCGCCGCGACGTCTTCCACCAGCCGCGCGATGGCGCCTTCCGCCGCAAGATCGCAGGCGATGGCGACCGGCTTCTTGGCTCCGGTGGCCGCAACAATTTCCGCCAACTCCGAGAGCCGGTCTGCCCGGCGCGCGACCAGCACACAGGTGTGCCCTTTCGCGGCAAAGATGCGAGTCAACTCAAGCCCAATGCCGGACGACGCCCCGGTAATCAATGTCACGCGCTCGGTCATCCGGGCTTCCGCCTGTCAGGGGTAAAACAGGGGTCAGCTTACGGCGTCGGAATCCAGTGCGCCATCCTGCACCTGCTGGCGCAGATTGACCCGATCGCGGGTGGACACGCCGAGGAGATCAGCGGCACGCCAGATCACGTTTTCCTCGAACTCGCTGACATGGCCGTCGGCATAGACCAGTTCCCACATCATCTCGACGATCCGCAGCCGCCCCTCTTCGCTCACCGAACGCATGATGACGCTGGTGAAATGATAGAGATCGACCGCCTCGCCCTCGACCCGCATGGCATCGCGAACCAGCACGTCAGCGGTTCCGGGATCGAGATTGAAGCGATATTCCAGCAGGGCATGCAGCTTGCGCTTCTCGGCGGCCGACGGCTCGCCATCGAGCGAAATGACATGAATCAGCAGCGCGGTCGCCGCCAGACGATAGTCATCGTCGGCAAAACCGGCTTGTCCCGCCCCCGTGGGAGACACGACATCGGTGATGAACTGGCGCAATCTATCTAGCATCCGGGGTGGTCCTCGAATGGGGAACGGCGTTCTTACCCTATTTCGCGCCGTCTTGTCATTTCATGGCGGGAACATGAAACTCCGGCAATGAAGCCATGTTCCAGGGCTTTCCCGCGCCCGGACAGGCCTTCTGAATCTACGATTCACCGATTAAGACGTATTCTGGCCTCTCCGGTTCGAGCCCCGCCCGCCATGCTGCAAGTCTTTCGAAACCTGACCTGGCGCGAATTGGTGTTCTCGCTGAAGAGTTTCGCGGCGGCCGTCCTGGCACTCTATATTTCGCTGCGGCTCAATTTCTCCCAGCCGATATGGTCGGTCACGACCGTCTATATCGTCAGCCAGCCGCTCGCCGGCATGGTGCTGTCAAAATCAGTTTACCGGGTGCTCGGCACCGTGATCGGCGCCATCGCCTCTCTGGTGTTCGTGGCACTCTTCAACAACAGCCCTGAATTGTTCTGCCTTGCTCTGGCGCTCTGGATTGGGCTCGGCACCACGATCACGATCTATCTGCGCGATGCCCCGCAGGCCTATGTCGGCATGCTGTCGGGTTATTCGGCGGCGATCATCGGACTGCCCGCCGCGCTCGCGCCGGACACCGCCTTCGACTATGCAGTGTCGCGTTGTCTGGAAATCTCCATCGGCATCGGCTGCGCCACGTTGATGCATCATCTGATCTTTCCGCAGCGTGCCGGCGACGCGCTGCGCAGGGCGCTGAACGCGACCTTGCCGAGCATGGCGCGCTGGGCGCAGGACGCGCTGCAAGGCCAGCAGAACGAGATCACCGGTCTGCTCGACCGCCGCCGCATTCTCAACGCCGTGGTGTCGCTGGATTCGCTGCGAGTGTTCGCGATCTTCGATACGCCCGAGATCCGGGTGGTCGACCCGGCGATCCGCCAGCTCGAAGGCAAGTTGCTGGCGCTGCTGGCGATGCTGATGTCGGTATACGATCGTTTCGCCGCGCTGGTGCAGGAGCGCCCCGCCACGGCCGATGCGCTGCGGCCGTTACTGGAGAAGGCGGCAGCACACATGGCGCAATCGGCGGGGGCGAAAACCACAGCCGACGCGCAGGCGGAACGCTTCGACGAGACAGAACTTCACCGCGAGATCGACGCCCATCTGCCGGATATCGCCACCCTGCGCGCCGACACCCGCTCTTTCCTCGTGCGCAGCATGCTGCTGCGGCTCGGCGACGTGCTCGATCTCTGGCGCGATGCGGTCTGGCTGCGCACCCATATCGTCAGCGGGCGCCGCCTTCCCGGCAATCAACCCGCGCCGTCCTTCCGTCCCTACCGCGATCTGTCCGCCGCGCTGCTCGGCGGCGCGATCGCAACATTCGCCGTCTTGTTCGCGAGCGCCTTCTGGATTTTCTCGGCCTGGCCGAACGGCCCGACCGCCGTCACCTTCGCCGCCATCATCTGTGCGATCATGGGTGGCCGCGACAACCCGGCCGCCGCCTCGGCGGTGTTTCTCTGGATGAGCTTCGCCGGCATCGCCATCGCCGCGTTCTATCTGTTCGCGGTGCTGCCGCCGCTGTCCGGATTCATCGCGCTGGCGGTTGCGCTGGCGCCGTTCTACCTTATCGCAGGCGCCTTTCTCGCGGTCCCGCAGGCGGTGCGCTTCACCCTGCCGCTGATCCTGACCGCAGGTGGCCTGATGCCGATCGTCAACACCATGACCTACGACTTCGCCACCTTTTTCAACAGCGCGCTCGGTTATGTCACCGGCATCGCCATCGGTGTCGCTTCGCTCGGGCTGCTCTGGCCGCTGCGGACCGACTGGGCGGTGCAGCGGCTCAAGCAGGGCATGTTTCGCGACCTCACCGCAATCAGCCGGAACGAGCATGCCGACCGCGCTGCGTTCGAGAGCCGGATGTTCGATCGCAACAATGCACTGTTCGCCCGGCTCAATCCGATGAAGGCGGACGAACGCGCAACGATCCAGGGCGGACTCGGCAGCCTTCGCCTCGGGCTGAACGTGATGGTTCTGCACTCGCTGCAGCATCATCTGCCGCCGTCGGCCGCGCGTGTCGTCACCGCGGCTTGCAGGGATATATCGGATTACTTCGCACGCGCCGCGCGCAACCGCGCGGGTAGAACGCCGTTGCCTTCGCTCGGCGCGGCCAGCGCCGAGCTTCTGCATTGCGACGGCAGCGCGGTGACGCTGCGTGCCGCCGAGGCGCTCTACAACATCGACATGCTGATGAAACGGCATGCGGTGTTTTTCGGCCAGCCGCCCAGGGATGAATCTCCACGAATGGAGACGGTGACCGCATGATCAAGGAAATCAACTTCGCAGGCGTGTTGCTGCCGCCCCTGATGGGATATGGACTCGTGGCCGCATTGCTTTGGCTGGCCACGCGCTTTGCGCTGTCGCGCACCGGCCTTTATCGTTTCATCTGGCATCCACCTTTGTTCAATACCGCCCTCTACGTCATTTTGCTCAGCATCGTTGTCGTCGCAACGCTCTAACCGGAAACCGATTTAACTGGAAATGTTGGGATGTCCGAACGCCTGCCGATCCTGCGTCTTTCCGTGACCTTGCTTACCCTCGCCGCTGCGGCGGTCGCGGGCTGGTTCCTGTGGCGTACTTACGAAGACAGTCCATGGACGCGCGACGCACGGGTGCGCGCCAATGTGGTGCAGGTGACGCCGGATGTCTCCGGCGTCGTGATCGACGTCCGCGTCACGGACAACCAGAGCGTCAAGGTGGGCGACGTGTTGTTCGTCATCGACCAGGCACGTTTCCAGCTCGCGCTCTCGAACGCCGAAGCCGCCCTCGCCGGAGCCGAGAGCCTGCGTGACCAGCGGCAGCAGGAATACGAGCGGCGGCAAAGGCTTTCCTCCGCCTCGATCTCGGATGAAGCCCTTGCGCAGGCTCATAGCGCCGCCCTCTCCGCGCAGGCCGCTTACGATCAGGCGCAGGCTGCCCTCAACATCGCCAAGCTCAATCTTGCGCGCACCCAGGTGCGCGCGCCAGTCAACGGTCACGTCACCAACCTGCTGCTCGACAAGGGCGACTACGCCACGGCAGGAAAGGCGATGGTGGCCGTGGTCGACAGCGATTCCTATTACGTCGCCGGCTATTTCGAGGAGACGAAACTGCGCTCGATCCATATCGGCGACGACGTCTCGATCCGGCTTCTCGGCTTCAGCCCCGAATTACGCGGCCATGTCGCAAGCGTTGCGCGCGCCATCACTGACCGTGACAATCTGCCGGGAAGCGAATTGATCGCCAACGTCAATCCGACATTCAACTGGGTGCGGCTTGCGCAACGTATTCCGGTGCGCATCGCAATCGATTACGTGCCACCAGACATCACACTGAGCGCCGGCATGACGGCGACCGTGGTGGTGACGGGCTCCGGCGAAGCGAAGCGCGCGTCATCCAAGGCCCCGTGAGCGATTTAGTCGCTCGTTCAGCACGACAAACTTGCCGTTGGCGCAAATCTTCTTCCGGACCATCAGATCTCCCGCAACGGCGCCACGGGCGCGTTTGTAAGCAGACCGAGTTACGAAGCCCGTTTATTCTAATCTCACTTCCTCAGTTGGAGTGTGGCTTCTCATCTATCGATGGGCTTACCGCCGCACGTCCTCGCGCGGAAAGATGAGCGACCGGCAAATGCCAGCGGTATCGGATCGCCATGAAGCGAAGACCGAAGCACAAAGCACCGCCAGCGAACGCCGAGGCGGCATAGGGGAAACCCAGTAAATGACCGACGACCACGATGGAGGCGCCAGCCAGTGCTGCAACGGCGTACAGATCGGAACGCAGTACCTGCGGAATCTCGGTGAGGAGAACGTCCCGCATCATGCCGCCACCGATGCCGGTTAGCATGCCCAAGAGAGCAGCCATGACCGGGCTCAACCCGAACGCGATCGCCTTTTGCGCACCAGCTACGGCAAAGAATGACAGTCCTACCGCGTCAAATATGAGCACGGGAGTGCGGAGCCGATCGACGCCCGCATAAGAGAAGAAGGTAATGAGCCCGGCCAGGGCAGAAACCAGCAAATACCTGCCATCGGTCAAGGCGGCCGGCGGCACTGCGCCGATCAGTAAATCGCGGGTAATTCCACCAAAATTCCCCGCAACAAAAGACAAGACGAGGATGCCGAAAATGTCGAGCCGGCGATTGACTGCGGCAACGGCCCCGCTAATTGCGAAAACAAATGTGCCGCCCAAATCAAGAGTATGCACGAAGGTTTCGATGGCGATCATGGCAGCTCCGTTCCCGAAAGCTTACCGTATCGAGCCGGGCCTACGAAGTGATAACCAGGATAAATTTAACCGTTGGCCACCAGTTGGACACCACCCACAACGCATTCGGTGTCCAGCTGATGCAAATAATTTAGCCTGTACCAAGCCAGGCTAGCGCGCCCACGACCAGGGCTTCGACGCCAGTCTCCATAGTGGGATGCAGGACTGGCGCGAATTGTGGGCTGTGATTGACCGGTAGTTCGTTCAGCTTACCTGCCGCCTTTGCCTCGGCATAAGTCTTGGGATCATTGCCACCCACAAACCAGAACACCGATGGCACCTGCCACGCGGTGCCGAAGCAGCCGAAATCCTCGCTCGCCGGCGCAGGGCCGGTATGCCTCACTCGGTCGGGAGAAAAGTAGTTACGGAATGCCTCGGCGATACGGTTGCTCGCAGCCTCGTCGTTCACATTGAGTGGATAGCGGTCGAGCGGCGTGATCTCCGGCTTACGCGGGGCACCAGAGGCTTCAGCCTCGGCAATCACGATCCGCTCGATGGCCTCAAGGACGTGCTTGCGTACGCTGGCATCGAAGGTCCGAACATTGAGTTTAATGATGGCGTCGTCGGGGATGACGTTCTCCTTCGTGCCAGCCTGCAACACGCCGACCGTCACCACCGCAGCGTCGGTAGCGGCAACCTCGCGGGACACGATTGTCTGGAGCCGCAGGACGATAGATGCCGCCATGACGACCGGATCGATGCTGGCCTGTGGCATCGATCCATGCGCGCCACGCCCGAATAGCCGGATTTGCAGGCTGTCCGCCGCAGAAGTGATCGGCCCCGCGCTTCCAGCGACAGTACCAGCAGGGCCGACCATGACGTGCTGGCCAAGCACGACATCGGGTGCGGGAAAGCGTTTAAGCAGACCGTCATCGATCATGGCTTGCGCACCTTGCGCGGTTTCCTCGCCTGGCTGGAAGACGGCCATTAATGTGCCCTTCCAGGCATTGCGGACCTGCGATAGCAGTGTTGCTGCACCGACCAGCCACGCGACATGCATATCGTGGCCGCACATGTGGCCCACTGGCACGCTATTTCCCTCAGCATCAATCGCTGTGATCTTGCTGGCATAGGCAAGGCCGGTGTTTTCTGCGATCGGCAGCGCGTCCATGTCCGCGCGCAGCATCACCGTTGGCCCTTCGCCGTTGCGGAGCAGCCCAACGACACCCGTCTTACCCACTCCGGCTGTCACTTCGTAGCCAGCCTTCTTCAGTCTATCGGCGGCAATACCCGACGTTCGCGTCTCCTGCATCGACAATTCGGGGTGGGAGTGGACGTCCTTATAGAGCGCCTCGAGATCGGGTAGCAGTTTGCTCAGGTCTCGTAGGACGACTGAAGCTCCTTGAAGCGAAGCCTGCGTGGCCATGACAATCTCCGATCAAGCTGCTCTTCTCTGGCGTGAGAGTGAAGGATAATCACGCGCCCCAACTGCAACCGCAAGGTCGACCATAAACCGGATCCCGCAATCGGATAAGGACGGTCATTCTCTCGGAAGCGGGCAGCCTTATGGCAGGCTCTGTCGGTGTCGAAGCACAATCAAGATGACAGGCGGCTTGAATAGGGAAACAATCGCACGGCGTATAATCCGGTCGCAGCGGACTGCCTCGTTTACGGAAGAGGAGGAACCCATGACCACGCATAAGGTAGGCTATCTCATCGGCAGCCTCGCCAAGGGCTCAATCAATCGCAAGCTCGCCCAGGCGCTGTCACGGCTCGCCCCGCCGGAACTTGAGATGTCGGAGATTTCGTTCAAGGATCTGCCGATATACAGCTATGATTATGACGCTAACTATCCCCCGGCCGGCAAGGCTTTCAAGGATGCCATCGCGGCTGTCGATGCCGTGCTGTTCGTCACTCCCGAGTACAATCGTTCAATACCCGGCGGGCTGAAGAATGCGATCGACTGGGCCAGCCGCCCCTATGGCACCAATTCGTTCGCGCACAAGCCTTCGGCGGTCATCGGAACATCTCCGGGCTCAATCGGAACCGCCGTTGCCCAGCAGAACCTGCGTAGTGTACTCGGCTTCTGTAACTCGCCCCAGATGAACGCCCCCGAGGCCTATATCCAGTTCACACCGGGCCTCATCACCGACAATGGGGAAGTTACGAACGACAGCACTGCTGAATTTCTTCGCAACTTCATGCGGGAGTTCCATACATTCATCGCACGGGTTCGGTCTGTACTGCCGAAGGATGCGTAGCGCATACCCGTTGTCGAAAAGCCGTCACACTGGAGGTGGCTTCCGAGCCTTTTCTTCTGTCAGGGCCACGTATGACAACCCCGGCATGGCACCAAAATATTATTGGCGAGCATCAACAACGGTAACCACCGTGTAACCACGACTGCCGGTCTGCACGGCCAATGCCACGCGCTGCAATCCCGGATTGCACGGGAGTACGCTCCCGTTACCATCCAGACCAATTTTTGATTGTGAGGAAGGTGGTGCCGCAAGAGGGACTCGAACCCCCGACCCCGTCATTACGAATGACGTGCTCTACCAACTGAGCTATTGCGGCGAACCCTGATCGCTGGCCGGAATCCGGTGCGAACAGGCGCGTGTTTATCGGTCGCAGCCCGGTTTTGCAAGATTTCCGGGCCGGTTTAGCCGCCAGGTCAGCCCCCAAGCCGCGACACGAATCCCCGCCAGCCGCCGGGCTGACGGTCATGGGCGGCATCCGGATCATCCGAAAAATCGTCCTCGGGAACACCCGGATCGTCGGGCGCGCGCACCAGCGGAATAATGGCGGACGGCGCGGGGCTGCGGGCCTCACCTGCCGGACGCGCCCGGAACACCGGCGGGGCCACATTGTCCGGCTTGACCGGCGCGGGGGCTGCTTCCACGGGTGCCTTTTCGACAGCGGGTTCTGGCTCGGCGGGGGCGACTTTCGATTCGATCGCGACGGAGGCCGGCTCAGGCAGCTTTTCCGGAAGATGGGACGCTTCCGCCGCGACGTCCACATGATCGGAGGTCAGGGCCGCCACCGGCGTGACCCACTGGAAGGCATCGAGCCGTCCGGTGACCGGCGACACCGGCCGCCAGCGATCCGACACATAGCCGTCCGCCGTCCACGCCGGATCGGGTGCTGCGCGCACCGCACGCGCCGTCCATTCACGGGCGCGGCCTTCATCATGATTTCCGGCACGCTCAAGCTCCGCCATCAACAGCGCCACGCGTTGCGTCATGGTTGTGAGCAGCGGCGCGAGCGCTTCGCGCGCACGGCCGAATTCGCTCGCCTCGATCGCGGCGCGCGCAATCGCAAGCCGGCTCTCGCGATGATCGGGCGCCTTCTGTGCAAGGAGCTCGACGCGGGCAAGGCGTTCGCGCGCGGAATCGCCGAGCCGGACATGCGCGTAAGCATCGGCAAGATCGGGATGCGGGTTGGCATTCCACGCCACTTCGATGGTGCGCATGGCGCGGCGAACCTGATTGTCCTCGCTGTAGAACTTTGCGGCCAATACAGCAGCAGGCACGAGTTGCGGCGCGAACTTGATCGCCTCCATCGCGCTCTTGCGCGACAGATCGCGATCGCGTTCCTCCAGCTCGAGCGCACGCGCCGTCAGCAGCACGCCCCGCTGGCGGCGATACGGCGCGTTCTCGATCAGGCTTGCCGAATAATTGCTGTCGAGGAGAGCAAGCGCGCCGTCCCAATCGCTTTGCGCGCAGCGGAAGCAGAGCACCGCATGCGAGGCCCAGGGCGAACTCGGTGCGATCTTCAGGGCCTCTTCCGCCATCGCGACCGCCGTATGAAGATCGTCGTTGCGTTGCGCCTCGATGAAAAGCCCGCGCAGGCCGAGAAGGCGCATGTCCTGCCGCTCGGCCATCGCATGGAACGCGTGCTGTGCGCCGGGGCGATCACCCTCCAGTTGCGCGGTCTGCGCCTGCAACAGCAACGTCAGCGGATCATGCTCCGCCAGCCGCTTCGCCGTTCCCGCATGACGATGCGCGAGCGATGAATCGCCGGTGCCGACGGCGATCAAGCCTTGCGTGATGGCGTGACGCGCCTTGGCCTCGCGCTTCTCGTGCCGGTAACGGCGCAACCGCGCAGGCGTCTTCCAGAATGCACGAACAATCGTCCATACCAGAATCGCCGCGATGACAAGGATGAGGGCGAGGAGCGCAAGAACCGGGAGCGAGGTCTCGGCCCGCCAGCCGTTCCACGACAGAACAACGCCGCCGCTCTGATCGGCGACCCATGTCGCGCCCAGCGCCGCCACCGTCAGCAGGATCAGGAAGGAGAAGATGCGAACCATACGGATTCCGATCGCAACGCTACATCAATGGGACGATGACGGCAGCGCCGCCGTCGCGGCCTGATTGAAGGCACGCGAAGCCGCAAGCGCGGCCGCGCGCGCATGAACCTTGTCGATCCAGCCCTGCAACACGCCGCGATCATGCTCCGGCAATTGCGCGACGATCTTTTGCGCCTCCTGCAGATCGCTGCGTTCCGCCGCCGTCTTCGCGCGCGACAGCAACGCCGCGCGATCCGAGCCTGCGTCATCGATCCGCGTCACGCGCACGAGATGCGCGGCGCTGTTGCGCAAGCGGTCGAGCCATCCGCTCGCCGCCGGCGCACTCTCGCGCTTGGCCTCAAGACGCGGCAATTGCGCCAGCAATTCGCGGCTCAAGGCGTCGGCACCCGGCACGCCGGTCGCGGCAAAGGCCTCAAGCGGCTTCAGCGTATCGACCGCACCGTCACCAAACCGCGCGGCGGTGGCCAGCGCTGTCGCATAGGGAAGGCCCTGCTGCACGGTCTGATCGAGCGCGGAGGCCGCGAGTGCGCGGCGCAGCGCGGTATCGTCCGGCAGCTTCGGCGCAGCAGGCTTCGCTGCCGCCGCCGCTTCAGCACCAGCGGCGACAAGCTGCTGTTCGAGCTTCGAGAGACGGCCTTCGATGCCGGACATATCCGGCGCGGATGCGGCCTTCTCGGCAGGCGCTGCCGATGCAGCGGCCTTTTCCAGAGCCGCGATCTTGGCGGACGCATCCTGCACCTGCTGGCGCAGCGCCGTCACATCCTTGCGGATCGTGGTCAGCGACGTATCGAGCGCATCGAGGCGTTTCGTCAGCGCGCTGACATCGACAGGCGCGGCCGGCTTGTCTTCGAGGTTGGTTACGCGCGTATTCAGATTTTCGATGGTTGACGTCTGCGCGGGAGGAATGTCCGGATCGGAATTGCCCGGCGAGATAACATTCCACAAGCCGCTCACCAGCAGCGCCACCACGGCGGCGCTGAACATTGCGGCCAGAATGATCCGCGACGGCACGACGGCCGCCGGGGCCGCGGCCTCTCCCGACTCAGATTTGTCTTTCGATGAACGCCCGCCGCCGAAGCGGGCGCGCCAGCCAGCCCGCGGCTTGTCTGCCTCGACTTTCTCTTCAGCGCCGGGCGTGGTGTCGGTCACCTCGGAGGGATCAAGATCAATGGTCGGCGCGGCACGCTTGCGGGCGGCGGCCTCGTCGGTCTCACGCTGATCGTCGTCTGTGGCCATGGTCCGCCCGGTTTTCCTATCCTTTACCAGATTTGGCCGCGCGCCGCTTCACCGGAATCGCCCGATAAAGCGTCTCGAAGATTGCATTTTCGTCAGGTGACGCCGCGGCCAGCACCCGCGACGCACCGGCTTCGCGCAACACCGCAGCCACCACATCCGAAATACAGCATTGCGGCAAGGCCAGCGCGGAAATCTCCAGCCCCGCAGCTTTCACCGCGCCGACAAACGATTGCGCGCTGCGCCGCGAGTAATGCAGCACGGCCTCGACGTCGCCAGCGCCAAAGGCCGCCTCGACGGCCTCCGAAAAATGCACGAGCGGCGTCATCCGATAGGTTGTCAGCGTGGTGACGTTATACCCGCGCGTACCCAAATCCGTTCCCAGATCGCGGCTGAGGTCGGCGCCCGCGAGATAGCAAATCTGACCCGAGCCACGCAGCCGCGCCTCCACCAGTTCGCAAAGGGCCACAGCATCACCGGACGCGCTTTCGACATCGCAAAAGCCGAAGGCACGGGCGGCCTCCGCGGTGGCATCGCCGACGGCAAACACCTTCGTGTCGCGCAACCGCTCCAGCAGCGGCTGCCCGACGATGCCGCGCAAGGCATTCGCGCTGGTGACGATGACCGCATTATAATGTGCATCCGGCTCGTCGCGGATGGCGATCGGCTCGAACCGCAGCGCGGGCGACAGCAAAACGCCGTATCCGGCCTCGCGCAGGGCCGCCGCGGTCGCCTCGTTGTCCGGAAAAGGCCGCATCACCAGTATCGCCATTCATACCTCAATCTGCGGAACCCACTTTTACCGGACGCCCGCTAATGCTACCCGAGAACCAAGCAGAACGCCGCTTTGGCGGTAAACGCAAGTGCTCCGGCCGATCCACCCGGCGACATGGCTTACACTTGGCTTGAAGGCTGATTTTGGCGCAAGACTCCGCAATGCTGGTTTTGGGAATAGAGACGACCTGCGACGAAACCGCAGCCGCCGTGATCGAACGCCATGCGGACGGTTCGGGCCGGATTCTTTCCAATATCGTACGCTCCCAAATCGCCGAACATGCGCCGTTCGGCGGCGTGGTGCCGGAAATCGCGGCGCGCGCCCATGTCGAAATGCTCGACGTGCTGGTTGAAAAAGCCATGACCGAGGCAGGCGTTGAATTTTCGCAACTCGACGGCGTGGCCGCGGCGGCCGGTCCGGGGTTGATCGGTGGCGTCATCGTCGGCCTCACCACCGCCAAGGCTATCGCGCTTGTGCACGACACGCCATTGATCGCGGTCAATCATCTCGAAGCGCATGCGCTGACGCCGCGCCTCACGGTGCCGCTGGCGTTTCCCTACTGCCTGTTTCTCGCCTCCGGCGGCCACACCCAGATCGTCGCCGTACTGGGCGTCGGCGAATATGTCCGGCTCGGCACCACGGTCGACGATGCGATGGGCGAAGCTTTCGACAAGGTCGCGAAAATGCTCGACCTGCCCTATCCCGGCGGGCCGCAGGTAGAGCGCGCCGCGCGCGACGGCGACCCGGAGCGGTTTTCATTTCCGCGCCCGATGCTCGGACGGAAAGATGCGAATTTCTCGCTGTCCGGGCTGAAGACCGCCGTGCGCAACGAGGCCTCGCGGCTTGAACCGCTCGAGCCGCAGGACGTCGCCGATCTGTGCGCGGGTTTTCAGGCCGCGGTGCTCGAATCCACCGCCGACCGGATTCGCTCAGGCCTGAGATTGTTTCGCGAACAGTTCGGCGCGCCGCGCGCGCTGGTCGCGGCCGGCGGCGTCGCCGCCAATGTCGCGATCCGCAACGCGCTGCAGGAAATCGCCGCCAACGACCAGATCACCATGATCGTGCCGCCGCCGCAGCTTTGCACCGACAACGGCGCGATGATCGCATGGGCGGGGGCGGAGCGGCTCGCGCTCGGCCTCACCGACGCCATGGCGGCGCCGCCGCGTGCGCGCTGGAAACTAGACGAAGCCACCGAGACACCGACAAAATTCATCAACACCCGCGCGCGGCATTGACGCGGCGCCGCGAAACTGTTCCTCAATCGCACTCCACACAACGCCAAAGCAGGCTCATGGCACCCTTCAACACCATCTCGGTCATCGGCGCAGGCGCATGGGGCACGGCGCTGGCCAACGCCTGCGCGCGCGCGGGCCGCGCGGTGACGCTGTTTGGCCGCGACGCGGCCGCGCTCGATGTGGTGAAACAGAGCCGAGAGAACCCGCGCCTGCCCGGCATCAAGCTCGATCAGGCCATCCAATTGACCGGCCATCTCGGAGACAGCGCGAAGGCCGATATTCTTCTGCTGGTCACACCGGCGCAAAGCCTGCGCGCAGCGATGACGGGGCTTGCGCCATACGTCACGCAAGGAACGCCCGTCGTGATCTGCGCCAAGGGCATCGAGCGCGGCACCCATAAATTCATGACCGAGATCGCAGCGGAAGTGTTGCCGCAAGCACGGCCCGCGATTCTGTCGGGTCCGAGTTTCGCCAGCGACGTCGCACGCGGCCTGCCGACGGCGGTGACGCTCGCCGCGGCGGAGGAATCGCTTGCCGTCGCATTGACGCATGCGCTCGGCTCGCCATCGTTGCGGCCCTACCACACCACCGACGTGCGCGGCGTCGAGATCGGCGGCGCGGTGAAGAACGTACTGGCGATCGCGGCAGGCATTGCCGCCGGCAAACAGCTCGGCGCGTCGGCGCTTGCCGCGCTGACCACGCGCAGCTTCGCTGAGCTGATGCGCTTCGGCCTCGCCTGCGGTGCGCGCAGCGAGACGATTTCGGGCTTGTCCGGTCTCGGCGATTTGATCCTGACATGCTCGAGCCCGCAGTCGCGCAACTTCGCCTTCGGCATGGCGCTCGGGCGTGGCGAAACATTTTCTCCCGGCATCCTGAGCGAAGGGCAATTCACCGCGCCGGTGCTGATCGAGATCGCGCGTGACAAGAAAATCGAAATGCCGGTGGCGCAGGCGGTCGCGCATGTGCTTGGCGGCGCGATCACGATCAACGAGGCGATCGAGATGCTGCTGACCCGCCCCTTCAAGGCGGAAGGATAGGCAATCTCGATTGCTACCATCGCTTTTGCTCATCGGCGATTGTACAGGAAGTACGATGAATTATTGGCTCGTCAAATCCGAACCCTCGACATGGTCGTGGGACCAGCAGGTCGCCAAAGGCAACAAAGGCGAGGCCTGGACCGGTGTGCGCAATCACTCCGCCAAGCTCAACATGATGAAGATGAAGAAGGGCGATCTGGCCTTCTTTTATCATTCCAACGAGGGCAAGGAGATCGTCGGCATCGTCGAGATCGTGCGCGAGCATTATCCCGATCCGACCGATGCATCCGGCAAATTCGTCTGCGTCGATATCGCCGCCAGGAAGCCATTGAAGACGCCGGTGACGCTGGTCGCGGTAAAAGCCGAGGCCAAGCTCGCCGACATGGAGTTGTTGCGGTTGTCACGCTTGTCAGTGCAGGCCGTGACTCCTCAACAATGGGCGATCGTATGCAAAATGGGCGGCGTCTGACGCCCGCAACCACGCCATTTTCTCCGAATGTTTCCTGGTCTGCGGCGTTTCGTCCGGCTTCGCCGCTCAAACGCTTGAAAGATTTCAATCGTGTCTCGACAAAAGTCCTAAATCTTCCAACTTGTCCCCCTCCCCTCGGGGGGCGCATAATCCCGGTCAATAAGATTAACCGCCCGCGTTCATGGGCGATCCGGGAGAAGACAATGTCCGAGACTATCCATCCAGTCACGCCAGAGTGGGCCAAACGCGCCTATGTCGATGAGGCAAAGTACAACGACATGTACGCGCGCTCGATCAAGGACCCGAACGGGTTCTGGAGCGAGGCGGCCAAGCGGGTGGACTGGATCAAGCCTTTCACCAAGGTGGAGAACACCTCGTTCGAACTCGGCAAGGTCTCGATCAAATGGTTCGAGGATGGCGTTCTCAACGCCGCCTACAACTGCATCGACCGGCATCTGGAGAAGCGCGGCGACCAGACCGCCATCATCTGGGAGGGCGACGATCCGTCTGAATCGCGCCACATCACCTATCGCGAACTGCACGACGAAGTCTGCAAGATGGCCAACATCCTGCGGCTGCGCAACGTCAAGAAGGGCGACCGCGTCACCATCTATCTGCCGATGATCCCGGAGGCGGCGTATGCGATCCTCGCCTGCGCGCGCATCGGCGCGATCCACTCGGTGGTGTTCGGCGGCTTCTCGCCCGACTCCATCGCCGGCCGCCTGCGCGACTGCAAGTCGCGCGTCATCATCACCTCCGACGAGGGTCTGCGCGGCGGACGCACCATCGCGATGAAGGCCAACGTCGATGCCGCGATCGAGAAGGTCAACGGCGAGGTGGACTGGGTGGTCGTCGTCAAGCGCACCGGCGGCAAGGTCAACATGGATCCGAAGCGCGACGTCTGGTACCACGAGGCCGCCGCCGTGGTCGAAAGCGAATGCCCGTGCGAGCCGATGAACGCGGAAGATCCGCTGTTCATCCTCTACACGTCGGGCTCGACCGGACAGCCGAAAGGCGTGCTGCACACCACCGCCGGCTATCTGATCTTCGTGTCGATGACGCACCAATACGTCTTCGACTATCACGACGGCGACATCTACTGGTGCACCGCCGACGTCGGCTGGGTCACCGGCCACAGCTACATTCTGTACGGGCCGCTCGCCAACGGCGCGACCACGATGATGTTCGAAGGCGTGCCGAACTATCCGGACAATTCGCGGTTCTGGAATGTCATCGACAAGCACAAGGTCAACATCTTCTACACCGCGCCGACCGCGATCCGCGCGCTGATGCAGGCCGGTGACGAGCCGGTGAAGAAGACCTCGCGTAAATCGCTGCGGCTGCTCGGCTCGGTCGGCGAGCCGATCAACCCGGAAGCCTGGGAATGGTACTACCGCGTGGTCGGTGATTCCCGCTGCCCGGTGGTCGATACCTGGTGGCAGACCGAAACCGGCGGCATCATGATCTCGCCGCTGCCGGGCGCCATCGCACAGAAGCCGGGCTCGGCGACCAAGCCGTTCTTCGGCGTGGTGCCGCAGATCGTCGATGCCGACGGCAAGGTGCTGGACGGCGAATGCAGCGGCAACCTGTGCATCGCCAAATCGTGGCCGGGCCAGGTGCGCACCGTCTACGGCGACCACGAACGTTTCGAGAAGACCTACTTCTCCGCCTACAAGGGCAAGTACTTCTCCGGCGACGGCTGCCGCCGCGATGCCGACGGTTATTACTGGATCACCGGCCGCGTCGATGACGTCATCAACGTCTCCGGTCACCGCATGGGCACGGCGGAAGTCGAAAGCTCGCTGGTCGCGCATGAGAGCGTGTCGGAAGCCGCCGTCGTCGGCTATCCGCACGACATCAAGGGCCAGGGCATCTACGCTTACGTCACGCTGATGGCCGGCGTGGAGCCGAGCGAGGCGCTGCGCAAGGAACTGGTGGCGTGGGTGCGCAAGGACATCGGCCCGATCGCGCAGCCGGACCTGATCCAGTTCGCGCCGGGCCTGCCGAAAACCCGTTCAGGCAAGATCATGCGCCGCATCCTGCGCAAGATCGCTGAGGACGAACCGTCGAGCCTCGGCGACACCACGACGCTCGCCGATCCCGGCGTCGTCACCGACCTCGTCAACAACCGCCAGAACAAGAAGGCCGCTCACGCCTGATCCGGCCTCAAGCCGTTCGCATCCAGGCCTCTCCCTTCGGGGAGAGGCCTTTTTCTTGGGCGCGCGCGGCATCACGGCATTGTTAGGCAACCCCCGCCGCCACGCGGCGGTTTAACCGCAACTGTTGTTTTGCGGACATTTACACCGCCGCCGATTTTTCCTTTATGGCGCGCAGTCGCACGGCGAGCGGAAACGGTTCGCTCATTTGTGCGGCGTAGGCTAAGCGCGGGCCTTGAAAAACAAGCCTTGAGAAGCAGGTTTTGGGACGCCGCGCCGCCTGAATGGATTTTGCGGAGACTGATTGCCATGCGCCCGTTCGCCTCATTCGTTGCAGCCGCTTTTGCCGCCGGTTCGCTTATTCTCGCCGCTGGCACCGCGCCGGCCTTCGCGCATCCCGACATGGTCCGCGCACCGGCGGGCTATTCGCCCGGCACCATCGTGGTGAAGACCAGCGAGCGCCGCCTCTATCTCATTCTCGATGAGCAGCACGCGATCCGTTACCCGGTCGGCGTCGGCAAGCGCGGCAAGGAATGGGCGGGTGAGACGCGCATCAGCGGCAAGTACCGTAATCCCGCATGGTCGCCGCCCGATGATGTGAAGCGCGATCATCCGAACATTCCCGATGTGATCGAAGGCGGTTCGCCACGCAACCCGATGGGCGTCGCGGCGATGACGCTCGCGGGCGGCCAGTACGCCATCCACGGCACCAACGTGCCGAAGTCGGTCGGCGGCTACGTCTCCTATGGCTGCGTGCGGATGTACAATCCCGACATCACCGACCTGTTCGAGCGCGTCTCGGTCGGCACGCCGGTCGTGGTCACATCGCGATAAGGCCTGCCGTTCCGGCGTTTTTCATATCATGAGCGATGGTGCGCTAACCGCACCATCCGGCACGATGGCCCCCGTTATAGGGACGGCCGTGCCCGGTGGCGATCAGCGCGGCCGAGACATTCGGCGTCGTGCGCGTCGCAACGTCCGCAACCACACGGCCGTTATATTTGTCGGGTCCGACGTTGTAGATCGTGACGCTGCCCTCCTTGAGGAATGTGGTGAGCGCCTCACGCGCCGCCTGCGCCATGCGTGATTCAGCGAGACACCGCGCCTTCAGTTCCGGCGCATCGACGCCGCGCAGCCGCACGCGCGTGGTGATGTCGAGCCCCTGCCACAGATGCACCCGCGCCTCGAAGGTATCGCCGTCGATCACATACATGACCTGCGCGGACTGTCGGACGCCTGCGTCGCCGCTGCGCGAGGCTTCCACCAGCCGGTCGCGGTCCGCCCGCTCGGTATCGCCCGCCGATGTGTTGAACCTGCTGTGCGGAAGCCATGCCCCTGCAATGAGCCCCGCGCTGAACATCAGCGCGAGCAGCGTCCCCGCCCACAGGCGGTCGCGGCGCTGCGCGGAGCGGGTTGCCATGCGATTCGGCGTATCTAGGAACATATCCCTAGATACCGCGCGATCCTCTGTCGAGCAAGCGTATGAGCGGTTCTACGTAGGGGGACAATACGTTCCGCTGGAACCGCCGATGAGCAGAGTCAAGGGATGACTCGAAACTCTATGGGGGTTTTCCGACATATTTGGCTTATTCACAGTGCCTTGTGAGTATTGGGTACAACTAGCTGTAGTAGGTCGAAAACCTTTGCACCAACATGGCAAGGGCAGCACGATTATGGTGCGAGTCGGATGACTGACCTTGCCTGCAAGTTTGGATCAGCCACACCGGAATTTCGCACTCCCTCTCGTTCGCGAACTTGAGGGTTTTAGCAAAGGCTCGTCGGTTCACCCCGGCGAGCCTTTGTCAATTTGTAACCGTTACGGTTACAGGCAGAATGTGCATCTAGTGTACATGCGCCGCAAGCCATTGTGGCAAGTTACATTCAAATAATTTGAACCGATCTCACCGCGACCTCAACCCTCAGAAATCCGAGGCTATCCCTTTGATTTCCCAATCGCCGTAGCGCGTGGGCTCCGGGCCTTTCGGTCCATTGATCTCTTTCGGATCGTTGGGGTCAGATGCGGGATCATTTTCCTTATTCTTTTCCTTGGCCTTCACGGCTTCCGCCCTCCGGGCCTCGGCTTCGGCCAACGCGCGCTGGGCGGCTGGTGGCAAGGGGCGACGCGGCGGCATCGCATCCGCATTGTCTGTCTTCGGCTCGTCCGCCATATCCGCCTCCATATCACTCAGTGCGAAGCGGCGATGCACATGGCCGCTTCATAATCGTCCCGCGTCTTATTTAAGCCGCGTCACGATTCTTACATTTGGCATATTCGCATGTCATCCCTGCGTCTTCGTTGCGGCATGCCCGCTCTTCCCTGCTTTGGTTGTACAGTATTCCATGAAGCCTTCGCGATTCGTTCCGCCGACCGAGGTGCCCGGCCTCGCCGCGCGCCGCATAGCCGCCGATATCATCGACGGCGTTCTCCACAAACGGCGCACGCTGGACGATCAGCTTGAAGGTCCTGCCGCCCATCCCGTTCTCAAGACGCTGTCCGACCGCGACCGCGCGCTGATGCGCCGTCTCGTCGCGACCGTGCTGCGCCGTCTCGGCACGCTCGGCCATCTGCTGTCGCGGCTGCTCGATCGCGGGATTCCAAGCGATGCACCCCGCGCGCAGAGTGCGCTGCTGATCGGCGCCGCGCAGATTCTGTGGATGGACGTGCCCGATCACGCCGCCGTGGATCTGTCGGTCCGTCTCGTACAGGCCGACCGTCGCGCGGCAAAGTATGCGGGACTCGTCAACGCGGTGCTGCGCCGTTGCGCGCGCGAAGGGTTGCCGCTGGTCGAAGAGGTCAAGGATGGCATGATCGACCTGCCGCCGTGGCTGGTGGCGCGCTGGATCAAGGCCTACGGCGAAGATAATGCACGCGCGATGGCCCGCGCCATCGGCCACGAGCCGCCGCTCGATCTCACGGTAAAAACCGATTCCGAAAGCTGGGCGACGCGGCTCCACGGCGAAATGCTGCCGACCGGCACCGTGCGCACGCAACTGCATGGGCCGATCACGATGCTGCCCGGCTTTTCCGAGGGCGCATGGTGGGTACAGGACGCCGCCGCCGCCATCCCTGCGCGGCTGTTCGGTGACATCACCGGCAAATCCGTCGCCGATCTGTGCGCGGCGCCGGGCGGCAAGACCGCGCAGCTCGCGCAGGCGGGCGCCCATGTCACCGCGGTCGACCGCTCCGCCGGACGGCTTGCGCGCCTGAAAGACAATTTTGCGCGGCTTTCGCTCGAAGCCAGTTGTGTGGCGACGGATGCGACCGAATGGGACGGCGGCCCGTTCGATGCGATCCTGCTCGATGCGCCCTGCATGGCGACCGGCACCATCCGCCGTCATCCCGACGTCGCCTGGCTGAAGAACGAAGCCGATATGGGCGCGCTCAACGCCCTGCAAAAACGCCTGTTGCAGAAAAGCGTGACGCTGCTGAAACCCGGCGGGATGCTGGTCTACTGCACCTGTTCGCTGGAACCCGAGGAAGGCGAACAGGCGATCGCATCGCTGCTCGCCTCCGAACCGCAGGTGAAGCGGATGCCCGTCACGCCCGGCGAACTCGCCGGGCTGTCGGAACTCATCACCGCCGATGGCGATGTCCGCACGCTGCCCTGCCACCTGCCCCATGCCGATCCGAAGCTGTCGGGGCTCGACGGCTTTTACGCCGCCCGCCTGGTCAAGGCCTGACCTGATTTCTCCTTTTCACACAGACGCCTCCCGCCTTTTGTCCCCATGCGGACGTGCCTTGTCTGGAATTCCAGACTAAAAAGGAGACACGGAGATTCCCTCCGGCACGGGGACGATGTCGGTTACCGGACAAAGGCGCATATCGGGACTTCTGCTCGGACGAGTCGGGCGGAAGGTGATGGCGCGCGCCAGCGGTACATCGGTAGCTCTAACGCGCCTCCTGCCCGGCCGCTCCGACCGTTTGCTGATCGCTCCGCACGATCTGCGCACCACCGACGCCACCCGCGCCGCCGAAATCTATTCGGGCCGCTTCGTGTTCGCGGGGAAAATCGTCACCTGCCACGGCCGCTCGGTGTTCGAACTCGATCCGCCTTCCGAGGAATGGGAAGTCTCCCTGCTCGGCTTTGGCTGGCTGCGCCATCTGCGCGCGGCGGATTCGGCGATCACACGCGCCAACGCCCGCGCGCTGCTGGATGACTGGCTCGCGCATCCGCGCAAGAGTGCCGTGGCGAAGCGCGCCGATGTGGTGGGGCGCCGCATCATCTCGCTGCTGTCGCAGGCGCCATTGGTGCTGCACGATGCCGATGCGCGCTTCTATCGCCGCTTCCTGAAAAACCTCACGCGCGAAATCCGCTTCCTGCGCTACACCAAGGCCGACATCCCCGATGGCCTTGCGCGGCTGCAGGTTCTGATCGCGCTGTGCTACGCCTCGCTCTGCCTCGCCAATCAGGCCAAGCACATCAAAGGCGCCACGAAAAAGCTTTCCGACGAATTGCAGCGCCAGATCCTGCCGGACGGCGGCCACATCTCGCGCAACCCGGACGCACTGGTCGAACTGCTGCTCGATCTTCTGCCGCTGCGCCAGACCTTCGCGGCGCGCAACATCGCCCCGCCGCCCGCGCTGCTCAACGCCATCGACCGGATGATGCCGATGCTGCGCTTCTTCCGCCACGACGACGGCTCGTTCGCGCTGTTCAACGGCATGAACGCGGCGGCCCCCGGCGTGCTGGCCACGCTGCTCGCCTATGACGACACCCACGGCACGCCGATGCCGCACATGCCACACACCGGCTTCCAGCGGCTCGACGCAGGCACGCTTACCATCATCGCCGACACCGGCCCGCCGCCACCGCCCTCGCTCAGCCGCGACGCGCATGCAGGATGCCTGTCGTTCGAGATGTCGAGCGGCGCCAACCGCATCGTCATCAATTGCGGCATGCCTTCGACCGGGCGCGACAACTGGCGCAGCTTCGCGCGCTCCACGGCCGCGCATTCGACGCTGACCTATGCCGAAACATCGTCCTGCCAGTTCGTCGAACGGTCGGCGATGAAACGGATGCTGCAAGGCTCGCCGATCGTCGCGGGCCCGGAGACCGTCGAATCCTATCGCGAGGTCACCTCGGAAGGCACCACGCTGACGATGTCGCATGACGGCTACCGCAAGCAGTTCGGCTTCATCCATCGCCGCGTCCTGACCGTCGCCGCCGATGGCGGCCGCATCGACGGCGAGGACGAATTGGCGAAGGAGCCCGGCTCGGCATTTCGCGGCAGCATGGACGACTACGCCATCCGCTTTCACCTGCATCCCTCCGTCAAGGTCAGCCGCCTGACCGACGGCCGCGGTGCCATGCTGATGCTGCCCAACCGCGACGTCTGGACCTTCGAGGCGCCTGACCAGAAAATCGACCTTGAGGACAGCGTGTTTCTGGCCGGATCGGACGGCCCGCGCCGGACCACCCAGATCGTGATCCGCCAGCATGCGCGGCAGGTGGCGACCGTGCACTGGAGTTTCGCCAAATCCGCCAGTTCGGCCGCGGCCAACGCCAAGCGCGACCCGCGCCGCGAACCGGAATTACCGCTGTAGGCTTGTTTTGATGCGTTTTCTTCACGCGAACCGGTCCCCACTTCGCTTGAAAACGCTATGAGCGAGGTTTTGCCGGCGCGCAAACTATGTTAGCGCGTAGGCGCAGGCTCAAAGTGGGTTTTCCCTTGCGGAATACCGCTCACGGGCCATCATTTTCCTGCTCCTGGACCATCGCATGACCGACCATCCGCGCCGCGTGACCCGCGCCCTGCTTTCCGTTTCCGACAAGACCGGGCTGATCGACTTCGCCAAAGCTCTCGCCGCCCATGGCGTCGATCTCGTCTCCACCGGCGGTACCGCCAAGGCGATCGCGGATGCGGGCCTGAAGGTGATGGACGTGTCCGACCTCACCGGCTTTCCGGAGATGATGGACGGCCGGGTGAAGACGCTGCATCCGAAGGTGCATGGCGGCCTGCTCGCGATCCGCGACAATGCCGAGCACGCCAAATCGATGAAGGACCACGGCATCGCGCCGATCGATCTCCTCGTCGTCAACCTCTACCCGTTCGAAGCGACGGTGGCGAAGGGTGCCAGCGAAGAAGACTGCATCGAGAACATCGACATCGGCGGCCCCGCGATGATCCGCGCCGCCGCGAAGAACCACGGCGATGTCGCCGTCGTCGTCGAGCCTTCGGATTATCAGGCCGTGCTCGATGAACTCGCAGCCCACAAGGGCGCGACGACACTTTCATTGCGCAAGCGGCTTGCCGCGAAGGCCTATGCGCGCACCGCCGCTTATGACGCAGCGATCTCGAACTGGTTCTCGGCCGAACTGAAAATCGACGCGCCGGATTTCCGCGCCATCGGCGGGCGGCTTGCCGAAGCCTTGCGCTATGGCGAAAACCCGCATCAGAGTGCGGCCTTCTACGTCAGCGCCGAACAGCGCCCCGGTGTCGCCACTGCGCGCCAGGTGCAGGGCAAGCAGCTCTCCTACAACAACATCAACGACACCGACGCGGCTTACGAATGCGTCGCTGAATTCGATCCGGCCAAGAGCGCGGCTTGCGTCATCGTCAAGCACGCCAACCCGTGTGGCGTGGCGGAAGCCGATGACATCGTCAGCGCCTACAAGAAGGCGCTGGCCTGCGATTCCACCTCCGCGTTCGGCGGCATCGTCGCGGTGAACCGCCCGCTCGATGCGGAGGCCGCGCGCGCGATCACCGGCATCTTCACCGAGGTCATCATCGCGCCCGATGCCAGCGAGGAAGCGATCAAGATCATCGCGGCGAAGAAGAATCTGCGGCTGCTGCTCGCGGGCAAACTGCCCGATCCGCGCGCGAAGGGTTTCATCGCCAAGACGGTCGCGGGCGGCCTACTCGTTCAGTCACGCGACAACGCCGTGGTCGACGACATGACGCTCACCACCGTGACCAAGCGCGCACCGACCAATGCCGAGCTCGCGGACCTGCGCTTCGCCTTCCGCGTCGCCAAGCATGTGAAGTCGAACACGATTGTCTATGCGAAGGACCTCGCCACCGTCGGCGTCGGTGCGGGCCAGATGAGCCGGGTCGATTCCGCGCGCATCGCCGCGCGCAAGGCGCAAGACGCGGCGAAAGAACTCGGCCTCTCAGATCCGCTGACCAAAGGTTCGGTCGTGGCGTCCGATGCGTTCTTCCCGTTCGCCGATGGTCTGCTGGTTGCCATTGAGGCCGGTGCGACGGCGGTGATCCAGCCGGGCGGCTCGGTACGCGATGCGGAAGTGATCGCGGCAGCCGATGAACATGGCATCGCCATGGTGTTCACCGGCACGCGGCACTTCAAGCATTAAGGCCGCGCGGGCTCCTTCACCCGCGACAGCAGCGCAAGTCCCGCGACGAAGAACACGATCAGCACCGCCATGCCGGCCTTCTGGCTGGCGGTGACGGCGGTGACGATGCTGACCGCAAGCGGCGCGAAGAATGACGTGACTTTTCCCGACAGCGCGAACAGCCCGAAGAACTGCGTGATGCGCTCATGCGGCGCGAGGCGAATGAGCAGCGTGCGCGACGCCGCCTGCAACGGCCCCGCCGCAAAGCCGATGAACAACCCGAGCCCGAGATAGGCCTTCTCGGCAGGCGCCGCGAACAGCCCGCCGCCCGGCGCGGGAGGGGTGACTTTAATGACGAAGAACAGCGTGTCGCGGTCGATCGACAGGATCGCGAGGATCGCCAGCAGCAGGATCACCATCGCGCCGGTGATGACGGTCTTCGGCCCCAGCAGGTCGTCGAGCTTGCCGCCGACCCACGCGCCGAGCGTGCCGCTCACCGCGAGCAGAATGCCGAACGTGCCGATCTGGATGGTCTGCCAGCCGAACGTGCCCGCCGCATAGATGCCGCCGAACGCAAACAGCGCGACCAGTGCGTCGGTGTAGACCATGTTGGCAATCAGGAATGTCGCCATGTTGGGTTGCGACGGCAGCGCGCGCAGCGTCTCGCGCAATTCGCGCAGACCTTCGCGCACCGCACCGAGCGCGGGTTTCTTCGAGGCGTGATCCGGCGTGAACAGGAACATCGGCAGCACAAAGATGACGAACCACACCGCCGTCAGCGGCCCCGAGATGCGGTCGCCCTCATGCATCACCGGATCGAGCCCGAACAACGGCGTGAGACCAAACAATGTGCGGCCGGTCGCCTCGTTGGCAGCGAGAAAGCCCAGCACCAGGACAAGACTCACTATGCCGCCGATATAGCCCGTGGCCCAGCCGGTGCCGGACAGGCGGCCGATTTTCTCCGGCGGCACCAGATACGGCATCATCGCGTTGTTGAACACGGTGGCGAATTCCGCACCGATGGTGGCGATGCCGAACGCGATCAGCACCGGTACGATCACAGATGGATCTCCGGGCCTGCCGATCCACATCATGGATGAGCCTATCACCAGCAGCGCGCCGAACGCCGCGATCCACGGCTTGCGCCGCCCGCCCGCATCGGCGATGGCGCCCAGCACCGGCGACAGAAACGCGATCAGGAATCCGGCGATCGAGGTGGCGAAGCCCCACAACGACTGGCCGGTGGCGGGATCGGGCGCAACGCGGGTTGCAAAATAGGGCGCGAACACGAAGGTGGTAATCAGCGTGAAATAAGGCTGCGCCGCCCAGTCGAAGAAGATCCAGCCGATCACCGCCGAACGCGGCGGATAGGTACGCTGCATGGCTGGCGCAAGGGACGTCATCTTCACCTTCATGTTCGTTGGCGGGAACGCGGCGGGCGGGTTAGCTTGTCGCCATCTTATAGATCAATTCGCGATGATTATCGCGCTCCACCATTCCTCCGAAACAGGAAAGCCTGCTTTTGAACCGTTTTGCTCTTGCCTTGCTGCTGATGCTGCTGCCTGCCGCCGGATTGGCACAGGATGCCCGCATCTCGTCGCTGCCGACTCACGCACAGCCGGTGTTCGCACGCCACGGCATGGTGGTCGCGCAGGAAAAGATCGCCACGAGGATTGGCGCCGACGTGCTCAAACGTGGCGGCAATGCCGTGGATGCGGCGGTCGCGACCGGGTTCGCGATGGCGGTGACCTATCCGCGCGCGGGCAATCTCGGCGGCGGCGGCTTCATGGTGATCCATCTGGCGCGCAAGAACAAAGACATCGCGCTCGACTATCGCGAGACTGCACCTAAAGCCGCGACGCCGACGATGTTTCTGGGGCCGGACGGCAAGCCTGATCCTGAGAAATCGCGCGATGGTGCGCTCGGTATCGGTGTGCCAGGCACCGTGGCCGGACTGGCCGAAGCCCTGCATCGCTATGGCTCGGGAAAATTCTCTCTAAGGGATCTGCTCGCGCCTTCGATCAAACTTGCGCGCGACGGATTCATCATCACCGACGACATCGCCGACACGCTGCCCGATGCGCGGCAGCGGTTTGCGCCATGGCCATCGAGTGCCAAGCTCCTCGCACGCGCGGACGGCACGCCGCTGCGCGAAGGCGACAAACTCATTCAGCCTGATCTTGCGAACACGCTGCAGGCTATCGCCGATCACGGCGCAGATGGATTTTACGATGGCCCGGTCGCGGACAAACTCGCCGCAGGCATCCAGGCCGCCGGCGGCATCATCACCCGCGACGACCTGAAATCCTATCGCCCGGTCTGGCGCAAGCCGGTACGCGGCACCTATCGCGGCTACGACATCGTGTCGATGCCGCTGCCGTCATCCGGCGGCACGGTACTGATCGAGACGCTGAACATCCTGGAAGGATTTGACCTGCACAGAATGGGTGCGCAGACGCCCGCCTCGCTGCATGTGCTGATCGAAGCGATGAAGCGCGCCTATGCCGACCGCGCACGCTACCTCGGCGATCCAGCTTTCAGCAAAGCGCCGCTGACACGATTATTGTCGAAGGATTACGCCACGCAACTGCGCGCGGACATCAGCCTCGACACATCGACGCCGGTGAAGGCGGCCGCCGCCGCGCAGCCGCACGAAGGCACCAACACCACGCATTTCTCGGTGGTGGACGCACAAGGCAATGCGGTGAGCAACACCTACACGCTGAATTTCAGCTACGGCGTCGGCCTCATCGCGGAAGGCACCGGCGTGCTGCTCAACAACGAGCTGGACGACTTCACCGCCGCGCCGGGCGCATCCAACGCCTATGGGCTGGTCGGTTATGAAGCGAACCTGCCCGGCCCCGGCAAGCGGCCGCTGTCCTCCATGACACCGACGATTGTGCTGAAGGATGGCAAGCCCGTGCTCGTCACCGGCTCGCCGGGCGGCAGCCGTATCATCTCGACCACCCTTCAAGTCATCGTCAATGCGCTCGACTATCACTTGAACATCGCGCAGGCCGTCAGCATCCCGCGGCTGCATCATCAATGGATGCCGGATGAAGTGCGGATCGAGCATGGCTTTCCGCAGGCGACGCGCGACGCCTTGCGCGCCATGGGCCACACGCTCGTGACGCCGATGGGCCAGACCTCGGCGAATTCGATTGCCGCCACGAAGGACGGCTGGCTGGGCGCAGCCGACCCGCGCACGCGCGGCGCGGAAGCGGCAGGTTATTAATACGGGAGGCTATATGACATCCCTCAAAGGCAAGACGCTGTTCATCACCGGCGGCAGCCGCGGCATCGGCCTTGCGATCGCCAAGCGCGCGGCGCGGGACGGCGCCAACATCGCCATCGCCGCGAAAACCACGGCGCCGCAGCCGAAACTCGAAGGCACGATTTTTACCGCCGCGAAAGAGATCGAGGATGCGGGCGGACGCGCGCTGCCCATCGCCTGCGACATCCGTGACGAGGCGCAGGTGATCGCCGCCGTCGATCAGACGGTGAAGGAATTCGGCGGCATCGACATCTCAATCAACAATGCCAGCGCGATCAGCCTTTCGCCGGTGCAGGCGACCGAGATGAAGCGTTTCGACCTGATGATGGCGATCAATACGCGCGGCACGTTCCTCGTCTCCAAGACCTGCATCCCGTATCTGAAAAAAGCAGAGAATCCACACATCCTGATGCTGTCGCCGCCGCTCGACATGCAAACGAAATGGTTCGCGCCCTCGACCGCCTACACCATGGCGAAGTTCGGCATGAGCATGTGCGTGCTCGGTCTCGCCGGTGAACTGAAAGGCGACGGCATCGCGGTGAACGCGCTGTGGCCGCGCACGACGATCGCCACCGCCGCGGTCGGCAACCTGCTCGGCGGCGAGGCGATGATCCGCGCCAGCCGCAAGCCGGAGATCGTCGCGGACGCGGCGCACATCATTCTCACCAAGTCGTCGCGCGACTTCACCGGGCAGTTCTGCATCGACGACAAAATTCTCGCCGCCGAAGGCGTGACCGATTTCCAGCCCTATCGGGTCGATCCCTCGGTGCCGCTGATGCCGGATATTTTCGTGCCTGACGATGATGTGCCGCCGCCGGGCGTCACGCTGGGCAAGCTGCCGGGCTTCTCCAAATAATATCCGGGTAATATTGACAGACTAATTTTACCCGGGTATATTATTGGCATCGTCACAACCCATTGGTTTGTCATGCCTTCCGTCCAGATTATCGCCTTCGACGGCGACCATTGCATCGCCTCCGGCGACATCGCGGACGTGGCGGCGCGGGTCAAACAGGTCCTCTCGCCCCAAAGTCAGATCTTGCTGTTCGACCTTGAGACCAGCCGCCCGGTCGAAATCGACTTTCGCGGCTCGGTCGCGGACGTCACCACCCGCCTCAAAAACTCATTGTCTTCCGAACCGGCGCCACGCGGTCCCGGCCGGCCAAAGCTCGGCGTCGTCGCCCGCGAGGTGACCTTGCTGCCACGACACTGGGAATGGCTCGCTGCCCAACCCGGCGGCGCGTCGGTGACGCTGCGAAAGTTGATCGAGGACGCGCGGCGCAAAACCGCCGCCAAGGATGAAGCACGCGAGCGGCAGGAATCGGTGCATCGTTTTCTGTCGGCCATCGCGGGCAACAAGCCGCATTACGAGGATGTGCTCCGCGCGCTCTACGCCAATGACGGCGCGCGCTTTCATGCGCTGATTGCCGACTGGCCGACAGACGTGCGCCGCCATCTCGAGCGGCTGGCGTCGGATTTGTTCGACGGAGCTTACGTCACCACAACGATCTAGGACGATACGCTGCCGATGAATTGCAGCACGATCTCGCGGCGGTGTGGCTGCGCACGGTGCTCGATGAGATAGATGCCCTGCCAAGTGCCGAGCATCATCTCGCCGCTCTCCACCGGCACCTGCAGGCTGCATGACGTCAGCATGGTCTTGATATGCGCGGGCATGTCGTCCGGGCCTTCGCTGCCGTGAATCCAGCCGCCGTTTTCCGGCGCAAGACGGTCGAGCGCATCGGTGAGGTCAGTCAGCACGTCGGGATCGGCATTTTCCTGAATCGTCAGCGATGCCGAGGTGTGCCGGACAAACAGCGTCAGCGCGCCGACCGCCGCCTGCGCCTCCTGCAGGAAATCCCGGGCTTCCGTGGTGATGTCGAAGAAGCCGCGCCGCGGCGTCGTCACCGTCAGCGTCGATGTCGCGATGAGTTCGGGCCTGGCACTGGGAATCCGCGAGCGGTGTCCGCTGATTTTCATGACCTTTCGATCCTTGCGAGAGTCGCATCATCGAAGCGTCCGCCGAAATATTTTTCAACCGCCTCCTTGAACAGGCTGTGCCCTTTCGCGACCTGCGCGAACAATGTCATCGAGGAGCCGAACTTCATGTCGTCAGGAGAACCGAAAATCTCGTAGACGGATTTGTCCGCGATCGCGTTGACCAGCGCCGTGCATTCCTCCAGCCGCCCGCCGAGCAGGGGATGTCGGAGATAGGCCGCCGCTTCCTCGCGCGAGGCGATGGCATATTTCTGCGCCATCGCGCTGTGGCCCAAGCCCTCGATCTGCGGAAAGATGAACCACATCCAGTGTGTACGCTTTTGTCCGCCGCGCAGTTCACAGAGCACCCGGTCGTAAAGCGGCCTCTGCGCGTCGATGAAGCGCTGCAGATCTCCCGCATCTCGTCCCGTCATGCTGCCTCCTCAGTCCCGTGGAGGATAACGCCGAAGGGAACCAAAAGTTGAGGCCAGACACGACGAAGCCGCCTTGCGGCGGCTTGCGTGGTTGCCAATTTTCTTCGTTGTTTGAAGATTCTGGAGCGGGCGAAGGGATTCGAACCCTCGACCCCGACCTTGGCAAGGTCGTGCTCTACCCCTGAGCTACACCCGCATCAGAAATGGGCGGCTTGCGCCGCCGGGCGCAACCTATGCCAAACCCGGCGCGGCAATGCAACAGAGAAAGGCGGCCTTTTTCACCCCCGGATCGGCTTTAAGTTCATGTTCGGGAACGATTTCAAGCGCTTCCGCGATTGAAATCGTCACTTTCGCCGCCATTTTAGGGCCGGGCATGGTAAATGTCCGCAAATGCAGCAATCAGCCGGGATGAAACGACGTGACGATACTCGACAATGACGCCGCCGCGGGCAGCGTTGCGCCAGACCTCATCAAGGACACCACGACACAGACCTTCGTGAAGGACGTGATCGAGGAATCCAAGCACCAGCCGGTGCTGATCGATTTCTGGGCGCCCTGGTGCGGCCCGTGCAAACAGCTCACCCCGATCATCGAGAAGGCGGTGCGAGCCGCCAAGGGCAAGGTCAAGCTCGTCAAGATGAACATCGACGAGCATCCGGCGATCCCCGGCCAGATGGGCATCCAGTCGATTCCGGCCGTGATCGCCTTCGTCAACGGCCAGCCGGCCGATGGCTTCATGGGCGCGCAGCCGGAAGCCCAGATCAACGCCTTCATCGACAAACTGACCAAGGGCATGCCGGGCGGCGATGCCGACCTGATAACGGAGGCCGAAGCTCATCTCGCCGAGGGCGATGCGGCCACCGCCGCCGAGATCTACGCCGAAGTGCTGGCGCAGGATGCCACCAATGTTCCGGCGATGGCGGGTCTCGCGCGCTGCTACGTGGTCGCGGGCTCGCTCGAGCAGGCCAAGCAGACATTGGCGATGGTGCCGGAGGCCAAGCGCGGCGATGCCTCCGTCACTGCCGTGCAGTCGATGCTCGATCTCGCCGAGCAGGCACAGTCAGTCGGCCCGGTCGCGGAGCTTGAGCAAAAGATTGCCGCAAACCCGCTCGACCATCAGGCCCGCTACGACCTCGCCATCGCGCTGAACGCCAAGCACGCGCGCAGCGACGCCGCCAATCATTTGCTGGAGATCGTCAGGCGCGACCGCAAATGGAACGACGACGGCGCGCGCAAGCAGCTGCTGCAGTTCTTCGAGGCATGGGGCGGCGAGGATGAGGCCACCGTGGAGGCCCGCAAGCGCCTCTCCACCATTCTGTTCTCGTGATCGCTTAAAGCCATCGGGGATTACATCGAATGGCCATCAATTCCGAATATCGTGGGCCCGGCGATCTGCCCGAGACCATCCCGGTGTTTCCGCTGCCCGGCGCGCTCCTGCTGCCGCGCGGGCAGATGCCGCTGAATATTTTCGAGCCGCGTTATCTGGAAATGGTGGATGACGCGCTGCGCGACGGGCACCGCATGATCGGGATCATCCAGCCCGACGCCGCGCATTCGCAAAGCGAGGAGCACCCGAGGCTGTTTCGCATCGGTTGTGTCGGCCGGATCACGCAGTTCGGCGAGACCGGTGACGGGCGCTACATTCTCGAGCTCACGGGAATTGCGCGCTTTCAGGTGGTTGAGGAGCTGACCGTGCTGACGCCGTATCGTCAGTGCAAGGTCGACTTCTTTCCCTTCGTCGACGATTTCGTCGCGCGCAAGGGCGAGGAAGACGTCGACCGCGACGCCGTCCTCGACACACTCACCAAATTCCTGAAGGCCAACTCGCTGAAGGTGGACTGGGACGGCATTCGCGCAGCACCCAACGAGGCGCTGGTTAACGCGCTGGCGATGATGTCGCCTTACGGCCCCGCCGAGAAGCAGGCGCTGCTGGAAGCCCCCGACCTCAAGACGCGTGCCGAAATCCTGATCGCGGTGACGCAAATGGACCTCGCCAAGAAACAGACCTCGGGCGATCCGCCGGTGCAGTAAAAAAATCGAGGCTTTTCTTTTAACGATGGATTGAAGATGACGACCAACATTCCGCCCGCGCGCGATTCCGATCCCGTCGACTCGAAGCTTCTGGAAATCCTGGTGTGCCCGGTGACCAAAGGCCTGCTGGAATACGACGCTGTGAAACAGGAATTGATTTCGCGCGGTGCGAAGCTCGCTTATCCGATCCGCGACGGCATTCCGATCATGCTGCCGGAAGAGGCGCGCAAGATCGACTGACCTACAGCGCCTCGCCGCGCAGCAGCCGCGGCACTTCGCCGGTGAGGCCCGCCGCCTGACGGATGAATGCGCCTTTCAACGGCGGCATCCGGTCCACGAGACCGAGCCCGATATCGCGCACCGCGCGCAACGGCGCGAAATCGTTCGAGAACATTCCGTTCAGGACGTTGGTGGCAAGCCCCATCGCCATGGTGTCGAACCGCCGCCAGCGCTGATAATGCTCAAGCACGTCGGCCGCGCCGAAATCCGTGCCGAGGCGTGCCGCGTCGACCACGACTTCCGCCAGCGCCGCAACATCCTTCAGACCCATGTTGAGGCCCTGCCCGGCGATGGGGTGGATGACGTGCGCCGCATCGCCGACCAGCGCGAGCCGATCCGCGATGAAGGAGCGCGCGACGAAATAGCCGAGCGGGAAGGTGCGTGGCTTGTCGAGCACCTCAAGCTCTCCGAGATGCAGGCCGAAGCGCGTCTCGAGTTCGGTTTTGAAATCCTCCGCGCCGAGCGCCACGATCCGCGCGGCCTCCCTGGGCTGCTCGGTCCAGACCAATGACGAGCGTTTGCCTGTGAGCGGCAGGATCGCGAACGGGCCCGCGGGCAGAAAATGTTCTTCCGCGCGCCCCTCATGATCGCGCTCATGCCCTACCGTGACGACAATCGCCGCCTGATCGTAATCCCAGCCATGGGTGGCGATGCCCGCGCGCTGGCGCAATTTCGAGCGCGCACCGTCGGCGGCGGCAAGCAGCCGCGCCGTGATGATGTCGCCGCTGCCGAACGCAACCTGCACGCCGTTGTCGTTCGCTTCATAGGTCGCCACGGTGTCGCTGCGCAATTCTACGCCGCTGGCCTCGGCATGATTGGTCAGTGCGTCGATCAGATGGCGGTTCTCCACCATATGCGCGAACGGCTCGCCGCCTGCGACCTCGCCCGCGAAAGTGAGGAACGCAGGCCGTGTCGCATCGTGCAATCTGGAATCCGTCACAACCATGTCGAGGATCGGCTGCGCATCCGGCGCGACCTCGCTCCACACGCCGAGCGTCTCGAACAGCCTGCGGCACGCCGCGACGATCGCGGAGGCGCGCTGGTCGCGGCTCGGGCGCACCGCGAAAGCAGGATCGGCGACGATCACCGGAATGTCCGGGCCCAACCCTTGACGCAATGCGAGCGCGAGCGACAACCCTGTCAGCCCACCGCCGCCGATTACGATGCCTTGCACGATGCCCTGCGGTTTCGTCATCGCCACTCCAACAAATACCGTTACCTCAACGCACGAGACCGCTTGCGGAGCCCGGCTTTGAGCGTTTTATAACGTTTTGCCTCCCCTGCGGATACCTCCGCGGCCCCGTCACCCGCGCCGGACACGCGCAGAAGGTAAAGCAATGCCCGCCTCCCTCGCCGATCTGATCTCCATTCTCGATCTCGAGACGCTGGGGAGCGACAGATTCCGTGGCTTCAGTCCGCCAAGCGGCTGGCAGCGCGTGTTCGGCGGTCAGGTCGTCGGCCAGTCGCTGGTCGCGGCCTGCCGCACGGTGGAGGGCCGGCTGCCGCATTCGCTGCACGCCTATTTCATCCTGCCCGGCGACCCCGCCGTTCCGATCGAGTATGACGTGGCGCGGCTGCGCGACGGCGGCAGCTTCTCCACCCGCCGCGTCATCGCCTCGCAGAAGGGCGCCGAAATCTTTTCCATGATCGCCTCATTCCATGCGCATGAGGACAGCATCTTCGAACATCAGGCCGCGATGCCGCCGGTGCCATCGCCGGATGAGGTCAGGTCGCTCGATCTCCATCAGGTGCTCGACGAAAAGCAGCAAAGCGAGATGCCGAACTTCATCCGCCGTTTTTTTGAGGCCGAGATGCCGTTCGAACTGCGCCCGACCAATCTGAAACGATATGTCGGCGAAAAAATCGACGACGGCCATGTCACCATCTGGCTGAAAGCGGCAAAGCCGCTGCCGGACGATCCGGCCCTGCACATGTGCGCGCTGGCCTATGCCTCCGACTTCTCGCTGCTCGACGCCTCGCTGGCCTCCTATGGCCGGACCGTGTTCGAGAACGGCATCAGCGGCGCGAGCCTCGACCATGCGCTGTGGTTTCACCGCCCGTTCCGGGCCGACGAATGGCTGCTCTATTCTCAGGACAGCCCGAACGCCCATGATGGGCTCGGCTTCTCCCGCGGCGAGATCTTCCGGGCCGACGGCACGCTGGTCGCTTCCGTGGCGCAGGAAGGCTCCGTCCGGGTACGGCGGCCCAAGCCTGCCGGTTGAGCCGGAAGACACCCTCCCCGACTGCTCTTTTTTCGCCCGGCCTGATGAAATCGATGGCAGAGTTGCCCGCGTTTTTATAAAGACGCGAAGCCGCTTGCAGCAGAAGGACCGGCGCGCCCATGAAGCTCGTTACCGCGATCATCAAGCCCTTCAAGCTCGACGAGGTCCGTCAGGCCCTCACCAATATCGGCATCCACGGCATGACCGTCACCGAGGTGAAGGGATACGGCCGCCAGAAAGGCCATACCGAGATTTATCGCGGCGCCGAATATGCCGTGAACTTTCTGCCGAAACTGCGGATCGAGGTCGCGGTCACCAGCGACCTCGCCGACAAGACGGTTGAGATCATCACGGGCAGCGCACGCACCGGACAGATCGGTGACGGCAAAGTGTTCGTGACGCCCATCGAAAACGCGGTACGCATCCGTACCGGCGAGACCGACGCCGACGCCCTCTAAGCCGCCCGCCCTGTTTTATTTCCAACGATTGCCGGAATTTTCCCATGACGACTTGGCTTCGTAACCGCACCGCCGCAACAGGCTTTGGCGCGCTGATCCTTTCCGCACTGGCAAGCCCGGCTTTCGCGCAAGATAGCGCGACCGGGATCAACCCCACCGACACCGCATGGATGATCGTCGCCACCGCTTTCGTGCTGATGATGACGGTCCCCGGCCTCGCATTGTTTTACGCGGGCATGGTGCGCAAGAAGAACGTGCTGGCGACGATGGCGCAAAGCCTCGGCGCTGTCGCCGCGATCTCGATCCTGTGGGTGGCTTACGGCTACAGCCTGACATTCGTGGGTGGTGGCGGCGGCCTCGGCACACTGCATCGTTTCATGCTCTCGGGCATGACGATGGACAGCATCAATCCCTTCGCCAAGACGATTCCTGAATCGCTGTTCGTGCTTTACCAGATGACGTTCGGCGTGATCGCGGTGGCGCTGATCGCGGGCTCGGTCGCAGACCGCATGCGTTTCTCATCCTACATGCTGTTCTGTGCAGGCTGGTTCACGCTCGCCTACATTCCGCTGGCGCACTGGATCTGGGGCGGCGGTTTTCTCGCGCAACTCGGCGTGCTGGATTTCGCGGGCGGTCTTGTCATTCATCTGAGCGCGGGCAGCGCCGGTCTTGTCGCCGCCGTGATGCTCGGCAGCCGGCGCGGTTACGGCTCGGAAAATCTCGCGCCGCATGACCTGTCGCTCGCGGTGATCGGCACCGGCCTGTTGTGGGTCGGCTGGTTCGGCTTCAACGGCGGCTCGGCGCTGCAGGCGAATTCGCGCGCGGTGATGGCGATCCTCTCGACGCATCTCGCCGCCTGCGCGGGCGCGCTGACCTGGAGCGCGATCGAATGGATCAAGCGCCGCAAGCCGTCCGTGCTCGGCATGATCTCCGGCGCGGTCGCGGGCCTCGGCACCATCACCCCAGCATCAGGTTTCGTCACGCCGGGCCAAGGCATCCTGATCGGCGTGATCGCGGGCGGCATCTGCTATTGGGCCTGCACCAGCCTCAAGCATCGCTACAAATACGACGACACGCTCGACGTGTTCGGCATTCACGGCATCGGCGGCATGATCGGCACGCTGATGACCGGTATCTTCGCCACACAATCCATCGGCGGCGTTGCCGGACTGCTGGAAGGCAATCCCCATCTTCTGCTGGCGCAGATCGTGGGCATCGTCGTCACCATCGTGTGGTCGGGCGGCGCGACCTACGTGCTGCTGAAATTGATCGATGCACGGGTCGGCGCCCGGGTCTCGCACGAGCACGAGGTCGAGGGCCTCGACATCACCCAGCACGGCGAAGCCTTGCAGTAATTCCCTGGGCTGCGACTTCCCCAGACCATGCCTTGGCTGCGGATGGTTTTTTAAGGATGCCGTAACCTGCTGCCCGCCTCATGGGCAGCTTTGCGGCAAATTCCTGTCCTGCCTATTTTGCAGGCGGCGCTGTCGCCATTTTAAGCGGCGGTTTGTGCAGCGCATTCCGACCGCACCGGGCGGCGAAGGAATTACGTGTTTTATCAAATAGATAGGCCGTAGCTGCGCTCTGGCACAGCTTTTGATTCGTCATGTTCCGGCGGGTGCCCGCGAAGTGTCCTTCTTCGCGCGGTGAGTCCCGATCAAAAGCGCCCGGCACGCCGGGCCAAGCGGGGAACAGACATGAAGATCGTGATGGCTGTCATCAAGCCGTTCAAGCTGGAAGAGGTCCGCGATGCCCTGACCGCCATCGGCGTTCATGGCCTCACGGTGACGGAAGTGAAGGGGTACGGCCGCCAGAAGGGCCATACCGAAATCTATCGCGGTGCTGAATACGCCGTGAGTTTCCTGCCCAAAATCAAAATCGAGGTCGCGGTCGCCGATGCCCAGGTCGACCGCACCATCGAGGCCATCACCTCGGCCGCCAAGACCGGCCAGATCGGCGACGGCAAGATTTTCGTCACCAGCCTCGAGCACGCGGTGCGCATCCGCACCGGCGAAGCCGATGACGCAGCCCTCTGATTTCCACGCCTTCCATCCCATTCAATCAGGAGTCTTCACCATGAGTTTTCACCGTCCCGCACGTCTGGGATCGGCCGCACTGATCGCAGCAATTGCCGTGATCGGATGCACCGGCGCAGCCTTTGCCGCTGACGCACCCGTTCCCAACAAGGGCGACACCGCCTGGATGCTCGTCAGCTCACTGCTCGTGCTGATGATGTCGATCCCCGGTCTTGCCTTGTTCTATGGCGGCCTCGTGCGCGCCAAGAACATGCTGTCGATCCTCACGCAGGTGTTCGCCATCGTCGCGATGGTCGGCATCATCTGGACGCTTTACGGCTACTCACTCGCCTTCACCGACGGCGGCAGCCTGACCAACTATGTCGGCGGCCTCTCGAAGGCGTTCCTCGCAGGCGTCGATGCGAACTCCA
The DNA here is from genome assembly GCF_058803465.1 of Afipia sp. GW821-FHT14H12. Taxonomy (NCBI): domain Bacteria; kingdom Pseudomonadati; phylum Pseudomonadota; class Alphaproteobacteria; order Hyphomicrobiales; family Nitrobacteraceae; genus Afipia; species Afipia sp. GW821-FHT14H12. The sequence goes on along the minus strand of NZ_JBXAOZ010000001.1, from coordinate 891,829 downwards.
CCGTGGGCACCTTCTCCAACGGCGTCGTGATTCCCGAATACGCCTATATGGTGTTCCAGATGACGTTCGCGATGATCACGCCCGCGCTGATCGTCGGCGCGTTCGCCGAACGCATCAAGTTCTCGGCGGCGCTGCTGTTCGTGTTCCTGTGGGTGAGCATCATCTACTTCCCGCTGGCGCACTGGGTCTGGTACGTCGCGGCGCCTGACGATATCGCTGCCGCCGCCAAGGCGCTTGCAGCGGCAAGCGGTGACGCGGCAAAGGCTGCGGCACAGGCGAAACTCGACAGCGTCACCGGTTCGGTCGGCTGGCTTGCAGGCGCTGGCGCACTCGACTTTGCGGGCGGCACCGTGGTTCACATCAACGCCGGCATCGCCGGTCTTGTCGGCGCCCTGATGGTCGGCAAGCGCGTCGGCTACGGCCGCGAGATCATGGCTCCGCATTCGCTGACCATGACCATGATCGGCGCCTCGCTGCTGTGGGTCGGCTGGTTCGGCTTCAACGCCGGCTCCAACCTCGAAGCCAACGGCGGCGCTGCGCTTGCCTTCGTCAACACCATGGTCGCGACCGCAGGCGCTGCGTTCTCCTGGCTGATGGTGGAATGGATGGCGAAGGGCAAGCCCTCGCTGCTCGGCATCTGTTCGGGCGCGGTCGCAGGTCTCGTCGCGGTCACGCCCGCGGCGGGCTTCTGCGGTCCGATGGGCGCACTGGTGCTCGGTCTTCTGGTCTCGCCGATCTGCCTGTTCTTCGTCTCCACCGTGAAGAACGCGCTCGGCTATGACGACGCGCTCGACGTGTTCGGCGTGCATTGCATCGGCGGCATCTTCGGCGCGCTGATGACCGGCATCCTGGTCAACCCCGCGCTCGGGGGCGTCGGCATCACCGACTACACCAACATCACCGGCAACAATGCCGGCACCTACGACCTCGTCACCCAGATGATCGCGCAGGGCAAGGCGGTGATCGCCACGCTGCTGTGGTCGGGTATCGGTTCGGCGATCCTCTACAAGGTCGTCGACCTGATCGTCGGTCTGCGGGTGCCGGTCGATGCCGAGCGCGAAGGCCTCGACATCACCGACCACGGCGAGCGCGCCTACAACATGTAAGCGCACGCCACTGACACGGTCGGGGCCTGTTTCCCGGCAACGCCCCGACTGCGGAGGGCTCCGGCTTAAAACCGGGGCCCTCTCTCTTTTGCCGCAGGCCGGACGTCTTCCGGCCGCCTTTCCTGTTTGGCCTAAAATCGCTGCGCCGCCCGATGGTTAATCGCGCCTTAACCTCACCGCCGCTATGGTGGGACGATCCATTTCCCTATCTGCCGGTGATGGCTGACTGATTGAAAGTGCTGGGCTTTTCGTAATGGTCTCGTCCGCTTCCTCCCGCCCGGAGACCGCCGCCGCGCCCGCGGCCGGCGAACGCTCTCCGTTTGCGCGGCTGACGGAGCTGCTTGCGCCCTATCAGCCCGGTCAAAAGCTCATCAACCTGTCGCTCGGCGAGCCACAGCATCCGATGCCGCCGTTTCTCGGCGAGGTGCTGATGCAAAGCCTTGCCGATTTCGGTCACTATCCGGCGTCGAACGGCATTCCCGCTTTCCGCGCCGCCGCCGCCGGCTGGCTGTCGCGGCGCTACCGCCTGCCGCGCGCGGTCGATCCCGACAGCGAGGTTCTGGTGCTGAACGGCAGCCGCGAGGGGCTGTTTCACGCTGCGATCGCGGCCGCAGCCTATGTCGGCAAACGCAACGGCGCGCCCGCGATCCTCATGCCGAACCCGTTCTATCCGGCTTACGCCGCAGGCGCGCGCGGCGCGGGCTGCGAATCGATATTCCTGCCGGCCGTGCGCGCGAACGGCTTTCTTCCCGACCTCGACGCGCTCGACGACAAATTGCTGTCGCGTACGGTCGCGTTCTATCTCGCTTCACCCGCGAACCCGCAAGGTTCGGTCGCAACGCCCGCCTACTTCGCGCGGTTGAGCGAACTCGCCAACCGCCACGGCTTCATGGTGCTGAGCGACGAATGCTATTCGGAGATCTACACTCGCACGCCGCCCGGCAGCATTCTTGAGAACGCGGGCGCCGATTTCAAAAACGTCGTCGCCTTCCAGTCGCTCTCGAAACGCTCGAACCTGCCGGGTCTGCGCGTTGGCTTCGTCGCGGGCGACAAAGCGTTCATCCGCCGCTTCCATGAATGGCGCAACATCGCGGCCCCTCAGGTGCCGGTGCCGCTGCAGCATGTCGGCATCGCCGCCTATGGTGACGAAGCGCATGTCGACGAAAACCGCCGCCTCTACGGCCTGAAGTTCGATCACGCCGACGCCATCCTCGGCACGCGTTTCGGCTATCAGCGGCCGGCGGGCGGTTTCTGCGCCTGGCTCGATGTTTCCGCCCATGGCGGCGACGAGCAGGCCGCGATCCGGCTTTTCCGGGACGGCGGGGTGCGAGTGCTGCCGGGCAGCTATCTCGCCCGGCCCGGTGCCGACGGCTCGAATCCCGGCGCGGGCTATATCCGCCTTGCGCTGGTACAGGCCGCCGACGCCACCAAAGAGGCGCTCACGCGCATGGTGGCTGTGTTGAACGATCACGAACCGCGGGGTTGAGGGCGGGATATGGCAATCGAACGCGTCGCTCCTTTGGTCGGACAGCTCTCCGACCCCATCCGCGAGATGCTGATGCGGCGTCTGCGCGAGCTGATCGGCCTTGCGGTGATTGTCTTCGCCGGTGTCGTCGCCGCTGCGCTGATGACATGGTCGGTGCAGGATCCGAGCCTCAGCCACGCGACCTCCGGCAAGATTCGCAACCTGATCGGCTGGCCCGGCGCGATCGGCTCCGATTTGTTGATGCAGATTCTCGGCCTCGGCACCATCATGTTCGTGCTACCGGTCGCGGTGTGGGGCTGGCGGCTCTTGACGCACCGGCCGTTCGACCGCGAGGCGGTGCGCATCGGCTGCTGGATTTTGTGCGCCGTGCTGGCGTCCGGCTTCGCAAGCTGCTGGCCGCACAGCATGTCATGGCCGCTGCCGACCGGCCTCGGCGGCGTGGTCGGCGACGCCATCGTGCGCGTGCCCGCCGTGATCTTCGGGCCGCCCGGCCTTCTGTACCGGATGTGTCTTGGGCTGCTGCTCGGCATCGGCGTCATCTTCACCTGCGCCATCGCGGGCGGCTACGGTGCGCGTGAAGCCGATCCGGAAGACGATGTTGCCATCGATGACGACGAGGAAGCATTCGAGGAAGACGCCGCGCCCGGCCTTTTCTCGCTCGGCTTCTTCCTGCACGCCGCGATCAGCACCAAGGCGCGGATCGGCCGCTTTCTGAAGGCGCTGTTCTCGCTTGCGGTCGGCCGTAACGAATCCGCGCGGGGTCATTCCTTCGAGCGTACCGAGCCGAGCTTGCGCGGCCGCGCAAGCCCACCGCTGGTGCCGAAGGACGAGGAAGAAGACGACGAAGAATACGAGGACGAAGAGGAGGAGGAGGAAGAAGAGGAAGAGGAACCCGCGCCGCGCAAGCGCGTCGCTAAAACCTCCTCGCGCAGATCCTCCGCCTTCGCATTGCCGCCGATCGGAGTGCTCACCGCGCCCAAGGCGTCCGACCGCTTCACGCTCAGCAAGGATGAGTTGGAGGAAAATTCCCGTTCGCTCGAGGGCGTGCTGCAGGACTTCGGCGTACGTGGCGAAATCGTGAAAGCGAGCCCCGGACCGGTGGTGACGCTGTACGAACTCGAGCCCGCGCCAGGCATCAAGTCGTCACGCGTGATAGGCCTGTCCGACGACATCGCGCGCTCAATGAGCGCGGTTTCCGCGCGCGTCGCCGTCGTCTCCGGCCGCAACGCCATCGGCATCGAGCTGCCGAACGCCAAGCGCGAGACGGTTTATCTGCGCGAGCTTCTGACATCCAAGGAGGCAACCGGCAGCACCGCCAAGCTGCCGCTGTGCCTTGGCAAGACCATCGGCGGCGAGCCGGTCATCGTCGATCTGGCGCGCATGCCGCATCTGCTGATCGCCGGCACCACCGGCTCAGGCAAGTCGGTCGGCATCAACACCATGATCCTGTCGCTGCTCTACCGGCTGAGGCCCGACCAGTGTCGCCTCATCATGGTCGACCCGAAGATGCTCGAACTCTCCGTCTATGACGGCATCCCACATCTGCTGACACCCGTCGTGACAGACCCGAAGAAGGCGGTCGTCGCGCTGAAATGGGCGGTGCGCGAGATGGAGCAACGCTACAAGAACATGGCGAAGCTCGGCGTGCGCAACATCGACGGCTACAACACACGCGTCGCCGAAGCCAAGGCAAAAGGCGAAGAACTGACCCGCACGGTGCAGACCGGCTTCGACAAGGAAACCGGCAAGGCGATCTACGAGGAGGAACGGCTCGACCTCGAACCGCTGCCCTATATCGTCATCATCGTCGACGAGATGGCTGACCTGATGATGGTCGCGGGCAAGGACATCGAAGGCGCGGTGCAGCGCCTCGCGCAGATGGCGCGCGCCGCGGGCCTGCATGTCATTCTCGCCACGCAGCGTCCCTCGGTCGACGTCATCACCGGTACCATCAAGGCTAACTTCCCGACCCGCATCTCCTTCCAGGTCACCTCGAAGATCGACAGTCGCGTGCTTCTCGGCGAAATGGGCGCCGAGCAACTCCTCGGCCAGGGCGACATGCTCTACATGGCGGGCGGCGGACGCATCAGCCGCGTCCACGGCCCATTCGTGTCGGACGAAGAGGTGGAGAAGATCGTCCGTCACCTCAAGACGCAAGGCGTCCCGGAATATCTCGAAGCCGTCACGGCCGAGGAAGAAACCGACGAGGACGGCAACGCGGTGTTCGACAACACCAGCATGGGCGGCGGCGAGAGCGATCTGTTCCAGCAGGCCGTCGCCATCGTCAAACGCGACCGCAAGGCCTCCACGAGCTACATCCAGCGCAGGTTGCAGATCGGCTACAACAAGGCTGCAACGCTGATGGAGCGGATGGAGGAAGCCGGTATCGTGGGGCAGGCCAATCACGCCGGAAAACGTGAGATTCTGGTGCCCGAGGAGGAAGGTTTTTGAGCGTAGCGGGACAATGGGCCGTGAAAACGCCATTACTCGCTGCTAGATGAATGTGACCAATATCCACCGTCCAGCAGGACCTTCCTTGAAACACCAGAACGGCCTCCTTTTCATGCCCGGCATTCCTGCTTTTGCGAACTGGCAGCGCGTTGCACTCGCAGCCGTTTTTGTGGCCGCGTCCATCGCGCAGGCGCAGGCCGTGCCGCTACCACGACCCGCTCCGAAAGCCCGCGATATGCAGGTCGCAGCATCCGAACCGGCGGCGCCTGCTCCGCCCGCCGCAATCAACAACGCGCCACGGCAGCCGGCATCCGAACCGATGCCGAATCCGATCATGCCGACGCTGAAAAAGCTGTTCGGCGGCGACAGTCCGGCGCCCAAGCTACAGGCGTTCGACGCCAACCAGCGTGCGCTCGCGGACAAGGTCAGCGCCTATCTGTCGTCGCTGCAAAACCTGTCGGGGAATTTCGTGCAGGTCGGCCCCGACGGCAGCCGCACCACCGGCAATTTCTATCTGCAGAAGCCCGGCAAGATCCGTTTCGAGTATGACGATCCCTCACCGATCGCGCTCGTTGCTGACGGCACCAGCGTGATCGTGCGCGACCGCCGTCTCGCGACGCAGGATGTCTATCCGCTGTCGCAGACGCCGCTGCGCTACCTGCTTGCCTCGAAGCTCGATCTCTTGCGCGACACCAACGTCACCAGCATCAGCGCCGACGATCTCTACATCAGCATCACCATCGAGGAGAAGCAGGCGGTGACCGGCACCAGCCGCCTGACACTGATGGTCGGCGCCAAGGACGGCAAGCTCAAACAGTGGACCGTGACCGATCCGCAGGGCTACGACACCACCGTCGCGGTCTACAATCTCGACACCACCAAGAAGCTCGATCCGGCGCTGTTTAAGATCGACTACACCAACTACCAGGGGGGGAGTAACTAAACGCCTGCATCGCACCTAAATCGCCGGTCGGGCCAGGGATTGATGCCATCTCGCAGCCACAACAGCGTGTCGAGCCAAAAATCGCCGCTGTGACGCGCATGGAAAAGGCCGAAATGGCCGATCCGATCGCAACCGTAATCCGCCGGCGTCAGGGCAGCCTCCATCACCTTCGCGTTCTTGTAATAAGCAAGCGAGCGGCGGATCGCGGCCGGTGTTCCCAGTTCATCATCCTCGACGCAAACCGCAACGATCCGCGCGTTCACGGCCGCGAACCGGCGCTGCACCTCCATTCTTTGTCTGCGCGGGTGACCCATCTCCATACGTGCGCGCCGGAAGCTCCATTCATTGGCGACGCCGGCCGGCAAATCCTCGAGCCAACCCAGTCTGCGTCCCGGAAAATAGCCGCATAAAGCCGTCATCGCCGGCATCACCACATGCCATTTCAGAAAAAGCGCCGCGCGACGGCGAGCCGCATAGTCGCGCCAATACGCATATTGCGCGCCAACGGTCAGCATTCTGTCGATGAGCGCCGCATGCCCGGCAAGTCCCGGCAGATAGCCGCCGAAACTATGACCGACGACATGCAGCGGGAGGTTCGGCGCCTGCTGACGCAGAAACTGCAATGCCGCGTCGAAATCCTTTTCGCCCCAATCGCGCCAGCGATAACCGCAACCGCGCAGCCGTTCTGGCCGGGACATGCCGATCCCCCGGTAATCATAGGTGAGGACGACGAACCCGCGATCCGCAAGAAATCTGGCGTAGTAGTGATAATAACTGGCGAGAACGCCGGTCGCGCAATTGATGGCAACCGCGCCGCAAACCGGCGCCGCGCCACGCCACACGTGACCACCAAGCACGACATCGTCGTCGCAGACGATCCGGACGATATTTCCACTCTCGACGGTCACGCCAGTCCTTCTTCCCTGGAGAAAGACGGCGTAACATCGGGCACCAGCCCGGTATATTCACTGTTCGGTATACATAAGTCATGACGCAATCAGCGACACGGGAACGCATTCTTTCAGCGGCGGCAAAGCTCTTCTACAGCGAGGGCATTCGTGCCGTGAGTGTCGACGCGGTTGCCAGGAAAGCTGGTGTCACCAAGCGGACGCTGTACTATCATTTCAGAAGCAAGGACGATCTGATCGCGGCTTATCTCGAGGCCCGCGATCAACCGAACCTCACTCTGTTTCAGGACTGGTTCGCGCAAGCGGATGGCGACACCGCAGACAAAATCCGCGCTATCTTTTCACGCCTGACGGAAAGTCTGCGCCATCCGAAGTGGAGGGGTTGCGGCTTTCTGCGCACTTCGGCCGAACTCATCAACATGCCCGGGCACCCCGCCCTGCTCGCCAGCCGCGTTCACAAGAAACGAGTCGAGACGTGGCTTGCCGATGTTTTGGCGCAAGACGGGCTGGCGCGACGCTCTGCCGAATTGGCGCGCCAGATCGTGCTGCTGCTCGACGGCGCATTCGCGGACGGACTTCTGCATCGCGATGCCTCTTACATGGAGGCCGCAGGCAACGCAGCTCATACACTCATCCGGCAGGCCGCCGTCATCTCTGGCAAGCCAAAAGGACGGCAGGCGCTTGCCCGGCCCCGCGCAATCCGATAGATCGCATGCACTCATGCCCTTCACGCTCACCACCTGGAATATCAATTCCGTTCGCCTGCGTATCGATCTGGTCGCCAAGTTTTTGAAAAGCCGGCGGCCCGATGTGCTGTGCCTGCAGGAAACCAAGTGCATCGACGATGCCTTTCCGCTGAAGCGTTTTCAGCGGCTCGGCTATGAGCACATCGCGCTGAACGGACAGAAGGGTTATCACGGCGTCGCCATCGTCTCGAAGCGGCCGTTCGTCTCCAAGGACGTGCGCACATTCTGCGGCAAGATCGACTCGCGCCATATCTCCGTCGCATTCGGCGAAAGCGCGGGCCTCTCGGCACCGCTGGTGCTGCATAATTTCTATGTCCCCGCGGGTGGCGACATTCCCGACCCCGCCGCCAATCCGAAATTCGAGCACAAGCTCTCCTTTCTTGATGAGATGCGCGACTGCGGACCGCTGCATCCGCAGGGCGATGCGCGGCACATCCTGGTCGGCGATCTCAACGTCGCGCCGCACGAGCATGACGTGTGGTCGCACAAACAATTGCTCAACGTCGTCTCGCACACGCCGGTGGAATGCGAGAAGTTGCTCGCCGTGCAGTCACAGGGCAACTGGGTGGATATCGCGCGCCAGCGCATTCCGATGGATGAGAAGGTCTATACGTGGTGGAGCTATCGCGCCGCCGACTGGACCGTCGGCAATCGCGGCCGCAGGCTCGATCACATCTGGGTCTCGCCCGCGCTCGGCGACAAGGTCAGCGACTTCAAGATCATGCGTGACGCACGAAGCTGGGAACGGCCCTCGGACCATGTACCAGTGACGGCGGTGCTGGATATTTAGGGCTACCATCTCATGTTCGTCATGCGCGGACTTGATCCACGCATCCATCTTTTTAAAAGAAGATGGATTGCCGGGTCGAGCCCAGCAATGACACTCCAAGCATTTCAATCACACCAGTTTCGATGTCAGCCGCGCGATCGCAGTCGCCGCCGCGTTGGTGCGCGCGGCAAGATCGTCGCGAATGCGCCGCGCCGCTTCAGGATGGCTTTCCAGCACACGCTGATATAGCGTGCGCGACACGCGCACCACCGTCGAGTGTTCCAGCGCGGTCGCAGTCGCGGGACGGCGCATGTCGACGATCAGCGCAAGCTCGCCGATCAATTCGCCAGCGCCCACCACCACCTCGGGACCATCTTCCGCAGCCACGCGGAACGAACCGCGCCGCACGACATAGCCGGCATCGGCAATATCGTTCTGGTGAAACAACACATCGCCATAGCCATAGTCGCGCTGCTCCGCGCCGATCGCCAGCACCTGCAATGCGGCCATGCCGAGCAGGTTCAGCGCCGGCACGCGGGCAAGCAGAGCTATATCGTCTTCAATCGACATGAGGTCCCGGACACTGGCGGCCTGCGGGGCCGCGATGCGAACCCCGCATCATGCTATGCCACAAATCAGGGGACAAGTTTGTAGCCGCCGGACTCTGTCACCAGAATTTCGGGATTGGCGGCATCCTTCTCGATCTTCTGGCGGAGCCGGTAGATGTGGGTTTCCAGCGTGTGCGTGGTGACGCCGGAGTTGTAGCCCCACACTTCCTGCAACAGCGTCTCGCGCGTCACCGGCTGCTGACCGGCACGATAGAGAAAGCGCAGGATCGCGGTTTCCTTCTCCGTCAGCCGCACCTTCTTGGCGTTGGCGCCGGTGAGCATCTTCGAGCCGGGGCGGAAGCTGTAAGGCCCGACCGTGAACACCGCATCCTCGCTCGCCTCGTGCTGGCGCAGTTGCGCGCGGATTCGCGCCAGCAGCACGGCAAAGCGGAAGGGCTTCGCGACATAGTCGTTCGCCCCCGATTCCAGCCCGAGAATGGTGTCGGATTCGCCGTCATGCCCGGTCAGCATGATGATCGGCGCCTTGAAGCCACTCTTGCGCAGGCCGCGAACCACTTCGCGGCCGTCGGTGTCGGGCAGGCCGACATCCATCAGCACGAGGTCGGGCGCTTCGGTCTTTGCTGCATGCGCGCCCTTCGCCCCGGTCTCGGCGGCGGTCGGCTCGAATTCCTCATGCAGCGCGAGCTGCTCCATCAGCGCCTCGCGCAGATCGTTGTCATCGTCCACGATCAGGATCTTGCGAGCGGTGGGCATACATTCAATCCTTTGAGACTAATGAAAATTAGAAGCTCGACCAAAGACGCTGAACCGGGGCAAAACAATGTCCGGGATAGCATTTGGCGCTCACGACGCAAGATAGGAGTTCGGCGTATTCATGAGAAGCCGAGCCAATACATACACTTATCAGACAATCCCGCGTGATTGTCCGGTGCGGGAAATTACCATCCGGACGGCGGCCGGGAATCGGCAGCGCGGCTGGCTCCAGCTTGATGGCCGGGCCATTCCGGTGGCGCTCGGGCGCGGCGGCATCCTGACCGACAAGCGCGAGGGGGACGGCGGGACACCGCGCGGGGTGTTTCATCCGGTGCGGCTATGGTGGCGGGCTGACCGGCATGCGCGGCCACGTACGGCTTTGCCGGTCCGCCGCATCACCGTCGTGGACGCCTGGTCGGAAGATCCCGCCGACCGGCGCTACAACCAGCCGATCCAGATCAGGGATGGCGAACCGGGCGACCGCTTGAAGCGCGAAGATCATCTCTATGACTTCATCATCGAGATCGACCACAACACCCGGCCACGGATTCCCGGGCGCGGCAGCGCCGTGTTCCTGCATCTGGCGCGCGACAATTTCGCGGCCACCGCCGGATGCGTCGGCATGACGAAACGCGCGATGCTACGACTGCTGACGCGTCTCGGGCCGGAAACGCGAATCGTGATCGATTAAAACCCGTGTCACCCCGCACGACTGAAAAAGATTCCGGGTTCGCTCGCTTTGCTCTCACCTCGGAATGACTTTCACCGGTGTCCGAAAATCGCCGAGCCGACGCGAATGTGGGTCGCACCGAATTGTATCGCCACCGCGAAGTCGGCGCTCATGCCCATCGACAACAGTTTCAGGCCGTTGCGCTTCGCGATTTTCGCGGTGAGCGCGAAATGCGGCGCAGGCGCTTCATCCACCGGCGGAATGCACATCAGACCGGAAATGGTCAGCCCGTAGCGATCGCGGCAAGCGGCGAGAAAGCTATCTGCCTCCTGCGGGATGACACCGGCCTTTTGCGGCTCCTCGCCAGTATTGATCTGCGCGAACAATAGAGGATTTCGTTCCCGCGATTTGATTTCTTTGCTTAACGCTTCGCAAATGCTCGGGCGGTCCACTGAATGGATCGCATCGAACAGCATCACCGCTTCGCGCGCCTTGTTGGATTGCAAGGGTCCGATCAAGTGCAGCCTGAGACCGGACGTCGCCGCCATAAGCTCCGGCCATTTCGCTTTCGCTTCCTGCACGCGGTTCTCACCGAACACGCGCTGCCCCGCTGAAATGACGGGAGAAATCGCGGCCGCATCGAATGTCTTGGAGACGGCAATCAATTCCACCGAAGCACGGTCGCGCCGTGCATCGGCGCAAGCACGCAAAATCTCCTGCTCGACGGACGCAAGGCCCTCTGGTGAATCCGGCGTTACCGAAGATGCTTTATGATCGGTCATCAGTCCTCGCAAATCCGACGACAAGCAAGAGTTAGCTCAAATTTTATCGGATCGGGGAAACTCTTCTTGAGGCCTTTGCCCCTAGAGTCTTTATCTGGGGCAGGGAAGGTCATGTCGATTACCAGTTTCACCGGCGGCACGTCAAAAATAAAGGCGCTCGTCGGCATTCGTGCACGCCTGATTTTGTTCGCGCTCATCCTCATCGTGCCGATGATGTTCGACCGCGTGCGGCTGCTTGAGGAAAGCCGCCAGCAACAGGTCAAAATCGCCAGCAACGAACTCGCGGAGCTTGCGCGCCACACTGCAGACGCGCAACGCGAAATCATTCTCACCGTACAGGCCGTCCTGAAATCGTCAGCCTTCATCTACGGCTCGGCCCGCTCGCCAGATCGCGCCTGCACCATCCTGCGCGCCAGCATGCGTTCGGACCTGCCCTGGATCAGAAGCATTTCAGTCGTCGGCGATTCGGGAACCGTCTCCTGCTCGACCTCCGATCATATCGTCGGCCTCGATCTGGCCGATCGCAATTATATTATCCGCGCACGGAGTGCGAACAGCTTCGTAGTCAGCGACTACATCTTCAGTCGGGCCGCCAATCTTCCCACCATCATGGCCGCGCTTCCGGCAGCCAATTCGATAACCGGCGAGCATTCGGTGATGATCGCCGCGATCGATCTGAAATGGATCTCCGAATTGATGAGGCGCCGCACCGAGCGTGCCGGTCTCTCCGCCCTGCTTGTCGGCAATGACGGCGTCGTTCTGGCTGCGTCGCGCCCGCAGGATGCATCCCTGATCGGAAAGCCGCTTCAGGAAAAGAAACTGCTGACGGCGGTGACAAATCACGAGATCGACACGGCAAAGGATTCCGGTTCACTTCTCTTTCAGTCCGAGCACGGAAAGCAGGAAATTACATTCGCCCGAGTCGACGGCACGCAGGCGCGCATGATCGTCTCGATCAACGAAACCGAACTGCTCGGCGATATCGACCGCAGTATCCGCACCGCCTACATGCAGCTTGGGCTTCTGGTGCTGTTCGCCCTTCTCGGCGGCTGGCTCGCGGGCGAACGGCTGATTATCCGTCCGATCAGCATCATCACCAGCCTCGCCGACCGGTTCGGGCAGGGCGATCTGTCCTCGCCGGAATCCGACATGCGGCTGCCGCCTGAATTCCAGCCCCTCGCGCGGTCCTTCGGCCGTATGGCGATGCAGTTGCGCGAGCGCGAACGCGAGCTCGTTGCCACCAATGACCGTCTTCAGGTGATGGCCTCGGTGGATATGATCTCCGGCCTCGCCAACCGTCGCGGATTGCAGAACCGGCTCGAATTCGAATGGAGGAAAGCCGAACAGACCGGCGGTCCGGTGTCGCTCATCATGATCGACGTCGATCATTTCAAGCTGTTCAACGACACCTACGGCCATCTCGAAGGCGACAAGTGCCTGCGCCAGATCGGCGAGGCGCTGGCGGCGATCGCGGGCGAGGTCACGGGCTTCGCCGCGCGTTACGGCGGCGAGGAATTCTGTCTGCTGCTGCCCAAGACCAACGGCATCGCCGCGATGGAAATCGGCGAGCGGGTCCGTGCGGCGGTCGAAGCCCTGAACATTCCGCATAGCATGAGTGCGTTCCAGCAGGTCACCGTCAGTGCGGGCATGGCGGCCGTGGCGCCGGGACAGGCGGCCTCGGTGCAGGACCTGATCGAAGCGGCGGACGCCGCCCTTTATGTCGCCAAGCATCGCGGCCGCAACAATGTGGTCGCCCATGCCCTGATCCGGTCGGACGAAAAGCCGCTGTCGCTGGCAAGCTAGCCCTCCGAACAGTTCCGCGACCCGGTTTGAGGCGGTTTCCTCAACCGCCGAAACCCTTTATGAGATGGTCAGGTTTTCTCCTCCGATCCAGGCCGTCTTATCCTTATGAGCACTGAACGCTACAACGCCCGCGAGGCCGAATCTCGCTGGCAACAGATTTGGGACGAAAAAGGGGTTTTCGCCTCCCGAAACGACGATCCCCGGCCCAAATACTATGTGCTTGAGATGTTTCCCTACCCGTCAGGGCGCATCCACATGGGCCACGTCCGCAACTACACCATGGGCGACGTGGTCGCGCGCTACCGCCGCGCCAAGGGCCACAACGTGCTGCACCCGATGGGCTGGGACGCGTTCGGCATGCCGGCGGAAAACGCCGCGATGCAGAACAAGACCCATCCGGCGAAGTGGACTTACGCCAACATCGCCACGATGAAGAAGCAGCTCAAGTCGATGGGGCTGTCGCTCGACTGGGCGCGCGAAATCGCGACCTGCGATCCGAAATACTACAAGCACCAGCAACGGATGTTTCTCGACTTCCTGAAGGCGGGACTGGTCGAGCGCAAGCAGTCGAAGGTGAACTGGGACCCGGTCGACCAGACCGTGCTCGCCAACGAGCAGGTGATCGACGGCCGCGGGTGGCGTTCTGGCGCGCTCGTCGAACAGCGCGAGCTGACGCAATGGTTCTTCAAGATCAGCGACTATTCCGAGGAATTGCTGAGCGCGCTCGATACGCTCGACCGCTGGCCGGACAAGGTGCGCCTGATGCAGCGCAACTGGATCGGCCGCAGCGAAGGCCTGCTGGTGCGCTTCGCGCTCGATTCCAAAACTGCGCCGAACGGCGAGAGCGAGGTTGAGGTTTTCACCACGCGCCCCGACACGTTGTTCGGTGCGAAGTTCGTGGCGCTGTCGCCGGATCATCCGCTCGCGGCGGAAGCGGCGAAAACCAATCCCGCGCTCGCGACTTTCATCGAGGAATGCCGCCGCCACGGCACCGCGCAGGCGGAAATCGACACCGCCGAGAAGATGGGCTTCGACACCGGCATCCGCGCGCAGCATCCGTTCGATGCGGACTGGCAACTGCCGGTCTATGTCGCGAACTTCGTGCTGATGGATTACGGCACCGGCGCGATCTTCGGCTGCCCCGCGCACGATCAGCGCGACCTCGACTTCGTCAACAAATACGGGCTCGGCAATACGCCCGTGGTCTGCCCCGACGGGCAGGACCCGAAGACCTTCGTCATCACCGACACCGCCTATGATGGCGATGGCCGCATGATTAACTCGCGCTTTCTCGACGGCATGACCATCGCGGAAGCGAAGGAGGAAGTGGCGAAGCGGCTGGAGACGGCGACGCTCGGCAATGGTGCTGTCGCCAAGCGCCAGGTGAACTATCGCCTGCGCGACTGGGGCATCTCGCGTCAGCGTTACTGGGGCTGTCCAATCCCGATTATCCATTGCGAGACCTGCGGCGTCTTGCCGGTGCCGATCAAGGATCTGCCGGTAAAGCTGCCTGACGATGTCGAATTCGACCGCCCCGGCAATCCGCTCGACCGCCATCCGGCATGGAAGCATGTCGCCTGCCCGCAGTGCGGTGGCAAGGCGCGCCGCGAAACCGACACCATGGACACCTTCGTCGATTCGTCGTGGTACTTCGCGCGCTTCACCGATCCGTGGAACGAGACCGCGCCGACCACGCGCGCGGTCGCCGACAAGATGATGCCGGTCGATCAATATATCGGCGGCATCGAGCACGCGATTTTGCACCTGCTGTATTCCCGCTTCTTTACCCGCGCGATGAAGGCGACCGGCCATGTCGGTATCGACGAGCCGTTCGCCGGCCTGTTCACGCAGGGCATGGTGGTGCACGAGACCTACAAGAAAGCGGATGGTAGCTGGGCTGCGCCGAGCGAAATTGCGATCGAAGGCATGGGCGCTGACCGCCGCGCCACGCTGCTCGACGGCGGCGCGCCGGTCGAGATCGGCTCGATCGAGAAGATGTCGAAGTCGAAGCGCAACACCATCGATCCCGACGACATCATCGGCACCTACGGCGCCGATACCGCGCGCTGGTTTATGCTGTCGGATTCGCCGCCCGACCGCGACGTGATCTGGAGCGAGGAAGGCGTGCAGGGCGCCAACCGCTTCGTGCAGCGGGTATGGCGTCTGGTCAATCTCGCCGCGCCGCATCTGCCGAAAGCATCGGCCGTCCCCAGCGGGAATGGCGACGTCAAACCGTTGCGCGCGAGCGCCCACCGCACGCTAGCCGATGTCTCGCAGGCCATCGAGCGGCTGCGCTTCAATACCGCCATCGCCAAGCTTTATACCTTCGTGGGCACGCTGGCGGAGGCCATCGATAATCCCCGGCTGAAAACCGATCCGGCATGGGCCGCCGCCGTTCGCGAGGCGCTCGACATCCTGATCCGGATGATCTCCCCCATGATGCCGCACCTCGCCGAGCAATGCTGGGAAGCGTTAGGCGGGCACGGGCTCGTCTCCGAAGCCGCCTGGCCGGAAGCGGACCCGGCGCTGCTGGTCGAGGACACCGTGACGATGCCGGTCCAGATCAACGGCAAGAAGCGCGCCGATGTCACGGTCGGCCGAAATGCGCCGAATCCGGAAATTGAGGCTGCCGTTTTGGCCCTCGATGCGGTAAAAACCGCCCTTGCCGGGGCCACTCCCCGCAAGATCATCGTGGTTCCGCAAAGGATCGTGAATGTCGTGGTTTAACGCCCGCATCGCCGCGCGGCTCGCGGCTGTTGCCCTGCTCGGGGCGCTGACCGCCGGTTGTTTCCAGCCGATGTATGCGGAACATACCGCCAATGGCGGACCCGGCCTGCGCGAGAAGCTGCAGGAAGTCGAGTTCGTACCGCTCAACGTCAGCAACGGTTCGCGCGAGGCGCGCATCGGCGTCGCGATCCGCAACGCCATGATGTTCAATGCCTATGGCGCCGCCACCGGCCTGCCGCCGCGCTACAAGCTGACGCTCCGCCTCTCCACGCAGCGGCTGTCGATCATCATCAATCCGAACACAGCGCGGCCCGATGTCGAAAACTACGGCATCGACGCTTATTACGAACTGCGCGATATCGAGACCAACAAACCGCTGGTGAACGGCAACACGACGGCACGCGTCTCCTACGATATTCCCGGCCAGGAGCAGCGGTTCGCCCAACAACGCGCCCAGCGTGACGCCGAGGATCGTGCAGCCAAGGAAATCGCGGACAATATTTCCACGCGCCTTGCCTCGTACTTCTTCTCGAACATGTAACTCGCAGCCGTGACGGCGCTGCGCGGCAAAGAGATCGATTCCTTCCTCGCCCGGCCAGATCCCGCGCGACCCGTGATCCTGCTTTATGGGCCTGACGCGGGCCTCGTGCGCGAGCGCGCCGATGCGCTGCTCGCCTCCGCCGTGGACGATCCCAACGATCCGTTCTCGATGGTGAAGATGGACGGCGACGAGCTCGCCGCCGATCCTTCGCGCCTTGTCGATGAAGCGATGACGGTGCCGCTGTTCGGCGGCCGCCGTGCAATTCGCATTCGCGCGGGCTCTCGCAATTTCGCAAGCGGCATCGACACGCTTGCCGATATGCCGCCGAAGGATTGCCGCATCGTCATCGAGGCAGGCGAATTGCGCCCCGACGCGCCTCTGCGCAAGGCCTGCGAACGCTCGCGCACCGCTGTTGCGATCGCCTGCTATGCCGACACCGAGCGCGACCTCGCCCGCCTGATCGACGAAGAACTGCGGCCGATCGGCGCGACCATCTCGTCCGACGCTCGTGCCGCCCTCGTCGGCCTGCTCGGTGGCGACCGGCAGGCCTCGCGCAACGAAATCCGCAAGCTCGCGCTTTACGCCCATGGCGCCAAGGAAGTGACGCTGGCCGATGTCGCGGCCGTGGTCACTGACGCTTCCGCGCTGGCGCTCGATCCGATCATCGACGGCGCCTTCGCGGGGAAGGCCGCGGTGATGGAAGCGGCCTACACCAAGGCGATCGCGGCAGGCACCTATCCCGGCCAGATCATCGCTTCCGCCCAGCGCCATGCCGCGCAACTGCACAAGGCGCGCCTCGCCCTCGAAGACGGCCGCAGCGACAGCGATGCGCTCGATGGCGGCTTTCCCAGGTTGCATTTTTCGCGCCGCACACCCGTCGAGGCCGCATTGCGAAATCTTTCCTCCGAGCGGCTGCTGCGGATCATCACGCTTCTGGCTGATGCCGCCCTCGAGATGCGCCGGCAGGCCGACCTCGCGGCCACCATCGGCCAGCGTGCCCTGATGGCGATCGCGGTGAACGCACGCCAGCGGCATTAACCTTTCGTCTGTCACCCTGAAACGAACACATCAAAGGAATTGTCAGGGTTCCCGCGCTGTGATTGGCTGCGCGCGCCTGATTGCAGATCTGCCGGGGATCCCCTTGTCTGCCTGTGTGCATTGATGACCGTTCTCGAAAGGGACCGGCAAGAGAGTGATGGTGTGTTGCTGCGGCGAGCCGATAAATCGCCGAACGCCAAGCCGTCTCTGCCTCGCGTCAACCTGTCCCGCTTCGATCTCGCCACGCTGGCGCTGCTCGCAACACTGTTCGTCCTCGTGGTGATGACCTTCCACGTCTACGCCGTCACCAACGACGAGTGGGTGCAGCATCATTACGGTGAGCTGATCCTCAATTATTACAAAAGCGGCTTCACCGACCGCGCCATGTTTCAGTTCGACAATCTCTATCTGTATGGCGGGCTGTTCGACATCGTCGCGGTGGCGCTGAGCCATGTCGTGCCGCTGGAGGTCTATGACCTGCGCCATCTGATGACGGGATTGTGCGGCATCGGCGGCATTGCTGCGGCGGCCGCCCTTGCGCGGCAGATCGCCGGGCCGCGCGCAGGATTCCTCGCCGCCTTGCTGCTCGCGACCTGCGGAGCATGGTACGGTACCATGTTCAACCACACCAAGGACATTCCGCTCGCCGCGATGATGACCACGGCGAGCTGGTTCCTGATCCGCACCGCGCGCGATCTGCCGAAGCCGCGCTGGCGCGACGTGATCGGGCTCGGCCTTTTTACCGGGCTCGCGCTCGGCATCAAGGTGCTGGGCCTGTTGCTGATTGGCTATGCCGGCGTGCTGATCCTGACGAGCATCCCGCGCCCGACAACCGCCCGCGAGGGCTTCCGCTTCGTCGGCGGCTGTGTGTTGCGCTTCCTGCCCGCGCTGCTGATCGCTTATTCCATCATGCTCGCGGCATGGCCCTGGGCCGCGCTGTCCCCTCTCAATCCGGTCCGCGGCCTGTTTCAGTTCGCCGAATTCCACTACCACATCGAGACGTGGCTCGACGGCCAGCGCTACGAGATGGCGACCGCGCCGCGCCTCTATGTGCCGATCTATCTCGCGATCCGCCTTCCGCTGCTGGTGCTCGGCGCCGCCGCACTCTCGCTCGCCTTCGTGATGCTGCCGCAGGCCGTGGCACGCCTGCTGCCGCAACAGCGGCGGCGTGAAACCGCCATGGTGATCTTCATGGTGCTGTTTCCGCTAGCCTGCCAGGTGATCGGGCACGGCCCGGCCTTCACCGGCATGCGGCACTTTTTGTTCGTGGTGCCCCTGCTCGCGGTGCTGGCCGCCATCGCGCTTGACGCGGTGATCGCTTCGCTGGGACGTAAACATCTCGCTTTGGCCGCAGCCGCCTTTACGCTGGTGGTGGCGAATGCCGGCTGGAACACGCGGCAGCTCTATGAGCTGCATCCTTACGAATATCTCTATTACAACCGGCTGGTCGGCGGTGTGCACGGCGCGGCGCGACGCTATGTGATGGATTATTGGGTCGAGACAATGCCGGCCTCGGTCGCGCAACTGGCCGCGTTCCTCAACCGCACCGAGGGCAACCGCAAGCCGGTGCCGCCTGTCTACAATGTCGATGTCTGCGGTGACCGTCACGCCTTTGAGCGCGAACTCAGGGTACAGCATCTGACCCAGCGCCTGCGCTGGACCGACGACTGGGACCACGCCGACTTCTTCATCGCTCCGACCCACGGCAATTGCGACGAGCTTCTCAAGGGCCGGACCATCGCCACCATCGAGCGAGACAACACGCTGATCGGCGTGGTGAAGGACCGCCGCCGCATCACCCGGCCCGCTTTGGTGGAAGCCGAGTAATAGCCTCCATTGGAGACCAACACAGAAAGGCCCGCAAACCGGGCCTTTTCCACTTCCGATATTGAATGCTTCTTAGCCGCCGCTTTCGAGGCGGCGCAAAATCTCGTCGAGCTGGTCGAGGTCGCGATAGGCGATATGCACGCTGCCGCCGGGATTACGGTGATCGACGCTGACCTTGAGCCCGAGCACGTCGCTGATGCGCTTTTCCAGCGCCAGTGTGTCGGCGTCTTTCTTCGCAGCACCTGACGATTTGCCGCGCGCCTTCTGCGCCCCGCGCGAGGGTACGCCCTCCTCATGCGACAGCGCCTCGACCTGACGCACCGACAGGCCCTGCTCGACCGCCTGCTTCGCGGCGGCCGCCGGGTCTTTGGCGTTGATCAGCGCGCGGGCATGGCCGGCCGAGAGCTTGCCTTCCGAGATCAGCGCCTGCACGCTATCCGGCAGCTTCGTCAGCCGCATAGTGTTGGCGACATGGCTGCGGCTCTTGCCGACAAGCTTGGCGATGTCGTCGGCGCTGTGATTGTAGGTGGTGGCGAGGGCGTGATAGCCGAGGGCCTCTTCCATCGCGTTCAGGTCTGAACGCTGTACGTTCTCGATGATCGCGATCTCGAGTGCGGCACTGTCGCTGGCCTCGACGGTGACGATCGGCACCTCATGCAGGCCCGCGCGCTGCGAGGCGCGCCAGCGCCGCTCGCCGGCGATAATTTCGAACCGGTCCGTCGCGCCCTTTACCGTGCGCACTACGATGGGCTGGATCACGCCGTGCTGCCTGATCGAAGCCGACAGCTCATCGAGCTCGGCATCGGCAAACGTCCGGCGCGGATTGTTCGGATTGGCCTTGATGAATTCGATCGGCACCTTGCGAGCGGCGCGCGAGGGACGCTCGACATGCGCGGCTTCCCCGCCGACATCGCCGATCAGGCTTGCCAGACCGCGACCCAGTCGCGAACGCTCCTCGGCCATCGCTGCCTCCCTCGGACTCATCTCACGCACTCCTTGCACCGTCATTACGGACAATCCGCACCCTTGCGGATCAATCCGGAATCTCGCGGCGACATCAACGCTTCCAAATTCACTTTCGAGTTTCCGGGTTCGCTCGCGCAGCTCGCGCCCCGGAATGACGTCGCCTTGTCGCTCAATGCACCCGCAGCGCGCGCTCGCGCTGGATCACCTCGGTCGCGAGCTTGAGATACGCATCGCTGCCGACGCACTTCAGATCGTAGACCAGCACCGGCTTGCCGTAGGACGGTGCTTCGGAAATGCGCACATTGCGCGGGATCATGGTGTCGTAGACCTTGTCGCCCATGAACTGCCGCACGTCGGCGACAACCTGATTGGACAAATTGTTGCGCGAGTCGAACATGGTCAACACGATGCCATGGATCGACAGCGTCGGATTCAGCGTCGAGCGTACCTGCTCCACGGTCTGCAGCAACTGCGACAGACCTTCGAGCGCGAAGAACTCGCACTGAAGAGGAACCAGGATCGCGTGCGACGCCGCCATCGCGTTGACGGTGATGAGGTTCAGCGACGGCGGGCAATCGACCAGCACATAGGTGTAGTCGGCTCCCTCAGGCGCATCGGTGTTGAGATCGGAGATCGCATCGCGCAGGCGGAAGGCGCGGTCGCGCGCGGTGCCGAGTTCAAGCTCGAGGCCGGACAGATCCATCGTCGAGGCGGCGATATGCAGGCGAGGAACGGCGGTCGGCACGATGGCCTCGCGGAGCCTCGCTTCGCCGATCAGCACGTCATAGGTCGAGCAGTTGCGGTTGCGGCGATCGATGCCGAGGCCGGTCGAGGCGTTGCCCTGCGGATCGAGATCGACGATCAGCACCCGCTCGCCGATCGCGGCGAGGGCGGTGCCGAGGTTGATCGCGGTCGTGGTCTTGCCGACGCCACCCTTCTGGTTGGCGAGGGCGATGATTCGCGGCTGCCCGGCGCGATCCGATGGCGTGTCCTGAAAAATCCCGTCGATCCCGTTCATCTCGCCCCTCCCGTCGCAGCTATGTTGCGACGCACAATTCCCGTCACCTCGACCACACACCCATCGCCGCCGGTGCGGCTTGGGTGCAAGGTGCTTTTAATTGTCCAATATTTAGTGGCTTCAGTCAATTCGCTCTCTACATCTTGACCCTTGAGAAACAAGGCTTTGGCACCGTTCCGGACCAAGGGTTCCGCGAAGCCGAGCAACTGATGTAGCGGGGCCAGCGCCCGTGCGGTGACGCAATCGACAGGGGCGGTGCGGCTATCCACGTAATCCACGATGTCCCTGTGGTGAACTTCACCGGCACCGCCGGTGATTCGCAACGCCTCCCGCAGGAAGGCCGCCTTCTTGGCGTTGCGCTCGACGAGATCGATCCGGGCACCAGGCCGGTCCGCCAGCACGCAGGCCAGCACGATGCCGGGAAAGCCGCCGCCGCTGCCGAGATCGGCGAAGGTTTTGGCGTTGGGAGCAAGATCGAGAAGCTGCAGCGAATCGGCGATGTGCCGGGTCCACAGGGTCGGCAGCGTGGAGGGCGCAACCAGATTGGTCACGGCCTGCCATTGCAGCAGTAGATCGACATAGGCTTCCAGCCGCGTCAGTGTTTCACGTGAAACAGGCATCAGCGCCAGCGCGGCGGCCTTGTCCGCGGAGTTAAGCTCTGGGAGCTTGGCCTTGCTCACGGCAAACCCCTATCCGGCTTTGGCGTCACGCCGATGACGGGACTGCCGCCGCAGATAGGCGGCGAGAATGCCCAGCGCCGCCGGGGTCATCGCCTCGATGCGCGCGGCCTGCCCGATGGTGCGCGGTTGCGCGGTTTGCAGCTTCTGCCTCGCCTCGTTGGATAGCCCCGGCACCTCGGCGTAATCGACGCCAGTCAGGACAAGCGCCTCATCGCGGCGGAAGGCGCTGACATCGGCCGCCTGGCGGGCCAGATACACGTCATATTTCGCATCGATTTCAACATGTTCGGCTATGGCGGGCGGCACTTCGGCCAGTTGCGGCCAGATTCGCGCGACCTCCACCCAGCCGATTTCCGGATAAGCCAGAAGCTCAAAGGCGCTGCGGCGCTGGCCGTCGCGGTTGAGCGCAAGACCATGGCGGATGCCCTCGGTCGGCGTCAGCGACAATGACTTCGCGGCGTCTTTGGCGGCGTTGAGCGTCTGCATCTTCGCAGCGAAGCTGGTCTGGCGGGTTGATCCGACGATGCCGAGCATGATGCCGCGCTCCGTCAACCGCCGGTCGGCATTATCCGCCCGCAATGTCAGGCGATATTCGGCGCGCGAGGTGAACATCCGGTACGGCTCGGTGATGCCGCGCGAGGTCAGGTCGTCGATCATCACCCCGAGATAGCCGTCGGCCCGGTCGAACACCGCGCCCTCGCCGCCTCCGGCCATCCGCGCCGCATTCAGGCCCGCCACAAGGCCCTGCGCTCCCGCTTCCTCATAGCCCGTGGTGCCGTTGATCTGCCCGGCCAGGAAAAGGCCCGGCACGCGTTTTGTCTCCAGCGTCGGTGCGAGTTCACGTGGATCGACGTGGTCGTATTCGATGGCGTAACCCGGGCGGATCATCCGCGTCCGTTCAAGCCCCGGAATCGTCGTCAGAATAGCCTTCTGCACCTCTTCCGGCAGCGAGGTCGAAATTCCGTTCGGATAGACCGTGGAATCCGTAAGTCCCTCAGGTTCGAGGAAAATCTGGTGGCTGTCGCGGTCACCGAAGCGGACGATCTTGTCCTCGATCGACGGGCAATAACGTGGGCCCGTGCTCTTGATCTGGCCGGAATACATCGGCGAGCGGTGGACATTGGCCCGGATCAGCTCATGGGTCGCCGCCGTGGTGCGGGTGATACCGCATTCGACCTGCGGGGTCGTGATTTTGTCGGTGAGCGTCGAAAACGGCTCAGCTGGATCGTCGCCAGGCTGCCGCTCGACCGCATTCCAGTCAATGGTGGCGCCGTCGAGCCGCGCCGGGGTGCCGGTTTTCAGTCGCCCGAGCGTAAAGCCGATCCGCTCGAACGACCCCGAAAGCCCCACTGCCGGGGCCTCGTCGATACGCCCAGCCGGCCAGTTCTTTTCGCCGAGGTGGATGATCCCGCGCAAAAACGTGCCGGTGGTGATGACCACCGCTCCGCAAGCGAACTCCCGGCCATCGGCCAGCCGAAGGCCGCTGATCCGGCCATTTTCCAGCAAAAGCTCGTCCGCCTCGCCCTCGACCACCGTGAGATTGGGCGTTTCTCGGATTTCCGCCTGCATCGCAGCCGTATAGAGCGCGCGGTCGATCTGGGCGCGGGGGCCGCGCACCGCCGGACCCTTCCTGCGGTTCAAAACCCTGAACTGGATGCCGCCTTTGTCCGCCATCCGGCCCATCAGGCCGTCCAGCGCATCGATTTCCCGGACCAGATGGCCCTTGCCGAGCCCGCCGATCGCCGGATTGCACGACATCGCCCCGATGGTCGCGAAACGATGGGTCAAAAGCGCAGTTTTGGCGCCAAAGCGCGCGGAAGCCGCGGCCGCCTCGCAGCCGGCATGCCCCCCTCCCACCACAATGACGTCGAATGTCGCGCGCATGGCGCCCCTTCTACAGCGAGAGCGGAAAACCGTCCAAAACAATATTGATTTCAGGAGTTGGAAGCCTGTTTCACGTGAAACGAGGGTCCGGTTCCATCTGTTTCACGTGAAACAGGGGGCAGTTCCCATTTGTCACGCATGAATCAGCCCCAGGACGTTATATCGTTTCACGTGAAACAACCCTTCATTTACCAATGCAGAACTCCCGAAAGATCGAATCCAGAATCTCCTCGACGTCAACGCGGCCCAAAAGCCGTCCCAGTGCATGAATCGCGATTCGGAGCTCCTCCGCGAGGATCTCATCGCCCTCGCCCCCCCGCTGGCCCGCCCGCTCCAACGCCTCGACCGTTTCCGTCAGTAAGGCGCGGTGCCGGGCGCGGCTGACCAGCGCCGCCTCACCGCCGCCGAAAGTATCCCGCGCAAAATCGACCAACGATCCGACCACCGCATCGACGCCCTGCCCGGTCGCCGCCGAAATAGCAAAGCCGCCCTCGCCCTTGGTTGGCGTTGCCGCCAGGTCGATCTTGTTGCGGACCACCCAAAGCGGCGCACCGTCCGCAAGCGGCGGCGGCGCGTCGTCGCCCGCCTCGCACATCCACAAAACAAGATCGGCAGATTCCGCGCGCGCCCGCGCACGGCGCACGCCTTCCTGCTCAACCGGATCGTTGGTCTCGCGCAGGCCTGCGGTGTCGATCAGCGTCACCGGATAGCCGTCGAGATCGAGATGGACCTCGATCACGTCGCGCGTCGTGCCGGCGTACGGCGAAACAATCGCGGCCTCGCGCCGCGCTAAGCGATTGAGCAGAGTCGATTTGCCTGCGTTCGGCGGACCCGCGATCGCGACCTGCAAGCCTTCGCGCAGGCGTTCACTTTGCGCCGATGCCGCAAGTATTTCTTGAATTTCACTTTTCAGCGCAGCAACACGTTGCATGGCTGGCGCCATCAACTCCGCCGACACATCGCCTTCGTCGGAGAAATCGATGCCCGCTTCAACGAGCGCCATCGCCTCGATGATCTGCTTGCGCCAGGTCTGCGCGCGATGGCCAAGCAGCCCTTGCAGATGACGCAATGCCTGCCGCCGCTGCCGGTCGGTGTCGGCGTGAATGAGATCATCGAGGCCTTCGGCTTCGGTCAGATCGAGCTTGCCGTTCTCGAATGCGCGGCGCGTGAACTCGCCGGGCTCCGCCGGACGCAAGCCTTCGATTTTTTCCAGTGCTGCGAACAGCGCCGCGATCACCGCGCGGCCGCCATGAAGCTGGAATTCGGCGACGTCTTCGCCGGTCGCGCTGTGGGGCGCGGGAAACCACAGCGCCACCGCCTGATCGATCGGCCCGGTCTCGGGCGAGATCAGGGTCGTGAGGGTCGCCATGCGCGGGGGAGGCAGGCGGCCGCACAAACTCTCAAGTGCCGCCGCCGCGCGCGAACCCGACACGCGGACGATGGCGATGGCGGAAGGCGGGCGGCCCGAGGCCAGCGCGTAAATGGTTGGTAGTTGGAACGGCATGGCTTATTTGTTCGACAGGGCGGGGGAGGGCAACCAAAAACCGCGTTCGAGGGGTTTCGCCGTATTGCTGCGGCGCAACATATTGCTGAAGGAGCCGCAGCATGAGTGATGTTGCATTGCACATAAACCGTTTGGCCGGTGAAACCAGCCCTTATCTGCTTCAGCACCAGCACAACCCTGTCGATTGGTGGCCGTGGGGGCCAGAAGCCCTGGCCGAGGCCCAGAGGACCGGCAAACCCATCCTGCTCTCCGTCGGCTATGCTGCTTGCCATTGGTGCCACGTCATGGCGCATGAGAGCTTCGAGGACGAAACCACCGCGGCGGTGATGAACGAACTGTTCGTCCCGATCAAGGTCGACCGCGAGGAACGGCCCGACATCGACCAGATCTACATGAACGCGCTGCATCTGTTGGGCGAGCAGGGCGGCTGGCCGCTGACGATGTTTCTCACACCCGATGGCGCACCGGTGTGGGGCGGAACTTATTTTCCGAAAACCGCGCAATATGGCCGCGCTGCTTTCGTTGAGGTCTTGCGCGAACTCGCCCGGATTTTCCGCGACGAGCCCGACAAGATCGCCGCCAACAAGGCCGCGATCGAAAAAAGCCTGAGCCAGCGCAGCAGCGCCGATGCCGCGTCCATCGGCCTCAACGAACTCGACAACGCCGCGGGATCGATCGCGCGTGCAACCGACCCGACCAATGGCGGGCTGCGCGGCGCACCGAAATTTCCGCAATGTTCGATGCTCGAATTTCTCTGGCGTGCTGGCGCGCGCACCGGCGACGAGCGCTATTTCATCACCACCAATCTCGCTCTCACGCAGATGAGCCAGGGCGGCATCTACGATCATCTTGGCGGCGGCTATGCACGCTATTCGGTCGATGCGCGCTGGCTGGTGCCGCATTTCGAGAAGATGCTGTACGACAACGCGCAGATCCTCGACATGCTGGCGCTGGAGCACGCGCGCGCGCCCAATGAACTTTATCGCCAGCGCGCCGAAGAGACTGTCGGCTGGCTCAAGCGCGAGATGCTGACGAAAGAGGGCGGCTTCGCATCCTCGCTCGACGCCGACAGCGAAAGCGAGGAAGGAAAATTCTACGTCTGGTCACAGGCGGAGATCGCGCATCTGCTGGGCCCGGATGACGCGACATTCTTCGCCGCGAAATACGGCGTCAGCGCCGAGGGCAATTTCGAGGGCCACAACATTCTCAATCGGCTCGATGACGGAAGCGAGACCGCGACGGAAGCCGAACAATTGGCCGCGTTGCGTGCGATCCTGTTCCGTGCGCGCGAGAAGCGCGTCCACCCCGGCCTCGACGACAAGGTGCTGGCCGACTGGAACGGACTAACCATCGCCGCGCTGGCGCACGCCGCCAACGCCTTCAATCGGCCCGACTGGCTGACGCTGGCCGCGACCGCGTTCGGGTTCGTCACCACCACCATGAGCCGGCGCGATCGTCTCGGTCACTCATGGCGCGCGGGAAAATTGCTGCAGCCAGCATTGGCATCCGACCACGCGGCGATGATCCGCGCCGCACTGGCGCTGTATGAAGCCACCGGCGACCATCTGTTTCTCGATCAGGCGATCCTGTGGCAGGCCGATCTCGACACACACTATGGCGACCCGCAGCATGGCGGTTATTTTCTCACCTCGGACGATGCGGAGGGTTTGATCCTGCGTCCGCATTCCACCGTGGACGACGCCATCCCCAACCACGTTGGCCTCACCGCGCAGAATCTCGCGCGCCTCGCCGTGCTCACCGGGGATGAGCGCTGGCGGCGACAACTCGACATGTTGTTCAAGCACATGCTGCCGGTCGCGGCCGCCAACATGTTCGGGCACTTGTCGCTGCTCAATGCGCTCGATCTGTATCTCGCAGGCAGCGAGATCGTGGTGACAGGACAGGGGGAGGGCGTTGAGGCGCTCTTAAAAGCCGCGCGCGCCTTGCCGCATGCCACCACCATCGTCCTGCATGTGCCCGATCCCGCAAAGCTGCCGCCACATCATCCGGCAGCCGACAAGGTTGCGCCGAGCGGCGGCGCTGCCTTCGTCTGCCGTGGACAAACCTGCTCGCTGCCAGTGATGGAGCCGGATGCATTGACCGCGCTCGTTCTTCGCGAGGACGCGTCTTCCGCAAACCATCGTCTGCAATAATCCCAAAACAAAAGGCCCGGCGCGAGGCCGGGCCTTGAGAACGAACAGCCCGATGCTGTTCAGGTGTTCATTGAATCGAAGAACTCTGCGTTGTTCTTGGTCGAGCGCAGTTTGTCGAGCAGGAACTCGATTGCATCCATCGTGCCCATCGGGTTGAGGATACGCCGCAGCACGTACATCTTCTTGAGAAGCTGCGGATCGGTGATGAGCTCTTCCTTGCGCGTGCCGGAGCGCGCGATGTCGATCGCCGGGAAGGTGCGCTTGTCGGACACCTTGCGGTCGAGGATAAGCTCGGAGTTGCCGGTGCCCTTGAACTCTTCGAAAATCACTTCGTCCATACGGCTGCCGGTATCGACCAGCGCGGTCGCGATGATCGTCAGCGAGCCGCCTTCCTCAATGTTACGCGCGGCGCCGAAGAAGCGCTTCGGCCGCTGCAGCGCGTTGGCATCCACACCGCCGGTCAACACCTTGCCGGATGACGGCACCACCGTGTTGTAGGCACGGCCCAGACGCGTGATGGAATCAAGAAGGATCACCACGTCGCGGCCATGTTCCACCAGACGCTTGGCCTTCTCGATCACCATTTCGGCGACCTGAACGTGACGCACTGCCGGTTCGTCGAAGGTCGAGGACACAACCTCACCCTTCACCGAGCGCTGCATATCCGTGACTTCTTCCGGACGCTCGTCGATCAGAAGCACGATCAGGTAGCATTCCGGGTGATTGGTGGTGATGGCGTGGGCGATGTTCTGCATCAGCACCGTTTTGCCGGTGCGTGGCGGCGCCACGATCAGCGCGCGCTGGCCCTTGCCGATGGGGGCGACGATATCGATCACGCGCGGCGACAGATCCTTGCGGGTCGGATCGTCAAGCTCGAGCTTGAATCGCTCGTCCGGGAACAGCGGCGTCAAATTGTCGAAATTGACCTTGTGCTTGGACTTTTCCGGATCTTCGAAATTGAGGGTGTTGACCTTGAGCAGCGCGAAGTAGCGTTCACCTTCCTTGGGCGAGCGAATCTGGCCCTCGATGGTGTCGCCGGTGCGCAGGCCGAAGCGGCGGATCTGCGATGGCGAGACATAGATGTCGTCCGGGCCGGGCAGATAGTTGGCGTCGGAGGACCGAAGGAAACCGAAGCCGTCGGAGAGAATTTCGACGACGCCTTCGCCGATGATGTCGGTTTCCTGGCTCGCCAGCAGCTTGAGAATGGCGAACATCAGCTCCTGCTTGCGCATGGTGCTGGCGTTTTCGACCCCAAGTTCTTCGGCGAACGAGACGAGTTCAGCCGGCGTCTTGGCCTTGAGGTCCTGAAGTTTCATTTCCCGCATGGGAGTATCCTGATGAAGAAGTAGAGAGAAGAAGGGGGTTTTCGCCTGCGAAATGCGAAAGGAAAGGTCTCGGTTAGCGCAGGGCCTGTCTGAAAGACTTGGGCTGAGAAAGGTGCCGGGCGGCTTCGAGCTTGATGTGGCGGCCGGCGAGAACCGGAGCGCGTCACATCCGCCTGCGTTCGGAAGGATGGGACGAATATAGAAAATCAGTCCCCGCCGCGCAAGAACATCCTTGAGGCAACAGAGCCACGGATTTGCGCAGGATGAAGGCGAAAAGGCGGAGAAAACCTTAAAATGGCTTCACTACCACTAGAATGACGATACCAATCATCAAGGCGGCCGGCACTTCGTTGATTATCCGGAAATATCTGCCGCTGCGCGTATTGCGGTCGGCGGCGAAATCCTTCACCCGGCGCACCAGAATGCCGTGAATCCCCGACATCACGATGACGAGAGCGAATTTAACCTGAAACCATCCCGACATGTACCAGCTCCCTTGCCAGACCAGCCATAATCCAGCGAGCCAGGTGACCACCATCGCGGGGTTGATGATGATCTTCAGAAGCCGCCACTCCATGACCTTGAAGGTTTCGGACTGCTTCGAGCCGATCTCGGCAGCACAGTGATAGACCATCAGCCGGGGCAGATAGAGCATCCCGGCCATCCAGGAAATCACCGCAAGGATATGCAGCGCCTTGATCCACTCATACATCGGGACAGCCTTCGTCGGGAGAGTAGGGCTTGATATCGCCAAAAATCCGATACCCTGCAACCGCTCATCGTGATTTTCCAGGATGATCCCATCGCAAGGCTGTTACGGAGGGAGCCGCAAAACAGCTCTTTCCGTATCCACCCCTTCCTCTATCAATCTTTTAGATTCTTAAGGTTTGAGTCTGCGTAACAGTGGATTGCGACGGTTCAAAACCGTCCTGTGTTTCTTAGTCTGTTTTCAACACCCGCAAATATTGTCCCCGATTCCAGCGTTATCGGTAGCGGTTGATAAAACAGTATTCATCGCAAGGCTTTGCGAGATTATTCCAGCCGCATTGTTCGAGACAAATCCACATAACCCCGTTACACTTTTTCAGACCGGCCGGTTACATCCCGAAAACAGTGGTGTGAACAACCGGCAGGGTTTTACGC
The DNA here is from genome assembly GCF_058803465.1 of Afipia sp. GW821-FHT14H12. Lineage (NCBI taxonomy): Bacteria > Pseudomonadati > Pseudomonadota > Alphaproteobacteria > Hyphomicrobiales > Nitrobacteraceae > Afipia > Afipia sp. GW821-FHT14H12. The sequence goes on along the minus strand of NZ_JBXAOZ010000001.1, from coordinate 862,037 downwards.
AGGCCCTCTCGGGTGACCAACCAACAGGCCGATCTGCCCACACGGATTCACAGCAATGCACAGAGCGAAAACCGCGAACAGGGTGGGGGACTGAAACACGATGCCGGCGACCGCCAATAATTATTTTCATCTTCATATGATCTCGGACTCCACCGGCGAGACGATCATCATGGTGGCGCGTGCGGTGGCTGCTCAATATTCCAACGTCACGCCGGTGGAGCATGTCTACCCCTTGGTGCGCAGCCAGAAGCAGCTCGACCGTGTGCTCGCCGAGATCGAGGAAGCGCCGGGCATCGTGCTGTTTACGCTCCTGGAAAAGGATCTGGTGGAGCGGCTGGAAGCCAAGTGCAAGGAAATCAACATTCCGAGCTTGTCGATCATCGGGCCGGTGATGGAATTGTTCCGCGCCTACCTTGGACGCGAAACGTCCCAGCGCGTCGGCGCGCAGCACATGCTCAATGCGGATTATTTCAAGCGCATCGACGCCTTGAACTACACCATGATGCATGATGACGGACAGCACGTCGAAGGCCTGGAGGAGGCCGATGTCGTGCTGGTTGGCGTGTCGCGCACGTCGAAGACGCCGACCTCGATCTATCTCGCCAACCGCGGTATCCGCACGGCCAATGTGCCGCTGGTGCCCGGCATTCCGATTCCGCCGCAGCTTGAGACGCTGGTAAAGCCGCTGGTGGTCAGTCTGCACGCCACGCCGGAGCGGCTGGTGCAGGTCCGGCAGAACCGACTGCTCGGCATGGGCGCGGCGGGCGGCCTCGGCCGGATCGGCGAGGATGCTTATGTCGAGCGCCAGTCGGTGGCAGAGGAGGTTGCGTTCGCACGCAAGCTCAGCGCCAAATACGATTGGCCGCTGCTCGATGTCACCCGCCGCTCCATCGAAGAGACGGCCGCCGCGGTGATGAAGCTTCACGCCGATCGGCAGCGTCAGCGCACATAAGACATGAGTGCACGTAAGATATGGCGGACAATCCATCATCCCGGCTGATCCTCGCCTCGCAGAGTGCCGCGCGGCAGGCCTTGTTGCGCCGGGCGAAAGTCGAATTCGAGGCGCTGCCCGCAAACATCGATGAGCGCGCAATCGAGCAATCGTCCCGACTTGCCGATGCGCCCGCCGTTGCCGCATTGCTTGCAAGAGAAAAAGCGCTGCATATCAGCCGCGCGAATCCTGGCGCTTACGTGATCGGAGCCGATCAGACGCTGGCGCTTGGGCCACAGATTTTTGCCAAGGCCGAAGATCGGGCACAGGCGCGCGCGCAGTTGAAATCCATGTGCGGCCGCACGCACGATCTGCATTCGGCGGTGGCTGTCGCGAAAGGCGATCAGATCTTGTTCGAATCCATCTCGACCGCGCGCATGACCATGCGGCCCCTGAGCAACGCTCAGGTGGAAGCCTATCTCGATCTTGCGGGCGAAGCGGTCACCGCCAGCGTCGGCGGCTATCAGCTTGAGGGTGCAGGCGTGCATCTATTCGAGCGGATCGAAGGCGATTACTTCACCATACTCGGCCTGCCGCTGCTGCCATTGCTCGGTTTTCTGCGCGGGCTTGGCCTCGCGCCGCTGCCCTGAGGTTCACCGATGTTCGTGCTCGGATTGACCGGATCGATCGGAATGGGCAAGTCTACCACGGCGCAGTTGTTCACTGAGCTGGGCGTGCCAGTCTATGACGCGGATGCGACCGTGCATCGCCTGTATGAACGTGAAGCAGTTGCGGCGATCGAACAGGCTTTTCCGGGAACGACCGGCACCAAAGGCGTGGACCGCGAGAAACTGTCCACGCATGTCGTCGGCAACGCGCCGGCAATGAAGCGGCTCGAATCGATCGTGCATCCGATGCTGCGAGCGCACGAAAAAGAGTTCCTGACCGGTGCAGAACAGGCCGGCGCGCCGGTTGCGGTGCTGGATATTCCGCTGCTGTTCGAGACCGGTGCCGAAAATCGTGTCGATGCGGTGCTGGTCGTGAGCGCGCCGGAAGAGGTGCAGCATGCGCGCATTCTTGCGCGGCCGAACATGACGGCTGCCAAGCTCGAGACGATTCTAGCACGGCAGATGCACGATGCCGACAAGCGGGCGCGTGCGGATTTTGTGGTGGATACGTCGAACGGGCTTGAGTCCGCGCGCGAACAAATCCGCCATGTGCTTGCGAAAGTCGCTACCATGCCGCGACGGCGTTCCTGATTCCAAGAGATATTGAGAGATGCGCGAAATCGTTCTCGATACCGAAACCACCGGCCTCGATGCGCTGCGCGGCGACCGGCTGGTCGAGATTGGCTGTGTCGAGATGCTCAACCACATGCCGACCGGGCAGACCTATCACGTCTACATCAATCCCGAGCGCGACATGCCGCAGGAAGCCTTCGCGGTGCATGGCCTGTCCTCCGAGTTCCTCGCGGACAAGCCGCTGTTCGCCACCGTCGCGGAAGATTTTCTGACTTTTATCGGCGACGCGCCGCTCATCATTCACAACGCGTCATTCGATATCGGTTTCATCAACATGGAACTGGAGCGCGTCAAGCGCGCGGCCATTCCGCGTGAGCGTCTGGTCGATACGCTCCTGCTGGCGCGCCGCAAGCATCCCGGCGTCTCCAACAGGCTCGATGATCTTTGCTCGCGCTATGCGATCGACAATTCGCGGCGCACCAAGCACGGCGCGTTGCTCGACGCCGAACTGCTTGCCGAAGTCTATATCGATCTGATCGGCGCGCGGCAGTCCTCGCTCATTCTCGCGGAAACGCGAACCACATCGATCCGCGTGGTCGAGGTCGAACGGCGTGTGCGTGAGGTACCGCTGCCGCCGCGCATGACGCCGGAAGAGATCGAAGCGCATCGCGCCTTCGTTGCCACGCTGGGCGATAATCCGATCTGGCGGGAATTTTCCGACGCGGAATAAAAAAGCGGGCCACATGGCCCGCTTTTCTTCAGCCTGGTTAGGCTTAGTTCGGTTTGGCCTGCTCGGCCTGCCGCGCCATGTTCTGGCGATAGAGGCCGACGAAATCCACCGGATCGAGCATCAGAGGCGGGAAACCGCCATTGCGGGTTGCGGTCGCGACGATTTCGCGGGCGAACGGGAACAAAAGCCGGGGGCATTCGATCATTACAAATGGATGCAGGCTGTCCTGCGGCACGTTCTCGATCCGGAACACGCCGGCATAGGCCAGTTCGAATGCGAACAGCACCTTGTCGCCATTCATGGCCTTGCCTTCGATGGCGAGCAGAACCTCGAAATCGGTGCCGCCGAGATTGGTGGCGCCGACATTGATCTGAATCGAGATTTCCGGCTGCTTGTCCTGCTGCGACAATGATGCAGGTGCATTCGGATTCTCGAAGGAGAGATCCTTGATATATTGCGTCAGAACGCCAAGCTGCGGAGGACCGGCGGCCTCGGCCGGAGCGGCATTGGTGTCAGTCATCGATCTCTCCTGCAATCTCGTTTGGGAAGCTGGTTTGGGCGCAGTGGCTATCATAGGGCTGCCGCTCTCGACAAGGACGGCTGTCCGAATCAGGGCCAAAAGCTTGGCTGGGAGCAAGGGATTGGGCTAGAATCGCAACAATTACCGCAATCGGGAGCCGGACGGCCGCCACGTTAAGGATTTAAGACACGGTGGCGCGGCTATCTTTCGTGCTTACATAACCCCGTACCGGACGGGAACACGCCAGATCGGAAGTGACGTAACGTGGACATTTACACCATCATCTTTTTGGCCTTGGCCGTCTTTATTTTCCTGCGGCTGCGCAACGTTCTTGGACAGCGCACCGGCAGCGAGCGGCCGCCTTATGACCGCGTGACGCGCGATGTCGCACCGACGGGCAACGACAATAATGTGGTCCGCATGCCCGGCGCCGCCGTCGATCAAGCGACCCTGGCACCTTCCGCCGATCCGGTTTCGCCCCGCGAGCGCTGGAAGGGCATCGCTGCTCCCGATTCGGAGCTGGCCAGCGGCCTCGATCAGGTTGCCGCCGCCGATCCGTCCTTCAATGCGCAACATTTCATTTCCGGCGCGAAAAGCGCCTATGAGATGATCGTGCTGGCCTTCGCCAATGGCGACCGCCGCACGCTGAAGGACCTGCTGTCCTCCGATGTCTATGATGGGTTTGAAGCCGTCATCAAGGGCCGCGAACAGCAGGGCGAAAAGGTCGAGACCAAGTTTGCTTCGATCGACAAGGCTGAACTCGTCAGTGCCGGTGTCCGGGACAAGCTCGCGCACCTCACCGTTCGGTTTGTTTCGCAGATGATCACCGCCACGCGCGACAAGGACGGTGCGGTCATCGATGGCAACCCTGAAAAACTCACCGATGTCACCGATGTCTGGACGTTCTCACGTGACGTTTCCTCCCGCGATCCGAATTGGAAGCTGGTTGGAACGGAAAGCGGACACTGACGGACGCTTCCCCTTCGGCTCCGCCGCGGCATTGGTATTCGCGGCGGCGGTTCTGACATGCAGCGCGGTCGCGGATGCCCGCAGTCACCGTCGCGCTTCCCGGCCAGAGGTCGAGGCCACGCACCATGTGCGACCGCGCCCCGAAAGCATCCACTGGCCGCTTGTTATACCAGGCGTGCAATATAATCCCGTCGCCTGGAGCGATCTGCGCGGCTGGGCGGATGACGACCAGTTCAAGGCGTTCAAGACATTCAAGGCAAGCTGCGCGCCTGTCCTCGCGCGCAAGACGAAGAAGCCGGACGATACCCCCGACAAATTTCTGGGCGATGCGCTGCGCGAACCCTGTCTCGCTGCACGCGGAGCGAAGGTTCATGATGCCGCATCCGCGCGCGCATTTTTCGAGGAGCAGTTCGCGCCGGTGACGATCTCGCGTCTTGGCGAGGATGCAGGCTTCGTCACCGGCTATTACGAACCCATCGTCGAAGGCTCGCGTACCAAGACCGATGTCTACACGGTGCCGGTCTATCGCCGTCCCTCGAATCTGTTCGTGCGCGGATACAGTCAGGCTTCGCCGAGCCTGCCAAACAAGGGCGATGTGTTCCGCAAGATCGGCCGCCGCAAGCTGGTGCCGTACTATGACCGCGCCCAGATCGAGGATGGCGCGATTGCTGGCCGCGGGCTGGAAATCGTTTGGCTGAAGAGCCAGACCGATCTTCTGTTCATCCAGATTCAGGGCTCGGCCCGGATCAAGTTGCCGGATGGTTCGATGGTGCGGATCAATTACGATTCGCATAATGGTTTTCCCTATACGCCGATCGGGCGCGTGCTGATCGAGCGCAACATCATTCCCAAAGACCAGATGTCGATGCAGCGCATCCGTGAATACATGGAGCAGAATCCCGGCGCGGCGGATGAATTGCGGCGGCAGAACCGCTCCTATATTTTTTTCCACGAAGTACCGCTGAAGGCGGATGATGAGGCGATCGGCGCGCAGGGCGTACCGCTGACGGCGGGCCGCTCGATTGCGGTCGACAAGGCGCTGCATGTCTATGGCACGCCGTTCTTCATCGACGGCGATCTGCCGATCGAAAGCGACACCTCGAATACGCCGTTCCGCCGGCTGATGATCGCGCAGGATACCGGCTCGGCGATTGTCGGCCCCGCGCGCGCCGATCTCTATTTCGGCGCGGGCACGGAGGCGGGCAAGATCGCGGGTCGCATCAAGAACGCGGCGCGTTTCACCATCCTGCTGCCGAAGTCTCTGGACCCGGTCGCGCACGGCAGAACCGTGCCGCTGCCGGATGCCCGCCCGGCCGAGGAGAAGCCCAGGCCCAAACGGCGCGTCCGCCGTCAGGCGGACAACTCATGAAGCGCTCTCGCCAGCCGGACTTGTCGCCACCGCCCTCGCGCCGCCGCCGCGCTCTCGATTCCGAAGAGCGCGAATTGTGGGAGACGGTGACAAAACAGATCAAGCCGCTGCGCCGGCGGCCCAAAGTCGAAAAGTCCGAGAGTAGTGCGCAGGGCGAAGAAGACGCCGTCACAAAAGAAGTCGCGGGTCGCCCGTCAGGGCCTGCTGCTTCACCGAAACAAACCACAGTCGCGCCTCGGCCGAAGAATTCACCGCCGCCGCTGGCTCCGTTCGGCCGCCGCGAGCGATCGCATCTCGCGCGAGGCCGCAAGGAAATCGAGGCGCGGCTCGATCTGCACGGTATGACGCAAGCGCGCGCGCACCGCGCGCTGATTGCGTTTCTGTCGCGCGCCAGCGAGGATGGGCTGACCTTCGTGCTGGTGATTACCGGCAAGGGCCGCAGCGGCGCGCTTGATTCCGAGCGCGGCGTGTTGCGGCGTCAGGTACCGGAATGGCTGGGCCTGCCGGAATTCCGCAGCCTCGTCGTCGGCTTTGAAGAAGCCTCCATCGGCCATGGCGGCGCGGGCGCGCTCTATGTCCGGTTGCGGCGGGCAAGGTAGGCTGCCAACGCAGGCGTCATTCCGGACATCCCGTGGAGCGGGATGATCCGGAACTTTGTATTGTTCGGGATAGATTCCGGGTTCGCACGTTTTACGCGCGCCCCGGAATGACGTACCTCACAAAATAAATCTTGAAAGATCCGCGTTCTTCGCGAGGTCCCCGATGTACTTCTGCACGTAAGCGGCATCGATGGTGACGGTCTGGCCGTGCATGTCGGGCGCGTGGAACGAGGTCTCGTCGAGCACCCGTTCCAATACGGTCTGTAACCTGCGTGCGCCGATATTCTCCACGCTCGCGTTCACCGCGACCGCGACATCGGCCAGCGCGTCGATGGCATCGTCGGTGATATCGAGCGTCACGCCCTCGGTGGCCATCAGCGCCACATATTGCTTGATGAGCGAACTTTCCGGCTCGGTGAGGATACGGCGGAGATCGTCCCGCACCAGCGCCTGCAACTCGACGCGGATCGGCAGGCGGCCCTGCAATTCCGGCAGCAGGTCGGACGGCTTGGCGATGTGGAACGCACCCGAGGCGATGAACAGGATGTGGTCGGTTTTCACCGGGCCGTGCTTGGTGGACACCGTGGTGCCTTCGATCAGCGGCAGCAGGTCGCGCTGCACGCCTTCGCGCGACACGTCACCGGTGCGCGCACCCTCGCGCACGCAGATCTTGTCGATCTCGTCGAGGAACACGATGCCGTTGTTCTCGACCGCATGGATGGCGTCGCGCGTCAGCGCTTCGTCATCGAGCAATTTATCGGACTCTTCGTTGACGAGCACTTCATGGGAATCGGCGACCGTCAGCTTCCGCATCTTGGTGCGCCCGCCCATCTTGCCGAAAATATCGCCGAGCGAGATCGCGCCCATCTGCGCGCCGGGCATGCCAGGAATCTCGAACATCGAAGGCCCGCCGCCGGCCTGCGTCTCGACTTCGATTTCCTTGTCGTTGAGTTCGCCCGCGCGCAGCCTGCGGCGGAACGAATCCCGCGTGCTCGCGGAGGCATTGGCGCCGACCAGCGCATCGAGCACGCGTTCCTCGGCGGCCAGTTCGGCACGCGCCTCGACATCCTTGCGCTTCTTCTCGCGGGTTTGCGCGATGGCGACATCGACAAGGTCGCGCACGATCTGTTCGACATCGCGGCCGACATAGCCGACCTCGGTGAATTTCGTAGCTTCCACCTTGATGAACGGCGCGCCTGCGAGTTTCGCGAGCCGCCGCGCGATCTCGGTCTTTCCCACGCCGGTCGGGCCGATCATCAGGATGTTTTTCGGCAGCACCTCCTCGCGCAGGCTTCCGGTGAGTTGCAGCCGCCGCCAGCGGTTGCGCAGCGCGATGGCGACCGCGCGCTTGGCGTCGTGCTGGCCGACGATGAAGCGGTCGAGTTCGGAGACGATTTCGCGAGGAGAGAAGTCGGTCATGGCATTTCAGTTAGGTTGAATGATCGGTTTCGCAAGCGAGCTAGATAATCGGCGGGCCGCCCTGCCACTGTTTGATTACCTCAAACGGGTGAGTCAGCATGATGATATTCAGCGTCAGGTTGTCGCGAATGTGCAGGCCGACCGCGATTTCGAACAAGATGGCAATGGCGACTGTCGCCATGAGAGGCATTGTCCGTGCGGCCACAAAGCCCAGAACCATCGCCAGCGTGTCCGACACCGAATTGACGATGCTATCGCCATAGTAGTCCAGTGAAATCGTGCCTGCGCGGTAGCGCTCGATGATGATCGGCGAGTTTTCCAGAAGTTCCCAGCCGCCTTCGACGACCATTGCGATCAGAAGCCGCGCGATCCAGGGTGTCTTTGGCAGCATCAACCATGTCAGGGCATAAAACAGGAAGCCATGAATGAGGTGCGAGAAGGTGTACCAGTCGGCGATGTGCTGGGAGTTCTCCGAACTCTGCACCACGCCGTGCCACAGCTTGACATAACCGCAGGTGCAGATCGGCACGCGGCCCATCGCGTAAAGTCCTGCCGCCTGCAGAGCGAGTAGAAGCGCGCCTAGAAGGAGTCCCTGACGTATCGACAATCCGACTGTCGCAGACGTCGTTGCGACTTTCGCCGCGCTCATGCGAGGAGTGTTTCGATGGTCAGGTTACGGTTGGTGTAGACGCAGATGTCGGCTGCAATCTCGAGCGAGCGGCGCACGATGGTTTCGGCATCCTGTGAGGAGTCGGACAATGCCCGCGCGGCGGCAAGCGCATAATTGCCGCCGGAGCCGATCGCGATGATGCCGTCTTCGGGCTCCAGCACATCGCCGGTGCCGGTGAGCACCAGCGAGACGTCCTTGTCGGCTACGATCATCATCGCCTCCAGTCGCCGCAGGTAACGATCCGTGCGCCAGTCCTTTGCGAGTTCGACGCAGGCGCGCGTCAGTTGTCCCGGATATTGTTCGAGCTTGCTCTCCAGCCGCTCGAACAGCGTGAAGGCGTCGGCGGTGGCGCCGGCGAAGCCGCCGATCACGTCGCCCTTGCCGAGCCTGCGGACCTTCTTGGCGTTGGATTTGATGACGGTCTGGCCGATCGAGACCTGGCCGTCGCCGCCCACCACCACCTTTCCGCCTTTGCGGACGGTGAGGATCGTGGTGCCGTGCCAGCTCTCGGCTTGCGAATTCTGCATATGATCTATCCCCTGACAGGCTCCCATTTAGGAAGCTCCAGCCTTGGATGCAAACGGCGGCCAGGGAAGCCCGGAATCCGGAAAAATCCGGTCACCATAGACGCGATTGGGAGGCCTCCTGGCCACTGTTGCAGTAGCGAAGGCGTCATCTGCCTGTTAAAAGGCGCTCAAAATTGGGTTCTGGAGCGAATTTCATGCGCACGGCCACGATCAAGCGCAAGACCAAGGAGACCGATATCGCCGTCAGCGTCAATCTCGACGGCAAGGGCGTCTCCGATGTAGCGACCGGCATTGGCTTCTTCGACCACATGCTGGATCTCTTGGCGCGCCATTCGGGCATCGACATCACGGTGAAGGCGCAGGGTGACTTGCATGTCGATCACCACCACACCACCGAGGATGTCGGCATCGCGCTCGGCCAGGCGGTGAAGCAGGCGCTGGGCGACATGGCGGGCATCACCCGCTATGCCGGCGTGCACCTGCCGATGGACGAGACGCTGTCGCGCGTCGTGATCGATATTTCCGGCCGCCCGGTGCTGGTGTTCAGGGTGGAGTTTCCGCGCGACAAGATCGGCGAGTTCGACACCGAGCTGGTGCGCGAGTGGTTCCACGCGTTCGCGATGAATGCGGGCATCACGCTGCATGTCGAGACCTTGTATGGTGAGAACAGCCATCACATCTCGGAGTCCTGCTTCAAGGGGCTTGCGCGCGCGCTGCGCGCCGCGGTCGCGATCGATCCGCGCGCCAACGGCGCGGTGCCCTCGACCAAGGGTCAGTTGGGCGGATAGCGCTTTAAGCGCGCCGCCGGAGAAGAGTCATGCCGGTCTACACCGTTCACGCCCCGAAAAGCCTCGGCAACGATGTCCGTGCCGCGCCGGAAAAGGTCGTGTTCGTGCGCGACGGCTTTCACGTCTGGGCTTTCCTGCTCGGTTTCATCTGGCTGATCTATCGCAGGCTGTGGCGGGTGCTGCTCGGCTACATCGTGGTGCAGATCGGGGCCGAGATCATGCTGCGTCTCGCGCATGCTTCCAGCTTCGCGCATTTCGTGGTGATGCTGGTGATCGCGCTGTTCCTGGGCAGCGAAGCAGGCTCGCTGCGCCGCTGGACGCTGTCGCGCCGCAAGTGGCAGCAGATTGGTCTTGTCGCGGCGGATGACGAGGAAGCCGCCGAGCGGCGGTTCTTCGAGCAAATTTCGCAGGATGGCTTTGCCTATCCCGCAAAGACATCCTCCGTCGTCCCGATGCCACGCTCGTCCATCGTCGCGCAGGACGCGGCGGGATTCTTTCCGATGCCGGATGGTTCACGGTGAGCGTCGCTCTGATCGATTACGGTTCCGGCAACCTGCACTCGGCGGCGAAGGCTTTCGAGCGGGCCGCGCGTGCGCTTGAATTGCCGGAGAAGGTCGTCGTCACCCGCGATCCGGAAACGGTCTATCGTGCGGATCGTATTGTTCTCCCCGGCGTTGGTGCTTTCGCCGATTGCCGCAAGGGGCTCGATGCGCTCGACGGCATGGTCGATGCGATGACGGAAGCGGTGCGCAGCAAGGCGCGGCCGTTCTTCGGTATCTGCGTCGGCATGCAGTTGATGGCGACACAGGGCAAGGAGCATGTCACCACGCCGGGCCTCGACTGGATTTCCGGCGATGTCGAAAAAATCGCGCCACGGGATGAGAGCCTGAAGATCCCGCACATGGGCTGGAACACGCTCGACCTTATCCGCGAACATCCGGTGCTGGAAAACTTGCCGCTCGGCGACAAGGGCCGCCACGCCTATTTCGTGCACTCCTATCACCTCAACGCCACGAGCGAGGGCGATGTGATCGCGCGCGCTGATTACGGCGGGCCGCTCACCGCGATCGTCGCCAAGGACACCATGTTCGGCACGCAGTTTCATCCCGAGAAGAGCCAGCGTTTCGGGCTCGCTCTGATCGCCAATTTTCTGAAGTGGAAGCCGTGATCCTTTTTCCCGCCATCGATCTGAAGAACGGCCAGTGCGTGCGCCTGCAGCAGGGCGACATGGCGCGCGCCACCGTGTTCAACCTCGATCCGGCCGCGCAGGCGGCGACGTTCGAGCGGCAGGGTTTCGCGTATCTGCATATCGTCGATCTCGACGGCGCGTTCGCGGGCAAGCCGCAGAACGCTCAGGCGGTCGAGGCGATCCTGAAGGTCGTGAAAATGCCGGTGCAGCTTGGCGGGGGCATTCGCGACATGGCCACTCTTGAGGCCTGGCTCGGCAAGGGTATCGCGCGCGTGATCATCGGTACCGCGGCGGTGCGTGATCCTTCCTTTGTGAAGGAAGCTGCGAAAAAATATCCCGGCCGCGTCGCGGTCGGGCTCGACGCGCGCGATGGCAAGGTCGCGGTGGAGGGTTGGGCGGAAACCTCGACCGTCACCGCGCTCGAGATCGCGCAGCGGTTCGAGGATGCGGGCGTTGCCGCGATCATCTTCACCGACATTGCGCGCGATGGCCTGCTCAAGGGCCTCAACCTCGATGCGACGATTGCGCTCGCGGAAGCCATTTCAATTCCGGTGATTGCCTCCGGCGGTCTCGCTTCGATTGATGACGTGAAGGCTTTGCTCACGCCGCGCGCCAAAAAGCTTGAAGGCGCGATTTCCGGCCGTGCGCTTTATGACGGGCGGATCGATCCGGCAGAGGCGTTGGCGTTGATCGCGGCAGCAAAGGCGGCCTAGATGTTCAAGGCCCGCGTCATTCCCTGTCTCGACGTCAAGGACGGCCGTGTCGTCAAGGGCGTCAACTTCGTCGATCTGCGCGACGCCGGCGATCCGGTGGAAGCGGCGATCGCCTATGACGCGGCGGGTGCGGACGAGCTTTGCTTTCTCGACATTACCGCGACGCATGAGAACCGTGGCACAATTCTCGACGTCGTGAAGCGCACGGCGGAAGCCTGCTTCATGCCGGTGACCGTCGGCGGCGGCGTGCGCACGGTGGATGACATCCGTACGCTGCTCAATCACGGCGCCGATAAAGTGTCGATCAATTCCGCCGCCGTCAGCCGTCGCGAATTCGTAAAAGAGGCAGCGGAGAAGTTCGGCAATCAATGCATCGTGGTCGCCATCGACGCCAAGCGCGTGCCGCGCGCGGGCAATTCCGACCGCTGGGAAATCTTCACCCATGGCGGGCGCAAGGCGACCGGCATCGACGCCATCGAATACGCGCAGGAAGTGGTTTCGCTTGGTGCTGGCGAAATCCTGCTGACCTCGATGGACCGCGATGGCACGCGGCAGGGCTTCGATATTCCGCTGACACGGCAGATCGCCGACAGCATTTCCGTGCCGGTGATTGCCTCGGGCGGCGTCGGCAATCTCGATCATCTGGTGGAAGGCGTCCGCTCGGGTCACGCCACCGCCGTGCTCGCCGCTTCGATTTTCCATTTTGGTGAGTTCACCATCCGGCAGGCCAAGGAGCACATGGCTCGCGCCGGGCTGCCGATGCGGCTTGACCCATGAGCGCCGTCGGGTCTTTGCTAGGATGGCAGACGGTAAAATGAGATTGGCTGGCCGGTCGGACACCGGGAAAGCCCCAGGGATAATGCGATGAGCGGTTTCACCATTCACGATCTGGCTGGCGTCATTGATGCCCGCGCCGCCTCCAGCGGAGACGTGTCCTATACGCGCAAGCTCTTGGACAAGGGGCCCGAGCACTGCGCCAAGAAGCTCGGCGAGGAGGCGATCGAGGTGGTGATCGCGTCGGTCGAGAGTGGCGGTACGCGCGAACATATCGTGGCGGAGAGCGCCGATCTGCTTTTCCATCTTCTGGTGCTGCTGAAGTCGCGCGGCATCGCGCTGTCCGAAGTCGAGGCTGAGCTTGCCCGCCGCACACAGATGTCGGGGCTGGAAGAAAAGGCGTCGCGCAAGCCGGACCGATAAGGCTGAGTGAAGCGCGCCAAACTTGTTTGCGTATCCGTCGCGGCTCGCCGTTCCGGAATGAGAGAGAAAAGAGACCGGGGCCATGACGACGGGGGCCGAACTACAGAAATACGATCCTTATCGGTCGTTCACGCGCGCGCAATGGGCGAAACTGCGTGACGATACGCCGATGACGTTGAAGGCGGCGGAGATCGAGCGGATGCACTCGATGCTCGACCGCCTCGACATCAAGGAGGTCGAGGAAATCTACCTGCCGCTGTCGCGGTTGTTGTCCTATTACGTCAGCTCGGCCCAGCGGCTGTTCGAATCCGAACGCCGCTTCCTGCGCATCCGCGATCGCAAGATGCCCTACATTATCGGCGTTGCGGGCTCGGTTGCGGTCGGCAAGTCCACCACCTCTCGTGTGCTGCAGGCGCTGCTGGCGCGCTGGTCGCCGAAGCCGAAGGTCGATCTCATCACCACCGACGGCTTCCTTCATTCCAACGCGTATCTTGAGCGCGAAGGCTTGATGGACAAGAAGGGCTTTCCCGAAAGCTACAATCTCGGCGCGCTGCTGGCGTTTTTGTCCGACATCAAGGCCGGCCGTCCCAACGTGCGCGCGCCGGTCTATTCGCATCTGACTTATGACATCGTGCCGAATAAGACCGTCGAGATCGACCAGCCGGACATCCTGATCGTCGAGGGACTGAATGTGCTGCAGACCGGCCGGCTGCCCGCCGACGGCCAAGCGATTCCGTTCGTGTCCGACTTCTTCGACTTCTCGGTGTTTATCGATGCCGACGAGGACATGCTCCGCGAGTGGTACGTCACGCGCTTCCTGAGGTTGCGCGACACCGCGTTCAACGATCCGCGATCCTATTTCCACCGCTACGCGGGACTGAACGACGAGGAGGCGCGCAAGAAGGCGCTCTCGATCTGGAATACGATCAACCGCGTCAACCTGCATGAAAACGTGTTGCCGACACGGCCGCGCGCGACGCTGATCCTCAAGAAGGGCAGCGATCATGTGGTGGAGAAAGTCTCGCTGCGGCGGCTTTAAGCCTCAGGCCGCGTGACGGCTCGCATCCATGCCGAAATGGCCGATGTAGCGCGAGGCGATCGCGGCGACCGGCATCACCACCAGCACGTCGGTGGTGCCGAACTGATGGTCGATCACGGCGCCGTCGCCGATAAAGGCGCCGAGCCGCAGATAACCCTTGATCAACGGCGGCAGTTCGCGCAACGCCGCCTTGGCGTCGATCGCATCCTTCGCCATCCGGTTCATCGCGACATAGCGCGAAGCATGCGCCCGCGCGCGCCATTCCTCGGGTGCTGCCGCATAGTGATGCAGGAACGACAGCGGCAGCGCCAGACGGTTCGGATCGGTGCCGGGCAGGCTCGCGCAGCCGATCATCACATCCATGCGGTGGCGGCGGACATAGGTCCAGATGCCGTGCCACAACAATTCCACCGTGCGCTTGGTGCGATAGGGCGGCAGTACGCAGGAGCGGCCGAGTTCAAGAAAGCGCAGCCCCGCATGGCGTTCCATCAAAGCGGAGATGTCGAATTCCTCGTCGGTGTAGAAGCCGCCATGGGGCCGCGCGATCTCCTGGCGCAGCAGGCGATAGGTGCCGACCACCTGCTGTTTGCCGCGCCGCGTCAGCGGCGCGTCGTGATCGATAACAAGGACATGGTCGCAGATCTTGTCGAACATATCCTTGTCACGTCGGGCCAGCAGCGTCGGTGCATCCGCGATCGCGGTGCCGTCCCGGTAGAAAACCTTGTAGCGCAGTTTCTGTGCGCGCTTGATGTCGTCCCGCGATGTGGCGAGCCGGACCTCAAGCGAGCCGAGGCGCCCGAGCGTATCGAAGTGTGGTGCCGCGAAATCGGGGCGGAGGATGTCGATGCCGCGGCGGGCGGGTTTCAGCCAGTTCGCAGCGGCGAGCGCCGCAGTGCGCGCGAGTTCAGGCTTGAACCAGTTTTGGACCGCGCCGGGTATCAACCCGGCATCATTGTCGCCACGCATCCTTCTTCCCCGCGACGCTTCGAATCGGTCAGAAGCGGTTTCGCGGCGGATTAAGCACGCCTAGCCCAATGGTTTTATGACAGCGGCGGGCAAGTCCGCATGCGACGTTTCGATGACGTTTCAGGCCGCGAGATGCGCGGGTGATATATCGCTTAGCGCCTGCGCAAGTTTCTCGCGATCCAGCGGCTTGACGAGGAAGCCGTCCATTCCCGCCTCGAAGCAGGCATAGCGATCCTCGACCAGCGTGTTGGCGGTCAGCGCCAGGATTTTCGTGCGCGACAGGCCGCGCTCTGATTCGCGGGCGCGGATCATCCGCGTCGCCGCGATGCCGCTCATCTCGGGCATCTGTACGTCCATCAGCACGACGTCGTAACGCGCGCCCGCCGTCTCAGCCGCGATCCAGGATTCCAGCGCCTCGCGGCCGTTGATGCAGATCACCGGCTGATGGCCGAGCTTGGTCAGCAGCGAGCGCATCAGCAGCGCGTTGATCTCGTTGTCCTCGGCGACGAGAATCGAAAGTTTCTTGGCCGCTGCAGGCGTGCGGGTCACGTCGGAATCGTCCGGCAGCTCCGGCGCAAGCGGTGCTTCCGGCAAGAGCCGCGCCGCCAGCGAGGCCGCGCGCACCGGCTTGACGAGATAGCCTGTGAAGGCCGCCATTTCGGCGGGCCGCAGATCGTGGCGCTCCGCGGGCGTGAACATCGCAAGGCGGTGTGTGGCGTGGGGGATCGCGCGTTCGCCGAAAGCCTGCACGGCGTCTGCGCCCAGGGCATGATCGATGATCACGGCGTGCCAGGCGCGCTCGGGCAGCAGCGCTTCGGCGACGGTGAGATCGGATGTTTCGCAGGTCTGTGCGCCCCAGCGCCCGAGCCGCCGCGTCACCAGCGATGCGCCGATTGTCTGCGGCATCACCACCATCACCGCCTTGCCGGTGAGGTCCGGCGTGCGCCATGTGGTTATCGCCGAAGTGTCGGAAGCCTGCAATGGAATCGAGACCTCGAACGTCGTGCCTTCGCCGGGCACGCTTTCCAGCGCGATGCGGCCGCCCATCCGGCGCACGATGCGTTCGCTGATGGCGAGGCCGAGCCCCGAGCCGCCATATTGGCGGGCGATGTGTTCGTCGGCCTGCTCGAATTCGCGGAAAATCCGTTGCTGCGCATCCGGCGCGATGCCGATGCCGGTATCGCGCACCATGAAGCTGATTTCGTTCGGCCAGATTCCCGGTTCGACGATCAAGGCGACCCCGCCGCGCGAGGTGAACTTCACGGCGTTGCTGGCGAGGTTCAGCAGCACCTGCCGCAGCCGCGCTGCATCACCCGCCACTTCGAGCGGCAGGCGTTCGTCGATATAGCAGGCAATCTCGATCTGCCGTGCCTGTGCGCGCGGCGCCAGCAATTCGGTGATCTCCTCGATCATGCCGGCGAGATGGAAGGGGCGATGTTCGAGATCGATCTTGCCCGCCTCGATCTTGGAGAAATCCAGTAGCTCCTCGACGAGAGACATCAGCGCTTCACCAGAGGTCTTCACCGCCTTGGCGTAGGCGGCCTGCTCGGGGTTGAGCGGGGTGTCGAGCAGCAAGGTGCTCATGCCGAGAATGCCGTTGAGCGGCGTGCGGATTTCGTGCGAGGCGACCGCGAGGAATTTCGACTTGGCGCGGTTGGCCGAGACCGCATGATCGCGGGCAAGGCCGAGTGCGTGCTCGCTCTCGGTGCGGTCGGTGACGTCGCGGCCGACGCACTGGAATTCCGCGGGCTCGTTGGCATGAGGGCGGACGAGAGTCTCGCGCCAGGCGATCCAGCGCGGGCCGAACGCGGTCTGCGCTTTCTGGTCGTGGATGCGGGTGCCGCCCGGCTCGGTGGCGTCGTCGCCCTGTTCGATCACTGGCAGAAGATAGGGGGTGCCGATCAGCTCCGCGCGCGGCTTGCCGGCATAGGCGCAGAAGGTATCGTTGACGAAAGTGAGACGCTGGCTCGCGTCGCGCAGCACGACAAGATCGCTTTGCGATTCGAACAGGCTGCGTGCGCGCTCTTCGGCTTCCTTCAGTTCCCAGTTGCGGTCGATCAGCGCTTCGTTGTGAAGCGCGACTTTGCGCATGCTCTTCTTCAGCCAGCGCATCCGCATGCTCAAGGTGGCGAGCGCGAGGCAGGCGAGCGCGAACAGAAAACTGATGCCGACAGCGAACGTCTGCGGGTCGTAATTCGCCGATGGCGAGAGGCTGCCGCGCACGAAGCCGTAACCGCCGCCGAAAGTCGCAGAGAAGATCAGGAATGAGCGGATGGCGCTCGCGATCCGGCGGTGGCGGCGGGAGAATCTACGCAGCCGCGCTTTCAAACGCTTCATCCCGCCCATCGCAGTGTTCATGGCAGCATCCCCGTTTTGTCACCCCGATCACCCGGTGAAAGACTGCCGCTCCTCCCTTGCGAATGGCTTGAGGCGGCAGACTCCCGCTACGCGAGATGAGAAGATGGCTAATGAAGTCTTAAAGCTGGGACAGGACCAGCTTGCCGGGGCGCGGCGCGGCTCCGACCAGAAGAGCTGCGGCATCACGGACCGAGATCTTGGCCGAGTTCACGTAGAGGCGATAATCGCCGGGCTGTTCCGACAGATAGATGACCGGATCGGATGATTTTTCATGGGCTGCGATGGTGACGTAACGCGTCGCCGCCGTGATCGGGCAGCCCTTCCGTGTTGGTGCGGCATCATCGGAGGCGTCGACATCGTCGGCCACCGTGAAATCCGCAAGCTCGGGGCGGTCGACAAGCTGCACGCGCACGGTGGCGCGGCTTGCATCGTCGGTGAAGGAGACATGCTGCGGTGACTGCCATGGCCCGGTGGCGAGCTGCACGGAGGAACGGCCGAGCGCGATACAGGGCTGCGAGGCGGAGGTGAACTGCCCGCCAGCCAGAATGCCGACGGCAAGAAGGGGAATGGCTGACGCCAGCATCCGGAAGTGCAACATGACGCTACTCAACGCTTACAAAACAACAGGCCGGACTGCGGCCATGGTTGGCAAACTGTAAAGAGCGATCGTTACTTTCGCGTTATCAGGCGGCGCGCTGCAGATCTTCGGCCAGCATGCGGTACGACAACGCTTCGGCGAGATGCACGCGGCCGATTTTGTCCGCGCCGTCGAGGTCGGCGAGCGTGCGCGCCACCCGCAGCACGCGATGATAGCCGCGCGCGGACAACCGCATGCTATCGGCGGCTTCGCGCAGCAGCGTGCTACCCTGTGTATCGAGCGTCGCGATCTCCTCCAGCACGGACGCGGGCGCTTCCGAATTGGTGCGGATGTGCGGCAGGCCGAGCGCCGCATAGCGCTTGAGTTGAATGTCGCGCGCGGCGGCGACGCGGGCCGCGACCTCGCGCGATCCCTCCGTAGGCGGCGGCAAAATCAGATCGGCGGCGGTCACCGCAGGCACTTCGATGCGCAGATCGATGCGGTCGAGCAGCGGCCCCGACAGACGTGCCTGATAATCGGCGCTGCAACGATCGACGCGCCCGCGCTTGCAGGAATAACCCGGCTCATAGGCATGGCCGCAGCGGCACGGATTCATTGCCGCCACCAGCATGAAGCGGGCGGGATAGGTCAGGCGATGATTGGCGCGCGACACCGAGACTTCGCCGTTTTCCAGCGGCTGACGCAGCGAGTCGAGCACGCGCGCGTCGAATTCCGGCAGCTCGTCGAGAAACAGCACGCCGTGATGGGCGAGCGAAATCTCGCCGGGCTTCGCGCGCATGCCGCCGCCGGTGAGGGCTGCCATGCTCGCGGAGTGATGCGGCGTGCGAAATGGCCGTTTTGAGGTCAGCGCGCCGCCGTTGATCTGTCCGGCGACGGAAGCGATCATCGAAATTTCCAGAAGCTCGGATGGCGACAGCGGCGGCAGGATCGAGGGCAGACGCGCGGCGAGCATCGACTTGCCCGCACCGGCGGCACCGATCATCAGGAGATGATGCCCGCCCGCGGCGGCGATTTCGAGTGCACGCTTCGCGCTTTCCTGGCCCTTGATGTCGCGCAGGTCGAGCGTCTCGCTCGCCTGTTCGGCGATTCTGGGTTGGGGCCGCGACAGCACCTGCGTGCCCTTGAAGTGGTTGGCGATCTGGATCAGCGAGGCGGCGGCGATGATCTCAAGCTCGGGGCTCGCCCACGCGGCTTCCGCGCCGCAGGCCGCAGGGCAGATCAGGCCATGGTCGCGCGCATTGGCGCCGATCGCGGCGGGCAGTACGCCCGCGACCGGCGCGATTGAGCCGTCGAGGCCGAGCTCGCCGAGCACGGTAAAATCCGACAATGCGTCGGCGGGGATCGCGCCGATTGCCGCCATCAGGCCGAGTGCAATGGGAAGGTCGTAATGGCTGCCTTCCTTCGGCAGGTCGGCGGGGGCGAGATTGACGGTGATGCGGCGCGCGGGCAGCGCAAGGCCCGAGGCGATCAGCGCCGCGCGGACCCGCTCGCGGGCTTCGGAGACGGCCTTGTCCGGCAGCCCGACGATGGAGAAAGCGGGCAGCCCCGGCGCGACCTGAACCTGCACATCGACGGCGCTCGCCTCGATGCCCTCAAACGCCATGGTGGAGACGTGCTGAACCATCAGAAGCCCACCTCGCCGGGACTAGCTGGTGGAACTCTACCCTTTTGGTAGATCAGTGCAAGAACATTAAAAGAACAAATGTGGATTGTGTGACCTAAAAGGCTCAGGTCAGGGCAGGCGCCAGAGTCACATTCCCTGCCGCGAGGTTCGGCACCTTGG
The DNA here is from genome assembly GCF_058803465.1 of Afipia sp. GW821-FHT14H12. Classification (NCBI taxonomy): domain Bacteria; kingdom Pseudomonadati; phylum Pseudomonadota; class Alphaproteobacteria; order Hyphomicrobiales; family Nitrobacteraceae; genus Afipia; species Afipia sp. GW821-FHT14H12. The sequence goes on along the minus strand of NZ_JBXAOZ010000001.1, from coordinate 842,431 downwards.
GCCGCAGTTTCAGCCCAAAGACGTGCGGAAAGCGCATCAGCTCGATATCGAAATCGGCGGCGGGAATCGGGATCGCCTCACTGGCAGCCTTGGGGCCATAGAGCCGGCCCCAGACGTCGATCCTGGCGAATTGCGGCACCTGGGAGAGGCGCAGATTGCCGATGCTGCCGGTGAAGTTCAGCATCTCGCGAGCGCGATCATTCATCATGATGACCCAGCCATCCTTGGTGTGGCCGACATCGTTGGCAATCGGGCAGGCCACCACCATGGCGTCCGGCGCGGTCTTGAAAAGCTGGTCGTAGACTTCCCGGTGATGATCGATCAGTTCCGAATAGACCACGATGCAGACGGCGGCGTCGCCGACCGGCACGGGTAGCACCAGGCGCTGCCAGATCTTGCCGTTCTGCGAGGTCGGCAGCGTGTAGCGCAGGCAGGCGGGGATCAGGCTGTCGGCGACCTTGCGATAGACCTGTGCATATTCGCGGCTCATCGGATTGCCGCTGGCCGACAACAGGACCCCGGCGCGGTCGCGGCCGATCGCCTTTTGCACGGCTTCGCCGACATAGGTGTAGACGAAGTCGTCGCCCGCGGTCATCAGGTAAACGAGGTTCTCACGCAGCGGATAACTCGATTCCTCGGTGAGACGCTGCAATGTCAGGTCGCCGGTGGCTTGCAGGGTTTTCCATTTGGCCCACAGGAATTCCATCGCGGCCGTCGTGAGCTCGCGCGGAATCGATGTGCCGCTGAAAACCTCGAGGGACATAAATCAACAATCTGCAATTGAAGACGACGCCGCTTACCAGCAATAAACCCAAGGTAAAGGCGGGCAACAATCTGGCAGATGATTATCAGTAATTCCTTAAAGGGGGATCGAAAAAACCTATCGTCGCCGGGCCTCGATGGCATTCCAGATATGGGCGGCGATGTCCGGCCCGCCGAGATTGGCGATGGCGCGGATACCGGTGGGCGAGGTGACGTTGATCTCGGTGAGATGGCCGTCGATCACGTCAAGGCCCACGAACAGCAGGCCTTTTTCCTTCAGGCTGGGGCCGACGCGCTCGCAGATCTCGCGCTCGCGGGGGGTGAGGTCGGTCGCCTTCGCGGCACCGCCGCGCACCATGTTCGAGCGTAGGTCATCCGGCGCCGGGACGCGGTTGATGGCGCCCGCGAATTCGCCGTCCACGAGGATGATGCGCTTGTCGCCTGCCTTCACGCCGGGCAGGAATTTCTGCACCACCCACGGCTCGCGGAAGGTCACCGAGAACAGGTCGTAGAGCGAACCGAAATTCATGTCCTGCGCGGCGATCCTGAACACGGCCGCACCGCCGTGGCCGTAGAGCGGCTTGAACACCACGTCGCCATGCTCCTTGCGGAACAGCTCGATCTCCTCCTTGTCGCGCGAAATCAGCGTCGGCGTCATCAGGTCGGAAAATTCCATCACGAAGATTTTTTCCGGCGCATCGCGCACGCTCGTGGGATCGTTCACCACCAGCGTCTTGGGATGGATGCGCTCGAGCAGATGCGTGGTGGTGACGTAGGCGAGATCGAACGGCGGGTCCTGCCGCAACAGCACCACGTCGAAGGATTGCATGTTGGTGCGTTTGGCTTCGCCGAGCGTGAAATGATTGCCGGGTTCGTCGCGCACCTGAAGCGGCTGCACGAAGGCCACCACATCCTTGCCTGACAGCGAGAGACGCTCGGGCGTGTAATAGAATAATTCGTGCCCGCGCTTCTGCGCTTCCAGCAACATCGCGAAGGTCGAATCGCCGCGCACGTTGATGCGCGCGATCGGGTCCATCTGAACGGCAACTTTCAAGGTCATGGTCGGTCCGGCTGTGGGATGAATCGATAATCAGAAAGAGGAAGTCTCGAACGCTGCTTCCAGATGGCGCGGAAGCCGCCTCGGCGCAATCAATATCACGTCGAAACGGCAGTCCAGATTTGCATGGTCGGGATGCGCGGCGAGCCAGAGCGAGGCTGCGGCGGCGATGCGCTGCTGCTGGCGCGGCGTGACGCTATAGGCGGCATCGTCGAGCGTGTTGCGCGCCTTCACCTCGACGAACGCCAGCGTTGCGCGCCGCTTTGCCACCACGTCGATCTCGCCATGCGGCGTGCGGTAGCGCCGCGCCAGGACGCGGTAGCCTTTTGCACTGAGATAGAGACAAGCGCGCCGCTCGGCGGACAGGCCGGTCTGAAATGCGGTGACGCGCTCGGCTGCAGGATTGTCGGGCGGCGCGCTCATTCGGGCTCATCCTTGTGAGCCAGCGCCAGCGCGCGCGCATAAACCTCGCGGCGCGGATGGCCCGACAGTTCGACCGCGGCGGCAACCGCATCCTTGACGCTGCCATGCGCAAGCTGCTCGCGCAAAAGCGCGTCGAGCTGATCCTCGCTCATGCGTCCGGTGTCTTCCGAGGGCGGGCCGATCACCAGCACGAATTCGCCGCGCGTTTCCAGTTGGGCAGCCTGCGCGTCGACATCTGCAAGCGAGAAGCGGCGGATATCCTCGTGCAGCTTGGTCATCTCGCGGCAGATCGCGATATCGCGGGCCCCAAGAATGTCGGCGAGATCGCGCAAAGAGTCCTGCACCCGCGCGCCGGATTCGAACAGCACCAGTGTGACGCCGATCCGCGCCAGCTCGGTGATGCGGTTGCGGCGCGCGCCTTCCTTGGCGGGCAGGAAGCCCTCGAAGAAGAAACGGTCGGTCGGCAATGCCGCGACCGACAGCGCTGCGAGAATTGAGGAAGGGCCCGGCAGCGCGTGAACCGCGAAGCCCACGGCGCAGGCCTCGCGCACCAGCTTGAAGCCAGGATCGGAAATCAGCGGCGTGCCGGCATCCGACACCAGCGTGACCGACTCCCCTTGCGCGAGGCGCGCGAGAATCTTCGGCCGCATCGCTGCCGCGTTGTGCTCGTGATAGGGCGACAGCGGCACGGTGATGCCGTAGCGGTCCAGGAGCTTGCGGGTGACGCGGGTGTCCTCGCAGCAGATCACGTCGCTGCCCGCCAGTGTCTCCAGCGCGCGCAGCGTGATGTCGCCGAGATTGCCGATCGGCGTGGCGGCGAGATACAGTCCCGGTGGCGCTTTCGGAACGATGATGGCGTGCCCCGCCACCAGAATCTGTCGCGAAACGGCGGTGGTGTCGGTATCCGGGCGGGGGGACGGGCGAGACATGAGGTCAGTGTAGCCTGTCCGCGCGGAATCGTCTTGCTGCACGCGCAAGGAATGAACGATCCAGACTTCAGAATTTCAAAAGCTTCAGAATCCAAAGCTTAGAATTCCAAAGGCTTGGAAATTCGCAGGGGTCACAAATTCTTCGTTTTCCCGTATGGTGGTCGCCAAGAAGTCTGAATTTGGCTCCAGATCGGTCCGTCATGGTGTCCGGGCCGATCAAGGAGCCGGTCTGAAAGAGAATTGATGACGGTCCCGACCCATCCTTCAAAATCCAGCCTCCTGACCACCCGCCGCAGCGCTGTCGGGCTGATCCTCGGTGCGCCGCTGCTCGCCGGATGCGCGGGCATGTCCGGGCTGACAGGCACCGATCAGCCGCCGCCGGGCCCTTCGGGCCCGCAGCAGGAAGCGATTGCCGTCGGCAAGGGGCAGGTCAAGGTCGGGCTGATTCTGCCTTTGTCGGGCGCGGGCAATGCGGGCATCGCCGGCAATTCGATGAAGAATGCCGCCGAGATGGCACTGGCGGAATTCCAGAATCCCGACATCCAGCTTCTCATCAAGGACGATGCCGGTACCCCGCAAGGCGCGCAAACCGCCGCGCAACAGGCGCTGGGCGAAGGCGCGGAGATCATTCTCGGGCCGCTGTTCGGGCTTTCGGTCGCGGGCGTGGCGCAGCAGGCGCGGTCGCGCAACATTCCGGTGATCGCGTTTTCCACCGACGCCAGCGTTGCCGGGCAGGGCGTCTATCTGTTGAGCTTCCTGCCGGAATCCGACGTCAACCGCATCACCGATTATTCCACCAGCACCGGCAAGCGCTCCTTCGCGGCGCTGTTGCCGGAGAATGCCTACGGCAACGTTGTCGAGGCCGCGTTCAAGCAGGCGGTGGCGCGCAAGGGCGCGCGCATGATCGCTTTTGAAAAGTACACGAGCGATCCGAATCAGGTGCAGACCGCCGTACGCAACGTCGCGCAGGCGCTGGGCGGCGCAGACGCGCTGCTGCTCGCCGATGACGGCGACGTGCTGGTCCAACTGTCATCGCAACTTGCCGGTGCGGGTGCGGATCTCAAGCGCGTGCAACTGCTCGGCACCGGGCTGTGGGACAACCCGAAAGTATTCGCCGATCAGCATCTGCAGGGCGGCTATTACGCGGCTCCCGATCCGTCCGGCTATCGCGCCTTCGCCAAGCGCTATCGCGGCAAATACGGGCAGGACCCGGTGCGCACCGCGACGCTGGCCTATGATGCGGTGGCGCTGGTGGCGGCGCTGTCGCGCGTGAATTCCGGCGGCGGGCCGCGCTTCTCGGCCGAAGTGCTCACGAATGTGTCGGGATTCACCGGCATCGACGGGCTGTTTCGCTTTCGTCCCAATGGCACCAACGAGCGCGGTCTCGCCGTGCTGCGCGTGGCGGCGAGCGGTGGACAGATTGCGTCGGCCTCGCCGAAAAGTTTCGGGGCGTAATTTTTCGGATTACGCCGCGAGGTCGGCGACCACGGCATCGAGCAGAGGAAAGCCGTCCTGCGTCACGCGCAGTCGCCCGCTCTCGTCCATCACGATGGCGCCGTCTTCCTTGAGCGCGGCGATGCGGTGTGGATCGAGCGGGCGTCCGGCGAGTGCCGCATAGCGCTTCGGATCGATGCCTTCCGCAAGGCGCAGGCCCATCAGCAGAAATTCATCGGCGCGCTGTTCGCTGTCGAGCAAATCTTCGGTCGCGATGCCGTGGCCGTCTTCCTCCACGCGCGTGAGCCATGCTTCCGGCCGCTTGTCGGTTGCGGTCGCGTGACGGATGCCGCCGATATCGAGCCGCCCATGCGCGCCGGGGCCGATACCGGCATATTCCTGGCCCCGCCAGTAGACGAGATTGTGGCGGCACTCCGCGCCGGGCCGCGCGTGATTGGAAATCTCGTAAGAAGGCAGGCCATGCGCGGCGCAGACCTCCTGCGTCACGTCGTAGAGTTGGCGCGCGAGGTCCTCGTCAGGTGTTTTCAATTTGCCCGCGCGGTGCAGGCCGAAGAACGGCGTGCCTTCCTCGATGGTCAATTGATACAGCGACAGATGTTCGGCGGCTTCCGAGATTGCCACTTTAAGTTCGCGCGTCCATGCGTCCGCGCTCTGGTCTGGGCGCGCGTAGATCAGGTCGAACGAATAGCGGTCGAACGAACGGCGCGCGATGGCGACCGCATCGAGCGCCTCGCGGGCACTGTGCATGCGGCCCAGCGCTTTCAGCGAAGCGTCGTCGAGCGCCTGCACGCCAAGCGAAACGCGGTTGACGCCCGCTGCGCGATAACCCGCAAAGCGCGTCGCCTCGACGCTGGTGGGGTTGGCTTCAAGCGTGACCTCGACGCCCTTATCGACATTCCAGTGCTGTCCGATGGCATCGAGCACCGCGCCGACCGTCTGCGGTTTCATCAGCGACGGCGTACCGCCGCCGAGGAAAATCGACGTTACCGTGCGGCCGGGCGTGCGCGCCGCCGTGGTAGCGATCTCGCGCGCGAAAGCGCGCGCAAAACGCTCCTCGTCGATCGCGGTGTGGCGGACGTGGCTGTTGAAATCGCAATACGGACATTTCGACAGGCAGAACGGCCAGTGCACATAAACGCCAAAGGCATTTTGCGCGTCAGCGGGCAAGGCAGATCTCCGCAAGCTTCACGAAGGCCTTCGCGCGATGCGACAGGCCCAAGCCGAGTGGCGGCAGGCCGTGCTTCTCGATGCTTGTCATCTCGCCGAAGGTACGCCCATGGCCGTCCGGGAGGAAGGCTGGATCGTAGCCGAAACCGGCGTCGCCGCGCGGCGGCCAGACCATCGCGCCGTTGACGCGCTCCTCGACTTCCTCGAGATGCCCGTCAGGCCACGCCACGCACAGCGCGGAGACGAAATGCGCCTTGCGCTGCGCCGGGGCGGTCGCGCCGCGCTCCTGCAACAGCCGCTCGATCTGCGCCATCGCCGCCATGAAATCCTTCGATGGTCCCGCCCAGCGCGCCGAATAGATTCCCGGCTGGCTGTCGAGCGCATCGACGCACAGGCCGGAATCGTCGGCAAAGGCTGGCAGGCCGGTTGCGTTCGCCGCAGCTTCCGCCTTGATGCGCGCATTGGCGGCAAACGTGGTGCCGGTTTCTTCCGGCTCGGGCAGATTCAATTCGCCTGCCGATACGGCCTCGATGCCGTAAGGCGCGAGCAGTTCGCGCATCTCGGCGAGCTTGCCGGAATTGTGGGTGGCGATGACGAGGCGGCCGGTGATGTGGCGGTGATTGGGCATTACGCCATCGCGATCTTCTGCAATTCCACGAGACGGCCGACGCCGCTTTGCGCCAGCGCCATCAGTTTGAGGAATTCATCCTGCGAGAACGGCGTGCGCTCCGCAGTGCCCTGCACCTCGACGAGGCGGCCGTCACCGGTCATGACGAAATTCGCGTCCGTCTCGGCTTCCGAATCCTCGGCATAGTCAAGGTCGAGCACCGGGGTGCCGTTGTGAATGCCGCACGAGATCGCGGCGACGTTGTCACGCAGCACATTGTCGTTCTTGAGCATGTTGCGCGCCTTCATCCATTGCAGGCAGTCGGCGAGCGCGACCCATGCGCCGGTGATGGACGCGGTGCGGGTGCCGCCATCGGCCTGGATCACGTCGCAGTCGACGGTGATCTGGCGTTCGCCAAGGGCGACGAGATCGACGGTGGTGCGCAGCGAGCGGCCGATCAGGCGCTGGATTTCCACGGTGCGCCCGCTCTGCTTGCCGGCCGAAGCCTCGCGGCGGACCCGGTCATGGGTGGCGCGCGGCAGCATGCCGTATTCGGCGGTGACCCAGCCTCGGCCCTGGCCCTTGAGCCATGGCGGCAGCCGCTCCTCCAGCGTCGCGGTGACGAGCACATGGGTGTCGCCGAATTTCACCATGCAGGAACCTTCGGCGTATTTTACCACGCCGCGCTCGAGTGAGACGGGGCGCAGTTCGTCGGGCGCGCGGCCGCTGGGACGCATGTTTTTCTCCAAAAGCAGGAAATGATCTTGTGAATGATCTTAAGAACGATCTTGGGCTGCTTTTAGGGGCGCCCGCCGCGCGCGGCAAGGCCGAACAGGCGGTGCAAGGGGGGGTGCAAGGTGCTTGTCAGCCGCGCGCGGCGGGAACACATTAAGCCTTGAACTGATAAGTTCTTGGATTGATGTCTCCACAGGAGCAAAGGTTGTCTCACCACGATCCGAAAGGCTCGCTGATTACCCCGAGCGCGGCGCTGTCCCAGCTCAACGAGCGTTCCCGCGATATTTTTCGGCAAATTGTCGAGAATTATCTCGCCACCGGCGAGCCGGTCGGTTCGCGCAACATCTCGCGAATGATCTCGGTCCCGCTGTCGCCTGCTTCCGTGCGCAACGTGATGGCGGACCTCGAACATCTCGGCCTGATTTACGCGCCGCATACGTCCGCAGGACGGCTGCCGACCGAGCTTGGGTTACGCTTTTTCGTCGATGCGCTGATGCAGGTCGGCGACCTGACCGAGGACGAGCGGCAATCGATCCAGGCGCAGTTGGCCGCCATCGGCAAGCAGCAATCGATCGAAGCCACGCTGAGCGATGCGATGACGCGCCTGTCGGGCCTCACGCGCGCCGCCGCCGTGGTGCTGACGGGCAAATCGAACACGCGGCTCAAACATATCGAGTTCGTGCGGCTGGAGCCCGAGCAGGCGCTCGTCGTGCTGGTCGCCGAAGACGGCCAGATCGAAAACCGTATTCTCGCGTTGCCGCCGGGCGTGCCGTCCTCGGCGCTGGTGGAAGCCTCGAACTTCCTCAACGCCCGCATCCGTGGCCGCACATTGAGCGAGGCGCGCGCCGATCTGGAAGCGGCATTGGCGCAGAGCCGCAACGAGCTAGATCAGCTCACGCAGAAGATCATTTCCGCCGGCGTCGCATCATGGTCGGGCGGCTCAAACGACGAGCGCCGTTTGATCGTGCGCGGCCATGCCAATCTGCTCGAAGACCTTCACGCCATGGAGGATCTGGAGCGGGTACGGCTGTTGTTCGACGACCTGGAGACCAAGAAGGGCGTCGCCGACCTGCTCGGCCTTGCGGAACGCGGCGACGGCGTGCGGATTTTCATCGGCTCGGAAAACAAGCTGTTTTCGCTGTCGGGCTCCTCGACCATCACCGCGCCCTATCGCGACAGTTCCGGCCGCATCGTCGGCGTGCTCGGCGTGATCGGCCCGACGCGGCTGAACTACGCGCGCGTCATCCCGATGGTGGATTATGCGGCGCGCATCGTCAGCCAGATGCTCGGCAAATAGGTATTTTGGGCGGGCGTCCGCGCTTGATTTTTGGCGGCCAAACGACGATATGCCAGCCGTACACCCTTAATCAGACAGTGGAAGCGTGATGACCGATAACGACGGCCGGAAGGAATTTTCTGAAGCGGCGGAGAACGCGGGCAGCAAGCCCGGCGAACCGCGCGTCTCCAAGCCGTACATCATGCCCGACGACCCGGAGGAGACGCCCTCCGAGGCGCTCGTCAAGGAAGCCGCTGAAGCCAAGGACAAGATGCTCCGCACGCTGGCGGAGATGGAGAATCTGCGCAAGCGCACCCAGCGCGAGGTCGCGGACGCGCGCGCCTACGGCATCGCCGGTTTCGCGCGCGATATTCTGGAAATCGCCGACAATCTGCAGCGCGCGCTCGACGCGGTGCCTGCGGAAGCGCGTGCCACGGCGGATGCAGGCCTTACGGCGCTGATCGAAGGCGTCGAGTTGACCGAGCGCTCGCTGCATCGTTCGCTCGAGAAGAACGGCGTCAAGAAGTTCGATCCGATGGGCGAGAAGTTCGATCCGAATGTGCATCAGGCGATGTACGAGGTTCCGGATAATTCGGTTGCGCCCGGCACCGTCGTGCAGGTGATCCAGACCGGCTACATGATCGGCGACCGGATGCTCCGTCCGGCACTGGTCGGGGTCTCTAAGGCCGAGCCCAAACCCGCCAACTGATCGAAGCGTTCCGACTCTTACTTTGCGCTGATGCCGTCGCGGACGGTGCGGAAGCGCGTGAACGCCTCCGACCACTCGGACTGCGGGGCGCTGGCGACAATGCGCAGAGTCGCGGAGCCTGAGCCGAAGCGCAGCCACTGCACCACCCGCACCGGCGTGTTATTCTTGCCGGTGACCCCTTCGATGCGAGTCTCGAAGCCGGGGCTGCCGTCGATCCGCAGCGGCTCGTTGTTGGTCATCTTGACGTCGCGCAGGCCCGCGATGTTGGCGGCGAGATCGCGCGCGAAGCGGCCGCGATCTTCCACCTGAGTGGGTCCACCCTGCATGATGCCGACCATAATGTAGGCGGAGCTGTCGAGCTTGGCATCGTCGCCGCCATCGCTGAGCAGCACCGCCGAGCGCGGTGCGATGGTGCGCACATGCTTGAAGCCCGCGAGATCGCCGAGCTTGAAGTTGAGCTGGGACAGTTGCTCCTCGACCGGAATTTCGGCGCGCGTCACCGTGCTCGCGAGCATCTTGCGGATATTGGCCTCGGAATAGGCGTCGCCCGCGTCGCCGCGCACCTGCACGATGACGTAGCCGGTGAATTTGTTGCCTGGCAGCAGCAGCGTGTAGTTCGACACCTCGGTGTCGCCGTCCTTGCCGGTTTCAGTCAGCAGATAACCCTGCCGCGCGGTGGTGGAGAAGGCTTGCGGCTTTGGTGAGCCCGCCGGCGTGGAGTTGTTCTTCAGCGCGGTCTCGACGGCCGTGAACGCGGCCTCCGGGATTTCCGATAGGCCGACCCGCACCTTCTGGTCGGAGCTGATGAAGCCGGAAAACTGGGTCGAGGCCGCAAGTCCCTCCAGCGGCACGAGGCCGACGCGGACTCCCGCCGGGAAAACGGCTTCGGCGGCGCGCGCGGGGAGGGCCAGAACGAGGAGAGCAGGGAGCGCCAGCACCGCCCGGCGGAGGGTCATGGAAAGGGTCATCATCGCTAAGCTCCCTGACGCGCGATTGAGGCGGATCGATGGATGGGGGGTTCGATAGCAGCTTCCAGGATGCGCCGACAGGCCCGGCGCGCCGTTCCCGGAATGGCCTCTCCGGGATGTTAACCGGTGAAAACAAATGCCGCCGAATAACGGCTTTCACCCCCTTCGGTCCTTGCGGCCCCTACCGCCCCTCCTATATGAGGCGGAGCGTCGCAGAGCGGCGCGCTTGGATTCTCAGGGGGTTGGGTGCGGTGCGCCGTCAGGGCCCGGCCAATCCGCCGCAAAAGAAGGATAGAGGGACAATGGGAAAGGTCATTGGGATCGATCTCGGCACCACCAATTCGTGCGTTGCCGTCATGGATGGCAAATCGCCGAAAGTTATCGAGAACGCGGAAGGCATGCGGACGACCCCGTCCATCGTCGCCTTCACCAATGACGGCGAGCGCCTCGTCGGTCAGCCGGCCAAGCGCCAGGCCGTCACCAATCCGGAAAATACGATTTTCGCCGTGAAGCGCCTGATCGGCCGCCGCTACGACGATCCGACCGTCGAAAAGGACAAGAAGCTCGTCCCCTACAAGATCATGAAGGCATCGAACGGCGACGCCTGGGTCGAGGCTTCGGGCCAGACCTACTCGCCTTCGCAGGTTTCCGCTTTCATCCTTCAGAAGATGAAAGAGACCGCTGAAGCCCATCTCGGCCAGAAGGTCGATCAGGCGGTCATCACTGTTCCCGCATATTTCAACGATGCCCAGCGTCAGGCCACCAAGGACGCCGGCAAGATCGCCGGCCTCGAAGTGCTGCGCATCATCAACGAGCCGACCGCTGCAGCGCTCGCCTACGGCCTCGACAAGTCGAAGCAGGGCACCATCGCGGTGTACGACCTCGGCGGCGGCACGTTCGACGTGTCGATCCTTGAGATCGGCGACGGCGTGTTTGAGGTGAAGTCGACCAACGGCGACACCTTCCTCGGCGGCGAAGATTTCGACATGCGCCTCGTCGGCTATCTCGCCGACGAATTCCAGAAGGAGCAGGGTATCAACCTGCGCAACGACAAGCTCGCTCTGCAGCGCCTGAAGGAAGCTGCGGAAAAAGCCAAGATCGAGCTGTCCTCGACGACGCAGACCGAAGTTAACCTGCCGTTCATCACGGCGGATGCGACCGGCCCGAAGCATCTGACCATGAAGCTCACCCGCGCCAAGTTCGAGGCGCTGGTCGACGATCTCGTGCAGAAGACGATCGAACCCTGTCGCAAGGCGCTGAAGGATGCCGGTCTTTCGGCTGGCGAAGTCGGCGAGGTGGTTCTGGTCGGCGGCATGACCCGCATGCCGAAGATCCAGGAGATCGTGAAGCAGTTCTTCGGCAAGGAGCCGCACAAGGGCGTCAACCCGGATGAAGTCGTCGCCATCGGCGCGGCCATTCAGGCAGGCGTGCTGCAGGGCGACGTCAAGGACGTGCTGCTGCTCGACGTGACCCCGCTTTCGCTCGGCATCGAAACGCTGGGCGGCGTGTTCACGCGCATCATCGAGCGCAACACTACGATCCCGACCAAGAAGAGCCAGGTGTTCTCGACAGCCGAGGACAATCAGGGCGCCGTGACGATCCGCGTCTTCCAGGGCGAACGCGAAATGGCCGCGGACAACAAGGCGCTCGGCCAGTTCGACCTGATGGGTATTCCGCCGGCGCCGCGCGGCATGCCGCAGATCGAGGTCACCTTCGACATCGACGCCAACGGCATCGTCAACGTCTCGGCCAAGGACAAGGCGACCGGCAAGGAACAGCAGATTCGCATCCAGGCGTCGGGCGGGTTGTCGGAATCCGAGATCGAGAAGATGGTCAAGGATGCCGAGGCGAACGCCGCCGAGGACAAGAAGCGCCGCGAGGCGGTCGACGCCAAGAACCATGCCGACGCGCTGGTGCATTCCACCGAGAAGGCGCTGGCCGAGCATGGCGGCAAGGTGTCCGAAGGCGACCGCAAGGCGATCGAGGATGCGCTGGCCGATCTGAAGGAAGCCCTGAAGGGCGACGATTCGGAAGCCATCAAGGCGAAGTCCAACACGCTGGCGCAGGCTTCGATGAAGCTCGGCGAGGCGATGTATCAGCAGCAGGCCGAAGCCGATGCCAAGGCCGACGCGGCGAAGGACGCCGCCCACGATGATGTTGTCGATGCGGAGTTCACCGAAGTCGACGACGACAAGACCAACAAGAAGTCAGCGTAAGCGCTTCACGGAAAACCTCCCCCTTGCGGGGAGGTTTTTGCAGGGAGAGTTCCTGTTCTCAGGTTTCTCAGACTCAGATACCCATGCATTTGATCGCTCATGGCTAAGACTTGCTACTACGAGACCCTGGAAGTCGATCGCACGGTCGATGAGGCTGGTCTCAAGACCGCATTCCGCAAGCTCGCGATGAAATGGCACCCGGACAAGAATCCGGGCGATCCTGCGTGTGAGCACAAGTTCAAGGAAATCTCCGAAGCCTACGAGATTCTCAAGGACGGCCAGAAGCGCGCCGCCTACGACCGCTACGGCCATGCCGCGTTCGAGCAGGGCATGGGCGGCGGTGGCCACGGCTTCGGCGCGGGCTTTGCCTCATCCTTCTCCGATATTTTTGAAGACCTGTTCGGCATGGCCGGGCGCGGCAGGGGTGGTGGCCGCGAGCGCGGCGCCGACCTGCGCTACAATATGGAAATCACGCTCGAGGAGGCCTTCCTCGGCAAGACCGCGCAGATCAACATTCCGGTCGCGGTGGCCTGCGAGGCCTGTTCGGGTTCGGGCGCCAAGCCCGGCACCAAGCCGAAAGTCTGCGCGACCTGCGGCGGTGCCGGCCGCGTGCGGCAGGCGCAGGGCTTCTTCACGCTGGAGCGGACCTGCCCAAGTTGCCATGGCCGAGGCCAGAGCATCGACACGCCGTGCCCGTCCTGTTCGGGTCAGGGCCGCGTCCAGAAAGACCGCTCGCTGTCGGTGAATATTCCCGCCGGCGTCGAGGACGGCACCCGCATCCGCCTCTCCGGCGAGGGCGAGGCGGGTGTGCAGGGCGGCCCGGCGGGCGACCTCTATATTTTCCTGTCCGTCGGCTCGCATCAGCTTTTCCAGCGGGACGGCGCCGATCTGCATTGCCGGGTGCCGATTTCGATGGTGACCGCGGCCATCGGCGGCGAGTTCGAGGTTCCTGCGATCGACAGCACCAAGGCCCGAGTCAAGGTTCCCTCCGGCACCCAGTCCGGCCGCCGGTTCCGCATCGCTGGCAAGGGGATGCCGGTGCTTCGCTCGCGCCAGACGGGCGACATGTACGTCCAGGTTGTGGTCGAAACGCCACAGAATCTGACCAAAAAGCAGAAGGAATTGCTGGCGGAGTTCGAAAAACTGTCGTCCGGTGAAACCCAACCCGAGGCTGCGGGTTTCTTCAAAATGGTCAAGGACTTCTTCGGCAACAGGGCGGGTACGGCCTGAGCCGGAACTTGACCGTTCTGGCCTGTCTCCTGTACGTCTTTATGAAGAAAATTTGAAAAAGCCCGGGCTCGTCGGGCTCCCCGCTGGTACCCCCGCCATGGCTGCAGAGTCCGCGCGCGTTCTCAAAAAACCTCTCCGTCTCGACGATGAGGTTCGTTTCCTTCGCTCCTGGATTGAAAAGCCGCTGCACATGGGCGCGGTGATGCCATCGGGCAGGATGCTCGCGCGCACGATGGCGAGCTACGTCGACAAACATTCCGAGGCGCCTGTCATCGAACTTGGTCCGGGCACCGGCGCGATCACCGACGCGCTGGTGGCGCATGGCATCGAACAGAAACGTCTCGTCCTCGTCGAGTTCAATCCCGGTTTCTGCGCGCTGTTGCGTGAACGCTATCCGCAGGCGACCGTGGTGCAGGGCGATGCCTATCAGCTCGACAAGACGCTCGCTGCGATCGTACAGCCAGCGAGCGCGGTGGTGTCGGGCCTGCCGCTCGTCACCAAGCCGATGCTGACGCGGCTGCGGCTGATGCGCGAAGCCTTCATGAAGCTGATCCCCGGCGCGCCCTTCGTGCAGTTTACTTATTCCGTCGCGCCGCCGATTCCGAAATCGTTGCCGGGCGTGCTGACGCAGGCCTCCGAGCGGATCTGGATGAATGTGCCGCCGGCCCGCGTCTGGGTCTATCGCAAGGCATGAGGCCGCGCCCGCGCTCCGCTCGGCTTTTCCTCTCTGTCAAAACACTTTAGGGCTGCGCATATGGCAGCCGTCAAAATTCTCGTCATTCCGGGCTCGGTTCGCGAAAGCGCGGCTGATGTGCGTCTCGCCGCCGCCATCGTCAAGGAGATCGCGCTCAGCGATCACGAGGCGACGCGAATCTCGCTCGCGGACTTTATGCTGCCGCTGCATGAGGATTTGGGCAATGGCGAAACGCCGCCCGCCGCGCTCGATCTCAAGCGCATGATCGGCGCGCATCATGCGGTGATGCTGGTGACGCCGGAACGTCATGCGCTGCCGCCGCCGCTGTTGCTCAACGCGATGAGCTGGCTTGCGTCGGTGCGGGAGCGCAATGAATCGCCGTTGCAGGCATTTCGCGGCAAGCCGTTCGCCATCGCCTCCGTCTCGGACCGCAATGACGGCATCTACGCCGCGCTGACGCTACGCCAGATGCTGACGGCGGGCTTCAATGCGGATGTGATCGCGCCGCAATTGATCGTGGCGCGCGGCGTTGAGGCTTTCGACCGGATGGACCGCTTGCAGGACGATAACGAATTTGCCGCGATGCAGAACCTGGTGCGGGCGTTGATCGACGCCGCGCAACGCATGATGTGAGGAGATGACGTGACCAAGACACCGACCGATCCGCGCGACCGGATGATCGTGGCGCTCGATGTGCCGGGCGTGGCGGAGGCGGAAAAACTCGTCGCCACCCTGGGTGACACCGTGAGCTTCTACAAGATCGGCTATCAGCTCGCTTATGCGGGCGGGCTGCCGATGGCGCACGATCTCGTTCGCGCCGGCAAGAAGGTGTTCATCGACCTCAAGCTGCACGACATCGGCAACACGGTGGCGAACGGCGTCGCGGGCATCGCAAAACTCGGCGCGACATTCCTCACGGTGCACGCCTATCCGCAGACCATGAAGGCGGCGGTCGAGGCGAGCCGGGGCTCCGGTCTTCAGATCCTCGCGGTCACGGTGCTGACCTCCTACAACAACGATGATCTCAAGGAAGCGGGCTACACGCTGGGCGTGGCCGAGATGGTGGCGCAGCGTGCGCGGCAGGCGCAGGCGATCGGCGTCGACGGCATCGTCTGCTCGGCCGAAGAGTCGGCCAATCTTCGCGCCATCCTGGGGCGCGACATCGCGCTGGTGACGCCCGGTATCCGTCCTGCCGGAAGCGCCGCCGGCGACCAGAAGCGGGTGATGACGCCCGCCCGTGCCATCGCCGCCGGGTCCGATTACCTCGTGGTCGGCCGTCCGGTTGTTGCGGCCGCCGACCCGAAAGCGGCGGCGCAGGCCATCGTCGCGGAGATCGCTGCGGCGTCCTGAGCCGATTTCCCGAAATACCTGCGCCGGATAGCGGATTGCCGACGCCATCCGCCCCCGCTATACCCCGAAAGCAATGTGAGGCCGAGATATGTCGGATATGCGTTTGATCGTTGCAGGTGCGGGCGGCCGGATGGGCCGGACGCTGCTTCGCGCGCTGCACGAAACCGAGGGCGCGACGGTGGTCGGTGCGCTGGAAGCGCCGGATTCCGAACTGCTCGGCGAGGATTCCGGCGTGCTGGCCGGGCTTGCGCCGAACGGCATTCCGTTGTCGGCCGACCTGTGGACCCTGTCGAAAGATGCCGACGGCATTCTCGATTTTACCGTCCCCGCGGCGACCATCGCCAATGTCGCGATCGCGGCCGAGCGCGGCCTTGTGCATGTCATCGGGACCACCGGCCTGTCGGCCTCCGACAACGCGGTGATCAAGAGCGTCACCTCGCGCGCCATCGTGGTGCAGTCCGGCAATATGAGCCTCGGTGTCAATCTGCTCGCAGCATTGGTGAAGCAGGTCGCGAAATCGCTCGACGACGATTTCGACATCGAAATTCTGGAAATGCACCATCGCGCCAAGATCGACGCGCCGTCCGGCACAGCCTATCTGCTCGGCCAGGCGGCGGCGGAGGGGCGCGGCATTGCGCTCGAAGGCAAGTCGGTGCGCTCGCGCGACGGCTACACCGGCGCGCGCAACCGTGGCGACATCGGTTTCGCGACGTTGCGCGGCGGCACCGTCACCGGCGAGCACACCGTCATCTTCTCGGGCCCCTATGAGCGCATCGAACTGACTCATCGCGCCGAGGACCGCATGATCTTCGCGCGCGGTGCGATCAAGGCCGCGTGCTGGGCGCGCGGCCGCAAGCCCGGTCACTATTCGATGGCCGACGTGCTCGGCATCGGCGGCTGATGAAATCCCGGAATGAGAGTCAAAAGGTATGAGTGATCGTCTTCTCGTGCTCGTCCGCCACGGTCAGAGCGAGTGGAATCTGAAGAACCTCTTCACCGGCTGGAAGGACCCCGACATTACCGCGCAGGGCGTCGAGGAAGCCAAGCGCGCGGGCAAGCTTCTCAAGGAGAAAGGCTTCGTCTTCGATGTCGCCTTCACCTCGGAACTGACGCGCGCCCAGCGCACGCTGTCGCTGATGCTTGATGAGCTTGGGCAGACCGGCATTCCGGTGACGAAGAACATCGCGCTGAACGAACGCGACTATGGCGATCTCTCCGGTCTCAACAAGGACGAGGCGCGCAAGAAATGGGGCGACGAGCAGGTGCATATCTGGCGCCGCTCCTACGATGTTGCGCCGCCCGGCGGCGAAAGCCTGAAGGACACGCTGGCGCGGACGCTGCCTTACTACGTGCAGGAGATTCTCCCCTGCGTTCTGCGCGGCGAGCGGACGCTGGTGACTGCGCATGGCAATTCGTTGCGTGCGCTGATCATGGTGCTGGAGAAGCTGTCGCCGGAGGCAATCCTCAAGCGCGAGGTCGGCACCGGCGTGCCGATCATCTATCGGCTCAGGGCCGATGCGACGGTAGAATCGAAGACCGATCTCGCTGGCTAATCGCAGCTATTGGTGCGCGCGGTTTCCCATCCCAACATCGCGCGCTTGCGCGTCAGGCCCCAGTGATAACCGGTGATGGCGCCGCTCTTGCCGAGCACGCGATGGCACGGCACCACGAACGAGATCGGATTCTTGCCGACCGCCGCGCCGACCGCGCGCGAGGCCTTCGGCGCACTGATGGTGCGTGCGATATCAGAGTAAGTGGTGGCCTTGCCCATCGGAATGCGCAGCAGCGTTTCCCACACCCGGATCTCGAAATCGGTGCCGATCAGCACCACGCGCAACGGCCGCTCCGCCTGCCATTGTGATGATTCGAAGATGCGTCTCGCCAGCGCGGCGGTGCCTGCGTGATCCTCGATATAGGTCGCGAGCCTCCAGCGTTCCTGCATGTCCTCCAGCGCCGCGATCTCCTCGCCGGGATCGGCGAAGGCCAGTCCCGCAAGCCCGCGCTCCGTGGCGATGATGACGGCGGTGCCGAATGGCGAGGGGTGGAAGCCGTAACGCAGCGTCAGGCCCGCCGCGCCTTTCTTCCACTCGCCCGGCGACATCGCTTCGTGCGTCACGAACAGATCGTGCAAGCGGCTCGGGCCCGACAGCCCGGAATCGTAGGCGACATCGAGAATGTTGCCGGACTTGCGCAACAGCCGCTTGGCGTTGTCGAGCGTCACCGCCTGCATGAACGCCTTCGGCGTCAGCCCGGCCCAGCGGCGGAACAGGTGATGCAGCTCATCCGGCGTGACGCTGACGGCTTCCGCCATCTCCTCGATGGTCGGTTGGCCGCGCCAATGCTCCGATATGAAGGCGATGGCGCGGTGGACGGTCTCGTAATCGCGCAAGCTCTCGCTGGCAGCGGGTGCCTGCGCGATCTGCGCGCGCAGCGATTTTGCGGAGGCCGGCTCGAATGCAGTCATGGGGTTTTGTATCATCATCGGGGAAAGCTAGGCGCGCCGCAGCCTGCTATCCACCCGATTCCTGAAAACACTCAAGTCAATGGATTGTAGGTCGGGCCGCGTCTGGCGTCCTGCAGCGCAAGACGCAAGGCCTTGGCAAAGCTTGCCTTTTCATCGGGACTCAAAAAGCTGCCGACGGCGACGCTGCGGCCGTGCGACCGCAGATACAGCCGTTCGATGCCGAATTCCTCGTGCTCCTCCTGGTCGAGCCGCACCCAGTGCGGATTGAAGGTCCACTCCATGACATGGCCGCGATGGCTGACGCGGCGCAGCCGCAATTCATGCGGCGTTAACACCAGATGCTCGGAGGCGCGGGCGCGGGCATAGTTCACGCGGAACGCCCAGTAGATCATCAGCACGTCGAGGCCGAAGAAACCGAACACCGGCCATGCGCCCATGCGCAGGAAGACGACGCCGGCAATAAAGCTGACGATGCTCAGAAACAGCATCAGCGCGAGAAAGCCGCTGCGCCCGAGCGAGCGATGCGGCGTCAACTCGGCCGTGAAAATCGGCTTCTCGAAGGCGTCGTGAAAATCGTTGCCGTCTCTCATGGCTGTTCAGTATATCCCTCTTCATGGCAAAAAAAGCGGCGCACGCCTCACACCTTCGTAAACCCGGCACAACGGCGAAGGCCGCTGCCAAGAAGGCCAAATCGAAGCCCACGGCAAAGAAGCCCAAGGCTTTGAAAAAACCGGCTGTGAAGACATCGGCTGCGAAGACATCCGCTCCAAAGCTCAAACGCTGGAGTGAGGCGGAGGTTCACACCGCCTTCGCGCGGTTCCGTGCGGCCAACCCCGATCCGAAAGGCGAACTCGAACACCTCAATCACTTCACGCTGCTGGTCGCGGTGGTGCTGTCCGCGCAGGCAACCGATGCGGGCGTCAACAAGGCGACGCGCAATCTGTTTCCGATCGCCGACACGCCGGAAAAAATGCTGGAGCTCGGCGAAGCCGGCCTGCGCGAGCATATCAAGACCATCGGGCTTTACCGCGCGAAGGCGAAGAACGTCATCGCGCTGTCGGAGCAGTTGATCGCGCAGCATGGCGGGAAGGTGCCGCGAACGCGCGAGGAATTGGAGACGCTGCCCGGCGTCGGCCGCAAGACCGCGAATGTGGTGCTCAACATCGCCTTTGGTGAAAAGACCATCGCGGTGGACACGCATCTGTTTCGTGTCGGCAACCGTACTTATCTCGCGCCGGGCGCGACGCCGCTGGAGGTCGAACTGGAATTATTGCGCGTGGTGCCGGACGAGTTCATGCGCCACGCCCATCACTGGCTGATTCTACACGGGCGCTACACCTGCATCGCGCGCAAGCCGCGCTGCGAAGTGTGCATCATCAACGATCTGTGCCGCTGGCCGGAAAAGACCACGTTCATGGAAGCGGCAGAAAACGCCTAAGCCTATTCGGTGAAGGTTTGCAGCCGCGCCTTACGTTCCGGCTCCAGCAGCTCAGGCCGCGGCCCGGACAGCCGCTTGTGGATGTGCACCATGAAGGCCATGCCGAACAAAGGTGTCGCGAGGTTCACGATTGGAATCGACACGAACGCGGCGATGAACAGCCCGGCGATGAACACCTGCGTGCCGTGATGCTTGCGCATCGCCTTGGCCTCGGCTGGTGAGCGGAAGCGCATCGCGGCCAGCTCGAAATATTCACGGCCGAGCAGCCATGCGGTGGCGAGGAAGAACACCACGAGGCCGACGCCCGCAAAGAACAAGAACGGCAGCGCCACCAGATAGACCAGCACCGTGAGCCCTGCGGTCTTGCCGCCTTCGATCAGCGCGCGCACGATCGGCAGGGCTTTGCCCGGCATCTCTGCGGGATAGTCCTTGCGCTCGACATGGTCGGCGACGTCATCGACGAACACGCTGGCGACCAGCGATGTCACCGCCGGCATCAGGAAGACCGCGCCGAACACCACGCCGAAACCGGCGGCGATCGACACGATCCACGACAATGCTTCCAGCGTGCCGTGAAAACTTCCGCCCGCCATCTGCTCGGCCCAGGCCTCGCCCGCGCCCGCGAGCCAGTTCAGCACGCGCTGCAGGGCAATGGCGCCGACCACGATCAGGATCAGCGCAAGTCCGATGGACTTCCACAGGATCGCGCGCATGGGCTTCGAGAAAATCTCCGCGAGCGCGCGGATGGCGGCATCGAGCATGGCTGTCTCCCTCTCCTCGTGGGGAAAGATGGCGACGCGCACGTGCGAGAGCAAGTGTCGAGGCAAACCCTGAGGCTAGCCGCGCGATATTCAAAATGATTGGTTTTGTGAAAAGGCCGCAGCCGCGCGTTATTCGGCTGCTTCCGGGACGGTCGCTGCCGCGTTTTCGTTCGCCGGCACCAGCGTCGCCAGTTCGCCGTCTACGGCAAGCCGTAGGGCCGGTGCACCTTGGGGGCCTTCGAAGACTCCCTCTGGAAAGGGATCGTCTTCAGCCGCCACCTCCCGGGGCGGTTTGGGCGTGTCGGCCCAGTGCAGCTTGGTGTAGTCGAAGCCGTATTCGATGGTCGGCTTGACGATCTCGAAATAGGGCGAGATGTCGAAGTCGCGCGGCGTATAGAGCGAGGAATCCCGGATGTAGAGGATCTCGAGACGCGCCTGACGGCTGCCCGCACGGGCGATGCGCGGCAGGATTGGATAGCGTACCGCGCCGAAAGCCTGCGCGATCAGCGCCGAGCAGATGATCTTGGTCGGATCGCCTGAGCCGAGCGCCAGCATCCGCCGCCGCCAGCGCTGCGGCACCGGCAACGGAAACAGATAGCGCAGCAGATCGATGATGTTCTTGGTGTCGTAACCAAAGCCGATGCGGTTGATAGCATAGCGGCACACCGTGTTGCGGTCCTCGAAGGACAGCCCGACCGGGCGACAGACCCGGGTGTGGTATGTGTCGTATTTCGACAGCGGCGCGGTGATGACGCCCTCGCCGACATAGGCCTCGATCAGCACATGCGGCTCGCCGTTCGGCTCCATCGCGCCCTCGATCGGCCCGACATACAGCGCCGAGTGCGACCATGTCGATTGTGTCAGGTATTTGATGATGCCGGCGATGCGGTTGCTGCCCTCGATCAGCAGCACGTCGCCTTCCTGCAGGAGATTGCGCAGCCGCTCCGGATCGCTCGACGTAAATGGCTCGGCGCCCGGCGCTTCCTTTTGCAGGTAGCGCGCAAGCAGCTTGCCAACAGTATCGAGCACGAAGCCCATTCTGGTCTCCCCCGGGCATGATGCGCTCATGCCAGCCAGTTTCGGTCGTAAGTGTTGCGGAAAGCGATTGCAACTTCGTTGATGACACAGGGTCCGAGGTTCACGCACAATTCACCATGACCGTTGCGAAAGCCGTGTCATTGCGGCAAGTTGCGGTCAGACCTCCCCGCGCGATTGAAGTTTCGGAAACCATGACAATGAAATTGACGCGCCGCGAGCTGATGGCGGCGGCGGCCTTGCTGGCAGTGACAACGCCGCGCCGTGCATTCGCCGCCGGCTTGCCGCGCGAGGTCGATGTCGCGATCATCGGTGCCGGGGCCGCCGGAATCGCCGCCGCGCGAAAGGTCGCGGCCGCGGGCCGTTCGGTTCTGATGCTGGAAGCATCGTCCCGGCTCGGCGGGCGCTGCGTCACCGATGCAACGACCTTCGGCGTGCCGTTCGACCGTGGTGCGCGATGGCTCTATAGCAGCTTCAATCCGCTCGTCGGGCTTGCACGCCTCGAACGAATGGAGGTCACGCAGGCCGCGCGCGGGCAACGCATCCGCGTCGGCCGGCGCAATGCGCGTGCGGGCGAGACGGAAGATTTTCTGGCGCTGATGGTGCGCGTCAATCGCGCGATGGGCGAAGCCGTGCGCGGCAAGGGGGATCTCGCGGTTGCTCAGGCGTTGCCGCAGGATCTGCGCGAATGGCGCGGCACTGTGGAGTTCCAGTTCGGCCCGCTGACAAATGGCGGCCAGCTCGACCGCATATCGACCGCGGATACATTGAGTTTCGCGCCGCGCGATCCGGCGATGGTCTGCCGTCAGGGGCTCGGTACGTTCATGACACACCTCGCGGGACAATTGCCGGTCGCGCTGGAGACGCCGGTGACGAGCGTGCGCTGGAACGGCCGCGACGCGGAGCTCGAAACGCGATCCGGGACCTTGAGCGCGCGCGCGGTGATCGTCACCGCGTCGGTGAATGTGCTCAACGCAGGCAAGATCAAGTTCACGCCCGAGCTGCCAAAGCGGCAGGCGGAGGCGTTGTCGCATCTCACGCTCGGCAGCTACGACCACATCGCGCTCGATCTGCCCGGCAATCCGCTCGGACTTGGCCGCGACGAAGTGTTTATTGAGCAGAGCAGCGGGCCGCGCACCGGCCTTCTGCTTGCCAACACCGGCGGCTCGTCATTGTGTCAGGTCGATGTCGGCGGCGCGTTCGGCCGCGAATTGTCGGCGCAGGGCGAGGCCGCGATGGTGGACTTCGCGCAAACATGGCTGCGCGATCTGTTCGGCGGGGATGTCCAGAAAGCGGTGACGCGTTCCAGCGTGACGCGCTGGAACGCCGAGCCTTATGTGATGGGCGCGATGTCGGTGGCGTCGCCCGGCGGACAACCGGCACGGCGGATTCTCGCTGAGCCTCTGGGGCCGCTGTTCTTCGCGGGCGAGGCGTTGCACGAGCAGCTTGGCGGCACAGTCGGCGGCGCGTGGATCTCGGGCGAGCGGGCGGCGGATGCCGCGCTCCGCAAGGTCACGAGCGGCAAGGCGGAGCGGCCCGCGGCTGCGAAGGGCGGAAAACGCGCGCCCCGCCAGAAGCATCATCAAGCGCCCGCGCATCCCGCCCCGTCTGGCGGCATGCGCTGGCCGGGCTTTGGCCGCTAAGCCTGTTCAATTGATGTGAAGAACTCGCGGACCGCCCGGTTGAACACATCCGGCGCTTCCAGATAGGCGGCATGGCCGACGCCCGGCAGGCTCACAGCGCGCGCGGACGGCAGATAGTCCATCATCGCTTCGGAACGCTGCGGCTTCACCACGGGATCGCGGTCGCCGGTAATGATCAGCACGGGCAGCTTGAGCGCGGGAAGAAACGGACGGTTGTCGGTCTTCTCGACCATCTGCCCGCCGTTGAGCAATCCTTCGCGGCGCATTTCCGAGGCGACATGGGCGACCTGATCGAACACATCGGGCTGCGGCGAGGACGGCAGCATCTTTTCGGCGCGGACCTTGCCGTATTCTTCCGCCGGCATGTCCTCGAGCTCCTGCAGCCGCCGTGCGTACTTCGCGGCAAGCGGCGCGCCTTCGGGTGCGGCGTTACCCCAATGCGTGCCGGACAGCACGAGCGATGTCGCGCGTTTCAAATGACGGGCGCAGAACCGTTCGGCGATCACGCCACCCATCGAGTGGCCGACGACATGGGCACGCTCGATCTTGAGCTGATCGAGAAGATGAGCGGCCTGCGCGGCATAGGCATCGGCATCGGGCGCGACCGGATCGGACTCGCCGTAGCCGGGCGCGTCCCATGCAATAACGCGATAGGAATCCGACAGTGCCTTGAGCTGTTGCGCCCAGCTTCGCGAATTGCCGTTCATCCCGTGCAGCAGAAATAGCGCGGGCCCACGCCCGGCCTCGCGATAGCTGATGATGCCGCCCGGCGTCTGAACCGTCTTCCGCTCCGGAAGCGGCTGTTCAAGAACGCCCATCGTGACTTGATTCATGTCATCCCTCGAAATTAACGCAATAATCCTTCGTGATCCTGCAAGCCCGGCGCGTGACCGGCGCGCGCCTTCAGGGCAGGCATATCGATTTTCAGAACGGAGCCAAGCAGCGTCCGCGTATAGGGATCGCGCGGCGCCGAAAGGACATCGTCCTTGCTTCCCAATTCGACGATCCGGCCGCGATGCATCACCGCGATCCGCGTCGCCACGCAGTCCACGACCGCGAGATCGTGCGTAATAAGCAAATACGACAGCCCCAGTTCGTCGCGCAGGTCGAGCAGCAGATTGAGAATCTGCGCCTGCACGGAGACGTCGAGCGCCGAGGTCGGCTCGTCGCAGATCAGGAGTTTGGGTTTCAGGATGATCGCGCGCGCGATGGCGACGCGCTGGCGCTGGCCGCCGGAGAGTTGCGACGGATAATTGTTGAACAGCCGCCTTGGCAGGCCGACCAGCTCCATGGTCCGCTCGATGATTTTTCTGCGTTCGGCGGTCGAATCCTGCCCGTGCAATTCGAGCGGACGGCCGATGCTCTGGCCGATGGTCTTGCGCGGGTTGAGCGAGGAATAAGGGTCCTGGAAGACCGGCTGCACCAGCTTGGCGCGCTCGAACGGCGGCACGGATTGCACCGGGGTGCCCGCGATCAGCACTTCGCCTTTATCGGGCGCTTGCAGGCCGAGCAGAATTCGCGCCAGCGTGCTCTTGCCGCTGCCCGATTCACCGACCAGCGCCACGATCTCGCCTTCGGTGATGTCGAGCGAGACGTCATCGACGGCGGTGAGCGCACGACTCTTGGCAAGAAGTCCTGTCCGGATCGCAAAGGTGCAGCCGACATGGCGCGCGGAGAGCAACGTGCCGGATGCCGCCTTCGATGCGATGGCGTGTGCGGATGGTGGAGTTGCGAGAGAGAGGCGGTGCGAATCCGGCATCATGATGCAGCGATAAAGATGAGCCTTGCCCGACGATTGTTCCGGCGGCCGCGAGGTGTGGCACCCGGCTTGCACATGGATGCAGCGCGGCGCCAACACGCAGCCCTTCGGCTCGGCAAACAATGCGGGGACGGTGCCGGGAATGCTCGGCAGCCGCGCGCCGCCCTCGCGCGCGGCGGGGATCGAAGCGAGCAGGCCCTGTGTGTACGGGTGCTGCGGCGAGCCGAGCACTTCGGCGACTGGTCCCGTCTCGACCAGTTCGCCCGCATACATCACCGCGATCTTGTCCATGCTCTGCGACACGACGCCGAGATCGTGGCTCACCAGAATGAGCGCCATGCCGAGCTCCTTGCGCAGCTCCATCAGGAGCTTGAGGATGCTCGCCTGCACGGTGACGTCGAGCGCGGTGGTCGGCTCGTCGGCGATCAGCAGATCCGGCTCGTTCATCAGCATCATCGCGATCATCACGCGCTGGCGCAGGCCGCCTGACAATTCATGCGGGTATTGCTTGAGGCGACCCGCCGCATCGGGAATACCGATCCGCTCGAGCAGATAGACGGCGCGGTCGCGAATATCCTTCGCGCTTTTCGCAAGGCCCGGCGGCGTCATTTCCATGATCTGCTGGCCGATGGTGTAGACCGGGTTCAGCGAGGTCATCGGCTCCTGGAAGATCATCGCCATCCGCTTGCCCGCGAGCGAGCGGGAGAACTCCTGGCTATTCATGGCGAGCAGGTCGTGCCCGCCGAGCCGCAGCGTGTCCGCCTCACGGATCGCATTGCGCGGCAACAGGTTCATCAGCGCCAGCGAGGTCATCGACTTGCCCGAGCCGGATTCACCGACGACGCCGAGCGCCTCGCCGCGCTCCAGCGCGAAGCTGACATCGCGCACGGCATAGAGCTTGCGCTCGCCCACAGGTAGCGTGACGCAGAGGTTGCGGACTTCGAGAAGCGGACGATCGGCCATCGCTCTACCTTCTGCTCTCGTTGCTCATGAGATCGCGCAGCCCGTCACCGACGAGATTGGCGGCGAGCACCAGCAGGAAAATGAACATGCCCGGCAGGATCACGAGCCAGGGCCGCAGAAACACCGACACCTTGCCCTCCGCGATCATCAGGCCCCACGAGGAGGTTGGCGGCTGGATGCCGACGCCGAGGAACGACAGCGCCGCTTCCGCCAGCACCGCGACACCGACTTCCAGCGAGAAGATCACGATGATCTCGCTAAATAGATTCGGCAGGATTTCCGTGACCATGATCTGCAGCCGGCTGGAGCCGATGGCGCGGGCAGCGGTGATGTATTCGAGATCGCGGATCTTCTGCGTCGCCGCGCGCGTCACCACCAAATAATAGCTCCAGTGCAGGAAGCCGATCACGCAGATCACCACGCCGACCGACGGGCCGATCAAAAACACCAGCGCCATCGCCAGCAACAGGCCCGGCAGCGCGAGCTGGCAGGTCAGGATGAAGGAGACGATGCGGTCGATGATGCCGCCGAAGAAGCCCGCGCACATGCCGAGCGTCACGCCGATGACGCAGCCGATGCTGGCCGCGCCGAAGCCGATCAGCAGCGAGACGCGCGCGCCATAGATCAAGCGGCTGAGATAATCGCGGCCGAGGTGATCGGTGCCGAGCAGGTGCGCGGCGTTGCCGCCATGCACCCAGACCGGCGGCAGCAGCCGCTGCGGCAGTTGCTGGTCGTAGGGGTTGTAGGGCGAAATCCACGGCGCGAAGGCGGCGAGGATCACGAGGCTAGCAAGGATGACAAGCCCGAGCATGAGGCCGGGGTGGTGCAGGATGTTGCGCCAGATCTTCGGCTGCGCGGGCGCGGCGTCGAGCAATTCGCCGCCTGTCTCGGAAGCGGCAGCGGCCTTGAAGGAGAGGTCCATCTCGGTCATCGCGGCCTCATGCCAGCCGGATGCGCGGATCGAGCCACGCATTGAGGAGGTCCGCGAGCAGCGTCAGCCCGATGAAGGTCATCGCGAACAGCACGACCAGCATCTGCACGGTGGGGATGTCGCCGCCGACGATGGATTGCAGCGCGAAGCGGCCGAGCCCGTTCATCGCGAACACGGTTTCGGTGACGACCGAGCCGCCGAGCTTGTAGCCGAGCTGCACGGAGAGCACGCTGACGACAGGAAGCAGCGCGTTGCGCATCACCTGCCGCGACAACAGCCGGTAGCCGTAGAAACCTTTGGCGCGCGCGGTGCGGATGTAGTCGGACGCCATCACATCCATCACACCCACACGCGTCAGCCGCATCACCGCGGGCACGGAATGCGCGCCGAGCACGATGGCGGGCAGCACGTAGTTCCAGGCATGGGCATCGCCGGAAATCGGAAAAATCGGGATCATCACGCCGAACAGGATGATGAGCACCAGCGCCAGCCAGAACGACGGCATCGCCTGCGCCGATACCGCGATACCGAGCGAAAGGCGGTCGATCAGCGAATTCGGATAGAGCGCCGCGACGGTGCCGAGCGGGATCGCGACGATCAGCGTGACGAAGATTGCAGAAAGCGCCAGCGTCAGCGTCACCGGCAGATGATGCAGGATCAGCATGCCCACCGGCTGGTGCCAGTAATAGCTGGTGCCGAAATCGCCGTGGAAGACATGCAGCAGCCAGCTTCCATACTGCACGAGCAGCGGACGGTTGAGCCCTAACTGCTCGCGGATGTGCTCGATCACCTCGGGCTCCGCGCCTTCGCCCGCGATGGCGGAGGCTGGATCGGTTGCGACGCTCAACAGCAGGAACGCCGCGAACGACACCGCGAGCGCCACGAGGATGGCCAGGACAACGCGCTTGGATGCGTAGCGAAGCATCGAATGGTCCCTTACGAGGCTTTGGCTGGTGAAGTTTTGGCTGGGCGCCAATGCGCGCGGAACAGCCGTGGCAGTCCGTCCTTCGGCACCGGATAGGCGAGGTCCTTCGAGACGAGATAATTCTGAGAATAGGTGTAGAGCGGAATCCAGTAGGCCTGGTCGGCAATCCGGCGCAGCGCTTCGCTGTAGAGGCGCTTGCGCTCATTGGGATCGATGGTCCTGGCGGCGGCTTCCATGTTGCGCGCCACGGCGGCATCGTTCGAGAAGTTACGATCCGACTTCAGTGACCAGTGCGTCTCGGCGATGGTCGCGGTGTCGGCGGTGCTGCCGGATTCCCAGCTCGCGAAGAACGCGGGCACGCGATGTTTCTTGCGCGCCTGGTTGAGCGTGGTCAGCGTCACGAACCGCAGCTTCGCGCGGATGCCGACCTTGGCGAGGTCGGCGGCGATCGCCTCCGCCACCTGACGCTCGCGATAGGCCCACAATTCGAACTCAAAGCCGTCGGGGTAACCCGCCTTGGCGAGCAGGCGGCGGGCTTCGGCGGGATCGTAAGGATATTTACGCACGTCTTGCTCGCAGCCGAACTGCAACGGGTGACAGGCGGAATCGATCACCTCGGCGTCGCCCTGCACCAGATATTTGACGATGTCCTGCCGGTTGATGGCGTGGATCATGGCGCGGCGCACGTCGAGCTTGGTCAGTGGATTGTCGGCGCCGGTGAGGCCCGCGGCATCGAGCGGAATGAAATTCACCCGCAGCGTCGGGCCGGTGAGGTGAACCGCATAACCGGTCGCACCGATATTGGCCGCGACATCGGCGGGCACGTTGTACATCCAGTCCACCGTGCCGCTGACAAGCTCCGCCTGCTGCGTCGAGAGGTCCGGAATGGTGCGGAAGATCACGGTCTCGATCGCCGGGCGGCCCTTCGGGCTTGCGGCGTAATAGTCCTCGAACCGCTGCAGCGTCACGCTCTTGCCGGGCTGGAAATCGACCACCTTGTAGGGGCCGACTCCGTTGAGCTTCAAGGCTTCCGCGTTCGGATCGGGCTTGCCGTCGGCGCCCTGATAAGCGCCCGCCTTGCGCAGTTGCACGCTGAAAGCCATGTCGCGGATCGCCAGCGGATAGGGATGCTTTAGATGAAAGCGCACGGTCATCGGGCCGGTGCGTTCCACGCTGCCGAGCCAGTTCGCGATCAGGCGGCCGCGGTTGGTGTTGGTCGCAGGGTCGATCACCCAATTGTAGGTGTAGACGACATCGTCTGCGGTCAGCGGCGAGCCGTCGTGAAAGCGCACGCCGGGCCGGATCGTGACGTCGATGGTCTTGTCGTCGACCTGCACATACGACTCCGCAACGAGCGGCACATAGGCCAGCGTGTCGGGATCGACATAGAACAGCCCGTCATCCGTCAGTTCGGAGACGACGATGGTGTCGCGCGCGGTGGTGTAGAGATGATCGAGGGTCGGGATCTCGCCTTCGATGGCGACGACAAGCGTATCGTCCGCGCGGCCCGCATAAGCGGCCTGCACGCCGATGATCGTCAGGCACGCAGCGACAATCGCCGCGCGCACGCGCTCCCTGGTTTCGCCTCTCCGCATGGTGTCCGCTCTTGTTGTCGGGCTTCCTCCATGTTAGCGGGCCGGATAAGAAACAAAATGTGAAATAACGAATGAACGGTTTCGTGTTTATGATGATTCGAAGGCTTATCAAGTAATATCAATATCTTGATGGGATCGAGGCGGCATGAATATCAAGGCGCTGAAGGCATTCCGGCTGATCGTCATCAACGGCTCGCTCGCGACCGCCGCTCAATCATTGCACCTCAGCCAGCCCGCGGTCAGCCGCCTGATCTCGCTTTTGGAGCATGAAGCCAAGCTGCAACTGTTTTATCGCACGCGGCGTCGGCTGACACTGACGCCGGAAGGCGAGGCTTTCTACCGGCAGGCCGAACATCTGCTCGCTGGGTTCGACGAAATCCCGCGCATCATCGAAGACATCAAGGCCAAGACTGGCGGCAATTTCCGTCTCGTCACCGCGCCGCGCATCGGGCAGGGGCTGGTGTCGCCCGCGCTCGCCTTGATGCAGAAGGAAGCGCCCGGCGTTCGCTGCATCGTCGATATCCAGTCGCGCTTCGATCTCGAAAACCGCATCGGCACGCGGCGCTACGATCTCGGCATCGTCTCGCTTCCCGTCTCGCATTCGCTGATCGAAATCGACAACAAGCCTTTGATGCGCGTTCGCGCCGAAGCGCTGCTGCCGGAAGACCATCCGCTCGCTGAAAAAGAACAGCTCACGGCATCCGATCTTGCGCCCTATCCGATGCTCGGGCTATGGCCGAACCAGATCTGGCGTCAGCAGGTCGATGATTTCTTCCGCTCAGGCGGCGCGGTGCCGAGTTACACGGTGGAGACACGCTCCTCGCTGATGGCGTGCCAGATGGTGCGCGACGGTGCGGGCATCGCGGTGCTGGATCGTGTCTGCGCGCAGGCGATCGATCTGAAAGGCCTCACGCTGCGGCCGATCGAGCCCGCGCGCTGGATTTCGTTCGGCTGCATCTATCAGCGTGGCGCGACGCTCTCACCGCATGCGCTGCATTTTCTCGATTGCCTGAAGCGGATCGTCGCCCAATTGCGCGCGCGAGGCCCGGACTACGCCAATTCCATCGAGGCGCTCGATTGAGGCTCAGGCGGATGCCGGCTTGTAACTGCCCGGCAGCGCCATTTACCCTTTTGGCAATATTTATCGTAATCACCAAATAATTGATATTATTGTATATTTAGGCAACCATTCCGCTTTTCGTAGCAAGTATTGCCTTATTTCAAATTTTCTTTTGAAAACCCCTCACGGACAATGACCCCAACAAAAGAACGCTTCGGGGGGAAGCGGGTGCTGTTTTAACAGGCATCCAAGGCGGGGATGAGGGGCATGCGTACCAAGGCAAAATTCGCCAGAACTCGCGCGAATTATCGGTGTGGCGTTGCGGCCGGCAGTCTGGTGGCCGCGCTCGGCCTGCTGAACACGACGAGCTTCGCGCAAGCGCAGGACGGCGCGACCCTGCCGCCGTCCTGGTTCACGCTTCCGACCCTGAATTTCAGCACGACTCCTCAGCCCGGGGTTGAAGCGGGCATCTATAAAGCGCCAAAGCTCTGGACCGACGATCCTGCGACCCGGTTGCGCATCGAATACCTGATGCTTCAGCGCAAGGGACCGGGAGGGACTGCGCTGACGGTGGCAAACGGCCCCTCGCGCTTCGTGCCGGTGTCGTCGTCCATCGTCGACAGCGGAAACAAGACGACGCCCGGATTTAGAGCCACCATCGACGCCGAGCTTTTCGATACGCCGGTCGAGTTTTCCGCGTTCTATTCCGCGCCATTCCGGAATGAGCTGACGCTGAGCGGACTCAGCACCGGCAGCGGCACGTCTTCGATCCGCACCAACACGACTTACGCCGATCCCAGTCTCAATCCCGGTGGCGCGCCGTTCAACTACACCAACTCGCAAACGATCGATAAGCTTTATCTCAACCACAGCAGCCAGTTGTTCGGCGCCGAGGCGAACGCGAAGTCCGTGTTCGGTATTCCCGGCCTGATGCTCGGCGTGAGGTCCATCTATCTCGGTGATGACCTCAACTCGGTCACCACGAAGTTCAATTCCACGACGGCGATCGATGCCGTCACGGTGCAGACCCGCAACTTCCTGCTCGGCCCGCAGATCGGGTTCGAGGGCATGTTCGACATTGGCGGCGGCATCAAGATCGGCGGCAGCGCCAAGGTCGGGCTTTTCGCCAACATGGTCGAGCGCGAGCGCTCGTACATTTCGCGCAACCAGACCCAGTCGCGCGCCCTGCAGAACTTCACCAACGACACCGCGTTCGCGCAAGGCTACGAACTCAACCCGCGCATCGAAGTCCCTTTGATGCAAGGCGTGAAGCTCACCGCGGGCGGCACATTTCTCTGGCTGAACAATGTCAGCACCGCGTTTCCGCAATATGCGACCGTCACGGATCTGAGCGACCGTAATGTGCGGGCGAAGGACCGCATTTTCTATTACGGCCTGCAGGCGGGTGTGAGCGTCGATCTCGATACGCTCGCGAAGTTCTCGCCGCCGCCGATGCGCAAGCGCTATCTGGAAACGAAGATGCTGGAGAGTCAGGGCGCGACGCCGCTGCCCTTCATGGTCTACGGTGAAATCAACCGCATGGCCTTGTCGTGGGACGACGGTGTTCAGAGCAAGACCCGCGTCGTCGATAACTATTCGGCGCCTTCCATCTTCGGCGCGCGCGGCGCTGCCGAGATCGCGCGCGGCTGGACCACGGGTTTCCACGCGGAGATGGGTTTTCTTCAGGCCCGCTCCATTTCAGTCAGTCAGGATCTGCCCGGCGGCGAAACCAGCTGGGCGCCTGATCTGCGCTATCTCGACTGGTTCATCCGCAGCAATCGCTATGGCAAGATCACTGTCGGTCATACCTCGACAGCAACCGACGGCGTCGTCCTGAACGATCTCAGCGAAACCAACGGCGCGGCGTCGGCGAATATCGCGATGATCGGCGGCAACCTCATGCTGCGCGCGGCCGATGCGCTCGATACTGGTACGGGTAGTCTCATCACCCGCACCTCGATCGGCGATTTCGTCGGCGGCGCGACGATCGATACTCTGCGCCGCAGCGCCGTGCATTACGAGACGCCGGAGTACAAAGGCTTCAGCTTCGGCGTGGCGGGCTGGGAGCGGTTCTGGGACGTGGCATTGAATTATCACGTCGAGCTTCCCACCTGGCGTTTCCGCGCAGGCGTTGGCTATCTGCGCGACACCGATGCAGGCTCGCGTGCGGTGCTCGGCTTCACGCAGGACCGGCGTGAGGTGAAAGGCAGCGCCAGCCTCCTTCACAATCCGACGGGCCTGTTCCTGACCACGGCTTTCGTCAAGCGCCAGTATGGCGGCTTCGATACATCGAACCAGGCGGTGTTCGGCGAGAACATGGTCGACGTTCTCGGCAACGTCATTCCCGGAACCGTTCGTCCGGACCTGAACTATGGATATCTGAAGACCGGCCTGCGCAGGGAGTTCACCTCGCTCGGCGATACCAAGTTCTATGCGGAAACGGCGCTCGCCAAGGATGGTCTGACCGGCCTGCGCGAAGGCGGCCCGAAGGTCGTCACCTCGAGCGAGCTGAACATGGTCGGCGCAGGCGTGATGCAGGATATCGACGCCTACAACACGCAGGTCTATCTCGGCTATCGCCACTATTCCTTCAACATCCAGGGCCTGCGCGACAGCAGCAGCGCGCCGGGCGGAGCCATCGCATCGCCGGCGCCGATCAAGGACATCAACCTTGTGTTCTCCGGCATACGGATCAAATTCTAACCGGACAATCTCCAGCAGCGGCACCGTTTGAGTCAGGGCAGAGACATGATCAAGACAAAGAAGTTGGTTTCCACCGCCTGCGTCGCTGTGCTGGCGTCATGCATCGGCGGGATGGTGCAGGTGCGCAGCGCCGCCGCGCAGACCAGCGATGCCTTCGTGCAGGAGAAGAAGACCATTCCGGTCGGCGAGGGCGAGTTCAGGCTCGTCGTCAAGCGCGGACCGGTGAACGTCTTCACCTACCGTCCGAAATCCTTCACGCCGAACAGCCCGATCTGGGTTGTGATCCACGGCCAGAAGCGCGATGTCGCCGAGCACAGCGCGTTCGACTATTACGATACCTGGGCGCCGCTGGCCGAAAAGGCAGGCGCGCTGCTGCTGGTGCCGGAATTCGTCGAGCAGTCGTGGCCGACCTCTTGGCAATTCCAGTTCGGCAACGTCATGACGAAATCGCTGAAGCCGGTGCCCTGGGAGGATTCAGGTTTCGCCGTGGTCGAGATGGCGTTCAAGCGCGCGGTCGCCATGACCGGCAGCCATCGCCAGCGCTTTTCCATTTTCGGGCATGGCGGCGGCGCGCAATGGGTGCAGCGTTACGTGCTCCACAGCGGCGGCCGTTACATCGCGCGCGCGGTTGCGGCGAACCCCGGCTGGTACATGCTGCCGGATGACGAATTCAAATATCCTTACGGCATTCAGGGCACGTCGATTACCCCGGCGACGCTGCGCGGCGCATTCGCGACCGATTTCGTGCTGCTGCTCGGACAGGCCGACGTGCAGACCGGCGGCATCATCCGCAACAACAAGGAAACCAGCGTGCAGGGCACGACCCGTTTTGCGCGCGGCCATTTCTACTTCAACCGCGCGGCTGCGGACGCCAAGCGCATCGGCGCAAAGTTCGCCTGGCATTTGCGCGAAGTGCCCGGCGCGGGACACGACGACGCGGACATGGCTCCGGCGGCCGCCGCGGCCATGATGGAGCGACGCTGAACGCGCATCGGCTGCGGGAATTATTCCCGCAGCGTGCTGCCGGTTTTCTTGGTGACTTCCGCGACGATCTTCGCGGCCACCGCCTCGATGTCCTGATCGGTGAGCGTCTTCTCTCGCGGCTGCAGCGTCACCGCAATCGCGACCGACTTCTTGCCTTCGGGAATGCCCTTGCCGTCATAGACGTCGAACAGCGTCACATCGGTGATGAGCTTCTTGTCCACACCCTGCGCGGCCCGGATGATGTCGGCAGCCTTGACGCTGTGGTCGGTGAGGAACGCGAAGTCGCGCGACACCGGCTGGAATGCGGCGAGTTCAAGCTGCGGCTTGGCGCGCGTGGCGCGCGCCTTCGGCTCCGGCAGGCGGTCGAGCAGCACTTCAAACGCGACCAGCGGCCCATCGGCCTTGAGCGCATCCAGCACGCGCGGGTGCAGTTCGCCGAAATGGCCGAGCACGTTCTGCGGTCCGATCTGGATCGTGGCTGAGCGGCCCGGATGCAGCCATTGCGGCGCGTTCTTTGCTTCGCGGCAAGGCACGATCTGCAACGCCTGCATCGGCGCGCCACAGGCGGCGAGCACGGCGAGCGCATCGGCCTTGGCATCGAACGCGTCAACGGTCCACGAACCGGACCACGCGCGGCCAAAGCCCTTGGATGACGCCATCGCGCGGCGCACGCCGGTCGCGGCGGTGAGCTGCTGCTCAGGCTGGTCGCCGAGAAACACCTGTCCGACCTCGAACAAAGCGACATCGCCAAAGCCGCGATCCGCGTTGGCCTGTGCCGCCGCGATCAGGCCCGGCACCAGGGAAGGCCGCATATCGGACAGATCGGACGCGATCGGGTTGGCGAGCGCGAGTTCAGGCTTGCCGCCGCCGAATAACTCGGCCTGTGTTTTGGAGAGGAACGACCACGTCACGGCCTCGACCATGCCGCGCGCGGCCAGCGCGCGCTTGGCGCGGCGGGTCCGCAATTGCAGCGCGGTCAGAACGGGCTTGCGCGGCGCGTCGCCACGCGGAAACGGCGTCAGCGGCACGCGATCGACGCCGATGATGCGGACGATCTCCTCCACGATGTCGGCCTTGCCGGTGACATCGGCGCGCCACGATGGCACCGCGATCTTCACCACGGGTCCCTGACCCGCGACCATGAAGCCAAGATGAGTGAGGTGACGCTTGATGTCGGTGAGCGGCACGTCGATCCCGGAGAGGCGCTTCACCTCGTCGATCGGGAATTCGATCATGCGGTCGTCGCCGTAAGGCTTGCCCGTGAGCGCGATCTCGGACGGCTCGCCGCCACAGATGTCGAGCACGAGCTTGGTGGCCAACTCCAGCCCCGGCACCATGAAGGCCGGATCGACGCCGCGCTCGAAACGATAGCGCGCATCGGAATTGATGCCGAGCTTGCGGCCGGTCTGGGCGATGTTGATCTCGTTCCACAGCGCCGATTCGATCAGCACGTCGGTGGTGTGTTCGTCGCAGCCGGTCGCCTCACCGCCCATGATGCCGGCGAGCGACTCCACACCGGCGTTGTCGGCGATCACGCACATGGTGTTGTCGAGCGCGTAGGTCTTGCCGTCGAGCGCAACAAGGCTCTCGCCCGCCTTGGCGCGGCGCACGACGAGGCTGCCCTTCACCTTAGCGGCGTCGAACACATGCAATGGGCGGCCACGGTCGAAGGTCATGAAGTTGGTGATGTCGACCAGCGCGTTGATTGGACGCAGTCCGATGGACGTCAGACGCCGCTGCAGCCATTCCGGCGACGGACCGTTCTTCACGCCACGCACAAGGCGCAATGCGAAGCCGGGGCACAGCGTGGCGTCTTCAACCGTCACCGCCGCGGGTGCTGCGAATGTACCCTTGATCGGCTTCGGCGCATCGTTGTGAAACTTGCCCATGTCAGCCGCGCCGAGGTCGCGCGCGATGCCGTGCACGCCGGTCGCGTCCGCGCGGTTCGGCGTCAGGTTGATTTCGATCACCGGATCGCCGAGGCCGGCCCATTCCGCGTAAGGCTTGCCGACGGGCGCATCGCCAGGCAGTTCGATGATGCCGTCGTGATCTTCGGAGAGTTCAAGTTCGGCGGCCGAGCACAGCATGCCGCGGCTCTCGACGCCGCGAATATTACCGATGCCGAGCGTGATGTCCTTGCCGGGAATGTAGGTGCCCGGCGGCGCGAACACGCTGACCAATCCCGCGCGCGCGTTCGGCGCGCCGCAGACCACCTGAATCGGCGCACCTTCTCCGGTATCGACCATGCACACGCGCAGACGGTCGGCGTTGGGATGCTGTTCGGCGGTGATGACCTTGGCGATGACGTAAGGCGCCAGCGCCTTCGCCTTATCCTCGAGGTGTTCGACTTCGAGGCCGATCATGGTCAGCGTCTCGGCGAGCTTCTCGACCGGCTCGGTGGTGTCGAGATGTTCTTTCAGCCAGGAGAGGGTGAATTTCATGACGACAGCCCTCCGGCCAGCGTGGGCACATCGAGCGGCCTGAAGCCGTAATGGTTGAGCCAGCGCACGTCGCCCTCGAACATCTGCCGCAGATCGCTGATGCCGTATTTCAGCATCGCAATGCGGTCGATGCCCATGCCCCAGGCGAAGCCCTGATACTCATCGGGATCGATGCCGCAGTTGCGCAGCACGTTCGGATGCACCATGCCGCAGCCGAGAATCTCCAGCCAATCCTCGCCTTCGCCGAAACGGATGTCGTTCTTGCCGCGGCGGCACTGGATATCGACCTCCATCGATGGCTCGGTGAAGGGGAAGAAGGAGGGACGGAAGCGCATGTTGACGTTATCGACCTCGAAGAACGCCTTGCAGAACTCCGCGAGAATCCATTTCAGGTGACCAAGGTGCGAACCCTTGTCGATGACAAGGCCTTCGACCTGATGGAACATCGGCGTGTGGGTCTGGTCGCTATCGCAGCGATAGGTGCGGCCGGGGCAGATCACGCGGATCGGCGGCTTTTGCGAGAGCATGGTGCGCACCTGCACCGGCGAGGTGTGGGTGCGCAACAGCGGGCGCGAGCCATCTTCTTTCCTATTAAAGAAGAAGGTGTCGTGCATCTCCCGCGCCGGGTGGCCTTCGGGGAAATTCAGCCTGGTGAAGTTGTAATCGTCGGTCTCGATGTCCGGGCCTTCGGCGATCGAGAAGCCCATGTCGGCGAAGATCGCGGTGAGTTCGTCCATCACCTGCGAAATGGGATGGATGCGGCCCTGCTCGGCGGGCGTCTCGCGGGTCGGCAGCGTGACGTCGATGGTTTCCGACGCAAGCCGCGCATCGAGGGCCGCGTTTTTCAGAACGTCGCGCCGCGCGGTGAGCGCCGCCGTCACCTTGTCCTTGGCCGCGTTGATCGCAGCACCTTCGGTCTTGCGCTCGTCCGGCGACATCTTGCCGAGCGTGGACAAGAGCGCGGAGATCGATCCCTTCTTGCCGAGCGCGGCGACGCGCACGGCTTCGAGAGCAGCTTCATCGGAAGCGGCTGCGATCTGGTTCAGGATTTCGGATTCGAGTGCGGCGAGATTGGACATGCAGAGCCCCAGCAGAACGGTTCATTTGAAACCGCCCGGCGGGGTGCAATCGGCCCAGCCGAACGGAGCGGGACGCCTCAGGGCGTCCCGGTCATCCCGGCCTCGTGCAAGAGGGGCAAGCCTTCAGGCTGACCTTGGCCGCGCACGGCCGAGGCCACCTTACGCCGCGAGAGCGGCTTTGGCCTTTTCGGCAATCGCCTGGAACGCCGCCGGCTCGTGGATGGCGAGATCCGACAGCACCTTGCGATCGACAACGACGCCCGACTTGGCGAGGCCGTTGATAAATCGGCTGTAGGTCAGGCCGAACGGACGAACCGCCGCGTTGATGCGCTGGATCCAGAGTGCGCGGAAATTGCGCTTCTTCAGCTTGCGGCCGACGAAGGCGTACTGGCCGGCCTTGTCGACGGCGGCCTTTGCGGCGCGGATGGTGTTCTTGCGACGACCGCGAAAACCTTCGGCGGCCTTGTAGACTTTCTTGTGCTTGGCGTGAGCCGTCACACCGCGTTTGACGCGTGCCATGACTGATCTCCTAAATCTGAAAATGTGAGTGGTGACAGACCGCCGCGCGGACGCGGCGTAAGTGGATCAGGCGTTTGGCAGGAAGTACTGCTTGATGTTGTCGCCGTCGGTCTTGAACAGGACGCGCGTGCCGCGCAACTGGCGGATCTGCTTCTTGGTCCGCTTGATCATGCCGTGGCGCTTGCCCGCATGGGCCGACACCACCTTGCCTGTTCCGGTCACTTTGAAGCGCTTTTTGGCGCCCGACTTGGTCTTCAGCTTGGGCATTTGGCTCTCCTTAGATACCGCCATCCGCGCGCCGAAACGGCTCGCCGGAGCGGCTAAATGCTCGTTAGAGCGTTGAATTGCTTGGGATATTTGCCCGTATGGCAAAGCCAGCAAAAACATCGCCACGGCAGCCCTTGATCAGCCGGGCGATGAGATGGGGCTTATGGCAGAGGAAGGCCCCATTTGCAACGCTGGAGTCTGCCGCCGTTTCATGGAAACGGCGGCAGACTCTACGCTTTTGGGGTGACGCGTTTTCTTCACGCGAACCGGGTTCCACTTCGCTTGAAAACGCTACGAACCGGCGTCTGCCGCCATCCTGCCATGAGGCCTGCGCATGTTATGCCGCATTGGAGAATCGCCCCGAAACCCCATATTTTCGGTGTCACCGAGACGGAAGGATTTGAAATGCCGAAGACAAGGAGCCGCTCCAGGGCCAAGGTTGCCGCGATTCAAGCCGATACCGCCCGTCTGGCCGCATGGCTCGGCGCGGGCGCGCTGGTGATCGGAGCGCTGATCGCGCGGGGCTTCTGAGCGGACCGTTTTGAGTTCCCCACACTGAAAAAGGCGCCCCATTGGGCGCCTTTTCTTGTCTCGGCGGCTTGAAGTCCGATGCTCAGCGCGGCGCAAGCACCATCACGACCTGACGGCCTTCGAACCTCGCGTCCTGCTCCACCTTGGCGATATCGGCGACGGCGGCCTTCACCTTGTCGAGCAGCTTGGTGCCGATCTCCTGGTGAGCCATTTCACGGCCGCGATAACGCAGCGTGATCTTGACCTTGTCGCCTTCCTCGAAGAAGCGAAGCATCGCGCGCATCTTCACGTCGTAGTCGTGGTCGTCGATCATCGGGCGGAGCTTGATCTCCTTGATCTCGACGATCTTCTGCTTCTTGCGCGCTTCGGCGGCCTTTTTCTGGGCCTGAAACTTGTACTTCCCGTAGTCCATGATCTTGCAGACTGGCGGGTTGTTGTTCGGCGAAATCTCCACGAGATCCATGCCGGCATCCATCGCCATCTTCACGGCGACCGATGTCTCGGTGACGCCGACGTTGACGCCGTGCTGGTCGATCAGTTGGACTTCGAGATTGCGGATCTCATCATTGGTGCGGGGCCCGTCTTTGGCGACTGTGGGCGGGGCTCTGTTGGGACGGCGAATGGGAAGGTCTCCACGATTGTTGAAAGAAGCGGTGATTTTGAAGGAATTCTTCGGCGCGAGCAAGGCGACGGAGGACGGCTCACGCGAAAAACCCGGAGAGCCGCATTCCAGTCACGGTGCGCGTGCCTGTGTCAGTTCCATGTAGAGGCGAAGGGTCTGTTCGGCAACTGCCGCGGGCTCCTGCAGGTCGGAAACCCACGCCCGGCCGCGCGCGCCCATGGCCTGCCGCTCCGGCTCCGACAGGTTCAGAAGGCGCGTTAACGCTGTTGCCATGGCCTCGATGTCGCCGGAGGGGAAACGCAGGCCTGTCATGCGATCCTCGCCGACGGCCGGCGGCGACAGCATCAGGCTGGAACCGGCGGCGAGGTCGGAAGCGGCGACCGGGACGCCCATCGCCTGCGCCGCGAGAATGGTGCGCAACGCGCCTTCCGGCTGGGTCGAGGCGAACACCGCCGCCGCGGAGACAGCAAGCGCCGCCGGGAGATCGTCGCTGAGCCCCGCGAAGCGCACCACGTCGGTGGTCCCTGTCGAGAGCACGAGATCCCACAATTGTCCGGTGAAATGGGTGCGGCCCTGATCCTCGCCGGTGAAGGCGATCAGGAAATCCTTCACCCCGGCGGCCTTCATCCATGCGGCGGCCTGTACGATGTGGTGGTGGCCCTTGCGGCGGACCATGCGGCCCGGCGCGAGGATGATGCGGGTGTCGGGCCCCGCGCCGAAGGCGTGGCGGATGTGCGCGATGCGCTCCGCGGTGACGCTGTCGGGATCGAAGGTGGCTGCATCGAAGCCGAGCGGCAGCGTGGTGATCCTCGTGCGTACGGCTGGATAACGGTCGCGGATGAGGTCGGCGAGATCGTCGCTCGCGGCGATGATGCGGTCGCCGCGCACCATGACGCTGTTGTAGAATCGCTTGAGCCGGTTCTGCTCGCGGAAACCTTTGAACCATGT
Organism: Afipia sp. GW821-FHT14H12; assembly: GCF_058803465.1. NCBI lineage: Bacteria > Pseudomonadati > Pseudomonadota > Alphaproteobacteria > Hyphomicrobiales > Nitrobacteraceae > Afipia > Afipia sp. GW821-FHT14H12. Next base: position 802,185 of record NZ_JBXAOZ010000001.1, on the reverse strand, counting down.
GGTGACGAACGGACGCCGCTGCGCGCGCGCGGCGAGATAGCCGCTCCATCCCGGCGCGCGGCCGAGCGCGTGGACGATGTCGCAGCGACGGCTCGCGATCAGCCGCGACAATTGCCGCACGCAATGCAGCATCCGGTAAGGATTGCGGCTCGTGACATCCATCTCGATGAATTCGCCACCCGCCGCCAGCAGTTCAGGCACGAGGCGGCCGCCTTGTGACACCACGATCGGGTGATGGCCGTGGCTGGCGAGATATTGCGTGAGCGCCAGCGCATTGAGATCGGACGCGCCGGATTCCAGCGTCGGCACGGCGATCAGAACGGTGAGTGCGCGGGTTTGAGAGTTTTGTCCGGAAGGCCGGGCCATTTCGTCCCGATCTGCGGTCCCGTCGGGCGCACTGGACAAAAAGTGCTGTCTGGCCGTGGAAGGGTCCGGCATCGGAGGCATGTCTCGTTCAGACCACTGCAATCGGCGCGCGGCGGGCGCGCAGCGCGGCCGGCGGCGGATTGAAGCAATGCGAAGGAAGGGTGACCGGGGCGTTGACGAACATGATCGCACCATCAATAACACGGCCAATCATGATGGCACGATAGAACCGAACCACAAAATTTTCATGATGGCTGTCCGATGACCCCTTCCGCCGATCTTCCGCCTGACTTTATCGATGTCAGAACGTCGCATGGCGAGCGCCGGATCGCGGTGCGCCGCCGCGAAGGCCGCGGCCCCGGCCTCGTCTGGCTCGGCGGATTCAAATCGGACATGCTGGGCACCAAGGCGCGCGAACTCGACGCCTATGCGGCAAGCCACGGCCGCGCCTGTATCCGGTTCGATTATTCCGGCCATGGCGAATCCAGCGGCGACTTCAAGGACGGCACCATCGGTGCCTGGCTGGAGGAAAGCCTCGCCGTGATCGAGGCCTGCTGTGATGGCCCGCAGGTTCTGATCGGCTCCTCGATGGGCGGCTGGATGGCGCTGCTGGCCGCGCGTGCGATGACGGCGCAAAAAGCCAAATCACGCGCGAAGCTGAAGGGCCTCGTGCTGATCGCGCCCGCGCCGGACTTTACCGAAGATCTGATGTGGGCACGCTTCACGCCGCAGATGCGCGAGGAGATCGCGCGCAACGGCGTGTGGTATCGCCCGTCCGACTACGGTGATCCCTATCCGATTACGAAACGACTGATCGAGGAGGGACGCAATCATCTCCTGCTCGACGGCATGCTCGATTTTGGTTGTCCCATCCGCATCCTGCAAGGCGTGCAGGACGAGGATGTGCCCTGGCAGCACGCCTTCAAGCTCACGCACTGTTTGCCGAGCGACGACGTGGTGCTGACGCTGGTGCAGGACGGCGATCACCGCCTGTCGCGGCCGCAGGACATCGCGCGCATCCTCGCGGCAGTGACGGAATTAGCGGAAGGGTGAGGTTGGTTTAAGCGTCATTCCGGACGGCGAGCGAACCCGGAATCTTTTTTCTCATGTCTGGATTCCGGATCGGCTCGCGTTCGCTCGCCGTCCGGAATGACGATTGTCAAAAATCCAGATCGATGTAATGCGCGGGCGCGGGCAGGCCGGGGAGCCATTCGTTCAGGAGCGGGCGGAACGAGGGGCGCGACTTGATGCGCACATACCAGGCTTTCGCGGCGTCATCCTCGGTCCACGGCACGTCGCCGAGATAATCGATCGCCGACAGATGCGCGGCGGCGGCGAGGTCGGCATAGGTCGGCCGGTCGCCGGCGAGAAAATTCCGCGTCCGCGCGAGCCAGCCGATATAGGCCAGATGATAGCGCAGGTTGGAGCGCGCCGCGCGCATCACCTCGGTCGAAGGCGCGCCGCCACCCTGTTCGGCGGTCATGAAGCGCTTGTAGACGCGCTCGGTGACGAGCGGTCCGCTGACCTCGTCATAGAATTTGTCGTTGAACCACGACATCAGCCGCCGGACTTCGATGCGGCCGGTTGAGGTGGCGGGCATCAGGCGGCGCTCGCCAAGCCGCTCGCCATGCGTCTCGTCGAGATATTCGGCGATGATCGCGGCGCCCGGAATTGGCGGCTGGCCGTCCAGCATCATCACCGGCGTGGTGCCTGCCGGGTTCATCGCCAGAAACGCCTCGTCGCGCTCCCATATCCGCTCTTCGACGAGTTCGGATTCCAGTCCGTATTCGCCGAGCGCGAGACGGATGAAACGTGAATGGGGGCAGAAGGCGTGATGGAAAAGGGTAATCATAGGCACCGTGTTAGCCGGAAGATTCTTAAAGAGAGCCTTAAAAAAGGCTTTCTGCTCTCGCTTGTTGGCGGCCCGCGAGCAAGGTGTCGAACCTAACCGAGCGCGAGCCGGGGGCAAGGTATCTTTGCGTGTTTTCCGCATTGCGGGGGGGCATCGAATAAGTCACAAACGCGCGGGCCCTCCCGGCACGATGGATTTTCCCAATGTTGGCTGATCTTCTGAAGGCGCTGTTCCTCGGCATCGTGGAGGGCGTCACCGAGTTCCTGCCGGTCTCATCCACCGGCCATCTGCTGCTGGCAGAGCGTATTTTCAATCTCGACCAGGACAATTTCTGGAAGACGTTCGCGGTGCTGATTCAGCTCGGTGCGATTCTGGCCATTCTGGTCATCTACTTCCAGCGGCTGTGGCATGTCGCGACCCACATGTTCACCGATCCCGCCGCGCGGCGGTTCGTGATCGGCGTGCTGGTCGCATTTTTACCCGCCGTGGTGCTCGGCCTGATCTTCGGCCATTTCATCAAGGCAGTGCTGTTCAATCCGTGGGTGGTGTGCTTCTCGCTGATCGCGGGCGGCGCGGTGCTATTGTGGGTCGATCAGCAGGACGTCAATCCGCGCCATCACAACGCCATGACGTTTCCGCTGCCGATGTATCTCGGCATCGGCATCGCGCAATGCGCGGCGATGGTTCCGGGCGTGTCGCGCTCCGGCGCCTCGATCGTGGCGGCGATGCTGTTCGGCGCCGACAAGCGCTCGGCGGCGGAGTTCTCGTTCTTCCTTGCGATCCCGACCATGATCGGCGCGTTCGCCTACGACGTCTACAAGGACCGCGCCGACATGACGATGGATCACGCGCTGATCATCGTGGTCGGCTTTGTGGTATCGTTCATCACCGCGATCATCGTGGTGAAGACATTCCTCGATTTCGTCACGCGCAACGGCTTCACGTTCTTCGCCTGGTGGCGCGTGATCGTCGGTACGCTCGGCCTGATCGCGCTGGCGCTGGGGGCGTGAGGTTTTAAGCGTTCTTGTGGGCGAACTGGCCGGTCTTGCGGAAGCGCCACAGATAGGATGGCAGCACGGCTGCCATCGATTCCGGCGTGATGCCGAGGCCTTCCAGCGTCAGGCCTGCGCTCTTGGCCGCATCCGAAACCACGTTGTCGGACTTGAGCAGTTCGACCTGATCGGGCGTCAGCTTGAGATCGCCCGGCGCGAATTGCAGGAACGCCGCTTTGAGTTTCGCGAGCCCGAACGGCAGCGGCACCAGCGCCGGATCGCGCTCGGCAATCCGCAGGATCAGTTGAATCGCCTCGCGCATCGTCACCACTTCCGGCCCGCCAAGCTCGTAAGCCGCGCCCGGCTTGGTCTTGCCATCGACAGCATCGGCGATCGCGGTGGCGACATCGCCGACATAGACCGGCTGCAGCTTGGTATCCGCGCCGATCAGCGGCAGCACCGGGAGCAACCGCGCCAGCGCGGCGAAGCGGTTGGCGAAATGATCCTCGGGTCCGAACACGATGGAGGGGCGGATGATGGTGGCGCCGGGCACGGCGTCCAGCACTGCCTGTTCGCCGAACGCCTTCGAAACGGCGTAACGCGAGGTGGAATTGACGTCGGCGCCGATCGCGGAGACATGCACCATGCGGGCGCCGATTTTCGCGGCGGCTTCCGCGATGGCGTGCGCGCCGTGCGCATGCACCCTGTTGAAGCGCTGCGCCCCGCCTTCCGAAAGAATGCCAACCAGATTGACCACGACATGTGCGCCGCGCATCGCCGCCTCGATCGAGGCCGGGTAGCGGATATTGGCCTGGACCGGGTTGATCTGGCCGACCTTGCCGAGCGGCTGGAGATGACCGGCGAGTTCGGGCCGGCGCACGCCGACGCGCAGCCGGTAATCCCGCTGCGCCAGCGCCCGGACCACATGACGGCCGAGGAAACCCGATCCGCCGAATACGGTGACGAGGGTGTCGATGGGGGCTGTCATGGTCGAATTCCTGCCTCGATTAAGGGTAAGCCGCGCGGGTATTTGCGAATTTTGCGATACGCTATCGGCCATTGGCTGTACAGGGGCCATGGTGCCACCCGCCGGGGGAAATTTCCTCGGAATTTGACAAGCGTGCGGCCGATCCTTACTAACCGCCCCACGCCCAGGTGGTGGAATTGGTAGACACGCAGGTTTCAGGTACCTGTGCTGCAAGGCGTGAAGGTTCGAGTCCTTTCCTGGGCACCATCTTTTAGATCATGCGGTTATCGCTGATCTCCCCGCACCGCGGGGGATTGTTCCGCCGCCTTGCGGTGTACACGATGCGGCTTCCGCAAATCTTGCTCCAAAACATGGAATCGCCGGGCTGGCGGTTTGCCTGATGCCTGTATGGTAAGGGACAGGTGAGGCATGCGAGCGGGCAGGGGGCAATGAGCGGTCGCGCGGTCGGAAGCAATACTGCCGAAATATTTTCAGCTTTTCTGAAACTGGGGCTCACCTCGTTTGGCGGCCCGGTCGCGCATCTCGGCTATTTCCGGTTCGAGTTCGTCGAGCGGCGGAAGTGGTTGAGCGAAGACAGCTACGCCGATCTCGTGGCGCTCTGCCAGTTTCTTCCCGGTCCTGCATCGAGCCAGGTCGGAATGGCGATCGGCCTGTTGCGCGGCGGTACTCTCGGCGCCCTCGCCGCATGGGTTGCGTTCACGCTGCCGTCCGCGCTCGCGCTCGTGCTTTTCGCGTATGGGCTCGCGGCCTTCGAGAACAGTTTCGGCGGCGGCTGGCTGCACGGGTTGAAGGTTGCCGCGGTCGCCGTCGTGGCGCTGGCTATTCTCGGCATGGCCAAGACGCTGACGCCGGATCGTCTCCGGGTATCGCTTGCGATTGCCGCGATGGCGGTGGCGCTCATATTGCCGTCGGCGTGGGGGCAGATCGCAGGCATCGTGCTCGGCGGATGTGTCGGCTGGTTCTGCATCAAGGGAAAATTGTCGACCGATCAGGCCGTGCTGCCGCTGCCGGTCAGCCGGAGGGTTGGCGTCGCGATGCTTGTTGCGTTCGCCGTTCTGCTGGCGGGGCTGCCCCTTATCGCGGCGGCAACCGACAGCCCATCACTGAAGTTGTTCGATATCTTTTATCGCGTGGGATCGCTGGTGTTCGGCGGCGGCCATGTCGTTCTGCCGCTGCTCAAGGCGGAAGTCGTCCCGGCCCTTGTGAGCGGCGACAATTTCCTTGCGGGCTACGGCGCCGCGCAGGCCGTTCCGGGTCCGCTATTCACGTTCGCCGCCTATCTCGGTGCGGTCATGGGCGGATGGACAATCGCGGCCATGTGTCTTGTCGGCATTTTCCTGCCGTCCTTTCTTCTGGTGATCGGCGTGCTGCCGTTTTGGGATGCGCTGCGAAGAAAACCGGCGGCGCAAGCCGTGCTGGCGGGCGTGAACGCGGCGGTGGTCGGATTGCTGCTCGCCGCCTTCTACGATCCGGTTTGGACCGCGGGCATCACCAGCAGCTACGACTACGCGCTCGGGTTGGGCGCATTCGTGCTGCTGTTCGTATGGAAGGCACCCCCGTGGCTTGTGGTCGCCCTCTGCGGACTGGCCGGGCAATGGCTCTCCCATTGGTGAACTGACGGGGTTGCGGAGATTCTGTTCAACGGGTACAGAGCCTCACCGCCGCTGATTGCGGGCCATCTCGACATGCGTTGTTGGGGGCGCGATTTCGGCAAGCACATTACTGTAAGAGAATCTTCCAGGAGTGGCTTTGAGAGTGGCTTTGAAATACGCGCTTCTTGCTCTGGCCGCCGTGCCCGCGCTCTGGGCTGCTCCGGCCGCCGCCGTCGATGCCCGGTTTTATAACAGCCTGAAGAGGCTCGATCCCGACACCAGACTCGAACAGGTCTGCGACATCGAGGCGATGAACCGGATCGATCGTGATCCCACGCCCTATCATCCCGACCGCGCCAAGAGCGACGTGCTGAGCACGCCGCGCCATGTCGGCGACACGGTGAAGGGCAATGGCGGCGCCTTCCGCAGCAAGGGCAAGTGGTACTCGTATTCCTTCGTCTGCAAGGGATCGCCGGACCACTACAAGGTGCTGTCGTTCAGCTACAAGATCGGCGGACCGATTCCCGAAACCAAGTGGGCGTCGTACGGGCTCTGGCGCTAACGCGACGGCGATTTCCGCTCCGGCTTGGCGCGCATATGGATGTGGCCGCCCTCGACCTTCTCGACTTCAAAGGCTCCGGTTTTCCGGATGAGATCGCTGAGTTTGGAACAACCATAGGTTCGCACATCAAAATCCGAAAACAGATTTGAGATGTGCTGGCCGACAGGGCCGAGCATCACCCAGCCATCCTCACTTTCGATTTGCGAAATCGCCTTCATCAGAATTGGGATGGCCGCGCTCAGAGGTTCACGCGGTTTCGATTTCGTAGAATCGCCTGGCGATGTGGGCGTAGGTAGTAGATTTTCCGTGTAGACAAATCTGCGGCAGGCTTGGCGGAAGCTCTCGGGCGTTTTCTGCGTGCCGAAGCCGTAAACGTCCGCGCCTTGTTCGCGCAAGCGCGAGGCGAGGCGAGTGAAGTCGCTATCGGATGATACCAGGCAAAATCCATCGAAGCGTCCGCTGTGCAGAAGATCCATGGCATCGATCACCAGCGCGATGTCGGAGGCATTCTTGCCTTTCGTGTAGGCGAATTGCTGGTACGGGTCGATAGCGTGACGTTGCAAGATGTCAGCCCATGATTTGAGTCGCGAGCTGGAAAAGTCACCATAAATACGCCGCACGCTGGCTTCGCCGAATTTCGCGATCTCCTCGAACAGGCCTTCAGTGATTTGCGGAGAGGTATTGTCCGCGTCGATTAGAACCGCAAAGCGCGGTGGCCGGGATTCGGCGGGCATGAAAACTCCTTTGGTGAAAAGCGGTAGGATTCAAAAGAACAGACTCTCAGGATAGTCCGTTGTGGCTGTGGGTCCAGATCGGAGCCACGAATTTAGACTTTCCAGATGTCGTTGGCGTAGTCGCGGATCGTCCGATCCGCCGAGAACCATCCCATCCGCGCGGTGTTGAGGATTGCCGATGTCTCCCACGCGGCATGTCCCCAGCGCGCGTCCACCAGCGCCTGGGTGCGGTGGTAATCGTCGAAATCCGCCGACACCATGTAGTGGTCGAGATAGCGCAGGCTGTGCGCGATCGGCGCGAAGCGCGCCGGATCGTCGGGCGAGAAAGTGCCGCGGTCGATCGCCTCGATCACGCGCGCCAGCATCGGCGAGGCCGCGATGGCGTCGGATGCATCGAGCCCCGCGCGCCGCCGCTCCATGACCTGATCGGCGGTCATGCCGAAGATGAAGATGTTGTCCGCGCCGACCTGATCGCGGATTTCAATATTGGCGCCGTCGAGCGTGCCGATGGTGAGCGCGCCATTGAGCGCGAGCTTCATGTTGCCGGTGCCGGAGGCTTCCATGCCCGCGGTCGAGATCTGCTCGGACAGATCGCAGGCCGGCACCATCACCTCCGCCGCACTGACATTGTAGTTCGGTACGAACGCCACTTTCAGCAGGCCGCGGATCGTCGCGTCGCGGTTCACCGCGTCGGCGATATCGTTGATGAGCTTGATGATCAGCTTGGCCTGATGGTAGCTCGGCGCGGCCTTGCCCGCGAAAATCTTCACCCGCGGCACCCAGTCGGCGTTCGGATTGTCGCGGATCGCGAGATAGCGCGCGATGGTGTCGAGCGCGTTGAGGAGCTGGCGTTTGTATTCGTGGATGCGCTTGATCTGGATGTCGAACAGGGCCGCCGGATCGAACCGCAGCGACATCGTGCGCTCGATCATGCCCGCGAGCGCGACCTTGTTGTGCTGCTTGATGGCGCGGAAGCGTTCCTGAAAGATCGGATCATTGGCATAGGGCTCAAGCCCCACCAGCGCCGAGGGGTCGTCGAGCACGCGGTCGCCGCAGACCTCGCGCAACAGCGCGGTCAATCCCGGATTGCACTGATACAGCCAGCGCCGGAAGGTGATGCCGTTGGTCTTGTTGGTGATGCGGTCGGGATAGAGCGTGTTGAGGTCGGCGAACACCGTATGCTTCATCAGCTCCGAATGCATCGCCGAGACGCCGTTGATGCGGTGCGAGCCGATGAAGGCGAGATGGCCCATGCGCACGCGGCGTCCGCCGGTCTCGTCGATCAGCGAGGTCGCCGCGCGAAAACGGATGTCGCCGGGCCTTTGCCGCTCGGCGGCGGCGAGGTTGTCGGCGTTCAGCCGGTAGATGATGTCGAGGTGACGCGGCAGCAGCCGCTCGAACAGTTCGACCGGCCAGTTCTCCAGCGCCTCCGGCAGCAGCGTGTGGTTGGTGTAGGCGATGGTCTGCGACACGATCCGGCGCGCCTGTGGCCATGGCACATAATGATGATCGATCAGAAGCCGCAGCAGTTCCGGTACCGCGAGACTCGGATGCGTGTCATTGAGCTGGATCGCGGCATATGACGCCAGCGTGCGGATGTTGCCCTGCTCGCGCAGGTGCCGCGCGACGATGTCCTGCAGCGATGCGGAGACGAAGAAATATTCCTGCCGCAGCCGCAATTCCTTGCCGGCGGCGGTCTCGTCGCTCGGATAGAGAAATTTCGAGATCGCTTCCGCGCGCGTTCTCTGTTCCGAGGCGCCCGCATAGTCGCCGTGGTTGAAGGCATCGAGGTCGAGCGGCGTGATCGGCCGCGCCGACCACAGCCGCAGCGCGTTGATATGCGCGCCGCGCCAGCCCACGATCGGCGTATCGAATGCCGCCGCCCGCACCGTCTCGCCGGGAATCCAGGCGATGGCGTCGCCCTGCGGCGTCGGATGATGTTCGATGCGTCCGCCGAAATGGATATCGTAGGACACCTCAAACCGTTCGAATTCCCACGGATTGTCGCCCTCGAGCCAGTGCTCGGGAAATTCCTGCTGCCAGCCATGCGAGATCGCCTGACGGAACAGGCCGTGCTCGTAGCGAATGCCGTAACCGATGGCGGGGATTGCAAGGCTCGCCATGCTCTCCATGAAGCAGGCGGCGAGGCGGCCAAGTCCGCCATTGCCGAGTGCCGCATCCGGCTCGATGTCCTTCACGTCACCGAAATCCACGCCGAGGTCGCGCAGCGCGCGGACGTAAGTTTCCATCAATTGCAGATTGCTCAGCGCATCGGTGAACAGGCGGCCGATCAGGAATTCCAGCGACAGATAATAGACGCGCTTTTTTCCCTCAATGCGTGTCTCTCGCACGTCCGGCAGCCAGCGCGCGGCGATGCGCTCTCGCAGGCTCAGCGCCGCGGCGAGGTACCAGTCGTGCAGCGTTGCGCGCTCGATCTCATGGCCCAGCACGCGCGTGATCTTGGCTCTGATCTCGTCGCGAACGGCCGCCACATCGTAGTCGCTCGGCCGCTCCCGCGCGGGCGCGCCCTTGGGGAGCGCAGTCTTGGCAATATTCAAGCCGCCACCCTCACTCTCGGTGCGTGATCGCAAACTCATCCCGCGCAACAAACCGGAGAGCCACGCGATGGGTTCCAGCAGAGTCAAAGATTAAGGCCATAGGCTGACATCGGACCCAGTGAGGGGAAGAAAGCTGTGGGCGAAAAACTTAATCAAGTTATTGATAATTATGAATTATTTTAAAATTCCGCGCGGATAGCCGCTAAAATTTGCTTTCTTCGTCCAATTGGGATTTTTCAGCTTCAGGATTTTTCAGGGTTGGCGCGCTAGCCTGCCCGCCATTGGATTTGGAACAAAGCATGATGACCATCCGGCTGCATCGCGGCGATTTGCCTGACCTTTCGCGCTACACGCACTCCGTCGCGATCGACACCGAAACACTCGGCCTCAATCCGCATCGCGACCGGCTGTGCGTGGTGCAGCTTTCGAACGGCGACGGCAGCGCCGATGTCGTGCAGATACCGGCGGGTCACACCGACGCCCCGAACCTGAAGAAGCTGCTCGGCGATCCCGCGATCACCAAGCTGTTTCACTTCGCCCGGTTCGACATTGCCGTGCTGTACCATGCCTTCGGCGTGATGGCGCAGCCGGTCTACTGCACCAAGATCGCCTCGAAGCTGGTGCGCACCTACACCGACCGGCACGGCCTGAAGGATCTGGTGCGCGAGATGCTCGGCGTCGAAATCTCCAAGCAGCAGCAGTCGAGCGATTGGGGTGCGGCGTCGCTGTCGGAAGCGCAACTGACCTACGCTGCGTCCGACGTGCTGCATCTGCATGCGCTGCGCGACAAGCTCGATGCCATGCTCGCGCGCGAGGACCGCGCGCCTCTGGCGAAGGCCTGCTTCGAATTCCTGCCGACGCGCGCGAGGCTCGATCTGCAGGGCTGGGAAGAAACCGATATTTTCGCGCATTCGTAAAGAGCGCGCATCGTCCGAAAGTCGCGACGTCCGAAAGTTATGGGCAGGGGTCCTGCGCGGCAAGGCGCGGCCCTTATATTGTCGCGATAGAGCGTAAGCTTGATGGCGTAACCCGGGAACCAAGGTGGCCACACAGACGCCGGCATATCAGGGAGACGATCCCCGCTTCGTGCGCGCCGCACGCCACAGCCGCCGCGTGCGCTGGCTGCGCCGCGCCGTGCCCGCGGTGGTGATCCTGTCGCTGGCACTCATCATCGGCGCGTCGGTGTTCAATCCGTTCCGCTTCCTCAAGAAGCTTCCGATCGATCTCAGCAAGCTGTCGGTCTCGGGCACCAAGATCACGATGGATGCGCCCCATCTTGCGGGTTATCTGCCCGATCGGCGGCCTTATGAAGTGTGGGCGAAGGCGGCGACGCAGGACGTCACCGACCCGACCAAGGTGGACATGCTCGACATCCGCGCGCAGGTGCAGATGCAGGACAAGTCGACGCTGCGGGTGGATGCGCAGAACGGCCATTTCGATACCAAGACGCAACTGCTCGATCTCACCAACCAGATTCTGTTGCAGACCACGACCGGCTATCAGGCGCAGCTCACGCAGGCGCGCGTCGATCTTGCGACCGGCATCATCAGCTCGGATCAGCCGGTGGCAGTGAAGCTTACCAACGGCACGCTGAACTCGCAGAATTTGCGGATCACCGATCACGGCGCGTCGGCGGTGTTCGGCGGCGGCGTGACGATGCTGCTCGATCCGCCTGCGGACAAGACCAATGCCGACGCCACGGCCGGGAGCGCGCCTGCCGATGCGCCGGCGGAATCCCGGTGAGGCGACGATTGAAATCGGATATGGATGCACGATGCGAGTAATAGAACACAATCTGTCAGGCGGTCGGAAGGTGCGCGCGGTGTGCGGTCGCGCGACGCTCGGCCTGTCTGCGCTCCTTGCGTTCGCTGTATGTGTGTCCGCCGCGCAGGCGCAGACCAGCACGGTGTCGGGCGTGCCGAACGCGGTGCAGGGTTTCTCGAAAAATCGCGGCCAGCCGATCCAGATCGATGCGTTGTCGCTCGAAGTGCGCGACAAGGACAAGATCGCGACCTTCTCCGGCAATGTGAAGGTGGTGCAGGGCGACACCACGATGCGCTCGAAGACGCTCGTGGTATTCTACGATCAGGACAAGGCGGGCGCGAAGCCCGGCATGAAGACGGCGCAGCCGGGACCGGGTGGCAATTCGAGCGTGCGGCGGCTGGAAGCGCGCGGCGGCGTCGTCGTCACGCAGAACGATCAGACCGTGACGGGCGAGACCGGCATCTTCGACATGAAGACCAACACCGTGACGATGACTGGCGGCGTGGTGCTGACCAAGGACAAGAACGTGCTGAAGGGCGACCGGCTGGTGGTGGACATGACGACGGGCGTCTCGCGCGTCGAATCCAGCGGCGGGCGTGGCGTCTCCGGGCTGTTCAATTCCACTTCGCCGAACAAGAATGGCGGCGGGCTCAGCCTCGTGCCCGGCTCGGGACCCAAGACGGAAACCGCGCCGTCCACGCGTACTCCCGGAAAGCCGATGAAACTCAATAACTTGCAAAGCCGCACGGGATCGCGCGGTTGAACCTTGGCCCGCGAGCCTATATCAAGGGCCGGGGACGGATTCTGACAGGCGGGCGTGCAGGCGGGGTGCCGGCGCGCCGATTCCGCCGCGGGGTCGCAAGCTGGCAAGCCAGCCTTTGAAAGGCCGATCGAGCGGATGGTGGATCTCCTGCGCATGTTTCGCCGCCGTGCCCCTTCGCGGGGCAAGCAGGGCTTTGCCCGCTCCGGCGGCGACATCACCTCGTTCAGCGCCCGCATGGGCGACATGTTCAAGAGCGCGAAGGGCGAGGTGCCCGTGCAGCCGCAGCCTGCATCGCGGCAGCCGTTTCAGTTGACCGAACAACAGCAGCAATGGGCCTCTTACAGCGAGATGGCCGTGATGCTGGCGGATGATGGTGCGACATCGTTCGAACGTTCATCGCCGATTCCGCGCGGCGAGCCGCAGCGTGTGCCGGGCGAGGAGCGCCGCGCGCCGCCAAGACAGACAGAGTTAAGACAGACAGAGTCAAGACAGGCAGAGCCGGGGCCAACCCAGCAACGGCAAACGCAACAACGTTCGACACAGCAAAGCAGGCCCGCGCCGCAGCGTTCGCAACCGCGCGCGGGCTATCTTGCCGTGCACGGCATCGAGAAAAGTTTCGGCACCCGCAAGGTTGTGCGCGGCATCAACATCTATGTGCGCCGGGGTGAAGCGGTCGGCCTTTTGGGCCCGAATGGCGCGGGCAAGACAACGGCGTTCTACATGATCACCGGCCTGATCAAGGCCGACAAGGGACGCATCGAACTCGACGGCTACGATGTCACCAGTCTGCCGATGTATCAGCGCGCGCGGCTCGGCATCGGCTATCTGCCGCAGGAAGCCTCGATCTTTCGCGGCCTTTCCGTGGAGGACAACATCCGCGCCGTGCTCGAGGTGGCGGAGCCCGACCGGCGCAAGCGCGAATACGAGCTGGATTCGCTCTTAGAGGAATTCAACATCGTGCGGTTGCGCAAATCGCCGTCGATCGCATTGTCGGGCGGCGAACGCCGCCGCGTTGAAATCGCGCGCGCACTGGCGACCAAGCCGAACTACATGCTGCTCGACGAACCGTTCGCGGGCATCGACCCGATCGCGGTCGGCGACATCCAGCAGTTGGTGCGTCATCTCACCAACCGCGGCATCGGCGTGCTGATCACGGACCACAATGTGCGTGAAACGCTCGGCCTCACCGACCGCGCCTACATCGTCTATGCCGGCGAGGTGCTGACCGAGGGCCAGCCCGAGGAGATCGTCAACGACCCCGACGTGCGCCGCCTCTACCTCGGCGAGGAATTCCGCCTCTAGCTCTGGCGGTACCGCCCTGCGGGCATGCGGCTGTCCGTTGCGGGCAAAAACTCAGTCCCGTCAAGTCGTATACAGGGGCATCTAAAAGAGCTAAGCAAGAATTGGACCAATTGGGGCGATTCTTCGAGCTGGATGCCATAATGGCGCTGACGCAACGCCTGGAATTTCGCCAATCGCAAGCGCTGGTGATGACGCCGCAGCTCATGCAGGCGATCAAGCTGCTGCAATTGTCCAATCTCGATCTGGTGGCGTTCGTCGAGGGTGAGCTTGAGCGTAACCCGCTCCTGGAGCGCAGCAGCGAGGACGACGCACCGGTGCGCGGCGAAGGCGCGGCGGCGGAACAGGATTTTTCCGGCGGGGATGACGGCGCGGACAGCGGCGCAGGCGGCGAGGGCGGTCGCGGCAATGGCGAGCCGTCCGACGACTGGATGTCGCGCGAACTCGGCAGCCGCGCCGAGATCGAACAGACCTTCGACACCAGCATGGACAACGTCTTCACCGAGGAACCCTCGGAAACGGCGACCCGTGCGGCGCAGGATGCCGCGCCGACCTCCTACACCGAATGGGGCGGCGGCGCGTCCAGCGATGAAGATTACAATCTGGAGGCCTTCGTCGCCGCCGAGACCTCGCTGCAGGATCATCTGGCCGAACAGCTCGCGGTCGCGCTGACCGACGCCTCGCAGCGTATGACCGGGCAATATCTGATCGACCTCGTCGATGAGGCAGGCTATCTGCCGCCGGATCTCGGCGAGGCCGCCGACAAGCTCGGCACCACGCAGGAAGCCGTCGACGCCGTGCTCGCGGTGTTGCAGACGTTCGATCCGCCGGGCATCTGCGCGCGCAATCTGAGCGAGTGCCTGGCGATCCAGTTGCGCGAGCGCGACCGCTTTGATCCGGCGATGCGTGCGCTGGTCGAGAATCTCGATCTGCTCGCCAAACGCGATATTGCGGGTCTGAAAAAAATCTGCGGCGTCGATGACGACGACATCGCCGACATGATCGGCGAGATTCGTCATCTCGATCCCAAGCCCGGACTGAAATTCGCGACCGGACGAACACAGACCGTGGTGCCCGATGTCTATGTGCGGCCGGGACCTGATGGCGGCTCGCTCGTGGAACTCAACAGCGACACGCTGCCGAAGGTGCTCGTCAACCAGTCCTATTACGCAACTCTCACCAAGACGCTGCGTAAGGACGAGGACAAATCCTATTTCGCTGACTGCCTGCAGAACGCAACCTGGCTGGTGCGGGCGCTCGACCAGCGTGCGCGCACGATATTAAAAGTTGCAACCGAGATCGTCCGCCAACAGGACGGGTTCTTCACGCGCGGCGTGGCGCATTTGCGTCCGCTCAACCTCAGGGCGGTGGCGGACGCGATCCAGATGCATGAATCGACGGTGTCACGTGTCACCGCCAACAAATACATGGCGACGAATCGCGGTATTTTTGAATTGAAATATTTCTTCACCGCGTCGATCGCCTCCGCTGACGGCGGCGAGGCGCATTCGGCCGAATCCGTGCGGCACCGCATCAAGCAGCTGATCGATGCCGAAGAGGCAAACGACGTTCTGTCCGACGACACGCTGGTGGAACGTCTTCGCGCCGAAGGCGTTGATATTGCCCGGCGCACCGTCGCGAAGTACCGGGAGGCTCTGCGGATACCGTCTTCCGTCCAGCGCCGTCGCGAAAAACGGTACGCGCTTGGCCATTCGGGTGGTGCAATTCCTTCTTCCAACGACCGATCACGCGACATAGCTCCCGCTTGACGGCTTGCCGGGCTTTGGCATTGTGGTGGTGTTGTAACAAGACGACGAGGTGCGTCCATGACGCTTCGAGTTTCCGGCAAAAGCATCAACATCGGTGAAGCCATTCGCGGTCGTGTCGCGGGTCGAACGGAAGAGGTGTTACGAAAATATTTCGACGGGAATTATTCGGGGCATTTCACTTTCAGCAAGGACGGTTTCGGTTTCAAGGCGGACTGCGCGCTGCATCTGGATTCCGGCGTGACGCTGGAGGCCGACGCGATGGCCGCCGATGCGTATGCCAGCGCGGATCAGGCGCTGATCCAGATCGAGAAGCGGCTGCGTCGCTACAAGAGCAGACTCAAGGATCGTTCCGCGCGCAAGGCGCATGCGGAATCCGAAGCAATGGCCGCGATCGCCTTGGACGGCATCGATGCGTCGAGCTATGTGCTCGAAGGCCCTTCCTACGATGAAGACGATGACGAGATCACCGCGTTCAATCCGGTGGTGATCGCGGAATCGACTCACACGCTGCGGCGCTTTTCGGTCAGCGAAGCGGTCATGGAGCTCGACATGACGGGCGCGCCCGTCATCGTGTTTCAGCATGGCTCAAGCGGACGGGTGAACATCATTTATCGGCGCTCCGACGGCAATGTGGGCTGGATCGATCCGCCCGCGGCGAAGTAATCGTGGTCGGGATTCCGGGCCGAAATAGCCCGAGGAAGACCTTGACGCCCTCCTTGGCCCTCCCTATGGTCCGCCGCCTCGACGGACCAGGGGCGGGCAAGCTCGGTCCATGCCCTCAATCGGCTACATGCCCTTTAACGGCTTACGGTTTCACCCTTCACTCTCGGACAGCTCCATGACGATCACCGATCTGGTTGCGCCGGAGGCGATCCTTCCCGCGCTCAAGGTCAACAGCAAGAAGCAGGCGCTGCAGGAACTGGCGGCGCGTGCGGCTGAACTGACCGGACAGAACGAGCGCGCGATCTTTGAAGTGTTGCTTCAGCGCGAGAAGCTCGGCACCACGGCTGTCGGTTACGGCATCGCCATTCCGCACGGCAAGCTGCCGAAGCTTGAGAAGCTGTTCGGCCTGTTCGCGCGGCTCGAGCGGCCGATCGATTTCGAGGCGATGGACGGCGCGCCGGTCGATCTGTTGTTCCTGCTGCTCGCGCCGGAAGGCGCGGGCGCCGATCACCTCAAGGCGCTGGCGCGGGTCGCGCGGCTGTTGCGCGATCAGGAAGTCGCCAAGAAGCTGCGCGCCTCAAGCGATGCGCAGGCGCTTTATTCGGTGCTGGCGCTGCCGCCGGCCACCGCCGCATAAAAAAGCCGCCGCGGATCGCGCGGCGGGCTTTTTCTTTTTCATTGCAATGTCTGGATCGGCCGCAAGCGGCTTCGCTCAGTCGCGCACGCGCCGGACCGCGCCGAGCGCCGCGCTGGTGGTGAGCGCGGCATAAGCCTTGAGCGCGGTGGTGACGCGGCGCTTGCGTGGCGCGGGCTTCCACGCCTCGTTGCCGCGCGCGTCCATCGCCTTGCGGCGGCGATCGAGTTCGGCATCGTCAACCGCGACATTCACCGTGCGGTTGGGGATGTCGATCCTGATGATGTCGCCTTCCTCCACGAGACCGATGGCGCCGCCTTCCGCTGCTTCCGGCGAGACGTGGCCGATCGACAGGCCCGACGAGCCGCCGGAGAAGCGGCCATCGGTGATCAGCGCGCAGGCTTTGCCAAGCCCCTTCGATTTCAGGTAGCTCGTCGGATACAGCATTTCCTGCATGCCGGGTCCGCCGCGCGGGCCCTCGTAGCGGATCAGCACGACATCGCCGGCCTTGATCTTGCCGCCGAGGATTCCTTCCACCGCCGCGTCCTGACTCTCGAAGATGCGCGCGGGGCCTTCAAACTTCAGAATGCTGGTGTCGACGCCCGCGGTTTTCACGATGCAGCCGTCGCGTGCGATGTTACCGAACAGCACGGCGAGACCGCCATCCTTGAGGAAGGCGTGTTCGGCATCGCGGATGCAGCCTTTGGCGCGGTCGGTGTCGAGTGCGTCGTAACGGCGTTCCTGACTGAACGCGACCTGCGTCGGCACGCCGCCCGGCGCGGCACGATAGAAGGTGCGGACGCTGTCGCTCTTGGTGCGCATCACGTCCCAGCGCTCCAGCGCGTCCCTCAGGCTCTTGCTGTGAACGCTCGGCAGGCTGGTATCGATCAGCCCGGCGCGGTCGAGTTCACCCAGAATGGCCATGATGCCGCCGGCACGATGCACGTCTTCGAGATGCACGTCGGCGACCGCAGGCGCGACCTTGCACAGCACCGGCACGCGGCGCGACAGCCGATCGATGTCGGCCATCGTGAACGGCACTTCGCCTTCATAGGCGGCGGCGAGCAGATGCAGCACGGTGTTGGTCGAGCCGCCCATCGAGATGTCGAGCGTCATCGCGTTTTCGAACGCCTTGAAGCTCGCGATGTTGCGCGGCAGCGTCGTCTCGTCGTCCTGCTCGTAGTAGCGCCGCGCGAGATCGACGATCAGATGCCCGGCCTCGACGAACAGGCCCTTGCGGTCGGCGTGGGTGGCGAGCACCGACCCGTTGCCCGGAAGCGCCAGGCCGAGTGCCTCGGTGAGGCAGTTCATCGAATTGGCGGTGAACATGCCCGAGCATGAGCCGCAGGTCGGGCAGGCCGACCGCTCGATGCTTTCCACTTCGGCGTCGGTCACGGTGTCGTCGGCGGCAGCGACCATCGCGTCAATCAGGTCAACGGAGCGCTTCTCGCCCTTGATGACGACCTTGCCGGATTCCATCGGCCCGCCGGAGACGAACACGGTGGGGATGTTGAGGCGCAGCGAGGCCATCAGCATGCCGGGCGTGATCTTGTCGCAGTTCGAGATGCACACCATGGCGTCGGCGCAGTGCGCGTTGACCATGTATTCGACGCTGTCGGCGATGATCTCGCGCGAGGGCAGGCTGTAGAGCATGCCGTCATGGCCCATCGCGATGCCGTCATCCACCGCGATGGTGTTGAACTCCTTGGCGACGCCGCCGGCCTTCTCGATTTCGCGCGCGACAAGCTGCCCGAGATCCTTGAGGTGGACGTGGCCCGGCACGAACTGCGTGAAGGAGTTCACCACCGCGATGATCGGCTTGCCGAAATCCTCGGTCTTCATGCCGGTGGCGCGCCACAGGCCGCGCGCGCCGGCCATGTTGCGGCCGTGGGTGGATGTGCGGGAACGATAGGGAGGCATTTTGGAATTCCTCAAGGACAATTGATTGGTTCCATACTCGCCTGCCGGAGGGAAGCCAATAAGAAGTCCGTATGGCAGCCATACGCGGAAGGCCGCGAGGAGACCGGATAAGCAAAAAGCGGCAACGCTTTCGCGCTGCCGCTTCGTGGTCTGTCAGCAGGCCGTTCAGTCGAACGGGGTCAGTGCAGGCTGACGGTCTGAAGCTCGTTGCTCCAGGCGTTGGCGATCGCAGCCTCGCGGCTGTCGGTCAGCATAATAGGGGTGCCATCGGCGGCGTGCAGCGCGAACAGCGTCACGCCCGGCGCGATCTCGGGTGCCTGCGGGAACAGGCCCGGCACATCCTCGGAACGGATTTGCTTGACGTAGGCGAGATGACCCTCGCCCAGCGCGGCCAGCGCCTCCAGCGAAACCGGTGATTGGTCTCTTGGCTCATGGTGCAGAATAGTAGCCATGTCCTCGACTCCTTCTAAGTCAGACAGCGGTCGAGTCCGCCCATTGCATTATTCGTGTTCATTGATGGCTATCGTCTTAACGATCCGCTCGGGTTCTGGTCTTGCGAGGTCGACCGACAGCAGCCCGTTCTTCAAGTCCGCGCCAAGCACGTACATCCCCTCCGCCAGCACGAAGGTGCGCTGGAAGTGGCGCGCGGCGATGCCGCGATGGATGTATTGCCGGGTCTTGTCGTCCTGCTGGCGACCGCGGATGACGAGTTGATTTTCCTCAATAGTTACATCGAGTTGGTCGCGGGTGAAGCCCGCCACGGCCAGCGTGATGCGCAGCCTTTCGGGCTGGCCGCTACAGCGCTCGCATCGCTCGATGTTGTAGGGAGGATACCCGTCGGCGCCTTTCACGACGCGGTCGAGCGCACGCTCGATCTCGTCGAATCCCAGAAGGAACGGACTGGATAACGAAGGAACACGCGACATTCCAAAGTCCTCTCGAAGCGACTTTGCTCGGCTTCCGGCCCGGATGGACCTTCCGCCAAGGGCCCTTTCGGCGCCCTTCGCCGGAGGAGCGTTCCCGCCCGCCCAGCTTTTACGGATATGGCGATGTTTGGGCAGTTGTTCAAGACCGTGGCTGCCCGCGGGACAGGCCATGCACCACAAGCTGCTTGATGGAGAGAGGGGTGATGGAAAGGGGCGGTTGGTGGAGCCAGGCGGGATCGAACCGCCGACCTCTTGCATGCCATGCAAGCGCTCTCCCAGCTGAGCTATGGCCCCTTAGTCAAACCGCGTTCGGATGGGTCCGATGCGTCTGCCGATCGGAACCGGCCGTCTGGCCGTGCCCGTGAATCGTCAGGACCGACCTGAAACCACGTTTCAGGTCGTATCTCAAGTCTCTTGTCTCAGGATTCCTCGTCGCCGGAGACGTCGCCGATGATGTCGGTCACGTCTTCGTCTTCTTCCTCTTCATCGGGGATGAAGGTGGAATCGTCATCGTCGTCATCGATGGTGTCGTCGACCTCGATGTCGTCCTCGGATTCCGGCACCACGGCCTTGACCTTGCCGGTATTCTCCTCGGCGTCGGCCTCTTCCAGCGAGACCAATTCCTCCTCGTTCTCCGCAACCTCGGTTTCCTGCGAGGCTGTGGTGGCGGCGGCGCGTGCGGCGGCGTCATTGCGCGCACCACGGGGCGGTGCAACCGGCGCGATCGGCACGATTTCGCCCGTGTAGGGCGAGATCACCGGCGTCTTGTTGAGGTCGTAGAATTTTTTGCCCGTCACGGGGCAGGTGCGTTTGGTTCCGAGATCGGCTTTGGCCACGGGCGAAGATCCTGGGAATTTCGAAAAAAGCGGTGCTTCACTTGGGCGGTTGCGAGCGCTCTGTCAATAGTGCTCTGGGCGGCCCGCGCAGGGCGGGTGACGTATCCCGGCACCCATGGTAGGAGCCGTTCAAATTGTACAGGAATTCCGCCGTGAGCCAGTCCGTTGAGCCGACCCCCTTGGAAGCGCGAGGCGCCAGCCCGCTGACCGGAAAGGTCCGGGTGCCGGGCGACAAGTCGATCTCCCATCGGGCCCTGATCCTTGGGGCGCTCGCCGTCGGCGAAACGAAGATCACCGGCCTGTTAGAGGGCGAGGACGTCCTCAACACCGCCAAGGCGATGGCGGCGCTCGGTGCGAAGGTCGAGCGGACCGGCGAGGGCGCGTGGTCCGTGCACGGCGTCGGCGTCGGCGGTTTCAAGGCCCCTGACGCGCCGCTCGATTTCGGCAACAGCGGCACCGGCTGCCGGCTGGCGATGGGCGCGGTCGCGGGCTCGCCGATTGCGGCGACCTTCGACGGCGACGCCTCGCTGCGCTCGCGGCCGATGCGGCGGATTCTCGACCCATTAGAACTGATGGGCGCGCAGGTCTCGGGTGGCGACGGCAAGCGCCTGCCGTTGACGCTAACGGGCGCGCGCGATCCGATCCCGATGGCTTACCGCACGCCGGTGGCGTCGGCGCAGATCAAATCCGCCGTGCTGCTGGCGGGCCTGTCCGCGCCGGGCGTGACCACGGTGATGGAGACGGAAGCGAGCCGCGACCATACCGAGCTGATGCTGAAACAATTCGGCGCCGAGATCAGCGTCGAAAAGGAAGGCGAACACGGCCGCCGCATCATGCTCACCGGCCAGCCCGAGCTGCACGGGGCAAACGTCGCGGTGCCGGCCGATCCGTCCTCGGCGGCGTTTCCGCTGGTCGCGGCACTGATCGTGCCGGACTCGGATTTGACCCTCACCGATGTGATGACAAACCCGTTGCGGACCGGGCTTTTCACGACACTCAGGGAAATGGGCGCCTTGATCGAGGAGAGCGATGTGCGTGACGCCGGCGAGCCGATGGCGAACCTGCGCGTGCGTGCCTCAAAACTGCGCGGCGTCACCGTGCCGCCGGAGCGCGCGCCGTCGATGATCGACGAATATCTGGTGCTCGCGGTCGCCGCCGCGTTCGCGGAAGGCACAACGCGGATGCGCGGCCTGCAGGAATTGCGTGTGAAGGAATCCGACCGTCTGGAAGCGACCGCCGACATGCTGCGCGTCAACGGCGTCAAGGTCGAGATTTCCGGCGACGACCTGATCGTGCATGGCGAAGGTTTCGTGCCCGGCGGCGGGCTCGTCAAAACCCACATGGATCACCGCATCGCGATGTCGGCGCTGGTGATGGGCTGCGCGTCGGAAGCGCCGGTCAAAGTGGACGACACCGCGTTCATCGCCACGAGCTTCCCGGATTTCATTCCGATGATGCGCAGACTGGGAGCGGATTTCGCATGATCATCGCCATCGACGGCCCCGCGGCATCGGGCAAGGGGACGCTCGGCAAACGGCTCGCGCACCATTACGGCTTCCGCCATCTCGACACCGGCGTGATCTATCGCGCGGTGGCCCAGGCGCTCCTAGAAGCGGGCGCGGCGCTGACCGACGAGGCCGCGGCGGTCGCGGCGGCGATGGAACTCGACCCGGAAAAATTCGGCAATCCCGTGCTCAAGACCCAGACGGTCGGCGATGCCGCATCCGTGGTGTCCGCGATCCCGAAGGTGCGCGAGGTGCTGCTCAATTTCCAGCGCCAGTTCGCCGCCGGCCCGCCCGGCGCGGTGCTCGACGGCCGCGACATCGGCACCGTGATCTGCCCCGACGCCGACGTGAAGATTTTCGTCGTCGCCGATCCAAAAGTGCGCGCGCATCGCCGCACGCTGGAGGCGCGCGGACGCGGCGAGGCCGCCGACGAGGCGCTGGTGCTCGCCGACATCCTCAAGCGCGACGAGCGCGACAAGAACCGCGCCACGGCGCCGCTGAAATGCGCGCCCGACGCCCATGTGCTGGACAATTCCAACCTCGACATCGAAGGCGGCGTGCGCGCCGCGATCGCGATCATCGAAAAGGTCCGCACCGCGCGGTAAGACGGTTCCCTCCGCTAGGGGCCGCACAGGGCCAAAACAGCCCGAAACCGCGCTCAAAAGGCCGTTTCCGGGTCATCCGCTGCGATTCCGGCCTTGCCCCAAAAGGCGTGGAGGGCTATATCGCCCCGGTTCGGGTTGCTCGACAGGATCGAGGCCATTCCCGAGCGGGCCGGCACGGTTGATCCCTGCCGTCATTGGAGGACAGCCCGCTCTGAAGGTCTTTGAGGTCGAATTTTTTTAAGACCCGCGACAAAAATCATCGCATCGCTCGTGCAGGCACCGGCCGGCCCGTTCTCGTGAACCGTGAAGGTTGGCGAGGCGGTCGTCAAAGGTCGCGGAACCTTTGGCCCTTCATGCGCAATGCGTTCATCAACCCACTGTCGGCCAACCGCATCTGGAGAATCCATGGCTTCGACTGCATCTTCCTATAACCCGAGCCGCGACGATTTCGCGGCGATGCTCGATGAATCCTTTTCGGGCGGCAACCTTCAGGAAAGCTCTGTCATCAAGGGCAAGGTTGTGGCGATCGAGAAGGACATGGCCGTCATCGACGTCGGCCTGAAGACCGAAGGCCGCGTGGCGCTTCGCGAATTCAACGGCCCCGGCCGTGAGAACACCCTCAAGGTCGGCGACGAAGTCGAAGTCTTCCTGGACCGGATCGAAAACGCTCTCGGCGAAGCCGTGCTGTCGCGCGACAAGGCGCGCCGCGAAGAAAGCTGGGGCAAGCTCGAGAAGGCGTTCAACGCCAACGAGAAGGTTCACGGTGTCATCTTCAATCAGGTCAAGGGCGGCTTCACGGTCGACCTCGACGGCGCCGTGGCGTTCCTGCCGCGCTCGCAGGTCGATATCCGTCCGATCCGCGACGTCGCGCCGCTGATGAACAACCCGCAGCCGTTCCAGATCCTCAAGATGGATCGCCGCCGCGGCAACATCGTCGTCTCCCGCCGCACGGTTCTCGAAGAGACCCGCGCCGAGCAGCGCCAGGAGCTGGTGCAGAACCTCGAAGAGGGTCAGGTGATCGACGGCGTCGTCAAGAACATCACCGATTACGGTGCGTTCGTTGACCTCGGCGGCATCGACGGCCTGCTGCACGTCACCGACATCGCGTGGCGCCGCGTCAACCATCCGACCGAGGTTCTCACCATCGGCCAGACGGTGAAGGTCAAGATCATCAAGATTAACCACGAGACCCACCGCATCTCGCTCGGCATGAAGCAGTTGCTGGACGATCCGTGGCAGGGCATCGAGGCGAAGTATCCGCTCAACGCCCGCGTCACCGGCCGCGTCACCAACATCACCGACTACGGCGCGTTCGTCGAACTGGAGCCGGGCATCGAAGGCCTGATCCACGTCTCGGAGATGTCGTGGACCAAGAAGAACATGCACCCCGGCAAGATCGTTTCGACCTCGCAGGAAGTCGAAGTGCAGGTGCTGGAAGTGGATTCGGCCAAGCGCCGCATCTCGCTCGGTCTCAAGCAGACCATGCGCAATCCGTGGGAAGTGTTCGTCGAGAAGTTCCCGGTCGGCTCGACCGTGGAAGGCGAGGTCAAGAACAAGACCGAGTTCGGTCTGTTCCTGGGTCTCGACGGCGACGTCGACGGCATGGTGCATCTGTCCGACCTCGACTGGAAGCAGCCGGGCGAGCAGGTGATCGACAACTTCAAGAAGGGCGACATGGTCAAGGCCGTGGTGCTCGATGTCGATGTCGAGAAGGAGCGTATCTCGCTCGGCGTGAAGCAGCTCGAAGGCGACCCCTTCGCCGAGCCGGGCGACGTCAAGAAGGGCGCGGTCGTGACCTGCGAGATTCTCGACGTCAAGGATGCCGGCATCGACGTGCAGATCGCCGGTACCGACTTCACCACCTTCATCAAGCGCTCCGAGCTTGCTCGCGACCGCAACGACCAGCGCGCCGAACGCTTCGCCGTCGGTGAGAAGGTCGATGCCCGCGTCATCCAGTTCGACAAGAAGGCCCGCAAGGTCCAGGTGTCGATCAAGGCGCTCGAAGTGGCCGAGGAGAAGGAAGCCATCGCGCAGTACGGGTCTTCGGATTCGGGTGCGACGCTCGGCGACATTCTCGGCAACGCGCTGAAGAAGCGCGAGAAGTAAGCCTGTTTCAGGCGTTTCTTCCATCAGTTGCAAAGGGCCCCGGTTTCCGGGGCCCTTTTTGTTTGAGTGATTGGGGGCGGCACCGTGGCTGAAGGTGACTGTGGCCGGATCGGGACAAGCCCGGTGATGACACATCGAGAAATCGCGGGCGGCCTCAATACCTTCAAATTACCCGGCAATTGATGTATCGAAGTCACTCAATCGCAAGCATTGAGCGGGGATAACGCGCCGCCCACCGGAGAACCGCATGTCGTTCGAGTCCGACCTGATCGTTGACCGCCGCCGCATTCGCCGCAAGCTGACGTTCTGGCGCGTGGTCAGTGGCCTGCTCGTCATCCTGGCGGTGGTTGGCGGCGGAATGCTGCTCACGCCTGCCGGACGTCAGGCGCTGACCGGCAAAAGCGCCATCGCGCGGGTCAAAATCGAAGGGCTGATCCGCAGCAACGACGAGCGCGTCGCAGCACTGGAGCGGCTGGAGAAGTCGGACGCCGCCGCCGTCATCGTGCACATCAATTCGCCCGGCGGCACCACGGCGGGCTCCGAGCAATTGTTCGACGCGCTGACGCGGCTGAAAGCGAAGAAGCCGCTGGTCGTCGTGATCGAGGGGCTTGGCGCGTCGGGGGCCTACATCACCGCGCTGGCGTCGGATCACATCATCGCGCAGCAGACCTCGCTGGTCGGCTCGATCGGCGTGCTGTTTCAGTTCCCGAACTTCACCGATCTGTTGAAGACCGTCGGCGTCAAGGTCGAGGAGGTGAAGTCGGCACCGCTGAAGGCCGCGCCGAACGGCTACGAGCCGACTTCGCCGGAAGCGCGCGCCGCGCTCGACGCGCTGGTGAAGGATTCCTTCGCGTGGTTCAAGGATCTGGTGAAGACGCGGCGGCACATGGACGATGCCACGCTTCAGACCGTCTCCGACGGGCGCGTATTCACCGGCAGGCAAGCGATGGGGCTGAAGCTGGTCGACGAACTCGGCGACGAGAAGACCGCGGTGAAATGGCTGCAAGCCCAGAACAAGATCAAGGGCGACCTGCCGGTGCGCGATTACAAGCTCTCACCGCGCTTTTCCGACATGACATTCCTGCGCGCGGCGGCGGCTACGACGCTTGAATCGCTCGGGCTGCCCACGGTGGCGCGGTTTGTCGGCGGAAATGGCGCCGCCAGCCTCAGTGAGCAGTTGCAACTCGAAGGCATGCTGGCATTGTGGCGGCCAGCAGGCACGAATTGAATGTCTGAATCGTGTTTCATCGCTCCGGCGGCCTGTGTGCCGGGGCGAATGCTTTCAATTGTCACGCAAAATCGCTCTCGTCTTGGGCGTTATGCGACTTGACAGTTCAAGGCTTTTTCAAGGAAATGTCACCCGCAACGACCGCGAGCCCCCGAACCGATGATCAAATCAGAACTCGTTCAGCGCATTGCCGAGCATAATCCGCACCTCTACCAGAGAGACGTGGAGAACATCGTCAACGCGATCCTCGAGGAAATTGTCTCGGCGCTATCGCGTGGTGATCGTGTCGAGTTGCGAGGTTTCGGCGCATTTTCGGTGAAGCACCGCCCGGCGCGCGCGGGCCGCAATCCGCGCACCGGCGAGCATGTCCCCGTCGAGCAGAAGAGCGTGCCGTTCTTCAAGACCGGCAAGGAAATGCGCGAACGGCTGAACCGCAACGGCCACGACGAGGAAGCCGCGGCGTCCTCCTGATCGTTCGCGCGGCGTTCTCGCGCGCTGATACGCCGGACCATTCGGAAAGGGCGGGATGCGTAAGATCGTCAACACCGTGGTGATCGTACCGCTCGCGCTGGTGTTGCTCGCCTTCGCGCTCGCCAACCGCCGTTTCGTCACCCTGTCGTTCAACCCCTTCGACCCCAGCGATCCCGCGCTGGCGCTGACCCTGCCGCTGTTCGTCGTCATTATCGCCTCGGTGATGCTGGGCGTGCTGGCGGGTGGTCTCGCGGTCTGGTTCGGGCAGCGCCGCCACCGCAAGGCGGTCCGCCGGCTGGAGGCGGAGGCCGCGCAGACCCGCGCCGAGCTTGCGGAACTGCGGCGAAATGCGGCTTTTCCGGCCCCCGCACCCCGGCCCGGCGTCCCGCCGCTGGCCATTGCACAAGACAAGCAGCACGCGACGTTGTAGAACGCGCCTTCACTGCTTGGATCGCTTAAAATCAGCTCAAACCCCATGTCCCTGATCGTGAAAATCTGCGGCCTGTCCGAACCGGAGACGCTTGAGGCGGCTCTGGATGCGGGTGCCGACATGGTCGGGCTGGTGTTCTTTGCGCCTTCGCCCCGCAATGTCGATCTGGCGCACGCGGCGGAGTTGGCAGCGCGGGCGCGCGGGCGCGCGGAGATCGCGGCGCTCACCGTCGATGCCGACGCCAGGCTCATGGACGCGATCGCGGAGCAGGTTCGCCCCGACTGGTTTCAGTTGCATGGCGCTGAGACGCCCGAGGCCGCGGCGGCGATCCGCGAGACGTACGATACGCGGGTGATGAAGGCGATTGCGGTGGCAGCCCGCGCCGATCTCGGCAAGGTGGCGCCCTATGCGTCCGTCGTGGACCGCATCCTGTTCGATGCCCGCGCGCCGAAGGACGCCACGCGCCCCGGCGGGCTTGGCGTGCCGTTCGACTGGAACATTCTCGAGGGGCTCGATCTGGCCAAGCCGTTTGTGCTGTCGGGCGGACTGAACATGGGCAATCTCGCGCAGGCCGTCCGGATCGCGCGGCCGCACGGCGTCGATGTGTCCTCCGGTGTCGAGCGCGCGCTCGGCATCAAGGACGCCAACATGATCCGCGCCTTCATCGGCGCAGCACGCGGGGCCGAGGCCAGCCTGCGCACGGCAACCGCCAATGCGGGATAATTTCGCGGCCTCGACACCGGTCGGGGCTTACAACAAGTAGAACGTGGATGACCGGAACGGGTTCGGTCATCGCCAGGGATAGTCATGAGTCTTCCAAAACCAAATTCCTTCCGTTCCGGCCCGGACGAGCGCGGCCATTTCGGCACTTTCGGCGGCCGCTTCGTCGCCGAAACGCTGATGCCGCTGATCCTCGATCTGGAAAAGGCCTATGCGCAGGCCAAGGCCGACCCGGCGTTTCAGAAGGAGATGAACGCCTATCTGAAGGACTATGTCGGCCGTCCGTCGCCTTTGTATTTCGCCGAACGGCTCACCGAACATCTCGGCGGCGCGAAAATCTATTTGAAGCGCGAGGAGCTGAACCACACCGGCTCGCATAAGGTCAACAACGTGCTCGGCCAGATCATGGTCGCGCGCCGCATGGGCAAGAAGCGCATCATCGCCGAGACCGGCGCGGGCCAGCACGGCGTTGCCACCGCAACGCTGTGCGCGCGGTTCGGACTTGAGTGCATCGTCTACATGGGCGCGGTCGATGTCGAGCGGCAGCAGCCGAACGTGATCCGCATGGAAATGCTCGGCGCCAAGGTGGTGCCGGTGCAGTCCGGCACCCGCACGCTGAAGGATGCGATGAACGATGCGCTGCGCGACTGGGTAACCAATGTCGCCACCACGTTCTATTGCATCGGTACGGTTGCGGGTCCGCATCCCTATCCAATGATGGTGCGCGACTTCCAGTCGGTGATCGGCGTTGAGACCCGCGCGCAGATGATGGAAGCCGAAGGCCGCCTGCCGGATTCGCTGGTCGCCTGCATCGGCGGCGGCTCCAACGCGATGGGGTTGTTTCATCCGTTCCTCGACGATCCTTCCGTCGAGATTTTCGGCGTCGAGGCGGCAGGCCATGGCCTCACCAATCTGCACGCGGCCTCGCTCGCGGGTGGCCGCCCCGGCGTGCTGCACGGCAATCGCACGTATCTCTTGATGGACGACGACGGCCAGATCCAGGACGCGCATTCGATTTCGGCGGGCCTCGATTATCCCGGCATCGGCCCCGAGCATGCATGGCTGTACGAGACCGGCCGCGTCACCTATCTGTCCGCGACCGACGAGGAGGCGCTGGCCGCGTTCCAGTTGCTGTCGCGGCTGGAAGGCATCATTCCGGCGCTGGAATCCGCGCACGCCATCGCCAAGCTCTCGGAGCTTGCGCCGAAGCGGCCGCGCGATCATCTGATGGTCGTCAATCTCTCCGGACGCGGCGACAAGGACGTGCCGCAGGTCGGCGATATTCTGCGGGGGCGCAAGTCATGACCACGCGCCTCGACACCCGTTTCGCCGAACTGAAGAAAGAGGGCCGCGCCGCGCTCGTCACTTTCGTGATGTGCGGCGATCCGGACCTCGCCACCTCGCTCGAAATTCTCAAGGCGCTGCCGAAGGCGGGCGCCGACGTGATCGAGATCGGCATGCCATTTACCGATCCGATGGCGGACGGCCCCGCGATTCAGGCGGCGGGCCTGCGCGCGCTGAAGGCCGGCACCACGCTGAAGAAGACGTTGCGGGTGGTGCGCGAATTCCGCGCGACCGAGCCCGCGACGCCTGTCGTGCTGATGGGCTATTACAATCCGATCTTCATCTACGGGGTCGACAAGTTTCTGGTGGATGCAAAAGCCGCTGGCGTCGATGGCTTGATCGTGGTCGATCTGCCGCCGGAGGAAGACGAAGAGCTTTGCATTCCGGCGCTGAAGGCTGGCGTGAACTTCATCCGTCTCGCGACGCCGACGACCGATGACAAGCGCCTGCCTGCGGTGCTCGCCAACACCTCGGGCTTTGTCTATTACGTCTCGATCACCGGCATCACCGGCTCGGCCTCCGCCGACGACAAGCAGGTCGGCGAGGCGGTGGCGCGGATCAAGCGCCATACCAAGCTGCCGGTCTGCGTCGGCTTCGGCATCCGCACGCCCGAGGCTGCGGCGCGCATCGCGCACCACTGTGAAGGCGCGGTGGTCGGTTCCGCGCTGATCGATGCGCTGCGCGCCACACTCGACGCCGACGGCAAGGCGAGCGCGAAGACGGTACCTGCGGTCACGGACCTCGTGGCGGCGCTGGCCGCCGGCGTGCGCGGGTTTAAGGCCGCCGCGCAATAGATTTATTTGAAAATGTTCGGGTTGCCCGGCCCGCGCCGGGCGTCCATATATCGGCTGAATTGAAGCGGGAGCCCGCCCATGAACTGGTTGACCGACGTCGTCCGTCCGAAAATCCGCAACATGATCCGTCGCGAGACGCCGGAGAATCTCTGGATCAAGTGTCCGGATTCAGGTCAGCTCGTGTTCTACAAGGATGTCGAGGCGAACCAGTTCGTCATTCCCGGCTCGAACTATCACATGCGCATGGGTGCGACCGCGCGGCTGAAGTCGGTGTTCGACAACGAGACGTGGTTCGATGTGGCGCTGCCGGATGTCGCGGCCGATCCGCTGAAGTTTCGTGATGAGCGCAAATATGCCGACCGCATCAAGGACGCGCGTGCCAAGACCGGCATGAACGACGCGGTGAAGGTCGGCTATGGCCGGATCGAAAGTACGCCCGCCGTGGTCGCGGTGCAGGATTTCGATTTCATGGGCGGCTCGCTTGGCATGGCGGCGGGCGAGGCCATCGTCAAGGGATTGCAGCTCGCGGTCGAGAAGCATGCGCCCTTCATCATGTTCGCAGCCTCCGGCGGCGCGCGGATGCAGGAAGGCATCCTGTCGCTGATGCAGATGCCGCGCACGACGGTCGCCATTCAATTGCTGCGCGAAGCCAAGCTGCCCTACATCGTGGTGCTGACCAACCCGACCACCGGCGGCGTTACCGCGTCCTACGCGATGCTGGGCGATGTGCAGCTCGCCGAGCCGGGCGCGCTGATAGGCTTCGCCGGCGCGCGCGTGATCGAGCAGACCATCCGCGAGAAATTGCCGGAAGGCTTCCAGCGGGCCGAATATCTCAAGGACCACGGCATGGTCGACATGGTGGTGCACCGCCATGATATGCGCGCCACGCTGGCGCGGCTGTGCCGCCTCCTGATGAAGGCGCCCGCGCCGCAGGCCGATCAGGCCGCCGCGCCGCGGCTGCCGGATGTCGAAGTGCTGCCGCCGGATTCGGCGGTGCCGTCATCAGCGTGAGCGCCGCCGCACCTGCGCGCCGCGAGCTCGACAATCTCCTGACGCGGCTGACGGCGCTGCATCCCAAGCGCATCGATCTCGATCTGTCGCGTATCCAGCGCATCCTCGCGGCGCTGGATCATCCCGAGCGCCGCCTGCCACCGGTGATCCATGTCGCGGGCACCAACGGTAAGGGCTCGACGGTCGCGTTCCTGCGCGCGATCTGTGAGGCGGCGGGCCTGCGCGTCCACGTCTACACCTCGCCGCATCTGGTGCGCATCAACGAGCGCTTTCGCATCGCGGGCGTGCTTGCGACCGACGCGCAGCTCGAGGATGCGTTTGCCCAGTGCGAGCGCGCCAATGGCGGCGCGCCGATCACGCTGTTTGAAATCGAGACCGCCGCAGCCTTCGTGCTGTTCTCGCAGCACATCGCGGATCTGGTCCTGCTCGAGGTCGGCCTCGGCGGCAGGCTGGATGCGACCAATGTTGTCGATGAGCCGCTGGCGAGTGTGATTACGCCCATCGGTATGGATCATCCCGAATTCCTCGGCGATACGCTGATCAAGATCGCGGGCGAGAAGGCAGGCATCATCAAGCGCGGCGTGCCGGTGATCTCGGCCGAGCAGCAGGCTGAAGCGCAGGCCGTGATCGAGCAGACCGCGCGGAAGATGCGCGCGCCGCTATTTTCCGCGACACAAGAATGGCATGTCGGCGTCGAGCACGGGCGGCTTGTCTATCACGATGAGCGCGGCCTGCTCGATCTCGCGGCCCCCCGCCTGTTCGGCCGCCACCAGTTCGACAATGCCGGGCTTGCGATTGCCACGCTGCGCGCCATCGATTCCTTGACCATCGAGCCTGCCGCGTTCGAGCAGGGCATTGCGCGCGCCGAGTGGCCCGCACGAATGCAGCGGCTGCCCGCAGGCGCGTTGTTCGCGCACGCGCCGGAAGGCTGCGAGTTGTGGCTCGACGGCGGCCACAACGCCGATGGCGGGCGCGTCACGGCGGCGGCGCTGGCCGACCTCGGCGAGCGCATCGAGCGTCCCGTGGTGCTGATTGTCGGCATGATGGGCAACAAGGACGCGCGGGCCTTTCTCGCGAACTTCTCGGGCTTGACCCGTCATGTGGTCGCGGTGCCCATTCCTGAGAATGACAATGCGATGGAGCCGGAGGAACTCGCGGCCGTCGCGCGCGCGCAGGAAATGCGCGCCGATGTCGCGCCCGGCGTGGCCGAGGCATTGAGTTTCATTGCCTCGATGGCCTACGAGACCCCGCCACGCATCCTCATCACCGGCTCGCTCTATCTCGCGGGCCATGTGCTGGCGGAGAACGGCACGCTGCCGACCTAAACCGCAAAACAAAACGGCCGGTGAAATCACCGGCCGTTGTTTTAATCCGGATATGCGCGCGGCTTACACCGCAGCGGTGATCCACTGTTGCAGCTTCTGCTTCGGCGCGGCGCCGACCTGACGGGAGGCCATCTCGCCGCCCTTGAAGATCATCAGGGTCGGAATCGACATCACGCCATACTTCGACGCGGTCTTCGGGCTCTCGTCGACGTTGAGCTTGACGATCTTGACCTTGTCGCCCATCGCGCCTGCGATCTCGTCGAGCGCCGGAGCGATCATGCGGCAGGGGCCGCACCACTCCGCCCAGAAATCCACTACGACCGGACCTTCCGCCTTGAGAACTTCAGCCTCGAAGTCGGTATCCGAAACTTTGCCTACGCCCATGATCTGCCTCGTTGATGAAGGCGCCGAATTGAGAATCGGCGCCCGTTTGATTGGCGCAAACGTATGAATGCCCTTCAACCCGGTCAAGGCTGGCAAAGCGTCCGTGTTGCTGCTATGCCGAATCGCCGGGCGTAATATTGTGTAATGATATCAATGGCTAGGTTGTATCCCCGGACAAGGCCGCCGCCAGCCCTGAGTCCAACGTCGCAGATGGGACCTCGACCATCCGCGCGGTTTCCGTCCACAGCAGCGCGCCGCGAATGGTCCTGTCGGGATAGAGTTTCGCGAGCACCGCGCGGTACAGCGCGAGCTGGCGGACATAATGCGGCGGTGTTTCCGCGCGCGGCGCGGGACCGGTCTTGTAATCGACGATGATAATATCGTGTGGCGTAATCACGAGGCGGTCGATCTGCCCTGACACCCGCACGATCTTGTTCCCGATATCGATCCGGCCTGCGATCGAGACTTCCGCGCGGCTGCCCGGCGCGAACAGCGCGGCAAATTGCGACTCTCCGATCAGATCGACGACCTGTTGCGCGAGCTGATTGAGGTCGTCCTGGTTAAATCCATCCTGCGCATGGCGGGCGAGAAAACGCTCCGCCGCCGCCTTGCGCTGATCGGACGCGATGTCCGGCAGCGATTGCAGCAGCCGATGCACCCACTGGCCGCGCAGTCGTGCGCGCTGGCGCAGGAGCGCCGCTTCGGGCGCCAGCGTGGGCAGGGACACATCGTCGCTCGCATCGGATGGCGCGATTGATCGTTCGCGCGGAATCTCCAGCGGCGCGTTCGCGCGCAGCCAGTCCGGCAGCGGCGCGGGCGCGGCGGGCTTTGCCGCCACGTCCTCTGTGGCCTTGGGCTCGACATCGCCCGCGCGGGTGTAGCGCCTGACGGGACCGAAGGGCGTTTCGATTTCCGTCATGACAAGGGGCGAGGCACCAAGCCCTTTGTCGATCAGATCGTACCATGACAGCTCGCGCACATTGTTGCGATTACCGGGCTTGCAGCCGCCGACGATCAGCCGTTCGGCGGCGCGCGTCATCGCGACATAGAGCAGGCGGCGGTATTCGTGCTCGGTGTCGTCGCGCATCGCGGCGCGCGCCTGCGCTACGGCTTCTGTGTCGTCGCGCTTCGCGCCAGCCCACAATACGACGTCGCCAGGCCCGGCATTGCCGTGCGCCATGCGGATCAGCTTCAGGCGCTGCGTATCCGAAGGCGAGGTGGTGGTATCGACCAGAAACACCACGGAAGCCTCGAGGCCCTTCGCGCCGTGCACGGTCATGACGCGAACCTCGTCGCGCAGGATCTCCATGTCGCGCTTCACTTCGGTGTCGGCGGCGCGCAGCCATGCGATGAAGCCCTGCAGCGAGGCCGCGGCCTTGCGTTCATAGCTCAGCGCGAGTTCGAGAAATTCGTCGAGCGCATCGTTCGCTTCCGGTCCGAGCCTGCGCAAAATGCTCGCCCGCCCTCCGCTGCCGCCGCCTTCACCGCCGAGCAACCATGCGAAAAAGGCGAATGGTGTGAGGCGCGCAAAACGCTGCTCGCATTGCATGAGGAAATCGTTTGCCGATTTCAATTTCGGCAATGTGTCCGCATGCGCCTGCAATGCCGCGCGCAGAGAGCCGGTGCGGGCAGGCGCGATGGCGAGGAGGTCATCGTCATCGAGCCCGAACAACGGGCTTTTCAGTGCCACCGCCAGCGCGAGATCATCTTGTGGGAGCAACAGCGCATCGGCGAGATGCATCAGGTCGATCACCGCGATGTGCTCGGTGAGTTTGAGCCGATCCGCGCCCGCGACCGGGATGCCCGCATGCTTGAGCGCCTGAATGACCGCATCGAAGGTCGTGCCGCGCCGCCGGACTAGAACCATCACGTCGCCGTAACGCAATTTGCGGCGGTGGCCCGTAGTGCCGGTCATGGTGCCCGCGTCGATCAGCGCCTTGATCTCGGCGGTCACGCGGCGCGCGAGCTTCACATCTGGGCTGGTGGTGGAGATCGTATCGAACGGCGCATCCCAGCCCTCGATCTCCTTGCGCGTATCCGGTTCTTCCAGATTCCATAATTCGACCATCGCGGGTGCGGCGTCGGGCAGCGCGTCGTGGACCGGATAGGCGTCGTCATTATGGATGCTTTTGTAGATCGCCTGCTCCCGGAACACGTAGTCGACCGAGTCGAGGATCGCGGCACCCGAGCGGAACGAATGCTTGAACGACACCGATTCGAAGGCAAGTTTCGCGTGGGCGTGGCGCGTCATCATCGCGCGGCGGCGCAAATCGAATTCGCGCGGAGCCGCGCCCTGAAACGAGAAGATCGACTGCTTCTCGTCGCCGACCGCGAACACGGTACGACGAATGTCGCGCGCACCCGCGCCCGCGGTGAATTCGGAGACGAAGCTCTCGATGATGTCCCATTGCCGCGGGCTTGTGTCCTGCGCCTCGTCGATCAGCACGTGGTCGATACCGCGGTCGAGCTTGAAATGCACCCAGGAGGCGTAGCCGCCGGTCAGCATCGTGTGGGTCTTGTCGATCAGATCGTCATAATCCAAGAGGCCGCGCGCCTGCTTCTCGCGGCGGTAGTGCGCCGCGACCGCGCTTGCGATCACCAGGAGTGCATGGGTGCGGTCGCGCTGGATCACGGCGCGGCGCTGTTCGTCGAGTTGAAGGAGGCGCGGCTGTTCCTGCATGAGCGCGGCGGCCAGCGCACCTTGCGCGGCGGCGAGCGCCTTGGTCATCAGCGTTTTGCGGGCGCCGCCTTCGCCTGTGATGAACAGGCTGAGATATTCATCAAGCTGCGCTTCGCCTGACAAAGCTGCTGCGGCTCGCAGGCGGGCGCCTTGCGTGGCGTCGCTCTTGCCGCCTTGCTCGAAGGCCTCCGCCGCCGCGAGCCAGCGGCGGCGCGGCAGATGCGGGCCATCGACCATCTCGCGCTCGATGGCGTCAAGCTGCGCGTCGGAGGTGACACCGAGCGCGCGGCAGACCTGAATCATCGCGGCATCGATGCTGCCCGCGCCGTCCGCCCACGCCATGAAATGCTCGCGGCTCAGGCACGCCTCATGCACCACCTCCTTGAAGGTAACGTCGGCGGCCTGCGCCATGGCGAAAGCGAGCGCGCGGCCGAGCGCGCCGTCCGGTGTGCGCGCGGCCTCCAGCAGAACCGCGAGATTGGCGCGCTCCATCATGTCGGTCTGGTCGCGCTCGTCGAGCACCGCGAAGTGCGCGGGCACGTTGGCCTCGAACGGAAACTGCTGCAGCAGGCGGGTGCAGAGCGCATGGATGGTCTGCACCTTCAGCCCGCCCGGCGTTTCCAGCGCGCAGGCGAACAGTTTGCGTGCTCGCGCGCGCACGTCGCGCGTGACCTGTGCGCCGGAATTGCGGATCGCGGCGTCCAGCTCATCGTCGGAGAGAGCGACCCATTTCCCTAAGGTGTCAAACACGCGCTGCGCCATGTTGGCGGCGGCGGCCTTGGTGAAGGTGATACAGAGAATCTTTTCCGGCGCGACATCGTCGAGCAGCAGGCGGATCACGCGGTTGACGAGCACGTAAGTTTTGCCCGACCCCGCATTGGCGGCGACGAAGGCGGAGGATTGCGGGTGCGAGGCGCGCAACTGCGCTTCGCGGACGGCTTCCGGAATATTGGCGCGCGGCTTGCTCATTCGCCACCTCCGCCGAGATGGCCCGCGACCGACCATTCCTTGATGCGCGCGAGGTCGTCATAGGTGCCGTAGCGGTTCGACCACATCGCAAGGTCGAGCGAGGTATAGGCCTGCTCGGGGTTCTCGAATTTTTTGATCAGCGCCGTCAGCTTCGCGAGCGCCTCGTCGGCGGCATCGTCCGGCAATTGCAGTTCGTCGCCGCGCGCGATGCGCAGATCGACGATCTTCTCTTCGCCGGCCGGGTTGTTGCCGTTGAGCCGGACGTAGACAAGTTCACTGACGCTGGCGCGAGCCGGGAACGGTTTGAATCCCCCGCCGCGCAGGATCGCGGCCTCCAGCGTGAGCTGCGGCGCGAGACCAAGCCGCACCTGCTTGCCGCTCGGCGGCGTGCCCGTCTTGTAATCGACGATTGCGAAGGTGCGATCGCTGCGATACTCGATGCGGTCGGCGCGTGCGCTCAGAATGAAGCGGCGTCCGTTCGCGAGCGGAATCGGAATCTCGCCGCGCAACTCGGCGGCGATCTCGGTGATGTCCTCGCGGCGTTTGATTTCCCATCCGGCAAACCATTCCGCGATGCGCAGGAAGCGCGGCCACCACAGCGCCCGGGCCTCGGGATGCTCCATCAGCGCCGCGAAATGCCGTTCCCCGAAAGACCGCAGTTCTGCCGCAATATTGCCCGGCAGGTTTTTGCTGTGCGCTTCGGTGAAATCCCCGAGTGCATTATGGATCGCGGAGCCGCGATCCGCAGCGGTCAGAGGAAGATCGATCGGATCGAGTGGCGTGAGATTCAAAATGCGCTTGGCGAAGATCGTATAAGGATCGCGCAGCCAGTCCTCGATCTCCGTCACCGACATCTGCAACGGTCGCAGCGTCACCGGCGGCTTTGGCGCAGGCTGTGCAATCGGCTGAATACTATCGGGATGATCGAGCGCTTCGGCGTAGCGGATATAACGCGCGCCCCGTTCAAGCGCTGCGTCCCACGCCTCCGGCTTTGCAATTGCCTTCATCCGGTGGAGGAAACGCGAGGCGACCGATGGCGCGCCGCCAGCCTTGGCGGCGTGAGTGAGGATCACATCCTCCGCGCCGAGCAGTTGCGCGAAATCGTGCGCGGTGAGGCCGATGCGCCGTTCCGGCAGATCGAGGCCGAGATCGTGGCGCATCGGCCGCGATAGCCACGGATCGATGCGCGGTGCAGGTGGCCACACGCCTTCAACAAGGCCGCCGAGAATCACGCGGTCGCATTGCGTGAGGCGCGCTTCCAAGAGACCGTAAATCCGCAACGATGCATCTTCGTTTTGCGGCCGCCGCACCACGCCACTGGCAAAAGCGGTCGCGAACAAATCGGGATAATCTGCAATCTCAAGCGTGATGTGCGTTTGCGCGGGGGAAGTCGCATCTTCGCTGGGCAGAAGCAGTTCGTCGAAAGCTTGCGCAAGTTGCTGGCCGTCATGGCCGTCGAAGACAGCGATGCGGCTATCGTCAGACGTGGACAGACGGATCAGCGTTTCGCGATGGAGCTGCGCCAGTGTCGCGAGGTCATGCGCGCCACGCGCGATGTTTTCCAGCGGCGTGAGTGCTTCCGTAAGCGCAACGAGAAGGCGCACAATGCCATCGATGTCGTCCTGTGTCAGCCGGCAGCGCGGCTCGGAGCGATGCAGCGCGGAGTGCTCCTTACGTCGTGCTTTGCCCCATTCATCAACGAACCACGCAAAGGCCGCCTGCAATCCTTCGCAGCCGGGCGCCGGACGGGTGCCGCGCAGCACCGCGAGTTCGAGATCGTGGACCGTTTTGGTCCATGTGCCTTCCGCCTGCCCCAGCCGCAGCAGTGGATGTTTGAGCAAGGCGAGCAGCGTCGGCGGCGACAGCCCGGTTGTGATCGTCTCCGCCGCAATGCGCGCGAAGATGCCGGCGGGCGTATCCATCAGCGAGTCGCCGCCGGAATCGTCGAACGTCAGTTTCCAGCGGCCGAGCGCGGCCATCACGCGGCGTGCCAGCGCGCGATCCGGCGTCACCAGCGCAGCCGTTTTGTTTTTCTGCCGCGCTTCCCGCATCGCGACCGCGATGGCGAGCGCTTCCATTTCCGGATTGGCGGCCTCGACGATGGTGAGAGTTTCAAAACCGCTTGCGATGCGCGCGGCAACGTCCTGCTCGGCAAGGCGATCATGCCATTGCGAGGTCTCGGTGGCAGGCCGCATCGCTTCGGACGCGAGCAACTCGCGGCCATGCGAGGCAGGTTCGGCGAGTGGGATCACGTCGCGCCGTTCCAGTCCGAGCAACTCCAGCAGGCCATGCAGCGCATACTGCGGATGGCTCGACAAGGGATGTTCGGTGAAGCGTCCCTCGGAATCGCGTATGCCGCCAATTGCGCGCCATGACTCGCTGTCGAGATCGATGTCGAGTCCCGGCAGCACGACAGCACCCTGCGGATGTTTCGCGATGGCATGCAGGAATTTCGCGGTGGACGGCATCGAGCCGGTCGAGCCTGCGGCAATGAACGGGCCGGGTAATGTCGCGATCCGCGCGGCTTCCGTCTCAATCAAAAGATCGCGGCGGCGCGCTGGCTCAATGAGGTTCTGTTCACCGAGATAAGCAGGCCACGCGTCCTTGGCGATCTTGAGGAAGTCGAGCGTGAGTTGCCAATACCGGTCGAGATCGTCCGGCACGAGATTGTCGAGCGCGCTCCAGTCGACGCCGCGCGTGGTCATGTCGTCGATCAGACGTGCAAGATCGTCGGCCAAAGCGAGCGTCGATGCAGGTCCGCCCGCGACCAGAGGTGCGGCTGCAAGCTCACGCGAGCCGAGCCGCTTGGCCCACGCATCCACAAGGCGCATCAGCACCAGCCGGCGCGGCAGGCCATCCAGCGCTTCCGGCACGGCGAGCGAGAAAAATTCGACGGCCTCACCTCGCGCGAAGTCGAGTTCGTCTTCGTCGACATGGCCGAGGGCGACAATGCGCGGCAGCAGCACGGCATCCTGTCCCATGACGTCGAGAAAAATCTCGCGCGCCATGCGGCAGGCGCGCTGGGTCGGCAGATAGAGCGTTGCCTGTGCCAGGCGTTCGGGTGCTTCGCGCGCGCGAAAGCCATCGATCAGGCGACCGTCGACCAGCGCGCTCAAAAGCGTGCGCAGAAATGGTGCCGATGAGGGAATGTTGGAAACGCGCATGAAGGATTCCACTGACGGCCAAGCGGATCACGGCCGGGCAGGGTTTGTCGAGAGAATATAGGAAATCAGGCCGCGCTGGCCAAAAACGCTTTTTCCGCCGCCGCGATGGCGTCCGGCGTGCCGACATGCATCCACACGCCCTCCAGCCGCAGGCCGAACAGCCGCTCCCGCGCAGCCGCTTCATCGAACAGCTTTGTGAGTGAGAATTCGCCTTGTGGCGCGCCCTTGAAGATCGTGGGCGAGAGGATCGCGACACCCGCATAGACGAACGGCACCACATGCTGCTCCCTGCGCCGTTGCAGGCGGCCATCCGTCAGCATGGTGAAATCGCCAGCCCCGTCATAACCGATGCTGCCGGTGGTCGGCGCCATCAGCAGCAGAATATCCATCCGCGCGGGATCGAAGGCATCGGCGAGGCGCTGGAGATTCGGGGTGACGCTGTCGATCCACAACGTGTCGGCGTTGAGATGGAAGAACGGATCGGTGCCGAGCAGCGGCAGTGCTTTGACCACGCCACCGCCGGTGCCGAGCACTTCGTTGCGCTCATCGGAGATGACTACCTTCGGCTTTTGCCGCGCGGCGGTGTGCGCGATGATCTGCTCGCCGAGATAGTGCACGTTGACGACGGCCTTATCGACGCCTGCTTCTGCGAGGCGGTCCAGCACATGATCGAGCAGCGGCTTGCCCGCGACCTCGACCAGCGGCTTTGGCTTGTGGTCGGTCAGCGGCCGCATCCTTGTGCCGAAACCAGCGGCAAGCACCATGGCGGTATGAGGCTGAAAAGGCATCGTCGTCTCTCAAGCGAATCGCCGGATGATC
This sequence comes from Afipia sp. GW821-FHT14H12, assembly GCF_058803465.1. Lineage (NCBI taxonomy): Bacteria > Pseudomonadati > Pseudomonadota > Alphaproteobacteria > Hyphomicrobiales > Nitrobacteraceae > Afipia > Afipia sp. GW821-FHT14H12. The sequence continues at coordinate 762,412 of NZ_JBXAOZ010000001.1, read as the reverse complement.
TGGGCGAAGCCTAGAGCATCGCAGCGCGGCCTGTCATCACCAAGCGTGACGCAGGGCGTTGAACCGCTGTAATTCGCTTCTGTGACGGCAATGCGACTCCTGCGCGGAGGATGCGCAGGATCAGATTTCGACGACCTGATTGCTGTTGCTGTTCTTGCGCGTGGTGGCGCCGCGGCGCTTCGGGTCCTGCTTGAGGAACTGCACGCCGATCTGTTCGCCGTTCACCCAGCAGAGTTCGCAACGACGATAGGCAAGGCCGGTCGAAGACAACAGCAGGAAGAATTCCTTCAGCGCCAGTCCTTCCACGTTGCCTTGCACCGTGAGCTTTGCACCGGATTCGGAAATATCCTCGACGAGGCAGCTTCGGCGCCATGTGCCGTCGATGCCCATCATATGAGCTGCAAAGCCGCGTTCGAAAACGACTCGCTCGCCTTTGCGTCGTTCTGTTGCCATTCGGGGTCTCCGCCCGTTGTGTCTTGCGGCCGGTATGACAGCAGCAAGACGATGCCGCCAAAAATACCGTCAGGCGACCTAATGGCGCGTAAATTTTCGTTTCAAATGCGATCGATAGGGGGCGGGACGTTCGCCGTAAACCAATCCTTAAGGCTGTTCAGGGCGGGGTGAGCGAAAGCCCGCTGTAGATAGCCCCATATCCGGGGCTGATGCCGCAGATATTGCGGTTTGCCGTCACGGCGGTTGAGCCGTGCGAAGGTGCCGAGCAGGCGCGTATTCCGTTGCGCGGACATGATGGCGTACTGCTCGGCGAAGCTTGCGGCGTCGAATGCCGGATTTGTCTGACGCCGTGCGGCGACGTAGCGGCCGAGCAGCGGAATTTCCACGGTATCGGGCACGTCGATCCGCGCATCCTGCAGCAGCGACACGAGATCATAGGCTTCCGGCCCCATCACCGCGTCCTGGAAGTCGAGCAGGCCGACGCGACTGGTGTCCTTGCGTCCGCTCAGCCAGATCAGGTTCGGCGAGTGGAAATCGCGTAGCATCCAGGTCTTGCGCGTCGTATCAAATCGGCCGAGCAGGTCCTTCCAGATCACGAGGAAGTCGGCATGCATCATGCCGCTCAGCGTCACACCGTGATCGGGGAGATACCAGTCCAGCATCAATCCGACTTCGACCATCATCGCCTCGAAGTCGAACTGCGGGATCTGATAAGTGATCTTGGGTGCGAGCGGCAGCGTGTCGGGCAGGTCGATGCCGTGAAGTGCGGCCAGCATCGTGGCGGCGGCCTGATAACGTTCGACTATGGGGGCGGGCGGTTCGCCCTGCACGAAGGTCGCGCCACCGAGGTCCTCGAGCAGCAGAAAACCCGCGTCGAGATCGGCGTGATACACCGCGGGCGCGGAGAAACCCTGACGGCGAAGGCCGTTGGCGAGCGCGACGAAGGGACGGACATCTTCGGCGAGATGCACGGCGGCGCTGTAGGATTTGCCGTTGTGGATCGCGGGGCCGTCGGGGCGTGGCGGCGAATTCATCAGTACCAGCGAGCCCTGGTCGCCAATCACGCGCGCATAAGAGCGCGTCGAGGCATCGCCCGCCATGCGCTGCCGGTCAGAGGTAGCATGGCCGGACAGATTGAGGAAACGCCGCAGCGCGGCGAGGCGCGCGACCTTGGCGATGGCCTCGCCGTGCCCGGTGATCTCGGCGGCGCGCGCCGACGAGCCGAGCGAAGGCCTGTGGCTGAAGGCGATGTCGATGCGGTCGTCCGGCATCGCTTCGGGAGCGCGTTCGGGCCACTCGATCAGCGCCAGAGTGCCTTCAGGCAGCGGCGACAGGCCGATCTCCTCCAGCTCTGTCGCGTCGGCGATGCGATAGAGATCCGCATGCAGTACGGGATAGGGCGGCAGATCGTAGGTTTGCGTCAGCGTGAAGGTCGGGCTCGGGACTTCATAGGCCTCGTCGCCCGCCAGATAGCGGATCATCGCGCGCGCCGCGGTCGTCTTGCCCGCGCCGAGATCGCCGGACAGCGTGATGGTATCGCCGGGGCCGACCAGCAGCGCGAGATCGGCCATCAGGTGGGCCGTCGCGATCTCATTGGGAAGGGCAACCGAGAAGGATGATGGTTCGTTCATTCGGCAGCGCTGCGATGGGCGGTCTGGTCGGCGGGAAATTCGCACGTCACCGTAGTGCCTTCACCCACCACCGAGTCAACCCTCACCCGGCCGCCATGCAGTTCGACAAAGGAGCGCACCAGCGACAGGCCAAGCCCTGCGCCACGGTGACGCGAGCCGTTGGCGCGGCTCTCGAACCAGTCGAACACCTTGTCGCGCACGTCATCCGGAATGCCGGGACCAGCGTCGGCGACGGCGCAGCAGATGAGGCCGTTCTCACGCCATGCGTTGAGGCGGACTGTGCCATTGGTGGGCGAAAAACCGATCGCGTTGGCGAGCAGGTTGTAGAAAATCTGCACGATGCGCCGCTCATCGGCGATGAAGCCTGCGGCGGAGGGATCGATATCAATCACGAGCCGGATGTTGTCGTGCACCAGGCGATCCTGCAGCCCGGCGGTCGCTTCCTCGACGGTCTTGCGCAGATCGACTGGCCCGAGGTCGAGTGTCATCGCGCCCGCATTGATAGTGGCGAGATCGAGGATGTTGTTGATGATCGCGAGCAGCGCGTTGGTCGAGGTGGTAATGTAGTTGAGATACTCGCTCTGCTTCACCGTCATCGGCCCGGTCGCGGGGTCGCTGAGGAAGTGGGCGAAGCCGATGATGGTGGTCAGCGGCGAGCGCAGTTCGTAAGAAACGTGGTGGACGAAATCCACCTTCATCTGGTCGGCGGCCTCCAGCGCATCGTTACGTTCACGCAACGCGCGCTCCACGTTCACGCTGTCGGTGACGTCCTGGAAGGCCAGCATGGTGGCGCCGTCAGGCAGCGGAATCGTGGTGCAGTCGAGCACGCTGCCGTCTTTGCGCTCGATCCGGGTTTGCAGCGCGGTGCGGCTGTCGATGCCGGTGATAGCGGCGCGAATGGCTTGCCAGGTTGCGGCATCCTCGAACAGCGGCCTGCACCATTGCTCGATGGTCTCGATGTGAGGCTGCTGCTGAAGCGCTTCGGTTGAGAGTTTCCAGAGCTGCGCGAATGGCGGGTTGAACAACTGCGCGCGGCCATTGCCGCCGAACACCGCCACCGCTTCGGACAAATTGTCTAGCGTTTCGCGCTGGACGCGCAGCAGCCCGTCGTGCTGGCGCTGCAGCTTGAGGCTCTCGGTGACATCATCGAACAGGTAGGTCACGCCGCCTTCGGGATTGGGCGTGGTGACGATGCTGACCGCGCGCCCGTCCGGCAAGTACCAGGTTTCCTTGGCGGGTTCGATGGCGCGGTAGGCTTCGTGCAGGCGAGCCTTCCAGGCGCGGAAATCGGGCTGCTCGGGAATCTTGCGCTCGGCGCGCAGCTTTTCCAGTACGCTGGAATCGCTCGGGTTGGAATCGAGGAAAGCGCGGTCGAGATCCCACAGCCTGCGATAGGAATCGTTGTAGAAGGCGAGGCGTTTGTCGGCATCGAACACGGCGACGCCGGACGACAATTGATCGAGCATCCGCCGGTGCGCATCCGCCATGCGCATCAGTGCGTCCTTGAACGCGACGGTCTCGCTGCAATCGATCGCCACGCCGACGCTGCCATCGGTGACGTTGTAGGCGAACACATCGAAGATGCGCCGCTCGCCGCCGATTGCGACCGGCAGACGCGCGCGATAAGGCTTGCCCTCGGCAAGCGCCTGGCGCATCGCGGCGCGGTCCTCGCTGTCGAGTAGTTCGACACCGCGCTCAATGGCGTCGGAGGGGTTTGCTGCTTCCGCCGCTCGGGCGTAGGCGGCATTCGCATAGCGCAGCGTGCCGTTGGCGCGCCGCGCCCACAGAGGTTGCGGGATTTCGGCGGCGAAGGCGCGCAATGCGTCGGTTTCTTCGATGAGATGCAGATGACGCTGCGTCATCTCCGCGAGTTCGAGCCGCACGCCACTCAATTCGCGAATGCGCACGATGGCCTGTCCGCCGACCGCACGCCCTATCGCCTCGATGGCGCGGCCGTTCGAGGCCGACATTGTCAGCAGGAAGCTTTCGCCGCGCTCGCGCAGAGCATCGACGGCATGATCCATCGCAAGCGCCTGCTCGGGCAAAAGCCAGGTGCCGAACGCCAGAACGCGCTGGGCGGACGTAGCCTGGCCCTGTGGCATCAGCAGCGCGATGTCGCCGGTGATGTCGGGCCGCTCGTCGCCGGCGGACCACGCGATCAGCACCTGCGGCTCGGCAAACAGCAAGGCGCGCAGGCGATCGGATTCATGCTGCAGCGATTGATTGTCGGCGCGCAGTTGCGCCTCCATCGCTTCCGCGCGCAGCCGCGTACGCATCAAAAGGATCGCTGACACCACCGAGAAGCAGAGCACGGAGGCCGACAGCGCGAGCCCCGTAATTTCAGGCCGGTTCAGGTTACCGAGGATGGCGAGTGTGGTGTCGATGGCGCCATTCCCCGCGGCATGTGCAGGCAGCGTTCCTGCGAGGATGGCGAAGCCGCCCTGCACGATCGACGTGCATGACAACAAGCTTCGACGCATCGTCCGGAGGACGCCTGACATTCTTGATTCTCAACCACCGCCCGCGAATCAAAACACAATAACCTCCCGGGGACTCGGGGGGTAAGAGTCCAGACCGTGAACGTGGGGAAGGAACGGCAATAAGGCGTGCGGCGGGGATGAAAACCGCGAATCAGCGGCCCGTGGAGCCGAAACCGCCCGCGCCTCGCGCGCTCGGCGGAAGTTCCCCGACAGATTCAAACGCCACCTGTACCACCGGTGCCACCACCATCTGCGCGATGCGTTCGCCGCGTCGGATCGTGAAGGTTTCGCGGCCATGATTGATGAGCGGCACGCCGATCTCGCCGCGATAGTCGGCGTCGATGGTGCCGGGCGAGTTCAGAACGGTCAGGCCATGTTTGATGGCAAGGCCGGAGCGCGGGCGCACCTGCGCCTCATAGCCCACAGGCAATGCGATCGCGAGGCCCGTCGGAACCAACACGCGGTCGCCGGGCGCAAGCTGGATTGGCTTGTCTTCCGGCACGGCGGCAAGCAGATCGAGACCGGCGGCGTGCTCGGTCTGGTAGGCGGGCAAGGCAAGGCCTTCGCCATGCGGGAGTTGGGTGACGGCGATCCGCAGCGGCTCGGTCATGGGCGTGCAATGCTTTCCGTGGGTGAGAATGTGTCCGCGATCCGGGCGATCAGGCGCGTTGCGACATCGTCCTTGCTCATGGCGGGCCAGCTTTCCGGCGCGGCCCGGTCCTTCATGAAAATCTGTACAGCGTTGCTGTCGCCGCCCATGATACCGGTTGCGGGTGACACGTCGTTGGCGACGATCCAGTCGCAGCCTTTGCGCGCGAGTTTCGCAGCGGCGTTTTCCGCGACATGCTCGGTTTCGGCGGCAAAGCCGATCACCAGTGGCGGCCGGTTCGATGTCCGTTTGGCGACGGTGGCGAGGATGTCGGGATTCTCCACCATTTCGAGCGGCGGCATGCCGTGCGCGGTTTTCTTGATCTTCTGCGGGCCTGCACTGGCAACGCGCCAGTCCGCGACGGCGGCGGCGAAGATCGCGATATCGGCGGGAAGAGCGCGTTCGACCTCGGCCAGCATGTCGCGTGCGGCTTCGACGCGAATGGTTTTGACGCCTTGCGGGTCGGGCAGGTTCACCGGGCCGGACACCAGCACCACCTCCGCGCCAGCCTCTGCGGCTGCTGCGGCAATGGCGTAGCCCTGTTTGCCGGAGGATCGGTTGGCGATGTAGCGCACCGGGTCGATCGGCTCGTGCGTGGGCCCCGCCGTGATCAGCACGCGCCGGCCCTGCAAAATTGGAGGGTGTGCAGGCTTTAGCAAAGCGAGCGCGCGCGTCGCGATCTCCACGGGCTCTGCCATCCGCCCAAGGCCTGCTTCGTTGGCTTCCGCCATCTCGCCGCGGTTCGGGCCAATGAGGATGCGACCGTCGCGGACAAGCTGGGCGACATTGCGCTGTGTGGCGGCGTTGTTCCACATCGCCGGATTCATCGCGGGCGCGAGCAGGACTGGCTTATTGGTTGCAAGCAGAATGGCGCTGGCGAGATCGTCGGCCAGGCCCTGCGCCATCTTCGCCATCAGGTCAGCAGTCGCGGGTGCGACCACCACGAGATCGCAATGGCGCGCGAGGCGAATGTGCCCGGCGTCGAACTCGCTCTCGGCATCGAACAAGTCGGTGTAGCAGCGACTGTTCGCGAGTGCGCTGGCACTCAATGCGGTGACGAATTTTTCCGCCGCCCGCGTCAGCACGCAACGGACCTCACAGCCGCGCTCCTTCAGGCGGCGGATCAGGTCGAGCGCCTTGTAGGCGGCAATGCCGCCGCCGATGATGAGGGTGACGCGGTGGCGTGCCTGTCCCGGCTCAGGGTGCGGGACTTCCAAAACAGATGAGTTGGGTCGTACCGGCAAAGCCTCGCCTTGCGCCGCGGCTTGCCGCAGGATCACCCGAACCTCGTCCTCAACCGAACGGCCGCTCTGGGCCGCGCGCAGCTTCAGCGCGGTCTTGATGTCGTCGTCGAGCTTGCGGACGGTGAGGCTGGCCATGCGCCAATCTAGCATTTGATTGCAATGCAATCAAACTTTCTTAGAGTGATTGCATTTAGAAGGAGAGCCAGAGAAATCCAAGCAAACTCAATGCGATGATCCAGAGCGCCACTGTCTCCCAATGCCGCCCGCGCCGCTCCGATCGCTCCAAGGCAGCTATCGTATCTGGCGACAGCACCAGTCCATCGCGGGTCATGGCCTCAAATTGCTCCAGCGCGGCGACCGAGCGCGCGGCAATGGCGGGCAGACCGGAGAGAATGCGGCCAAGGTCACCCGCGCCGCTCGCGGCCTGCTGGATGCGGCCAAGCGGGCCGAGGTTGCGCTCGATCCACTCACGCACCACGGGTTCGGCGGTCTTCCAGATGTCGAGTTTGGGGTCGTAGGAGCGCGCGACGCCCTCCACCACCACCATGGTCTTTTGCAGCAGGATCAGTTCAGGCCGCGTCCGCATGTCGAACAGGCCGGTGACTTCGAGCAGCAGTGTGAGCAATTTCGCCATCGAGATTTCGTCGGCGGCGCGGTTGTGGATCGGCTCGCCGATGGCGCGAATGGCTTGTGCAAAATTCTCCACCGAATGATGCGAGGGCACGTAACCCGCCTCGAAATGTACTTCCGCGACCCGGCGATAATTGCGGGTGATGAAGCCGTAGAGAATTTCGGCGAGGAACTGCCGCTCCTTCAGCCCGAGCCGGCCCATGATGCCGAAATCGACGGCTACGAGTCGTTCGTTGCTGTCGACGAACAGGTTGCCCGGATGCATGTCGGCGTGAAAGAAGCCGTCGCGCAGCGCGTGACGGAGGAAATTCTGGATCACCTTGCGACCGAGCGCGGGCAGGTCGAGATTTGCGGCCTCTAACCGGGCGCGGTCGTTGAGCGCGATGCCCTCGATCCACTCCATCGTCAGGACATGATGGCTGGTGCGGTCCCAATCGACGGTTGGCACGCGGAAGTCGGAATCCTCGCGCGTGTTTTCCGCCATCTCCGAGAGCGCCGCTGCCTCGATGCGCAGATCCATTTCCATGGCGACCGAGCGCGCCAGCGTCTCGATGATCTCGGTCAGGCGCAGCCGCCGCGCTTCGGATGAAACGCCCTCCGCTTTGCGCGCGGCGTAGCGGAATGCATTGAGGTCATGGTTGAAGCGCGCGCCGACATTGGGGCGCAGAATCTTGACGGCGACGGGGCGCGTGCCGTTGATGTCCGAAACCTCGGCGCGATGCACCTGTGCGATGGAAGCGGCGGCAACGGATTCGCCGAAATGCGAAAATACTGATGTAATGGGCTTTTCCAAGCCCATCTCGACCACGGCGATGGCCTGGTCCTGCGGAAACGGCGGCAGACGATCCTGAAGACTCTCGAGGTCGCGCGCCATCGCGACGCCGACGACGTCGGGGCGTGTTGCGAGAAATTGTCCGAGCTTGACGTAAGTGGGACCTAATCGCGTCAACGCGTGCGACAGCCGCGCGCCGGATTTCGTACCCCGGCGTTCGATCAAGCGCGCGGCGCGGATCGCGGCCTGCGCGGGTGGAGGCAAGGGCGAGGGGTCGACGACGCCGAACACGCCTTCGCGCGCGAACACGAAAGCGGCGTGCGCAAGCCGGGTGATGTGCGTGAGCGAAGAAATCACAGACGCCAGCCTGAATGCAGCGCGACGATGCCGCCTGAAAAAATCTCATGGGTCACGCGCGAGAACCCGGCATCGCGGATCATCTCCGCGAAGGTGTCGGGCTTCGGAAACTGGCGAATCGATTCGACCAGATAGCGATAGGATTCGGCATCGCCCGTCACGGCCTTGCCGATCTGAGGAATGATGTTGAACGAGAAGATGTCGTAGATCTTGTCGAGGCCCGGCATGGTAACCGAGGAGAATTCGAGGCAGAGGAAACGCGAGCCGGGCTTCAGCACGCGCCAGGCCTCGCGTAGCGCCAGCGGAATCTGCGGCACGTTACGGATGCCGAACGCGATGGTGTAGGCGTCGAAGCTGTTGTCGGCGAAGGCGAGCGCCTCGGCGTTGCCCTCGACGAAATCGACGCGATCATCCAGTCCCTGGGCCTGTGCCCGCTCGCGGCCTACCGCCAGCATGTCGGTGTTGATGTCGCAGACGGTGGAATGGAAGTTGGGGCCTGCCGCCTTGGCCGCGCGGAAGGAAATGTCGCCAGTGCCGCCCGCGACATCGAGCATTCTGAAGGGGGCTTCCCCGCGCGGCGGATTGAGCGTTTCCACCATCAGGTTCTTCCAGACCCGGTGCAGCCCGCCCGACATCAGGTCGTTCATCAGATCGTAGCGCTTCGCGACGTTGTGGAAGACCTCGTTGACGAGGCCCTGCTTTTCGCCGGGCGAAACCTCCCGATAGCCGAAATGTGTCGAATTATCTGGCGCTTGGCTCATGTTGGGCTCTCCGGCGGGCACCATAGCGTGGCGGGCGCAATGGCGCTATCACCTTGGGCGCTCAAGGTGAATCCGAAATGCCCGAATTACCCGAGGTTGAAACGGTCCGCCGCGGTCTGATCCCGGCCATGGAGGGCGTGCGAATCGCTCGCGTCACGGCCCATCGCGGTGACCTGCGCTTTCCGCTGCAAAAGGATTTTGCGGCCCGCCTGAACGGCCACGTCATTACCGGGCTTGGCCGCCGCGCCAAATATCTTTTGGCTGACCTCGATTCCGGCGATGTGCTGTTGATGCATCTGGGCATGTCGGGCTCGTTTCGCGTCATGCAGGGTGACAACGGCAAGATACCGGGCGTGTTTCATCATCCGCGCAGCGAGAACCGCACCCACGACCACGTCGTGTTCGAGATGGGCAACGGCGCGGTGATCTCGTTCAACGATCCGCGCCGCTTTGGCTACATGAAGATCGTGCCCCGCGCGGATCTTGAGGGCGAACCATTCCTCAGGGCGCTCGGCCCGGAGCCGCTCGGCAATGCGTTCGACGCGGCCATGCTGGCGCAGGCTTGCGCGGGCAAGAAGACATCTTTGAAGGCCGCGCTGCTCGACCAGCGCGTTGTCGCGGGGCTTGGCAATATCTATGTCTGCGAGGCGTTGTTTCGCGCGCATCTGTCGCCAAAGCGTCAGGCGTCCACGCTCGCAACGAAAAGCGGCGCGCCGACCGATCATGCCGTGCGGCTTGTTGCCGCGATTCGCGCGGTGCTGAACGCAGCCATTGAAGCAGGTGGCTCGTCGCTGCGTGATCACCGCCAGACTTCGGGCGAACTCGGTTATTTCCAGCACTCGTTTCAAGTCTACGATCGCGAGGGCGAGCCATGCCGCACGCGAGGTTGCCGTGGCACCGTGAAACGCTTTACTCAGAACGGCCGCTCGACCTTCTGGTGTCCGAGCTGTCAGAAGTAGGTTCCCGATATCATGCTGACCTCCGAAGAACTTGAACGCTATGCCCGCCACATCGTCCTGCGCGAAGTCGGCGGGCAGGGGCAGGCCGCGCTCAAGGCCGCGAAGGTTCTTGTGATCGGCGCGGGCGGGCTTGGCGCACCGGCCCTGATGTATCTGGCCGCCGCCGGTATCGGCACGCTCGGCGTCGTCGACGACGACACCGTGACGCTGTCGAATTTGCAGCGTCAGATCATTCACGCCACGTCCGATGTCGGCCGCCTGAAAACGCAGAGCGCTGCTGATAGCGTTCGCGCGCTCAATCCGCATGTCGCGTTCGTTACGCATGAGACGCGGCTTGATGCTTCCAATGCGATGGAGATCATCGGCGGCTATGACATCGTCGTCGATGGCTCCGACAATTTTACCACGCGCTATCTCGTCTCGGATGCCTGCTACCTTGCTGGAAAGACGCTGATTGCAGGCGCGCTCGGGATTTTCGACGCCTCGCTGACGACGATCCGCGCGCATGAGAAGAATGCGGATGGCGAATTCAATCCGACCTATCGCTGCCTGTTTCCGGAAGCGCCGCCGCCGGGCACGATCCCGACCTGCGAGGAAGCGGGACTTGTCGGTGCGTTCGCGGGCGTGCTGGGTTCGATGATGGCGCTGGAAGCAATTCGCGAGATCGTCGGCTTCGGCGAAGGGCTGGTCGGCCGCCTATTGATGATCGATGCGCGCGCGATGCGCTTTGAGACGCTGCGCTATGCGCGCGATCCCGTCAATCCGCTCAACGGCGATCATCCGACGATCAGGGATTTGTCGGCGCACCGCTGAGGTGGATCATAGCATGTTCGGCAGCACGCGATCCGGCGGCTTGTGGCCGTCGAGGAAGGTGCGGATGTTGATGATGACCTTCTCGCCCATGTCGACGCGGCCCTCGATCGTGGCAGAGCCCATATGCGGCAGCAGCACGACCTTGTTGGCCTTGGCGAGGCGCGCCAGCTTGGGGTGCACGGCGGGTTCGTGTTCGAACACGTCGAGCGCGGCACCGGCGATCTCGCCGTCCTCGATCAGCTTCACCAGCGTCGCCTCGTCGATGATCTCGCCGCGCGCGGTGTTGATGATGTAGGCGTCCTTGCGGATGAGCTTGAGGCGCCGGGCCGAAAGCAGGTGGTAGGTCGCGGGCGTGTGCGGACAGTTCACCGAGATGAAGTCCATCCGCGCCAGCATCTGGTCGAGGCTTTCCCAGTAGGTCGCGCCGAGTTCTTCCTCGATCGCCGGGCTGACGGGACGGCGGTTGTGGTAGTGGATCTGCATGCCGAAAGCGTGCGCGCGCCGCGCCAGCGCCTGACCGATGCGGCCCATGCCGATGATGCCGAGCCGCTTGCCGCCGATCCGATGGCCGAGCATCCAGGTCGGCGACCAGCCGGCCCAGTCGCCACTCGTGAGGATGGCCGCGCCTTCGATCAGTCGCCGCGGCACGGCGAGGATCAGCGCCATGGTCATGTCGGCGGTGTCTTCGGTGAGCACCTTCGGCGTGTTGGTGACTGTGATGCCGCGCGCGACGGCGGCGGCGACATCGAGATTGTCCACGCCGTTGCCGAAATGAGCGATCAGGCGCAGCTTGCCGTTGGCATGGCTGAGAATGTCGGCGTCGATCTCATCACTGACGGTCGGCACCAGCACGTCCGCGTTTTGGACCGCGTCGATCAACTGGGCCTTCGTCATCGGGACATCGTCGATGTTGAGCCGGGTGTCGAACAGTTCGCGCATGCGCGTTTCGGTGCTGTCCGGCAATTTGCGCGTGACGACGATCAGCGGCTTTTTCTTACCCGACATTGCTCATCCTTAAGACCGGATTGCCCGGCGTTCAGTCCGCATTAACCGGCGTGTTCGAATGTACGAATTGGACTCCGGCTGCAAGGTTTCCCGTTCCTGTGCCCAAGGTGTCCCGCGTTGAAAGCTTCGGTCCTCTCTATCAGAAGGCCGGATCAAGACAAGAACCAGGATGGCCCGGCGAAGGCAGTTGCGGCGGGATATGGCCCGCGTCTCGTCCGAACGTCTAAGGCCATGGTGCTGCGGTTAAATTACGGAATGCGGATGATGGAATTACGGTCTTCGATCTGGGCAATGCTGATGGCGCTCGCAACCTGGGGAATGACGGGCGGAACCGGGCATGCGGCCAAGGATGTGCAGACCACGAGCGGGTTGCCGGTGCCGCGTTACGTCAGCCTGAAGTCCGATCACGTCAATGTCCGGGTTGGCCCGACCAAGGATCAGGACGTGAGCTGGATCTACACCCGTGCGGGGCTGCCGGTGGAAGTGACGGCGGAATTCGAGAACTGGCGGCGCGTCCGCGATTCCGAAGGCTCGGAAGGCTGGGTGTATCACTCGCTATTGTCCGGCCGCCGTACTGCGGTCGTCACCATGAAGACAAAGGGCGAGCTTGCTGCGCTGCGGGATGATCCGAGCGAGGACAGCGCGGTGTCGGCGCGCCTGCAGGCCGGTGTGATCGCGCAGGTGAAGCGCTGCACCGGGAAGTGGTGCCGTATCACCGGCGAAGGATTTGACGGCTGGATCGAGCAGCAGCGGCTATGGGGCGTTTATGCCGACGAGAAGGTGAACTGATCGCCAGCAAATAAATAATCAGGCGCAATAAAAAACGCCGGCCGGATCATCCGGCCGGCGTTTTTTTGAAAATTGTCGATGCGGCGCAGCGCGCCGTTCAGCGCTTCTTGCGCAACCGCACGACCATATCGACGCGGCTGATTTCGTAGCCTTCCGGCACATCCGGCATCTGCTGCAGCATCAGGTTCTGGTCGGGAATGTCGACCAGCTCGTGATTGCCTTCGAGATAGAAGTGGTGGTGCGCGGTGACGTTGGTGTCGAAATAAGTCTTGGTGCCGTCGACGCTGACCTGACGCAACAGGCCGGCTTCGGTAAGCTGATTCAGCGTGTTGTAGACGGTTGCGAGCGATACCGGGACCTTGGCAAGCGTCGCTTCCTCGTACAGCATTTCCGCGGTCAGGTGGCGGTCACCCTTGCCGAACAAAAGCCAGCCGAGCGCCATGCGCTGGCGGGTGGGGCGCAGTCCGACGGATTGCAACATTTCGTTGACGTCATGCCACGGGCAGCCGGTGAGCACCGGCGCATGGCCATGAACATATCCATGGACGTGACCGGCATCGGTGTGCCCCTCGGTGCTGTCGATCTCGCTCACTTTTCGGACCTCTGAAATACGCAACGCTTGGAAACTAAGTTTCCAAAGATATGCCATATCGTAGCGAAGGATGCAACTACATGCAAGTTTTTCGCAACTGGATCAAAGACTTTGATCGGGGGTTCCGGAAAACCAATCGCTGCTTTGCCTGGCTGAAATGGCTATGTTAGGACCGGTTCGCAACCGGCATCGGGCCGATTGGGGGAGATTCGATGCGCGAGCGGCAAAACAGCTATAATTACGAGGACTTGCTGGCTTGTGGCCGCGGCGAATTATTCGGCCCCGGCAATGCCCAATTGCCTTTGCCGCCGATGCTGATGTTCGACCGGATTACCGAAATCTCGGACACCGGTGGCGAATTCGGCAAGGGGGTCATCCGGGCCGAGCTCGACGTTAAGCCCGACCTGTGGTTTTTCGGCTGCCACTTCAAAGGCGACCCCGTGATGCCGGGCTGCCTCGGCCTCGATGCGCTGTGGCAGATGGTCGGCTTCTTCCTTGGCTGGACTGGCGGCGCCGGACGCGGGCGGGCACTTGGCCTTGGCGATCTGAAGTTCTCCGGTCAGGTGCTGCCGAATGTCACCAAGGTTCAGTATCACATCGACATGAAGCGTGTGATGCGCTCCAAGCTCGTGCTCGGCGTGGCCGATGGCTGGCTTTCGACCGATGGCGAGATTATCTATCGCGCAAGCGATCTGAAGGTCGGGCTTTTTCAACAGGACGCGCCGGCACAGGCCGGAAAGTAATTCAGTGCGGGAGGTGCCTGGATTAAACTTCCAGGCCCGGTGAACGGCCGGACACAAGGCCACAACACGGAATCGAGTGAGGCAAAATCATGCGACGAGTTGTCGTCACGGGGATGGGGATCGTCTCGTCCATCGGAAACAACACTCAGGAAGTTCTGGCGAGTCTGCATGAGGCGAAGCCGGGCATCACGCGCGCGGAGGAATATGCCAAGCTTGGATTCCGTTCGCAGGTGCAGGGCGCGCCGACTCTGAATCCGGCCGAGGTGGTGGACCGCCGCGCGATGCGTTTTCTCGCGGAAGGGGCGGCGTGGAATCATGTCGCGATGGAACAGGCGATCCGCGATTCCGGCCTTGAGGAATCCGATGTGTCCAACGTGCGCACCGGCATCATCATGGGATCGGGCGGCCCTTCCGCGCGCACCATCGTCGAAGCCGCCGACACCACGCGTACCAAGGGACCGAAGCGCGTCGGCCCGTTTGCGGTGCCCAAGGCGATGTCCTCGACCGCGTCCGCAACGCTGGCGACCTGGTTCAAGATCAAGGGCGTGAACTATTCGATCTCCTCGGCCTGCGCGACCTCGAACCATTGCATCGGCAATGCCTACGAGATGATTCAGTACGGCAAGCAGGACGTGATGTTCGCGGGCGGCTGCGAAGAACTCCACTGGTCGCTCTCGGTGCTGTTCGATGCGATGGGCGCGATGTCCTCGAAATACAATGACACGCCGTCGACCGCTTCGCGGGCCTACGATGTGAATCGCGATGGTTTCGTCATCGCCGGCGGCGCCGGCGTCGTGGTGCTGGAAGAACTGGAGCACGCCAAGGCGCGCGGCGCGAGGATTTACGGCGAGATCGTCGGCTACGGCGCGACGTCTGATGGTTACGACATGGTCGCGCCCTCAGGCGAAGGCGCGGAGCGCTGCATGCGCATGGCGCTATCCACCGTGAAGGGGCCGATCGATTACATCAATCCGCACGCGACCTCGACGCCCGCGGGTGATCCGCCGGAAATCAATGCCATCCGCAAGGTGTTCGGCGTGGGCGACAAGTGCCCGCCGATCTCCGCCACCAAATCGCTGACCGGACATTCCCTGGGTGCGACTGGCGTGCAGGAAGCGATCTATTCGCTCTTGATGATGAACAACGGTTTCATCTGCGAGAGTGCCAACATTCAGGAACTCGATCCGGTGTTCGCCGACATGCCGATCGTGCGCAAGCGCATCGACAATGCCAAGGTCGGCACTGTGCTGTCGAACTCGTTCGGCTTCGGCGGCACCAACGCCACGCTGGTGTTCAAGCGACTGGATGCCTGATCTTCAACCCGTCCGCCCGGACGGGTTTTCATTTGCTAGGACGAACCGATGTCGGGATTGATGCATGGCAAGCGCGGGCTCATCATGGGCGTCGCCAACGATCACTCCATTGCCTGGGGAATTGCTAAAACCCTTGCCGCGCATGGCGCGGAGCTAGCCTTCACCTATCAGGGCGAGGCGCTTGGCAAGCGGGTGAAACCGCTCGCGGAATCGCTCGGCGCCAAGCTCGTTCTGCCTTGCGATGTCGAGGATATCGCCAGCGTTGACGCCACGTTCGATGCGATCAAGAACGCATGGAGCAAGATGGATTTTCTCGTCCATGCCATCGGCTTCTCGGACAAGAACGAATTGAAGGGCCGCTATGTCGATACCACGCGCGCGAACTTCTCGCGCACCATGGTGATCTCCTGCTTCTCCTTCACAGAAGTGGCGGCGCGCGCGGCGAAGCTGATGCCCGATGGCGGCGCGATGGTGACGCTGACATTCGGCGGCTCGACCCGCGTGATGCCGAATTACAATGTAATGGGCGTCGCCAAGGCGGCGCTGGAGGCCTCGACTCGTTATCTCGCCGCCGATTTCGGCCGCGATGGCATTCGCGTCAACGCGATTTCGGCGGGGCCGGTGCGCACGCTGGCGGGCGCCGGCATTGGCGATTCGCGCGCGATGTTTGCGTTCCAGCAGAAGCATTCGCCGCTCGGCCGCGGCGTGACGCTCGACGAATTGGGCGGCACGGCGTTGTATCTGTTGTCGGATCTGTCGGGTGGTGTCACCGGCGAGACGCATTTCGTCGACGCCGGTTACAACATCATCTCGATGCCGCACCCCGATGCGCTGAAGGATAACGGCAACGCCGACTAAGCCTCAGGTCGTCAGCTTCGCAGCGGTCTGGAATGCGGGCCGCGCGGCGCACGCATCGAGATAGCGGTCGAAATTCGGCCGTGTCGGAACCATCTTGAACATGCGGATGGCGTAATTGATGCCCGCGCCGATGGCGACATCGGCAGCGGAGAAATCGTCGCCCAGCAACCACGGTCCCTTCTCCAGAGCCTGATCCAGAACGTCGAAGGTTTGCGTCGTGCTGCCCCATGCAGCGCTGACAGCGGGGATTTCGAGCTTGAGGTAGGCCTGCAGGATAGCAGGCTCGATGCAACTCGGCGCAAAGAACATCCATTGTAGATATTTGGCGCGGCGCGGATCGCCGATGGGTGGCGCAAGCTTCGCCTGCGGATAATGGTCCGCGACATAGGTGCAGATCGCGGCTGATTCCGCCATCACGGCATCGCCATCGGCCAGCGCAGGCACCTTGCCCATCGGGTTGATCGCAAGATAGTCCGGCGTCTTGTTCGCGCCGGTGGAGATGTCGGTCAGCACGCGTTCGTAGGGCTCGCCGGTTTCCTCCATCAGCCAGAGCGTGGTGAAGGAGCGTGAGCGCGGCGACCAATAGAGCTTCATGCGAACCTCCCGAAGCAAAATTTGGCGACTGCTTTGAGGCAATCGTCCCAAAAGGGCAAGAGCGAGGGTGAAAATAAAAAACCTCCGCGAAAATCGCGGAGGTTTGTTTTTGATCGGTCTGCTGCCGAGTTTATTCGGCGGCCTGCAGCGTCTGCGGCCGGTCCGCGAGATCGAAGCGGTCGGCATTCATCACCTTGGCCCATGCCTTGACGAAGTCTTTCACGAACTTCTCCTTGGCATCCGCGCTTCCATAGACTTCCGCCAGAGCGCGAAGCTGCGAGTGTGCGCCGAAGACGAGATCGATGCGCGTCGCGGTCCACTTCACGGCCTTGGTTTTGCGGTCTCGGCCTTCATAGGTGTCACCGGCTGGCTGCCATTCCGTGCCCATGTCGAGCAGGTTGACGAAGAAGTCGTTGGTCAGCGTGCCGGGCTTCTGCGTGAAGACGCCATGCTTGGAATCGCCAAAATTGGCGCCGAGCACGCGGAGTCCGCCGATGAGCGCCGTCATCTCCGGAGCCGTCAGCGTCAGCAGTTGAGCCCGGTCCACTAGAGCTTCCTCGGGACGCATGAACTGATGCGTCTTGCCGATGTAGTTGCGGAAGCCATCGGCACGCGGCTCAAGCGGCCCGAAGGAGGCTACATCCGTCTGCTCCTGCGTGGCGTCCATCCGGCCCGGCGCGAACGGCACGGTGACGGATACGCCGGCATCCTTTGCCGCCTTCTCCACACCGGCATTGCCAGCCAGCACGATCAGGTCGGCGAGCGAGATCTTGTTGCCGCTCTCCTTTTGAATCGCTTCAAGCTTGGCGAGTACCGTTGCAAGCTGCTTCGGCTGGTTGACCTCCCAGTCCTTCTGCGGCGCAAGGTGAATGCGCGCGCCGTTGGCGCCGCCGCGCTTGTCGGAGGTGCGGAACGTCGAAGCCGACGCCCATGCCGTCGAGACAAGCTGCGGCACGGTGAGGCCGGAGGCGAGAATCTTAGCCTTCAGGTCGGCGATGTCCTTGCTGCCGAGCGCCGCACGATCGTTGGCCGGAATCGGGTCCTGCCAGATCAGGATTTCCTTCGGCACCAGCTTTCCACGATAGCGGACGCGCGGGCCCATGTCGCGGTGGGTGAGCTTGAACCAGGCGCGGGCGAACGCGTCCGCGAACTGATCCGGATTCTCAAGGAAGCGGCGCGAAATCTTCTCGTAGATCGGGTCGAAGCGCAGCGACAGGTCGGTGGTGAGCATGGTCGGCACATGCTTCTTCGACGGGTCGTGAGCGTCCGGCGTAATGGCGGGAGCGTTCTTCGCCTTCCACTGGTGCGCACCAGCCGGGCTCTTGGTTAGCTCCCACTCAAACTTGAACAGGGTCTCGAAGAAGTTGTTGTCCCACTTCGTCGGCGTCTGGGTCCAGGTGACTTCGAGACCGCTACCGATTGCGTCACTACCCTTGCCAGTGCCAAACCTGCTTTTCCAGCCAAGGCCCTGATCCTCGATTGCGGCGGCTTCCGGCGCGGGACCCACCAGTGACGCATCGCCTGCGCCATGGGTCTTGCCGAAAGTGTGGCCGCCGGCGATCAGCGCGACGGTTTCTTCGTCGTTCATCGCCATGCGGAAGAAGGTTTCGCGAATGTCCTTGGCTGCCGCCAGTGGGTCCGGCTTGCCGTTCGGGCCTTCCGGGTTGACGTAGATCAGACCCATCTGCACGGCGGCGAGCGGCTCGGAGAGCTGGCGCTCGCCGCTGTAGCGTTCATCGCCGAGCCACGTTCCTTCGGGACCCCAATAGAGTTCTTCCGGCTCCCACACATCGGCGCGGCCACCTGCAAATCCAAACGTCTTGAAGCCCATCGATTCCAGCGCGACGTTGCCTGTCAGGACGATGAGATCGGCCCACGAAATCTTGCGGCCGTATTTCTGCTTGATCGGCCAGAGCAACCGGCGCGCCCGGTCGAGCAGCACGTTGTCCGGCCACGAGTTCAGCGGTGCGAAACGCTGCTGCCCGGCACCCGCGCCGCCGCGGCCGTCAGTGATGCGATAGGTGCCCGCCGAATGCCACGCCATGCGGACCATCAGGCCGCCGTAGTGGCCGAAGTCGGCCGGCCACCAGTCCTGGCTGTCGGTCATCAGAGCATGCAGGTCCTTGATGACGGCATCGAGATCGAGGCTCTCGAATTCCTTGATGTAGTCGAAGCCCTCGCCCATCGGATCGGCGGCGGGCGTATGGCTGTGCAGAATGCTCAGATCGAGATGCTCCGGCCACCAGTCACGGTTGCTGCGGCCCTTGCTGTGCATTACGGGGCATTTGCCCGCGCCTTTGTCGTCGGTTTTGGCGTCCATGGATTCTCTCCGATTGCTTTGATTTTGATTGTCCGCCGCGCTGCCCGGCTGCGATCCGTGCCGCAGCCTCCGCGCTTTGACCCAAGGGTCAGTCTGGCGAGTGGATGTGACCGGAGTTTGGATTTATTCCAATATCAGGTCTAGTCGAATTGCCTTTGGCCTCCGATAAGATAATCTGATCGACATGATCACCCTGAAACAACTGCGATATTTGGCTGCCTTGGCGCAGCACGAGCATTTTGGCCGTGCGGCAGAGGCGTGTGCGGTGACGCAGCCCGCGCTCTCGATGCAGATCCGCGATCTGGAGGGCGAACTGGGGCTGGCGCTGGTGGAGCGCCGCCCGGGGGCGGTGACGCTGACCGATGCCGGACGGGACATCGCGAGACGGGGCGAGGACGTGCTGGCGAAGGCGCGCGACCTCGTGGATTTTGCGCACCATCGCGCACAACCGCTGGCCGGTCGGCTCACGCTCGGCATGATTCCGTCGCTCGCGCCTTATGCGCTGCCGAAATTCCTGCCACTCCTGCAGGCGCGGTTCCCCGACCTACAACTCGAATTGCGCGAGACGCAGACGCGGCAAATGCTGGATGAGGTAAAAAGCGGGGCGCTCGATGCCGCCATGCTGGCGTTGCCGGTGCAGGAGAACGACATCGACAGCATTGCCCTGTTCGACGATGCCTTCCTGCTGGCGGTTCCGGCGAACGATCCGCGCGACGAGACAAAGCGCGTCGTGGCAGGCGACATCGAGCAGGAGCGCTTGATCCTGCTCGAAGACGGCCATTGCCTGCGCGATCAGGCGCTGGCGTTTTGTGCCACCGCTTCCGGCGGCCGCAATGCGGGCGGCATGACCTTCGGCGCGAGCAGCCTTGCGACGGTGATGCAGATGGTCGCGAGCGGCTATGGCATCACGCTCATTCCGCAAATCGCCGCCGATGTCGAATTGCGGGACGAGCGCGTGAAGATTTTGCGGTTCAAGGAGCCGCAGCCGGGGCGCAGCATCGGCCTGGTGTTTCGCCGCACCTCGCCGCGCAAGCAGGATTTTCAGGTTCTCAGCGATCTGGTGAAGGAGTGCTTCGCGCCTCGCCGCGACAAAAGAAAAGGCGGCTGAAATCAGCCGCCTTTTGGAATGTGACGTAACACTTCAGAGCGTCAGCGTTCCGGCCTTCGCGGCGGCATAGCGTTCGCCGATCTTCTGCCAGTTCACCACGTTCCACCACGCCTTGAGATAGTCGGCGCGGCGGTTCTGGTAGTTCAGATAATAGGCGTGCTCCCACACGTCGTTGCCGAGTAGTACGCGCTTGCCGTACATCAGCGGCGTGTCCTGATTGGGCAGCGCCTCGATGCTGAGCTTGCCCTCTTTGTTGACGGTGACGAACACCCAGCCGGAGCCGAACTGGCCGGCGCCTGCGGTGTTGAACGCCGTCTTCATCTTGTCGAGATCGCCGAAGTCGCGGTTGATCGCCGCAAGAACCTCGCCCTCCGGTGCGCCGCCATTCGCCCCCATGATTTCCCAGAACATCGTGTGGTTGGCGTGGCCGCCGAGATTGTTGCGGACGCCGACGCGGATGCCGTCCGGCACGTTGACGAGGTTGGCGAGGATGGTCTCGATCGGCGTCTGGCCGAGCTGCGGCGCGGTCTTGGCGAAATTGTTCATGTTGGCGACATAAGCGCCGTGATGCTTGTCATGGTGGATTTCCATGGTCTTCGCATCGATATGCGGCTCAAGCACGTTGGTCGCGTAAGACAGCGGCGGCAGTTTGAAGGGGCCCTCGGCTGCGGCCGGTGCGGTGGGAGCCTGTGCGAGCGTGATGCGGGGCAATGCGGCTGTGGCGATAAGGCCGGCAGCCCCGGTGAACAGATGGCGGCGGGAAAGGCTGATCATACGAACGTCTCCCTGATGGGTCGTGCGCGAGTCGTCGCGCGATTGCTGAGGCTACGCCAGCGCTGCTGCGGGCGTCGCGCTATCCCAACAAAAAAGAGGCGGCAAAATGCCGCCTCTTCGCAAACTTTTGATTGGTCGCTTGACCGCCTTACTCGGCGGCGGGGGCGTTCTCGGCCTTCTGCTTGGCCTCGAGGTCCTCGCCAGTCTCCTGGTTGACCGCTTTCATCGACAGGCGGACCTTGCCGCGATCGTCGAGGCCGAGCAGCTTGACCTTGACCTTGTCGCCTTCCTTGACGACGTCGGAGGTCTTCTGCACGCGGTTCGCCGCGAGCTGGCTGATGTGAACGAGGCCGTCCTTCGGGCCGAAGAAGTTCACGAACGCCCCGAACTCCATCACCTTGACGACAGTGCCGTCGTAGATCTGGCCGACTTCCGGCTCCGAGGTGATCGACTTGATCCACTTGATCGCCGCGCGGATCGATTCGCCATTGGCGGAAGCGACCTTCACGGTGCCATCGTCCTCGATGTTGATCTTGGCGCCGGTCTTTTCGACGATCTCGCGGATCACCTTGCCGCCGGTGCCGATCACGTCGCGGATCTTGTCGGTCGGGATCTGCAGCACTTCGATGCGCGGCGCATGTTCGCCAAGCTCCGCACGCGCGGCGGTGAGGGCCTTCGCCATCTCGCCGAGGATGTGGATGCGGCCGTCCTTGGCCTGCGTCAAAGCGATCTTCATGATCTCTTCGGTGATGCCGGCGATCTTGATGTCCATCTGCAGCGAAGTGACACCCTTGTCGGTGCCTGCCACCTTGAAGTCCATGTCGCCGAGATGATCCTCGTCGCCGAGGATGTCGGAGAGAACCGCGAAACGCGAGCCTTCGAGGATCAGGCCCATCGCGATGCCCGCGGTCGGCCGCTTCAGCGGCACGCCGGCGTCCATCAGCGCGAGCGAGGAGCCGCACACCGTCGCCATCGAGGACGAGCCGTTCGACTCGGTGATCTCCGAGACCACGCGCAGCGTGTACGGAAACTCGTGGTGCGCCGGCAGGACCGGATGAATCGCGCGCCAAGCCAGCTTGCCGTGGCCGATTTCGCGGCGGCCCGGCGAGCCGATGCGGCCCGTTTCACCGACCGAGAAGGGCGGGAAGTTGTAATGCAGCAGGAAGGTTTCCTTGTACGTGCCCGAGAGCGCGTCGATGTACTGCTCGTCCTCGCCGGTGCCGAGCGTGGTCACGACCAGCGCCTGGGTCTCGCCGCGGGTGAACAGCGCCGAACCGTGGGCGCGCGGCAGCACGCCGACTTCCGCCACGATCGGGCGGACGGTCTTGACGTCGCGGCCGTCGATGCGGAGGCCCGTGTCGAGGATGTTGTTGCGGACGACGTCCGCTTCCAACTCCTTGAACACGCCGGCGACGCGCAGCTTGTCGAACTTCGGCTCCTGACCTTCGGGGAAGAAGTGGTCCATGACCTTCTTCTTCACCGCGCCGACCGCCGCATAGCGATCCTGCTTCACCGGAATCGCGTAGGCCTTACGCAGTTCGGCTTCGCCGACGGCGCGCATGTCCTTTTCGATTTCGGAATTGTCGATCGTCTCGATCTCGCGCGGCTCTTTGGCGGCCTTCTCGGCGAGGTCGATGATCGCCTTGATCACCGGCTGGAAGTGGCGATGACCGAACATCACGGCGCCGAGCATCACCTCTTCAGGCAATTCCTTGGCTTCGGATTCGACCATGAGCACGGCGTCGGCAGTGCCAGCAACGACGAGGTCGAGCTGGGTGTCGGCCATCTCATCCAGCGTCGGATTGAGAATGAACTCGTTGTTGACGAAGGCGACGCGGGCCGCACCGATCGGGCCCATGAACGGCACGCCGGAGAGCGTCAGCGCGGCGGAGGCCGCGACCATCGCAACGATGTCCGGATCGTTTTCCATGTCGTGCGACAGGGTGGTGACGATCACCTGAGTGTCGCAGCGATAGCCCTTGATGAACAGCGGGCGGATCGGACGGTCGATCAGGCGGGAAACCAGCGTTTCCTTCTCGGAGGGACGGCCCTCGCGCTTGAAGTAACCGCCGGGAATGCGGCCGGCTGCGAAGGTCTTTTCCTGGTAGTTCACGGTGAGCGGCAGGAAGTCGATGCCTTCCTTCGGGGTCTTCGCGGAGACGACAGTCGCGATGACGACGGTTTCGCCATAGGTGGCGATTACGGCGCCGTCGGCCTGACGCGCGACTTTGCCGGTTTCGAGCTTGAGCGGGCGTCCGCCCCAGTCGAGTTCGACGGAATGGGTATTAAACATTCGAGTGTTCTTTCATCGTTTTCGGAAAATCAGGCTGGCCGGAAAATGCAAAAGCCATGCGCAAGATTGCGAGACGTTGAGCGCGAGGGCTTCAGCGTCCGGCGATCCTGCCATGGCTTCTGAATTTTGCGATGGCTGCCATCCTTCCGATGGTGCGGGCACCTTGCCCGTCGTGCCCAGCCGCCGGATTGCTGCTGGGTTTCACGCAAGCAAGCCATGCTTTGCGTGTTCGTACAGTGTCGGCCGTCTCCGGATGCGAATCCATGTTCGCGCCGGTGGCGGCCGGTAGCGCGGCTTTAGCGGCGGATGTTGTGCTTCTCAAGCAGCGCCTTGTAGCGCGCCTCGTCCTTCTTCTTCACATAATCGAGAAGCGAACGGCGCGTGGAGACGAGCTTCAGGAGGCCACGGCGGGAATGGTTGTCCTTGCTGTGGGTCTTGAAATGCTCGGTGAGGTTGGCGATGCGCTCGGAGAGGATCGCAACCTGAACTTCCGGCGAACCCGTGTCGCCGGCCTTCTTGGCATTGGTCTTGATGACTTCCGCTTTACGTTCTGCGGTAATCGACATCGTCAAATATCCTTAACTGCGGTCCGGGTTCGCAACGAGCCCGGTGAGGTTGAACACACGCTTGGGGATGAGTTCGCCATTGCCAAGCTCGGCGAGGGCCAGAAGCCTTCCTCCGACGGTGACATAGACTGTGCCGTTTAGAATTGGCGCATCCCGTCCGCGCAACAAAACCGCCTGGCCTCTTGCAAGCCTTGCGGCATCCGCCCGAGTGACGGCCAGTGCCGGGATGTCGTCCAGCGCGGTCTCAACGGGCAAAAGCGCGTCGGCGAGGCTGCCCTCGCCAGACGCGGCTCTATCGCACAAAGCCTCCAATTCCGCCAGCGGAATCATGTCGTCCTCAGTGAACGGGCCGCACTGGGTGCGCCGGAGTGCCGAAATATGCCCGTAGCAGCCCAGAAGGCGGCCCATATCGCGGGCCAGCGCCCGGACATAGGTTCCCTTGCCGCATTCGGTCTCGAACACCGAATGATCCTTATCCGATTGTTCCGTAAAGATTAATTCGTGAATCTCGACCTCGCGGGGCTGCAGGACGACGGTTTCGCCGTCACGGGCAAGATCATAGGCCCGCTCGCCCTGGATCTTGATGGCCGAGAACTGCGGCGGGGTCTGCTGGATCACGCCCGTGAAGCGGGGCAGGATCATCCGGATGTCCTCGGCTGTGGGCCGGGCATCGGAGGTCTGGGTTGGCCGGCCCTCGACGTCATCGGTGTCGCGTTCCTCGCCCCAGCGGACCGTGAAGCGATAGCGCTTGCGGCCATCCATCACGAAGGGAACGGTCTTGGTGGCTTCGCCCAGCGCAATCGGCAGCCCGCCTGAGGCGAGCGGATCGAGCGTGCCGGCGTGACCGACGCGCTTGGCGTTGAACAGCCGCTTCAGCACCGCGACCGCATGGGTTGAGGTCATGCCGACAGGCTTGTCGAGAATGACCCAGCCGTGCACGTCGCGGCGGTCGCGCTTGAACTGCTGTTTCTTCTGGCGCGGGCGATTCCCGCCTGCGTCAGTGCGATCATGAGCAGGCGTATCCGCCAAAATATTTTTTTCAGAAGCCGCATGAGAATCGCCATGTGGCGTCTCGCGCGTGCCCTGAGCGGGTGTTGCAGTCATCAAGTGTCATCCGAATCATGGTTGAGATCTTTTTGGACCGCAGGCGTTCGCAATAATTTCTCGATCCGTTCCGCTTCGTCGAATCGCTCGTCGGCGCGGAAGCGAAGATCAGGTGCGAATTTCAGGTTAACGCGGTGCGCAACCTCGCCACGCAGGAATTTCTTGTTGTGCGCAAGTGCTGCGATCACAGCATCCGTATCGTGCCCACCGAGTGGCATCACATAAACCGTCGCAAGCTTGAGATCGGGCGACATCCGCACTTCGGGCACGGTGATGATGTGACCGCTCAGCGTGTCGTCATGCACACCGCCCTGAGAGAGGATGTCGGAGATCGCATGCCGGATCAGTTCGCCGACGCGCAACTGACGCTGCGAACCGCCGGCCGGTCCCGATGATGAATTGCCGCGCTGATGACGGGGCATGAGCTGAATTCCTGATATGAGAAGCGTCATGCCCGGGCTTGACCCGGGCATCCATCTTCTCCGTTTAAGTGCCGCTTTTCAGGCAATGGATTGCCGGGTCAAGCCCGGCAATGACAGCCTCTTTTATTCCAGCGCGCCCGTAAGGTTTGGACTTACAGGGAGCGCTGAATGGTCTCCACGCGATAACATTCGATCACGTCGCCAGGGCGCATGTCTTGATAGTTCTCGAACGACATGCCGCATTCCTGACCGGCGACGACTTCCTTGGCGTCATCCTTGAAGCGCTTGAGCTGTGACAGCTTGCCCTCGTGGATCACGACGTTGTCGCGGATCAGGCGGACATTGGCGCCGCGCTCGACGGTGCCGTCGGTCACGCGGCAACCGGCGATCTTGCCGACCTTGGAGATGTGGAAGACTTCGAGCACCTGCGCGTTGCCGAGCATGGTTTCGCGCAAGGTCGGCGCGAGCAGGCCCGACATTGCCTTCTTCACGTCGTCCACGAGGTCGTAGATGATGTTGTAGTAGCGGATTTCGATGCCGTCGCGCTTGGCGAGCGCCGCCGCTTCCTTGTTGGCGCGGACGGAGAAGCCGATGATCGCGGCGTTGAAGCCTTCCGCGAGCGTGACGTCCGATTCCGAGATGCCGCCGACGCCCGCATGCAGGATGCGCGCGGCGACTTCCTCGGTGCCGAGCTTGTCGAGCGAGCCGATGATGGCTTCCAGCGAGCCCTGCACGTCGGCCTTCACCACCAGCGGGAAGTCCTTGCGGCCCGAGGTCTTGAGCTGGCTCATCATCTGTTCGAGCGAGCCGCGCATGCCGGCCGAGGTGGCCGCCGACTTCTCGCGCTTCTGGTGGGCGCGATATTCGGTGACCTGACGGGCGCGCGCTTCGTTCTCGACTACGGCGAGACGGTCGCCGGCTTCCGGCGGGCCGTTGAAGCCGAGGACTTCCACCGGCATCGAAGGACCGGCTTCCTGAATGGTCTGGCCCTGATCGTTGATCAGCGCACGGACACGACCCATCTCCGCGCCCGCGACGATGATGTCGCCGACGCGCAGGGTGCCGCGCTGCACGAGCACGGTCGCGACCGGACCGCGGCCGCGATCGAGCTTGGCTTCGATCACGGTGCCTTCGGCCGGACGATCCGGGTTGGTCTTAAGTTCGAGCAGTTCGGCCTGCAGCGCGATCATCTCGAGCAGCTTGTCGAGGTTGGTCTTGTTCTTGGCCGAGACTTCGACATCGACGACATCGCCGCCGAAGGATTCGACCTGCACTTCGTGCTGCAAGAGTTCGGTACGCACGCGCTCGGGCTTGGCATCCGGCTTGTCGATCTTGTTGATCGCCACGATCATCGGAACCTTCGCCGCCTTGGCGTGGTTGATGGCCTCGATGGTCTGCGGCATCACGCCGTCATCGGCAGCGACGACGAGGATGACGATGTCGGTGACCTTGGCGCCGCGCGCGCGCATCGCGGTGAACGCGGCGTGGCCGGGCGTGTCGATAAAGGTGATCTTGGCGCCCGAAGGCGAGGTCACCTGATAGGCGCCGATGTGCTGGGTGATGCCGCCGGCTTCGCCGCTCACCACGTTGGCGTGACGCAGCGCGTCGAGCAGCGACGTCTTGCCGTGGTCGACGTGACCCATCACGGTGACGACCGGCGCGCGCGGCGTGGTGTCGGAGGCGCGATCCTCGGCGACATCGAACAGGCCTTCTTCCACGTCAGACGCAGCGACACGCTTGACGGTGTGGCCCATTTCTTCCGCGATGAGCTGCGCGGTATCGGCGTCGATGGTGTCGGTGATCTTGACGAGCTGACCCTGCTTCATCAGCAGCTTGACGAGATCGACCGAGCGCTCCGCCATGCGGTTCGCCAGTTCCTGCAGCGTGATCGCTTCCGGAATGATGACTTCGCGGACGAGCTTTTCCTTCGGTTCGTTCGACTGGTGGCCCTTGGTCAGGCGCTGGGTGCGGCGGCGGAACGAGGCGATCGAACGCTCGCGTACGTCGTCGGCATTCAGAGCGGTGGTCAGCGTCAGGCGGCCGCGCTGCTTGGCAGGGCCGGGCTTCTGTGTGGTCTTCGGTGGCGTAACGGCGCGGATCGCACCGCCGGGTCCGCGACGGACGCGCGGCGCCTCGTCTTCATCGGAGCCATCGGCGGCGACAGGCGCGCGCGCGGCCGGCGTACTGGCGCGTGCGGCGGGAGCCGCAGCGGTCGCCGGCTTGGCTTCAGCTTCGCCGAACCGCTTCTTGGCTTCGCGCTCGGCCTTGGCCTTGGCCTCGGCTTCGACGCGATGGCGTTCTTCCTCAGCTTTGCGGCGTGCCTCGGCGGCCTCGCGCTCCTGCTGTTCCTTGTATTCCTTGGTGTTGCGGCGGGCGGCTTCTGCTTCCGCGGCGCGGCGTTCTTCTTCCTCGCGGACGCGCGCATCGGCGAGCGCGCTCGCACGCGCGCTCTGCTCGTCTTCGGTCAACGTGCGCAATACCATCCCGGAAGGGCGGGCCGGGGCCTTCGGCGCGGGCGCGCGCGGCGCGGCAGGAGCGGCTGCCGGAGCGGCAGGTGCTTCGGCTGCGGGAGCCGGCGCGGGATCGCCCGCGAGACGCCGCTTGGTCTTCTTCTCGACCACTACCGATTTGCTGCGGCCGTGGCTGAAGCTCTGGCGCACCACGCCGGTCTCTGTGCGCGGTTTCAGCGACAGAGTTTTCGAACCGACGCTCAGCGGCTTGTCGCCAGGATTTTTCGTATCAGGCATTCAACAGTCCAATCTCGTTCGGTGCGCCGCGACGCGGCCCGTTAGTTGCTACCCGTCTTGCTGTCCATCGCGCCGTCCGAAGTGCGGAAACGGTCGAGGGTTCGCCAGCGGGAAAGGAAGGTTTTCGTCGCAGGCCCTGAAAGCAGGGCTGCATGTACCACATTTGACCGCCCAAGGGCCAAATCCAATTCATCGGTTTTGAAGCCCTGAATCCTAGGTGAATCCGCCATTTGCGGGTTTTTCCCCGCAGCGGAGGCCCATTTTGCGTCGAGTTTGCGGATTCCGTCGTCGGCGCCGTCGCTGGCATGGATCAGCGCCACGGCTTCGCCGGCCGCGATCGCGTCGTCGACCTTGCCGAAACCACAGACGATTTCGCCGGCCTTGCCCACCATCGCGAGCGCATCGAGCACGCTGCGCGCCAGCAGGATATCGGTCTGCGCCGCCAGATCGGGCGGCAGCATCACGGCGCGCCTGAAGGCCTTGGCGAACAGGCCGCGCTTCGCGGCCTCGGCGACCATGGTCCGCGACAGCGACACCCACAGGCCCCGGCCCGGCAGCTTGCGCCGCACGTCCGGGACCACCTCGCCCGCAGGCGAGAGCACGAAGCGGATCAGCTCATCGGTGCCCTTCACCTGCCGCGAGACGACGCACGTCCGCGCGCTCCCGGGCTTGGCCCGGGGACCGCGATCGAGGTCCGTTGTCTCGGAGGTGGCAAACATCGATGGGCATGTCCTTTATGCCGGATGATCTTCGGACGCGGCTTCTTCCGCTTCCGCAGGTTTGGCGAGATCGGCTTCGGTGATCCAGCCAGCCGCAAGACGCGCCTGCATGATGATCGCCTCCGCTTCGTCGCGCGAGGTTTCGCTCGCATCGAGGAAGCCCGCATGCTTGACGGTTTCGCCGTCCTTGCGCTCCACCCAGCCGACCAGATCGTCGGTGGCGCAGCCGGCCAGATCCTCGACCGTCTTGACGTCGTTCTCGCCGAATTTGACCAGCATCTTGCCGGTCACGCCCGGAATATCCTTCAGAGCATCGTCCACGCCGAGTTCTTTCCGCTTCGCTTCCAACTCGGCATCGAGCTGTTCGAGATATTCGCGCGCGCGGCTCTGCAGCTCGTTAGCGGTTTCCTCGTCGA
This sequence comes from Afipia sp. GW821-FHT14H12, assembly GCF_058803465.1. Lineage (NCBI taxonomy): Bacteria > Pseudomonadati > Pseudomonadota > Alphaproteobacteria > Hyphomicrobiales > Nitrobacteraceae > Afipia > Afipia sp. GW821-FHT14H12. The sequence continues at coordinate 733,300 of NZ_JBXAOZ010000001.1, read as the reverse complement.
AGCCCTCAATGCCCGCGAGTTCGCGGACATCGACCAGGGCGAGTTCCTCGACTGAGGAGAAGCCTTCCGACGCCAGCAACTGGCCGACCACTTCGTCGACGTTGAGCGCTTCCATGAACACGCGCGTGGAATTCTCGAAATCCGCCTGGCGGCGTTCCGATTCTTCCTGCTCGGTCAGGATGTCAATGTCCCAGCCCGTAAGCTGCGATGCGAGGCGCACGTTCTGGCCGCGGCGTCCGATCGCAAGGGATAATTGGGTATCCGGCACCACGACTTCAATGCGTTCGCGGTCTTCGTCGATGACGACCTTGGCGACTTCGGCCGGAGCCAGCGCGTTGACGACGAAGGTCGCGATATCGGGCGACCACGGAATGATGTCGATCTTCTCACCCTGCAGTTCGTTCACCACCGCCTGCACGCGCGAACCGCGCATGCCGACGCAGGCGCCGACCGGATCGACCGAGGAATCGCGGGAGATCACGCCGATCTTGGCGCGCGAACCCGGATCGCGGGCAACCGCCTTGATCTCGACGATGCCGTCGTAGATTTCCGGCACTTCCTGCGCGAACAGCTTCGCCATGAACTGCGGATGGGTGCGGGACAGGAAGATCTGCGGACCACGGGTTTCGCGGCGCACGTCGAAGATGTAGGCGCGGATGCGGTCGCCGTTGCGCAGCGCTTCGCGCGGCAGCATTTCGTCGCGGCGCACGATGGCTTCGCCGCGTCCGAGATCGACGATGACGCTACCGTATTCGACACGCTTGACGATGCCGTTAACGATCTCGCCGATGCGGTCCTTGAATTCCTGATACTGCCGGTCGCGCTCGGCCTCGCGCACCTTCTGCACGATCACCTGCTTGGCGGACTGCGCGGCGATGCGGCCATATTCCAGCGGTGGCAGGGTGTCGGCGATGGTGTCGCCGATCTGTGCGGTCGGATTGGCGCGCTGCGCGTCCTTCAGCGAAATCTGGTTGGCGGCGTTCTCGACCGTCTCCACCACCAGCATGTGGCGCGACAGACGAAGCTCGCCCTTCTTGGCGTCGATCTCCGCATGTACGTCGGTTTCGGAACCGTAACGGGCCCGTGCCGCTTTCGCGATGGCGTCTTCCATCGCGGCGATCACGATCGAACGGTCGATCGACTTCTCGCGTGCGACGGCATCGGCGATTTGCAGCAGTTCCAGTTTGTTGGCGCTGACAGCGGCCATGGCTTACTCTCCTTCGTGGGGATCGGATTCGGCTGCGCGCCGTTTGGCGTCGGCGGCAAGCCTGTGAGCTTTGGTGTTCTTGGGCAATGGTTTCTTCGGTTTCGGTTGGCGCGGCTTCGCCTTGTCTCGCATTTCGCGCGCTTTCTTGGCGTGCGGCGGAGGAGGCGGTAGCACGCCTGCATTCTCAAGCTGCTCGCGTTCGGCGTCACGGCCGCGGCGCATGGATTCGGCGATCAGTTCGTTGGTCAGAACGAGATTTGCGCTTGCGATGTCCGCGAGCGGCAATTGCACATCCGCTTCCTGCGCGCCCTTGTGTTCCTTCACGTCATCTCGCGTGATGCGCACGAGCCCGTCTTCGATGCCCTCCAGCGTGCCGCGAAAGCGCTTGCGGCCATCGTGCGGCACGGACATTTCGATCTTCACAAGGTGGCCGGTATAGCGTTCGAAATCCGACTGCCGCACCAGCGGCCGGTCGATGCCGGGAGAGGAAATCTCAAGCCGGTAAGCGCGCTGGATCGGGTCGGCGACATCCATCACCGGCGACAGCGCCTTGGAGATCGCTTCGCAATCGTCAATCAGCATGGTGCCATCCGGCCGTTCGGCCATGATCTGCACGGTGCAGCCGGCTTCTCCGGAAATCTTGATGCGTACCAGTTGGTAGCCGAGCCCTTCGAGCACTGGCTCGGCGATCGCCGCCACCCGCGCCGCGACACCCGGCTCGACGACCAGGCGGCGTTCGACCGCAGGCATGGTCTCAGCAGGCATGTCGGTCTCGGCAATGGAAGTGGGTTCGGTCATGTCGGGCGTCAGCGGGTCCGTCTCTATGGTTAAGAAAAGGTTCCGTTACGCTGCCGGAGCAGCGCCGGTTTGTCGCGGCAGGAGCATCGTTTCTCCTGCGGCTCAGGCGACCGCGCCGGGTAACAAAAAAGAGCGGGTCCGGAAGGGCCCACTCTCCTACGCGATCGTATGAGATGATTATTGTGCGGGGATATACTCCGTTTCCGCCCCCCCGGCAAGGGCCGACCGGGAACTCGGCGGAAATGAATGATCGGCTAAACCCTTCATTCATGAGCGGTCTCTAGATTGGGGACCGCGCTCGAATCCCGCGCGGACCCGATTTGATGGCAGTTACGTCCCTGATCCCTGAACTCGACGCGATCGCAAAAAGCGGCTCTGCGGAAAAGCGCGCGACCGCGATCACGAAGCTTGCCGAACTGTTCGTGCAGGGCGCTCCGATTTTTGGTCCGCAACACATCGAACTGTTCGACGGCATCCTGATCGGTCTCGTGCCTGCGGCCGAGCCTGCGGCCCGCGCTGGCGTGGCTGCGCGTTTTGCGAGCCTGTCCAATGCACCGCCCGGCGTCGTCAATTATCTCGCGCGGGAAGACGAAATCCGTATCGCGGGCCCGATCCTGAGCCGCTCGCCCTTGATCGACGAAGATCTGCTGATGGAAATCGCGCGCGCCAAGGGTCAGGCGCATCTGGCGGCGATCTCCGAACGCGACACGCTTGCGGCGCCGCTGACCGATGTGATCCTGCGCCGCGCCGATCGCGAAGTGGTGCGTGTGCTGGCGAAAAATTCAGGCGCTACGTTTTCCGCGGCGGGATATTCGGGTTTGATCAATCGCGCGGTCGATGACGGCGTGCTGGCGCTGTCACTCGGGCAACGTGAAGACATCTCGCCCGATGGCTTGAAGGAGTTGCTGTCGAGGTCGGTGGACATCGTGCGCCGCCGGATGTTCGAGACGGCGAAGCCGAAGCAGCGGCTTGCGATCAATCAGGCGATGCTGGAAATTTCCTCGGCACCGCGCGCGCGGCTCGTGAAGCGCGACTTCGCGCCAGCGCAGCGGCTCATTCTGGCGTTGCATCAGTCCGGCGGTTTGAACGAGGCGGCGCTGCTCAACTTCGCCAAGGAACACAAATACGAAGAGGCCGTCGCCGCACTGTCGGCGATGTCCGGCGTACGGCTTGCGACGGTCGATCAGTTGATCCTCGGCGACCGCTACGATCCGATCCTCCTGATCGCACGCGCGATCGGTCTGGAATGGGCGACGGCGCGCGCACTGATCGTGTTGCGTCTGGGGCCGGGCAAGATGCCCTCGCCGCCGGATATCGAGGAAGCGCGCCTCAACTATGAGCGGCTTTCGACCGCCACCGCGCAGCGCGTGCTGGTGTTCTGGCGGGCGCGCGAAAAGTAAGCCTCTACCAAGGCTCAATCAAATCCGCTGAAAACGTAAGTAAGATGCCTTGCGGCCTTCCCGCGTGGCCTTCGCACCGTAGCGCGTCATGGTGTAGCCCGGCCACGGCGAGCGCCAGTCGTCGGCGCGTTCCGCAAGCCAGAGAAAATCCTCTGCGCCCTGCATGTGCCACAGCGTCCATGACGTGTAGTCGTCGATGTCGCAGACGAACCGGAATTCGCCGTGCGCGGTCAGCGCGCGAGCCATCGCCGCAATCGTGGCGTCCTGCACGAAGCGGCGCTTCCAGTGCCGCCGCTTCGGCCACGGGTCGGGATGAATCAGATCGATCCGTGCCAGCGATTGCGGCGGCACCCATGCGAGCAATTCAGCAGCGTCGCCCGCGAACAGACGGATATTGGAAAGACCGCGAGCTTCGATTTGCGCGAGAATTTTCGCCATGCCGTTGACATAGGGCTCGCAGCCGATGAAGCCGGTGTCGGGAGATGCCGCGGCCTCGGCAAGCAGATGCTCGCCGCCGCCAAAGCCGATCTCAAGGCGAACGGCATTCGTGCCTGCGGGAAACAATGCGGTCAAAGTTGCAGGGGCCGGCGTGCCGATGTCGAGCGCAAGGCGCGGCAGCAAGTCCTCGATCAGCGAGGCATGATGCGGGCGCAGCTTGTGGCCTTTGCGGCGTCCGAAGAAGGACCGCGAGGGCGCGTCATGGTTATGGTTGTCCGGCATATCGGAGAGAGCCTTGATAGGAAGAGGACGCAAAAGAACCCTGCGTCAGGTCCGCTCGCAATAAAAGGCTCGAAGCAAAAAGGGAAATCCAAAAATCGCAAGCCAAGCCTATTACAAGCCTGGCCTGCGGTTAGGACGGGTTCTGTGTTCCGGCGATCTGCTCGACAAGGTCGACGATGCTGCGGCGGAGCTTCGCGTCCGTGATCTTCGTGAATGCACGCGTCAGCGCCAGTCCCTCGGACGTCGCGAGAAAGTCCGAGACATAAGCCGGAGAGGGGGCTTCGCCGAGGCCCTCGACGCTGGTGTTGCTGGTCGGTCCGCCCTCGAACAGAAACGAGACCGGTACCTGCAGGATATCGGCGATCTGGTGCAGGCGGCTCGCGCCGATGCGGTTGGTGCCTTTTTCGTATTTCTGGATTTGCTGGAAAGTCAGTCCGAGCGCGTCGCCGAGCTTCTCCTGGCTCAGTCCCAGCATGATGCGACGCATCCGCACGCGGCTGCCAACATATTTGTCGACCGGGTTTGGCGTTTTCGCCGACATTCAAGTGCCCCTGACGGACCGTGAGAAGAGTACGATATTCTCCGACTAAGCTACTTTTTCGAGCTTCGTCAAATTTCCGCTCTGACCCATATGGTCGCAATGGCGAGCTGTGGCGAAGATAGAGCCATTCACGCCAATAAAACGGGTTAAATGGAGGCGGTTTTCAGCACTGTCTCACTATTTGATATCGTTCCTGCGCGGGCGATCAGGCTTCGCGGCGCCGCCGCACCAGGACGACAAGTGCCGAGAGCACGACCATGATAGCGAGCGGCATATGTCGCCAGTGCGAGAAAACCGTCGGCGGTAATGCTACGGGCAATGCTGAATCCAGAACGGCTTCTTGACCAAGCGCAAGGTGGCCGACTTCACGCCCGACGGGGTCGATCACCCCGGAAATTCCGGTATTGGCGCTGCGCACGATCGGCAGCCCCTCCTCGATGGCGCGCAAGCGTGCCATCTGAAGATGCTGATAGGGGCCTGTGCTGTTTCCGAACCAGCCATCATTGGTCAGGTTGACGATCCAGCCCGGCCGCTCACCCGTGGGCACGATGGCATCGGAGAAGGCGACCTCGTAGCAGATCAGCGGGAGGACGCGCGGCGCGCCGGGAATGGCCATGGTGCGCCGGCGGGCGCCAGGAATGAAGCCGCCTTGCACCTTGGTGAGTTGCTGGAAGCCGAGTTTCTCAAGCGTGCTTTGAAACGGCAAATATTCGCCGAACGGAACCAGATGCAGCTTGTCGTAGATCGAGAGAATGTCGCCGTCGTGATTGATGACGTAGATCGAGTTGTAGGCCTTGGTCGGCCGCACCGCCGGCGACAGATTGGGCGCGCGCACCGCGCCGGTGATGAGCGTGGTCTGCGGCGGCAGGAAGTTCGCGATCTTGGCAAGCTCGGCTGGTTCGCGCGTCAGGAAGAACGGAAACGCCGATTCCGGCCAGATCAGGATCGTGGCGTCGCGCACGCCGCTGGTCTGCGGGCCAGTGGCGCGGTCCGACAGCGCCATGTATCTCGCGAGCACGTCGTCCTTGGCGGAGTAGTTGAACTTCACGTCCTGCTGCAGGTTCGGCTGCATCAGCCGCAGCTTCACGCCGCTCACGAATTGCGTCGGGTGACGGTCGAGCCGCCATGCGCCATAGCCGCCACTGGCGGCGAGCAGGACAAGAGAGAGGGCGAACGGCAGCCACGGCCGTTTCGTGCGGGCGCGGTCGTCGATCAGGGTCGCGGGGCTGGCAAAGATCGCGATCGCGAGGAAACTCACGCCCCAGATACCGATCAATGATGCGGCCTGCGCCATCGCCAATGGCTCGGCGAGTGCGTAGCCGAACAGGTTCCACGGAAAGCCGGACAGGATATGGCCGCGTAGCCATTCGCTGACGGTGAGCGCAACCGCCAGCGACAGCAAACGTGACCAGTCCTTCGTCCAGATCAGCCGCGCCAGCGCGCAGCCCGCAGCCATGAACAGCGCGAGCAGCGCTGGCAGACCAAGGATCGCAAGCGGCAGTAGCCAGGCGAAGGTTTCGGCATCGACAAGAAACGCGTTGCCGATCCAGTACAGTCCGGCGACGAAATAGCCGAGACCGAACCACCATCCGGCGATGGCGGCACTGACCACGCCGCGCCGGCCGGGGCCGGTCCCATCGATCAGCCAGACCAGCACTGGGAAAGTGATGAACAGAACAGGCCATGCGTTGAAAGGTGCCATCGCCAGCGCGGAGCTGGCGCCTGCGACAAGCGCGATGGCCGCGCGCCGCCAGCCCCAGCTCAGGATCGTGGCGCGTGCGGGTGAGTGTAGGGCGGTGGCCACGCTCATGTATTCGTCTCTCCACCCGACGGCGGCTTTGTCGGCGCCTGTTCGGCGGATGGTTCGCGGCGGCGTCCGTCGCGCGGCGGGCGGCCGCTGGCTTCTTCCTTGCGGATGCCGATGCGCACGCGCTTGACGCGACGCGGATCGGCATCGAGCACCTCGATCTCGAATTCGCCGGGGCCTGGAATGATTTCACCGCGCACCGGGAAGCGGCCGACCTGATTGACGATGTAGCCGCCGAGCGTATCGACTTCCTCACCGGCCTCGCCGGTGTTGAACGTGTCGCCGACCACGGATTGTACGTCCTCGAGGCTGGCGCGCCCGTCGGCGATGAAGGAGTTGTCAGCCTGGCGCACCACGGAAGGCGTTTCGTCGCTGTCGTGTTCGTCGTCGATTTCTCCGACGATCTGCTCGACAATGTCCTCGATCGAAACGAGGCCGTCGGTGCCACCATATTCGTCGACAACCAATGCAAGATGAATGCGGGTCGCCTGCATCTGCGCCAGCAGATCAATCGCGGGCATCGACGGCGGCACGTACAAAAGCTCGCGCATGATGGCGGTGTCCGCGAGCTGAATGGCGAGATTGACGGATTTCAGATCGAGGCCGGCCGGAAACGGCTTCTTGCGCTTGGCGTTCACCTCGGGATCCACCTTGGCCTTAGAGGTGATGAAGGCGACGAGATCGCGGATGTGGACGATGCCCTCGGGTTCGTCGAGCGTGTCGTTGTAGACGACGAGGCGGGAGTGGCCCGCGCTCTCGAACAGCGACATCAGTTCAGCCAATGAAATGTCGCGGCGCACGGCGACGATGTCGGCGCGCGGCACCATGACGTCGGCGATGCGGCGATCGTGCAGCGACAGGATGTTGCGCAGCATAGTGCGCTCGACCGCGGTGAAGCTGGTCTCGTCGTCGGGCGCGGTCGCGTCGAGCACGACCTGAATGTCGGCGCGCGCGGAGCCGGCCTTCCAGCCGAACAATGAACGGATCGCGCGCGAGAGCCAGGATTCGGCGGCCGGGCGCAGCACTTCGCCCTGCTGCACCGGCACGGGCAGCGTGGTGGTCGAGGGGGTAGGCGTTGTTGCGCTATGGTCGGAGTCGTTCGTCACTACTTTGCCTGGTCGCTGGTGAGATAGGGGTCGGCGATGCCGAGCTTCGCCAGAATGTCCCGCTCCAGTCCCTCCATCTCCTCGGCCTCGTCATCGTCGAGATGGTCGTAGCCGAGCAGGTGCAGGAAGCCATGAATGGCGAGATGACTCAAATGGTTTTGGAACGGCTTGCCTTCCGTCTCCGCCTCAAAGCGCGTCGTCTCATAGGCGATGGCGATGTCGCCCAGCATCAAGGGCTGCGGCGTTGCGCCGGGCGGCTGTGCAGCCGGAAAGGACAGCACGTTGGTCGCCTTGTCCTGGTCGCGCCATTCCTTATTCAGTTCGCGAATGCGCGCGTCGTCTGTCAGCATCACCGCGACTTCGGTATCCTCTGCGGGCAATTCGACGAATGAGGCGGCGGCCGCGATGGCGCGCTGGATAACGTCTTCGGCATCAGCCTGCGCCTGCCAGCAATCGGCGGCAATCAGGACATCGGCGGTGGGAGGACGCGGCATCGTCTCAGGCAGGCTTGGCCGGAGAGGCGGGGCGCGGCCCGCCTTCATAGGCAGCGACAATGCGCGCAACCAGTTCGTGACGAATCACGTCTTCGGCGGCGAACGTCACCTGCGCGATGCCTTCCACGCCGGACAGCAACCGTGAGGCTTCCGCGAGGCCGGATTGCTGGCCGTTCGGCAGATCGACCTGGCTCGGGTCGCCGGTGATGATCATGCGACTGTTTTCGCCAAGGCGCGTCAGAAACATCTTCATCTGCATCGACGTCGTGTTCTGCGCTTCGTCGAGAATGATCGCGGCGTTGGTCAGCGTGCGTCCGCGCATGAAGGCGAGCGGCGCGATTTCGATCTCTCCGCTTTGCAGTGCGCGCTCGACCACGCGCGAATCCATCAGGTCGTAAAGCGCGTCGTAGATCGGGCGCAGATATGGGTCGACCTTCTCGCGCATGTCGCCGGGCAGGAAGCCGAGCCGTTCGCCCGCCTCCACCGCAGGCCGCGACAGGATAATGCGATCGACTTCCTTGCGTTCGAACAGCTGGCAGGCCTGCGCCACTGCGAGCCAGGTCTTGCCGGTGCCGGCGGGGCCGATGCCGAACACGAGTTCGTTGCGCTTCAGCGCGCGGATATAGGCGTCCTGCGCGGCGGTGCGGGCACGGACCGGGCGCTTGCGCAGATTGATTTCCTCGAACGAAGTTTTCCCCGTGCGCGTCTCGAAATCGAACAGCGAGCCCTGCGCGAGGATGGCGCGGATCGCGCCCTCGACATCGCCATGGCTGATATCTGTTGCGGCGAGCGCCTGCTTGTAGAGCGTTTCGAGCACGCGCCGCGCCGCATCGCAGCCATCGCGTGAGCCCGCGATGGTGACGTGGTTGCCGCGTGAATCAGCGACCACGCCGAGGCGGCGTTCGATCAGCGCAAGGTGCTGGCCATAAGGTCCCACCAGCGCAGAGGCCGCACGGTTGTCGTCGAAGGCGACGACGATCTGTGTTTCCGGTGAGGAGGAAGGGTCGCGATCGGATTTGCGGCCGGGAGCGAGTGAAGGTGAATCCGCTGCGCTTTTAGGCAAAGGTTTCAGGCTCCGTTGCAGGGATCGAAATGGGTGCGCGGGATGTATCCGTCGCATGCGTGGACGCAAGCCTGCCCTTGAGGCTGTAGCGCTCCAGACTGTCGATGGTGACCGGCAAAACCTGGCCGATGATGTCTGCCGGTGCCATCACATGCGCCGGTTGCAGATAAGCGGTGCGGCCGACGATCTGGCCCGGCTCGCGCGCCGCGCGTTCGAACAGCACCTCGACCGTCTGGCCGATGGCAGCCCTGTTGAAGCTCGCCTGCTGGGCGTCGATCAAGGCCTGGAGTCGTGCCAGGCGCTCGTCCATCACCGCTGCTGGAACCGCCAAGGCCGTGTCCGTCTCCTGCATGTCCGCCGCCGGAGTGCCCGGGCGGGGCGAATACTTGAACGAATAGGCGCCAGCGTAGCTGATTTGTGTGACGAGCGCGAGGGTATCGGAAAAATCCTGTTCGGTTTCACCCGGAAATCCGACGATGAAATCCGATGAGAACGCGATCTTTGGGGAGGCCTTCCGGAACCGCTCGATGGTGCGGATATAGTCAGCCGCGGTGTGTTTGCGGTTCATCGCCGCCAGAATCCGGTCGGAGCCCGATTGCACCGGCAGATGCACGAACGGCATCACGGCGGGAATGTCGCGGTGGGCCTCGATCAGTGAATCGTCCACATCGCGCGGGTGGCTGGTCGAATAACGCAGCCGCACGATGCCCGGAACGCCAGCGAGGTGATGCAGCAGGCGGCCGAGCGACCATGCCTGTCCGTTCGCGCCTTCGCCGTGATAGGCGTTGACGTTCTGGCCGATCAACGTGATCTCGCGCACGCCATTGTCCGCGAGGCGCTTCACGTCATCGACGATGGCGGCGACCGGCCGCGACACTTCCATGCCGCGCGTATAGGGCACGACGCAGAAGGTGCAGAATTTGTCGCAGCCTTCCTGCACCGTGACGAAGGACGAGATGCCGCGCGCGCGGATCGCCGCAGGCTTTGGCGCGGGGAGCGACGAGAATTTGTCTTGAATAGGAAATTCGGTTTCGATCGCGGGTGCGCCGTTGCGCGCCTTGGCCAGGAGTTTCGGCAGGTTGTGATAGCTCTGCGGACCGACCACCACGTCAACGGTCGAGGCGCGGCGGGTGATCTCCGCACCCTCGGCCTGCGCCACGCATCCGGCGACCGCGATCTTCATCTCGCGTCCCTCGCGCGCGGCCTCTTCCTTCATCACGCGCAGACGGCCGAGTTCGGAGAACACTTTCTCCGAGGCCTTCTCGCGAATGTGACAGGTGTTGAGGATGACGAGGTCGGCTTCATTGGCGTCCGCCGTCTCCACGAATCCCTCCGGCGCCAGCGTGTCCACCATGCGTTGCGCATCGTAGACGTTCATCTGGCAGCCGTAGGATTTGATGTGCAGCTTGCGCGGCGGCGTCATGAAAACCGGGTTGGTTGCGGCGGTGGCGGAAGGAGCAGGGCTCCTTTCGCGGCAAGCGCTTCAAATATAGCGGATCGGGACCCGAATCCAGCGATGAGAAGCCGCAAAACCTGCTGAAATTGATGGAAATTCAGCTTTTGTCGTCGTCGAGCGGGACGCAATATAGTTCCAGGCGGTGGTCCACCAGCCGGTAGCCGAGTTTCCGGGCGATCTCGGTCTGCAGCGTTTCGATCTGTTCGGACGTGAACTCGATCACCTTGCCGTCGCGCAGGTTGATGAGATGGTCGTGATGGTTGTCCGGCACCTGTTCGTAGCGCGCGCGGCCCTCGCGGAAATCGTGACGTTCGATGATGCCTGCATCCTCGAACAGCTTGACGGTGCGGTACACCGTCGAGATCGAGATCTTGTCGTCGACCGCGACGCAGCGCCGGTACAATTCTTCCACGTCGGGGTGGTCGTTGGACTCCGCCAGCACGCGCGCGATCACGCGGCGCTGCTCGGTCATGCGCATGCCGGTTGCGGCACAGCGCGACTCGATGTCGGTCGATGTCGAAGCGGAAACGGGTTTCGCGATGGGCATGGATGCTATTTTGCCATTGTGGGGCTACGACGACAAGTCGCGACGCATCACGATGGCATTTAATTGAGCGCCGCTGTCATCTTTATAATAGCGCTCACGCCGGCCCACGGTGCTGAAACCTGCCCTCGCATACAGCGCACGCGCGGGCTGGTTGTTTTCCTCGACTTCGAGAAAAACTGTCCGGATACCGGCGCCCGCGAGGTAGCCGAGATGGGTCTGGACGAGCGGGCCGGACAGGCCGCGTCCGCGCATGTTGGGCGCAATCGCGACCGACAGAATTTCCGCCTCGTCCGCCGCCATGCGCGAGAGGATGAAGCCTGCGATGGCGCGGCCCATCCGCAGCCTGTGTGCGAGCACGCTGCGGTCGGCCAGCAACTGCTCGAACTCACCGACATCCCATCCACGATGAAAGGATGCCTTGTGCAGCCGCGCCAGGGCGGGCGCGTCGCGCAAATTCGCGGGCTCAACCGCTGCATCGCCGCGCGATAGAAAAAGCGACAGCAATTTTGAGACGAGGCCCGGCATCAGCGTTGCGCCAGTTCGGCCTTGGTCTTGGCGTCGGGCGCACGCAGGTAATAAGGCCGTGGCGGCGCTTCATCGGGGTCCACGCTGGCGCCGAGCCATGCGACCCATGCGATGTCCGGCGCAGCCTGCCGGTCGACTGATGCGGGCGGCTCGAATTCCGGGGGCCATTGCGCCGCGATCATGTCGGCCGCATCGCCGACAATATGCGCAGGACCGAAGCGCGCAGCGCGGAAAACGTCCTCAAGAGGCATGATGGCGGGTTTGATGAGGCTCGTGCCGTCGCCGGAAAAGACCTGGGCGTAGACATGGCCATGGCGGGCATCGATCGCCGCGATCACCGGCGTTTCGCTTTCCCCGTCGATCAGCGGCGCGGCATAGGCAGCGAGTGTGGTGATGCCGACCACGGGGCGGTTGGCCGCAAGGCCAAGCCCGCGACCCGCTGAAATGCCGACCCGAAGCCCGGTGAAGCTGCCGGGGCCGACCGTGACCGCGATCCGGTCGAGCGCGGAATAAGAAAGGCTGGCCGCCTTCATCACCTCGTCGATCATCGGCATCAGCGCTTCGGCGTGGCCACGCTTCATCGGCAGGCTCTGCAGCGCGCGGAAGGCTTCCGCATCGGTGTCGAGCACCGCGGCAGCGCAGGATTCCAGCGCGGTATCGATGGCGAGAACGAGCATGATGGGCGAATAAGGTTTTCGTGAAAGGGCTAAATCGCAGGCTTCAAAGCCTGCCGGGATACGCAAGCATTCAGAAAAATAAATGGCCGGGTCAAGCCCGGCCATCGTCAAATCGTCACTCTCGCGCGTGCGAGGAAGACTTACATCGGCCTCACTTCGACAACGTCGGGCACGTAGTGCTTGAGCAGGTTCTGGATGCCGTGCTTCAGCGTCGCGGTCGAGGAGGGGCATCCCGAGCAGGAGCCCTTCATGTCGAGGAAAACGATGCCGTCCTTGAAGCCGCGGAAGGTGATGTCGCCGCCGTCGCTGGCGACCGCCGGGCGAACGCGGGTTTCCAGAATGTCCTTGATGATGCCGACAGTCTCGGCGTCGGCTTCGTTGAAGAATTCCTCGGCATGCGGTCCGGCATCCGGCTGCGCGCCGTCGGCAAGGATCGGCCCACCGGACATATAGTGTTCCATGATGGTGCCGAGGATGGCGGGCTTGAGATGCTGCCAGTCGCCGTCATCCTTGGTGACGGTGACGAAATCGGAACCGTAGAACACGCCGGTGACGCCGGGAATCTCGAACAGTTTCACTGCCAGCGGCGAGCGCGCGGCGCTGTCGCGGCTGGTGAATTCCATCGTGCCGCCTTCGAGCACGGTGCGGCCGGGCAGGAACTTCAGCGTCGCGGGATTGGGGGTAGCTTCGGTCTGGATAAACATGGGTGTCTCCAACGCATCGCCGGTTCAAGGCCGGCGCGATCGGGTTGCGGTGCCCTCTCCTAACAGATGGCGTTGTAAAAAGCACGATCAAGACGGTAACGCAGATGGCCGGCCTGAAATAAGGTTAGGAAGACAGGGGATTAGCGCCGAAATGCCGCAGGATTCGGGCTATTTCGCCTGCACGAAGCCGACGATGTCCTTCACGGCCTTCATGGTCTCGAACGCGATAGCGCGGGCCCGTTCAGCACCCTTCACCAGCACGGCATCAACGTGACCGGGGTCCTGCATCAGCCGCTTCATTTCTGCGCCGATCGGGCCGAGCTTGTCGACGGACAGATCGACCAGCGTCGACTTGAAGCCGGAGAATTGTCCGCCGCCGAATTCGCGCAGCACGTCGGCCTTGGTGCGGCCGGAGAGCGCGGCGTAGATGCCGACGAGATTGTCGGCTTCGGGGCGCGACTTCAAACCGTCTTCCTCGGACGGCAGCGGCTCGGGATCGGTCTTGGCCTTGCGGATTTTCTGGGCGATGGCGTCGGCATCGTCGGTGAGGTTGATGCGCGAGTAATCCGATGGATCGGATTTCGACATCTTCTTCGATCCGTCGCGCAGGCTCATCACGCGCGTCGCCGGGCCGGTGATCAGCGGCTCGGGCTGCGGGAAGAACTTCGCGTCATAGCCCTTGGCGGCGATCGACTCCGAGAAGTCGTTGTTGAATTTCTGCGCGATGTCGCGCGCCAGTTCGAGGTGCTGCTTCTGGTCCTCGCCGACCGGCACATGGGTCGCGCGATAGACGAGAATGTCCGCCGCCATCAGGTTCGGATAGGCGTACAGGCCGACGGATGCGTTCTCGCGGTCCTTGCCGGCCTTTTCCTTGAACTGGGTCATGCGGTTCAGCCAGCCGAGGCGGGCGACGCAATTGAGCACCCACGCCAGTTCGGCGTGTTCGGCCACCTGGCTCTGGTTGAAGACGATATGCTTGTCGGGATCGATGCCGCTGGCGAGAAACGCCGCCGTCACTTCGCGGATGTTGTGCGTCAGCTCAACCGGGTTCTGCCATACGGTGATCGCGTGCAGGTCCACCACGCAATAGATGCAGTTGTGGGTCTGCTGCAACTTCACGAAATTGACGATGGCGCCGAGATAATTGCCGAGGTGCAGATTGCCCGTCGGCTGGACGCCCGAAAAAACCCGCTGAATCGCTGTCATGATATCGTTCCCGTGGAAGCGCCGCCTGAACCCGCCGGCTGCTTCCGCCGCTCACTTGCCACGCGAGCCCCGGTCGCGCAAGTCGCCGAAAGCCTCGCCCCAGCTCACGACATCGAACAGGTCGAGCAGCAGGCCATAGAACGAAATGCCGGCCGCCACCATGCCGCCCAGAATGGTGAGGCGCGGAAAGAACGGGGCGTTCTGCGTCAGGTCCGAGACGAAATATTGCGAGGTGAAAAGCGTCAGCCCCATGATGGCAGCGCACAGCGCGATGCGCGGCAGCCGCCGCCGCGCGTCGTCGTCGATGGAGAAGCCGAACGAGGATGCCCCGCGCCAGGTCAGGATCAGGGCGCAAACCCAGGCGCCGAGCGAGATGCTCGCGGCGATGCCGGAGACGCCGAAGCGATGATCGACGAGAAGACCCGCGATCACCGCGCTCGCGATGCCTGCGAGCGTTGCGAGAAGCGGCGTGCGCGTGTCCTCGCGCGCGAAAAAGGCCGGCGCCAAAACCTTCACCAGCACGTAGGCGGGAAGCCCTAGCGCCAGCACCGACAGCGCCTGCGCGGTCGCCACGGTGTCAGCGGCCGTGAACGCGCCGTGCTGGAACAGGATGCCGATGATCGGCTCGCTCAACAGGATCAGGCCAAGCGTGGCGGGCAGCACCAGCCCGACGGCGAGTTCGAGGCCGCGCGATTGCGCATGGGTGAGGGCAGAGCGGTCGTTGTTCTGGATCGCATGGGTGAACTCCGGCATCAGCACGGTGCCCATGGCGACGCCGACCATGCCGAGCGGCAGTTCGATCAGGCGGTTGGCGAAATAGAGCCACGATACCGCAGCAGGTGAACTGGATGCGATGATCGCGCCTGCGACGATCAGGAATTGCGGGCCGGAATTGGCGATCATGCCAGGCACTGCCTTGCGGTAGAAGGCGCGGATCTGGGGATTGAAGGAGACGCGGATGGGTGCGGCAAGGCCGCTGCGCCATGGGCGGCGCTGGATCAGCACCAGCATCTGGAAGCATCCGGCGACACCGACCGCGCCTGCGATGATCGTGGCGGATGTCTGCGCATCATGATGCCATGCAAGCAGGGACAGGATGATGGCGATCATCATGATGTTGAACAGCACCGGCGAGAATGCGGTGAGCAGGAAACGCCGTTCGGCGTTGAGCACGCCCATCATCACCGTGATCGGAGCGACGAAGGCGAAGTAAGGCATCATCAGCCGCGCATCGTCGATCGCGAGCTGCATGGTCTGGTGTCCGATGAAGCCCGGGGCCATCACCGAGATCACAATCGGCATCAACCCGGTGAACACCACGGCGATTCCGATCAGGATCAGGCAGAGGCTGCCCATGACCTGCCCGGCGAAGGTGGTGGCGGCGATCGCACCCTCGCTGTCGCGCAGCCGCAGATAGATCGGCACCAGCGCGGCGTTCAGTGAACCTTCGGAGAGCGCGCGGCGGGCGACATTGATGAATTGCAGCGCGACCAGAAAGGCATCCGCCACGGGGCCTGCGCCGAGCAGCGCCGCGATCAGCGTGTCGCGGAGAAAGCCCAAGATCCGCGAGATCAGCGTTCCGGCGGAAACCGTGAGGATGTGGCGGATCATCGGCGTTTTGGAGTGGGTCGAAGGTTCGGCTGCTTGCTGGCAGAGGGTTTGTCGTGATAGGTCGCGCTGGCGTTCAAACCGCCGCGAATACCCCCGCGTCTTACCAGCTTTAGCCGGTTTCGGCCTCATTCCGCAGGATTAATCTTAATGAACAGCGCCAAATACGATGTTCTTGGCATCGGCAACGCCCTTTTCGATATCCTGGTGCGGGTGGACGACAAGTTCCTGACCGACCACGGCATGACCAAGGGGGCGATGGCGCTGATCGACGAGGCCCGTGCTGCATCGATCTATGCGGACATGGGCCCGGCCACGGAGGTTTCCGGCGGCTCGGCGGCCAACACCATTGTCGGCATCGCCCAGCTTGGTGCGCGCGCGGCCTATGTCGGCAAGATCAAGGACGACCAGATCGGCCAGCTCTATGCGCACGACATCCGCAGCGCGGGTGTGGCGTTCGATACGGCGGCCGCAAAGGACGGACCAGCCACCGGCTGTTCCTACATTCTGGTCACGCCCGACGGTGAGCGCACCATGAACACCTATCTCGGCGCGGCGCAGGACTTGTCGGCGGCCGACATCGTCGAGGATGAGATCGCAGCGGCGTCCATCGTCTATCTCGAAGGCTATCTGTGGGACCCGAAGGACGCCAAGGATGCGTTCGTCAAGGCTTCACAGATCGCGCACAAGCACGGCCGCAAGGTTGCGCTCACTCTTTCGGATGCGTTCTGCGTCGGCCGCTATCGCGACGAGTTCATTGGCCTGATGCGCGACAAGACGGTCGATCTGATTTTCGCCAACGAAGCGGAATTGCAATCGCTCTACGACACGCAGGATTTCGACGCGGCGCTCGCGCAGCTGCGCAACGATGCCGCGCTCGGTGTCGTCACGCGCAGCGAAAAGGGTTGCGTGGTCGCCGCCAAGGAAGGAGTCATCGCAGTCTCGGCTTTCCCCGCGAGGAATGTGGTCGACACCACCGGTGCGGGCGATCTGTTCGCCGCAGGCTTCCTGTTCGGGCTTGTTCGCGAGGCCGGCTATGAGCAGGCGGGACGGCTAGGCGCAATGGCAGCGGCGGAAGTGATCCAGCACATCGGCGCGCGGTCGCAGACGTCGCTGAAAGAACTCGCGCACAAGCACGGATTACCCGTGTAAGAGGGAACTTTTCTCTGATCACAAAAGCGCGAGTTCTTGAACAAAGTTCCCGCGACAACCATATCCGGAACGAATCGAACCTGGCGGACGTTGAACCGCACTAATCGATACTGACCTGTTTTGAATTAACCTTTCCGAGGCGACGATGATTACCACTTGGGGCGAATGGAAGCGCTATCCGACGGCAGCGCGCGGTGACAAGCTTGAGGCACCGATCGGCCCCGGAATTTACGAAGTGCGCGTGGCTGCGACCGGCGCTTTGTTTGCTTTCGGCGCGGTCGATAACGTCGCCGAGGCGCTGGCGCGCGTGGGAATTCCTTCCCGCTCGTTGAAATCGTTTTTCATCCGGCGCGACACGATCGTGCTGCCGAATCTCGAATATCGCATCTGTGCGACCGACACCAAAGAAGCCGCGAAGATTGCGGCGGAGCGCATGATCGGTCGTCGCGAGGCCTATCTGTCGGGCGCCGCGTGAGCGCCTGACACGCACTTGGTCATGCCGCGCCGCTCAAACCGGAGTTGAAGCCGGTCTTGGCATGCAGCCTTTTGCGCACGACGGCCGACGCCGCGATGACCCCCTTCTCGACAAACGCTTCGTGATTGTCCTCGATGTCATCGAGGTCGTAGCAATAATTCACCATCAGCCCGTACGATTGCTTGAGACCCTTGGCTGATGTGTCGCCGAGATAATCGAGCTTCTCCAGCCGCGCGCCGTTGCCGAGATGGAAGCGCGCCACCGGATCGGCGACGCGGCCGCGCTTGTCCTTGGCTTCCAGAAAATAATAGGCCGCCGCCGCGAGCAGCACCGGCTTCACGCGCTCGGCAATTGCAGGATCGTTGATCCAGCCAGGCTGGTCGATGGCGGTGAGCACTTCCTTGTCGGCGGCGTCGAGCGCTGCCGAATTGTCCGCAGCTCGCTCGCGGGCGAGCCATGACGCGAATCCCGGCACCGGCGAGAGCGTCACGAAGGTATTAAGGTTCGGCCACTCGCGCTTGAGATCTTCGACCACCTGCTTGATCAGGAAGTTGCCGAAGGAAATGCCGCCGAGACCGCGCTGGGTGTTCGAGATCGAATAGAACACGGCGGTGGTCGCCTGCTGCGGGTCGATCGGCGCGCGGGCTTCCTCGAGCAGCGGCGCGATGGCGCCGGGAATTTCCTTCGTCAGCGCGACCTCGACGAAGATCAGCGGTTCATCGACAAGCCGAGGGTGGAAGAAGCCATAGCAGCGCCGGTCCGGCGGTGCGAGACGATTGCGCAGATCGTCCCAGTTCTTGATTGCGTGCACCGCCTCGTAGCGGATGATCTTTTCCAGAATGTTGGCGGGCGTGGTCCAGTCGATCCGGTGCAGCACCAGGAAGCCGCGATTGAACCATGATGCGAACAGATGGACAAAATCATTGTCGACCGGGCGCAGTTGCGGATGTTCGGCAAGATGCGTCAGGAGTTCTTCCCGCATCCGCACCAGCGCGGCGGTGCCGCCGGGCGCGAGGTTGAGGCGGCGGATCAATTCCTGCCGCCGGGGCTCGGCTGCGTCATGCAGGTCGCTGACGGCAGCGGGGCTCATGCCTTCGGCGCGGACCTTTTCGATCGCGCGCTCGATGGCCTCGCGCTCGGGACCGAACAGATCGGCCAGCGCATCGAGAAAGGCGAGACGCTGCTCGGGTGTCGCCGCTTCATAACCGGCGAGCAGTGCCTGGGCGAGCGCGACGCCGGTCGCTTCGCCGCGGCGGGACAGCAAGGTTTCACCAAGCTCGGCGAGCTCGCCATCGGCGATGCGGTGCGGCGATGCTTGCGTCAACCCACGGATCAGGTCGCGTCCGCGATCGGTCAGGGTGCCGAGCAGGTTCGTAAGAAAGGCGCGGTCGAATGTCAGGCTTGGCATCGGTCAGACGTCTCCGCTCATGGGACTACAGGGATATTCATTCCGGCAGCGGAATGAATTCGATCTCCTCAGGAACGTGCGCGAAACGGCCTGTCTTCCAGTCCTGCTTGGCCTGTTCGATCCGTTCTCGGTTCGAGGAGACGAAATTCCACCAGATGTAACGCGGCCCCTCCAGCGCGGTGCCACCCAGAAACATCATTTTTGTGGGCGTCACCGCCGTAATGGTGATGCAGTCGCCGGGGCGGAAGATCAGAAGTCGCGGCGCCTCATAATGCTCATTCGCGATCTCCACCTCGCCTTCGACGAGATAGACCGCGCGTTCCTCGTGGTCGGCGTCGAGCGGCGCGCGCGCTCCGGCATCGAGATTGACCTCGGCGTAAAACCATTCGGAGGTTTGATCAACGGGCGACGCCGCACCAAACGCCTTGCCCGCGATGATGCGGGCTTTGAGCCCGGTGTCGCTGACGAGGGGCAGGCTGTCGGCGCTGTAATGCTGGAAAGACGGCGCGATTTCCTCGCGATCCATCGGCAGCGCGATCCAGCTTTGCAGGCCAAGCATTCTTTGCCCATTGGCGCGCGGCACGTCCGGCGTGCGTTCGGAGTGAGCAATGCCCCGGCCCGCGGTCATCAGGTTCATGGCGCCGGGCTTGATCTCCTGAATATTGCCCTCGCTGTCGCGGTGCATGATGCTGCCGTCGAACAGATAGGTGACGGTCGCAAGGCCGATATGGGGATGCGGGCGTACATCCATGCCCTGGCCTGCGATGAATTGCACCGGGCCGAAATGATCGAAGAAGATGAAGGGGCCAACCATCTGCCGCTTGCCGTGCGGCAGCGCGCGGCGAACGGCGAAACCGTCACCGAGGTCGCGGGTGCGCGGCACGATCACGAGTTCGAGCGCATCGCAGGATTGCGGGTCGCCGAGGATCGGATCGTTGGACGGCATCCAGCTCATCGCGCATCTCCCTGGACAAGGAAGCGCGATTATACATCGATCAGAACGAGGCGCGAGAGTGCGGCGGTTAGACTAAAGCCCGTACCGCCACATCGCCATATCGTGAGGTCAGGCAGGCACTTGTCGTGGCGAGGCAGGTAACTTGAACCGCCGCTCATGAGGCTGCTTGACATCGCACCGGCCGCCGCGGATCGTTCCATTTTTGCACATTCGTCCTTCTGAGGTGGCTTGATGTTCACCGGCGCGGGGTTTGTTGCTTTCTGCTGTATTTTTGGAGCCAGTCTGGCAGGTTTGTTGCTAAGCAAGAAATTGCCTGAACGTTATCTCTCCGAACCGACGCACAAGACGGTCCAGCACACGATGGGCGCCGTCGGTCTCATGGCCGCACTTGTCATTGGATTTCTGGTCACGAATGCCAAGACCGATCTCGACAACAGCAGAAGGGCGATCGAGCAGTTCAGCACGAGCCTCAGATTGCTCGATCGGGAAGCGGTTCATTTCGGCTCGGAGGCTAAGCCGGTGCGCGAATTGCTGCGGGCCTTCACGGCAGCAAAAATTGTGCAGATATGGACGGCGGTCTCGCCGGATCATTCACGCAGCGTAACGACTCTGAACGAGATTCAGGATCGGCTGCGCAGCCTCGCGCCACAGGACGACGTCGGCCGGGAAGCCCGTGCGAGCGGTCTGCGCATGATCGAAGATCTGAAACAAAACAGCCGGCTGCTGGCCATTCAAATTGGCGCGCGCACTCCGCATTTTTTCCTGATCGTCGTGACATTCTGGTTGAGCGTGCTGTTTTTCAGCTACGCGGTCTACGCGCCACCAAATGCTGTCGTAGTCATCGCCTTTGCCGTTGCGGCATTCTCCATCGCGATGGCGGTCAACCTGATCGTCGATATGGAGCATCCGTTCGCGGGATACATCAAGGTTTCACCAGCGCCGATGTACGAGGCGCTGGAACAGATGAAGCTTTGATCCCATGTTGGGTAACACATAACCCTGACTCTGGCGCCGGAATTTCTTGAGCGAAATCAGAGCGCGCCGCCGACGGCACAACACATAAACCTGACTCAAATAACGCAATTCCCTGACTCAAACGCAGGTCTCTAACGCATATCCCTGACTCAATCGAAAAACGCCGCACCAAATGGTTGCAAGGCCGATCAGCAGCCGACGCCGATCGCCGGCCGAGTCCGCGATCGCGCGCGTTGGAAGGGTTAATGCAGGAGGCTGCCGGCGGGCAGGTGTTGCGGCCGGCGAAGAAGCGGGGCCGTTAAGGTTTGGGTGTCGCCATGAACTCTCATATTGACTTTTTCTTTCAAAACACGTATTTTACGTGGAAAGGAGACGTCCTTATGCAGTCCTTTACCTCGCTCGATCTGCAGCAGCGTACCGGAGAGATCCAGAGGGCAGCGATCTCGGAGCCTGTGATCATCACCAATCACGGACGTGCGCGGATGGTCATGATGACCGTCGAGGAGTTCGGCCGCCTCAAGCAGGAGAGCGGCGAGCTTGTGCCATCCGAGCTTCGCAGGGAGCGTAGAGCCGTCGTTCGTCGAGGCTTACCGGTTGATCCTCTTGGATACGATACTAGCGATCTGCGCGCTTGCGCTTTATCGATGGCGGAAGCTGCACTTTCCGGAAGAAATCGATCCTTCGTTGATGCCGAAATAGCGGTGGTCGAAAACCGGTTCAGGGGTCAGCAATGAGCGACATCTTCGAGGGCATGCGTCGCTCAAGGATACTCATTCCTGACAATACTCCTCTATCGCTCCTCGCGATGGCCGGGCCCGAGGCCCTCGATTGGCTTTTCGTTCCTGGTGCAGAAGTATGGATCACCGACATGGTCCGCGAAGAGGCTGTTCGTGAGCCAGACCAAGGTGGTGATCGGCGGGAATTGCATCGCCAGGATATCGCTGAATGGTTCGCGCGAAACGCACATCGCATAAATATTCAAACGACCGATGAGTTCGTCGAATATGAAAAGGCGATGAAGGTCTGGCAGATGGCGGGGATGCCGGCTGAGTTGAAGCCGAGTTGGGTAGGGCGCGGCGAGAAAAGTATCCTTCAGATTCTTGAAGGCGTCGAAAACTCGGTGGCCGACGGCGAGGCCGTGGTCGTGATCGCCGACGATGGTAAGGCTAGGGCCGCCATCAAAGCCCTCGACCATGTTGACGTCGATCTGATGGGGACTGAGACCTATCTACATTGGATGACAACGCGTTTCCAGGTTAAGGAAGCCGAAACAGCTTGGATAGCCATCCGGATTGCTGCTGATGACAAGGTCCCTGTCGAACGCGACGATGACCCAGTCCACGTATTCAAGATGGCATAATTCCCGTAGTCGGCGCCGGTGCGGATGGCGTTAAATATTTTGAGTCCGGACTTGCAGTTTTCGGTCATTCCGGTTGTCTGGTCAGGACAACAATTGCGAGATTCAAGATGTGGCAGTCCGATCAACGCGCGATGTCGACCGTGGATTTGACCGATACGGAGATGGCCCTGATCAATCAGGCCGAGGTGCCGGCGGAGCACGACTACGACTACGAAGAGGACCCTGAGTCGCAGACTGGTCCCGGAATGGCACGTTGAACTGAGCTAGGCGCGGCTTGCGTCCTTATTCGATGTCAGCATGGGTCACGCGGAGGCTGTTCTTTTCGAAGTTGGCGTCAGCGACGGCCGCGACGAAGATAGATTCGGAAGAAGGGTTTGGATCAGATACCCGACCCGAACCTCTTTAGGGCCTGCTTCATCAGTTCGTCGTCGTCGATCTCTCCGCGTGTCCATCCGTCCAGCAGTTCCTCGGTTTCCGGTAGTACGTGTCCACCCTCGATAGCGGTGTTGGCCACGGCGAACCGAGCGGCTCCAGAACGGGCTTCGAAGTCGGCTGCCGCTGCCTTTTTTATCTCTCGGCTTCGAATGCTGTTCGAGCTCATGGTCGATTCCTTATTCTGTAGCGGTGGACATTCAGAAATTCGCTGAGACGAGGTTAAGGTTTTGGACTCGGAAATCGCTCTTTAAGCCGTCGATTTAGCTCCTGGTAGCTGAGACTTATCTGGTCGTCCTTTGACTTCACGAATTCGCTGGCTGCGCCGAAAGTCGCCCAAGCGGCGGCCATAGTCAGGACCGATGTTACCGTGTCGTTGTCCTTCAGCGGGATTTCGACGTCTCCGAGAAAATTCGGAGGCGTCTTATGTTTTTCTTTGCCCTGGATCGCGTGCTTGTAGTTGACGATGACATGCAGAATGTCGTTGTCGACCGCCGTCGGCTCGATTGAATAGTAGAAATGCACCTGTTCGCCGTCTAGCTCCGCTCCCTCGATATCGAACGCGATCGGTTTGGCGATCTTCTTAGTGAAGTAGGCGGCTATATCTTCGGCTTGCATCGTTTGGGTTCCGGGTGACCCATGCAGCCTACGATGGCAGTGCGCAAGGCGGTAGGCAATTTCGGACGTTAAGGACCTCGTGGGGATGTCGGCGGCGCCGCGTTCAGGCGAGATTGAAGTTTTTTGTATGCCGTCGCAATTCGGTCCTCGTCGGGACCGGCAGCCGTTAAACGGAGGCTATCCTCGCCGAAGTTGGCACCGGCCACGGCCATGTCAAAAATAGATTCCAGCGTGTCGCCGTCCTCGAAGGGTATTTTGGCTTCTCCGCAATACTTCGCTTGGCCCCTTTTCTCATCAAAAATCATTTGAAATCTGAAGGTCAATAGCACGTGCACACTGTTGCCATCGACTGCCGTCGGCTCCATCGCGTAATATCGACGGATGATGTCTTCATCGTCGTTCATTAGATCAATATCGAAGTGGATCGGCTTCGCGAGCTTCTTCGTAAAATACGACGCTATGTGTTCCGCGTTCATGGGCACGATCTCCTGTTGTTCCAGGAATCGTAAGGGCACGGTCTGCAAGTTCAAAGGGGGAAGTAAGTAGCCCAGCACTCAGCGCGATTGCCTGTGCCGGGTGCCGCTAATGGCGAAGGCAGACCTGCGATAGAAGTATTGTCCGACCTCTTTGTTGCCGATGGCGGGCTCAATGCCTTGTTGCCGCAGTTGCTGAACCAGCGTCCGCACATGGGTCTCACGTTCTGCGGCGATTTCGGCGGCAGAGATGTATGTCGACGAAAAGGCTTCCAGGCTTTCAGGGTCGATGAGATTTCTGCTCCGGTTCCGAAGGCCGATCCCAACCGACGTTGCGTCGATGTAGCCCAACCGGACCAGCTTTCCAAAGACCAGCCAGGTCAGTCCCAATTTCCGCCTTCCAGCTTCCATAGTCTGGCTCTCATCGACGTTCGCGCCCGCATCTCGAAGGGCCTTCACGTCGTCGAGGTCGACCAGGATTTGCATCATTCCGAATGCGCTTGCGAGTTTGCCGGCGCATCGTAGGCTACCGTCGATCAGGGAAGAGACGATCTCGAGGGTTGAGGTTTGGGCGCGCTTACCTGCGCTGATCACATCGCACAACTTGCCTGGGCTTCCGAGTAAAGGCGCATCTCCCAGAAGCTTACCGATAAACGCGTCGAGATCACGTGTGCGGAAAACGTGCTCCTTCACACCCGTCGACACGTGGAGAAACGGCACCAAGGTCCCTGAATCACAGAGGGCGGCCATGGGCTGACGCGGTAATGCCAGATAGTCGCGGGCATCATTGAAACTGATTCTGTCACGGAGCTCGGCCGCGGCTTTCTCGACGACCGGTGCCCTGAGTGCGATCTGCCAGTTCGGCTTTCCGTCAGTGGTCCCGTCAAGGTGACCGAGCGCCTTGAGAATCCGCCGCGTTGCGGAGGGCCCAACGCCTACAGCCTTGCTTGCATGCCAAAGCGTGTAAAGCCGCCTTTCTCCGACGGGCCGGCCGAACAAAAGGTCATCACCTGCGAGCGGCACGTGATCCAGCGCATGTTCGCGGACCAGCTCCCGAACGTTGTCATAGGCAGTATCGCGAGTGTCGTGCGACAGCCATTCGTAGATCCTGCCATAGACAACCCGCGGACCCCATTTGCCCATCGGTATGTCCGGCGCGGCTACAAGCCGATCGAGGAAGCGAAAAAGCCCATCCCTACCGTCCGCAAAAACTGTGTAGCCCGCTGCGAGAGCTTTCGGTGCTTCGACGTCGCCGCCGAAGGAAGTATACCCGCGCACACCGGCCGCGGCCACCGCGCCAAAGCGGTCCATGAGCCGGATGGCATTCCAAAGAGGAAGTGGATCGAGGATCGGATTGAAGACCCTAGGCATGAAGCCAAGACGACCAAGCAGGTAGGCCTCGGCGCGCACGTCCTCGACCGGCTCGGAAGCGAGGGTTGCAAAGTCGCCGGTGCCTTCAGCCACGAAGCGGATATCCAGAGACAAGTGATTGACCGACGCGTCCGGACACGCCGGATGTCGGTCCAACAAAGCCTGCCGATGTATCGGGCACACCGTCATCGCCGGCAAATTCCACCACGACCTCACGTGGGGCAGATATTCCTTGCGTCGGTCGTCGTGAGTGAGGTCGCCCCGAATGCAGGACGGACAGACCCGCAGACTTGAATAGGACCAATCGTCGACGTGCAGCAACTCCCCGTTGAGATGAACCCGTTCACCCTCTACGCGGAAGGTGGCCGAGTCCAAATTGCCTATTTCCGCACCTGAGAGATCGGCGATTTCGGCATTCCGCAGGCCGCGAATGATTTCGCGATAGGGGATCGCGTGATCACCGCCGAACGAGACAAGGGAGTTCACACCGTTGCGACGGGCTAACCGGTTCGCCAGGGCGTAAGAAGGCTCGTCAGTCCACAGCGGCACGCGGGAGCTCAGAAGTCTATGTCTCGTCCCCGCGCCCGTCATGACTGGGCTGCGGCAAGGAGTTCGGTGCGGTACTTCGGGTCAGACTTGGATTTCAACACGTCACGGCGGCGGTAGAATACCTGACGGCAGCGCGGCGGCGCTGCCGCGGGTGCAACGCCCGCCGCTGCGAGGAGCTTGATCAAGGCGCGAGGCGTCAGACCGACTGACTGCGCCATCCGGGTGCAAGCGATGTAGTCACGTCGGAAATTTTCAAGGTCCGAGCGGGCAATCCCGGAGGGACCGCACTTTACAAGCCCCAGCCTCACAAGCCCGTTGAGCGCTTCCCATTTTAACCCCAGGATCGTAGCGGCGTCGTTCAGCGGCATCGTACCGCGGGCCTGTTTTCCGAGTTCGCGCAATGCCCGAAGCGGAACGAACGCGCCGGCCAATCCGCGTCCATCCTGAAAAGTTGAAAGGCGCAGCCGTCCGTCGAGAACCGCAGCAACCGCCACCTCCATCGGGCAGCGCGCAGTCCGGCACCCTTCCGGAAGCGAGATCGCCTTTAGATCGAATTTTTTTTCGACGCTCTGCGACAAGCGCATAACGAAGGCGTCCACATCCTTGTCCAGTAACAAAGCACGGTCGGCGCCGAACATTCCGAGCACCGCCAGTCTGCGCGCTTGAGTCCTTCCGATGCCGAGACGTTTTGCGGCTGCCGCCATGCCAATGCCCGTCTGACGCTGCGCGATGATCTCGTCCACGGCCTCAACGGAAATCTTGATTGGCGTGCCGCGACGCGTGCGTTTCGGCAGCAGTCCACGGATACCCAATTCGCGCCGGGCTCGCTCAAAGCCCATGCCCATGCGCACGGCTGCGTGGCGGACCGAACAAACTTCGCGGGGCTCCTGCGATACTCCGAACACCGGCTTGGATATCGCCACGCCATGAGCGAGTGCGTGACGCCGTACTCGCTCCTTTAACTGCTCAGCAGCCGGGCCCTCGATCTTGAGAAGCCTCGAGTGAAATGTACCATAGGTAGCCGACGCGCCCCATCTACCGGGGCCTGTGACAGCTTGCGAAGCCAGGTTATCCAACATCGCATCGAAGGCGGCCGGCCAACTGGAAAGTGTCCTGTAACCGGCGTCCAGCACGGTGTGTCTTTCGGACGCCGCAGCGTCGTGAATACGATGACCGGCCACCGAGGCGGCGCCTGTGAGTTCAAGGACTTCAATAGCCTCGCCGAGAGAACTGGAATCCAGCACGCCCGACGCTGGACGGGGAAGGCCGGCGAGACGGGCAACGATGTATGCGTCACCAGTGCATTTTTCCACGGTTTGAACGTCCACATCCGCGATGCGGTGGCCCGCTGGGCAGTTCCCAACGGTGGTGTTACGGAAATCAAGCTTCGCCTGGCATATACCGCAGCATCCGACGAGCTTCACGTGGTGGACCGGGCATACCGTGACCGCGCGGATATCCCACCAATTTCGGTGCCATGCTCGAGGTAACCGATCGCCGGCTTGCGACGATGCATCTCCCGCAAGACAGATCGGGCAAGCCCGGCGGCCTGCATGCACCGACCACTGGCGGCGCCGCAGCAACTGGTCGCGCAGAACGATGCCGGCCGTCGACAGCCTGGCTGTGTCGTACTCCATGGCATTGATGTCGCCACAGACGGACGCCGCGATATGCGCGGCATGCATCCCCTGCGCCAGATCGAACCAAGGCACTCCGACTTGGGTCAACATTTCGGAAAGACGAGGAACGCCATGCGCCTGCGCCAATCGCATCAGGTACCCGATCGCGCCTTCGCCGTCGTTCCGAAATGGCCTAATCGTAAAAATCATCGCGGTCATCGATGTCAGTATCGTTAGCAGGGGGCTTCTTCATTCCTTTGAGGAATGTCTTTCCGTCCGCGTCGAGGGCCTCCTTGCCCTTAGGAGGCCTATAGTCGCGAATGTTCGCGATCAGGAAAGGATTCTCTTTCGCGTTCACCGCATATGGACGCTTGTACGCCTCGCCGAGGTATTCTTTCATCAAGGGATCGTCTGCGGCGAGGGCGAAGGTGGCGGCCTCCTGTACGAAGTAGGCCATCCGGCCGACGTAACCCCTGGACGCCATCATGAATCGCTCCGGCATGTCGCCTTCCGTGAATCCGCATGTCGGCATCGCGATCCTTTCTTCCAGACCGGTGAGGAATGAAAGGAGCTTCTTGTGGTCTTTCACCGGGACCAGCGGCGTCAATTCGAGGAAGTGTGATCGGCGTTTGACCTCCTTCCATATGTCGATAAAGGACGTCACACCGGGAAGTCCGGACAGCACGAGTTGTATCGGATTATCCTCGGACACCATCAGCGACTTTAATGTCATCGCGATCTTTTCGCGCTCTACGACGTTGCGACCGGTCAGCACGTTGTGCATTTCGTCGATGACCAGAATTGCGACGTCCTGAGCCGCAAGGTTCGCAACGACGCGATCCCATATCTCGTTCTCCCGGAGTTTCTTGCGCGGGCGGTACTTGAGACAGTGAAGTATCTGCAGCCCTAGCGTGCTCAATGTGCACGGTGCCGGCGCTACGACCTGCAGAAGCGGGCGGTAAGGTCCCTCAGGAGTCTCTTCCTCCTGCAAATCCGGATGCTTTCGCAGTTGCTTGAGGATGTGGGTCTTGCCGGCCCCAGTGCGGCCATGGATGACGAGGCAGTGACCATCGATGCCGGCATCGGCACGATCCACCAAACCCTCGAAATAAGATTGTGCGACGGCGAATTTTCCGGTCGAAACATTGATCGCCCGGATCGCTCTCAACTGCTCCCGTCGCGCGATTCGTTTGGGGTCCTTGCTGCGGATGCGGTTGAACTTGCGGTCGGATGGCAGCTTCGCGAACAAGGCCTCATCCGGGTCCCTTGTGGGCTCCCGGCCTGGACCTTTTTGCTGACGTTCAGTCATCGTGAGCCTCGTTGCTGTCACCCTTGTTCCAGTGCTCGACGTCATCCTCGTCGATCAGTCCCCTCGGCTGTCTTTTGATGTCGATATCGGCTGATCGGTTAGACTGGTTCTCGGTTTTTCGTCTTTTCCGCAGGAAAGCGCGCAGCATTGGTTGATCCTTGCTGCCTGGAACGCCGGTCTCCATATCTTTGGCCGTGGGCACCAGCGACGCTTCGTCGAATTCCGGAGCGCCCTCCGCCGAAGGCGCTTCACGGACTTGTCGGGCGGCGTCGGCTGCGGATGCGCTTTCTTCCGTGAACCGCCACAAGCGTTCGGTCTCATCCTCCTCCGCGAGTTCTTCGAAGAATTCCCGTTGCGCTTGTTCAAAGTGGGCGTCAGGCACTTCCTTTTCGGCCACGCCATGGCCGCCGGCGCGGGAAGCGGGATCGGTCATCGCCGGTTCCTGGTCGGCCGCGTCGTCTGCATTTGCCCTCCACGCCTTGCGGTTTCGTGGCTTCATATTTTTCTTGCTGTCGTCGTCCGGATCGATATCGAACTCATATTTCGGGTTGTTGACTTCTCCTTCGATCCACCGGTATTCGGCCGTCGTGATCTTTCCGTGAGGTCTGTGACCCATTTTCCTGGCTTCCAGGATCAGAGCCTCTCTCGCCTTCAGGAGCGTGGACCTCGCTACCCTCTGCCCTTGCTTGGTGCGCTCCTTCGCTGCGCGCACCACGTCCATCCACATCTGCAACGTGAGGCCTTCAATTAGGTGCATCTGCTGACAAGGTACGCGGGCCCAGCGCTGCCCCTTGGCATCGAGGACAAGCAGCGCCGAAAGGTCCAGCGGATCCACTTTGACCATCCACTCTTGACCCATGTGGCCGGTCCTGCGGAATTCAGCCAGCTTCGGGTCGCGGTAGGTGAGGCCCATAAAGGTGATGCCGTCGGCCTGAATCGTGCGGTTCACGATAAGGCCGATAAGTGGCGCGAGATCCGCAGATTCCGGAGGGAGTCTGACGCCGCAGCCAGACAGTGCTTCCCACCTCTGAAGCGGGGTCTGACCGAATGAGCGGCTGTTCGGCCGATTGTGATAGATATCCACGACCCAACGCATGAACAGAAGCTGGGTCTGCTCAAGGGTCATCCTGGCGCGACCTTGGGAATCATAGTCACCGCGCTCCTGGATGTTTGAAAATGTCCTTCCCGGAAATACCGAGAGGAAGTCGCGCGAGACCTCTCTGAAGAACCTCTCCACCTTCCCCTTCAGGTTCGGCTTTCCGACCGGTACAAGCCTGAGCTCGAACTGAAGCTGGCCCGCAGCCGCGACTAATGAATTGGAGCGGTACGCAGGTCCATTATCGACCTTGACCATCTCCGGTACGCCATAAACTGGATAGGGCGACTCCGCTCCGGATGCCGTCGTGTCTTTTTCGAGCACGGCCATCCGCAGCGCCTGCATCACGGTTGTCCAACTCGGCTTCTCCACGCCGATATGCCAGCCGACGATCATGCCGGTCGCGAGGCAGATGCCTGCGGTCAGGTTGGCGCGGCCGCGTTCCTTGCCGTTCTGATCGACCAGCAGAATATCGAGCGGCGTCTCGTCGAATTCGACGATCTGCAACGGGCGCACGGCCATCGGAGATTTACCGATTAGCCGCGACTGATGGTCGGCTTCCTTGCGACCTTTCCGGAAAAAGGTTTCCTCATAAGGGTCGATGTTCGCCTTTATCCAGCGCCATACGGCCATCTCGCTCGGCGCTTCCAACTCGCCGCCGACCCGCCCTTCGTTCAGCTTTTCGATGCTCCGACAGACTAGGTCGTACACCACAGTCAACGGCGGTCTCTCGAGGGTCAGCCATTTCTGTCGCACGCAGTCCGCGATGATCGCACGCACGGCAGGATCAAGCTTGGCATCGTAATTGCCACGGCAATGTGTAAGCGGGGCGAGGGCACCGAGACGGCGCCCCGCTCGGCGCCAACGCATGTACCAGTCGCGAAGAGTGGATCCGGATACTTTCCTCTCCCGCACGTCAAACTGACTTGTGCCGACAATGAACTGGGCCAGCAAACGCTCGGTAACCTTCGCTGCAATCTTCGTGTACCCGTCCTCTGGCCGTTTGTTGTAGGTCTTGGCAGCGAAACCTTCGTCACACGCGTTTACGTATTCCAGCCGGAGCAACATCTCCGCCTGCTGCTCGTCGGTGAAACTCTCGAACGGACGAGCCACGACCTTAGCGGCCTCCCCTTCAAGGGCCGCAAGCTCGCTGCGGACGATCTTCATCCGGCCCGCGGGATCGAAATAGATGTTCCGGAGCTCTACCCCTGTGAAAGTACGCTCGATCTCGCCGCCGATGGAACGGAGTTTCAAGGTTCCGTCGTGTCGCGACACTTCAGCATACCAGACGGCGTCTATGATGATGATATCGCCCTTGCCGAGGCGAATAAGTGGCGCGTTCACAAGCGGCCTCCCGCAAACAGCAGCACGGCGCTATCGTCCAACGGAGAACGCGCGCACGCGGGGATCAACTGGCCCAGTGCGACCATTCTGATCACCCCCCAGTAGGCAGATGCGCCGAGCCCCGAAGCCGAGCGGATGTCGCGTATTGTCGCGCGGTCTACGATCCGCCGAAGATCGCTGATCGCTGAATGCATCGCCAATTTGGTGGTGGAATCCTCGAATGTGGTGTTACCGCTGACCAGGAGCTCGGCGTTGCCCAGCCTCGGCATGGATTTCAACTCCCGGTCCGTCCAAAGCTCCATGTCGTCGTAGCCCTTCTTGATGGCTGCGGCGCGGGCATAACCATAAAGCTCGGCTAGTTCATACTTGATCACCTTCGAGAGCGGCTTTACCTCGACGAGGTACTTCTGGCCTCCGCGGCGGAAGACTTCGAAGTCGAACGTCGTGTCGTAAAAGTCCACGCCGTCAGACCAGTGCAGCTTCATCGGTTGCTCCGAATAGCCGAGAACGTCGTCGTCGCATTCGACAAGCTGAATGTAGTCGCGTTCGAGGATGCTTTCATATTGGATCATGCGCCGGTTCTTTTCCGATGGCACGTAACCGGTAAAGTGACCGCTGCGGTAAGTTACGACCTTACGGCTCGAGACAGATCGGCCCATATGCCTGACGCGATTTTCAACTGTCATTTGGGACCTACAGTCAACGAATCTGCTGCGACGACGTGGTGCCGGCACCATTTCGGAAGCAAGCGGCGGGAAGCGGTTGGTTAGATGAGGCGCGAATTCCGAGTGCGGGTGGGATCCGCTTGGGAAAGTGGCTCAGGTGGAAGACAAATTCCAAGGTCATCGCAGCACTCGTACTCTGGACATGAAAGTGTGGCGCGACACTATTCGCGCGCTAGTTGCGAAATCGTTTTCCTAGGATTCGTCTGATACCGATATGATGAATCGTCCGTGAAGTCGGGTCTGCGGATTGAGTCAGTGGACTGATGTGCGAACGGTTTTACAGTTCGCCGGAGTCCTTGAGGATTTCCCCCGATGCCTTCGCCAGAAGAGCCCAAATGCTTTGCCTGCGGTTATGGGCCCGCACCGTGCACTTTGTGTTTCGCAGCGCTGTGCCGGACAGTGGATTGGCGTTTTCCGTCGCATCGACGGCGTAGTCGGACACGTCCGCCAGATTGGAAACATTGGCTATCCGCATGGAGCCGATGGTGCGGCGGTGGGATTCGTAACCCCCAGGAACGAGGTCAACCGTAACAACGAGCATTCAGCCCTCCGTGGTTATCAATGACTGATGGCTTCGGTCCGATCGTTCGGAGGTCGCCTGGACGATCCGGCGAACTTCCTCTCCCGAAAGCTGACGGCGTGTCCTGAGCTGGTCGGCGACGGCGATGATGGCGTCACGGTGCCTCTGTACGATTTCTTCAGTCCGCTCCTGTAGGGCACGCAAGTGTTGCTCGACCTTTGACCGGAGTTCGCGGTCGTCGCGCACGGCTGCCAGTGCCTCCTTAAATGAGGTGACGTAGGTCAGCGTGTCGCCAAGGCCCGAGGAGGCGTGCAGCGTTGCGACGAACTGAGTGACCTGGGCGAGGTCGGATTCGTCGTCCCCACCCGCACCGAGTCCGGCACTGCCGATCAAAAGCCGCTCCGCGGCGCGACCGCAGAGTAAGACCACGGCGCGCCGTTCGACCGAATCCCGGGTCAGCAGGTCGCTCTTATCCGTCTGGATAAGTGTCCGGCCTGCCGTAGCCGCAGTGCTACCGATAATGCATCGTTTGAGAATTCCGGAAGGAACGACGAGCGAGGCCACGGCATGAGCAGCCTCGTGAATGCATGCGCGATTGAGCGCGTCGGGCGCGATGGCCTCGATCGGCGCGATGGATTGCAGTAGATCATCGCGCTCCAGCTTGCGCCCCGCGTAGCGCGCGCTCCGGCGGGCGCTACGGACTGTCATCATGATTTCGGCACCGGTCGATCCATCCAATAAATGCGAGATGTCAGTGAGATCCGCGTCCAGCAATTCTCCGTTGAGGTGGTGACGAAGAATATTCGCCGCGCCTGCGTGATCAGGACGCATGATCTCGATCGCCCGTTCGAGCCGACCGGGGCGCAGCATGGCCGCATCGACGCCGCCAATGTTGTTGGTGGCGCCGATCACCACGATTCCTGCGCGCTTACCCGCGACCGCGTTGTCGAGGCTAAGCAGGAAATCGGTCACTACGGGTGTCCACCAGTCCGCGCCACGTGGAGACATGGTAGCGCGGTTCGGTAGTGCATCGATTTCGTCGAGGAATAGAATGCACGGCGCAACAGCGGCCGCGCGCTCGAACATCGCGCGGGATGCCTTGATCACCGAGTCCAGATAGCCAGGAGAGCTTGCAAACAGATCGGCGATCGAAAAGGCGACTAACGGGACGCCACACGCTTGTGCCAAAATCCGGGCAAACAGTGTTTTTCCAAGACCCGGCTCCGAAAACAGCACAGCGCCACGGTCTACTTCCTGCCAGTCGAGACGTCCGGCGCGATAGTCGGCGAGGTCTTGCGCCAATGACATACCCCAGGTTCGTGCCGCGCCATATTCGATCGCCCCTTCCAAATTGGGTAAACGCTCGGCGGTGCCTGCGCTCCGTGTTGCGGGCGAGGCCTTCCGCAAGCGCTCGATGATTTCGACCGGCGACGAGTTGGGGCGGAAGGCGGCGACAAGGTCGTGGAACTCGAGGCCGAATGCGATTTTCTCGTCGATCTCGGTCGGAGCCGCTCGTCCCGTGAACATCCGGATCGCGCGGCCGATCGTGGAGCCGCGCGGGGTATCAAAACGAATAGTCAGATCGGCAGCGGTTGTCAGCACCGAAGGAAGCGCATCACGTTCAACTGCGACGCCGATCACTGGTAGCCCGCGCGTAAGACAACTGGCGACCTCAGCGTTCCGTTCGGCTTTATGCCCGGCCGTTGTCTTGGTATCCGCTTCGAGCGCAGTCTGCCATCTCTCGCCAAATCGCTTTAAGAAAAGCGCCCTGACCGGCGCAATCCAGCTGGGCCCGGGCACTAGGACAACGAGCGCGAGCGGAGACTTACCTTTCAACTGTCGCCGGATGGCACCTTTGGTCGCAGCGCGAAACGCGGCTGCGACTATCGAACATCTTGCCGAGGGGCTCGCTCGCTTTGCTACTGGTTTGCAAGCCGATTCCGAATCGTCGTCGTCGACAGGGTCCTTGACCTCCTCCCCAACTGGCTGAGATAGTGAAGGATTGGATGTCATGCTGCTTGGAATCCTCCTAAATTTATGGAGTGGAATACCAGCATCGACGCCTGCGGCGTGGGTGTCCTTTGCGGCGACTCGAGAGCGTTGCAATTTCGCGAAGCTTTTGCGCGTCATCGGTCGCTCCTGGGGAGTTTTGTAGTTCAAGCACCATCACAGTCAGACTTCTGGTGGTATGAGCCTGAACTTCATGCGATTATTCTTTGCGACTTCATTGGAATTTGCTTGAGCATCTCGATGCCGATCGGTCGCCGCGGGCACGCCGAGTTTGTCGTCGCCTTAGCGGAAAGCCGTTCAGTCCTTAATTCTAACTGCCGCTGTTAGATTTCGACGATCAGGTTCGGATCGAAGTGCGGATTTTCCCAGGTCTCGTTCGCGCGCCAGGGTCCGTAGCCTTTTCCGTTACTGACAACGCGGGTGGCACCCACGCGAAAATCCCGGGTCTCGTGGGTGTGCCCGTACACCCAGAGGTCCGCACCCTCGATGGGATCGTTGCTGGTGTATGCGGCCGATATCAGATCGCGCTCGAATCCTTGGCGGACAGCTTCCGCATGAAAGCCCATGTGCGTGACCACAACGCGCGGTAGGGTTTTCGGCCGGCTCAATTCTCGCTGTAGGAATGCGCGCGTCTCGTTGTGGCGTGCAAGCGTGTGTGCCGGACGCAAGCGCAACTCATAATTTCTGACGCGGATTTTCTTGTAGTCATTCATCAACTCGCCGACGGCATGCATCGCGCGGTCCGGATCGCCAAAAAGATTGAAGTTGGTCCATCCGGTTGCACCGAGAAAAATCATGCCGCCGATGGTCACGCTGTCGTTCTGCAGGATATGGATATTTGTTCCCACTGCGGCGGCACGAGCTTTTTCGATCGTGCGATCGAGATCCGCGCCATAAGCTTCGTGATTTCCTGCGACGTAGATCACGGGGCGATCGGTCACACGTTCGGATAGCCATTTCACACCGCGCTCCATTCGGGGGATCAGATCGCCGGCCACGACGAGGACGTCGAAATGTGGACGTGCGTCTCCGGACGGTAGATTCCAGCCGCGCGTCGCTTCCAAGTGCAGATCCGATAAGACCCAGAGCAACACTTCAGTCCTCGCCTCCATCTTCTCGGGCAAACGTTTCATCGCCTCAACGAAAGAACTCGGATCGGCGCCGATGAAGCATCGGCCAACAGGGTCGCCATTCACCAAACGGCGACTACGAGCCCGCTGAGTAGGTGGTAGACCGTTCGGGCGCTCCGAGACGATAGTATCGAGACCATGTCCGCGCCCAACCGTTCTCGGGATCTAAGAGGACGACTTGAGACGTGTGGACGGAAGCGCGATTGCCAAGAATTGGGTGTCCGCGAACTAAACCAACAATGCAGCGTGTCGGTATGAGGCCATACGACCATTGCTCGATGGTAGGAGCGACACTTAAATCCATCGAGCGCGGCGTTTCACCGTTTTGTAGATTATGGATATCACAGAGGAAGCTTGTCAGATTGTCCCTTAGATGGTTCAGGCTTCCGCATTGCGTTATAATAGACATCTCACAAACTCCGCGATTTATGCTGACCGCAATTTTCATCGTCTGCGCTGAGCTGCGTGCAAACTGCCCGAGCGATGACGTGTTCGTTGAGGTCAGAATTTCGCGACTAACCAGAGCAAGCTGAGAGTCTTGCAAGAGGGATCACATTTCGAGCGGCGCCTCAACGCCGAGGAAAGCACAATTGCTGATGCTGGTTCACCCTCAAGTGCGCATGCCAGAACAGCCGATAGTGCTATGTCGACTTCGGTAGCCGTGATCTTGCGCACTTTCATTTGTCCGACCGCTATCCGAATTGCAACCGCGGCGTCGCCAAGGATTGCGCGAGGCCATTCTGGTTCTCCTTGGATTTCGGTCCCAAGCAAAGCTTCACGAATTCCGCCGATGCCTTTGCACAGAAGGGGACTGGGCCTCCGTGTGCGCCACCAAATCAGCGGAGAGAATTGTGCAGGAGCCGGAGCCAATGAAAATGGCGCGTGATTCCTCGATGCGGGCATGAGACGCTCCCGATACAATGATGGCTTGCTGACGTGCGATAAGCGGCGAAGGACTCGATTCGAGTCCTTGAACGAAGGGCAACCTTCCGTCAAAATCCTGCCGGTCTAAATCCTTATGAAGGATTCAGCGATACTAACTCTGGCGTTCTGGACTTGAAGCGACTGACGGCGGAGGGTCGGCTCGGCCGCGATATTTAATCTTATCTTAACACTACCACAGAAGTTTGCATTTGTCTCAAAATGAGCGATTTATGGTTAACGAGGCAGACATCACGCCAGCTCAGTTGCGGGCCGCGCGAGCATGGTGCGGGTGGAGCCAGGACGAGTTGGCGATCAAATCAGGTGTGTCAAAGCACTCAATCGCCCGGTACGAACAGGGGCGCTCAATCGCCTACGATGACACGTTAGCCAGGCTAAAAAGTGCATTGGAAATGGCAGGGATACGTTTCCACTTTGACGGAGCAAGAAAAGGAATCAGTGCGATTTAGGGCAATCGTCGCCGGCAACCCTAGATTTGTCGCCGGGTTGTGCGAACTGCTTCTCTCGCAAACTCAGGGTTCTTCCCAAGGTCTTATGACGACGTCAGTGTCGTCATACCCCGAATAACCCACATCGAGTTCGTTTGGGGGCATATAGCGGCCCTCAGGAAGCATAACCTCGCCTGAGGAGCATGTTGGCAGCACGTTCGAATTCCTCGGGACGCAACATGGCGAAGTCAAGCGCGTCCGCGTATCGGGTGACAATGTTGAAGATCGCTGCAACCGCGATTGCATCCGTCAGTGCTTCGGGACGCACGCCGCTGCGAAGCACCGCTTTTGCATTGTCGACCGTCAATTCCATCGGTCGCAACGTCATGGTTTCCAGGTATGCCAGCGTTTCCTTCAGCGCCTCCGAAATCGGCGCTGCGCGAAAGTCCGCAAGTGCTGCGTTCACTGTCGGCCGCTGCAATATCTTTGGGGCTACGGCTCCATGGGCGCCCGTGCAAAAGCCCCAAGAGTTCTATTTCGCGACCATGGCCGCCATCAATTCGCGTTCGCCGACGCTCCAGTCGCTCGGCCCCCGCATTGCAGCCTGCGTCCAGGCTCCCATCGGGATATCGAAAAATTCCCTATTATAAAAAGCGACGCGTGCGGCATCCGGCAGCCGCATTCTGGAAACCAAGGAGATGAGCCGGATCAGAACCTCAAGGGATGTCTCCTCCTCTGAGCGTAGATGTCAATAAGTCGAGACTAATCGACTAATTCCTGATGTATTCAGTGTTACTGATGAAATATGTCGGTATTTATCGACGTATTTGTCACAGAACTGTTATTCAACGCCCATAGAAGCGCAATTGGCCAATCCCGAAGGGATGCCCGATGGCGCCGAAATTACCTGCGCCTCGCTCAAACAGGAGAGAGCCAGTGAAATTCACAAAAGTTCTAGTCGCTGTCGGTCTCGCCGTTGCTTCGGCGGTTCCAGCATTCGCGGCCGACATCTCGGGGGCCGGTTCGACCTTCGTGTACCCAATTCTTGCGAAATGGGCTGACGCCTACAAAAAGGAAAATGGCGTTGGCGTGAACTACCAGTCGATCGGTTCTGGCGGCGGCATCAAGCAGATCCAGAGTCGCACGGTGACCTTTGGCGCATCCGACATGCCGTTGAAGCCTGCCGATCTTCAGAAGTCCGGCCTCGTGCAATTCCCGGTCGTCAGCGGCGGCGATGTCCCGGTCGTCAATCTTGACGGGCTCAAGTCCGGTGATCTGAAGCTCGATGGCGCGACGCTCGCCAAAATCTTCCTCGGTGACATCAAGACTTGGAACGATCCTGCGATTGCCAAGCTCAATCCCAATGCGAAGTTGCCAAGCCAGGCTATCGTTGTTGTGCACCGCTCGGACGGCTCGGGCACGACTTTCATCTGGACCGACTACCTGTCCAAGGTGAGCGAAGATTGGAAATCCAAGGTTGGTGCTGCCACTGCAGTGGAATGGCCAGCAGGGATTGGCGCAAAGGGCAACGAGGGCGTCGCCAATAACGTTGCCAATACCAAGGGCGCAATTGGTTACGTCGAATACGCCTACGCCAAGCAAAACAAAATGACCTCTGTTGATATGATCAACAAGGACGGAAAGGTTGTTTCGCCGAGCGCGGCAGCTTTTCAGGCGGCTGCCGCGAATGCGGACTGGAGCAACTCAGACCACTACTTCGTGGTCATCACCGATCAGCACGGGGCTGATAGCTGGCCGATCGCTGGTTCGACCTTTGTCTTGATTCCGACGCAGCCAAATGACGAGGCCGCGACCAAAGAAGCTCTGAAGTTCTTTGGTTGGGCGTTTACGCCGAAGGGCGACGCGATGGCAGCTGGCCTTGATTACGTCCCGATGCCCGCGAAGGTCGTGGAAGGTATCAAGAAGGTATGGGCGAGCGACATCAAGAATAGCGGCGGTCAGCCTCTCTTTGCAGCTTCGAACTGAATAAGCATCGAAGGGGCGGCGACTAGCACGTCGCCCCTTCGCTCTTTCAGCGACCGTAATCGCCCAACTTTCTGACGATCTATCTAATCTGGAGGCCTCCGTGGTGGATGTGGCTTGGCAAAGCGAAGACGTGGTGCAAGACGTTGCCGAACGCGCGCGGGTGCTTCAGAGGCTAAAAGCGAGCGACGCGCTCTTTCGCATTCTGACCCGCTCTGCTGCGATTTTCGTTTTGCTGATGCTGAGCGGCGTCATCATATCGCTCGTTTCTGGCTCATTGCCCGCTCTGCACGAATTTGGCTTCAGCTTTGTCTCGGCGCAGATATGGAATCCAGTCACGGAGAAATTTGGTGCTCTAGCGCCGATCTATGGGACGCTGGTTACGTCATTCATCGCAATGCTGATTGCGGTGCCGTTCGGATTACTTATTGCAATGTTTCTTACCGAACTCTGCCCCAAGTGGCTGCGGCGGCCGATAGGTATTGCAATTGAATTGTTAGCCGGCATTCCCAGCATCATTTACGGGATATGGGGACTGTTTGTTCTGGCGCCATTTTTCGCCGAGCATGTTCAACCGGCGTTGATTGCTGCGACAGATAACGTTCCAGTCTTATCGACGTTATTTGCCGGTCCGCCCTATGGAATAGGCATTCTCACAGCCAGCTTCATTCTGGCAATCATGGTTCTTCCCTTTGTCACCTCGATCTCGCGCGATGTTTTCGATGCCGTTCCGCCCGTACTTAAAGAAGCTGCTTACGGTCTAGGGTGCAGTACTTGGGAAGTGATGCGCTTCGTTGTGCTTCCATACACG
Organism: Afipia sp. GW821-FHT14H12; assembly: GCF_058803465.1. NCBI lineage: Bacteria > Pseudomonadati > Pseudomonadota > Alphaproteobacteria > Hyphomicrobiales > Nitrobacteraceae > Afipia > Afipia sp. GW821-FHT14H12. Next base: position 693,756 of record NZ_JBXAOZ010000001.1, on the reverse strand, counting down.
CGCGTCGGTGTCATCGGCGGCGTCATGCTCGGGCTAGGTCGAGCGCTCGGCGAGACGATGGCGGTCACCTTTGTGATCGGCAATGCGCACAAGATTAACGCCTCTTTGCTCGCGCCTGGGACAACGATCGCTGCGACGATTGCGAATGAATTTACCGAGGCCGTTGGTGATCTCTACACCTCATCGTTGATTGCGCTTGGTCTCATTCTCTTTGTGATCACGTTCATTGTCCTCGCACTCGCGCGCTTCCTCCTGATGCGAATTGAAGGAAAGGTCGGCTAATGGAGTCCGCAAGATATTCATCGCGCCGGCGCACCAACGGCTTCGCAGTTCTCGCTTCCGTCTCGGCAACCGTGATGGGGATGGCAATGCTTGCCGCCATCCTGGGTGTGCTGCTCTGGAGAGGGCTAAGTGGGCTCTCGCTGGCGGTTTTCACCGAAATGACGCCGCCCCCTGGAGCGAGCGGTGGTCTTCTCAACGCGATCACGGGCAGCCTCATTATGACTGGGTTGGGTCTTTTGATCGGAACGCCTATTGGTCTGCTCGCGGGAACGTACATGGCCGAATACGGGCGCCACGAAAAGCTGACGAGCGTTATTCGATTTATCAATGATATTTTGCTGAGTGCGCCCTCCATCGTGATCGGCCTCTTTATCTATGAGGTCATGGTGCGGCCGATGGGTCACTTTTCAGGCATCGCGGGGGCGGCCGCTCTGGCGGTTCTTGTCGTGCCCGTCGTAGTGCGGACGACTGAAGATATGTTGGTTCTGGTGCCGAACACGCTTCGTGAAGCAGCGGCATCGATTGGTCTGCCACGTGCGCTTATGATTCGGCAGATAGGCTATCGAGCGGCGCGAGCAGGGATCATCACTGGCATTCTGCTCGCCGTGGCGCGCGTGACTGGAGAAACAGCGCCGTTGCTCTTCACGGCTCTCAACAATCAGTTCTTCTCGAACAACCTTAACGCGCCGATGGCGAGTTTGCCTGCCGTCATCTTCCAGTTCGCGCTTAGTCCATATGCCGAGTGGCAAAGCTTAGCCTGGACAGGCGCGTTGATTATCACGCTATCGGTGCTGACACTTAGCATTGTCGCCCGTTCACTTGCTGGAACAAGGAAAACGTCATGAGCGCGACTCATCTTGCGGCTGTTCGGCCGGAGGCGGCCAGTTCGCCTTTGCGGGACAAAATCGCGATCAGAGGCCTGAACTTCTTCTATGGAGATCACAAAGCTCTCAAGGGCATCACATTGCCCCTTTATCAAAACCAAACGACTGCGTTTATCGGGCCATCCGGCTGTGGGAAGTCAACGTTACTTCGTGTGCTTAACCGCATGTACGATCTTTATCCCGGTCAGCGCGCGGAAGGGCAGGTTCATTTCGACGGCGTAAACATCGTTGGCGATGAGATCGACATTAACCTTCTTCGGGCCAGGATCGGCATGGTGTTTCAGAAACCCACGCCGTTCCCCATGTCGATTTATGAGAATGTGGCCTATGGGATTCGTCTCTACGAGAAGTTGCCGAAGAAAGAGATCGATAGCCGCGTGGAGAAGGCCCTTCAGCGCGCTGCGCTCTGGGATGAGGTCAAGGATAAGCTTCAAGCCAGTGGTTTAAGCCTGTCTGGTGGTCAACAACAGCGCCTGTGTATTGCGCGGACCGTCGCCGTTCGACCCGAGGTGATCCTGTTTGACGAGCCATGCTCTGCCCTTGATCCGATTTCGACAGCGAAAATCGAAGAGCTGATCGACGAGCTGAAGTCCGATTACACGATCGTTATCGTCACGCACAACATGCAGCAAGCAGCGCGGGTCTCTGACTACACGGCGTTTATGTATTTGGGCGAGCTCGTGGAGTTTGGTCTGACAACTAAGATCTTCACCGCGCCCGAAGACCACCGTACGCAAGACTATATCACGGGCCGTTTCGGCTAATCATCTGGGAGAAAATGATGATCCTCGATCATACGGCCAAAGCCTTCGATGAAGATCTGCAGGAGATTGGCAGGCTGGTATCGGAAATGGGTGGAATCGTCGAGCGACAGCTCGTTGACGCCGTTAACGCGCTGGTTGAGCGCGACGCGGCTCTAGCGGTCGCAACGGTTGCGAAAGATGCGGACGTCGATCAGCTCCAACGCGAGATCGAGGAACGGTCAGTTCTCACAATTGCTCGGCGCCAGCCGATGGCGATTGACCTTCGACAGATTGTCAGTGCCATGCGAGTTGCGACGGACCTGGAGCGAATCGGGGATCTTGCCAAGAATAATGCAAAGCGCGTGCATGCAATCGGCGAGGGGGATTTCCACTCGGTGAAACTCGTGCGTGGACTCGAACACATGTCCGAGCTTGTGCAAGAGCAGATTAAATCTGTGCTGGACGCTTATGCGGCTAGAAATGTAGCTGCCGCCATGACGGTCTGGAAGGGTGACGAAGAAGTTGACGCGATTTGCACGTCGCTGTTTCGCGAGTTGCTGACCTACATGATGGAAGACCCTCGCAACATCACCTTCTGCATCCATCTGATGTTCTGTGCGAAGAATATCGAGAGGATGGGAGATCATGCGACCAATATAGCTGAGACCATCGTGTACCAAGTCGATGGGCAAACGATTACGGAAAAGCGTCCTAAGGGCGACATGACAAACTTCACGGGTACCAATTGATCGCAGGCAAGAGGCATCAAATGAAGGCGCGCATTCTTGTCGTCGAAGACGAAGAATCTCTTGTTACGCTGCTTAAGTACAATTTGGAGGCTGAAGGCTATAACGTCGATATATCCGTTCGAGGTGATGAGGCAGACGCGCGGTTGAAGGAGTACCTGCCAGATCTTCTAATTCTCGATTGGATGCTTCCGGGGCTTTCTGGCATCGAGCTCTGCCGGCGGCTTCGCGGCAATCTCCAAACCAAAAATCTTCCAATCATTATGCTTACAGCTCGTGGCGAAGAGAGTGAGCGGGTCCGGGGACTAGCGACCGGCGCAGACGATTACATTGTTAAGCCGTTCTCGGTGCCGGAGATTTTGGCGCGTGTCCGAGGGCTACTTCGCCGCGTAAGTCCAAGTCGAATGGCAACCATCCTCTCGTACGGCGACATTGAGCTGGATCGTGAGAGGCGCCGTGTGGCGCGGGCAGGCCGTGCCGTCGACTTGGGCCCGACAGAATACAGACTTCTGGAATTCTTTCTTGAGCATCCAGGCCGTGTCTTTAGCCGCGAGCAATTGCTCGATGGCGTTTGGGGTCGCGACATCTATATCGATGAGCGAACGGTGGATGTTCACATTGGACGCCTACGCAAATTGCTGAACCTGGATAGCAACCAGGATCCAATCCGAACGGTGCGGGGCGCCGGATATGCTCTCGACGATCGCTTTGCGCAGGCAAGTTAGCGCAGGATCTAGCCGTGTCTTTGAGCTTCTTTGGGCTCAAAAGCGAAGCCGCAACCCCTGACCGTCTTGATCGGTTGGCTGCCGTCGGCTCCACGTAAGACTTTTCGCATGTGACCGATTTCCACGTCGACATTGTTTCCCGAGACCGGTGCGGTCGGTCCCCAGACGGTTGATCGGATAAAAGCGCGACTGATGATCTGACCTGGCCGCTCGAGGAATATCTCGAGGATACGAAGTTGTCGAAGCGACAGGCTGAGTTCAACGGTACCTCGCCAAGCTCTCAGAGCTTCGCGATCTAGGATAAATTCTCCGGATACAAGGATGAGATCTGGCAACACTCGGTTTTGAAGTCCCGACATTTGCGGAGATCCTGCGATTAGCGGCGATTGAACGTCTCTTATGGCGCGACGCGTGTCGTGTCGCCAATTTCGTCAAGGCGTCTTTTAAGCGCCATGCGATCGAGCGAGGCGAATGGAAGATTGATAAAGATTTCTATTCGTCGCCGGATCATCGCGTAGAGCTCGTTAAGTAATGTAGTGCGCTCGGTGCTTGAACCCACGAACTTGCTAGGATCAGGAAGCGGCCAAGCGGCGGTTACAAATCGATCGCCAAAATCCGGACAGGCCTGTCCCTCGGGCGTATCGCAAAGCGCAATAACGAAGTCCATGCGCGGCGCATTGCTGCCTGTGAACTCGTTCCATGATTTGCTACGTAGATTCGACACGTCATGGCCAAGCGCCTTAAGGCGCTCTAACACTTCCGGGAGAGGGGATTTATTTGGGTCTGAACCAGCAGAGTGTGCACGGAACTTTCCGCCGCCCAATCTATCAAGCAGGGCTTCCGCGATAATAGAACGCGCGGAGTTGTGACTGCACAGAAACAGGACGTTGAAAGAGGGGAGCACAACTCCCGATTCGTCTCGAACTTCAGGCTTCACGGCATCGGGAAAATAGCCGCAAAGCTCAGGACGACCGCCGCAGCATTCCTTAGCTAGAAAATCGATCAGTGTGCGAAAGGCGCCGGCATCGGCGCGATAGTTCATCGAGCGGCCGTCTTTTTCGACATTCACGAGGCCTGCTCTCGCCAAGATGCTCAAGTGATTGGACATCGTATTGTGGGGGACTTCACACCTTTTGGCGATTTCTCCTGCGGACACGCTGGCGGGATGCGCCGCAAGTAGAAGTCGCATGGTCTCAAGCCGAGTCGATTGAGCCAGCGAGCCAAAGCCCTCAATAGCCGTCTCTTGGATAGTGCTCATCGGTCCACGTCCCTCGTGTCCATATGTCCATATTTATGGACAAATTACATGACAGAGGCATGACCCGCAAGACTCGCTGAGGTTTCTTTCTGGGCATCGACGAGAACTTTAAAATTCCGACGTTTTGCGAAGATCTCCGACTCGGCGGAGTTGCTTGTTCGAAAGCTGAGAGTGGACAGCAGATTCATTTGGAACCGCCATCCTTATCGAACGATTTCAGGAATGCTGTGACGTCCTTGATGTCCTGGTCGTTCTTCAGGCCGGCGAAGGCCATCTTCGTTCCTTTTACCGTGCCCTGCGGGTCCCGAATGTATTTGGCAAATTCTTCCTCGGTCCACGTTATGCCGGACTGCTTGTTTGCATCCGAGTAAGAGTATCCCGGGACTGAGCCTGCTTTTCGTCCGATCAAGCCATTTAGCTCGGGACCAATTTTATTCTTGGCGCCTGGTCCGACAGAATGACAGGCGATGCATTTATTGAATACCTTGCGGCCTGCTTCGATGTCTTGCGCATGCGCCGAAGCAACTCCAACGAACGCAAGCGCGATGATGCTTACTGTCAATTTCATCCGTTTTCCTCATGAGATCGAAAAGGCGTTTCTGAAGGGATAGAAGTCCAATCGCTCGCCTGCTTCAATGGAGCCCACTCCCGCTTCAATCAGTGCAAAGCCGTCCGCGGCGACCAGTGGACTCAGGCTCGCAGAGCTACCGCTGCCAAGCTTGTGGACAATCGGCTCGCAAAATTCATTGATATTGCCAATTTGAACTGGGATGAATTCAGAACGATTGAAGTGCCGAGGTAGAGCTGCCGCACATCTCGCCTTTACGGCAGACAGAGCGGTTCCGGATATTCCAAGCTTCTTGAATAATGTTGGCCGCGCGAAAAGAAGAAAGTTGATTAATGCAGACACTGGATTACCTGGAAGGCCGACAATCTCCATTGCGCCAATGCGTCCCTTCGCAATCGGCTTTCCGGGCCGGATCGCCACTCTGAGCCGCTCGTACGTTCCGCCAGCATTCAGTACAGCCCTTTCCAAGCAATCTGTTTCGCTTCCAGAGATGCCGCCTGATGAGATGATTAAATCGGTTCGCCCTGCAGCACTTTTCAAAATCTGTGAGAGTAAGCCAGGATCATCGCGGCAAATTCCAAAATCGGTTAGGTCGAACATCGGCGAGGCCAAGAGGGATCGGAGCATTGGCCTGTTTACATCCACGATGCCGTTTTGGCTCAGGTCTCGGCTATCGTCCGAAAGTTCGTCGCCCGTCGAAATCAACCCGATTCGAAGTGGTCGTAGAGCATGGATCTGAGTAAGGCCGACAGCGGCTAACATCGCAATGTGCCTAGCATCGATGATTGTGCCTTTAGGCACCACGACTGAGCCGGCCAGCGTATCTTCACCTTGGCGGCGGATGTTCGCGCCGCAACGCGGTACGCTGGAAATCAAGATCGTGTCGCCAATGATGGTGACTTGCTCTTGGGGGATAATTGCCGCGACATCTGTTGGCACCCGCGACCCGGTCAGGACTCGCAGCGCGGAACCGGATGTGCAACTGCCCGTCGCTGAATGGCCGGCGAGGGCGCGACCCGCCAGTTGCAACGTTTTAGGGAAGGATGTGGAAAGATCTTCGAGGCAGATACCAAAGCCATCCATTGCCGAGTTGTCGAACCTCGGAAGAGAAACGTTAGAGACAACATCGGCCGCAGTGATACGGGATACGGCCTCGTTAAGCCGGATAGACACGGTTTCACTAATTGGGTGCACGTCTTTGAGAAAAATCTCACGCGCGTGCCGAAGGGACAACAACGATTGTCCCTTCGTGCAGTCAGCAATGTCGTGCTGAACAAAGCTTTGATGGAGGTTCATGCCGTCCCCTCAAGAGACGAGGGATTCCGCAAGGAATCCCTCGTCTGCAACTCAGGTTACGTATTCGTTCGACTTGAAGGAGAGGTGTTTCACTCCTTCTGGGGCATCCGCGATCTTACGAATATTGCCCCAAGTTTGCTTGTAGTTAGGAATGATCAGTTCGTTCACTCCCTTGGAGACCACGTTGCCCTGCACCCCGGTCGGATAGCCGAACAGCATGAAGGCCTGTTTCCGCTTTGCAGTCGGAGTCGGGAGTGCCATCGCCTGCGTTGAGCCATTGTCGTTGTAGATTTCGACAAGATCACCCTCTTTCAGGCCAAGCTCAGTCATGTCAGATGGATTCATCTCGATGAATGGATAGGGCCATCGGTCCATGACAAGCTCATTGTCCACGTCTAGGTAAGCACTCTGCCAGACGAGATTGGTACGACCATTGTTGATCAGGAAGTGGAATTTATCCTTCTCTGCTTGCTTGCCTGGAGCCTGAAGCCCCCGCCATGGAGACGCTGCAAACGAAGCCTTGCCGTCCTTGGAGTTAAACTTTCCATCCGCATAAAGACGTTTGGTGCCGATGATCTTCTGCTGGTCTTGGCTCGCAGCGACAGGAGCGCCGGTTGATGTGCCGCCTGCGACAGCCCCGGTGGTTTCCAGGCCAGTCGCGGGCTCCTGAAAGCCGTTGGTTCCCATGGCACGCAGGCGCGCATACGTGACAAATTCGCCTCCCTTTTCATGTTTGGCGTAGCCATCCATGAATGCGTCTTCTTCGGTTTTCCAGTCGAAGCCTTTGAATTTATCGGCAACGTCTTTCTTGCCAATTTCACGGAATATACGCTCAAGATTATTGGCGAGACGCGCTGCGATGAGACAATCGGGCATCGCTTGTCCTGGCGGGTCCATGTATCGCTCCGTTATGCGCATCCGCCGCTCGCCATTCATCGAGGTCAGGTTCATCTCGCCGGAGGTCGCGGCGGGAAGAATGACGTGGCAAGCCTCTCCGATCTTGGTTGGCACAATGTCAACATTCACGGCGAATAGGCCGCCTTTTGCGATTGCATCGGTGATGGCCTTGACCATCGCGTTGCGATCGCCATACGGAACCGCATTCATCGCATCTTTAACGATGTCGGTTCTCTTCTTGTAGACCTTCTTGAACTCCATTGCGTTCAACGTGGTCTTGTAGTGGTCGCATCCCCAGATGTGATGAACCGCTCCCTTTCCGCCGATGAGCAATTGATCGACGTAAGCGGCAGGTTTGCCGACGTGTGCATCCGACGGTCGTGAATAGCCCTCTTGATGTCCGCCCATTCGGACGCAACCTCCACCCGGCCGTCCGACGTTGCCGGTGGCGAGAGCAACGTTCACAAGTGCTTGGTTCGTGCGATAGTTGTCGTTTCCCCAAATCAGGCCTTTCTCATATGCAAACATCGTGCGCCGGCGTGCGCCGCCAGCCTTTGGTTCGGCAATCCAGGTGATCGCCTTGACGATGTCGTTTTCGCTAAGCCCAGTGATCTTGGCTGCATCGGCGACCGAAACCTTATTGGCCGCAACTGCCTTGTCAAAATCCTTGGTGCTGGCCTGAACGAAGGACTTATCAATCCAGCCCTTATCGACGGCATACGTAAACCAAGCATTGAAGAGGACGAGGTCCGTGCCGGAGTTGAGGGCGAGATGAAGGACGTTGTCCTTCCCGGCCTCAACCTCGCAAGCATTGACGGTCACTGTCCGTCTCGGATCGACGATAACAATCCGGCCGCGATCAAATTGTTCGTTGCCGAGCTGGGCTTTCTTTTTGTCTGACGTCGAGCCGCGTAGATTCGGTATCCAGTGATTGAGAAAATAGTTGGTTTGCGTTTCGAGGGCATTTGTGCCGACGGCAACGATGGTGTCGGCAAGTTCAGCGTCTTCATAACAATTGTTGAGCTCGCCGACGCCCATATCACGCGTTCCGTGAACTTCGGAATTGTAAGCGGGCCGATTGTGGATGCGGATGTTTTTGATCTTCATCGCGCCAAAATAGAGCTTCCCGGTGCCCCACGTATTTTCGTAACCGCCGCCGGCGCCGCCATGGTCATAGGCCGAGACAAAGAGGGCGTCTTCGCCTTGCTTGGCGATCACAGCCGCAGTCACGCGGGCTACCAAATCAAGCGCATCGTCCCAGCTCGTGGGCTGCATTTGTCCGTAGCGCCAGACGAGGGGGTCGGTTAGCCTTTGAAGCTGTGTGTTGCGTTGGCGCGAATAGCTCATCTCAGCAATTCGGGCGCCCCTCGGCGATCCGAGACCTGAATTGACCACGCAGTCCTTATCGGGCTTAACGACCAGATGTACATCGTGGCCATTCTGCTTCACGATGTTATACATCGAAGGCGCATACCAACTGCCCGTATCGGCTTCCTGCTGTTTGGAAAGATCGATGCCGAATTTGTTCTGACTTGGGGCTGTGCCGCCTTCATAGCGCGCATCCCAAGTGTAGGCCTTATAACCGCATCCGACGATGCAGTAGTGGCAAACGACGTTGTGCTCTTTCGCGTCTGCGGGGACGATCGGAAGATGACCAATTTGGCGTTTGTACGTCATGTTCTCTCTCCTTACAGTACGTTCGAAAGACGGCCGTAGAGCAGCTCATCCACGCCCTCAGCGTAGATGTCGCCCTTCTCGTCGATGCGAAGCGTGTATTGAGGCAGATTCTGCGTCGCCTGACCCCAGATTTGCTGGCCACCTTTCTCGCAATCGAACCGCGAGTAATGACCGGGGCAATTCATCGTCTTGTCGGAAGCGACGTAATTCAGCGGGAATCCCTTGTGCGGGCAGACGGTCGTAAAGCCTACGATATCTCCGTCAGCACCAACGCCGCTGGCAACTCGTTGCCCGAGCTTGATCAAAACGCCTGGCGCGTCATCATCAGGATAGTTGACGGCGAGAGGCTCGTTCACTTTCAAATCGGCGACATTCCCGAGCCTGCTCTTCGGGTAACGAATTAAAGTTGAGGGTGCTTGGTCAGCTTTTGCTTCAGTAGATAAAACTGAAACGGCGGCGGCGGCCGCGGTCATGGCGCCGGCGCTACTTAGAAAATGGCGACGGCCAGCGTCGACTAGTTTGTCGCAACTCTTCATGATGATCTCCCCAGATCATGGATTTTGTGTCCCATCGGACGGGGAGCTCATTGCAGAGATCGGGCCACTACGTTCCAGCGTTGAGATAATTGAATTTTTCCAAGATGGGGCTACCTGCCGAGGAGCAGATGTTCGGATTCCCGAACATGTTGCGTTGCCGTTCGTTCAGGAATGCGAACGGTTGCTCCACTGACAACGGTTCCTGTCGTAATTAAATGACGCTGAACAAGTCGCACTATTGACTTGGATCCTGAACGTCGGTGCTTAAGCCGAGCCGCCGCATCTTGTCCCAGAGTGTGGTCCGGCCAATTCCCAAAATTTTAGATGCCGTTCCGATTTCACCGTTTGCGGTCTGAAGTGCACGAAGAATGTGACGACGTTCGGCGTCCTGTCTGACATCTTCCAGAGATTCCAAATTGGCACGCCCTGCGCTTCGCTCTGTCGCCGGAAATAGATCGGCCGGCATGATCCATTCATCCAAACCGAGAGCGACTGCTCGCTCAACTCGGTTTCTAAGCTCACGCACGTTCCCAGGCCACGGATAATGGAGGGCTGCCTGCTCAGCGAGGGCACCGAAGCCTTTGATATCGCGGCTCGCTGTCGTCGAGAATTCATTCAGAAATTTGTTCATCAGCCAAGGAATGTCGTCGCGTCTTGCACGTAGTGACGGTATTTCGACCGTTACGACGTTGATCCGGTAATAGAGATCCTCGCGAAAGCGTCCCTTTTGCACGAGATCGAATAGGTCCTGATTGGTAGCTGCGATCAGACGGCCGGTGAAAGGAAGGGCAGTTTCGCCGCCCACTCGGTTAAATTTACGTTCTTCGAGCAACCTCAATAGTTTTGCTTGGAGCTCAAGCCGCATATCGCCGATCTCATCTAGGAATAAGATTCCAGCTCCGCTTCGTTCCGCATATCCGACGTGGCGCTGTGATGCGCCCGTAAAAGATCCTTTTTCGTGACCGAAGAGTTCGCTTTCCATCAATTCAGACGGGATGGCAGCGCAATTGACGGCGATAAAAGGTTTATCGCTGCGAGGCGAGGTTGCGTGCAAGAAACGAGCGGCAACCTCCTTACCGCTGCCGGTCTCTCCCGTGAACAAGACGGTGGATGGGAGCGGAGCCAACCGTTCGATGAGATGCGCCAAGTCCTTGGCAGGCTGAGAATACCCCAATGCTTCAGATACGATGGAAGATTGTGCAGGCCTGAAAATCTCAGCAAGCCGCACAAGAAAGCGATCCATATCGAACGGCTTCGTTACATAATCGCGTGCTCCAGCGCGCATCAGCCTGACAGCTTGGTCAATATCTCCCTGTCCCGTGATGAACATGAAGGGAGCCGCGTTGCCGCTCCGGGCTGCCTCTGTAAAAAATTGTTCGCCATTCATGTCAGGAAGTCGAATATCGCAAACGATAGCGTCGAAGCGACTGCTTGCGATCTCTTTGACCGCACTCTCTCCGTCCTGCCACCATTTGACGCCGATGCCATCCAGCGTCAGCCGTTGGATCAAGCTTTCACCCATGACTGGATCGTCCTCCACCAATCCAACTAATCGTTGCTCACGCTGCACTGGCCAACTCCGGTCTAGTAAGAGGAATACGAATAGAAATCTCCGTGCCGGGGTCTACCCGCTTGATACTGATGCGCCCGCACAACTGAACAATGAGCCTACTTGTTGTCCAAAGGCCAAGGCCTCCTTCGGAGCGAGGAGGTGTCAGTTCAGCCGCGCTGAGAACCTCGGCCGCCCAATCTGGCAAGCCTGGCCCGCGATCCCTTACGTTTATTTCGAGTTGTTCATTTCTGTTTGTCGTGAGCGTAACGGTTGCACCGTCAGGCGAGGCAGCTATTGCATTAAGAAGTAAATTCAAGATCGCCTGTCTGACTGGCGTGGCCGGAACAGGCATCTTCTCAACAAGACCGTTGATCATCTCGATCCGTATGGACCGACGCTTCGCTTCCGGCGCGACAAGAAGCTTAAGATCATCAATGTCGCTTGGCTCCAACGGCCTTGATTGACTATCGGACCGGTAGACAGTCAGCGTTGTCCTTACGGTATCTTTGATGCCATTTAGGCCACGCTCAAGTAGCGCCAGCGAACGTTCCCGGACATGCTCAATGGCACCGTGACTCTTAAGCGTGGAGAGAGCATTGAAAAGACCGCCGAGTGGATTGTTGATCTCGTGAGCCAAGGACGAAGCCAAACGCCCCAAACTGCCAAGACGTTTTTCTTCAGCAAGTCTTATCGCAAGCTCTTCGCGGTCGCGCATCGAGCGAACCAGGGCGTTGTAGGATTTGAAGAGAAGATGGAATTCCCCGGACGTTTTTGACAGATTTGAAGACGGTATGAGGTCGGCATGGCCATCTTGGGCGGCACCGAGATGATCCGTGAGTACTCTGACAGGCGACATCATTCGCATGACGAGAAACCAACCCGCCAGCGCGAGCGTAAGCGTCAGAACACCATTGCTTATCGTTAGAGCCCATAAAACATCTCTACGTTCTGCCGCCAGATGTCGCGTGTCGAATGTCGCAAAAATGATTCCGGCTGTTCGGCCCGGATACGAAAGGACACGCATCGCGCTTGCGGTGTTCGCGCCTGCCTCAAAACTAAATTTGTTAATGGGCAGGCTCGTCTCAACTTGTGAGCCGATAGGATGAACGCGAGGATCTGACGCGGCGATCACAGAGCGGTCTGCATTGGTGACGATCGTCTCTATAGCTCGCAGGCCGCGGTTTATCGTTTTGGCCCGGTCGATGGCATCGTAAACCTCCCAATTGTCTTCGCGCAAAAGTGCGGGTGTAATTGAAGACGAAAGGCCATCCAGGTAGCTTTGTGAAAGATCGGAAAGGAAACGTGTTTGCGTTTCTTCGAGACGACGAAGGACCTGCTCGGAAACAATTACGCCTACAGTGATCATCAAGGCGGCAACCGCCAGCGGGACTTTAACTGTGATGGGCCATTTGCCGAGGCGCGTCATGAGCATCATCCCGCCGTCGCGACGAAGGCAGCTTTCGCCGCGATGGTATCGTAAAGTTTTGCTCCTTCACTCGCGAATCCATCCAATTGAAGCATAGCCAGCACAGCCCGCCCTTCTTCTGTTTTATGAATATCGAGAAGCGCAGTTTTTAATAACGAAAGTCTCTGGCCGTCCGGCGGGTTCTTTGGTCCGGCGATAGGAGGAAACCCAAGCCATTCGGATGCCGAGAGAATGCGAATGTTGGACACGAGTGTCGGTTCGAGGTTTGCGACGACATCATAGACATAGCCATCGACCGAGCCTGACTGAGCGAGACCGGATGCCACCGCACGAATGACGTTGCGGTGGCCGTAGGTGAAGATCGACCTTCGGAAGAAATTTTCTGGTCTAAGACCCATCGCCGCGAGGTCTGCTCGGGTTACGAGAAATCCCGAGTTGGAGTCTGGATCGGAGAAAGCGTGAATATCTCCCCGCAGATCAACAAGGGTTTGAGCGTCGCGTTCTTTGTCGATGATGATATAGGATTGATAGAGCGGCTTTTGATGCCAGAGGGGCACGGCGACGAGCTGCAATTCGTGCCGATGCGCCACGTACGGATAGCCACAAATCCATGCCGCATCCAGCTGCCCAGAAATCAGCATGGCTGTGATTTCCTGATAGGTGCGACGTTCGACGAGATTTACGGGAAGGCCGGTGGCAAGTTGCAGATAGGATTGAAGCCGACCAAGAAGTTCGAGATCGGATGTCAAAAAGACGGGCGTGAGACCGAAACGAATCGGTTCTGGCGATGCGGGTTCAGACCGGGCTGGCTTCGGGAGCAGCAACGCCAAGCCTGTCCCGACCACTACACGACGCGATAACTCAGTCTTGGACGCCATTCGACTTCTCCAGACATGTGGACAAGTCTAGCGACATTTAAAATCATTACAAAGTGAACTCTGGCGCGGGCCGCCTTGCATATTGCATCGCAACATTTGCTGCGCGAGGTTACGGCACGAGATCAATTCCCTTCGACCACTTGCCCGTCTTCCTTCACGAACCGACGAACCGGATGGTCAAGCAAGTTTAAGACGGTTTCCGAAGGACGGCAGAGCTTCGTACCTTTGGGTGTTATGACGATTGGTCGGTTGATAAGGATCGGATGCGCCAACATGAAATCCAGTAATTCGTCGTCAGACCATTTGGGATCATCCAGTCCAAGCTCTTTGTAGGGCGTGTCTTTTTCTCTCAACAATCCTCGGATGGGTATCCCTAGCGCGGCAATCAGCTCTTTCAGCCGTTCGCGCGTTGGTGGCGTTTTTAGATATTCGATCACGACCGGGTCCTCGCCGCTTTGCCTGATCATGGCGAGCGTATTACGCGAGGTCCCACATGCGGGGTTGTGGTAGATCGTAACTGTCATGAACGGACTTTAGCTGGCTCGCAGGATACTCCCGCTTCGTACCAGCCCCTTGTTGCCTTTACGATTCGCACTACCGAAAGCATCACGGGTACTTCGACCAGCACGCCGACGACTGTCGCTAATGCGGCTCCCGAATTCAATCCGAACAGGCTGATCGCGGCAGCAACTGCGAGCTCAAAGAAATTACTAGCCCCGATCAGAGCAGCTGGAGCTGCTACGCACCAGGCCACACCGAATCGTCGGCTCAGCCAATAAGCGATGCCCGCGTTCAGGTAGACCTGGATCAAGATTGGCACCGCCAGGATCGCGATCACAACAGGCTGCCGCAGGATTTGTTCGCCTTGAAAGCCAAACAACAGCACTAAGGTCGCGAGGAGCGCCACGAGCGAGACGGGCTGTAGCTTAGCCATAGTCCGCTCAAAGACTCCATTGCCTGCTCGAATCATTGAGCTGCGCCAAAGCTGCGCAATGATGACCGGAACGACAATGTAAAGTACTACGGACAATAGCAGCGTCGCCCACGGTACTGTGATCGATGCCACGCCCAGCAACAGGCCAACCAGCGGCGCAAACAAGAACACCATCAGAATGTCGTTAAGCGCGACCTGACTGAGCGTATAGTGTGGTTCACCCTCGCAGAGGTTCGACCAGACAAAAACCATGGCCGTACATGGTGCTGCGGCCAACAGAATGAGACCGGCAATGTAGGAGGGTATTTGTGCTGATGGCAGCATCGGTGCGAAGACGTGTCCGATGAAGAAGGTGCCGAGTAAAGCCATCGAAAAAGGCTTCACGCCCCAATTAACGAACAACGTGACGCCTACACCGCGCCAATGCTCACGAACGCTTCCTAGCGCACCGAAATCGATCTTGAGTAGCATTGGCACAATCATTAGCCAGATCAGTATTGCTACTGGAAGATTGACCTTCGCGACTTCGGCAGAAGCTACGGCTGCAAAGAAGCTCGGCATTATATGACCTAAAGCCACACCTGCGACGATGCAGAGTGCGACCCAGAGTGTCAGATAGCGTTCGAAGGTATTCATGATTGCACCAGGTTAAAGCGAGCGGTGTCCCGGCAATCAGGCGCGGGACTTTTCCTTTTTTGATTTTGGGGTGTCACAGATCTTCAGGCTGTTCAGAACAGGAGCACAAATATCCGGGCGGCCACCGCAGCAATCCTGCAATAGGAACAGTGCGACGGACTGAAACGTTTGGAGATTGGCACGATAGACGATCGTCCTGCTGCGACGCTCAGACGTAACAAGGTCCGCTCGCGAGAGGACGGAGAGGTGCGCCGAAAGAGTATTTTGAGGCACTTCCAAAACGCGCGCGAGATCTCCCGCAGGCAGGCCGTCTGGTTCGTGGTTCACCAGAATTTTGAAGGCCGCGAGGCGCGTACTTTGTGCAAGCGCAGCCATTGCGAGGATAGCAGGTTCGTTCTCCATAAATCCAGATATATGGATATATTAGAACGATGTCAACTGTCTCAGAGAAGCAACTTTCTATATTTCAAATATTCTCGAATTATGATTGACTCCATCCCCTCACGTGTCAGGATGGGGTCATGAAAATCGATGATGCAGCGGCCCGGCTTGAGGCCTTGGGAAATACGACCCGATTGAGGATCTACAGAGCCCTTATTCGTGCGGGCCATGCCGGTATGCCGGCTGGGAAGCTGGGTGAGAAGCTAAAGGTAGCAGCCTCTACAATGTCGTATCACCTCAAGGAGCTCATGATGGTGGGATTGGTTACGCAAAGGCGCGAGGGGAAGACCCTATTCTGCCTTGCTGAATACGACACCATGCAAGGATTAGTGAATTTCCTGATTGCGGAATGCTGCGTTGATGAAGAATGCGCGGATAAGAAATCCGCGGCCTAGTCTAACTTTGCCGAATAATTCGACAATTCGCGAAATGTAGGAGATGTATATGAGCAAGAATGTAGCCGTTATCGGAGCTGGTCCCGTAGGCCTTGCAGCGGCCGCGCATCTCTTAGAGCGTGGTCTCAATCCGGTGGTCCTTGAAGCGGGACCGGCGGCGGCCCATGCCATTAGGCAGTGGAAGCACGTCCAGCTGTTTTCACCATGGGAATACAATGTTGATAAGGCGGCTGAACGCTTGTTGTCTTCAGCGGGCTGGAATTCGCCTGATCCGCACGTTTATCCGACGGGACGGGAGCTGCTTGAGCAATATCTTGATCCTTTAGCTACCCGCACGGTTCTGAAGGATGTCATTCGTACGGGAAGCCGCGTGACGGCTATCAGTCGTCTCGGCTACGACAAGGCGAAGACCAAGGGGCGCGAATCTGCGCCCTTCGAAATTCGGTATCAGAATGGCAAAGGTCCCGAAACACTACGCGCCGATGCCATCATTGATACGTCCGGGACGTGGTCAACGCCTAACCCTGCAGGTGTAAGTGGCCTTCCTGCTATCGGGGAGCGAGACCTCGCCGCCCATATTACCTACGCGATGCCAGATATTCGTGGCGCTCAACGTTTAAGGTACGCAGGCAAGACGGTGGCTGTACTGGGAGCGGGCCATTCTGCGATCGGCACGCTGATGGAGTTGGCTCATCTTCAGGATGGTTCACCTGATACCGAGATCATCTGGCTGCTGCGAGGCTCAGATCCCTCGAAGGCTTTTGGCGGCGGCGCAAATGATAAACTAGCCGCGCGAGGAGAATTAGGCTCGGCCTTTGCGGCGATCGTGGCGGCAGGCAGAATTCGCGTTGAGCCGGGCTTTAGTGTGAGCCACATGTCCGCTGCCGGTGAACGTCTTCGTATTGGAGCGGGATCGGCATGTTGCGGCCGTCATGTTGTTGTCGATGAATTGATCGTCGCGACGGGCTTTCGTCCCGATCTATCATTCCTGAGCGAATTGCGCCTTGGGCTCGATCCCGCGATTGATGCGCCGGTGGCGCTTGCGCCACTGATCGATCCAAACGAACATAGTTGCGGCACAGTGCGTCCTCACGGTGCACGTGAGCTCGCACAACCTGAGCCCGGGCTTTATCTGGCCGGCATGAAATCCTACGGTCGTGCGCCAACATTCCTGATGATCACAGGTTACGAGCAGGTTCGTTCGATTGCCGCCGATATTGCAGGCGACAAGGAAGCTGCAGCTCGTGTTGAATTGGATCTACCGGAGACTGGCGTCTGCACGCGGGGAGGCGTTGAGAATGGTGCGGCCTCAGCTGGATGCTGTAGCACGGCAACCCCATCTAATGCGGACGCATGTTGCGCCGCTGATACCGTCGCCGAAAAGAAAGAGAACAGTGGTTGTGGCTGCGGTTAGCGGATGGCATCTCTAGACAGGGGGAGCACCAGGCGCCCGCTTGTAATCCATCGACGCAGAGGCCTACAGCTGGGCTGGCAGCGGAGAGATTTTGCTGTTTCTCTTCGTTGACACCCGCGACACCAGCTGCAACTGCGAGACCTGTTCGCAAGGCTGGAAGTTGCAAAAGCGTCTCTGTGTAGCGGCCTGCTAACGCCTTTGCTGCTCAAGTTCAACTGCTTCATCCGGATGTTGGAACTGCGACCGGTCGCGAAGACGTCGGCAGCGCGAAAGTAAGGCCCCAGCAAATGATCAACATCACGGACGCGCCAATCATACACCCCGTGATACCACCAAGTTGGTAGAGCAATCCCGACAGCGTGATACCGAGAAGGCGTCCCGCGGCGTTGGCCGCGTAGTAAAAACCGACATCCTCTGCTGACTTTTCAGAACCCGCGTAGGCCAGGATCAGATAAGAATGCAGCGATGAGTTGACCGCGAAAGGCAGGCCGAACAGCGCGAGGCCTACCACAATGATTAGGTCAGGCCGCGATACGTCCACACTCTTCATGGTGATCGCGAGGCAAATTGGGACAGCCGCTAGAATGAGAGCCCAAAGACGGGCAGCAGGAACTTCACGGCTGAGCCCGTCGGTGCTCCGAGAAACTAGTGAAGGCGCGATGGCTTGAATCCCGCCATAGGCGATCGTCCACGCGGCAAGGAAGCCTCCGACCTCTAGGAAACGCCATCCATTCGCGTAGAGAAAGACGGGCAATCCGACAACGAACCAAACATCGCGCGATCCAAACATAAAGATGCGCGCAGCGGCCAATAAATTCACGCCGCGCGTCTTTCCAAATAACTCTTTGATCGTTTTTGATGACTTCGCTTTGCCCAAGTTACTCGGCAATGAAAGCCGACACGCAACGAAAATCAGCGCAAGAAGACCGGCCATCATCCAAAGAGCGGGGCGGAATCCGACCACATCGAGCAGAAGGCCACCAACGAAGAACCCCACGCCTTTCATGGCGTTCTTGGAGCCTGTGAACCATGCCACCCAGCGGAATAACTGGCTGTTACCGTCAGACGATGTGGCTTTGATCGCGGATTTTGAAGCCGTTTTGGTCAAATCTTTTGCAACACCGGCAATGCCTTGTGCTGCAACCACCCAAGCCACCGATGCGACCGCGCTCCAGTGATCACTTAAGCACGAGAGCATAATGAGACCGGCAATCTGCAAGAGTTGCCCGGTCGCAAGCATTCGGGGAATGCCGTACTTAGAAGCGAAGTATCCGCCCGCCAGATTAGCTGCGACCCCGGCCGCTTCATAAAGCAAAAACAAAAACGCGAGCGTAAATGGTGTGTAACCGAGTCGAAAAAAGTGGAACAGCACGAGCATACGTAGCGCGCCGTCGACTAATGTGAAGCCCCAATAGGAAGCTGTAACGATCAGATAGTTTCTGGCGGTATTATTCATGCTCCGGCCCTCCCAACGATGTTAGCCAGGTCGACCATTCGACAAGAATATCCGACCTCGTTGTCGTACCAGGCATAAACTTTGAGCAGTGTTCCGTCCGTCACCATCGTGCTTTGTGCATCGACAATTGAGCTTCGGGTGTCATTGTTGAAGTCGGCCGATACAAGAGGCCGCTTCTCGAATCCTAATATTCCCGCAAGACTCGTGTTTTCTGCAGTCTCAAAGAGAGAATTGATTTCCGATACGCTGGTCTCGCGGGAAAGTTCAAATACGCAATCCGTAAGACTGGCGTTGAGCACCGGTACGCGCACGGCGTGTCCGTTCAATTTGCCCTTAAGCTCGGGGTAAATCAGTGCAATTGCAGTTGCGCTGCCGGTAGTGGTCGGTTGCATCGATAGCATCGCGGATCTGGCGCGGCGGAGATCTTTGTGGGGCGCATCGACAACCACATTTGTATTCGTTGGATTGTGAATTGTTGTGATCTGTCCGTGTTTGATGCCAATTGCTTCGTGAACAACCTTCACAATGGGCGCAAGGCAATTAGTGGTGCACGAAGCTGCCGTCAGTAGCCGGTGACGATCCGGGTCATACAGCTTGTCGTTAACACCAACCACGATATTAAGAGCAGCCTCATCTTTGACCGGTGCGGCGACGATCACACGCTTCACCCCCTGGTCGAAGTAGTCCTTCAGCTGATCAGGCTTTCAGAAACTTGCCGGTGCACTCCAGCACGATTTCACATCCGAGTTTGCCCCAATCGATGTCACCTGGCTTGGCGGCGTCGGTGAAGCCCACGCGTCTGTCTGCGACTGAAATGGTCTTTTCATTTTCCACGCCGATCTTTTGATTCCATCGACCGTGAATACTGTCGAACTCAAGAAGATGAGCCGTCGCGTCGATGCCGCCCTTAACTTCGTTGATGTGGGCAATTTCCAGACGGTTTGTTCTTTGGGGATCGTCCTCCGGACGATGAAATCCACCTAATGCGGCCCGGAATGTCAGTCGGCCAATCCGACCCATTCCGTTGATGCCAACTTTTATTGGAGTATTGGTCATGGATATCCCCTCACGAGTGTCAGAAAACTCTCCTGTTCAGGGCTTCCATCCGGGTCGACGGGCCACTTGAACAGTTCTGTCGATATGTCGAGACACATTGACATAATCCGTTGCGAGGAGCAATGGTCCGTCGCACATTCCGACCCACTTGGTTGTCGTCGCAGGGCGCCCGCTACAAAGGTTCTTGGATTGGCCATAAGACCTTTGCGCTGATTGAGCTGGCGAAGGTAAGAACCTTGCGAGATTTGGCGACAGTCAACGTGACGACAAATCCAAAATCGCACCGACTCGCCGCTTGCAAAAAGTCCCGAGAATGAAAACGAAGCAGCTGCCTATCGTTTTGGCGTTAGGCACGACACAAACGCTCGCTTGGGCCTCAAGTTACTATTTGCCGGCCATCCTTGCGGATCCCATCTCGAAAGAGCTCGGAATTTCGAGCAACTGGTTTTTTGCCGCTTTCTCCGGATCGCTAATCATCTCCGGGCTGCTTGGTCCGCTGGTAGACCACCTCTACTCGGCTTGGAACGAACGCGCGGTTTGGATTTCGGAGGATGCGAAGTAGGAATACAGCGCCGGCAAGACGAGCAAGGTAAGCAGAGTCGCGCTGAGCAGGCCGCCGATCACCACAGTCGCGAGCGGCTTCTGCACTTCTGCTCCCGTTCCCGTCGCAAGCGCCATCGGCACGAAGCCGAGCGAGGCAACCAGCGCCGTCATGATGACTGGGCGAACCCGCGTCAGCGGGCCTTGGCTGATGGCCGCGCCCGTGTCCACACCTTCCGAAATCATTTTCCGTATCTGGGTGATCATCACCAATCCGTTCAGGACTGCGACTCCGGACAGGGCGATGAAACCAACGGCGGCCGAGATCGAGAACGGCATGCCGCGCAGCCACAGCGCGGCAACGCCGCCGGTAAGCGCGAGGGGCACCGCGCTGAAGACCAGAAGCGCGTCCCGCGCCGAACCAAGGGGATAAACCAACCCCAGAGCTAGGGCTTGAGAGGGATAGGGGGGTATGCTATATTGTCGCATGAGCCATACCATCCGCGAGAAGAAGAGGCTGCTTGCGCGCGTCCGCCGTATCCGAGGGCAGGTCGAGGCCATCGAGCGCGCTTTGAGCGAAGAAGCCGAGTGCGAGCGCATCATGCATATGATTGCCGGCATCCGGGGGAGTGTCGCAGGTCTGATGGCCGAGGTGGTGGAAGACCACATCCGCACCCATCTGGTCGATCCCCAAAAGAATCCTGGGGCCCTGAATGCGGAAGCTGCGGATCAGCTGATCGAAGTCGTTCACACCTACTTGAAGTAAGGGCATGTCATGACCGTCGACCGAACGATTGATCGAGCTGCTGCGCATGATCACGTTTTTCTGAGAGAGGACCACGACAGGGCCGCGCGCCGGACTTGGGCAGTTATCGTGCTGTGCAGCGTTATGATGATTGCGGAGATCGTCGGCGGGGCGCTCTTCGGATCTTTGGCGCTGATCGCCGACGGTTTGCACATGTCGACACACGCCGGTGCGCTTCTATTAGCGGCATTAGCCTATACGTATGCGCGCCGATATGCAGACGACAGGAACTTTACCTTCGGAACCGGGAAGTTCGGGGATCTGGCCGGATACAGCAGCGCAATCATATTGGCCATGGTCGCGCTGCTGATCGGCTATGAGGCGGTAACGCGCTTTCTGTCCCCGGTCGCCATCAGTTTCAACGAGGCAATTCCGATTGCCGTGCTCGGCCTAGTGGTCAATCTGGTGAGTGCGTGGTTACTATCCGGCGGTCATCACGGCCATGACCATGGTCATGCACACGGCCACGAACGTCCTCACGATCACGGCGAGGATGTTCGCCGGATCGATTTTGGCGCCGGCGTGATCGAACTTGAAGTTTTTGAAAACGGTGTGCCGCCTCGTTTCCGATTGCGGCTTTTGGATAACTTGCGATTGCAAGCTTCGCACGTCGCCGTTGAAACCGTAAGACCTGCTGGTGCCAGACAGACATTCACGTTCGCGGATCGCGGAGGATATTTGGAATCGCTCGATGAGATTCCGGAACCTCATGAGTTCGTGGCCAAGCTCCGTCTGAAACAGGACGATCAGTTCAAGGAATTCGAAGAACGTTTTGCAGAGCACGATCACGACGCGCCTGCGGGTGCCCACCATCGCGACAACAACATGCGGGCCGCGATCGTCCACGTCGCGGCCGATGCCGCCGTTTCGGTGCTGGTGATCGTCGGACTTCTCCTCGCGCGGACCTTCGGATGGCTTTGGATGGATCCGCTCGCTGGCTTAATCGGCGCCGTCGTCATCGCGAACTGGTCATTCGGTCTGTTGCGGGACACCGGTGGCATTCTGCTGGACCGCAATCCGGACCCGCGGATGACGGAAAAGGTCAGACAGACGGTCGAGAGCGATGGAGACCGGGTGACCGACCTGCACCTCTGGCGGCTGGGACCCGGACACCTCGGAGCCATTGTATCGGTCGAGACCACCAAAGCACGTGGGTCTGAACATTATCTGGCAAAATTGGCGGCATTTTCGGATTTGTCGCACGTGACCGTCGAAGTTCGATCACGAAGATAGGCAAG
Organism: Afipia sp. GW821-FHT14H12; assembly: GCF_058803465.1. NCBI lineage: Bacteria > Pseudomonadati > Pseudomonadota > Alphaproteobacteria > Hyphomicrobiales > Nitrobacteraceae > Afipia > Afipia sp. GW821-FHT14H12. The sequence continues at coordinate 671,373 of NZ_JBXAOZ010000001.1, read as the reverse complement.
TCTCTCTGCCTTGGGGTAATGGCCGAAGAGGTCTCCACCATGCGGAAAGCGTTAGGTTTTGACACGGATTATCCATGAGCGACCCGAACCGCAGAGATCATTGGGAGAATATTTACGCGACAAAGGGCGAGAGCGAGGTTAGCTGGTTTGAGAAGAATCCTGCGCCATCGCTCGAATTGATAGGCTTGGCGCGATTGACGCCTGACTCCACCATTTTGGATATCGGAGGGGGTGCCTCACGTCTTGTAGATAGCCTAGTCGCTCGCGGGTTTCGGCACGTGACGGTGCTAGACCTTTCCAAATCTGCGCTGGATACCGCCAAAGCACGTCTTGGCGATAGGGGTGGACAAGTCCGGTGGGTGGTTGCGGATGTCACGACATGGGAGCCATCACAAAATTACGATCTCTGGCACGACCGTGCGGCGTTTCATTTCCTCACGGATGAGGTCGATCGAACCGCCTATCTCAAGCGGCTGACGAAAGCTCTCAGGCCCGGCGGTCATATTATCATCGGCACCTTTGCTCTCGATGGCCCGGAGCGTTGCAGTGGTTTACCCGTCAAACGCTATGACGCCGACAGCCTTGCCGTTACTCTTGGGGACGAATTTGAACTGGTGGCGACCCGATCGTATGCGCATTGCACCCCTTGGGGTGCCATGCAGCACTTCTGCTTCAGTATCTTCCGCCGCGCATAGGGGGACCGTGCCGCAGTACCTAAGAATTGTACGACAGCGGGGTGTCTAATACATCAAGTACGGGGCATGCTGGAGACGCATCGCCGCTACATTGAGTGATTGTTGCGGCCAGAATGTTTTCGAGTTTCGTGAGGTCGGCCAGTTTGGCTCGAACACTGATGAGATGGGCGCTGGCGATCTCTTTGACTTCCGCACATGACCTTTGAGACGGGACCGCGAGCGTGAGGAGCGCTCGGATATCTTCAATACTGAATCCTAACTCGCGCGCGCGGCGGATGAATGCCAAGCGCCGGACATGTCCATGCTCATATGCGCGATGACCGGCACCGGTACGATCGGGCGACGGCAGGAGCCCGATGCGCTCATAGTAACGCACCGTTTCAAGGTTGACCCCGGCCGTACGGGCCAGTTGTCCGATGGTGACGCCTCGCGGTTTTGTGAACATTCTGCGATTGAACCTGTAGTTCCTACGGGTGCGATCCTGACCGAAGTCGGACAGGAGCACTAGCCATTGGCCCTAACAAATATGGATATCGGACCTGCGCACCGCGTCGCCAAAACCCCGGCCCCTGCTGCGGGCTGGCTTGCTGGAATAGGCGCCACAGTTGGCTTCGGCGCACTTGCCGCATCGTCCTGTTGTGTGCTGACGCTGGCGCTTGCCGGCCTTGGGACTGGCGGCGCGGTATTCAGTGGGCTGGAGATGCTGGCCAACTGGCGACTATTTCTTCAAGGCAGCGCCGCGCTCGTTCTGCTCGCGGCATGGTGGGTATTTCTTCGGCGGCGTTCGGTGGTCGCCTGCGGGATTGGCGAATCTTGCGCTGCCCGCACTGCCTCGAGGAGTACACGGTTGGTTCTTAGTCTGGGTACTGCGTTCGTCGTGCTCTCACTTATTTGGGAGCCCTATATCGAACCATTCCTGCTCAAGTTTATTAGGTGACCGCGATGCAACTGCAGTCAACGCTTACGTGCCAAAATTGCGGCTATCGCGCGACCGAAACTATGCCAACAGATGCTTGCCAGTTCTTCTATGAGTGCAAAAAATGCGGTACGCGGTTGAAGCCGAAAGTCGGTGATTGTTGTGTATTTTGCAGTTACGGCTCCGAGCCGTGCCCCCCAATCCAGGCCGTGCGCGCCGGTGAGATTGACACGTCAACTTGCTGCGCAAAGTAAGGATGCACCAGACGACCTGCCATTTCGGTGAAGGCGCCACCCTCGCGTAAACCTGGTTGTCACAGGGAGGTGGTTCTCAATCGGAGCGCATTGCCCACGACGCTGACTGAAGATAGTGCCATCGCCGCCGCAGCAATGATGGGTGAAAGCAGCAATCCGAACGTCGGATAGAGTACACCGGCCGCGATCGGAATTCCGGCAGCGTTGTAGATGAACGCGAAGAACAGGTTCTGCCGGATGTTGCTCATCGTCGCTTCGGAGAGACGGCGCGCGCGAACGATTCCCATCAAGTCGCCCTTAAGAAGGGTTACTCCCGCGCTTTCCATCGCGACGTCAGTGCCGGTGCCCATCGCGATCCCAACCTCGGCTGCGGCAAGGGCAGGGGCATCATTTACACCGTCGCCGGCCATTGCGACGATGCGACCAGATTTCTGCAGCTTGCTGACGACTGCACTCTTCTGGTCCGGCAGCACCTCTGCCTCCACATCGGGGATGCCGAGCCGCTTCGCGACCGCATTTGCCGTCGTTCTATTGTCGCCGGTCAGCATAATGACCTTGATGCCTTCTGCCGCCAGCGCCTTCAAGGCATCGGGCGTCGATTGCTTCACTGGATCGGCGATTGCAAAGAGTCCCGCCAACTTTCCATCGAGTGCGATATTGATCACGGTTGCACCTTCACCGCGCAGGATTTCGGCTTGTGGCTCCAACGTTTGTGTCTCGACACCTAACGATTTCAAATAGGCCGCATTACCAAGCAAGACAGATTTGCCATCCACCCTGCCGGTCACGCCTTTGCCTGTCGGCGAGTCGAATTCCTCCACATTGATCAATGTCAGATTCCGCTCTTTCGCCGCCCGTACAACGGCATCGGCCAGCGGATGCTCGCTGGAGCGTTCGACACTGGCCGCCAATCGCAGGAGTTCATCTTCTTGAAATCCCGCGGCGGAAACGATGGAGACGACCTTTGGCTTGCCTTCGGTGAGAGTGCCCGTTTTATCGACCACCAGGGTGTCGACCTTCTCGAGACGCTCCAACGCTTCAGCGTTCTTGATCAACACGCCAGCATGGGCGCCACGCCCGACGCCAACCATAATCGACATCGGCGTGGCCAGCCCGAGGGCGCACGGACAGGCGATGATCAGAACGCTGACAGCCGCCACGAGACCGAACGCCAGGCGCGGTTCGGGCCCGAAAATCCACCAGGCGGCGAAGGCGACAAGCGCCGCGACGATGACTGTTGGAACGAACCATCCGGCAACTTGATCCGCCAGCCGCTGAATCGGCGCGCGCGAGCGCTGCGCTTGCGCCACCATCTGCACGATCTGGGACAACATGGTATCGCGCCCGACCTTCTCGGCCCGCATCACGAAACTGCCGGATTGATTCAGGGTGCCTGCGATGACCTTGGCGTCGGTCTCTTTGGTGACGGGCATGGACTCTCCAGTCACCAGGGATTCATCGAGCGATGAGCGCCCCTCAAGAATAATGCCGTCGACCGGCACTTTTTCGCCGGGACGGACGCGCAGTTTGTCACCCACGTTCAGGCCGTCGAGCGGGACTTCATGATCGGTGCCGTCCTCTGCAACGAGGCGCGCCGTCTTCGGAGCGAGGTCGAGTAGAGCCTTGATCGCTCCCGACGTTGCCTCACGGGCACGCAATTCGAGCACCTGGCCCAGTAACACCAGAACGGTGATCACGGCCGCCGCTTCGAAATAGACGGCAACGGCACCATCGTGTCCGCGAAACGCGAGCGGAAAGATCTGCGGGGCGACCGTGGCTACGACGCTGTAGACGTAAGCGACGCCGGTCCCCATCGCGATCAGGGTGAACATGTTGAGGTTGCGGGTCACCAGCGACTGCCAGCCGCGCACGAAAAATGGCCAGCCCGCCCAGATCACGACCGGTGTCGCCGAGACGAACTGAATCCAGTTCGACAACGCTTGGTCGACCCAGCCGTGGCCGCCGACCAAATGCCCGCCCATCTCAAGGACGACCGCAGGCAGGGCGAACACCAAGCCTACCCAGAACCGCCGGGTCATGTCCGCTAATTCGGGATTCGGTGCGGCGTCCAGCGTTGCCACTTCTGGCTCCAGAGCCATACCGCAGATCGGGCAGTTGCCGGGACCGATCTGCCGGATTTCCGGATGCATCGGGCACGTGTAGACGGTGCCTTCCGGAACAGGTTCCTTCGGTGCGGCCTTGGACTTATCGAGATACGTTTCGGGGGCGGCGGTGAACTTCGTACGACAGCCGGCCGAGCAGAAATGGTAGGTGTGACCTTGGTAATCGAACCGGTGCTTGCTCGTCGTCGGATCGACGGTCATCCCGCAAACTGGGTCCACGACCTTTCCGTCTCCCGCAACGGGATGGTGATGATGCTCATGAGCGTCGTGATCATGACCATCATGACCACCACCGCAACAAGCTGCTTTGGTTTTGTCGGGGCCCGGTGCCGCGCTTGCCTTCGAGGAGCAGCCGCATTCGCCCTTGGAATTAGCCTTTTCCGGACTGCTCATCTAAGTCTCCTGGGGACTTGCAACTCATACCCTATGGGGGTATATAGGACAAATGCGCAAAGACATCAAGACTTCGTGCCAGAAACGTCTCAGCCGGATTGAGGGCCAGGTCCGCGGTCTCGCCAAGATGGTGGATGAAGACCGGTACTGCATCGATATCGTAACGCAGATCTCCGCCGTTCGTGCCGCTCTGCGCCGCGTTGAGGAAGAGGTGCTGAAGGATCATGTCGCCCATTGCGTCGAGCACGCGATTGCGAGTGGCGACAAGGCGGATCAGCGCCGCAAGATTGCGGAGTTGATGGCGGTGGTGGGACGGGCGGAACGATAAGCTTTAGGTTCCATCTAGGCGGCATAAGGATTCGCGACTATGATTGCAAATTCGGATACGGCAAATCGAAAGCATTAACGCGTTAATGTTGCTCGGACTTACCAGGACGCAACGGAGGAAAGCAGGGTGGTTTGTCGCCCTAGCTTATCTGTTTTGCGTGATGGCGCCGACGCTGTCCTTCGCCTTGCCCGGCAGTCAGGCTACTCCTTATTGCCTGACCGATGGGGATCATGTGCCGGGCATGGTCCACGTGCACAACGATCACGCGCACAGTGAAGGCGTGATCCATGTCCATAAGGATGGGCATGCTGATCATCATTCCAGCATCCAGACCCACGCTGGTTCGTCCGCGGATCATGATGCGAACCTTGTTGCGTTGAAGAGTGATGCCGGCTCGACAAAGACGCCGCATTCGGCGGATGGAAAGTGTTGTGGCCTGATTTGTGTCACCGCGCTCCCTGCGCCGACGCTCCTCGCCGTGGCACAACCGTCGGTGCCGAAGGCCATCCAGGCTTCCGACAACCATCGGAAGCTGGCGGATAACGCGCCCCCTCAGCTTTATCGTCCCCCCAATTCCTGACCTGACAACAGCGTGACGCGGCGCCGTACCCGTTTGGGGTACGCGCACCTGTGGTCCATCGTCAGTTCAGGAAACATCTATGTCAGCGCAAATTGGGGCGATCGTCGCCGCCGTTGGTTCGGTGGTGTGCGGAATATTCGGAAGAACATTTAGGGCATTCGCAGGGGTGGTTTTGGCAGCCATCACACTGGGCGGCTGCACGGTACCGACAGTGCCGCTCGTCGGCGCAGACCCCGCTGATGCCGGGGCAAGAGTCGCGGGCGTCGGCTACCGGTCGACCGTCGCTCCTTATACCAGCCTTCGCCCGACCACGCCTACCGGCTGGACGGAGCAGAACCAGCGCGTCGCCCCGTCACCGAAATCCGGCCACGAGCATTAGGAGCGCGTCATGAAAATTATCCGTGGCGTGCCGCCGCATCAGAGCCTCCTCCGAAACAATCGGTCGGCGTTGGCGCTGACCGTTTCCCTCCTTCTTTCCGGTTGTGCGACGTTCTCGCCGGATCGTGGAATGGGCGTCGTCGCCGATGTCGCCGATCATACGATCAAGAAGGACGTGATCGCGATCCACTCCGTGGATGAGGCACAGCGTGCGGATGCTGCTGTGAAGCAACTGCTGCGCCGGACGCTCAACGTCGATACTGCCGTTCAGGTTGCGCTGCTTAACAATCGCGGCTTGCAGGCTGCATACAATGAATTGGCCTTGGCGGAAGCCGATCGTGTCCAGGAAAGTCTGCCGCCCAATCCGACGTTCTCGGTCTCGCGCATTTCGGGCAACGGCGCCACCGAGATTGAGCGCCAGGTCGTGGGAGATATCCTCGCACTTGCGACGCTGCCGTTCCGATCCGAAATCGCGAAACAGCGCTTCCGTCAGGCACAGCTTCGCGCCGCACTGGAAACACTCCGCCTTGCCGCCGACGTCAGACGTGCTTACTACCGCGCGGTAGCCGCGAACGAACTGGTCGGCCTTCTCAGCGACGCCAAGGCCACCGCCGAATCCACCGCGCAATTGTCGAAGAAGCTTGGCGAGACCGGCTCCCTCAACAAGCTCGATCAGGCACGCGAGCAGGTCTTCTATGCGGAAACCACGGCGGACCTTGCGACGCTGCGTCAGGAGGCGACGAGTTCGCGCGAAGTTCTGGCGCGGCTGTTGGGCCTGTGGGGCGGCGACCTGAATTTCAAACTGCCGAGCCACCTACCGGCCTTGCCGCCACGCCCGCGAACCTTGCCGCGCATTGAGGTCGACGCCGTTGAACACCGTATCGATCTGCAGGTCGCCCGCGTCGAACTCGACGCGCTTGCGAAATCCCTGAACCTCACCAAAGCCAGCCGATTCGTCACGATGCTGGATATAGCCGGCATCGATCGGAAGACACGCGATCCGGAAGGTGCACCATTCCGCGAACGCGGATTTGACATCCAGTTCCAGATTCCGATCTTCGATGGCGGCGAGGTGAGAGTCCGGCAGGCCGCGGAGACCTACAACCGGGCTTTTAACCGTCTGACCGAGAAGGCCGTCAATGTTCGGTCCGAAGCGCGCGACGCGTATCGCACCTATCGCTCGTCCTTTGAAATTGCCAGCCAGTATCAACGCGAGGTCCTGCCGCTGCGCAAGATCATCACGGAAGAGATGCAACTGCGCTTCTCAAGCATGCAGGTCGACGTCTTCGCGCTGCTGACGGAAGCGCGTCAACGCATTGCTTCGTTGCGTGCGGCCATCGAAGCCAAGCGCGCCTTCTGGTTCGCACAGTCCGACTTGCAGACCGCCGTCAACGGCGGCGGTTCTGGAGAAACACCGACGGAGTCCCGTCCGACGACGACCGCCCAGGCAGGCGGCGGCGGAGGCCATTGATGGAGGCTAACATGCTATCGCGAAGAGGGTTTCTCGGGACGGCCGCGCTGGTTAGCGCGAGCGCCGTTAGTGGCCGCGTGCAGGCGGCGAACATTCCGGAAGCACCTATCATGGACAAGGTGACGATGCAGCCGCCGCTGCATCCAACCAGCGGTCCGGACTATCGCCCGGTTGTCACTCTCAACGGTTGGTCGCTGCCCTGGCGGATGAACGGCGACTGGAAGGAATTCCATCTTGTCGCGGAGCCTGTGGTGCGAGAGTTCGCCGACGGCATGAAGGCGTATCTTTGGGGCTACAACGGCCAGGCTCCGGGGCCGACGATCGAAGCGGTCGAAGGCGACAAGGTCCGTATCTTCGTCACCAACAAGCTACCCGAACATACGACCGTGCATTGGCACGGCATGATCGTGCCAAACGGCATGGACGGCGTCGGCGGGCTCAACCAGCCACACATCAAGCCCGGCAAGACCTTCGTCTACGAGTTCGAGATGAAGAACAGCGGGACGTTCATGTACCACCCGCACTCCGATGAAATGGTGCAGATGGCAATGGGCATGATGGGGATGGTCATCGTGCACCCCCGCGACCCGTCGTTCCGTCCTGTGGATCGCGACTTCGTCTTCATCATGAGCACCTACGACATCGATCCCGGCACCTATCTGCCGAAGGTCAACGAGATGACCAACTTCAACATGTGGACCTGGAATAGCCGGGTGTTTCCTGGGATCGATCCGTTGCCAGTCCGTCTCGGCGATAGGGTACGTGTCCGGATCGGCAATCTCACGATGACCAACCACCCCATCCATCTCCACGGACACCACTTTGCCGTCAGCTGCACCGACGGCGGCTGGGTTCCTGAAAGCGCGCAATGGCCGGAGACGACGACCGACGTACCTGTCGGCGCGGTTCGCGCGTTCGACGTCGTCGCCGACAATCCCGGCGACTGGGCGTTTCACTGCCATAAGTCGCATCACACCATGAACGCCATGGGCCATGACATGCGCAACATGATCGGTGTCTCGAAGAAGGACTTGGCGAAAGCGGTCGGCAAGCTGGCGCCTGACGCCATGGTGATGGGATCGACGGGTATGGCGATGGGCGAGATGGAGATGCCCGCGCCGGACAACACGTTGCCGATGATGACGGGTACCGGACAATTCGGACCGATCGAGATGGGCGGGATGTTTACGGTGATGAAGATCCGCGAAGGCATGGCCCGCGACGATTACAGCGATCCCGGGCCCTACAAGAATCCGCCCGGCACCGTCGCATATGAAGTCGATGCTCCGGCCGCGGAGCCGGTCCGACCGGAGAACGGCAAAAACGATGCGGGCGCCGCAAAGATGAAAGGCATGAAGGGCATGAAGATGAAAGGGATGTGAACTGACGACAATGCAAAAACGAATTGTAATCCAACCAAGGAGATTGACATGAAAGCACTTCATCGAACCGGCGTCGCATTGTTCGCCACCATGCTTATTTCGGCGTCGGCATGGGCCGGACCAGGACCCGCCGGACATCACGATGAGACCTATTCGGCTGGTGAACCCGGAGATGCGACAAAGCCCGCACGGATCATTCAGGTCACGATGGGTGAACCCGACGGCAAGATGACGTTCATGCCAGCCAACATCGAAGTGAAGAAAGGCGAACAGGTCAAGTTTGTGATTCGCAACAATGGCGAGCTGGAGCACGAGTTCATTCTCGCTACCACTGCGGAAAACCTGAAGCACGCTGAGGCCATGAAGAAGAATCCGGACATGGAGCACGACGATCCGAACGGCATACGCCTAGCGTCGAAGAAGACCGGCGAGATCGTTTGGAAGTTCACAAAGAGCGGCACATTCGAATATTCATGCCTGATCCCCGGTCACCGCGAAGCGGGAATGATCGGCACGGTCGTCGTCAAGTGAATCGATGACATTTACCATGCAGGAAGATGCCATGGGGCAACGCCTGATTGACTGTGTGCCGGACGACAATTGGCACACGGCGATGGGGGCTTTTGCCGACGTCCACTACGAACAGACTGCAATTTACGACTCTAAGAAACAGGGCGAGCGCTCGAGCCATATTCTTTTGCGGCGCGAAGGCATTCCCTCAGCGGGGTCCAGGATTGGTCTCTATCTCGTGCCTTATCTCGGTCGCGGCATGGCGCTTGTTCGCTTCGCGCCGTTCTGGCGCCCTTTCGACGATGCGCCTGACCCGGAGCGTTATCGGACAGCAGTGGCAGCTTTGGTGGACGAATATTGCCGACGACGAAAGCTTTACCTCGTCGTGCGTCCGCGACCACATCCCGACTTCTATCCAATCGAAGCGCAAATCCTGACCGATATGGGCCTCGCAAGCTCCGCGTCATCCATGCTTGACCGCTATTTTGTCGATGCATCGCTCGACGAAGCGGAGCAGCAGAAGAGCCTGGATCAACGATGGCGCTATAATCTCCGCAAGGGCCTTGCGCATGGTCTCGAGGTTCGAATCGGTGACGCTCCGGGCGACATCAAGACGTTTCAGGACATCTATGCCGAGATGGTTCGGCGCAAGAACTTGAATTATCCCGGCGTCGATCTGCCAGCATCCATTCCGGACCTGATGCGGCTTCCGGAGCGCATGAAGATGCGCATCGCGCTGGCGTATCATAAGGGAAGGCCGATCGCCGGAATTGCGTTCAGCGTGGTGGGCGATCTTGCCTACTACGTCTTCGGAGCGACCAGCGACGAGGCCACCTCACTCAACGCCGGATATGTCCTGCAATGGCACGCCCTGCGTTGGCTGCGGGAACACGCAAAGGTGCGCTGGTACGAACTCGGCGGTCCTGGTGATCCGGGAATCCGGCAATTCAAAAAGGGGCTCGCGGGCAAACGAGGTGTTTTGCTTGCCGTCCAAGATTTTCACTACTGCCTTGACGTAACCGCGCGTGTGATCGTGAAAGGATTGTTCGTTCTCCGCGACGTGCGCAACACGGTTCAGCGCTGGCAGCGTGGAAAGAAGGCCTTCCGAGAGAAGGCGCAGTAACTGAAGAGGAGTTAAAAATGAAAACACGCAACATCATAGCGGGAATTGCCGCGATCGCTTTCGCCTTGTCGTCTTCCGCTGCATTGGCGCAGACGGACATGGTGAAGGGTGAAGTCAAAAAGATCGACGAGTCCGCTGGCAAAATCACCATGAAGCACGGCCCGATCAAGAACCTCGATATGGACGAGGACGGCATGACGATGGTGTTCCGCGTCCAAGACCCGGCGATGCTCAAACAGGTCAAGGTCGGAGACAAGGTGCAATTCCAGGCCGAGCGGGCAACAGCTGGTATCACCGTTACCAAGATCGAGAAGCAGAAATAGCACCCGACAATTCGACGCCGCCTTACGTCGGCGGCGTCGAATGCGGCGGAGTAGAAGTTCGCATGGAAGGTGACAGCGTTGGAAACAGAACAAAATTACGCCAGACCGCAGGGGCTGCGATGAGCCTCGTCATGCCGCGTCCGCCCATATCGAAGCCAACGGAGAGAGCGATCGCAAAAGAGAGAGAAGCGTCGCCCGCCAAGCGTGATCTCCGGCTGGATCTGTTCCGTGGATTGGCGAACTGGGCGATCTTCCTGGATCACATTCCGAACAACTTGGTTGCCTGGGTGACCACGCGAAACTACGGCTTCAGCGATGCGGCGGACGTTTTCGTGTTCATTTCCGGCTACACGGCGGCGTTTATCTATGCACGCAGGATGGCCGCGCAGGGATACCTTGCGGGGACGGCACTGCTGATCCGCCGGGTGTGGCAACTTTATATGGCGCATGTTTTGTTGTTCGTGTTCTACGCTGCAGCCATCGGTTACGTGGCGCAAGACTACGGACATTCCCACCTGTTGGATGAGTTCAACGTGGCCGGACTCATCAAGCAACCGGTGGCGACGCTCACGCAAGGGCTTCTTCTCAAGTTCAAGCCACTCAACCTGGACGTCCTGCCTTTGTACATCGTGCTGATGGCTGGATTTGCGCCGTTGCTGATGCTGATGATGCGAGCTCCGGACGCGGCGCTGGCTGCGGCGATCATGGTCTACGTATTGGCGCGTCATTTCGGCTGGAATTTCCCTGCGCATCCTTCCGGCGGGTGGTACTTCAATCCTTTCACATGGCAGCTTCTGTTCACGATGGGCGCTTGGGCGGCATTGGGCGGCGCCTCCCGGGCACAGGCGTTGGCTCGCTCCCGAATGATCCTGACCGCGAGCGTGGCTTTCGTGGTTTTCGCGTTTGTCGTGACGGTCGGCGCTCGCCTTGGCCTATCGACGTTGTTGCCTATGTTCGATGTTCTCAGTGAGAAAACCAATCTTGCCCCCTACCGGATCCTTCACTTTCTGGCCCTTGCCGTGATCGTGGTTCGCCTCGTTCCGCGAAACTGGAAAGGTCTAGATTCAAAACTGGCTCGCCCGGCCATCGTGTGCGGGCAGAGATCGTTGGAGGTGTTCTGTACAGGGATTTTCCTGTCGTTCGTCGGGCATTTCATTCTGGAGATGTATTCGGACCGTCTGCTCACCCAAATCGGAGTGAGCGTTGGCGGAATTTTACTGATGACGGCCGTCGCGTATTATCGGACGTGGTCCCGAACTCTTGACGCGCGTTCTCCCAAGGCATCGGTCACGCGCCGCGATAGGCCGGAAAAGGGAGAATGAATGATGCCCTACTGGTCATCGCGGTTTACGGCGTCGGCGGCCTTCTTGGGAAGAAGGATGAGGCAGCTCGGGCGTTTAAAAGGCAACCGGGAGCACGCCTGCGATCCATGGTCCACATGTGCAGCGATTGGGTTTGAGCGAGGTCTCCATGATTGCCCTTCCATATGACTACTTCTGGATCGCCTGGTTCGTCCTCGCGGCCGCATCCACGGCGTACGTTGCATTCGACTGGAGGGCCCGCAAGCCTGGCAAATGGTTGGTGCACTGCCATATCCCGCATCACACGGCGAACAATAATGTCGAGCAGCACGGCGGTGGAGGTCTGATGCTCGTTCTCGACGTGAAATGAAATTTCCCTTCACCACAACAGGAAAACAAATGTCGAAGACTTCAACGGCCATCATTGCATTGATCGCAGCAATCTTTTCAAGCGGAGCAGCCCTTGCTCATCCACAACTCGAGAAGTCCGAACCTGCCGCTGGTGAAACGATGTCATCGCCGAAGGTAATCAGGATCACTTTCAATGAAGTTGTGATACCGAAATTCTCCGGCATCGAAATCAAGGACAAGGCTGGCCGAACCATTGCAACCGGAAAACCCCAGGCGGATCCGGCTGACAAGAAGCGATTGGTGGTGCCGCTGAAAGAGGAATTGGCTTCGGGCGAGTACAAAGTCGATTGGCACGCCGTCTCGGACGATACCCATCGCGTCAAGGGGACTTACTCCTTCAGCGTGACCCGCTGATGATCGAGGTCGGACTCGTCATCGCGCGGTTCCTGCACTATCTGGCGACGACGACGCTCGCAGGACTGTCGTTCTTTCCGCTCTATGCATATGCAGGGGCCGAACCGGAAGCTTTGGCCCGCTGGCGGGCGAGAGTGCTTCTGTGGACCGCGATTGCAGCTTTGTTGAGCGGTCTTTGCTGGTTCGCGTTTACGGTCGCAAACATGAGCGGCGACATAAGCGATCTCGCCAATACGGAGACGGTGTGGACGGTCGTCCACGACACCGGTTTCGGTCACGTCTGGACGCTGCGCATGCTTCTTGCGGGCTTCACGGTTGGCGTGGCGGCTTGGGGTCTCCGTTCGAAAGTGGCGGCGCATTACGAAAATTGGATGATGCCGTTCCTAGCTGCCGCCCTTTTGGCATCGCTGGCCGGGACGGGGCATGCCCAGATCGAGGAAGGGTGCGCAGGCGTCATTCACGTTGTTGCCGACGCTGCGCACCTTCTTGCCGCCGGAGCCTGGCTCGGCGGCCTCATTCTCCTAGCGCTGATCCTGCATCGTAGCCTCGAGATGGACCTGAACGTCGGTCCGAAGGACGTGGATCGAATTCTGATGCGGTTTTCCGGCATGGGATATGTCGCGGTCGCCGCGTTGATCGGGTCGGGCCTCGTCAACGGCTGGTTTCTGATCGGATCGTTTTCCGGATTGCTCGACACGCCGTACGGCCAAATCCTGCTCGGAAAGCTTGTGTTATTCGGCGGAATGCTCGCGCTCGCGGCCGCGAATCGGTTCTGGCTGGTACCATCGATGCGCAAGCTCCGAACGGACACGGCCGAGGAATTGACAAGATGGTCCGCAAGACTGCGCAACCATGTGCTCGGAGAGCAGGTCTTGGGGTCGGCGGTTCTCCTGGCGGTGAGCATCCTCGGCATGATGCAGCCGGCTGTCGGGTAGTGACAATGGATTCACGCAAAGGGATGATCGATGGATCGTTTGCAGTCCGAGCCAATCCATCAGTGGGCCATGCTGCCTACGGGCCGACTTTGAAGCTGAAGTCGCCATCCGCTCTGTGCGTGTCGACTGAAAGAACGCGCCACTTGACACGGTACGTCCCCGCCCCAGCGGGCCGCAGCGAGATTGCCATCCGATTGCCACTGACACGGACTTTACCGGTATCGATGCGTTGACCGGCAGAGTTGGCGACGGTGATGGTACTGAAGGCGGCTTCAATCTTCTGGGTAAACCAGAGCGTGACCTCGCGTGGAGCCGTCGCGACAGTGTTGCCAACGCGCGGCTCGGCATGATCGAGAGACGCGTGTGCGCTGACGTCTCGAGTGGCCAGCAGAACCAGCAGAGGAACCATCGCGGCCAAAGCAATGCGACGCATGATCAATTTCCTCCGAACATTCTGGTGGGTTGCACGGCATTGCCGAAGATCGGCTTGCCGATGCCACGTGGATCGATATCGTCGAGATAAAAGTGCAGTTGGGCAATCGCGCCAACCGCCGTCCCGCTCTGTCGGTTGATCGGGATCAAGGCCTCTACGCCAATCTGAAAGGTATTGCCGACCCAGATGAATCCGGGATTGATCGTCCCCGTCGTCCCCGTCCCGGATGTGAAAGTATTGCCAACCGGGGTCTGGAAGGCTACCTCGACAAGCGGGATGAACCGATTGATCAAATCCGGCAACTTAAGATCGATGACGGCGGATTTGAGGTACGGCATGCTGTATTGCACGGTTCCGCCCCACGCCAACACCTGCGGATGGAATTCAGTATCGATCGTCTGCGCGCTGGTGCCAGGATCGACTCCCAAGACGGTAGTGGAACGTCTGCCCGGGATCGCGTAGCCGACCTGCCCGGTAACTGCGATCGGCCGCAGCCACGACATGGTGTCGGGAAGATCACCGAAGCCTTTTCCGAAATACAACGTCGGGGTGTAGGTGTTGAATTGCTCCGCGCCGACGCTACGCGCGCCCGTTCCACCCCATTCGACGCTGAGGCCTGCCGACATCACGAACTCATGGGCAGGGTCCTTAAACATGCGGTACTTGAACGTGGTCTCCAGATTCTGAAACCCGTTTGCGCCGATCCCGGTTGGCCCGCCGAACGCACCAAGATGCGTGTATGCGGAGCCGAATGAGACTGCGAATGCCTCGGTAATTCGTTTGGAGAACTCGCCGGAAAAGTCGCGCTGTTTGACCGAGGGATCGTCGCCGGTCTTGAAGGCCGACACCGTTGGCACCGACAGTTCGTCGTTGACTCCCGGATCATCGGTGCCGAGGGTTGCCGGAAAAAAGCGGTTGCCGACGATTTCATGGGCAATGCTCCCGGTCGGAGGGATGAGCGCAATTGCGAGTCCCGGCAGGGCTGCACGCAAAAGACGGGAAGTCATTGATATTCCCCTGCTAACGTTGAAACAATGCATGGAACGCGGTCGCCAGTCGGTGTACAGAATAATCTCTTTTTGTGTTATTCGGTCGCATAAACGGTTGGCGCCGTCCCATCCTTGGCGATGGCATAAATCGTAAACGGTCCTTTCTTCTGGCCCACCATCCCTGGAGACCCGGTCGGCATACCCGGCAGCGTGATGCCGGCGATCGAGGGCCTTTCGGTCAGAAGTTTACGGATCGTCTTGATCGGCACATGTCCGTCAACGACGTAGCCATTGACGAACATGGTATGACAGCCCTGCAGGTTCTCCGGGATCCCGGCTTTGCGACTGATCTGGGCAAGGTCATTGGTGGGTTTGACTTCGACGTCAAACCCATTGTCGCGAAGGTAGGCAGCGTAGCCCTCGCAACAACTGCATTGTGGATTTTTATACAAGGTGGCGTGGAGTGTCTCGGCATGCGCTGCGAGCGGCAATCCAACCAGCGCGGCAGCAGTGGCCAGGCAGAAAGTGCGTCTGTTCATGGTCATTCTCCTTGGTCTTCGGCGTTTTAACCCACCTGCAGGACGGACATCATTCCCGACACCTGATGGTCCGTGATGTGACAATGCAACATCCACTTGCCGGGATTGTCGGCGACGAAGAGGACGTCAACGGCATCTTTCGGGGCGAGGAGAACGGTATCTCCCCATTGGTTATGTGGAACTGAAACGCCGTTGCGGCTCAGCAGTTTAAAACTGTAACCGTGCAGGTGCATCGGATGCCACCACGCGGTCTGGTTATGCATCGTCAACATGATGGTGTGACCCTGGCGCAAGGTCAGCAGCGGGGGCATGTTGGCCTGGCCGTCCCCGGTCATGGAATGACCGTTGATGCTCCAGCTGACATCATCAGCCATGTCAGACATGCCACCCATTCCGCTCATCATGCCGCCGCCCATCATACCGCCTTGCAAGTTGATCGGATGCCGTTCGGCGAGCGTAAGATCGGGTTCTGGCAAGGGATTGCCAGGAAGCGGGGCGTAACTATCGTCGCGCGCCGCGCGCGCTGACGCCGTTGCGCTATAGTTGAGATGGGTGACCGTATAAGCAAGATCCTCGTAGAAATCGTCGCGGATGGCATAACGACGTCCAGGTTCGCCGCGCAAATCGAGCACAAGGTCGATGCGCATCGCCGGCCCCAGCAAGAGGCGACCGTCGGCGGGTTGATGCGGCTCGCAGGGCTGGCCATCGACGGCGATAACCACGGGATGATGGCCTTCGAATCGAAGCGCCATGATGCGCGCCAGCGCACCATTGATCAGACGCAGACGAATCCGCTCGCCGGCATGAACCTGTTCGCCTCTCGAAACCGAGCCATTTACCGTGACGGTGTTGCCGACGCGGCCGGACATCGCCGCCTCCATGGCATTGCCGAATCCGGACGCAATCTCCGCATCCGGGGTGAGGCGCCAGTCGGCAAACATCCAGATGATATCGCGATCGACAGGATAACGTTCCGCTGCTTCGACAATGAAGGCGCCGGCCAATCCGCGGCCGAGCTGCTGCAGGCTGTTGCTGTGTGAGTGATACCAAAATGTCCCGGCGTCCGGCGGCGTGAATTCGTATGTAAAGGTCTCGCCTGGAGCGATTGGACGCTGCGTCAGATCCGGCACGCCGTCCATGTTGTTGGGCAGCCGTATGCCGTGCCAATGGACAGTTGTACTCTCCGACAGGTCATTGCGCACGATGATCCGAACAGGGCTTCCCTGCCGAACCCGGATTTCCGGTCCCGGAATACTGCCGTTGTAGCTCCAGACCTCTGTCCGGGGACGCCTCTCGCCAAGGATTGGCGACTGCGTGATCGCCGCGACGAGGTTGTGCTCCGTGGGCGGTGCTCCCGCGTGCACGGCGTGCGGAAACACCCCGGCCGCGGCGAGGCCCGCACCCGCTAGTAAAACCGTTCGTCGATCGACCATTGAATTGCAGAGTGAAGACATGCAAATCGGCTTTTCATCAGTGCGGACGTTCCGCGCGGTGGTGCGGAAGGTGCCTTGTCGAGCACCTCCCGCTTGGCAGCGGCCAGGTCGCGATCCGTCCCGACCGCTGCCGGACCCGTCAGGGCGCCGGTGTGATCGACTGGACAGTATAGGTGTCGCCGGAGCCGCTCAGGGTGAAATTCACCTTGTCGCCGGTTTTCACCTTTGAGAGGTCGACAGACGATGCAGCGGCGAACTCCATCTTCATGGCTGGCCAGTTAATGGCCGGAATCGGACCGTGATCGAAGGTGATCTTGTGGTCGGCGACGTTCAGCGCGGTGACCGTGCCGGAGGCGGTCGCGGTCTTCGCGGCCTTCGCGTCACTCATCGGCGCCATCTTTTTCATGTCGGACATGCCCGTGCCGCCTTGCGCGAATGCGACGCCGGTCTGCAGCGTCAATGCCGCGCCCAACAGTGTGGCGGTGAGAGCTCCGGCACGCGTGGCACGGTAACGGTTATCGACGAAATACATAGACATTCTCCTGTTTGGGATGACGATTTGCAGACGCCACGGCAGATGTGGATCGCAAGGTTTGGAGCGAACGAACTGAATCCGATCGGACTGCCTTCGCTCGCATTGCCGCCGCTTCCGGCGGGCAACTCTCGTAATGTCGTATCTTCGTCACCCGACTTTCTCCGCGCGGTGCGGTTCGAGCGCTGGCGTCCAACTCCGGGGCTTGGGGCCATGCTTTCCGCCGTCCTGCCAAGGCGAAATGGGCAATCCAATCCCCTTAACGACCGCAAAGATCGCGGGAATGACGACGAGCGTCAGCACGGTCGACGAGACCATGCCGCCGATCATCGGCACGGCAATCCGCTGCATGACCTCCGAACCGGTGCCCGTGCTCCACAGAATCGGCACCAGGCCCGCCATGATCGCGACGACGGTCATCATCTTGGGCCGCACCCGGTCCACCGCGCCCAGCATGATGGCGTCGTAGAGGTCGGCGCGCGTGAATTGCTGGCCGGCTGCCGATCGCTCTGCTTTTAATTCGGTCATCGCCTGCTCGAGATAGATCAGCATGACGACGCCGGTCTCGGCCGCGACGCCCGCAAGTGCGATGAAACCGACGGCGACCGCGACCGACATGTTGAAGCCGAGCCACCACATCAGCCAGATGCCGCCGACCAGCGAGAACGGCAACGACAGCATCACGATCAGGGTTTCGGCCAGTGCTCGAAAATTCAGATAGAGCAGCAGGAAGATGATCAGCAATGTCACCGGCACGACGATCTTGAGCCGTGCTTCGGCGCGCTGCAGATATTCAAATTGTCCGCTCCAGGAGACGTAATAACCCGGCGGAAATTTTACCTTCTGCGCGACCGCCTGCTGTGCCTCCGCGACGTAGCCGCCCAGATCGCGACCGGTAATGTCGACGTAGATGTAAACCGCGAGTTGCCCGTTCTCGGTGCGAATTGACGTGGCTCCGCGGGTCAATTTCACGCTGGCGACTTGACCGAGCGGGACGCTCCCGCCGGACGCCAGTGGCACCTGGACGTCGGTGCTGATCGTCTGCGGGCTGGAGCGCAGCGCGCGGGGATACCGGATGTTGACAGAATAGCGTTCCCGACCTTCGACCGTCGTGGTGACGGTTTCGCCGCCTAGCGCCGTGGCGATCACGTCCTGGACGTCGCTGATCGTCAACCCGTAGCGTCCGAGCGCCATCCGATCGGGGATGATCTCGAGATAATATCCGCCAATCACACGCTCGGCATAGGCGCTTGAGGTGCCAGGCACCGATCTGACCACCCCTTCGACTTCGCGGGCGATCGTTTCCATTTCCGCAAGATCCTTGCCGAAAATCTTGATCCCGACGGGCGTGCGGATTCCGGTCGACAGCATGTCGATGCGGGCGCGGATCGGCATCGTCCACGCATTCGAGACACCCGGAAACTGCAGCGCCTTGTCCATCTCGGCCTTGAGGCTGTCGATCGTCACGCCCGAGCGCCATTCCGACTTCGGCTTCAAATTGATGATGGTCTCGAACATTTCGGTAGGGGCCGGATCGGTGGCGGTCGAGGCGCGGCCCGCTTTGCCATAGACCGACGCAACTTCGGGGAATGACTTGATGATGCGATCCTGGGTCTGCAACAGCTCAGCAGCCTTGGTGATGGACAGGCCGGGCAGCGTTGTCGGCATGTACATCAGGGTGCCTTCATTGAGGGGTGGCATGAACTCGCTGCCGAGTTGGCGGGCGGGCCAGATCGTCACCGCCAGCGCCGCCAGCGCAAGCACGATCGTCAATGTCTTCGCTTTGAGAACCCACCGGATCACCGGGCGATAGACCCAGATCAGGAACCTGTTCACTGGATTCTTGTGTTCCGAGATGATGTGCCCGCGGACGAAGACGACCATCAGGGCAGGCACCAGCGTGATGGAGAGTAAGGCGGCCGCGGCCATCGAGAAGGTTTTGGTGTAGGCGAGCGGCCCGAACATGCGTCCTTCCTGCGCCTCGAGGGTAAAGATCGGCAGGAACGAGACGGTGATTACCAACAAACTGAAGAACAGCGACGGTCCGACTTCGCTCGCCGCATCGATGAGGATTTGTGTCCGCGGCGTGCCCGGCTCCGCGCGCTCCAGGTGCTTGTGCGCATTTTCGATCATTACGATCGCCGCGTCGATCATGGCGCCGACCGCGATGGCGATACCGCCCAGGCTCATGATGTTGGCGCCAAGCCCCATGAATTTCATGGCCGCGAACGCCATCAGGATGCCGACGGGAAGCATTAGGATGGCGACGAGGGCGCTGCGCAGGTGAAGCAGGAAGACAAAGCAAACCAAGGCAACGATGATGCTCTCTTCGAGCAGGGTGCCCTTGAGCGTCTTAATGGCAGCTTTGATGAGTTCGGAACGATCGTAGACTGGGATGATCTCGACGTCCTTGGGCAGGCTTGAGGCGATCTCCGTAAGACGCGCCTTGACGTTGTCGATCACGGTGAGGGCATTGGCGCCGAACCGTTGCAGCGCAATACCGCTGACGACTTCGCCGTCGCCGTTGAGTTCTGTAATGCCGCGGCGCTCGTCAGGACCAAGTTCGACGCGCGCAACATCCCGCAATCGAAGCGGAGCGCCCGCATCAGTCTTCAGAACGATGTTCTCGATGTCCTCGATGCCTCTGAGGTAGCCACGGCCGCGGACGACGAATTCAAACTCGGACAGCTCCACGGTGCGCCCGCCGACATCCATGTTGCTGGCCCGGACGGCGCTGCGAAGCTTGTCTAGGGAAATGCCTTGAGCGCGCAATTTCTGCGGATCGACGACGATGTTGTATTGCTTGACGAAGCCGCCGACGCTGGCCACTTCCGCGACGCCTTCGGCTTTGGAAATGCCGTACCGAACGATCCAGTCCTGCACCGACCGTAGTTCGGCAAGGGTCATGTTCTTGGCCACGACGGCGTACTGGTAGACCCAGCCCACGCCGGTTGCGTCGGGTCCAAGAGTGGGTGTCACGCCGGCAGGAAGCCGGCGCGCTACGGTGTTGAGATATTCCAACACGCGGCTGCGCGCCCAGTAGGGGTCCGTGCCGTCCTCGAAGATGACGTAAACGAAGGACACGCCGAAAAACGAGAAGCCCCGCACCACCTTCGATTTCGGCACCGTCAACATGGCGGTCGTCAACGGATAGGTTACCTGATCCTCGACGACCTGCGGCGCTTGCCCCGGATATTCCGTATAGACGATGACCTGCACGTCGGAGAGATCGGGAATGGCGTCGAGTGGCAGGGTGCGCAGCGCATAAATCCCCGCTGTGACCGCGAACACCGTCCCGATCAGGATGAGCATGAGATTCCGCGCCGACCAGGCGATCAGGCGGGCGATCATTTCGATTTTTCTCCCTCTGTAAATGCCTGCAAGGCCGATTTTAGGTTGCTTTCGGCATCGATCAGGAAGTTGGCGGCAACGACGACGCGATCGCCTTCGTGGACACCGTTGCGTATCTCCGTGAAGTTTTCGCCATGCGTACCGACCTTGACCTCGCGAGGTTCAAAACGGCCTTCGCCTTTGTCGATAATCACCACTTGCCGCGTACCCGTGTCGATGACCGCTCCGTTGGGGACGGCAACCACGGGAGCTTCGGCGCCACTCGCAATCTCAACGTCCGCGAACATATCTGGAAGCAGAATGCCATCGGAGTTCGGAAGTTCGATACGAACCTTTGTGGTTCGCGTCTGCGTGTTTACCTGGGGGTAGATTAAGGCGACGGATCCCTTAAACTCCCGACCCGGGAGACTCCGGAGCTTGATCGTCGCTGCCGCGCCGATCTTCACCGCGTCAATATCCTGCTCGGCGACGTCGGCGATCACCCAGATCACGGAGGTGTCGGCCAGCCGAAACAGCACGTCGCCCGGCATCGCCCGCATGCCCTCGATCGCCGTTCGTTCCAGGATCACGCCATCGCGCGGGGCCGTCCAGGTTATGGTCAGCGGGACCGTTTTGGTGCGATCGATTTCGGCGATCACGTTGGCGGGTACGGCTAGGTTCTCGAGCCGCCGCCGTGCGCCCTCGATTAGTTGCTTGCGCCCAGCAAGATTGGCCGTTCCACCGCTGTCGCTGACGATGGATAGGTATTGGGCACCCGCAGCCGCCACGTCCGGCGAATATAGTCTCAGTAACGGTTGCCCCTTGGTGACGTGATCGCCTGT
The DNA here is from genome assembly GCF_058803465.1 of Afipia sp. GW821-FHT14H12. Classification (NCBI taxonomy): domain Bacteria; kingdom Pseudomonadati; phylum Pseudomonadota; class Alphaproteobacteria; order Hyphomicrobiales; family Nitrobacteraceae; genus Afipia; species Afipia sp. GW821-FHT14H12. The sequence continues at coordinate 649,798 of NZ_JBXAOZ010000001.1, read as the reverse complement.
CGTGACGTTCTCGACGCTCTCGATGAACGACTGTGCTCGCAACGAGACGACGGCCACGCGTCGCTCATCGAGCTTGATCGTTCCGGGCGCACGAATGGGCCGTGTCACGGTGCGCAGGGAGGCAGGTTCCGATCGGACGCCGGTGCGCTGCAGCTTGCCCGGTGAAATCTGGATCGTGGAGGCGTCGTTCTCACCTTCGTACACGGGGATGTAGTCCATCCCCATCGAGTCCTTCTTCGGAACGGGAGAGGTGTCGGGCAGGCCCATCGGATTGCGATAGAATAGAATCCGCTTGGCTCCGGCGTCCTGGGTTGGCGCCGCAGTTTCCGAAGGGTTATCGAAGCTGACGTCTTCGCCGGCATGGACTGCGATATACGGACGCCCGTCCGGTGTCGTCCTAGCGTTCTTGGTATAGAGCGCCTTGCCGTCGGGGTCGCGGTAGTAAATGATCGGACCGGTTGCCGCGACCTTGGCGGACTGGGATCCGAGGAGGGCTGCGACACGAAGCGGGACCCAGCCCGGCAACGTTTGGTTAGAGTGGCCTAGTCGATAGCCAACCCCCAGCATTGCGACAAGTGCACTTGTTGCAAGAGCAACGAGGACGATCCGTTTCGCGGTCGATCTTCCGGGTCGGGCGTGGCGCGTTACATGTCCATCCTCGAATGGATGGTAATTCGTCAACTTGTCCATCAATGGTGTGCCCCTGACGCCGCTTGCGCGGAAGAATGCAATTGGACCCTGTGGCGGTCGCTCGACGAAGATCGCCTTCAGGAGGCGAACGCGCGCCGTCACCTCCGCCCAGGATGATCTGACGATCCTTCAATCCCGACGAACCATTGCCCGGACTAGAGATAGTTCGTCGGCAAGACGAGCTATCGGTTAGTTCGCGCCGAATACCGAACCGGTTACAGGTTCACGACGACGTGAAAGCTTCGCCCAAGTGGTCTCTCGTGCAGCGAGAATGATCGTTGCGGAGGAGGAGCGATCCACGGCAGCTAGTTTCATCCGCGACCGTCTTTTTGTTGCGGGGTATTCTGCTTGTCGTGACGCTCGTTGCTGGATTTCATCATATGATTGCAGCTTTCGATCATTTGCTGCATTTGGCCCATCATGTTCATCATTCCCTGTGAGCCGTTGCCCATCATGGATTGATTGGTTTCCGTTGGGTTCTTCGGTGGCGTTGACGTTTCGTCCGCCTGGACGGCGGCGGAAACCGCCACGGACGCCATCAATGCGAGCGGGATGAGAGTGGGGACCTTCATCTTGAAGCCTTTCCAAAGAATGGCTCGCGTCAATGGTCAACGCGAGGTGCGGTGCGGTTTGGTGCAGACTGCGACGCTTCACGTCGGTTGCATCCCGAGACATTGCCACGAGAACATACGTGCACGATGCACATCGCCAGGCAGGGGAGCGCTGGCAGCAGGAACGGTCCGATGCCCGACGCAACGAGCCACGGCCAACCGAGCGCGGCTCCGGCAAGCAACGCGGATGCGGCTAGAACCAGCGACGGCGTGCGGTTGCGAAAACCAAACGCGCCGGGAATCCGACGGCGCAGATCTCGTCGATCCAAGGCCGACGTCAAGCATGTCATAGTCACTTCTCCTGCCCGGCACGACACCTGCACCTCAGGCGCCTGCTTAAGAGGCGAGTGTCATTCATTAGTTCGCGAAGGGGCGTATGCCGGTTACAAGCTCACGCTCTCGTGAAATCGAGCGATTTTCTCGACGCGGACAAACAGGTGATGTGCCGTCTTCCTTCGTGGCTGCGCTCATAAGCGCCTCCGCGACCTTCAGCACTCACGTTGGTATGGATGGAGTAAGAATTTGGTCAGTCCACCGGGTACTGCCAGCGCGGCCAATGCCAGCCTTACCAACGCAGCAGTTTGGGGCCCAGCACGGCGCCGGCGACCGTACACAAAACGATCGTGCCCCCATACCAGAGCGCAATGAAGGGAAGCAGATCATCCATGCAATGCAAAGCATAGGCGGTCGCGCTGACGCCACCCGCGACCAGCCCGGCCAGCGCACCGGTGTGGACCAAATCCGTCGGGGCCGCGAGGCGGACTGCCGCCATGATTGTGGTGAATGGTACGACCGCCACCGTAGGGACGGCGATTAGGCATTCGAGCCAGTAACTGCCGAACACCATGGTCTCCCAGTGTGACCGTGGTGCCGTGGCAAGACTCATGGCCGCGATGATCATGGCGGCGAGAAACGGCAGGACGGTGAGGACGAACTGGACCTGGAATTCGCCGCCGGGGCGGATGAACTTGACCAGATAATGCGAGGCCAAAATCACGACCGACAAACTGAAGGACAGTTTCGCGACCAGGAAGACTTGGGCGTGCATTTCATAGAGGTCGGTGCGAACGCCAAGGACAAAAACCACCACCAGCAGGGATGCCGCGGCTCCTATCAAGATTGCAATCCGGACATTCCGGACGACCTCTCGCGTATCGACCGGATCGACCTGCGAGCTAAGCATGGAAATCAATTCGTTGGTTTTCACGTCTTTGTCTCCCGAGCAATTAACGCGGTGAGTATCTTTAACCCACGGTGAACATTCACTTTGACGGCGGATTGCGACATCCCGCTACGATCGGCGGCCTCTGCTACGCTCAAGCCTTCGAGTTTCACGTATTGGAGCGAAAGTCTCATTCGTTCCGGCAACCTTTCCAGTAGTTTGGAAAGGTCGAATTGGCTTTCTGCGGCGGCATTGTCGTCCGATGCCAGGATGTTGTCGGCGTTTTCTAACGGTACGTCCGCCGTCGTGGTTCTGGTGCGTCGCAAATGGTCGATCAGCTTGTAGCGGGCAATGGCGTACACCCACGGCGTCAGCGGTTGCTCCGGATCGTAAGTGTGACGTTGCGTATGGATGACGATCAAGGCCTCCTGCACGAGGTCTTCAGTTTCTTCGGCCGTGCGCCCGGATCGCAAAAGCCTGCTCTTGTAGTAGCTTCGCAGATGTCCGCTCAAAGCAGTCAGCAGCGATCGATGCGCATTGGAATCGCCCTCAATGCTCGCCATCATGAGTGCTTTGAGGTCGGACTCCTTTGTCATCTTCCCCTCATTGGATTCGAACGGAGAATGCCCGCGGTTACACGCTCACGGGATCGTGAGTGCAGTGACCGCGACAGGCGGAGGTCAAGAGACATCACAAAAAGAAAGCACATCGGCATGGCTGCACGATCAGACCATTCAACGCTTCGATCCTACCCAGGACTATAGCGTGCCTTTGGCGGGGGCAAGCTGCGGCATCGCAACGAAGCCATCGGCCATCGGGTAGTTCTGCGAATGGTTCTGGATGAAGACGGCGCTTGTGGCGATAGACCTCGCTGTCGGCGTTATCCGGCCTAGACCCGGATCTGAAGAATAAGGAAGCTGCAAGAGGGGCACGTCTCGGTCGCCGCTTCCGCCCGGCTCCAAGGTATGCGGTCGCGCTCACATCTCCTTGACCTGTAACCCGTGCGATCTCTCGTTCGAACTCATCAACATGCGATCCATTCAGGATCTGACGATCAAGCCGAACCGGGAGACGAAAATGGGTAAATCAAGCCGGATTGCATTTCTGTCGCTGTTGCTGATCGCTGCCGCATCGCCAAGCTTGGCGCACACGGATGGGATCGAAATGGGTTCGGCTCTCCGAGCCAAGCCCGCGGAGCGGACGGCTCCCGCAGTCTCGCGCGGCGGCTGGGTCGGTGCCTTGCGGTCGCGCCCGAAAGCTTGCAGCTATCGCGGCGGACCGAAAACGGGCATGTGGTCGTGCGAACGAACGTACGATCTTATGAACGGCGCAAGCCTTCGTTGAACTGATTCCCGGGTGTGCCCATCGCCGTTGCATGACGGCGCCCCTCCGGAACGAAGCCGCATTGTGAATCTTTTATGCGGGATGGCGATTCAGTATGCAAAGTTCGATTGCGGCGATGGTTGCGAGGACGCCGCCCACCGCAAGATGCACCTGCATCGCCATGACATCGTCGTTGAAGCTGAGGATCCAGGGACATATCGCCAGCCAGGAGCCGATCGTGAGATTGATCCATTCTTCCGACTCAAACATCGCTGGAATGGAAACCGAGTCGAACAGATCGGCGATCGAAAAGAGGGCGATGACGACTATGGCAGTACCCGCCATCCATGATGTGTGCCATCCGAGTTGCGACTTGAACCCGAATAACCATGGCGACAGGATCAAGAACCCGCCCAATGCGAAATTGATGAAATCGATGAAGGCTTCCGTCTTTCGATTTCGCCTACTCATGTCGACCTCCCTTCACGAAGGCCACGCAACAGCTGTGAAGAGTATAGTCTCGTTTCCTTAAATGTTCCATTCTTTCAACGCGTATGTTGCGGAGACCTCCCGATTGCAAATTCGATGCTGCTTGTAACCGTTCGGCCTCTTCGTCCGAATTGGTGTCAAAGGCGATGAGCTGGATTCGCGGTTGGGCGAGATTGCCCGCCGCCCCGAGGAAGGTTGCGGCCTCCCATCGATATGTCGCCGTGATCAACGACAACGTCGGCTTGTGAGGCTCGATGTTCGTCCAAGTTCGTCATGATGACGTCGGTGGCGCATTCCGTAGCCCGGCAAATGAGGTGAAGCATGATGCAACTGAGTGACGTTTGATCAGGGACAACGCGATTTCAAGGTATGTGCGGCGTGCCATTCCCTCGAGCCGCGCCACAACATAATGGTATCGAGCCCGCCAAGCAGGTGAAGACGGAATTCGGCCAGGCAGCTAAAGGCAAAGGCCGTGACGAGACCGGCGGGGGCGGGTGTTAGTTTGTTTTCGTCTTCCGCCGACTGCGACGAGGAATAGCCGTTAGACGAGAATCGGCTGAGACGAATGCTCATATGTTTGTTGAGCGATTAGAGTTATCCGTTTGCCGGACTGTGTATGCCGCCGGAATCCTGCGAGAATTGCCATCGGTTTCGTAGCTCGACTGGCTTCAGTTCCCAAATCCGCTTTCCACCGATCGGCGCAATGTGATAGTATCCAGAAATTCGATCTGCTATTTCTGAATTGTGAAAAGCTGGACGCACCAAGGGTTGTCGAGGCTGAAAGCGCCCTACCTTCGAAGGGCGACGTTGCTTTTGCTTGCCCTGACGTATCTGTTCGTCGGCTTGGGCCATGTAGCTTATTGCACCGAGGGAGCAATCGCTGCGACGGTGGCCTCGGAGATAGGTGCGGTATCCAGCAACGGCTCGGATAATGGTGATTCAACGAAGGCGCCCGTCCTTGCGGAACACTGCCCTATTTGTACACCAGTCGTGATGCCGACGTCCGTGCCCGTGGCCTCTCCAATGGAGCAACCGGTCAAGATCGCCTTCGTTGCGCCTCGACGCTTGCTCGAGGGTCCTCCCAAGCTCGATACGCCTCCCCCCAAGTCCCTGACCTGAAGACCGTCATCGCGCGCGGCATTCCGCGCGTCGTCTTTACGCGTTTCAGGTTGAGCTTATGGATCGATTCAGGGTGGCACTGCGCACGTTGTGCGTATTGCTTGCATTCACAATTTCAGCGCAGGCGGCGGAGCGGTCGCGACCGATTTCGTTGCCGCAAGCCTTGCAACGTGCATTGGCGGCGAATCCGCGCCTCACCGCTGCCGAGCGGGACGTTGGCATCGCCGGCGGGTTGCGGGTTCAGTCCGGCGTCTTGCCTAATCCGGAAGCCTCGTTCGAACTCGACAATGCACTCGGTTCAGGTCCGTACAAGGGAACGCGTTCGGCCGAAACCAATCTGCAACTCAGTCAGTTGGTCGAACTCGGCGGCAAGCGCGAAGCCCGCATTGCCGCGGGCGAGGCTGGCGTTGGCTCCGCGGTGTGGCAGCGGCGGGCGACACGGCTGGAGGTGTTGTCCGAGACCGCGATTGCCTTCATTACCGTCATCAGTGCACAACGCCGGATCGAAATCTTCGACGAGCAGATTGCGAGCTTCGATCAGCTGATTCCGCAACTGCAGAAACGCGTCGAGGAAGGCGCATCGTCGCCCGCGGAAACGGAACGCGCCCAGGTAGCGGCCGATCTGTTCCGGGTCGAGCGGGAGCGCGCCAAGACCCAATTGGCGACGGCCCGGCGCGATCTCTCCATCCTGATGGGTGAAAGCACGCCCCATTTCGGCAAGGCGATCGGTCGACTGGGCCTCATCGGACAGCCGCCCTCATTTCGGTCGGTCGTCCAAGCCATCGAAGCCAATCCGCAGTTGATGCGCTGGACCGCCGTGACCGCTCAGCGCAACGCCGAACTGTTGATCGCGCGTCTGAAAGTGATCCCGGACGTCCGCCTGTCCGCAGGATGGCGTCACTTTCAGGACACCAATGACAACGCCGTGCGGCTGGGAGTTTCGATTCCTCTGCCCATTTTCGACCAGAACAGAGGCAACATCATCGCGGCCCAGGAAACCCTCGCCAAGACGACAGCCGAGCGTTCCATCAACAAACTGGTTCTCATCAGCATCGCCGGGCGAGCCTACGACTCGATCAACGGGGCGCTGGCGGAAATCAAATTGCTGCGCTCCTCGGTCATTCCGAAAGCCCGTAGTGCTGCGGCAACCATCCAGAGTGGATATGCGCAGGGCCGCTTCACCCTGCTTGAGCTGCTCGACGTGAAGGGCTCAGTCCTTCAAGCGCTGCTGCGCGAGCAGGAAGCGCTGCAAAACTTCCATATCGCCGTTGCGACCATCGAAGGTCTCGTCGGCAACCCGTTCTCGCTTACCCATCAGAGTTCAAGATGATCAAGGCATTCGCCCGCTACTTCGTATTTCTTCTGGTTGCCGCCGGGCTCATTTACAGCGGATACCGGATGTTGAAGCCCTCCACGCCGAAGCCGACGCCGACCGAAACCAGTGAAGGTGAGCACTCCGATAGCGTCGTCCTCAGCGACGCCAAGGTCGAAGCATCGGGGATCGAGCTTGCAAAGGCGTCGTCCGGTGTGTTGCGCAACAGCATGTTCTTGAATGGCATCGTGCAACCCAACCAGGAATTGCTGGTGCAGGTGACGCCGCGATTTCCGGGAATCGTTCGCGATGTGCGCAAGCGGATCGGCGACAAGGTCCAGAAGGGCGACGTTCTCGCGGTCATCGAGAGCAATCAAAGCCTGACACTTTACGAATTAAAGGCATCGCTCGCAGGGACCGTGATCGACCGCCAGATCACCTTGGGTGAGTACGCCTCCGAGCAGAAGCCGGCGTTCGTCGTTGCGGACCTGTCGACGGTGTGGGTCGATTTTTCGGTTTATCGGCGGGACCTGAACCGGGTCAGTGTCGGCGACGAAGTTCTGATCGACACCGCCGATGGCGGAGCGCCGATCGAGGCCAAGGTTTCCTATCTGTCGCCGGTCGGCAGCAGCGATACGCAGAGCGCCATCGCCCGGGCTGTGGTCTCGAACACCGAACAGCGATTGCGTCCGGGTCTTTTCGTCACCGGGCGGCTGACGCTGTCGGCGAAGAAGGTCGGCGTCGCAGTGAAGTCGTCGGCGCTTCAAACGGTCGAGAACCGCACGGTGGTGTTCGTGCGTAACGGCGACAAGTTCGAGGCGCGCAAGGTCGAAGTCGGCCAACGAGACCCACATCTCGTCGAGATCACATCCGGTGTCTTCGATGGCGACGTCTACGCGGCGCAGAACAGCTTCATCGTGAAGGCGGAAATGACCAAGGGAGCGGGCGGCGATGAGCACTGACAACGGTATGATTTTGATCACAGCATTGATCAGGCCGTATATGGAAAGCCACGTCGTTCGCGCGCTTCACGATCTGGCGGAATTCCCCGGCTTCACCTTCGATGAGGTTCGCGGTCAGGGTCGGGGGCGAGGACAGGGCGGCACGTACGTCGTGAGCGACGAGGATATCACCTATCACCAGTATCTTGAGTTGAGGTTGGTGTGCTCGGCAGATCAGGCCGACGAGATCTGCCGCCGGATCGAAGCGGCAGCCTGGACAGGGCGAAAGGGCGACGGCGTCGTCTACACAGTGCCAGTCAACACCTTCGCCCGGATTAGGGAAGCGGGAGCAAAGGAGCACCGCCATGATTGACGCGATCCTTTCATTTTCCATTCGGCAGCGGTGGCTGGTGATGATCGGCGTCGTGCTGATGGCTGCGTTCGGCGCATGGAATTTCACCCGGCTCCCGATCGACGCTGTTCCGGACATCACCAACGTTCAGGTCCAGATCAACAGCAGTGCGCCCGGCTATTCGCCGCTCGAAGTCGAACAGCGGATCACGTTTCCGATCGAGATCGCCATGGGCGGGCTGCCGCATCTCGAGAGTGCTCGCTCGCAGTCCCGCTACGGCCTGAGCCAGGTGACCGTCATTTTCAAGGACGGCACCGATATCTATTTCGCACGCCAGCTGGTCAATGAACGAATTCAGCAGGCCAAGGACCAGCTTCCCGTAGGGGTCGAAACCGCGATGGGCCCGATCTCGACCGGTCTCGGCGAGATATATCTGTTCACGGTGGAGGCGAAGCCGGACGCGCGAAAGGCCGGAGGCGGGGAGTATACCCCGAGTGACCTGCGGACCATCCAGGACTGGATCATCAAGCCGCAATTGCGCAACGTGCCGGGCGTCATCGAAGTCAACACCATCGGCGGTTTCGAACGGCAGTTTCAGGTCTTGCCGGACCCGGCGCAGTTGATGGCTTACAAGCTCAACTTCCGCGATGTGATGACGGCGCTGGCCGCCAACAACGCCAACGTCGGCGCCGGCTACATCGAGCGCAACGGCGAGCAGTACTTGGTCCGTACGCCCGGTCAGGTGGCCAACGTCGAGGAAATCAAGGAGATCGTCATCGGGTCGCATAATGGTGTGCCCATCCGGATCTCCGACGTCGCCGACGTCACCGAAGGCAAGGATCTGCGCACGGGCGCGGCAACCATTAACGGCAAGGAAACGGTGCTCGGCACCGCCATGCTATTGATCGGCGAAAACAGCCGCGCCGTGGCGCAAAGCGTGGCCGCCAAGCTCAAGGAGATCGGCAAGTCATTGCCGGACGGCGTGGTCGCTCATACGGTCTACGACCGTACGCACCTCGTCGAGGCGACGGTCGCGACCGTCGAAAAGAACCTCGTCGAAGGCGCTTTGCTGGTGATCGTGATCCTGTTCCTGATCCTCGGGAACTTCAAAGCGGCGATCGCCACGGCCTGCGTCATACCGCTCGCCATGCTGTTCACCATCACGGGCATGGTGGAGAACAAGGTCAGCGCTAATCTGATGAGTCTTGGTGCGATCGATTTCGGCATCATCATCGACGGCGCAGTCATCATCGTCGAGAACTGCTTGAGATTGCTCGCAGCGGAGCAACACCGCTTGGGTCGTCTGCTCAATCGCGAAGAGCGGTTCGAGACCATTCTCGCAGGCTCGCGCGAAGTCATCGGCCCCAGTCTGTTCGGAACGCTGATCATTGCCGTGGTCTATCTGCCGATCCTGACCCTCACCGGGGTGGAAGGAAAGATGTTTACGCCGATGGCGCTGACCGTGCTGATGGCACTGACCGGCGCCGCCATCCTGTCGATGACGTTTGTGCCCGCTGCCGTGGCTTTGTTGGTGACCGGCAAGGTGTCGGAGCACGAGAACTGGTTCATGCGCGGCGCGCGCCACCTTTATACGCCGCTCCTGAACGCATCGATCCGCAACCGGTTCAGCGTCGCGATAATCGCCGCGCTGTTTGTTGCGGTCTGTGGTATCGCAGCCACCCGCATGGGCTTTGAGTTCATCCCGAGCCTCGACGAGGGCGATGTCGCGCTGCAAGCTATCCGGATTCCGGGAACGAGCCTGACGCAATCGCTCGAAATGGAAGCAATGCTTGAAAAGCGCTTGCTCAAGATCCCCGAGGTCAAAGAGATGTTTGCGCGAACCGGAACGGCGGAAGTCGCGACTGACCTGATGCCGCCCTCCACCTCGGACGCCTACGTCATGCTGAAGCCGCGGAAGGAATGGCCCGACCCGAAAAAAACGAAAGCCACCGTCGTTTCCGAGATCCAGGAAGCCGCCGAAGAAATCCCCGGCAACGTCTACGAAATATCGCAACCAATCGAACAGCGTTTCAACGAACTGATTTCCGGCGTCCGCAGCGACGTCGGGGTCAAGATTTTCGGGGACGACCTCGACGTTCTGGTCCAATCCGCCGCGAAGGTGCAGGCAGTGCTGCAGAACGTGCAGGGTGCCGCCGACGTCAAAACCGAACAGGCGTCCGGGTTGCCGGTGCTGACCGTCAAGCTCAACCGCCAAGCCTTGTCGCGTTACGGCATCAGCGTCGGTGACGTCCAGAACCTCGTCGAGATTGCGGTCGGCGGCAAGAAGTCAGGCCAGGTCTTCGAGGGCGACCGCCGGTTCGATATTGTGGTTCGCCTTCCGGAACATCTGCGCTCGGACATCGAGGCGATCAAGGCGCTTCCGGTGCCCCTGCCACCGCTCGACAATCAAACCAAGGCCACGCCCGCGGTATGGAACAACTCTGCGCTCGCCCAGATCCGCTACGTGCCGCTTTCTGAACTCGCCCAAATCGATGTGGCGCCCGGACCGAACCAGATCAGCCGCGAACAGGGGAAGCGTCGCATCGTCGTCACGACCAACGTGCGTGGGCGCGATCTCGGCTCTTTCGTCGCTGACGCGGAGCAGCAGATAGCGGCCAAGGTCAAGCTACCCGCCGGGTACTGGATCGGATGGGGCGGCCAGTTCGAACAGCTTGTCTCGGCGACAAAACGGCTGACCATCGTGGTTCCGATCGCACTTTTGCTGATCTTCTTGCTGCTGTTCATGAGCCTGGGCTCGATGGCGGATGCCTTGCTTGTGTTCAGTGGGGTCCCGCTGGCCCTCACAGGCGGCATTATCGCGTTGTTGTTGCGCGGCATTCCGCTGTCGATCAGCGCTGGGATCGGTTTCATCGCACTGTCCGGCGTGGCGGTGCTCAATGGTTTGGTGATCGTCACCTTTATTGAGCGGTTGCGTCAGGAAGGTCGTCGATTGATTGAGGCTGTGCACGAGGGCGCTCTCACCCGGTTGCGTCCGGTGCTGATGACTGCGCTCGTTGCGTCGCTTGGCTTTGTCCCAATGGCAATCGCGACCGGAGCTGGCGCGGAAGTTCAGCGGCCGCTGGCGACGGTGGTCATCGGTGGCATCATCTCGTCCACCATCCTGACCCTACTGGTGCTCCCAGCGCTCTACATCCTGTTCCGACGCGAGGATCTTGAGGACGGAACGATGGTGCAACCGCACGCCGCGAATGGAGAAATGGCATGAGGCGCATTGCGAGTGGTTGTTGGGGTTCGTCGCTCTTGGCGTCGACGTTTCCCGCCATTGAACGACGACATCAATCGATCCGAAAGGACATGACATGAATATCGCCACAGGTGCTGAGAAAGTCCGCTTCCGCGTAGAGGGAATGGACTGCGCCTCCTGCGCCACAAAGATCGAAACCGCGCTGCGGCGGGTACCTGGCGTCACCGATGTTGCCATCTCCGTGACTGGCGGCACCGTGACCGTTAGTCGCGACGACGATCGCGTAGACGACGACAAGCTCAGTGCTCGCATTTCGGATCTCGGCTATCGCGTGGAACTCGTCGACAGTGGTGGTCTCCGTCACGACGATCAGGGCATTTCTCCGCGGCAAGAAAATCCGCACGCTCACAGCCACGCTTCGGTCGATGGCACCTGGTGGCGCACCCGAAAAGGTTTACTCACCTTAGTGTCCGGTGTCGCACTGGCCGTCGCATTTGGGTTCGGCAAAATTGCCCCTGATACCGAGCGTTGGGCGTTCCTGCTGGCGATGCTGGTGGGTCTCGTACCTATTGCGCGCCGAGCGCTCTCTGCGGCGCGTTCCGGAACGCCTTTTTCGATCGAGATGTTGATGTCGATCGCCGCAGTAGGTGCCGTCATCATCGGGGCGACAGAAGAGGCGGCGACCGTCGTATTCCTGTTCCTGATTGGTGAACTTCTGGAAGGCGTCGCGGCCAACAGCGCTCGCGCCAGCATCCGAGATCTCACAAAACTCGTTCCGAAGACGGCGCGCCTCGAACAAGAGGGTCATGTCCGGGAGGTGCAGGCCGACAATCTCGCGGTCGGAGCGACAATCCAGATCAGGCCCGGCGACCGCATTCCGGCGGATGGTGTCATCCTGTCCGGACACAGCGCGATCGACGAAGCCCCGGTGACGGGCGAAAGCACGCCGGTGCGGAAGGGGCCGGACGCACTCGTCTTTGCCGGAACCGTGAACGGCGATAGCCTGCTGCGGGTGCGGGTAACCGCCGCCGCAGCAGACAACACGATTGCGCGGGTCATTCGCCTCGTTGAGGAGGCGCAGGAATCGAAAGCGCCCACGGAACGCTTCATCGACCGGTTCTCACGCTTCTATACGCCAGGCGTGGTGGCGGTTGCTGGGTTGGTTGCCATCGGCCCTCCTTTGTTGATCAGCGGGGATTGGAGCGGTTGGATATACAAGGGCCTGGCTATCTTGTTGATTGGCTGTCCTTGCGCGCTTGTCATCTCGACGCCAGCTGCGATCGCTGCAAGCCTCGCCGCCGGAGCGCGCCGCGGCCTCCTTATGAAGGGTGGCGCGGTTCTGGAGCAGGTCGGCAAGATCACGGTGGCATGTTTCGACAAGACCGGAACATTGACGGTGGGGAAACCTCAGGTCACCGACGTGATCGGTTTTGCCCGCAACGAAGCTGACGTGATCCGCTTAGCGGCCGCGCTGGAGTCCGGATCAAGCCACCCGCTGGCTACGGCGATTTTGGCGAAGGCAGCAGAACAGCATATTTCGCTGCCACCGACCTCCGACTCGAAAGCGATCGGCGGGAAAGGCATTCTGGCGACGGTCGAGAGGCGGCTGGTATTTCTTGGGTCACCCAAGGCCGTCGCGGAACTCTCGCCCCTTACGTCCGACCAGGACGCAGCTATCGCGGCCCTGAACGACGAGGGAAAAACAGTTTCGCTTGTCGCCGTGGACGGGAAGATTGCTGGTGCGATAGCGATGCGCGACGAGCCTCGTCCGGATGCAAAGGTCGGGCTCAAGCTTCTGACGGATGCGGGAATCCGCACGCTGATGCTGACCGGTGACAATCGGCGAACCGCGAACGCGATCGGCAAACAGTTGGGAATCGACGTAGAAGCGGAGCTTCTACCCGAGGATAAGCAACGGATCGTCGGCCAGTTTCAAAAGGTCGGTTGGTCGGTCGCCAAGATTGGCGACGGCATCAACGACGCGCCGGCGCTGGCGGCGGCCGACGTCGGCATTGCGATGGGCGGCGGTACCGACGTGGCATTGGAAACTGCGGATGCCGCCGTGCTGCACGCTCGCGTTGCCGATGTGGCCGCCATGGTCGACCTGTCGAAGCGGACCATGGTCAACATCCGGCAGAACGTTGCCATAGCGCTCGGTCTAAAGGCCGTTTTCCTCGTCACCACAATTATCGGTCTGACCGGATTATGGCCTGCCATTCTAGCCGATACCGGAGCGACCGTCCTCGTTACCATGAACGCACTTCGCCTGCTCAAGCAGGGAAAGACCTGACGAAAAAACTGCACGACGGAGGAGGCCGAAATGGGAACCGATCAGTATCACGAACCAGCAGAAGAGCTGTCGCAAGAGATACGAACATTCGCTCGTAGGATTGCCTCGCTCATCGAAGAGGCGGTTTAAGCACTTCGGTATGAATCTCGAATTCTTGCTCCGCTGCAAGGCCGAATGGCGAGTAACCCTCCAAAGCATCCTCTTTAAGGAGGGCGACATTGTTGAGCATGATGAGCAAGCAGAGAAAAAAGCCGACTGACGGAGGCGCAACGTGGAGAAAAAAAGGGAAACGCTACGCACGCGGGTTCTGAAGAACGGCAGCATTTCCTTCGGAGGCGCCGCGATCTCCTGCATGGTTCGCAACATCAATGCGACCGGCGCCCTGTTGGAAGTTGAAAGTCCGCTCGGAATTCCGGAACGATTTATTCTTGTGGTGCCAATGGACCAAATTTCCCGGCCGTGCCGTACTATCTGGAAGTCCGAACGCCGCCTCGGCGTAAGGTTCGAATGTCCGCGCGATGCAGGTGAAGCCCTATCAGGCAAGGTGCTGCGATGCGAGGATTGATGCCGACGATAAGCGCGCTGCTGCTTGCTGGGTCATTATCCGCGACCTCGACGGTTTATGCGGGAGGCGGTTTTGCATCTGAAAATCTGCTTGCGGCCGAGCACATTGAAGCCCTGCCTCCGGAGATCCAACGCAAATTGTCGGCGCGCGCGAGGGAATGCGGAAACAAAGCGGCGGCGGCACACTACTTCTCGGTCACCATCGGAGCGAACGGGGAGCAATTCCTCTCGCTTCATTTTGAGGAGTTTTCCTGCCGCATGCGAACAACGCTCTGCCAAGGTGATTTGTGCCTTCACGAGGTATACCTCAGGTCAAGAGGAAAGCACCGGCTCGTCTTCAGCGTCCATGCGCGCGATCTGAAGATGGTCAAGGTTGATGGTGCCATCGGCCTGGAAGTCACCGGGGGATCGGCACGCGGTCGATACCAATGGAGCGGCGGACGTTTCGCAAAGGTGTCAACAAGGGAAGAATGACAGACGGATGGTGCCATCGATCATAAAAACACCTTCGGTTCAAGATTCCGCGTTCTGAGATGTTATCTGTCGGATGCCGTGCAAAGTACGTCCTCTGGTATCTGAAGCCCAGCACCTGCAAAATCGCTGATGATGCCCCAGCGTTCGACTTGTCAGTTGGGATCGAAGGTCCGTGTTCGAGCAGGCCGGCGCCGCCTGGTTCAATCCTTCTTGCGCCAAAAAACCGTGCTGTAGTTGTCCAAGAAACCGGAGCTTCCGACCTTCGCCTGGAAGGTCTCAGGGATATTGCCGGTTTCGCCGCCCTGCCTGAAATAGTCCCTGACGGAATAGAGCGCGCCTTGCATAAGACGCTCCCACGTATCGGACAGTCGCTTTTGCACTTCCTGCTGTTGTTTGGCGGCGTTCGGCTTTCGTTTCGGACGCGGCTGGCTGTAATCCGGGGTTAGGTCCACGTCGTGAATGAACGTAATGCTGCCGTGGGTCCATTCGTCATCGACGGTCTTGCGCCACCGGTAGCTCACCCTGGCACTTAACCGTTTGCCGAAGCTATAAGGCGGGGCGAACTCACCTCGGACATGGAAGTATTGTTCGTCTTTCTTTTCCTCTTCAACTCGACGCTGCATAGATTGGACAGCGAAGACTAGATCTCGCCTTACGCTCTCCAGATAATTGTCGGTTTCAGTCCGCTTCCGGGGCGATCTGGCTTCGCGATGCTTCAACAACGCCTGCTGGAAGCTATGAAATCGCGTAGCGATATAGGTACCGCAACCTGTGAGATGCAGAGAGTGCAGATTCCCAGACCGCTCTTCCTGAATTGCCTGGTCGAGTAATTCGTCCAGCTTGCGAGTATCGATGGCGGCGATGGCAGTTCGTTGATCGTCTGGCAGGTTGATTTCCATATCGGGTCTCAGCGCGCGTCGCTCGCCGGTCTTGGCATGGGATCGACAGCATACGATGTTGGGAATCCTCCGTGTGGAGGCTACCCTGGGACATTAAGGTGCCATAACGGAAAAGGTCTGCGCGCTCAAGCTGCGCTTGACTACCCTTCTCGCTGCCCTTCGCAAACGAACCCTCATGTCATAGTCAGCGAAATGAACCCCTTCGGCGAGGTAGAACGGCGAGGAGTTGCGTAGCCTGACTATCTCCCGATCGCGGCTGATCAGCTTAGAGGCAAGCTCCTCGGCGGGTAGCGCAAGTAGATCCTGCCATTCGCGCACAAACCGCCAATCGGCGAACTGAGCCGCTTGGCGGGCATGAGCAACTTTAGCCTTGTCTATGATGGATGGGTCGTGACGGAGCCTCCGCACGATCAGCCGATGCATCATCAGCTTCGCGGTGTCGCCAACCACTCCCTCGTTCAATCCATCACTCATTTCGCCTACCATTCTCGGCGCTCCGGACGGATATCGTCTCGTCGCGCCTCCAGACCACTGAGGCGGGGATCCCGCAAGATCCACGATACCACAAATGCGGGGGGGCTTTTTGCAGCCAACGCCACCTGATTGGTTAATTCGCCAGCCAGGAGATCGGCTGCCGCCCTCACCAGCCGCTCCAACCGGATCCGAAATGAAAAGCCCAACCGTCGCTGGCGGGGCTTTTATGGTTCAGTCTGGAGGACCTGCTTTGCCACCCATTAGCGGACGAACTTGTAGTGGACCAACTTTGTCCGCCGCATGCGGCGACGGGCATAAGACGCCCCCTATAGCTGCGCTAACTCGCTGAAATGGCGACCGCTAAGTTAGAAGTCTGGCGCACAAACATCGCTGCCCAGTTCAAATAACGTCCTCTACGCGTGACAATCCTAAGCCATCGATTTCTTGAGGCCGGCGTCAAAACGCCCATCTCTACGCGGGATCGAATGAGGTACTTGCACTTTGAAAAAGTATTTCTGACCGTTGCGCTCAAAATGCACGACGAATGGCTCCTCGTCGGGAAACTTTCCCGCGTATTACGCCATCGACGTATCTGGAAGGCCCAATCGGGCACAATATGCGACAAGACTGGGTTGATCGTCTGGAATTCCGAAGAACTCCTGGTCGGTGGGACTTCCATTCCACAGTCGAGGTGCCGCGGCGACGCTGGTGCGGTTATTGTAGAGTTGCTGCAGATTGCCACTTCTGGAGATTTTCAGTGCTGGATCTGGCACGAAAAGGATCCGGGTGCCGACCTTCGGCGGCGTGACGTCGATCAGCTTGCCTTCGAGGGTTTCCCAGACGCTGTGGAAGTCCGCGACGATGACATCGACATCATTTTCATGGAAATTCCAGAGCGCCCATCCGTGAACACGTCGACCTCCGCGATGGAGCACGATGTGTTTGGCAGAGACGTGGCAGAAGTCGGCAGCATAGCCGTCGTCGAGTTCTTGATAGTTAAGATAGATAGGATTGCTAAGTTTCCAAAGGCGCAAGAATTCCAGCACTTCAGGATGGTTTGCTGTTTCTGGCAATGTCTGCATAATTGATCCTTGTAAAGCTTCGACAGCGGACCACACGTTCCTTGTCATCTATCCCCACAAACGATGCGGAGTGCTAAACCCACCGTATAACTAGAGCCCGTGCTTCTTTTGCCATTCTTCGATTTGAACGATCATATTCGATAGACTGTGCTTGCGATAACGCTCGTCGATACGCTCGTCATCCTGGAAACGACGTAGGATGTCGACGAGATCAACACCGAGCTCCTGCTTGGCGACTTTGCCAAAATTGTCCGAACGGATATAGCCAAACACTTCGGAGAGACAGCTTTTGGCTTCTTTCCAATCGCCGTCATCGAGCGCGTCTGCGATATAGACATGAACGATCGCCATCGCGGCATGCAACTGCGCCCAGGTGAAAGCATCCCGACGATGAAGCATCGGATGCATCATGTTGGCGATCCGGCTTTTCAGGCAGAGAACGGGATGAAGCACCGGGATTTGCGCACGGCACTCTTTTCCATCGACCTCCGCAACAGCTTCGATGACGGCGACACCGTTTTTAAGCTCGCGACGAGTGACCCCAAGTACACCGTTGAGGAAATCGATCTGCACCGGCTTGCCGTTAATGGTCGCCCTTACGATGGCAGAACTAGGAGTATTCATGTCGTCGAAGGTAGCGGCTCTGATGACTTTGCCGCCGATGGCAGCCGCTAGGCTTTCCGCTGCTTTTGCCGAACCAAAGTAGTCGATATCGCGACTCGTGAGCGGTTGATCAAGTTGGAGGGCTGGATCACGATCCCGATAATACCATGCCCATAGATTGGTCGCTTGTCCGCCGATGAGGAAGGTTGAATCGTCGACAGTGAGCTTGGAGGCTATCTGGATGACTTCGGATGCGCCGAAGCGAGGTTGATCATCTTCGTCAGTCATCGATCCTTATGCGGGCGCGGCGAACGATGAGGCGCGCCTTGGACCGATCCAGGACGGAAAAGAAGCCGTTGGCGTCACGAAGATCGGAGGCTTTGATTTCTCCGCGCGCAAGGCGCGCTTCATCGTTCCGGCGGGAGAGTTCTTTCTCCTGACGGCGATCTTCGTAATGGAAGCCAGCTTCGATACCCATTGGATCGACCTTTCCTGACGACTGTAATGTCGCCCGCATCCTTTCAATGTCAAGTTAACGTGTCGGTTCGAATTTAGCTGCCCGATTGGCAAACTAAAATAGTCATTCAAGATATTGGAATAAACTTGTTATCTTAAGACTTACAATGGCTTATGGCAATGAATTCAAATTTGGCAACAGCTTGCTGCCAAATTTGGTTCCGCTAACCTGCGCCCTTCGATAGAACGTTGCCCCGATTTTCCTGGGATTCAGCGCCGGCTTCACGCCGGCGTCCTGAAGCTCTTTCTTGACCACCATGAAATGCCGCCCCCGCGATGCCGCGATGGTGGCCCCGTGAATGGCTGGAAAATGTCGTGCCTAACACGCGAAAAATAATGTTCTTGGACCATCGGGCTATCCGGAATGTGCAATTCCTATGGAACTCGCACGGAATAGGCTGGCGGATGTTTCAACACTTCGGTGTTAAAGCTGATGAAACTGTTGAAACTAGCCAATCTATCTACTAAATGAGGTTCCAACAGTTCCGTCTAAAACGAACCAAGATTGTTGAAACCATGGTATTTCAAGAGCTTAATAACGATCAGCGCCGGGAAACCGTGAATACGCGCCAGCGGTACACGGCGTTCCGAGAGGCGCGTGAGCAGGCGGACGCCAACCGCGGTTCGCTCGTTTGGGCGGAGACAAAGGGGCATGAATACCTTGTGCGCAGCTATTACGACAAAGCTGGGTTACGTAAGCAGATGTCCTTGGGAGCGCGGTCGCCCGAAACCGAGAAGCTCAAGTCGGATTATGAGCGTCGACGGACGGATGCTGACGCCCGCCTGAAGGAAATCCGAGACGTATTGACGAGGCAGGCCGCGATAAATCGGGCCATTGGGTTGGCTCGCGTACCCCTCATTGGCGCGAGGATTATCAGGGCGATCGATGCGTCCGGAATGCTCGGTGCAGGCATCCGGGTCCTCGGAACGAACGCCCTGTACGCCTACGAGGCTGCAGCCGGCGTCCATATCGATCCTGGCTTGGCAACGACCGAGGACATTGATCTCCTGTTTGATTCCAGGGGCGGGCTGACTTTCGTGGCGAACGACGATGTCTCCGACTCGTCGCTGCTGCAGATCATTAAAAAGGTTGATCACAGTTTTCAGCGATCGACCCAGACATTCAGGGCCGTCAACCGTGATGGCTATCTGGTCGACCTCATTAAACCGATGCGGAATCCTCCCTGGAAGGACGAGCCGGAAATGGTTGGATCGGATCCGGACGACCTCACAGCGATCCAGATTGAAGGGCTGGCTTGGCTTGAGAGCGCCCCACAATTCGAAGCCATCGCTACTGACGAAAGAGGAGAGCCTCTTCGGATTGTGGCGCCGGATCCCCGTGTCTGGGCGGCCCACAAGCTTTGGCTCTCTAAACGTGACGACCGCGAGCCGATTAAGCGCCGCCGCGACGAAGCACAGGCCCGCGCGGTCGGAACCCTCGTGTCGGAGTTTCTGCCGAATCTTCCGTTCGAGCAGGACCAGTTACGGATGCTGCCGAAGAAGCTGTTTGAAGAGGCTGCGCCACTATTCGTTTCCCAATCGGCAGTTCTAACGCCTTAGCAAACCCTGGGCGAGCCCGCCCCAAAACTGCATGGCCTGCGCCAATACCTATACGCGAGTGATTGATTCAAAATACAATCAATGATCGAATCAAGAGCCGGCGGGCAATGCCATCACCTCTCCGAAAGAAAGCACACGACGGCGCCCTTTATCGGCGACGGGCCGACGTCGAAGCCGTCCTGGACGGCCTCATTTCTCTGCCGAGGTCCGAGCTTGCCGAACGATGCAAGGCCCTCGACCCCACCGATCCTGCTTACCTCCCTTCAGAATGCTTGCTGCATTTGGTCAGGAGCTGCCGGTCCGACAATTCGGATGGCCATTTTGAAGCGCTTTACCGGACGTTGAGGCAGCGGGTGCTGGCGCGAACGCCCATTGCGGCGGTCGGGCGCGGCCCCGACGGCGAAGTCTTGGTCTCGCAGGCACGAATGAACACTGCCGAGGCGGTAATGGATAGGTTTCAGGAACTGCTAATGCTGGATCGCACCGCGTACGAAGATCGCCTGGATTACTTTGAGATAAATTTCGACGGCGCGATTGCTGCGTTGAGGCTAACCGCACGGAAAAAGGCTTGGAAGGAAGAAAATCGATCCGTGCCAATGACTTATGACGACGAGACCAGCGAGCTCAACGTTGAGATAGAGGAAGCTGCGGCTGCTCAAAATCCCCTTTCGGAATCAAAACTTGACGATCGGAGTTACCGGTTGCGGCTCGATGCGGCGATTGATGCCTTACCAGAACATCAGCGTCGGGTTGTCGAGTTGCTGAGGCAGGGCTTTACGATCGATTCGCAGGAGGCGGGAGTCCAGACAATCGTCGGGACGCTCGGCTGCGCCGAGAAGACGGTTCGCAATCGCCGAGACAAGGCCTACGAATCAATCCGGAAGGCGCTCGAAGAGGAAGATCATGAGTCCCACGAGATCCGAAATGCCTATTGAGGAGGTGCTGCTCGCGTTCTCGGTCGAGCCCGTCCATGACCGGGCGACGCTCGAACGTTATCTGGCGCTTTATCCCCACTTCGCCGAGGATATCGTCGACATGTCGCACGAGCTCCGCCTCGGAGGACGCGACATTTCCGAGGCCGTGGAGGACGAAACGACGTTCCAGCGCGCGCTGCAGCAGTTCGTCAGCCCCGCCGGACCCAGCGCGGGCACGGCAGCAAATCCATTCGATGCCTTCCGCGGTCCGGCTTTCGCACAACTCGCCGATACCTTACGGGTGCCCAGGTCGATTTTGATCGCTTTAAGGGATCGCCTTGTCGTCGAATCGTCGGTACCGGCGGCGTTCGCCGCCCGGATAGCGCGCTCGGCTCGGACGAGCGTCGATGGCCTGATGGCGCACTTGCAGCAGCCGCCCGTCCTGACTGCATCTGCGAACTACAAGGCCGATCAAAGACCATCCGCTTCCGGGAAAGTGACGTTAGACGCTCTGTTGGACGCGTCTGGTGTGACACCCGAGGAGAGGGCCGACATCTACACGGCGGTTGAATGAAATGGACACCGTCGAGGTCACACGTCAGGCGGCCGAACGACTGCACAAGGAAGCGGTGGCCCGCGGCAAAGATCCCTGGCAGCCCTATGAATTTTCGTTGGCCGAGGCGCGCCGGCGAGGCATAGCCGTCGAAAAGCTGCCGAAGGGTGACGTGCGCCTGCGTGGCGCCCGCGCGTCATACGATCCCGACGCCTTGACGATCCTACACGAAGATTCCGGCGACGATTTCATGAATGCGTTTCTTGTGACGCACGAAATCGGACACGTTGAGTTCGGCGGGGCGGGCGAAGCGAACGCCTCGTTGGAGCCCGACCCTTTGCGGCCGGCGGAAACGGCGCCCATTGGTATCGACCGTGTCGTCGACTACGGGCGCCGCGAGCGACGCGAGGTCCAGATGGACCTGTTCGGCCGCGAATTTCTCCTGCCGCGGTCCGTCGTGCGACGACTGCACCTCGGCGATGGGATGACGGCTTCGGCCATCGTGGAGCGTCTTGGCGCGCAGTTCGAAGTGGTCGCGCAGCAACTTTTGGACGCGCTCCTGTTGCCCCCGGTAACGCCCGATAGTCGCACCCGAGAAGAGAAACCACTCAACAAGGAGCAGAAGCTCGCAGCCGAGCATTGGGGCTCACCGCATCTTCTGGAGGCGGGGCCGGGCACCGGCAAAACGCAGACACTCGTCGCCAGGGTGGAATGGCTTCTCGAAGTCAGGAAAGTGCCGGCGGACAAGATCCTTGTGCTCACGTTTTCGAACAAGGCGGCCGGCGAGCTTGTCGACCGGATCGCGGCCAAGCACCCACACGCGGCTGCGGCGATGTGGATCGGTACGTTCCATTCGTTCGGGCTCGACATCATCCGACGTTTCCACGAGCGTCTGAAGCTTCCGCCAAATCCGCGGATGATGGACCGCACCGAGGCGATCGACCTGCTCGCCGACGGCTTTCCGCGGCTTGGGCTGACCCACTACCAGAACCTGTGGGATCCTTCCTTCGAGATCAGCGATATCCTTGCCGCGATCTCGCGCGCCAAGGACGAGGTGGTTGGCGCCAAGCGCTACGCCGTGCTTGCCGACGACATGCGGGCAGCGGCCAATACGCCGGAGCAGCAGGAAGCGGCTGAAAAGTGCCAAGAGGTTGCAAAAGTCTACGCCTTCTATGAAGCGCTGAAGGAGGAACGAAAATGCTTGGATTTCGGCGACTTGGTATCGATGCCCGTCCGGCTAGTCGAGTGTGATGAGGAAGTCCTGCAACACCTGCGTGACCGTCACGGACACGTCCTCGTCGATGAGTTCCAGGATGTGAACCGGGCGAGTGTGCGCCTGCTCAAGGCCCTCGCGGGTGCCGGCGAAAATCTGTGGGCCGTCGGCGACGCGAAGCAGTCCATCTACCGGTTTCGGGGGGCTTCGTCGGTCAACGTGGCGCGGTTCGGAAAGGAAGACTTTCCGGGTGGAAAGCGCGGCCGATTGAAGGTCAACTACCGCTCCACAGAGGAGATCGTGGATACATTCGTCGAATTCGCCGGCCGCGACATGAAGGCCGCTGCGGGCGACGACGTCAGGCTTAAGGCCGAACGAGGGGCCTGCGGCGTCAAACCGCAGTACCGTGCCGTCGAGATGGCACCCGATGAAATCGCGGCGATCGCCGAAGCGATCCAGGAGAACCGCGCCGCCGGAATGTCGTATCGCGATCAAGCTCTGCTCTGCACCGGGAATGAGCGGCTAGGAAGGATGGCCGCTGGGCTGGAAAGCTTGGGCATTCCGATCCTCTATTTGGGGAGCCTCTTCGAACGAGACGAAATCCAGGAGCTCCTTTCGCTTCTGTCGATGCTCACCGACCGCCGAGCAATGGGGCTCGTCCGCGTCGCCACCATGCCGGAATTCCATCTCCGGCTCTCCGACGTCGCAGCCATCATTTCGCATCTCAAGGAGAGTGACGAGAAGCCACTGCAATGGCTCGGTGCGATCGACGGCATCGCGGGTCTGTCGGCCGCTGCCGCCCCGGTGCTCGGCAAGCTGCATCAGGCCCTCGAGGGTTTCGATGCGACCTCAAAACCCTGGACAGTCGTTGCGAAGTTCCTGCTCGATCGGACCAGGATCGGCGCGGAGATTGCGGGATCTGCCGAAGTCGCCGTCCGGGCACGTGGTGTCGCGATCTGGCAATTCATGAATTTCGTGCGAGCGCAACCTGCAGGCCCAGGTCTAGCGATCTTGCGGCTGCTCGACCGCATCCGTCGTCTGGTGCTGCTGGCCGACGAAAGGGATCTCCGCGAATTGCCGGCCGCCGCGCAGAGCATCGATGCCGTGAGGCTCATGACTATCCATGGCAGCAAGGGTCTCGAATTCCCTGTGGTCCATATCCCGGGCATGAACGCTGACACACTCCCCCGATCGCCGAACCACGTGCGAGGATGCGCGCCACCGGACAAGATGGTAGAGGGCGTGCCTGGCACGGGTATCGAAGTCCTCAAGGCCGGACACGTCGAAGAGCAGGAATGCCTGTTCTTCGTGGCGCTGTCTCGCGCACGAGATCGCCTGATCCTGTACTCCCCTACGATGACATCGAACCGTAGATCACGGGGACGTTCGCCATTCATCGACAGGCTCGGCGGCAGGATCGACAGCAGATCGGTGAGGCCAACGCTCGCATTGCCGCCAGCCGCGGATTACGCGCCCATTTCCGTGCGGTTTCCAAGCGGAATCCTGCTGACCGATCATAAACTCGGGCTTTTCGAGCGGTGTCCGCGCCGATTCTTCTACACCCACATTCTCGAAGTCGGCGGGCGACGGACCGAAACACCGTTTATGCAGATGCATGGGGCCGTGCGAACCGTCATCGACTGGTTGACCCGCGATCCGTCGGCAACGCCGTCGGTGGCGGAAGTAGATGTCCATCTTGCAGAGGCTTGGGACCAGCAGAGGCTCGGGGATCAGGGCTATTCCGAAGACTTCAAGGTCATTGCGAAACAACTCGTCAGCTTTTTCGTCGGGTCTCGGAATGGGTTCACAAAATCATTGCTCTCCGAGATGCGCCTCGCGGTATCCGGCGGCGAGATTGTAGTCCGGCCGGACGAAGTGCTGATCGGGAAAGACGGCCAAACCCACGTCCGATCAATACGTACCGGGCATGCCACGTCCAAGGAGCTGGAAACTGTCGCAACGGCCGTGTTTACGCTGGCGGCGCACGGGGCCCTTCCCGGGTGCACCGTGGAATTCGTCCACCTGAGCGACGCCACCGTTAGGGCGGCTTCCATGAAGCCGAAAACCCTTGTCAATCGGCAGGCAACGGCCGAGGAAGCACTCGCCGACATCCGAGCAGGCCAGTTCCCCCGGGATGAATCGCCGCGGACCTGTCCGCGGTGCCCGGCTTTCTTCATTTGCGGC
The DNA here is from genome assembly GCF_058803465.1 of Afipia sp. GW821-FHT14H12. Classification (NCBI taxonomy): domain Bacteria; kingdom Pseudomonadati; phylum Pseudomonadota; class Alphaproteobacteria; order Hyphomicrobiales; family Nitrobacteraceae; genus Afipia; species Afipia sp. GW821-FHT14H12. The sequence continues at coordinate 625,268 of NZ_JBXAOZ010000001.1, read as the reverse complement.
CCTGTTCCGAGCGGCGCCATCGAAAAAAACTTCGCAAATTAGCCGACCGCCGTTACCGGTCGGGCCTTTTCGTTCCGATTGATCCTTTGAAGGCAGCCCATGAGGGGTCGCTAACAACGGAAATCGGAGCTCTCTATGAATTCTCACGACCACCAGCCGACGGAGGGGGACCTCATCGAAGAGGCGGTCCACGTCGAAATCGAGATCGAAGACCGGGTCGAACTCTTGACCTTGCCGCTGACCAGCGGGGTAATGCTCGTCGAGGTCATCCGGGAAAAACTCGAAATCAGCGAGGAGTTTCACTTCTTCGAGCGTGACCGTGATGAGCTGTTCAGCCATCCCGCCCCCGGCCGTAAGCATGTGCGGCTGGTCGGCCATCGGTGCCATCAGGTCACGCTGGACGTGCGCTTCGAACACCATACTAAGCAGCATCACTTCAAGCCGTCGACGACTGTGTTTACGGCGTTGCAGTGGGCAGTGAGCAAGCACGCTTACGACCTCGACCCGATGAAGGCGGCCAAGGGGAACCTGATCCTGCCGGGTTCTGATATGCCGCTTGCGCGCGACGACGTGCTTGGCAAGCACGTGAAGCCCGGTCACTGCACGCTGGTGGTCGACCTCACGTTGCGGGACTTCACCAATGGCTGAGGAAGAGGTCTCAGCCTCACAGCGGTCACTGGAAGCGCAAACCAATTCCGTGCGCTTCCAGGCCGGCGTCGAGGAAGGGCGCTGGAAGGTCCTCCACTATGACTTTCCAAACGTCGAAGTCGAGGTGACGGCGCGCGATCCGTACAGCGGGGGGACGGCGAGTCTCCAGTTTCAACTGCGCTGCGACAATTTTCCGGCGCTGGGCCCGTTCGTCCAGCACTGGGATCACGCGGCCCAACAGCGTCCGGCACCGTTGACCAACAGCTCGCCGGGCGTGGTGGATGCGCTGAAGACCTGGGGCAATCGTCCCAACGAATACGGGGGCATCTACCGGGCTTGGCAACGTGACGCTGCCCAGCACAACAACTGGGCCGTCAAACGTCCCGACGAAGCGTGGCGGCGCGACCGGCACATCACATTCATCATGGAGCACCTATATGCACTCGTTGCTGAACACGCTGCTTGGCTGGCTCGGTCTTGCACCGCCTAGGCTGAGATGTCGACGTGACGTCTGGGAGGCCGGCGTGTCCGAACTTGCGCGGCGAACGCTGGGAGGCCGCCGCGAGAGCGGCGCCTATCTGCTGGGTAGGCATCACGCGGATGGGGGAAGGCAGATACTGGAATTCGTGTTCTACGACGATGTCGATCCGAAAGCGCTGGACACCGGCATCGTTACCATCCGCCAGACGGCGCTGCCGTGTCTTTGGGAAATCTGTCGAGCACGGGGCTTCGGCGTCGTCGCTGACGTGCACGTTCACCCCGGCGGCTACGGCCAGAGCGAATCGGACCGTGCCAATCCAGTAATACCCCGAGCCGGTCATCTCGCTCTGATTCTGCCCAACTTCGCGCGTGAACGGCCACGGCCCGGCATGATTGGCATCTATGAATTTCTCGGTGGCGATGCCTGGGTCACGCACAGCAGCAAAGGCGAGCGGTTCTTTCGGTTGGAGGTCTAGCAATGTCGGTCTATTGGAAGCGTTCCCGCATCACCAAGGTGCTGGCAGACGCGGCACGGGTCGGTTCTTTTTCAGAAGCGGAGGCGCGCCTCGACTCGATTCAGCTTGATGTCGTCGTCGGCGACGACCAACTCGGGACGCCGGCAGGACAGGCTGCGGCGTTGACCGCTGTCGCGACCGCCAGAAAATGCTTCGGCCGCGTGACGATTGTCGCCGAGAGGGATGCTCCGCTGATCGCAACGCTGCCGCTCGGCAAGACGTTGTTGAAGGCGGCGCGGCGCCTCGGAGCCCGCGTGGCCACAAAGCCGCAGACGGGGGCGACGCACACTATCCGGATCGGCAGCACACCAACACCGGCGGGCTGGAATCTGTTTTGCTGGTGGGATCGGTGGCTCGCGGGGACGCGAGCTTTCGATGACGGGCCTGGAGATTCTCGTCTTGCACTCGCAGGTGTATTTGCCGGAGCGCTTGCGGTGAGGCAGGTATTCGCGTGCGTGGTGGCTAACCGAAACGTGCCACCGCGCGATACGACGGTATCGCTTTGGACGCCGTGGGAACGTGTCGACCGCAACGTGAACGGGCCGGAGCGCTTCGATGTACCGGATAAGCTCTGGCTGCTCGGGCTCGGTCATCTCGGACAGGCATTCGTCTGGAACCTTTGCCTTCTCGGTGGAAGCGGCGACCGGCTTGCGGTCCTGCAGGACGATCAGAAAATCGGCGTCGAAAACGAGGCGACCAGCCTGCTCGTGCTGCCGAACGGCCATCAGATCGGGAAAAAGAAAACTAAGGTTGCTGATGCATGGCTGGAGGTAAGTGGCTGGCAGACGCAGCTGGTTGAGCGGCGGCATCTTGGCGACGTGGCTATCACAGATGAGGATCCGCCATATCTTCTGTCGGGATTGGATCGGTTGGAGCCTCGTCTTACTCTGGCGAGGCATGGTTTCCCGTACATGCTCGACGCCGGCATCGGCCACGGCCCCGGTGACTTCGAAGGAATTCAGATCAGGACTATTGCCAAGGGCCAATCGATCGATGGTTTGTGGGACAAGCCGAAGACGGCCGATGAAAGCACGCGCAAGGGCCTCCTGGGCCGTCAGGCCTATGTCGAACTGGAGCGGCATGTAGGTCAGTGCGGGACGGTTGAGTTTGCCGAGGCCAGCGTGGCAGTCCCCTTCGTGGGAGCCGCAACGGGTGCACTGGTCATAGCTCAGGTCATCCGGCTCGCATCTTTAGAGCCGGCGCCGGTGTTTGTTCAGATGGAACTGGGTGCTCCGGAAATGGCAACTCTTAGCGGGCTAATTGCGCAGCCCGAGATAAATCTCGGCAGCTTCTCTATGCAATTGGAGGACCGGACGCCTCCAGCTTTCCTTTGAGCATACTTGTGGAGCCCTCACCGGATATCGAGAGCCGTAGAGGGCCGCTCGTATCGCGTGCACATCTACCGCAGAATACGGCTAATCAAGACGCTAAGACTTTAGGAACCCAATTAACAATGATCTGCTGACGAGCCAAAAGGCGGCTATTTCACAACAACTCAACCACGAGTTGCGAAAATTTGAGTCAGGGTTATGCGTTATTTGAGTCAGGGTTATGGGCCCCAGAGTCAGGGTTATGTGTTACCCGACATCCCAGTGGCGAATTAAACGTCCACGTTGGCGTCGAGCGAGTTGTCCTGAATGAACTCGCGGCGCGGCTCGACGATATCGCCCATCAGCTTGGTGAAGATGTCGTCGGCGGCATCCACCTCGCGGATTTTCACCTGCAGCAGCGAACGCGCGTTGGTATCGAGCGTGGTTTCCCATAACTGGTTGGGATTCATCTCGCCGAGGCCTTTATAGCGCTGGTAAGTGACGCCCTTGCGCCCTGCGTCGGTGACGGCCTCGAACAGGCTGACCGGGCCGTGGATCGCCGTTTCGGAATCCTTGCGGCGAAGCATGGCGCTGCGCGGATAGGCTTCCTGCAGCGAAGCCGCCAGATCGTCGATCCTGCGGGCTTCGGCGGAGGACAGAAGCGCGTCGTCGAGCACGGCAACTTCCTTGACGCCGCGCACCATACGCTCGAATGTGAAACCTTGGCCCTCGGTGAAGGTGCCGCTCCAGCCACGCTCGACTTCGTCCGCCAGCGCATCGAGGCGCTTGGCGATGTAGTCAGCGGCGGCGTTGGCGGTCTGCGGGTCGGCGGTGACGCGCGGGTTCAGTACGCCCGCGATCGCGGCCTGTTCGACGACGGCGCGATTGTAGCGCGAGTGGATGTTGGCGAGCAGCCCGCGGATGGTGCGGGCATCCTCCACCAGCGTTTGCAGGTCGCGGCCCTTGCGCTCCTCGCCTGTGGCGAGCTTGAGGATGCAATCGTCAAGGCCCGTCTCGATCAGATAATCCTCGAGCGCGCGCTCGTCCTTGAGATACTGCTCGGATTTGCCGCGCGTCACTTTGTAGAGCGGTGGCTGGGCGATGTAGAGATGCCCGCCCTCGATCAGCGACGGCATCTGGCGGAAAAAGAACGTCAAGAGCAACGTGCGGATATGGGCGCCGTCGACGTCGGCGTCCGTCATCACGATGATCTTGTGATAGCGCAGCTTCGAAAGGTCGAAATCGTCGCGGCCGATGCCGGTGCCGAGCGCGGTGATCAGCGTGCCGATCTGCTCGGAGGAGAGCATCTTGTCGAAGCGCGCGCGCTCGACGTTGAGGATCTTGCCGCGCAAGGGAAGAACAGCCTGGAATTCGCGGTTGCGGCCCTGCTTGGCGGAGCCGCCGGCGGAATCGCCCTCGACGATGAACAGTTCGGACTTCGCCGGATCGCGCTCCTGGCAGTCGGCAAGCTTGCCGGGCAGCGAGGCGATGTCGAGCGCGCCCTTGCGGCGGGTGAGATCGCGCGCCTTGCGCGCAGCTTCGCGCGCGGCGGCGGCTTCGATCACCTTGCCGACGATGGTCTTGGCCTCGGTGGGATGTTCCTCGAGCCAGGCGGAGAGCGAGGCGTTGAGCACGTTCTCGACCACCGGGCGAACTTCGGAGGAGACGAGCTTGTCCTTGGTCTGCGAGGAGAACTTCGGGTCCGGCACTTTCACCGACAGCACGGCGGTCAGGCCCTCGCGGCAATCGTCGCCGGTGAGCGAGATTTTTTCCTTCTTCGCCATGCCCTCGGCGTAGCCGGTGATCTGGCGCGTCAGCGCGCCGCGGAAACCGGCGAGATGCGTACCGCCGTCGCGCTGGGGGATGTTGTTGGTGAAGCAGAGCACGTTCTCGTGGTAGCTGTCGTTCCACCACATCGCGACTTCGACGCTGATGCCGTTCTGTTCGGCGCGCATCACGATCGGGGTGTCGACCACGGCCTTCTTGTTGCGGTCGAGGAATTTCACGAAGGCTTCGACGCCGCCCTCGTAATGCAACTCCTCGCGCCGCTCGACGGCGTGACGTTTGTCCGACAGCAGGATGTGGACACCGGAATTGAGGAAGGCGAGCTCGCGCAGGCGATGCTCCAGGGTGTCGAAATCGTAATCGGTGTGGGTGAACGTCTCGGTCGATGCAAGGAACGTGACTTCCGTGCCGCGCTTGCCATTGGCATCGCCGACCACCACGAGCGGCGCCACCGCATCGCCGTGCTTGAACTCGATGTAGTGTTCCTTGTCGTTGCGCCAGATGCGCAAAGCGAGCTTGCTTGACAGCGCGTTGACAACCGAGACGCCGACGCCGTGCAAGCCGCCGGACACCTTGTAGGAGTTCTGGTCGAATTTTCCGCCTGCATGTAGCTGGGTCATGATGACCTCGGCTGCCGAGATGCCTTCGCCCTTGTGGATGTCGGTTGGGATGCCGCGGCCGTCATCGTACACGGTCACCGAATTGTCGGGGTTCAAAGTGACTTCGACGCGCGTAGCGTGACCGGCGAGCACTTCGTCGATGCCGTTGTCGACGACTTCGTAGACCATGTGATGCAGGCCGGAGCCGTCATCGGTGTCGCCGATATACATGCCGGGGCGTTTGCGGACCGCGTCGAGACCCTTCAGGACCCGGATCGATTCGGCGCCGTATTCGGCAGCCGGTTCGGAGGTCGACTTGCGGGCAGGTTCGCTCATGAGAAGCCTTTGCGGGATAAGGATGCGCGCCTGAAAACTGAGGCTGCGAGCTGTTGATTTGTGGCACGAAACCGGGTCTGCGCCTAGGACAAAGTAGGTGTAACCAAGCTATTGAAAAAATAATGTTTTTTGACTGTTTTTCAAGGCCGCCGGCGGGCTTTTCGAGGGCTCGCAAAAAGCCTGATTCGCGCCCCTTTGAGAGGCTGTTTCGGAGGCGCAGAGAGACCGAAAACAGATCTACCGGGCTGGCTTGATCGCGCCGTCCTCGACTTCGAATCGGTCTGCGCGTGTGCCTGCTTCCGTGAATGCGGCAGGGTCCGCGCCGGTCATCCAGACCTGCGCGCCGAGCGTTGCGAGTTCGTCGAACAGAGCGGCGCGGCGGCGCGGGTCGAGATGCGCCACAACTTCGTCGAGGAGAAGCAGCGGCACGATGCCGGTCATCTCGGCGACGAGGCTGGCGTGCGCGAGGATCAGGCCGATCAGCAGCGCCTTCTGTTCGCCGGTGGAGGCCTCCTTCGCGGGCATCTCTTTCGGCGCGTAGATCACATGCAGGTCGGTGAGGTGTGGTCCGTTCAGCGTGCGTCCGGCGGCGGCATCGAGCAAGCGGCTCTTGCGTAGGATATCGCGGTAATGGTCCTCCACCGCTGTCGCCGGTTCGCTCATCAGCGCGTTTTCCATCCAGCCATCGAGTGTAATGCGTGCAGAAGGAAACGCCGAGGTCGCGCCGCGCGCGGCGAGCATCGCGGAGAGTCGTTGCAATGTGTGGCCGCGCTGGGCGGCGACGGCGACGGCAAGCTCGGCGGTTTCGCGCTCGATCGCCTCGCACCAGTGCGCATCGAAATTGCGGTCCTCCAAAAGGCGATTGCGCGAGCGCAACGAGCGCTCCAGCGCGGAAACGCGGCTGGAATGATCCTTGTCGATCGCGAGCACGAGGCGGTCGAAGAAGCGCCTCCGTTCCGAGGCGGGGCCGGTGAACAGCCCGTCCATTGAGGGCGTCAGCCACACCATGCGCAGATGCTCGCCGAAGGCGCTGGCGGAAGAAACCGCCTCGCGGTCGATGCGGATGCGGCGTTTGGCGCTCCCGTCTTCGCCCGTGGGCGCGTCGATCCCGGTGCCGAGTGTCGCAAGGCCGCCCGCGCCTTCGACTTCCGCCGACACGGCCCATGAGCCGTCGCCCGCGCGGTTGGCGATGTCCTCGAAGCGGGCGCGGCGCAGGCCGCGTCCTGGCGCCAGCAGCGAGATCGCCTCGAGGCAATTGGTTTTGCCCGCGCCGTTCGGCCCCACCAGCACCACGAGATCGCCACGCGTTGTCACGCTTGCCGCGCGATAGCTGCGGAATTGCGTGAGGCTGAGGCGCAGGATGCGGGAGGAGGTCATGAGGAATGTCATACGCGGGCTTGGCCCGCGTATCCATCGTCCGCGCTAGCGGACAATTCAGGATGCCCGGAGTTTCAAGCAATGGATTGCCGGGCGTAGGCGAGTGGAACGACGCCGTTCTTCAAACGGCTATGCCCGGCAATGACAGTCTGAAGTAAGGGACGTCACACCCGCATTGGCATTAGCACATAGAGCGCGTCGCGGTTGGCCTTGTCCTGCACCAGCGTCGGTGAGCCGGGGTCGGCGAGCTTGAGCACCGCGGCGTCGCCCTGGATCTGGGCGGCGATGTCGAGCAGGTAGCGTGAGTTGAAGCCGATATCGAGCGGATCGGAGGCATATTCGACCTCCAGTTCCTCGGTGGCGCTGCCGGAATCGGGATTGACGACCGACAGCACCAGCTTGCCTGCCGAGAGCGCGAGCTTCACGGCGCGGCCGCGCTCGCTTGAAATCGTGGAGACGCGATCGACGGCTGCCTCGAAATCGCGCTTGTCGACGATGAGTTCCTTCTCATTGTTCTGCGGAATGACGCGGCCGTAATCGGGAAAGGTGCCGTCGATCAGCTTCGAGGTCAGCACCACATTGGCAAGGGTGAAGCGGATCTTGCCCTGAGACAGTTCGATCGAAATTTCAGCCTCGTTGTCCTCGATCAGGCGCTGCACTTCGCCGACCGTCTTGCGCGGCACGATGACGCCGGGCATGCCGACGGCACTTTTCGGTAGCGGCAGGTCGAATTGCGCGAGGCGATGGCCATCGGTTGCGACCGCGCGCAACGTCTGCTCCTTGCCGGAGCCCGCGGCATGCAGATAGATGCCGTTGAGATAGTAGCGGGTTTCTTCCGTCGAGATCGCGAACTGGGTGCGGTCGATCAGGCGCTTCATGTCGGCGGCGGACAGCGTGAACGAATGGGTCATCTCACCTGCGGCGAGGTCGGGGAAGTCGCTCTCCGGCAGGGTCTGCAAGGTGAAGCGCGAGCGTCCGGCGCGGATCGCGAGCACCGCGCGTTCGCCGTCGCTCTCCAGCACGATCTGCGAGCCGTCCGGCAATTTGCGCACGATGTCGTAGAACATGTGCGCGGGCACGGTGGTGGAGCCGCCGGTGGCGATCTCCGCTGGCAGGGTTTCGGTGACTTCGAGATCTAGGTCGGTCGCCTTCAGGCTCAGCCGGGCGTTGTCGGCGCGGATCAGGACGTTGCCGAGGATCGGGATTGTGTTGCGGCGTTCAACCACGCGATGGACGTGGCCCAGAGACTTCAACAGTTGCGCGCGCTCGACCGTAACTTTCATGACACTCCGCCTGCCATCGATCGTTGGGAAACCGGGCAGCCGCGAAGGCGCGCCGGTCATGACACCACGAAGGGGCAGGCGAGGCGCCCGGCCCCGTCGCGGGGCGGCTAAGGTGCCGTGATTGGGGGCGTTGTGCAAGAGAGGACAGGCCGTTTAACGGCCTGTTTCCTCGTTATTCCTGCAATTGCCGCTTGAGGAGTTCGACCTCGTCGGACAGCGCTACGTCCTTGGAGACGAGCGACTCGATCTTGCGCACCGCATGCAGCACGGTGGTGTGGTCGCGGCCTCCAAACCGGCGTCCGATCTCCGGCAGCGAGCGCAGCGTCAGCGTTTTGGCGAGGTACATCGCCACCTGGCGCGGGCGCACCACATTGGCGGTGCGGCGCGAGGACAACAGGTCCGAGCGGCTGACATTGTACTGCCGCGCGACGACGCGCTGGATGTCCTCGATCTTGACCCGGCGCGGCTCCTGCGGACGGATCAGGTCGCGGACTTCACGCTCCGCCATCTCCAGCGTCACCGGCGTGGAGTTCAGCTTGGAATGGGCGAGCAGGCGATTGATCGCGCCTTCGAGGTCGCGGCCGTTATGGGTGATAGCTTTGGCGAGATAATCGAGCACCGGCAGCGGTACATCGAAGCTCGCGTGATGGGCACGGGCGGCGGAGACGCGCGACTTGAGGATTTCGAGGCGCAATTCTTCGCCCAGTGCGCCCATCTCGACCACTAAGCCGCCTGCGAGGCGCGAGCGGACACGGTCGTCGAGGCTCTCCAGATCGGACGGCGGGCGGTCCGCCGCGATCACCACCTGACGTCCGGCGTCGATCAGCGCGTTGAGGGTGTGACAGAACTCGGCCTGGGTCGATTTGCCCTGCAAGAACTGCAGGTCGTCGATCACCAGCACGTCAATGCCGCGCAGCGCTTCCTTGAAGGCGAGCGCGGTCTGCGTTTTCAGCGCTGCGACAAAGCCGTACATGAATTTTTCCGCGGTCAGGTACAGCACCTTGCGGTCGGCCGAGTTGCCGGCCCAGGTCACCGCCTGCAGCAGATGGGTTTTGCCGAGGCCTACGCCCGCGTGGATGTAGAGCGGGTTGAACATCACGTTGTCGCCACGGCGGCCTTCGGCGACTTGACGCGCGGCGGCGAGCGCCAGCGTGTTGGAGCGGCCGCCGACGAAGGTCGCAAACGTCAGGCGCGGATCGAGCGGCGAACCGCCGAGCGCCTCATGGCTGGCCGACACCGGCACGGTCGCAACCGAGCGTAGCTCCGAAGGGCCGCGATGCTCGTGCTCGCTCAACCGTTCCTCGACGCTGGCCTTGGCATCCTTGGCCACGACGGGAGCGCGAACCGGCGTCCGCACGGTGAGATCCACGCGGCTCACCTCCGGCAGTTCGGCCTGCCAGCAGCTCAGCACGCGGTCGGCATAATGGGTCTGGATCCAGCTCTTGAGGAAGCGTGTCGGCACCGACAGATGCACGCTTTCTCCGCCAACGCGCTCAAGATCCATGCGCGCGAACCAGCTTGAATAAACGTCCTCTCCCACCGTCGAGCGCAGCCGCCCTTTTACGCGAGTCCAACGATCCTGTTCGATGCCTTCTGCGATTGCCATTTCGTTTGCTTTTCTGGTTTGAGTTTCTGGTTGGTTTGGCGGTTAATGCGTCTCCTTCCGCATCCCGTCACAGACAGCTTCCCGTTCGGTGCAAACGCGCCGGTACGATCATTGGTCTGAGACGAGAGCGAAAAGGTTAGCGCGGATTTGGATGCGTACTGGGAGGCCGCAACACGCGATGGCGCAGGACGCGCGTGGGATGCCTTTCAGCCGGACCGACTTGCGTTGCGGAGTCTGCCGTTGCGGAGTGAAGGCCGAGAATGTCGAAAGACGTCTCGAAAGGCATAATTCTCCCCCCTCTCGCTACGTGGGCCGCAGCGAGCTTAAGTCATTTCAATTTTTAAATCGCGGCTGCCTGGCGCCCAACGCCTTCGCCGTCTTGTGACCCGCCTGCCCGTACCGTTCCTCTACATTCCCCAGCGTCAATGAAGGAGACTGCTCTGCGTTCCGGCTTTTCTCCCGTGCCTGTGACCCGGACGGGGAAGACGAATTCCGACATAGCAAGCCATTCTCACAAACTGTGTGAGTTTCCTTCTCCATCATCGCTGAGGAAGCGTCGCTAAACCTGCACTTTGATTTGCACGTCCGCCCTTGGCCTTTCGATCAAGGGACCTTGTTTCACCAAGGGCCATTCGATCCGATCAGCCGCGATGCGCCGCGACGAAGTAAGAAATACACGAGGCTAAACTTCCCGCAATGGAATGATTTTTGGCGCGTGACGAAAAAATTTGAGCGTCAGCGGCACGGTGTTGGGGAGGGTCGCGATACGCATCGCCAACTTTTTGAATCTCCGGACAGATTCGTGAACGTCAGGCGTTGTCACAAAACTTGGGTACGCCAAAATAAATTCATAAATCATTTACGATTCACCAGAGCGGTGCGGCGCTTTCAAAGTGGTCTGTCACGCTATGCCGATAAGTGATTATCGAGTCGCGCTAATTTCTGTTCGTCGCAACAGGGTAGCTTTGGGTGCGCCGATGCGTGCGTGCGGCGTGGCTATTGACAGCGCGAAACCGCGCGGCGGCGCGATGCAGCGCGCAAGAGCGGCGTGTGAGTGGTTGCTTTTTTGCGGATGCCGTTGCGTACGATGTGACGTGCCGCCGCACAAGAATGGTTACGCGCGCATGGTGCGGCGCGATCCCAAAAACAAAAGGCCCGGCATTGCCGGGCCTTCAATGCATCCTGCGGGAGCAGGGATGATGGACTTGATCGTTTACTTGGCGAGCTTGGCGATTTGCGCGGTGAGGCGCGATACCTTCCGGCTCGCATTGTTCTTGTGAATGATGTTGCGCTGAGCGGCGCGCATGAGCTGAGGCTCGGCCTGCTTCATCGCCTCGAGGGCAGCAGTGCGGTCGCCCTTCTCGATCGCAGCCTCGACCGAACGAACCGATCCGCGCATCTGGGTGCGGCGGGATTTGTTGATCGCAGTGCGGCGGGCAATCTTGCGGGTCGCCTTCTTGGCGGAGGTGGTATTGGCCATGGTCTCTTTGCGTCCTTCGGCGGCACTCCGTTTAAAGAGGCCGGGCTGGTCGTGCTCGGCCACACGGCCGATGCGATAATGATGATGTTCCGCGTCCCGGAGCCTGCGCCTGTCAGAGAATGAGGGCGCGCCTCAAAGAACAGCGGCGGCCGGATTTCTCCGCCGCCAATTGGGCCTCCTTATAAGGGGGCGACTTTCGACCGTCAACGACTTCCCCGGCCCGGGAATGGCCCGGATTCGAGGGAAACCGGGCGGATTCGGTTGAATTTTACGGCTTTGCCCGGTATTGCCGCTTCGTCTGGCAAGGGGGGCTCATGTTCCGCGGTCTGTTTCGCCTCATTGGCCTGCTGCTGCTGGCGGGGGCTTTCATCTTCCTGGTTTATGACGGCGCGCGCTCGATCGCTGACCAGACCCTGCGTCTGACCCGCCTCGGCGACTTCTGGAATGACATCAATCAGGCGAGCCAGCGGGCCTTTCAGGCGAAGGTCGAGGACACCTCGATGTTCCTGTGGGACCATGTTGTGAAGGTCGTTCTGCATCAGCCGACCTGCGTGGTGCTGGGCGTCCTCGGCATCGCGCTTCTGGTGCTGTGCCGCCCGGCCAAGCCGCTGATCGGCTATGGGCGGGACTGAGCGGGCGTAACCTTTCGCGGTCGCCTGCGTAGTACCTATATCCTCGTCACAGCGCAGGAGACCGCCATGTTCTTTGCCCGCAAGCCGCTCACCGTTCCGACCGCCGCCGAGGCGCTGCCCGGACGGCCCGACCCGATCCCGACCGCACGGGCCCATTTCGTCAACGGGCATGCGTTGAAAGGGCCTTATCCCGCGGGCATGGAAACCGCCGTGTTCGGGCTTGGCTGCTTCTGGGGTGCGGAGCGCAAGTTCTGGCAACTCGGCGATGCCGTGTACGTCACTGCAGTTGGCTACGCCGGAGGTGTCACGCCCAACCCGACCTATGAGGAAGCCTGCAGCGGCCTGACCGGGCACACCGAAGCGGTGCTCGTGGTGTTCGATCCGGCCAAAATCTCCTACGAGACGCTTCTGAAGACGTTCTGGGAAAGCCACGATCCGACGCAGGGCATGCGGCAGGGCAATGACATCGGCACCCAGTATCGCTCGGCGATCTACACGACGAGCGAGGCGCAGATGAAGGCAGCCTTGGCCTCGAAGGCGGCCTACGAGAAGGCGCTTTCGGAGAAGGGCTATGCTGCGATCTCCACTGAGGTCGCGCCGCTGGAGCATTTCTATTTTGCCGAGGACTATCATCAGCAATACCTCGCCAAGAATCCGGGCGGCTATTGCGGCCTTGGCGGTACCGGCGTGTCCTGCCAGATTGGTATCGGCGTCAATGCTTGAATGAAAAGGCGCTTTCCCTGTCGGGGAAGCGCCGATCCCGCGCCACTTACCCTTTGTTAACCATAAGTGCTGCACACCGGAGCAAACCCCTTTCTTGAGAAAGGGCAAGCCCGGAGCGTTTGGTGCGGCCGTCTCGCGTGTCACTGATTGTCGTCACCCTGATTGCGCTCGCGATGTCGGGCTGCATGCGTGCCTCTGCGCCGCCTGCCGTTGCGCCGCGCGCCGATCTCGATGCGCTGATCTACAAGACCGCGTCCTGCACCGCCGAGCGCTGTGCACCCGTGGTGGTACCGGCGAACGCCGCGATCCCTGCGAATGTCGCCAATGCCTATGCCGCGACGGAAGGCCCATACCGGCTTGATGCTGGCGACAAGCTGCGCATCGTCGTCTTTGGTCAGGAAGGACTGACCAACACCTATGCGGTCGATGCCGGCGGCTCGATCACGATGCCATTGATCGGCGGCGTGCGTGCGAAGGGATTATCGCCGGCCGAACTCGCGGGCGTGATCACCGCGCGCCTCAAGCACGGCTATATCCGCGAGCCTTATGTGGCGGTGGAGATCGAGGCCTACCGGCCGTTCTTTATCCTCGGTGAAGTCACGGCACCGGGCCAGTATCCTTACGTGCCGAACATGACGGCGGAAAGCGCGGTGGCGATCGCAGGCGGTTTCACGCCGCGCGCGCAGCGGCAGGACGTCAAGCTGACACGGACCTATCCGGCGGGTCCTGTGACCACCACAGTGCCGCTCGCAACCACACTCAAGCCCGGCGATACCATTCTCGTCGGCGAGCGCTGGTTTTAGAACATCGGCGATCGACCAAGCCAGCTGCGGCTCCAGTCGCCCTTCCATCCGGTGAGGCGGCCATGGCGGAATTGCAGATAAAGCGGGTCCTTGCGAAACAGGAAGCCGTCGCCGTTGACCATGCGGATGACGGCGAAGGTCTCGTTGCCCGGCGATCCGCTCACATAAGTCAGCGGTGCGCCGAGTGCCGCCGCCGCGCTCTCAGCATCCATCCCGAAGGCAAGCGGCGTGGTGTTCGACAGCGTCGAGGTGAAGGGGGACCGCACGGTGTCCTGCGCCATCGCGGATGAGGACAATGCGGCGCCTGTCACGAGCGCGAGGCAAGCCCCAAATGTTGCGGATCTTAAGCTGAGGGCGACTTTCATCATGCTGCGATTGTTGCATTCCCGCGCCTGAAGGCAAGCGGAATTGCCAACGGTCAATTCACGATACGGCACCCTGCCGGAATTTCAGAACCTGTCCGGCTCCCTTGCGCGGAGAGCGGCGGTTCATTTCCGTGATTTCACGCCCAAGCTCGGCCTGGGTGAAAGGCTTCGGCAGTTTCGTCACGTTGTCGCCGGCGCCACGTTCGAGTTCGGCATAGCCGGTGGCAAGGATCACGGGAAGATCGGGCCACTGCGTCTTGATGTCGGTGATGAGCTGCAGGCCGGTCGTGTGCGGCATCGCCTGATCGGTGATGACGAGATCGACACCATCACGGGTTTGCAGGATGTCGAGTGCTTCCTTCGCCGACGAGGCGGCCAACCCGACATGGCCGAGGTCCTCCAGCATCGCGATGGTGTTGGTCAGCACCAGTATGTCGTCGTCGACCGCGAGTACGACCAGCGACTCCTGATCGGGAGTAGGCTGGACAATCTGCAAGGCGGGCGGTGTGACCGACAATTTCGGTTTGGCGACCGGCAGCCACAGTTCAGCGGTGGTGCCCTTGCCGGCTGCACTTTGGAGCACGAAGCGGCCGCCGCATTGTTCAGTCAGGCCATGCACCATCGACAGCCCGAGGCCGGTGCCCTTGCCGGGCCCCTTGGTGGTGAAGAACGGCTCGGCCGCGCGGCGCAATGTGTCGGCGTCCATGCCGGTGCCGCCGTCCTCGACGCTGAGACAGATGTATGACCCCGGTGCGAGGGCCAGTCGGTTTTGCTCGGACACGCTTTCCTCGCGCGCGGCGATCACGATCTGGCCGCCGTCCGGCATGGCGTCGCGCGCGTTCACGGCGAGATTGAGCAGCGCCATTTCGAGTTGATTGGCATCCGTCAGAGCCGGAGCAATCACCAGCGGAAATTGCGTCTGGATATCGATGGACGGGCCGAGCGATCGCTGTAGCAGTTCGGTCATGCCGCGGATCAGATTGGGAATGTCGACGGCAGTCTGCACGAGGTCCTGCCGGCGCGCGAAGGCGAGCATGCGCTGCGTCAGCGTCGAGCCGCGGCGGGCACCCTGCATCGCATTCTCGAGTAGGGTATGAAGTTTGGGATCGTCTGGCAGCCGCTTGCGCATCAATTCGAGGCTGCCCATGACGGCCATCAGCAGATTATTGAAATCGTGTGCGATGCCGCCGGTGAGCTGGCCGATGGCTTCCATTTTCTGCGAATGCAGCAGCGCCTCGCGGTGCTGATCGAGATTGAGCTGCGCGTTGCGCCGCTCGGTGAGATCGCGCGTGATCTTGGCGTAGCCGACCACGCTTCCATCCGGAGCGCGGATCGGATCGATGATGACGTAGGCCCAGAACTTCGTGCCATCCTTGCGGATGCGCCAGCCCTCGCTCTCGAACTTGCCCTCTTTCCGTGCTGTCTCCAGCGCCCGCTCGGGCAGGCCGTCGGCGCGATCGGATTCGGAATAGAAGCGGGAGAAATGGTGGCCGATGATTTCACTCGCCGTATATCCCTTGAAGCGCTCAGCGCCGGGATTCCAGCTTGTGATGATGCCGTTGGGGTCGAGCATATAGATGGCGTAGTCCGTCACTGCTTCGACCAGCAGGCGGTAGCGGCCATCGTCTGTCAGGGATGCGGCGTAACGGTCAGAAAATTCCATGACCCCTCAAAAAACGGGCTTTCCGTGAAGCCGCTCGTCCGCCTCACTAACATCGGCAAGCCCCGTTCGTTCCAGCCTTTTCCGGCGTCCCGGGGCCGCAAAACCGTTCGGATGGTTACCGGCGGGGCGTCAGCGGATTTGTCGGGTGCCTCTCTGGGGTATGCATCGGGCCGTTCCCTCGGCCGGTCTTCAAATGCCCGGAAGGAAGGCGGCCGGGCGGTGAGACCCGGCGAATCTGTCACGAAAATTCCGGAAACCGGCGAGCCGGCCATGTGCTTTGCCGGGTCACGAAAATATTTTTTCGATGGCGCAAGAGGGTAAATGCCGGGTTCCGACAGAAGGATATTCTCGCCGCGGTCCGGGACGCAGCACGGACATTTCGCTCGTTCATGCGCTTGCAAAAGAGCCTTCTTTTGCAGGCATAACTTCAATTTTCCGGATGCTGCGCATGGCTCGCATCGCGTTTGCATCGGCCCATATGAAGTTGCACAACGATGTTGTCCTTCGCCGAAATGGCGCGCAGGCGAGTGGTCCTGCAGCCGCGTTTTGAAGCGAAGGCGCCTCCGCGAACCATGGGTTCGCGCTGCATCGAGAGCAAGGTTGCAATGACAAAAGTATTCCCCGGCCCGGCGCTTTCCGAAGACCAGTGGCAGCAGATCAGCTCGCTGGCGACGACCTTGTCGCCGGAGCAGGCGACCTGGATCAGCGGCTATTTCTCCGGGGTCAGCGATTCCTTCCGCCTGAGGACCGGTTCCGCTACGGCTGTGGTGGAAAAGGTGCCGCCAGCCGCGACGCTCGCGCCCGCCGTCGCCAGCCGGACCTTGACCGTCCTTTACGCCAGCGAGACCGGCAACAGCGCCGCGCTCGCCAAGGCCTTCGCGCAGGACGCCAAGGCGCAGGGCATCAATGCCAGCGCGGCCAGCATGGCCGACTACAAGGTGCGCGGCCTGAAGGATGAGCAGGATCTCGTCGTGATCACCTCGACCCATGGCGAGGGCGACCCGCCACAGGCCGGTGTCGGTTTCTTCGAGTTCCTGGAAAGCCGCAAGGCGCCGAAGCTGCCGCAACTGCGGTTCGCGGTGCTTGCGCTTGGCGATTCCACCTATGAGAAATATTGCGAAGCCGGCAAGCGCATCGACCGCCGCCTTGAGGAACTGGGCGCGCAGCGTATCGCCGATCGCGTCGATTGCGATGTCGATTACGAGGAGCCTTCCGCCGCTTGGCATGCCGACGTGCTGCATCGCCTGGCGCCTGTCGCGCAGGCCTCCGCCGCAACGCCGGTGGCCGCCTCGTCTGCCGCCGCTCCCGCGCAAGTGGCATCGTTCGACAAGAAGAATCCATTTGCGGCGAGCGTGATCGACAACATCGTGCTCACGGGCCGTGGTTCCAGCAAGGAAACGCGGCATATCGAGTTGTCGCTGGCGGATTCCGGGCTGAACTATCAGCCGGGTGATGCGCTCGGCGTCGTGCCGCGCAACAATCCGGCGCTGGTCGCATCTCTGATCGAGAAGCTGAAATTGCAGGCCGACGCCCCTGTGACGGTGAAGCAGCAGACCTTGCCACTCCACGAAGCGCTCGGCAGCGCTTTTGAAATTACTGCCGCGACGCCGCGCTTCCTTGACCATTGGGCGTCCATTACCGGCTCTTCGGAGCTGGAACAGTTGCGCAGCCCCGAAGAAGGTGCGGCGCGCACCGCGTTCCTGCACAACCACCATGTCCTGGACATCGTGAACCGCTTCCCGGCGACGGGAATCGAGCCTACCAAGCTGCTCGCCGGTCTGCGACCGTTGCAGCCGCGGCTTTATTCGATCGCCTCCAGCCTCGCGGCTGCGCCGGATGAGGTCCACCTCACGGTCAGCACCGTGCGCTACAATCTGCACGACGTGCCGCGCGCAGGCGTCGCCTCCGGCTATCTCGCCTCTCTGACGGACGAGGACGCCACGCTGCCGATCTATATCCAGCCGAGCGCGCACTTCCATCTCCCCGCCAATGACGTGCCGATCATCATGATCGGTGCAGGCACGGGGGTCGCGCCTTATCGCGCCTTCATGCAGCAGCGCGAGGCCGAAGCGGCTTCGGGCCGCTCCTGGCTGTTCTTTGGGGAACGTAATTTCCGCAGCGATTTTCTCTATCAGGTCGAATGGCAGGCGCTGCTCAAGAGCGGCGCGCTGAGCCGGATGGACGTCGCCTTCTCGCGCGATGGCGCGAACAAGGTCTATGTGCAGGATCGGCTGCGCGAACAGGGCCGCGATATTTACGCCTGGCTCGAGGAAGGGGCGCAGGTCTATGTCTGCGGCGATGCCGCCCATATGGCCCCCGACGTGCATGCGGCGCTCGCCAGTGTGGTCGAGACGCATGGCGGATTGAGCCATGAGGCGGCGAACGAATATTTGACCGAGTTGCAGCGCGATCGCCGCTACCTGCTCGACGTTTACTGAAGGCGCGCGTGATGGATGTAAAAGTTGAAGTTGATCGCAGCCGCGATCGGTCGCAGCCGCTCGACAAGCTCGGCCCCGACGAGACGCTGAAGGCCAACAGCGACCAGCTGCGTGGCACCATCGCCAAGAGTCTCGCGGACCCGATCACACTGTCGGTCGATCCGAGCGACAACAAGCTGATGAAGTTTCACGGCATCTACCAGCAGGATGACCGTGACATCCGCGATGAGCGCCGCCGCCAGAAACTCGAGCCCGCGTTTTCCTTCATGGCGCGCGTGCGTCTGCCGGGTGGCGTCTGCAGCCCGAGCCAGTGGCTCAAGCTCGACGAACTCGGCCGCGCCTATGGCGGCGACACGGTGCGCCTGACCACGCGTCAGACCTTCCAGTTGCATCATGTGCTCAAGCACAATCTGCGCCCGGCCTTGCAGGGGCTGCGTGAGGTGTTGCTCGACACCAAGGCCGCCTGCGGCGACGACACCCGCGGCGTGATGGCTACTGTGAACCCGCTCGTCTCGAAGGCGCATGCCGAAGTCTATGCGCTCGCCAAGCAGGCGAGCGAACATGCGTTGCATCGCACCGGCGCCTATCGTGAAATCTGGTACGAGGAGGAGCGCGATCCCTCCACCGTCAAGAAGGTGCCGGATGGCAGTGAGGAGCCGTTCTACGGGCGCACCTACATGCCCCGCAAGTTCAAGATCGGCTTTGCGATCCCGCCGAGCAACGACATTGATGTTTACTCGCAGGATCTGGGGCTCATCGCCATCGTCGAGCGCGGCAAGCTCAAGGGCTTCAACGTCGCCATTGGCGGCGGCCTTGGCCGCACCGATCAGGCGCCGAAGACCTATCCACGACTTGCGAGCGTTATCGGCTACATCGATGCCGCAAAGCTGTTTCCGACCATCGATGCGGTGATGTCGGTGCAGCGCGACTATGGCGATCGGGTCGATCGTCTGCACGCGCGCTTCAAATACACCATCGACGACAAGGGCCTCGACTGGATCAAGGCCGAGATCGAGCGCCGGGCAGGGTTCGATCTGGACCCGGCAAAGCCCTACGCCTTCACCTCGAACGGCGATCCGCTCGGCTGGATCAAGGGCGAGAACGGCCGTCTGCACTGCACGCTGTTCATTCAAAACGGCCGTGTCATCAACCAGCCCGGCCGCCCGCTGATGGATGGCCTGCGCGAGGTTGCCCGCATCCACAAGGGGCATTTCCGCCTCACGCCGAACCAGAATCTCATCATCGCCGACATCGCGCCGGAGGACAGACCGGCGATCGAGGCGGTGATGAAGCAGTACGGGCTCGATGAATTCGAAACCCGCAGCGGCCTGCGGCTGAATTCGATGGCGTGTGTGGCGTTGCCGACCTGCGGTCTCGCAATGGCCGAGAGCGAACGCTATCTGCCCGACCTTATTACCAAGATCGAAACCCTGCTGGGTGCGCACGGTCTCAAGGATGAGCCGATCACCATCCGCATGACGGGCTGCCCGAATGGCTGCGCGCGGCCCTATGTTGCGGAGATCGCGCTGACCGGCCGCGCGCCGGGCAAATACAATCTTTATCTCGGCGGCGGCTTCCACGGCCAGCGCCTGAACAAGATGTATCTGGAGAATGTCGGCGAGCCGGCAATTCTGGAAGCCCTCGACAAGGTGCTCGGACACTTCGCGCGTGAGCGCAAGGAAGGCGAGCATTTCGGGGACTTCGCCATCCGCGCGGGTTATGTCGCGGAGGTGAAGGAAGGGCGCTACTTCAACGACTGATGCGCGTGCGGCAAATGTCGTCTAGGCGAGGGTTGCCGCGCTCAAGAGGGGCGCGTCATTGTCCTTGTCTGACACGACAGGGTTCATTTTGAGGGGCCAGTCGATCGCAAGGGTCGGATCGTTCCAGCGGATCGCGCGCTCGTGTTCGGCGGACCAGTAATCCGTCGTTTTGTACAGCACTTCGGCGGTTTCGCTCAGAACCTGAAAGCCGTGGGCGAACCCTTCCGGAATCCAGAGTTGCTTCTTGTTGTCCGCGCTGAGGATGATTCCGGTCCATTGCCCGAACTGGGGCGAGTTGCGCCGGATATCGACGGCGACGTCGTAAATCTCTCCCGCAAGTACCCGCACGAGCTTGCCCTGAGCCTTCGGGGCGATCTGATGATGCAGGCCGCGCACGACACCTTTTTTCGAGAATGACTGATTGTCCTGAACGAACGGGACATCCGCGACAAACTCGCGAAAGCGCTGATAATTGAAGCTCTCGAAGAAATAGCCACGCGTGTCGTGAAAAACCTGCGGTTCGATCACCATGACGCCGTCCAACGCGGTCGCCGTCACTTTCATGATGCGGTCTCCTCGCGCAGCAGATCTTTCAGGTACTTGCCATAACCGGTCTTGCCGAGCGCCGTGGCGAGCGTATCGAGTTGCGCCGCATCGATCCATTTCTGGTTGAACGCGATTTCTTCGGGGCAGGCGACCTTCACACCCTGGCGGTGCTCGAGTGTCGCGACGAACTGGCTTGCCTCCAAAAGAGATTCATGTGTGCCGGTATCGAACCATGCAAACCCGCGGCCCAGAATCTCGACGTTCAAAAGGCCTGCATCGAGATAGCGCCGGTTGACGTCGGTGATTTCCAGTTCGCCGCGCGTAGAGGGCTTGATCGCTCGCGCATGGGCGATCGCATCGTTGTCGTAGAAATAAAGGCCCGTGACAGCGTAAGAGGATTTCGGCTTTTGCGGTTTTTCCTCGATTGACAGCGCACGATGGCTTTTGTCGAACTCAACTACGCCGTAGCGTTCCGGATCGTGGACGCGATACGCGAAAACGGTCGCTCCGCTTTTGCGGTTGGAGGCCGAGTCCAGCAGGTCCGGCAATCCATGCCCATAGTAGATGTTGTCGCCGAGGACGAGCGTGACATCGTCCTGGCCGACGAAAGGAGCGGCAATCGTCAGCGCCTGAGCCAACCCTTCCGGTCGCTCCTGAACGGCATATTCAAGCCGCATACCCCATTTTGAGCCGTCGCCCAGAAGCTGCACGAAGCGCGGCGTGTCCTGGGGGGTGGAAATGATCAGGATTTCACGGATGCCCGCCAGCATCAGCACGGTCAGCGGGTAATAGATCATGGGCTTGTCGAAGACCGGCAGGAGCTGTTTGCTGACGGCGATCGTTGCCGGGTGCAGGCGAGTGCCCGAGCCGCCGGCCAGAACGATACCCTTTCTCTTGCGGTCAAAAGCCATATCAAGCCTGTCTGTTCACGTCATGTAATTGGGCAATAAATCCCCGCAGCGGAGTCTGCCATTGGGGAAGGTCGGAGCCAAGCAGATGGCGCAGTTTTGTCGTATCGAGTAGGGAATTCTTGGGGCGCGCGGCGGGCGTCGGATAGTCTTTCGTTGAAATAGGGATAATCTTGTCTTCGGAGAGTTTGAGCGGCCAGCCTTGCCGTTTTGCCTCGCGTACGAGCTCGACGGCATAGTGATGCCAGGATGTGCGTCCCGAAGGAGCAAGGTTGAAAACCCCGCGAGCGAGCGCAGCATCTCCGCGATTGGGTGAAGCGAGATAGCGCGTGATGATTTCAGCCGTGGTGTCCGCAATCAGGTCAGCCGATGTTGGGGCGCCGAACTGGTCGGCGACGATCCGCAATTCGTCTCGCTCGGAAGCGAGCTTTAAAATCGTCCTTGCGAAATTTTGGCCTGCGGCCCCATAGACCCAGCTTACGCGCAGAATAGAGTGATCCGGGAGGGTCGATGCAATGGTGTCATCGCCGGCGAGTTTCGAACGGCCATAGACGCTGAGCGGAGAAGGCGGATCGTTTTCGGCATAGGCCGTCGCTTTGGTGCCGTCGAAAACATAGTCCGTTGAATAATGGATGAGCCATGCGCCCAAGGCTTTGGCTTCCTCGGCGAGAATAGCGGGAGCTTCGGCGTTGATCCTGTAGCAAAGGTCTGCATCCGTCTCGGCTTTGTCGACAGCGGTGTAGGCTGCGGCATTGACGATCAGATCGGGACGAGTTGCCTGAATGACATTCCGCAATTGTCCTGCGTCGCCGAGATCACAGGTCGTGCGGTTATGCGCAGAAACGTCTCCGAGCTTTGCCAACCGGGGTTGCAGAGATGTGCCGACCTGACCGTCTTTGCCCAGCAGCAAAATGCGCAAAGCCGTCACCGTGCCGAATAATTCTTCTGGATCCAGTCGCGATATGCGCCGGAGATCACGCGGTCGGTCCATGTCGAGTTGGCAAGATACCAGCGGACGGTTTTGAGCAGGCCGGATTCGAAGGTTTCCTTCGGTGTCCAGCCGAGTTCATTTTTGATCCTCGTGGCATCGATGGCATAGCGACGATCGTGTCCGGGCCTGTCCTTTACGAATGCGATCTGAGTCTTATAGGGCTGTCCATCGGAGCGGGGATGCTCGGCATCCAGGATGCCGCAAAGCGTATGAACCACATCGATGTTGGCTTTTTCGCTGTTGCCGCCGATGTTGTAAGTCTCGCCGAGTTGGCCTGCGGCGAGGACGCACCTGATGGCTTCGCAGTGATCCTCGACATGGAGCCAATCCCGGATCTGAAGTCCGTCGCCATAGACAGGCAGCGGCTTGCCGGTGATGGCATTATGGATCATCAGCGGGATTAGTTTTTCGGGAAACTGATACGGGCCATAATTGTTCGAGCAGTTTGTCGTGATAACCGGAAGCCCGTAGGTGTGATACCAGGCGCGGACGAGATGATCCGACGCGGCTTTCGATGCAGCATAAGGGCTGTTCGGCAGATAAGCATTGGTTTCGGAGAAGGCCGGATCGTCCGCGGACAGAGTGCCGTAGACCTCGTCTGTCGAGACATGGAGGAAGCGGAACGCATCCTGCTCCGCCTTGTCCAGGTGCAGCCAATATTCCCTCGCGCACTCTAACAGGTGAAACGTGCCGACCACATTGGTCGCGATGAAATCGCCCGGGCCATGTATGGAGCGGTCGACATGGGACTCCGCCGCGAAATTGACGATGGCACGCGGGCGCACGCGCGCGAGCAGCTTCTTAAGTAGCGCGATATCACCAATGTCGCCGTGAACGAATTCAAGTCGCTGATTGGTGAGATCGCTGAAGTTCTCGAGATTGCCTGCATAAGTCAGCTTGTCGAGATTAACGATTGGCGCGGTCTCGCGCGCCAGCCAGACCCGAATGAAATTCGAGCCGATAAATCCCGCACCACCGGTGACGAGGATGGGAGGAGAAGATGGCGCGGTCATTCGACACAATTTCTAGTGAAATCAATGAGATAGCAGCATGGTCCACTGGGGAGCCTGTTACTGAAGGCGAGGTTTATACAGGATATGAGATGTTTGGACACGCTGAAACCAGCGGCAAAATCTCATTATCGGTCCGCCGCTAAGCTAATCTGGTGTGCGGTCTCGGCGGGTAGTTGTCTGCGTTGGCATCATCGATAGTCACTTTAGATTCGGTGATGTTGATAAAGATGCGTAAGCAGGATTGATCGATGCCACATCCTGAAGTGTCGGTGTGTTTTTGAAATAGCCGCGGGCGCTCTAAGGGTGCGGTACAATCCGTAATTTCTATCTGTTTACTTGTAGGACGATAATGGGCCTTTTCAGGTTAATTTGCAGGATCGGGGCCCGTCTTCGAGGAACCAGAAGTACATTCACGTACGATGGGTCTGCCCAACGATTTGATCTCGATCCTCCGCGAGGAGGATGGCGCGGTTGGGTGGATATTCAGGTCGTCGACAGTGTGCGGGCGCATGGAGAAGGGCGTCGCTATTTCCTCATGCAGCAGTCCGGTGAGATGCCGGAGCTGAAGGTCCAAATCGCTCCCGGAAAATCTGGAACGATCCGCGAAGTCTTGCGGATGTCCAGCCAGATAAACGGCGTTGTCCTGATCGTGCGGGATGAGCAGGGGGCATCTGGCAGATCGGATCTCAGTGTGAGGGTCCGTCGATTGCCCCGACTTGAAGCATTATGGCGCGTGGCATTTCGACATCGCGAACGGCTCTCGAAAAGCGGAATATCTGGGGTCTTTTCGCTTATCGCTCGATTATTGAGGATGAACGAAAGCTTCGTGCGGCGATTGATGTATTGTGAGTGGATCGATCGTTATGACACGCTGTACGCTGGCGAAGAGGAGCGCATCTCTCAATTTGTCTCCAAACTGAAAATCAAACCCAAATTCTCCATCGTTGTTCCTGTCTATAACACTCCGCAGCATGTTCTCGCGGAAATGGTCTCATCGGTCAAAAGCCAGATTTATAAGAACTGGGAATTATGTCTTGTGGATGATGCCTCGCCAGAGCCGCACGTCCGAGGCTTCCTGGAAAGCTTGTCTGACGACGAAGGCCGAATCAAATTTGTGTTGCGAGAAAAGAATGGCGGCATTAGCGCAGCCACTAATTCGGCGCTTGAGCTCGTGGACGGGGACTATATTGCCCTCCTCGATCACGATGATGTTCTTCCGGCGCACGCGCTTGCGACAGTGGCCACTTATATCAATCGCCATCCAGACTCAGACATTTTTTATTCTGATGAAGACAAGCTCGACAAAAAGGGGAGGCGCTACGATCATTTCTTCAAGCCGGACTGGAATCCCGAGAGATTATACGGCCAGAATTACTTAAACCACCTCACGGTCATTCGCGCCTCGATGATGCGCAGTTTGGGTGGCTTTCGGTCTGGCGTGGAGGGCAGCCAGGATTATGATCTTGTGCTGCGCGCAATCGCGTCGACGAAAGCTCCGATTATACATGTGCCGCATATTCTGTATCACTGGCGAATCTATGGAGATGCCGGAACATTTTCATCGACGCAGCGCGAACGGGCTACGGATTCAGCGCGTAAGGCAATCGCCGAACATTTCCATGCCGCAGGCCAGACAGTTGTTGTTACAGCGGCGATCGATGGGTTTCATCGTGTCGTCCGAAGCGATCCTGATCGTTGGCCGAAAGTGAGCGTGATTATTCCGACTCGTGATCGCGCGGATCTTTTAAAGGCGTGCCTCAATGGGCTTCGCCGCACCGACTATCCCGATATTGAAATCATTCTGGCGGATAATGGAAGCATTGAAACGGAAACCGCAATATTCTTCGAAGAGGCAAGGCGCTCCGGTGCTGTCGTGGTCGATTGTTCCGGGCCCTTCAATTACTCCCGCATTAATAATCAGGCGGCAAAGGTAGCGAAAGGCGATATATTGCTGCTTCTCAACAACGACACTGAAATCATCGACCCTGCTTGGTTGAAGGAGATGGTGCGTTATCTGCTGCAGCCTGATGTGGCCGCAGTCGGCGCCAAGCTGCTGTATCCCGACAGAACCATTCAGCATGCAGGCGTTGTTCTAGGGATCGGAGGGGTTGCCGGTCATCTTTATATATCGGAGCCGGAAAAGGCTTCAGGATACTATGGGGCGCTCGGGATCGCGCGGGATGTTTCGTGCGTAACTGCTGCCTGTATGGCGATCAGAAAATCCGTATTCGACGAGATCGGGGGATTCAATGAGGCGGATTTGCAAGTGGCGTATAATGATGTCGATTTATGTATTCGGATTCGGCAGGCTGGATACCGGATCATCTTTACGCCATTTGCAGTCTTGACGCATCATGAGTCCAAGAGTCGAGGCGCGGACACCGCAGGAAAAAATCTCAAGCGGCTTCAAGGTGAGATGAAATATATACAGGAGCGGTGGGGGGGTATTCTTTGCTGCGATCCGTTCCATCATCCCAGCCTTTCTCTGGAGCACTCGGGGGTTGAGTTGGCCTTTCCTCCGCGTGTTGTCTTTCCATGGCGAAGCGTAAATACTGAAGTCTCGCCTCAGGCATGACTCTTAACAGGACATTATCTGGATTTATTCGAGAAATCTTAAGTGGAGATTGATGGTTTCGTATGAGCGCATTGACTAAATATCTCCGGCAAAAGGGTTCTTCTCCAGCAGGCCGACGAGGTTCAGGCCAACGCGTGCTGTCTATCGTCTTTTCGGATCGACGGCTTATCCGATCACGAAGAAAGAGCTTATTGCCTGTATTGATACGCGCCATACAGTGCTTGAAATAGGCCCGTTTACTAATCCGCTGGTGCGCGGGGAAAATGTTCGCTACTTCGATGTTTTGGATAAAGAGAAGCTAATAATTCGAGCGGCTAAGCACAATTACAATGCGGATTCTCCCGTCGATATCCATTATGTTTCAAGCCACGGAGATCTTGGTATTGTCGATTTCACTTTTGATTTTGTTGTCAGTAGTCATTGTATAGAACATCAGCCCGATCTTGTCCGTCATTTACAGGCGGTCGAGCGCTTACTGAATACAGACGGTCGCTATTTGCTGATTATCCCGGACAAACGATACTGTTTCGATCATTTCATGCCGCTATCGACCATAGGTAGCGTCATGACCGCATATGTAGAGAAGCGATTACTGCACACGCTGGCGTCTCATAAGCTGCATGCAACGTTATCCACGCACAACGATCCCCGCCGTCACTGGTCTGGCGATCATGGCGCTCCAGCCGGGAATGAAAATTTCAGTCTAGATGACGAGCGGAAATTGATCTTGGGTCTTGAGCAGGGTTGCTATTCTGACGTTCATGCTTGGTACTTTACGCCATCAAGTTTCACGGCCATTATGAATTCGCTTGTTGAACTGAAAATGTCCAACTTGGAGGTTCTATCGGTACATACCACGGCCAGAAACAATCTGGAATTCGCTGCTGTTTTGCAAAAGAAATAACTTCACCAAGGCCCGAGCATGGAATGTCTAGCTCGATACAGGAGAGTCGGCCAGCGATGCAGAGATGCGGTTAGGAAGAGTTCTTTTGAGATCGATACCGGCTCTAGGTATCCGTAGCCTTGGGGACCCTTTTAAGACAAGCCTCTTCACAAGTCAGCAGGATCGTCAAGAATGCGAGTCCGATTCCTAATGACAAAAAGACGTATGAATATTTTAGAGTGTCGGAAGTTAGGTTTTGAAACGCTGTTCTTGTACGCCCGGCAAGAAAGGCTCGCTTGTCGAATTCGGAGCGGTCTTGATTGGATCGAAAGCCTTCCGGCAGGAACAATCTAATCGTCGGATCCGACAATAACATTTCGAGGCGATCTGACTGCGGATATGGGATCGTTTGCCATGGCTTACCTCGCAGGGCGGTTTGATCGCCTGCTAGATATTTTTTTACGTTGAGTTCTTGCTGTACGCTGTATTCGTGGTGGAGGCTTGCATCCGGAAGAATTACCTTAGAAGTCTTCCACATCAGTTGTGCAGTCGTCAAAGTCAGCCATACTGCGGCTACTGTAATTATTACGCGACGCGCGATGAATTCCGTGCGCAGGGCAAACAACAAGATGCCAAGATTCAGAGGCAATCCGATAATCGCTAAGTCGAGATATCTGGATGAGGTACTAGCTGCAGCGCGGCCATAGGCGATGGACGTTGCTTGTGCGAGCAGCCACAAAATCAAGCCCATAATGGCCCAGTGGGGGGAGTTGAGTTCAATGCGGCCCCGCAAAATGTACAATCCATAAATGGCCATTGGCAACGCAAGGATCACTCCAGCATTCCCAAAAGGAAACGCAAGAAAACGGAAATACGCGCCGAGAAACTGACGCAGGCTGTGTGCGCCGAGCTGATCATGCCCTTGTATGTGAGGCACAAAGCAGATCATTGTGAATGCAAGGATCAAAAGTATTGCCGCAGCAACCATTTCCTTTGCTCCGCGTCGCAACCGAAGAAAGATTTGGCACGCGACAACCAGAAAGATGGATGCGACAGTAAGTGCACCGGATGCCAGCGAGAAGTACGCAAGAACCGACCACAAGGTACCAAGCCACCATAGCGGGCCGAAAGCTTTCGCCCGGACAAGAGCTGCAATCGCAAGGAATGAGAATATTTCTATGAAATAGAACTGGCTTTGGAAGCCGCTCAGTGAATTCTCAAAGCCAATAGGCAAGGCAAAAACTAACGCAGTGAAAAAGAGAAAAATACCTCGTTGAGAGATATCAATAATCTTGAGAATGAGAGTGGAGAGAATGCAAATTGATAGTGCGTGCAGAAATGCATTTATGATCATTTGAAAAAGTGGATTCCATCCTCCGTTCAATTCAAGAAGAAGTAACGACAAGATACGTGTTAGAAAAATGCGATGCTCGTTGTGAGGCGAAAATAGGGAGACTATCGACAGGTCGGAGTTCAGGTAAGGTTTATATAAGTTGCTTGCTTCCGCATCCCATTGGTCCCAGTAGGGAACCATCAAGCCATAATTTTTAATGAGCAGGAATTTTGCGCCGATCACAATGAGAATCAAAGACGCTAGTAAAATACAACTAAGAGTCTTTGAACCTTGAGAAGGTGGAAGGTCGAGCTTGCGATTATTGCTGGGATGGCCAAGTTTAGTCATGCGTTCCCGCCGAGCGATTTCCGAAATGTAAAGTGCTTATGTCCCAGATAGCTTGTTATCACAGGACTCAGGACGCCGATGGTGTGGGCAACGAGTTCGGCGCGCCATGTGAATCCGATGAACGGAAACGCAAGAGTCGCAAGGCCGACGCTGATGATCCAGATTTGCACAAGTGCAACTAAGTTGACGATGACGAAGCGGGCAATCTGGCCCTCAATCCGACTTTCGTTACCGTCAAATACAAAATGGCGCGACAGGACGAATGCTATTGTCATGCCAATAAAGTAGGCCAATACGATCGCGTATTCGAAATTGGTAAATTGAGAAAAAAGGATACGGCTGACTATGTTAGCTGCCGCAGCGATTGCCCCAACAAGTATGAAGCGTATGAATTGATGTTTCACAGCGTCACCGGGGTAGCAGTTGAGGTGGTCATTTTTCTGCAACGACAAAGAATTGCTTGCCGAATATCTTCCAGGCAAGTGGAATCCGAAGATATAAATGAATAATCCAATCTGTCGTCGGTGCTGTATTATTCATCGTGTATGGCAGAAAGCGGTCAAGCACCGTTCTCGGCGTATAGCCTGCCAACACTAGGCCTTCGACAAGCGACAGGTGGGATAGTGGCAAATAATGATCGTAATAATCCCAATACTCGCGATACGCGTGGCGGATATTGGGGCCAAGGATCATGAACTGGCCGCCCGGTTTTAAAACGCGCCGGACCTCCTTCAGAACGGCATCACACGCGGCTTTGTCGGGAAGATGTTCGAGGAAATTCGAGGTGAAAACACGGTCCAGGCTGTCATCCGCGAAATGAGACAGATCGTAAGCAGGGGTGAGGCGAAAGCCTATATCCGACCCAAGGTATTTAGGCGCATCGGGGTTGAGGTCTACGGCGTACTTCTTCGAAGCTCCGATGTTATTGATGAACTCGCCATAGCCGCATGCAAGATCGAGGATTGCAGAAGATCGCGGGACGTAGCTTTGGAAGAACTGGCTGCACAGCACGTTCCATACACGCTTTCTCTTTTCGAGTCCTGTGTTGGAAAAGCGTGCCTTGTAAATGCTGGAAAGGTCGTTCATGGAATAGTCTATTGATCTCGGTTGCGGGTGCCGTCGATAGGCTAGGTTGTCATCGCTATAGCGTGCGCAAATGGCTTTGTACGCTGGAGGATTCCGAGAGATTAGCATCGATGAAGAATGCATCAAGGTACCGCCCAGAGCCAGTTTCTGTGCATTAGGTGTGCGTTTTCCATGCTCGGCAGAGAACCGGCGGCAGCTGTGAAACTCGATCTCGGAAATATCAGCGTTAGGAAAGAGATGCGGCTTCTGCCATTCGGCGCCCAAGCCTGATGCTTTCGGCCACGCCTCGATCCTCTGGATAGTAGAAGCAAGTATCTGCGATTTGCAGGCCGCGGACAGGCGTTTGGACTGGCGGAAGCTTGTCGAGGAAATGAGGCTCGCAAATGGGCTGTGCGTAGCGCAGGCGTGCGACCTTCGTATCGAGGATATCGTCGTCGGTGATCGAAGGATTGATGCGCTTGATGTAACCCTTCACCTGTTCGATGAACTGACGGTCTTCCCATTTCCATTTGGGTTGGCTGGTCGGCATGTAATAGGGCGCATAGATGATCGTTGAGCCGACCGGCCGCAGGTTGGAGAATTCGATCAGGCCGGGAATATCCATGCTGTCATCGACGATGTTCAGCCAGAAGTGCGGCGTGACCGATTTTTTCAATTTGAACAGAACGCAAATGGCTCCGATGTTCCGGATGGATGCGTATCTGTCCCGAAAGCCTTGAGGCAGATCCGGTATGAGGTCGTTGATGAAAGGGATCGGTATCGTGGAAATGACCGCATCCGCTCGATAGTTTGCACCCGCAGCGAAGACGCCTGTTACACGTCCGTCTTCGACGCGCACGTGATCGGCCTGAGCTCCAAGATGAATTCGCCCGCCTTTACGTTGGATGTTATTGGCGATTTCATGCATCAGCGTCTTTGATCCGCCCTCGATGTATCCGAGTTGTTCCTGAAAGATGGATTTTCTGGAATTCCCGATGCGCTTGATGCGGGTGGCTATCCATGATGCGGAAACTTCATCGGCGAGCTCATAGAATTTCAACTCCTGAAGCCGTTTCCAGAGCTTGGCGTAAACCGATTTGCCGGACCCGCGTTCGATCCATTCTCGGGAGGTCAGATGCTCGATCGCAGCGAAGTTGCTGGCTTTTGTCGTCAAAAACATCTGCCATCCGGTGCGCAATTTTTCGATAATGCTGAGGTGAGGGTATCGCAGCAACGATATGGGATCGCCCCATTTGTGGATCTTGCCATGGGTGTAATAAGCCATGGATGTGTTGGCCCACCGCATTTTGTCGAAGATGCCGAGCTCTTTCATCAGATCAAACGTCGGTTGATCCGATTTGCAGATGAAATGGTAGAATCGTTCGATTGAAACGCCGGAAAAGTCGAAGTGAGCAGCCATGCCCCCGACTTCGCTGCTTGCTTCCAGCAAATCAACCTGATGCCCGAGCGTTACGGCCCGTTGCGCCGCCGCCAATCCCATCGGGCCCGCGCCCAGCACGACAATATGGCTCATGCCTCACCTAGAATGACAGCGTGATGGGTGAATGTTCCGGATCGAGAAATGTCTGGGCAAGCGCATCCCGCAACGGCGTGGGGGTTACATTAAATTGCCCCGGCCAATCGGTCACGGGAAAGGTTTCGGGAATGACCAGCGCTTCCAGCTGTTTCGTGGTGAAGGGCGGGTTTTTGTCAAAGCGGGCGTAAAGCCACAGCAGGATCCAGAAGAGCTGATACGGGATGTGAACGATCCGGGCTTTTGGTTTTACCACGTCGTGGATTGTCTTGATGAGGTCGCCGTAAGAGATTTGCTCAAGGCCCGATATATCGAAGGTGCCGGTCTTTCGGCTCATGATCGAAGATACGATAATCGAAACAAAGTCGCCGACATAAAGAGGCTGACGAATAAACTGTCCGTTTCCCGGAATTGGAAACAGGGGAACGCGATCCATGAAACGGCGAAGCCAGCCGAGGTGTTTGCGGTCAAACCAGCCAAACATCAGGGTCGGGCGAAGAATGACGTGAGGGATCGAGCTTTCGGTGTAGATTGCTTCCTGCAGGGTTTTTGACCGCGTATAAAAATCGGAAGCTTTTGAATTGACGACGGACGAGGATATGCCGACGAAATAGTTCACGGCGTGCCTGTTGGCGGCATCGAGAATATTCTTGGTTGCCAGGATATTGTTCGATTCGAATTCGTCGTATTGCAGTCCGCCGATCTGCGCCTGGTTGATGACGATGGTGTCTGCGCCCTCGAAACAGTCCTGCCAGGAACCCGCCTTCGACAGGTCGGCCTCTATCAATTGAACCGAGGGATGGATTTCACGAAATAAACGCGAATTCCCGGCATGCTTGTCGATGCCGATAAGCTCGATATTCGTGCGTGATTTCAGGCGCGCGACGAGGTTCTGCCCGACAAGGCCGGCTGCGCCAGTGACGACTATTCTGCGCATCAGAAATTCATTTTGTTGAAAATCGCGGATGGGATGGAGCGAATGATCAACATGATCAGCCGCCACCGCGCCGGAGCGTAGACCACAGGTCCTCCATGGTCGGCGGCCTTTCGCACGATTTTAGCGACGGCATCCGGAGACGCCCAAAGCGGGCCGCCCTTGGCCATGGCCTTTGTCATGGCCGTATCGGTCGGCCCCGGCTTGACGATGACGGCGCGGGGTCTCTTGCCCGCGAAACGATGACTGATGCCTTGCAGGAGAATAGCGAGGCCGCCCTTGGCCGCTCCGTAAATATAATTCGAACGGCGTCCGCGATCGCCGGCGACGGACCCCAGGACGACGAGAGAGCCCGTGCCCTGCTGCTCCAGCAGCGAGGCGGCCGCGAGCGACCATCCTGCGGCGGATCTGAAATTGACGTCGATAATGTTGCGGGTTGCCTCAGAAGATTGTTCGGCTTCGGATTGATCTCCGAGCACGCCATAGGCGAGCAGGATATGATCCAGTCCGCCCAACGCCTCTTTGGCGTGTACCAGTATCGAGGCTGGATCTGCCGTCAGGAAATCCGCTTCGAATATCTCGACGCGCCCGGCGCCGCGTATTTTAAGGTCGGCGGCGATTTGATTCAGCCGCTCGATGCTCCGGCCCACCAGGCCGATGATGGCGTTTTCCTTCGCGTAGAGCCGCGCCGTCGCTTCGGCGATACCCGACGCTGCGCCCAGAATGAGAACCTTGATTGGAGGAGACATGTTTAGAGGCCCACCCGGCGGCTGAACGAGGAAGAAAAACCAGGGTCCATGTGCGGTGTGAATTGCTCCAGATTCGGATATCCCGCTTTATACATGTCCGCTGAAATCCGACCATCCTTGGCCGGATAGAGGCGCCCGCCCGCATTTCGAACGATATCATCCAATCTGTTGAAGAGAATGGACGTCGTGGCCCGATTGGGGAAATCCATCGCCAGAGTGGCGCCCTCCCTGGGAAAAGACAGCAATCCGGGAGATGCCACGTTTCCAAATGTTTTGAGTACGGACAGAAAGGACCCCTCGCCGCTTGTTGCGATCGCCTGCAACATCTCCGTCAAGGCCGGTTCGGCTTCGGCAGGTGGTACCACGCATTGGTATTGAAAGAAGCCCTTGCGTCCATACAGCAGGTTCCATTGCCCGATCGCATCGAGCGGATAGAAGAACGGCTCATAATGAGTCGTTTTCCGATGCTTCAAGCCGGCTGCAAAGCGGTAGGCGGTGTTGAATCCGAATAGTGAATAGCGATTGAGACAAAAACCCGGAGCTTCTATGGGGATCGTCAGGTGGCCTGGCGCATGCACTTTCAGTGTTCCGGTGTCGCTGTGTCGTGCGCGTGTGAAAATGCCTTGCCCTATGCGCCCCCGCATTCCCAAACAATCTACCCAGGCGACGGTGTACGTATAGGCTTGTTCGCTTTCGGCGGACAATTTCAGAAATTCTCCGACGCTTCCGAACGGGATGACTTCTGTGTCCAGATTGGCGCTGGCGATGGGAATAAGCTCCAGCTCGGCCGAGACGATAACGCCTGTCAAACCAAGGCCGCCGATGGTCGCGGCGAACAGCCCTGTCGGGTCGTCCGGGGTCAGGGTGTGCAAGGTGCCGTCGCTTCGCAAAAGCTGAAGTTGGCGGACCCAGCGCCCGATGGTGCCTGCACTGTGATGATTTTTTCCATGGACGTCATTGGCGATGGCGCCGCCGAGGGTCACGAACTTCGTGCCGGGCGTGACGGGCAGAAAAAAACCGGCGGGGACAATCAATTTCAGGATGTCGTCGAAACTTGCACCCGCTTCCGCAACAAGACGGCCCGTTTGGCGATCGAAATGAATGAACCGGCTCAATCCGGTCATGTCGATCATGGATCCATGGCCGTTGAGACAGCTGTCTCCGTAGGATCGGCGCAGGCCGAATGCCAGAGTGCGGTGAGTATCCTGACCGCTTTCGCGGACGAGATCGTCAACCTCGTCCCGAAACGATGGAGATGCCACGCGCGCCTCTATCCGGGAGGTTCGCCCCCACGAAACGATATCGGCGCGACGCACGAAGCTCATGAAATCGCCAATGCGATTGCGGCCACAACACACGCGCCGAGAGCGAGGCAAACACGGTCGCGCAAAGCAAATGCAACAGGATCGTCCGTCATGCGGCCGCGATGGGACAATATCCATATGCGGCACACAAACAGGAAGATCGCCATCGGTGTGATCCATAACCAGACCGGCTCGGCGTAGATCATCCTGCGTGTGAAGACTTCCTCGACCATATAAATCACGACGAGGACGATAGCGGCCATCGATGAGCTCAGGCCCATGACGAGCGTCAGCACGGCATCGTCGGCCCGGTATCCTCTGCCCTCGATGTGATCGAGCCCGTGTTCGGCGGCCCGAAGGATTTCGGTATGGCGTTTGGCAAGGGCCATGGAGAAGAAGAAAAACATCGAGAAGACCATCAGCCACACGGAGGTGATGAGGGACGCGGTTATGGTCCCCATGAGCACCCGGATGGTGAAAAGCAGGGCTATCAGGAAAGTGTCGAACAGCGGAACGCGCTTCCAGCCAAACGAATAGCCAAGTGTTATCGCGGTGTAACAGATAAGGCATGCGGCGGCTGGCGGAGAGATCAATAAGCCGATCAGAAGGAGAATGGGCAATCCGAAGCTGGCAACGATTAATCCGTCGCGAATTGGAATTGCCCCGCTTGCAAAGGGGCGCCGCCGTTTCGACCAGTGTTTGCGATCCGCCGTCACATCGGCGATGTCGTTCACAACATAGGTGAGGGAAGCCACCCCACACAGGAGCAGCATGAAGACAAAAGTCGTGATGAGGCCTGTTAGGGTAACATCCGGCGCGCCGAGAATAAGTGGCACGAAGATAAGGAGATTCTTTGTCCATTGGTGAGGGCGAAAGGCGCGCCACCATGACGCAAGCGCGGGGGGCCCTTCGATGAAAGTCTGTTCGATGGGGATTCCCGAAGCCTGAAGATGGTTGGCTAGCCTTCGATTGGGTGAAACGACGATGGCAGCGCGGGCTGCCTGCCAGACCGGGATGTCGGCAGTACTGTCACCTGCATAAACGAAGCCATCAGGAAACGCCTCCAGCAACTGTCGGGCCTTGGCGCCACCCTTCAGGTTCACGTCCGGATTGGTGCCGTATATGGATTTGAATAATTTCTTCTCGGACGCAATATTGCGTGCGATTGAAATGTGCGCGGCTGTTGCGAGATGAATGTCGCGGCCAAGCGCAGACTGCTCCTCGAGATAGGAGATCAGTTCGCGATGCACCGGCAGGGATGCCGAGTCCAGCTTTGCGATCTCCACGAGCCTGGATTTGAATGCAGCTATTCCGCGCGTAAGCTGGAATAAGGATCGAAGTGTTTGGGCGGGTTTGGAAAAAAGAGAGGCCGCGAACAGTTCATATAACGAATCAACCTTGAGATAGGTGTGATCGAGATCGACAACTATCGGCAGAATCGCTTGCTGATAGGAGGCGGTATGCATAGAGGTTTGGTTCATTCGCGGTCTTGCTTTTATGAAGCCATTTCGCGTTGTATCATTTGAGCGCTAAAGCGGACTATAGGCGAAGATTTTTCTATAAGCCACAGTATGATAGCTGGGATTGGGCGAGCTTGCTGCTGCGGGATGTCCAACCGGTCAGCATCCGCAGGGCGCCTTGGACGATTAGTATCAGAATGATTGGTTCTCACGGATCGTTTGAGGAAGTAATGGCGAGTCCGGATGTGGCATGGAGCAAATTTAGCCTTCAGAAAGACCGGTTTTATTATTTGCGGGCGTCCTGCAAAGTAGATTCTCAGCCGTTTGTCCGAATTTGGAAGACGGATCCGAATTCGCATCCGTTATTTATTCCGGCTGTTCCTGAAACAGAATACATCGTGAAGTCTTCTGGCCGGGACGCTGATTTGTACGTTCTGCGGCAGGAAGTCGATGTCAAATCTTTCAGAAAAATTCATCTGAAGGATTTTTTCAAAGCGCTGCGATTTTCCCGGTTTCATCGCTTCAACCGTTATGCGGGCGATGGTCTGACGATACTCCCCCTTTTCCACGCATATGGAGCTAAGGGTCTTGAGACGTCGCGCGCTATGAGGACGATGGCGGAATGGGATGTTGGCGTTTCAAGCCCCGCTTTACAGCGGACGCTAGGATACGAGGTCGTTGAGCATCCCGTCTGCTCAAAGCCGCTGCAACTAAATGGCAGCATCGCGACCGGAATTGTCGTCCATTTGCATTATTGCGATGTCTGGCCGGATTTCGAGAGGCGGCTGCGGAATCTCACATGCCCGTTTAGTTTGATCGTGACATTGAATGAGCCGAACCCGGATTTTGCCGCTCGGATTGCCGGGCAATTTCCTGACGCCAAGGTGTTGGTCTATCCCAATCGTGGCCGTGACGTCGGGCCTTTCATTCAGCTCTTGCGAGAAGGGCATCTCGACGGTTTTGAACTGATCTGCAAATTGCACGGAAAGAAAACAGTATCGCTGGGCCCGCGCATGATTTTTGGAGAGGTTTGGCGCCGATTGCTTCTGAATGATCTGCTGGGGTCGGATGAATTGGTGACGGCTATTCTTCAAAGGTTTGTAAGCCAGCCCAGATTGGGTTTGGTGGGCTCATCTCATTTTCGGGGAAATTATCCAGATACGTGGCCACGAAATGCAGCACTCACACTTGAGCTTGCAAAACGGCTGGGGTGTCCAGAAGAGCGCTTCAAGCCGGACTTTTTTGCGGGAACGATGTTCTGGATTCGTCGTGAATTGCTTGACCTGTTAAAGCCGCTGAATCTGTCCCAGGATGACTTCCCTGAAGAAGCCGGACAAACCGATGGCACCCTTCAGCATGCGCTTGAGCGCATATTCGGAGCGCTGCCGGGAATGGCCTCTCCGCCTATGACAACTGAAGAAACGGCCTGGCCACTCGCAAAGCCGTTATCCGATTGATTCTGGTCGAGCAGGAAAGATGTTGTCCAAAGCTTGTGATAGCGGACCAAACTGCCGCTGTGTCATGACATTGGTTGCATAGAATTTATCATCTATCCGCTCGATCCAGTTCGCGTGATTGGCGATGCAGCTTTCCAGCTTGTCGAGAAGGCCATCCGGATTTTCGGCGGCGAGTTCTGGAATATACAGCTCGGACTGCGTGTAGGGCGGCGTGCTGGTGCAGACTGGTACGAGTCCACTGGCGAGATAGTCGAGCAGTTTGATATCAGACTTCGCATCGAAGAATTGCTGATTGTGCGGCGAAAGCCCCGACGGCAATGGGGCCAGCCCAATGGCGCCGGCGAAATATCGTAGAATCTCCCGGTAAGAGTTGAAGTCGAGTCGTTGGATGTATCGGGACAGCTTGAAGAGCTTGCCGAGCGCAGGGTCGAAGCGCCCGATGATGACCATTTCATAGCCATGGCGGTTCGCGATGTCCGCGAGCCGGGCGGTGAATTCCGGATTGTCGCGTGTCACGAATGGGTGGTCACCCGAGGTCCATATGATCCGCTTCTGCGGCGTGGTTGGAAAAGGGATTGGCGTTGCGTGACCGGAATACCCGTTCTTGAGGGTGATGACCGGTTTCGACGAAGGGATCTGTTGCAGCAAATGGCTTCGCAGGACGTCGGTCGAGGTCGTCACCGTTTGTGCGTGTTCCAGGCACCAGCGGATGCGCGCAACGTTGCGCGGTCTCGCTTTGACGAAATCCGGCGTGGCGGTCATCAGGTCGTCGAGGTCGTAGATGATCGGGACATTCTGGTTTTTTCGCAAAAATCGATATTGAGCCGTCGATACGTTGCGGTGGCACCAGATGTGGGTAAAGGAAAAATCCTTGTGCCATCCCATCGAATGCATGTTGCGGTCGGCCATCTGGAAGCCTGCGATCATGCCGCGCGCAAGAAGCGCTGCAAGAAACGGCCTGATGCGAATCTCGCTAAGTTCGATGTCCGATGAAAGTGCCAGAACAAGAGGTTCGGAATTCGGCCGGTATTGAAAGTGGGAATGAGAAAAAAGCATCATGTTCTGGCTTTTTGCGATGACGTCTCTTTGATGGCATCACCATCTTAGAATGCTGCAATAAAAAGGAACAGGTCGGCATCCCTGGGTTACGGTCGTTCCTATTTCCAGGAAATCCGCCTTTGGGCCCCAATAGCTTGGTTTTCGACTTGAAAATGGACTTCATAGTGGGCAATCAGGCGCAGACTGTTTGCCGCCTGGATAATATATGCCTCCGACTCCTCGGAAAATCACCGACGATCCCTATGGCGCGTTTCAGCTTATCAAGAGGCTGGTTGCGGAACAGGGTATGCTTTATTGGCGGCGGTATCTGCTCGTATTTTTTCTGATGGCGATCGGGGCCGGCGCCAACGCCGGGTCTGCATATCTGTTCGGTAAAGTCATCAACCAAGCTTATGTTTATCGCAGTATCAGCGGCATCATGACCTTGTCGGTGCTGGTCATCGCGCTCTTTACCGCCAAAGGCGTGGCTACCTATTTGCAGGCTGTCATGCTGTCACGGATCAGCAATGCCATCCTCGCCAACAACCAGCGCAGGCTCTTTGCGAAAATGATGCAGGAAAGCATCGGTTTTTATTCGCAATCGCATTCATCCGATTATTTGAATCGTCTATCCGCAGGCGCGGCCTCGATCACTCAGGTGCTGTCTCTGGTTATGACGACCGTCGGCAAGGATTTCCTGACCTTGGTCGGCCTTGTTGCCGTCATGGTATCGCAGGATCCGTT
This sequence comes from Afipia sp. GW821-FHT14H12, assembly GCF_058803465.1. Taxonomy (NCBI): domain Bacteria; kingdom Pseudomonadati; phylum Pseudomonadota; class Alphaproteobacteria; order Hyphomicrobiales; family Nitrobacteraceae; genus Afipia; species Afipia sp. GW821-FHT14H12. The sequence goes on along the minus strand of NZ_JBXAOZ010000001.1, from coordinate 586,583 downwards.
ATTGTCTTTGCTGAGTCTGGTTGTGGCGCCCCCGATGTTTCTGTTCGTGCGCAAGATCGTACACAGAGTGAAGAGTCTTGCCGCAAGCCAATTCCTCAGCGCGGCAACGATCATGGAAGCCGTGCAGGAATCCTTGCAGGGAATACGCACGGTAAAGGCTTTCACGCTCGAAGGCACGATGCAGGCGCGCGTCGATCGGAGCGTTGCCGAAGTCGAAACCCATGCCAACAAGATGGCCGTCGTTTCCAACCGCTCTGGCCCTTTGATGGAAATGCTGGGCGGCGTCGCGATCGCCGGTGCTTTGATGTACGGGGGCTATCGCGTTATCGGGACCAATGCGGCGCCCGGGCAGTTCGTATCGTTCATTACGGCGTTTCTGCTGGCATATGAACCGGCGAAGCGGCTGGCGCGAGTCAATATCGATCTCAGCGGCATGTTGATCGGTGCGCGTATGCTCCTTGAAATCATCGATAGTCCGGCTTCCGAGCCGGATGATAGTAACAAGCCGGCCTTGAAGCTCACGCATGCGCAGGTCGAATTTCGTGATGTGACATTTGCCTATCGTCCCGAGCAGCCCGTACTCAAGTCGATGAATTTCATCGCACGTCCTGGCAAGGTGACGGCGCTGGTGGGACCTTCCGGTGGCGGAAAGTCGACGATCTTGTCGCTTCTCCTGCGATTTTACGAGGTGGATGGAGGAGCAGTGGTGATCGACAGCCAGCCGATCTCGGATTGCTCGCGTGTCTCGCTTCGCCGGCAGACTGCTTATGTCGGGCAGGATGTTTATCTCTTTCGTGGCTCCATCCGCGAGAACATCGCGTTCGGTAAACTCCACGCGACCGAGGAGGAGATCGTTGCAGCGGCCCGCGCCGCCTGTGCGCATGATTTCATCATGAGCTTTCCTCAGGGTTACGACACTCCGGTTGGAGAGCATGGCACTCAATTGTCCGGAGGTCAGCGCCAGCGGGTTGCAATCGCCCGGGCCTTGATCAAGGACGCTCCGATCATTCTGCTTGATGAAGCAACAGCAGCCCTCGATTCGGAATCGGAAAAGTTCGTGCAGGAAGCAATCGCGCGTTTATGCAAAGATCGCACGACGATCGTCATCGCACATCGCCTTCACACGATCATGCATGCCGACCAGATTTTAGTGGTGGAGGATGGCATGATCGTCGAATCCGGCGTTCATGGCGATCTCCTTCGGAAGGATGGCCGCTACGCCGCTTTCTTCCGCCTCCAGCAGCATGAGGCGGCGGCGCCATCTCATCATATTTGATATAATCTGTATGCGCGGGAGGGCGATCATGGCCAGATTTCGTCCCACCCCTTGATAGTTTTGCGAGGGGCTTTCCAAAGCTCCGGCTCTCAGCTTATCCTGAGTGCCGCCGCTTACGGTTTTATCGATTTGGGTGGGGGACACGATGCTGAACGACGGCCACACGTCTGCTCGGGGATGGACCGGCACCCGAATCCGTAAATTGGTTGGGTCTCGATCCGCCTTGTTGGTCGCGATGCTGGCCGTCTTGTTCGCGGCAGTATCGTCGCCCAGCTACGCTGAAACAGGATCGGTTCGCTTCAAGTTCTTCAAGGCCGGATGGTTCGTTGGCGCGCAGACGGGCAGCGGCATTCTGGAATTTCGCGACCAGATCTATCCGTTCCATGTCGGGGGTATCAGCGCGGGGTTGACGTTCGGCGGCTCCTCGACGGATTTCGTCGGCACTGCTCGTAACATGCACCAGCCAACCGACATCGAGGGCGTCTACACGGCGCTCGGCGCGGGCGTGGCGGTGGTTCGGGGCGTGCGGGTTATTCAAATGCGCAACGCAAAAGGCGTCATCCTGACTCTGGAAGGCAAACAGCTTGGACTTCAGTTTGACTTTGACCTGAGCGGCATGAACGTCTCCATCCAAAAGCAATGATAATCCGTGAGCTTCATCGAGGGCTGAGCGCGGTCGGCTGGCGCGCTACTCCGCTGCATTCCCAAGAGCTGGCGCCTTAACGGTCTGAGGCGCCTCGGGTACCTCGCAACCTGTGGCGCAGCAGCGTCCAGGCTGTTTGGAGACGCGGCGGCCTTCGTCGAGAACGCCGCGATCGAGAAGGCTCTCCACCAGTTCGACCTTTTCCATCACCGGATAATTGCGCCAGATTTCGCGCTTCATCGCTTCCGGCGAGCCTCCGCCGTGCAGCGAGATCACCGAGTACCAGCCCGCTTCGTGTGAAACTGTCAGGTCTTCAATGAAGCGCGCGACCTCGGCCCGCTGTTCGGCGGGAATATCGGGCCGGCCGCCCATGACGGCGGCGAGCGAAGCCTTGGTTTCCGGGTTGTGATCTTCATCGGGGCCCGGCAGTGCAACGATCAAGCCGCCCGAGACATAATGGGCGATCCGATGCATGTCGTAGATCTTGGTGGCAAGCAGCAGCTTGCCGATGTTGGAGAACACCGCATCCGGCATCACAGACCCGGCGGGATCCTTCGTGCAGTAAACGGATGAAGCGACGCCGCAGGCGTAGAAACCCTCCGTGATGGTGATGAGTTCCACCATCGCTTCGCGGATATGGGTATGATGCTCTATATCGAGCCCGTTGGCTTCGATCATCAGCGCTCCGGCGCCGATCAGGAGATCGCCGAACCCCGCGCGGGCGCCGATGCAGGAATGGCGGTGATGCGTGGCATAGGACGTTGTGAGGAAGCCGCCTTCCTCGGTCTCACCCGCAAGGAAAATACGATCGTGCGGCACGAAGACATCGTCGAAGATCACAACGCCGACCGACTGGCCATATTTGGCGGAGAATTTGGCGGACGCCTCGCCGGGGCGGCCTGCCGGGCGGGCGATGATGGTCACACCGGGAGCATCGCACGGGACGGCGCAGCACACCGCGCAATCCTTATCCTCTGGCGCATGCGTCCGGCACGGCATGACGAGAAACTCGTGCATATAGGGCGCGCCGGTGACAATCGCCTTGGTGCCGCGGATGACGATGCCGTCCTTGCGCCGTTCCTTGATGTGCACGTAGACGTCCGGATTGACCTGCTGGCCTGGCCGTTTTGACCGGTCGCCCTTGGCGTCGGTCATCGCGATGCCAAGTGTGAGGTCCTTCTCCTGAGCTTCGTGAAGGTAGGCGAGGAAGCGCTGGCTGTAATCCGTGCCGTGGCGCGCGTCCGTCAGGGCCGTCGACTGATAGAGACCGTTGAAGGCATCGTGCGCGAGATAGCGCTGGGCGCAACCGGATGTCTTGCAGACCAGGCGCACAGCTTCGAGCTTGTACAGCAGGTCCTGCGACGTCTCGTTGATGTGAAGCATCCGGTTGACGATCTTTCCGGAGGTGGCCTGCCGCGCCGTCATGATCGGCGCGTGCTCCTCGCTGAGCGCGAAATCGTAGGTGACGCCTACGCCCGCGATGCCGGGTGCGAGTAGCGGCTCGTCGGCCACGCTCTCCACGGCCTGTCCATTGATGAAAACCCGAGGCTTGTAGGAGCGAAGGGATTCCCGGTAGCCGTCCGCCGACATCAACATGGCGTCTCTCCCACTTGTCTCATTTATTGAACAGTGTTAAAAAATCTAACGCTGTTAGAATTACTGTCAAGCTGGATTCGAAGGACCCACGCAGTGGAAAAGGGGCAAAGGCGGCGCGAAGCGGTCAGTGAACACAAGCGCGAACTCATTCTCGATGCGGCGAAGCAGATTTTCGCCGAGGAGGGGCTTGAGGGCGCGAGCCTCAGGGCGATCGCGGTCAGAGCCGGCTACACGCCTGCAGCGCTCTATTTTTACTTCGAGTCCAAGGAAGCGATCTATGCGGAGGTGCTGAAGGCCTCCCTCGCGTCGCTTGGCGAGGCGGTTCACGAGGCGGTCGCGCAGACAAGAACGGCCGCGCAGAGGCTGAAAGCAGCAGCAATGGGTTTCTTCCGGTTCTATACAGAGAATCCACGGGATCTGGATCTTGGCTTCTACCTGTTCCGGGGCGGCATGAAGCCGGCCGGGCTCGGGCGTGCGCGCGACGAGACCCTTAATGCAGCGCTCGAAGCCGCGCTGCGCCCTATCGCCGACGCGGCGCTCGAACTCGGCGCCTCGCGGCAGAAGGCCAATCTTCTCATGGTCGATTGCTTTGCTCACGCCACGGGGTTGCTCTTGCTGCTTCACACCGGACGCATCCGCATGTTCGGCGCATCCGCCGCGGACCGGATGGAAGCTTACGTCAAGGACCGGATCGCCCACCTCTCCGAAGGCTAGAACGATGCTCACGATTGATCCCAAGCGCTCCCTTTTGCTCGTCGTCGATTTCCAGTCGCGTCTGATGCCTGCGATCGATGCAGGTGCAGTCGCAATCCGAAATGCAAATAGACTGATCGAAATGGCAGAACTGGCCGGCATCCCCTTCATGTTCACCGAGCAGAATGCCAAAGGCCTCGGCCCGACTGTCAAGGAATTGCCCGTTGGGAAAGGCCCGCTGGTTCACAAGCAATTCTTCGACGCGTGCCGGGAAAACGGTTTTCTCGACCGAATCCCCTCCGATGCGCATGTCGTTGTTGCCGGGTGTGAGGCACATGTCTGCGTCCAGCAAACGGTGCTCGGCCTGCTGCATGCTTCCCGGAAGACTTATGTCGTGCGCGATGCGCTCGGCTCACGCAGCCCGGAAGACAAGGAAACCGCGCTCCGGCGCATGGAGCGTCATGGCGCAGAAATTGTCACCACCGAGATGGTCGTCTTCGAATGGCTTCAGACAGCTGAGCACCGCAATTTTCGGGGCGCGATTGCGTTGATCAAGGAAAAATGACGATCCGCGCCTGTGAGGCCCTATAAGTCCCAAAGACTAGGCCTTGTTTTCGAATAGGCTCCCGATCATCTGGACGACCAAATCGAATGTCTTCGAATCGTCGAGGATGGACATATCGATATCGCCACTTTTCAGCGCGCTCATGAATTCTTCTTTGAGTCGCGCTGTCGACGCAATGTCTGTGGGCTTGGCAATGCGCTTGATCATATAGCCCAGGCTCAGATAGAGCGCTCCTATCACGATATGAAGCTGCTCAAGGCTCGCATCCTTGGGTAACGCAACCTTTTCGATCATCGCATGCCATCGCCGCTTGCAGGTTTATATAGCCCCAACGATGGCGAATAGCCTTTGTTCCTTGTTTGAATATTGATGGCTTCTCGAGTGCGGCTTTCCCGGACGGGAACTTGCAAGCCACAATTTAATGCGTTCGCAGAACTTGTTTACGTCGAATGCGGATTTCGACAAATTTCAACGCCTCAAAATGAGCTTGCGGCACTTAAACAGCAATCTGTTGATCAAGACCATCGCGAGATGCTTCGTGGCGATTCTGCGCGCAGTGTGCGCTGCCGAAGTGACGCTGGTGGATCTTGCATTGGATGTTTCCGTAGCAGCGCGAAGATCGAGATAACGTTGCAGAGTATTGGAATAGTGATGAGGAGAGGGGGGCGGAGGAGGCGGATTCCCGTCAAGCGTCTCTCGCACCGCCTTCCTGAGATAGACAGGCTGATGTCGCTCCTCATAAAAGGCGCGCGCGCGGGCGGAATGATCCGCCAAAAGGTCCGGCGTTAGTCCAGAAATAATTGATTCCAGTTCATCCGGTGTCCGCCATTTAAGCACTTGCGGATATGCTTCGGCCACGTCGGTGAAGAAGGCGCTGGCATAGTTTTCGTGAAGAAGCAGCGGAATGCCCGCACCCATGACCTCTACCGTCGCTCGTCCGCCGCCAAGGGGAAAAGAGCCGACATACAGATCGACATTGCGCCGGACCAACTCTGAAGCTACGTCCTCCACCCAAGGCGTATGGATGAATTTCTCCACAGCTATGTTGTTATTCTTAAGCTGTTCCTCGATCGCCGCCAGAACATGGTAAGGGAGGGGGCCGATGTGGTGATGCTCGCCGCCGGACGCCTTCATGATCAAGGGTAGCACCGAGATGTAATTATGCCGGTATGGTACCTGCTCACTCAGATATGACGTGTCGAACTTGGGAAGCCCGCCGGACGTTGCGGTAATGATTTTCCCGGAGGTCATGAATTGCGGTTGCGCCTGTCTTGCGGGAGCGTCGGCGACGAGAGGCCAGTAAATACTATTCTTGACGCCTTTGACGTTGCGGCAGTGGTGATACCCCTTGCCGTTGAAATCGACATGGGTTGCGTGAGGGATATGAACGCCGAGTGCGAGATTGTAATCGCAATTATGAAAATAAAATAATTTGTCGACGAGTTCGGGCTGAACGGCGGCGACAATGGTGGAGTCGAAATGGTGTTGCAGGATGTATGTGCGCGCGGGGCGCAGCGATCGCAGCCTGCCTTGCAGCCACTTGAGAGTGGCGTCCATTTCCTTGCTGGGGGCGAGTTCGATCTGAATGGATGGGTTGAGCTTGTGGAGTGTTTCCTTCAGCGATCGCCTGGTCAGGTCATTCATGACGTTGGAAACAAGCACAGTGATCTTTTTGCCGGGGTCCGCGCTGGCAAGATCCATCAACACCCGCGTGTGACCGCCAAGGCCAGCGACCGCGGTGACCAGGAAAACGGATTGGTCTTCGTTTATGATTTTTCCGGCGCTCATCGGGGGCAGCCGGCCGAGTTCCTGACAGACGGCATCCAGTTCCGGGGATGAGAACACGCTGCCCCAGGAACTTTCGCGCTCCATCACACGGCAGACGAGTTCTGCCACCGACCGCAAGGCATCGTCCAGGGCGCCTTGCCGGGCCATCGCGCGGACATCGTCGCAAAAGGCCCGAACGTCAGCGACATCATTCAAGGTAAAATTCATTGCCTCTTGCTCTGTTTTACGCGCGCTTTGCTCCGATCTTCTTTTGCCGCCACTTGGCAACGCTTGGGGCCGGATTCCATCGATAACCAAGATAGCCTGCCATGAATGGGTCCGATGGCGCAGGCTTTTCCGCATGTTGGGAATATCGACGGCCTGGGCCAGAACGGGCGCTCCTATGACATAATTGATGCCACGGCGAATTCGCCCGGATCGGTTGATACCGGCGCGGTGAAAGACCATGGAGTCGAAGAGGACGATCGAGCCGACCTTCGCGGGAGCGTCTGGTGGAGGGAACTCAATGCCGACTCCGACGGCATGGCCTCCGCCTTGTGGCTGCCGGCCAGATAGACCGTGCCGCCGGTTTCTTCGGTAAAGTCTTCGAGGCAAACCATGGCGCTGATGGCAAGAGGGCGCGAGCAGACCCAGTGCTGATAATTGAGGTCGCGATGCCATGACGTCTGCACCTGGACACGCTCAGGGCGATTGATAACGCCGTTCTGCATGAGCAGCAAGACGTTGGGTCCGATGAGGCGCTTGGCGACTTCGATGATTGCCGGATTCAGGGCCAGATCCAGGAAAGTGTCATCATAAGCCAATGGGCAGCGCACGATGTCCGCGTCGGAAATCGCCAGAAGATTCTCCTCTCCACCGACTTCTTCACATTGTTGTGCGTAAATTGCATCCAGCCGGCTATTGAGGTCGGCCACCCGTTCATGCGGGAGCGCGTTCGGCACGACGGCGAAACCCCGATACTGCAACGCTTCGATGGCGGCGTCGAAGTCGTCGGCCGGCTCATCCATGCGCTCTCGGACGCCGTAGCTTTTTTCATTTGCCATTATTCATCTCCCTCAAAGCAGAAAGTCCGTCCTTTTCGAAGTTAAAAGTTACTAGACAGGGGCAACTCAATTCAGGGTTCCAGCCCGCTCCAATACTGTTAGGGAGCGGCGCCTTTCCCATCGCCGCGCTTCAATCGGCATGGAGCGTTGCCCCGGATTGCCATGAGTCGAGGTCAATTCGATAGAAATCCTGCACGATCGATCTGGCGCCGAACCCTTCCTTGAATTCTATGAGGCCTCGATTTAAGTATCGTCCTTCGTTTTCGTTTGAGTTGCCGAAGTCGAAATACCGGGCGCTTTCGCGGAGGCGATCGATGAGTGTTGAGAACAGCAAATCAAGCGCGCCCTGAATCCTGCCTTCCTCGCTCGATGCAATATATTGGGCATGTATCGTGTGGCCGCAGCAAAATAGCAGGGTGCCTGCGTGGAGAGCGCCGTTTCCGAATACCCCAAACAATCGAATGTTTTGCGGAAAACGATTTCTCAGCAACAAGATCTCGTCAAGCGAATGCACAGGCTTCGTATCGTGCCGGGAATTCAGGTTCTGATTGAGAACAGCCCAGAACTCGGCAATATCTGAAATCTCTTCAAAATGAAGACCTGCCTTGAGGGCTTTCTTGAGGCCTCGCCGCCGCCTCTCCTGGACGGGAGCCTCTGCTGTGAAATCAATCACGGAGGTGACGTCGCGGCGATATAACACCCCTCCGTGATAGAATATCGCGTAACGATCTTCGTCGGCGGGCATCCGATGGTAGATGGCCGGAATCGATTTATAAACGACCTCGGATATTCCTGTGTGGCGGCAATAGTTCAACCATGCCGCAAAGACGTCCAGAGCTAGCGGCGCCGTCATGGTCTTGTCGGAAATCATCCCGCCGTAGGACAGGCCGCCATGGCTCGACATCTGCGTCCCCGATCGACTTGCGGGAAACAGCGCCTTAATGCGTCCTTCGGAGTCCGTCACGATCGTCGAAGCGTCCGTGAACCTGTCGGAATGGTATTCCAGGAATCCGCGCTGGATGAGAAACGTGCCGTTTTTGCTGAGAGCCACAAATTCGTCCCACCGCGTGCGGAGATCGGACGAATAAGGCTGAACGCTCAATTTACTCATCTGATTTGACACGAAAGAAGCGCTTCGACGCGACACGCGATATGACTGTATCCTCCTCGCGATACATTGATCCGGCAGCGGTGTCTTTCGTGATCAAGGTTCCGGGGCCGATCCAGTTGTCGGGTCCCAGCGTGACCTGATCCGCCAAAGTCGCATTCACCCCAATGAAGCTGTTGCGGCCAACGCGGCAATGTCCGGAGACTACGATCTGGGAGGCCAGGAACGCATTGTCTTCGATAACGCTATGATGCCCAATGTGATTGCCGGACCAAAGGATGACGTTGTTTCCGATTTCGCAGAACGGTTGCACCACATTGTTTTCGAAGATGAAGGTGTTTTCCCCGACAGGCACGTTTCGCCAAACGAAGGCTTGTTTGCTGATAAATGTCGCCAGCCGATAGCCCTTCGCCTTCATCTCGGCGCAAAGGCGCGTTCGGGCTCTGTTGAGTTCGCGGTAGGTCAGCGCGACAAATGCGTCATGGGTTTCCGGTGGACACCTCTCCGTCAGTTCTTCAATCGCAAGCACGGGTCGCTCAAACAGGGACTCGCGTTTGCGGAATGCGGCATGTACGGCAAAAGCCACAACATCGTATGTTTCGTCGGCATCGAACATCTCGAATGCAACTTCGGCGAAGGAGCTGTCTCCCACGATGACAAGCCGACGGTTGCCGGTTTCATTCTGTGTCATGACTTATGGCCTTCTGATCAGAACGTCTTCTCGTCTATTCGCCATAGGCAGTGAAGGATTTTGCGGCAGTACAAATGCCTGAAAGCCCGCGTTGCGGGCTCTGGCGACAAGGCCGAGTATTATCGCATCGTCAATCTGACCGGAATCCAGGGTGTTGAATTGAACGGCAGGGGAGGGTTGGCCGGCATAGTGCTCATGGTGATACGCGCGCCCTGCGTCGCTGACCAGGAATCGCTTGCGCATGCTGGTGTTCGGAATATCGCCAATGAGAAACGCGCCAGCCGTACGGTTCAGAAGCATGAGTGCCTCATCGACAAACGACCCGATGCTGCTTTCAGCAAAGACATACTGTACGACGCTATAGGCCAGAATCGAGTCGAACGGTCCGATGCTGTTCGTATCGCGAAGGCATCGCGGAAAGGGCCCTTCGATCTTGGTGATGTTCGGCGCGGTTGGAAGCGTTTCGAGTACTTCGGCTCCATCAATCAAGGTCAACTTCTGACCAAGCTCCATTGCATGAGCCACGATCGCATGTGAAAGGTCGCTGCATCCAATCCCGATGTCCAGGATCGATGCGCCGGGCTGGCCGAAAGCCGGCATCTTCGAGATAATGTCGGACAAGATCGACTGGCTTTTGCCGACGCGAAGATCGTCCGGAAAGCCGGCTTTCTGATTGCCACTTAGCGCGTTGTCCCGCGCGCGACGCTGAAATTCTTCGTATCCAGAGACGTCATAAGATACAGTTTTGGCCATTGCCGTTACATCCCAAGAAGCTTGAACGCTTCTGCGAGGCCGCTCACGACCCGATCCACCTGTTCGTCCTGCATCTCCGGCCAGAGAGGAAGGCTGAGCACTTCCTCGGCGGCACGCATGCTTTCGGGCAGTTCGCTCCGCTCGTATGTCGACCGGTATATCGGCTGCAAGTGCGGTGGAATAGGGTAGTGCACCAATGTTCCGATCCCGAGCCCGTGCAGAGCCTGCTGGAGGTTATCCCGCCGGCGCGTGCGGATAGTGTAGAGATGCCATACAGCTTCGGGATCGAACTGGGGCGTAATGCAGGGCATTCCGGCGAGGCCGCTGTTGTAGCGGCGGGCTATGGCGCGCCGTCGCTCCGTTTTCTCAGGCAAAAGCGGCAACTTGGCGCTCAGAAACGCAGCCTGCAATTCATCGAGCCTCGAATTGATGCCGATCTCATCGTGATGATACTTGATCTGCGATCCGTAGTTGCGCATCTGGCGAATACGTTCAGCCAGCTTGTCATCATTGGTGGTAACAGCGCCTCCATCACCCAAGGCGCCCAGGTTTTTTGTCGGATAAAAGCTGAAGCCGGCGGCACACCCAAGGCCGCCTGCCTTTCTCCCGTTGTGCAAGGCGCCGTGAGCCTGCGCGGCGTCTTCGACGAGATGTAATCCATGTTCAGCCGCTATCTTCGAAATGGCGGTCGCATTGGCCGTGCGTCCATAGAGATGCACCGCGATGATCGCTTTTGTTTTGGGGGTGATTGCAGCGCGGACGCGATCTGGATCAACATTGAAACTGGCGGATTCCACATCAACCGGAACAGGGATGGCTCCACATTGCGTGACGGCTAGCCACGTGGCGATAAACGTATGCCCCGGGACGATAACATGATCATCACGTCCGATATCGAGGGCACGCAGGATGAGGACGAGAGCATCGAGGCCGCTGCCGACTCCGATCGCATTTCGCACCCCGCAGAATTCAGCGAACGAGGCTTCAAACCTCGAAAGATGATCGCCTAGGATGTACTGCCCGCCATCAATAACTGTTTCGGCAGCCTTTAGAAGACTTTCGCGGATTTCCCGTGTGGCACTTTGAAGATCGAAAAAGGGAATCTTATGCACGGGGCAGAGCCATGCGTTGTTCGCGAACATAAGTTATGAAATCGGAATAGTTCCGAATGTAGTCGGCTTCATCGTAATGGTGGGATGCGAGGACGAGACAGACCGCGCCTCCGGAGAAGTTGTCGATGACGCGCCAGACACCCGGCTCTACCAATATGCCGGTATGCGGCCGATTTAATAAAATTGTCTCTACGCTTGAACCATCATCGAGATGCAGATGAAAGCTTCCGGAAAGCGCCAGAAATAACTGCCTCAGCTCTTTATGAGCATGTCCCGCCCGGGTCGATCCGCTGGGCACGTCATAAATGTAATAAAGGCGCGCGATCTCGAAGGGGATGTTCCGCCCTCCCTCCGCGATGGAAAGGTTGCCCCGGACGTCCGAGACTTTGTTCAATTCAAGCTTCTTCCAGCGTTCTGATTCCATCGCGCGTCGATGTTATATTGGTAGTTGTCGCTCGTGAAGCATTGACGGTTGTCGTCATTTGAATTGCACCGAAGAATATTATTCTCCGGCGAATGCTGCCTTGCCCACCTCGGACTTTCGGACGATCTGGAAATAAAATCCGTGGGCTGAGTTTGCCAAAGGGGAAGACTCAATGCCAGGCACTCTGCGGATTTCCCCTATCTAAAAGTGTTGCGTCGGCGGCGAAGTCAGCCGCGGCGGGTGCGCCGATCTGATCGTCAACAATCCGCCTGCACACGCGACAGAGAACCTTCCATTGCTGTTGTAGTGAAGCTTCACAGCAATGATGCCATCTGCATCTTCGCGACCATCAATCAAAGCTGTATTGTCGGAGACCTGTCCGGCAAACGCTGTAGCGTCGGCTCTTCGTCCGGATAAAATTTAAGCTCGGATATTGGGCTGAATTGACTCAAACATAGACTTCAATTTCTGCCGCTTAATGAAGTGCTTTGGCGGAGAGGGAGGGACCCTGCGTCCTATTTCAACTTGAGCCTGATTGGCGCGCTTTTTCCGTACCCGGCGATGCCGTTGGTACTGACGTCGCTACAATGGATGGCACTTTGGCGAAACACAAGGCCTCCAGGATAGTAAGGGCAATTACGGGTCTGGATCGTCAACGAGCTTTCGGCGCAACACGATCATCCGCTAGCTTGCTGATTTGCTAGCTTGATAGCATCGACTACCGGTCTTGCTGCCGCTCGATCTTTAAGAAATCAATGATTCATCGATAGATGTTTTTAGAATAGCCGGCGAACCTGTCTATGATGCGTCGGCGACGAATCTTCAAAAATTACGGACGAAGCGCCGACTCTACGACCAGATGCTGGCAAGCGCTCGTCTTATTATTCGGATTACACGTTCGGTGTCTGGGCGGACGGAGACGAAGGCGAGCAGCTCGTACCGGTCGGCAAGGCCTATTTCGGGTCCACCGATGAAGAGCTGATACAGATCGATCGTTTCGTTCGCCGCAACACCACGGAAAAATTCGGTCCTTGCGCAATAGAACGGGGTCCATCGGCAGACCTGGGCCAAAGTTTAGTTTAAACAAGGATGCTGGCCGGTTTTTTCTCTGAAAGCCGTACCTTTGGTGAATATCGGGTCACGATGCAAATCACAGCCGAACGCTTTGAAGCCTTTCTCGGCGGAACGGCTACCGATGTCACTGGGGAAGGAGAGAGTCCTAGCGTCAGCGACTGTTCATGGACTTAGGTCGAGCGCTGAGCCTGTGGCAGCCGCTGGAACTGTCTGACTTCGCATTTCCTCGGATCGCGAACCCATGGGGGCCGCCTTCCGGCGATTAACATATGTTACTCAAAAACAGACTCTTGAGCAGCTTTTTAGTTGCGTTAACATAAGTGGGTCGAGCTATTGCGCTCGAAACAGAACCCAACCTACAGGGCCGCCCTCCTTTCACGTCGTCTGATCATAAACATGCAACACCGTTAGAGAACCGAACCTGTTTCGTTCGGCGCGTTCCGTTAATGAGCAACTTTGAGAGCGTAATGAACGGCGAAACCGACGATAGCTTCCCATTCAGCGGCGGCGATACGGGCACACTCATACGCGCTCGCGATTGGGCCAATACAAGCTTAGGACCAATCTCCTGTTGGCCACAGAGCCTAAGGACGACGGTTTCCGCACTGCTGCGCTCGCCAGTCCCCATCGTGCTGCTTTGGGGACCGGATGGGATCATGCTTTACAACGATGCGTACTCCGGCTTCGCAGGTGAACGTCACCCCGCCCTGTTCGGATCGAAAGTGCGAGAGGGCTGGCCTGAGGTCGCCGCTTTTAACGATCACGTGATGAAGGTGGGTTTGAGCGGAGGTGCGCTTTCGTACCGTGATCAAGAACTCACGCTTCACCGAAAAGGTTTTCCAGAGCAAGTCTGGATGAACCTTGATTACAGCCCCGTGCTGGATGAGGAGGGCCGTCCTGCTGGTGTTCTGGCCATTGTAGTGGAAACCACCCAGCGCGTTCAAACGGAACGGTCGTTAGCCAAAACAGAGGAGCGACTGCGCCAAGCCCTCAACGCTTCTGGAATGGTGGGCACATTCGATTGGCATGTGCAGTCTGACATCTTCTTTTCGGATGCTCACTTTGCCGAAATGTTCTCGGTCGATCCTGCCAAAGGCGAAAAGGGCGCTCCTCTGGCGGAGTACGTCGCTGGTATCCATCCGGAGGATGTCGAGCGGGTCGCCAATTCGGTCAACCACGTTGTTGCGACCGGCGAAAAGTACGTTGAGGAGTACAGGCTCCTACCGAAGAATGGGAGTATGCGCTGGGTCGAAGCCCGTGGTGAATGCCTGTATGGCGAAGATGGCAAGCCTGAGCGCTTCGTCGGCGTGGTAGTGGATATAACGAATCAAAAGAACGCCCAGGAACGGCAACGGCTGCTTGCCCGTGAGGCGGACCACCGGGTGAAGAACATATTCGCCAACTTTCACTCACTTATCAGTTTGACTGCTCGGTCTTCCATCACACCGGGAGAAATGGCTCAGGCTCTTCGTGGTCGGCTTGACGCACTGTTACGAGCAAAGGATTTAGTACGTCCCGGCATTATGGGCACGGAACATGAGAGTCGGCAGACTACGGTGGATGCGCTGGTGCGCACAGTCTTGCAGCCGTATGACGATGGTTCACCAGACCGGCTTGTGGTGACCGGACCCAATTTGCCGGTGGGAGCGAAGGCTGTGACCGGCCTTGCACTCGCGTTGCATGAATCCGCTACGAACGCGGTTAAGTATGGGGCACTCTCCCGACCGACCGGGTGCATCCGTGTGACATGGGACGCGAGCGGTGATGATTTCCATTTAAGCTGGGATGAAACGGGTGGTCCGGTTATCGAGGCCGCGCCGCATAGTAGCGGTTTTGGTAGTCTTCTCACTGAGCGCACAGTCACCGGAGAGTTAGGAGGCAAGATCGAGCATGACTGGCAGCGGGATGGCCTTCGACTAAGGCTCAGCGTTCCGCTAGAGCGCCTAATGGTTTGAAGCGGGGTCACGCGAAACCGCGGAGCAAACATAATGGTTGCTCCGTCGTTAGGGAAAACGAAGGACCATCTCGATTTTCCAGGAACAGCGCATGACCGGCGCGCGCATGAGTACGCTTGCGTCCTTGCGGGACGCGATCCGCCATCTTGAGGCGCAAACCATGCCTCAGCAGATGGCGCGCGTGGCGCCATCCCGGTGTGGGTGCGACGCTGCAGGGCGGCCTCCTGCGCGGCGCGCTACATGAGGTGTTCGCGACGGAGACCCGGCAGTCGGCCTCTGCGGCCGGTTTTGTTGCAGGCATGGTTCAGCGTCTGGCGAATCATCGGCCGATCCTCTGGGTGCAGCAGGAATTCGCGGAAGCCGAAGCCGGTGTAGCGGCGGATGCGCAGGCTCTCGCTCATATCGCGGACTGGTGCGACCGCTTCACGCCGCTGGTCGCGCTCGATCCGCCATACGGATTGTTTCTCGACATCAGCGGATGCGCACATCTGTTCGGCGGTGAAGACAGAATGCTGGCGCTCGTATGCGATTCACTGGCGCGACAGGGGTTTGCCGTCAACGCAGCAATTGCCGGAACACCCACCTGCGCGCGGGCGCTGACGCGGGCTACACGCGGCCAGATCGTGCCGGAAGGGCAGGAGGCTGCCGCCGTCGCGCCGCTGCCGGTGTTCGCGCTCGGCGCGGAGGATGCGGTCACCCGTGGACTGCGCCGTGCAGGACTGAAGACCATCGGTGACGTTGCTTCCCGTGAACCGCGCGAGATTACGGCGCGGTTCGGCAAGGCGTTCACGGACATGTTGCGGGAGGTGCTTGGGCAATGCGATGTGCCGATCAGTCCGCGCCGGCCGCCGCCTGATTTCATGGTGGAGCGGCGTTTTGCCGAGCCGGTCGCGACCGAAGATACGATTGTGGCGACCGTGTCGGGCCTGGCGCAAAAACTCATGGTTACGATGGAGCGGCAGGGCAAAGGAGCCCGGCGGCTGGAGGCCAGTTTCTGTCGCGTCGATGGCGCGATGCGCACCATCGCTGTGGATGCAGGGCAGCCGATGACGCGCGCCGTCAGGCTCTAAATATTGTAAGACCTAGAATCAATAGCACCAGGAAAATGGCTACGAAGACGTAAAATAGAACTCTCGCGATGTCGGCACTCGCAGCTGATACCCCCGTGAAACCGAGCAAGCCGGCTATGATAGATACGACTAAAAAGATCAGGGCCCATTTCAAAATTGACATGTCGAAAACCCGTTCGCAGTAGACTGCCGATTGTACCAAGCTAACCGCCCTTCTGAGCGATGGTTCCGTCGGCAGTTTAGAGCCGCCTCAGACTAGGAAATATCCGCCACGCTCTCCCCAATCTCCCATCCAGCGGCTGGCAGGAACGCACGCTGCAGCGTTCCGCGGCTATGAGATAATGATTGGTCGCTCGAATCCAATCGCCTAGTCGCAAAGGCAGCCAAAGCTTACCTCCTTAGCGAAAAGCGGGCCTACGAGGCGGGCTGCGAACCGGGTTACGTGCACACCTTCCAAAGACTTAGCAGACCGCGTGGATCCGTAGGTTAGCCCGGCTGGGCGGCAGGAGCATTCCCAGCCGGGCCAAGTCGCAATGAATCTCACCAGCGACGAGGATCAAGTCTCCCCGATAGAGCTTATTCCGGAAATGTCGTGGGGCGGCTGTAAGTCAGCCCGACCGGGTGGGGTACCCGTTAAACCCCAGTCGGGCTCTAGCTGCCACTGACCTCGACGGCTCCAGTCCAATTCCTAGGCATTAGGAGCGTTCCCGGGTCAGCCCGGCCGGTTGGAGTTGGGGGCGTAGTAATCCGGCCGGGCTCTAGCCGCCGTGAGGGTGGAGAAAACCGGCGACGCAGATTCATCCCGCTCCCCAAATCCCGTTCCACCACTAAGAAGGATTATTCATGCTTCGAACAGTCATTTTGGCGGCGCTTTGCGCTGTCGTTTTTGTATCGCAATCCGATGCGTGCCTGCGACAGGTTGCGCATCAGAAATTTGATTCAGCTTGCAACGTTACGATGCCATGCGAAGGCGTCAGCAACCTGCAAGGAATTCTTGCAGCTTCATCCCACGAAGCTCGCCATCTCGCCCGGGGTCAAAAGCATACGCCGCCATGCCATTCGGGATGGCGACTGATAGGACGGGAAGGGCGGTAAACTGGGTCGAGCCGGGCATGGTGCGGCTGGTGGATGCGGAAGCATCTGGGCATCTCGAACCCTGCTGGCAATCTCGCGCGCTGGTGGGCTGGTTACGGCCGGACCGCCCATGGCCCGGCGGTCGGAAGGATTGTCGTGTGGCGACATCATATCGGGTGCGATGAGCGAACCGGCCAATGGATCGTGAAGTCCGGCAAGACGGCCACGTGGTCCGAGAACGCCCGCGATCTGTCGCAAATGCCATCGCGTGTGCCGTGAACCGGGTTACGTCCACACCTCCCTAGACTTAAGCCCGCCTCAGTTTCCCGAGGCGGGCTATTTTTTACTTGGTCTCGCAGACCGTGATCGTCTTGAGCGCGGACTCAGCTTCCTCGCGCGTGGTATAGACCTTGCCGCTCGGGCTCACGACGGTCATGGTCGCCGCCGTTGGCTTGGTGTCAACGACTGTGCATTTCTTGGTTGTTGCGTCCTGCACGACATAAAAATCTGCCGCCAGGGCAGGCGTAGCCGCAGAAAGTGCAAGGGCAGTGACCGCAATCGTTTTAATGTTCATTTCGAAACCTCCTCGGTTACTCACCATATAGGTGCGAAGCCATAATCGTCTGGAGCAATTCAGGTTCCTAGGAAGCCGGCCCCTCGGGTGGCGGGCTTGTCTTTTTAATGCATGTGATGCTTGCGGTGATGAAGGCGCACATGGTGCCGGCCCTGGGCTTGTGTTTGTCGCATGTAGGCCGATGGGTTTTTCGATGCGTCATTTGAAGAGGCAGAACGAGGCGGATGCGGGTTGTTGCTGCTGCCCTGAACAGTGTTCGATTGCGCTAATGCAGCACCGGTCATTGCGATAACAAGGCCGGTTGCGACTATCAACTTTTTCATTTGCGATCTCCGTCGTTAAAGAACAACTGAAAATCAATCCGTTCCGCGCAAGTTCCACGTCAGGGCAAATGCTCGCCCTCCATGCTCGGAGAAGCGGGCTTTTTCGTCTTTAGCTTCCAGTAACGAGCACTTGGTCGCTATGTTGCCCCTGGTCGGAAACCACAATGGAGGTCACGATGAAAAAGACGATGTGCGTTGCAGCCACAGCTCTGCTGTTCCTTTCGGGAGCGGCGTTCGCGCAATCCAATAACACGCCCGGCCACGAGATGCAGAAGAAGGGAAGCAAGGCTGGATCGCCTGGTGCTTCCGGCTATTCGCAGGGTCATGAAATGCAGAATAAGGGCTCTAAGTCCGGCTCTCCCGGTGCTTCGGGATACGCGCCTGGACATAGCGGCACAACGGGCAGCGCCGGGTCGATGGGGAAATCTACATGGTCTGGTGCGGCCGGATCGACATCAAGTGGGTCAGGATCGGCAGGCGGAAGCCGATAATTCGAGCAAGATCATTATCAGGGCCGCCCCGGGTTCTCCTGGGGCGGGCTTTCTTCTATGAGACGAGCTTGAGGGCAAGTTGTCTGCTTCTGTCGTGCCCGAGTTGATAGTCTACAAAACCCTGCAAGGATGATGGCACGTCGTGAAGCTGAAGATCGCATCTGCGCTGAATTTCTCGCGCTACGTCCTCAGAAACATCTTCCGACCATTTTTCGGAAGGATTGAACGAAAGAACTCGCAGCGGATCGCTGTGCTGGCCGGTCAGCATATCGGAAATGACCGTTTCCAAGTCCGTCGCTTCGACCACTCGCTCGTGAAATATCGTTGTGTCGGCATCGAGGCGGTCCATGGCCAGATAGAAGTTATGGTCGGCATAGTTTGGTACGATCGATGGTGACCAGCGAGATTTACTCACAACAGCCTCCTCAATGCACCCCTATGGAGGGGTATTCCGCAACCTTCGTGAATGTGCTTCATGATTTGCGCCAAATCGCGCATGTCAAATTTCTTGCGGCAGACCGGGCAAATCATGAAGTGTTCATCCTCGGACTGGACCGGAGTCTGATCCTTTGCCCACTCACGGATTATCGCTTTTCCCATCACGGCCTCCCAATTGCTTGGCATTCCTAAAGTCAAGCTTTATGCGTGCATCGGACCTCCGCGCTTTATATTGCATCGATGGTGGCGCTCAGCCCGATCCGGAGGTCGGTCTGTGCTTTAAAGCCGAGACCAGAGCGAGCTCTCGATGGATCCCCGACCGAGCGGCGGATATCACCGGGCCGGGCGGCTCCGTACTCCGCGTTCGCTGGCAGGTTGAGAAGACTGGCGATCACATCGACCAGCCGAAGGATCGTCGTCGCGCGTCCCGTACACACATTGTAGACCGGAGCCTGATGGGACGCCTTCATCATAGCGGCGATCAGAGCCTGGATAACATCCTCTACGAAAATGAAATCGCGGGTCTGGAGTCCGTCCCCGTGTATCGTGATATTTTGGCTCGAGCGCAGCCGGTCACAAAAGATGGAGATCGCGCCAGAATACGGGGACGCGGGATCCTGGCGTGGCCCATACACGTTGAAGAAGCGCAAGCCGCAAGTAGGAATCCCGTGGACCTGCCCGGCAACGAGTGCGTGCTGTTCACAACCGAGCTTGTCGGCTCCATAGGCCGAAAGCGGATGCGTCGTAGCCTCCTCCGTGAGCGGGAGGTTGGGATTGTTACCGTACACAGCGGCCGAAGAAGCATAGACGACAGGGGTTGGGCGCGCGCTGGTGCGAGCTGCATCAAATAATGTGATGGCGCCCGTGAGATTGGTGCGGTGTGTCCCGAGCCAATCCCGGTTGCTCTTCTCAACGGAGGCAATGGCTGCGAGATGGAAGCAGCCGTCAACCCCGGCCATTGCCTGCCTGACCGTCTCGGCGTCGGCCACATCGCCCAGTGTGAGTTCCGCCGCTGCAGCCTTGTTCTCAAATTTACCCGTCGAGAGATTGTCGAGGATGCGGACCTGATGACCGTCGGCGATCAGCGTTTCCGCGAGATGGGAACCGATGAACCCGCAGCCGCCTGTCACCAGGTATGTGGACATAGCCGGTTCTCCGCTTCCATGATCTCGCTGGCTCAATCAGGCATGCGAAACACTTTGTCGGCTGGTTCTTTTCCGGTCGTCCGGATTCTTGCCGTCTCCTCATTGGAGAGTCGTCTCTCGCCCTATAGCCGAGAGCTTGCAGCGGGATGAAGGACTATTATGGGGGATCAAGAGCGCCAGGATGGATATAAGCAACCGCGTCCTCGAGCTTTTTGAGGTCGCGGAGAGTTTCATCATGCAGACGAGAATGGTTCCATCTCGTGCTCAACTTGCGCTTATTAAGCGCCGCTTGCGAGCGCCCCGGAAAGAGTATTTAATAAAAGCTTAATTGTTTTATCCGGTTCAAAATTTTCCAGCCGGTTTCAAGAAGAGCTTTATCACAAGCTTGGTTGTCGAGCGGCGGCTCAGTGACCCTTGTTGAGCCTCTGCCTGAAAAGTGTGTCAGGGGGGCGTATGGGTAACCTGAGTAACGCCGCGAGTTTGGGTAAGACCAAGTATCCAGAGCTGACCGCTCTTTCCTTTCTCGTGTCACGGCCAGACACCACTCTCTTCTTTTTTCCTTATCCGACTTCGACAAAGGCTCTTTCATTTCCGACCGGTTGGAAGCCGACTGTGTTCGGCGAACCGATTGATGCGATTCTATTAACAGACGTGGTCGATGAACATGAGCTGGTCAGGCTCTTGAACGATATTCCCGACCCTCTGGTGTCAGTCATTAGTCTCGTACCTGGAAACGAGCGCCTGACCGATAGCGTATCGACCGGGCCCGCGGCCTGGGAGCGGGCTAAGGTAATTCACGCCCGCGCAGATCAGATCGCGGGGTCGATACGGCGTTCGACGTCGATGGGAGACATACTTCTCTGCCGCATGTTCTCCAGAGAGACGCGGCTTGATCCGGAATACGATTCGGCTGATCGCGAATTCGTGCGCTATCCCACCGCGGGGCCGCTTATCGATATGCCTGAGACAGCTCACCAGCTTTATCGGCATGGATTTCTGACGCGCCATTTTTTTGATCGCATCCATGTCTGCCCGGATTGCGGCTCGGCGCGAATCTCCGTTCGTGAGGAGTGCTACACATGCCGCTCGCCCGACATTCACGAAAAACCGACAATCAATCACTACATGTGCGGGCATCTTGCACCTGAATCGGAGTTTCGCACCGGCAGCAGATTTGAGTGCCCGAAATGCGGGGCTGGATTGCGCCATATCGGACTGGATTACGACAAGCCGGGATCTGTGTTGTCCTGCAATGCCTGCGGCGGCGTGAGCGATCTAGCCGTGGTCGGATTTAAATGCATCGACTGCGGGGCCCATCACGACACCGAACAGGTCCCGCGCAAGGATTATTATTCCTTCCGGCTGACGTCCCTGGCAATTCAGCGTCTTGTCAAAGGCGTTTCCGCGAATTCGAACGCTCACAGCCGTCTGGATGTCTTCTCGGTTCTGTTGGAACAGTCAATCCGCCAGAACCGGGAGTTCAAGACGGCATTTGAGGTTGTGCATCTGTGCTTCATCAACGGCGCGGCTGTTCGAACCCAGAATCTCCGCCTGTGGGACATGACCTTGAACTTGATTCAGGATGTCCTGCACAGCGCGTTGCGGGCAACCGATGCATTCCACCAGGTCGATGAGGACAATTTTCTGGTTCTGATGACTCACGCGGACCGAGCCGCCGCAACCGAGTACGTCCGGTTTATCGCCAACCGGCTGGGTGCGGTGCTAAAGGTCGATCCGGGGCTGAGGTATGACGTTCTGGATCCGGTCCGGATTCGTGCGCTGCGAAGTGAGCTTGAATAATGATATCGCAGGCTCCCACTCCCATCGTCATGCTGAGCCAATTCGATTGGCAAACATGGCTCTCGATGTTCTGGTTTATGATCCTGCTGGAGTTTCCGCGATATACGCTGTCGGCTCTCGCGATATTCGCTGCAAGCTTTACGAAGACGTCGGTGCTTACGGCGCGTGAACGGGCCTATCTCGAAAAGCTCAAGATTAGCGTGGTGGTCGCGGGTCATAACGAAGCCGATGCGATGGGCAGGTGCCTGCGCTCGCTCGGCGAACAGACCCGCCGGATCGACGAAATCATCGTGATCGACGATGGCTCGACGGACGGCATGCGCGAGATGATCAACAAGCTGCAGCGGGAGGGTCAGATCAGCGTGGCGCTTTCGAACCAGGTCCGTAGCGGTAAACCGACTTCCTGTAACGTGGGCATCCTCCTCAGCAAGGGGGATATCATCATTAATCTCGACGCAGATTGTTCTTACGACTTCGATGCGATTGAAAAATTGATCGAACCGTTTGTCGATCCGGAAGTAGGTGGCGTAACCGGTTCCATCGGAGTGCGGAATTTCGGCTGGTCGGCTGTGGCCGCATGGCAAAGCATCGAATACATGGTCTCGATCGCTTTGGGCAAGCGTGCCCAGGATATGCTGGACATCGTCGTCTGCGTTTCGGGCGCGTTCGGGGCTTTCCGCCGGACGGCACTGAAACAAGTTGGAGAAATGACGACCGGTCCCGGAGAGGACTTCGAATTGACGCTGCGGCTTCGGCGCTCGGGCTGGAAGATTCGCTTTGCGGCTGATTCCTGGTGCTTCACCGATGTCCCCGCCACGGTGACGAGCATCATGAATCAACGCCGGCGCTGGGACCGCGATGCGCTCCGCTCGCGGTTTCGTAAATTCAGGGATGCGCTCCATCCGGGTCGCCGAAAGTTTCAGCTTCTGGAGACTGCTGAGCAGATCGAGTTCCTGATCATGAATGTGCTCACGACGATTGTTTTTCCGGTCTACATCGGATGGATGTTTCTGATCTTCGGCAGTGCGGCATGGACGATCCTTGGCTTTATCGCTCTGTTCTATCTCTTGCTCGATACGGTGGGATTCCTGATCGCCTTGAAGGTCACCCGTCGATATGACGCGCGAATGGTCTGGACCATCGCTCCGTACCTGCTGACCTTCAATCTCTACAACGGCGTCTTCATGCGACTCGTGCGCCTCTACGCATACTACGAGGAATGGGTCCATCGCCGTTCATACCAGGACAGCTATTCGCCTTCACGGATTACGAAGCAGGCCATGACATATTAAATGGGAATGGGAGGAGAGGATGATCACGCAACTGCATAAGCGAGTTCGTGCTGATCGATTCCTCAACGACGTGCGCGCCAACCAGAAGAAGCGCCGCAATTACGGCCGCTATGTTTATCTTGCGGCAGTGCTCGGAGTTTTCCTCTACCTGACCAATTTGTTCGTCGGCCCTTATTTATGGCTTCGCGCTGAAGGGCTCGTGATTTCGGATCACGTTGTCATCGCCTCGCCTTACGCCGTTCAGGTTACGCGCGTGCTGGTTCAGCCGGGCCAGCGTGTCCAGAAAGGAGAACTTCTCCTCAAGGCTCATTCGCCAGAGGTGATCGAGGCGCTCGCCGCGTTGACGGCCCGAGCGGCCGAAACCTCCGGGCGCCAGGCCGAGGTGGCAGTGAAGTACGAAGTCGCTAATGCGCTTGTGAAGAACGCCGATGAACGGCTTACCGAAGCGGAGAATCAGCTGAAGAAACTTCAGGCCTCCCATTCCATCGGTTTTGTGTCCGATACCTTCATCGCCAGCGTATCGAAGGACCGCTACGCGGCGATGCAGGAGAAGGTGTCACGGGGAGCGGAGCGCAAAGCGGCCGTCGATCAACTGGAGCGGCTGCAGGAATCTCAGGCCGAGGCCAAAAAAACCCTCGATGATCTGCGCGCGATCTACAACAATGGCGAGATTGTCGCTTCCGCAGACGGCATCGTCGGGCCCAAAATCGTAGTTCAGGGAGACGTGGTCAAACCGGGCGATCAACTGACGCAGGTCTATGTCGGCCCCAAATATGCGCTCGTTTATCTCGATACCGGCACGCTGTATAAGACCGAGGTGGGAGACCATGTTGAAGTCGCCGATGGATTCAACAGTACGGGTGGAACAGTCAAGGAAATCCTGCCTCTCACCGTTCCTCTCCCACCCGAGTTTCAGAAAGCATTTCGCCCGCCCACGCGCGGGCAGATCGTGAAGATAAAACTCTACGACGAGCGACCTTTCCCGATGGCGACCAAGATCGTTGTCACGGGAGACAATTTCATATCGGGCAGCGGCCGGATTGCGCAGACGGCACCCTATCAAGCATTGGAGCGGTTCATCCGAATGGTCAAGGGAGGCATCATGCCCACTGCTGCCGTTGCCCATCGGGCCGGATGATGACGCGCCGCCAGGCGGCGCTGCTTATTTTAGTGTCATGGCTCGGGTTGTTTTCAAACTCTGCACTCGCGGCGTCCGAAACGGCCAGAGTCCATGCCATGTGGGTCTGGAAGACCGACGATATCTTGCTTGATCCAGCCGGCCTTGATGCCTTTCTAAAGGAAGCAAAAGCCATTGGGTTGACCGAGGTCTATCTGTTCCTGCGCGCATCCGATTATACCAAGAAGGAGACGCCTCTTAGAAAGCTTCTCGCTGCGCTGCATGGGATCGGGGTGCAAGCATGGGGGCTGGAGGGGTGGCGCGGCTATTTTTCGGACGTGGAGGGCCCTGCCGGACTCTATGCCGCCGCGGATGCAATGATTGCCTACAACCAGCGTAACAGCGTTCCCTTCGTCGGCTTCCACTCGGACATGGAACCGCAGGATGGGCAAGGCGAGGGGAAAAATCGCTTTACCAACGGCGTTGCGCAAAGCGGGTTGAGCCGCGAGCAGTTGGCTGCGCGAGACCAGATCCTGACGGAGTGGCTGGAAATCCATGCGAGCCTTCGCAAGAAGACGCAGCAGGCAGGCGTCGCTTATGGCGCGGCAATCCCAAGCTGGGTGGACGAATATATGGGCGAGTCGTTGCAGGCGACCTTGTCCGGCGTTCGTAAACCGCTGATCGATCACTTGATGCTGCTCGTTTCGCAGTACGTCATCATGAGTTACAGCACCAAGCCGTCGAATGTGATAAAAAAAATCGTTGGAGAGTTGCGGCGTGCCGATCTTGTTGGGTCACGTCGTATTGTATTTTCTCTTGAGACACACGCTGGTGCTGGGATGAACATATCTTACGCGGATACGCCCGATAAGAAGCAACGAGCCGCTGTGCTTGCCGACCTAAAATTCATCGAGGAGCATGTAATTTCACATCCGTCCTATCTTGGTTGGGCGCTGCACGATTGGACGGGGTGGTCGATTCTTCCGGGAAAGATTGAGTAGCTCGGCCATTCGGTTTTCGCCATATCACGGCGAGGCAGTCGCCTACGAGATTATCTTCTCTATCTGTGTGACGGCTTTTCGATAATGGGTATGCGCTACGCATCCTTCGGCAGTACTGACCGAACCCGTGCGATGAATGTATGGAACTCCTGCATGAAGTTGCGAAGAAAATCAGCAGTGCTGTCGTTCGTGACTCCCCCCTCGTCGGTGTGCCGCTGTAGGCGCGCTTGCCGCGATACCCTTGACGCTGCGATGGAAGTTGCAATCGGGCGCAATGCCAGCACATCTGATGATAAAAAATTTGGAGCTCAACTTTCTATAATCAGTATTCCTTTCAGCCAAAAGCAACGTTTAATATAGCCAAACTCAATCAATGGCTTGTGCGGACTGATTATAGAGTGGATCAAGTATCATCAGTCCGAGGTGCTGATCCTCTTAAAAGATAATCCAGCGTTTATATTTTACGGCTCACGTCTTCAGACATTGAGCGGCTGGAGCGCGCAGCAGCAAAGTCCTTTTCCCTTATTAACCTACAATACCGCGTACATATCGCATGCCGATATGATCCACAGGCGCCAGGGGGTTAGACGCATGTCGGAGTTGAATCGCGATCAATTGAGATAGGAGCATCGTCACGTTCTAGCGAGGCGTGAAGTCTCGCGGGCTGGTCACGTCGGCTTCTATGCAGGCGAAGAGGGAAACTACATCAACACCCTTGGCGGCAATGAAAGCGACATGGTGCGAATCGAACGCACGCGGGCAGTACCTTCGGGCTGGCGGGCTATTACTGGCCCGGATCCGCATCTCTGGCCAAGACCGGCGCGACCAGTCCGCTGCTGGCGCTTGGCTCGGCTTCGACCGGCAGGGTTGTTTGAGACACCGGAACGGCGCTGGCACGAATAAAACGCCGGTTGCAGCTATCTCGCGAGGCAAAAATATTCAGCTGGTTCCGAGTGATTTTACACTCAACAGACAGCAGGAAGTTTGCGGGCAGTAACAGGAAATATAGGAGCATGACTGCCACACCTCCTGCGGTGGCGACAAGCATCCCGCCTGCAGCACCCTTCAGGAGCTCGACCAGATCGGCTTTTCTCTCCGATTTATGTCGATCCATTTGGAGAAGCCCCAAAAGAGGCTGAAGTTTACCGCGCCCGGCGGCTCCGGGCATTAACTTATATTAAAGGTGCCCCGTAGACTGGGGCATCTACGTGAATTCAACACCAAAGCCGTGCCCGCCATCAGTCGCGGCTCGCCCCGACGTTCCGACCGTATCCGCAGCAACAGGCGCCAAGATCTCTCAAGCCGCCCTCACATCGAAAGGACTATCCAATGCGAAAGCTCTTTACCGTCGCAACGATGATCTGCGGCCTTGAGCTTGCGGGCTGTTCGCGAACTGAAACAGATTGAAGGCTTCGTCCGGGGATCATGCGGCTAGACCGCGTGTATCTGTAGATTAGCCCGGCTGGGCGGCAGGAGCACTCCCAGCCGGGCCAAGTCGCAATGAATCTCACCAGCGACGAGGGCCAAGTCTGCCCGACAGAGCTCGTTCCAGAAATATCGTGGGACGATGAAAGTCAGCCCGGCCGGGCGGAGGAGTTCTCTGGGGCAATCCCAGCCGGGCTCTAGCCGCTGGTACGCAACTTGGCGGCCTAAACCAAGCCGCCCGTAACTTCGGCAGTTCCTACCCACAAAGAGGTAATGAAATGAAAATCGCGATTATGGCGATGCTTGCGCTTGTTCGAGGTTACCTCGGGAAGCCCGCCGGCTCGCCCGAGGCCAAGCGCTATACGACGCCATGCCGTTCGGGATGCCCGCGGATCGGGCGGGGAATGCCGTACCGCGCTGGGCCGCTCGATGGAACGCCAAGCGTCGCGCATGGTGCGGTTGGTGGCGGGCGCGACGGTGATGCGCGGCTCAGTCGGGCGGCGGCATGGGCAACCCGGCTCGAAATCCCATCCCAAGTCCGGCGCTGTAGTGGTCTGGCGTCATCACGTCGGTGACTTGTCTCCCACGTCTCGGGCAACGTCTGGATCGTTCGCAGCGGAAATGGCGGCAACGCGGTGAGGGAGCGACCGCGATCGATTGCTGGAGCGATTGCGCTTCGGGTGGCGTCATGATCAACGTCCGCGACTTCCTTGTTCTGGCCGTGATCTTTCTGCCGATCTTCTATTCGTTCGCGGCAATGGTCATGCGGTGAACCTCCGCTGTGGACGGGATTACGTCCATACCTCCCTGAAACTTAAGGCCGCGAGCGGGAGAATCCGGCGCACGCTTTTTTGCTACCAATCGCCGCCACCAAAACGCCGCGAGCATTAAACTGACGAAAGGGCAGAACTCGATCTAGAGAGTTCGATTGAATTAGCGTTGTCAAACAACGGAGAGCATAACATGGCAAACGAACAACGCGGTGGTTCTGGTAACTTCGCAAACGATCCTCAGCGCGCATCTGAAGCTGGAAAGAAGGGTGGCGAACATAGCCGCGGCGGCCAGCAGCAACAGGGCGGCGGTTCCTCTGGCCAGCAGGGCGGCAATCCCGGAAATTTCGCTAACGATCGTCAGAAGGCAAGTGAAGCCGGCCGCAAAGGTGGCCAGAGCTAATTGCAAACCTTAATTATTGCCCGCCCTCCATGCTCGGAGAGGCGGGCTTTTTTGTCGTTCACGCCGTCTTCCAGGTGGTTCTTACTGGATTGTCCCCCAGTTCGAGCACCGTGACCGCTTCGTTAAAGCGTTCGTCATCCAGCAGGTCGAGAACGCGGGTCAATGTCTCTCGATCATTACCTGGCGTTGCCGGATGGAGGCGTTCTCCGAATATCTTTTGAGCAGCCCGTACTGTGGCAATAATTGTTTCCGTTTCCTGATTCATGATGATTGCTCCAAGTGTGGACGGCGGGATGATTTCGGAAGCTGTAATCCAGAGCGGCCATTGAGAACCAAGCCGACGCCAGCCGTGGCATGGAGGAGTGGTCCACGGCCTTCCGCCGCCATCAGCACGGCCCCAACGGCCGCCTGAACGTTCTTCCTTGTGTCGGGATTTTGGCAAAGTGAGTAGATAGTCGCGCGCGTCGGCCAGCGTTTCGATCGGTTCCCCCTTCGGAGAGACAGAAGCTTTATCCAGTGGTGCTGACCAACCCATACGCAACTCCGCTACTGAACAGCGGATTCAAGTCGATCTTATTTCGTTGGTTCCAGCGACAGTCTGTGAGGCCTGATTTTAATGCCGTGCTTCTGGGCCATGGTTCGTAAGCTCCCCAGAGAGCGGTTCAATGAAGATGAGATGCGATAATAGACCAACCCGCTTCCGCATATTCGCGAAGCTTTGCTAGCTCATCGTCGGTCCAAGCGTTCTTCTTTAATCGCATCATAGACATAGGATGAATGGACAAAAAAATTTTTGTTCCTAGGCATCCTCGCTCTCTGGCGTAAGCGTGATCTTCGTCTCGCTTTCATCGATCACTAGCCAGTCCTTACCGATCGCGTAATCACATCCTGCGCCATAGCTCCCGGAACTACTGCCGCCATCATTAGAGATGACGGCCACCTTCAGAAGGTTCGGGAGATAGAATGTCCCGACGATGAGTCCGCCATCGAAGCTGCCAAGAAGTTGCTGTATGGTGCCGACATCGAAGCCTGGCAGTTGAACCGGATGGTGGCCCGCCCTGAGCATACGGACTAATATCCCCTGGTCCGTTTCATCCGCCCATCGAGGTTGTATCGCTATGGTCGTCCGCTAGGCGTTTGCGGTTCCATTTAGTTGCAAAAATGCCGCCCGATAAGGCAATCACACCTTTTACGATCATGTGTTGTTGTCTCGAAGATTGGGAAGTGTTTTCATTCTCGCCATAACTTTTAATAGGGGGATTCCTATGAAAAAGCTTCTTCTTGCAGTCACCGTCGCTGCTCTGAGCTCGACCGCCGCGTTCGCTGCCGACCTTCCGGCCCGTACCTACACCAAGGCACCAGCTTACGTTGCTCCGGTTTACAACTGGACCGGTTTCTACATCGGTGGTTTCGTCGGCGGCGCCTTTGGCGGCAGCAATAGCTACACCAGCGATTTTGCGGCGGGCACGCTTGCAGCCAGCAACCGCCAGAGCGCCTTCTTTGGCGGCGGCACGCTCGGTGCCAACTACCAGTTCGGAAACAACTGGGTCCTCGGTGTCGAGGGCGACATTGGTGGCCTTTCGAGCAACGATCGCACCTTCACTGACCTCGCGGGTGGCGGTGTTATCCGTGACCGCAACGACTGGCTGGCTTCGGTTACTGGCCGCCTTGGCTACACTTGGGGTCCGGGCCTCCTCTACGTAAAGGGCGGCGCTGCGTTCCGCGACGACAATGGCGTTCGTGCCCTCAACTTGGCACCGGGTGACATCGTCGGCATTAGCCAGAAGGACACTGGCTACAACATCGGTGGCGGTCTCGAATACATGTTCGCCCCGGCATGGTCAGCCAAGATCGAATACCAGTACTACAACTTCGGCCACACCCATGTTGACGTGCTCAACGCTCCTGGCGCCTTCCCGTCGGGAACGGCGATTAGCTACCGCGACGACATTCACACCGTGAAGGCCGGCATCAACTACCACTTCAACTGGGGCGGCACGGTTGCTGGGACCGGTTATTAAGATTGACTGATCGCTCCAGCGATTTAAGAAAAGCCCGGCAAACGCCGGGCTTTTTTGATTTTTGTTAACCGCGCAGTTAAAGCCGACGCGAGCATCGTTTCATGGTTGAGTAAAAATTGGCGCGAGAGCGCGTCCTTTTTTCTCAATGGATGTGGCCGATAAGGTAGACTCCACCACCAATCACGATAATGGCCGGGACGGCCCAAAGAAAAAGTACTGGCATGTTTATCTCCTCCTTTAACGGAGGAGCAACACCGAGGCGATTTCCACGTTCCTGACTAAGGCCAGAACGCAGGGCAATTTGCGGAGAAATTTGGCGGAACTTGATCGTGCTCACGAACGGAACGGTTAGAAGCCGGCTTTTTCACTGCCTTCGATGATTACTGGAGGCGCCGTGCGGATTTTGCTCGTGATGCGTATCGTCGATTTGTCGATCTTAAAATTCGAGGCTTCGTCAGTGGATGGCGGTAGATAAGACCCAGTCAGAAACAGCAGTGCCAAAAGGCTTGCACCGACGACCGCAAAATATCGAAAGATAGGCATTGCTGGCTCGCTCCCGGCATATAATCCGGGGGTCAAATGCTTGTTCCAGCGGTAGCGGCGACTACCTGATTGGTCAGGCCTACCGCACCCGAAAAACCTAGCCGATTAAGTTCGCTCGGGTTTTTGCTATAGAATTATAAAACAAAATTTCAGATCGGCCGCAAATCGAGCGAAACCAAATCCCGTATCGCTGGTTTTGAACACCTCCATCGAAGGAGGAAAAACCATGACAAGGAAAGTGTTGGTGGTTGCCGCGGCGGCGATGGTCGCCTCAGCACTCATGACTTCTCCTGCGGACGCCCGTGGCTGGCATCACGGTGGCTTTGGCCACGGTGGCTTTGGCTGGGGTCCGGGGATCGGATTCGGCCTCGTGGCAGGAGCATTGGCCGCAGGTGCTTATGGTGCCTACGGTCCATACGGCGCTTACGATCCATACGGCTACGGCTACGGTTATGAGCCCGCGTATGATGGATATTATGCGCCTGCCTATTATGGGTACGCACCGGCATATTACGGCGGGCCATACGCCTACTATCCAAGGCACCGCTATTATCGTCGGCACTATTATTATCGGGGTTGGTGAGGGTTCCTCTAACACCCACTTTGAGGCCGTCACCAGTTGAGAGCCGCGATGGCCTACCGCACCCCGAAAGACCTGGCTGAGAGCCTATCCCGGCGCCGGAAGGCAAAGGCGACCGACGACGGCTATGTCCGGGAGACGTTCACGCTGCCGCGGGAAGAGGCGAGGGCTCGCGCCCGGCTGGGGCTCGATCGCTGGCCGGCGGCGGCGTACATGTCGCAGGTTGAGGGCTGGCGACAGCTACCAGACGGGGAAATCGAGTTCATGATGCGGCGGCTGAGGTCGGCTGCTTGACGTCACCTATCGACGTTTACGATCGCACCGGTTCGCGCATCGACATCGACTTCCATATAGCGACCAGTGACGTCATAGCCCTCGATCTGCCATTCGTTGAACCACTTGTTTGTGTCGGATACCGAAACCAGTCCAACGCCGCTGGCGATATCGATAGCTGCCTGAACCGGCAGCGGCCCGGCCTGGGTGTAGATCTCGGTCACCGGTTCCTGAACGTAACCGATGTCAGCTGCCGTCGCGGGAGCAGTGAATCCGATCATGACCAAAGCGACGGCAGGAATTAGATTATTTCGCATGATCGTTCTCCAAAAGGCGTTCGTTGACACACTGATGGAAACTCACGGTTGCGGAAGGCCGTTCCGCCTCGCCTTGTGACCCTTTCCAGGCCAGCAGATGGCGGAAAACGGAAGCGGGCGGCATTCGGTCCAGAAGCCAACTGCGCCGCCACAAGTGGACGCCACTGCGCCAACACAGGGATAGGGATGAGGCGGCTGAGGATTGCTGATTAACCTCGGAAATGAGGCGCCCCAGACCAATGGAGATCCGGGGCCCAACCTCAACGGCCATCCCTGAAAGGCCGCTCGGCTGTCAATCCAGCTAACCAGGAATCGGTCGTTCTGTTGACCATAATCAAATGGAACCCAGACATAGACGGTCGACCGTCGATTTTCGGATGCGGCGGCTGAGATCATCTGACTAAAAATTTTTGGAGACGCTCTTGACGACAGCCGGCTCCTTTCTAACTTTTTGTCGCCACGATAAGTGGTGCGGAGCGCCTGATGGGCTCCGCGAGGCGGGCGCCGGCGGTGTCCGGTGTCTGTTCGTATCCATCTTGCTCTATGGAGGATTTGGTTATGAGGACTTTTGACTTTACGCCTCTGTGGCGATCTTCGATCGGCTTCGACCGATTGATCGATCTCGTTGATGCGGCGCAACGCAGCAACGAGGAAAGCTACCCCCCGTATAACATCGAGCGCGTGGGTGACGACCAGTACCAGATTTCTTTGGCACTGGCTGGCTTCGCGCCGAGCGACGTCAACATTACTGCTGAGCAGAATGTCGTCACGATCGAGGGCCGCAAGAACGAGGAAAAGCGGGAGTTCCTGTATCACGGAATTTCCGCCCGCGCGTTCCGACGGCAATTTAGCCTTGCCGATCATGTCGAGGTGAAGGATGCCTCCTTCGAGAATGGCATTCTGCGTATTGATCTGGTCCGAGAGATTCCGGAGGCGATGAAGCCGCGTAAGATCGAAATCAACGCGGGCTCCTCCCCTTCGAACGTACACCAGATCGAATCGAAGGCCGCCTGACCTTCCTCGAAGCGGCTCGGTGCTCCGAGCCGCTTCATTTGCCGTCCGCAACGAAAGGAGAAAAAGGAGGACGACATGACTATCCACGGTAGATTCAACGACGACGATGTTTTCGATCTCAACGGTATTTTTCATCCTGGATCGGTTTATGACCATCCCCGTGATGTTCTGGCCCAGGATGGGCTGACCGTCGCAGAAAAAAGAGCGATCTTGGCGTCTTGGGCCTCAGACGCGGCTGCAGTGACATCGTGCCCGTCACTACGGGCTATACCTGGCCAACGGCAACCGGTGTCGATTGATGAGATTCTCGAGGCCCTCTCAAGCCTGGATCACCGGCCTCGACCGCCCGGGGGAAAGCCTGTGCGGCGTCGATCCGTATCCCGCGTACCTGCGGCGGCTTGATGGAGGCGGCGATGTTTAAGAGCATGCCCCAAGCCTTCGAGCTTCAACGGCTGCGGCGACTTAAAGAGGCAGTTCTCGGCTCTGAAATCAGGGTTGGGAATCCGAGAATGATCCCCGCCGAGGACTGGATGACGGATTTGGAATCCAGAATTGCCAGCCTTGAGCGTGGCCTCGGGATTGATAGCCGCCCAACGAAATAGGCTTTAGCGTAGGTCGGCGGTTGTCCGCTGGCCTACGCAACATCGAAGACTTTCTGAATACCTTTTGACAAAAAACGGGGCAGCCCCATGGATGAAGAACTGCGCCGCTTCATCGTTCGCGGTCATGAAAAGGTTATCGGTCATTGTCACTTCTTACTCGCCTCACCAAACCTGCGGGATGAAGATCGCGGGACCTTAGGGTCGAGGCTTGCGGCCGAGGAGAGGGCGTTACGGGGTTTAACCAGCAGTGACGGAGACTATTTCCCGAGTTCTTTTCGCACCGTGGCGACTGACGTCCCGACCTTGTCGATGACCCTCTGAAGCTCCTCGCGCGACACGCCTAGATTTTCGGTCCAGTATCTGACCTCAAAGTCCTCATTCATGTTGATGCGGCGGCGGTCCTGCGGACCTTTGTTAGTCAGATCGTCGGCCATGTCGCTCCACCTTGGCTTGGGCTGGGTAAGGACAATCGGGCAGGGGCGCGGCCGTTCCAGACGGTTGGGCTGGTCAGATTCTGGATGTGGGCTAGCCGCTACGCGTGATTTCCTCATCGCCGTAAAGGAGACCAAGTAGATGCTCGTCACGCTGCGCGTCCGTCTCGGCGTGATCCTCCAAGATTCGCTGGAGGTCCGCTGCCAGCTTTCGATAGGTCGCGGCCAATTTTTTAAAGGCCGCGCGCTTGGTCTCGCTCGTTGCTGTTTCGCTAATTGTGACGCAATGCTCGGCGTCGGCATTGAGTTTATCGATGTAAAGCTTGATGTCCTTTATGGCCGTTACACTGATTTTCCCCAAAATCGATGTTCATCATGGCGTGGAATGCATCTCTTGTTCAAGTCGCTCTTCCTATAATGGCAACAAACCCCGCTCCAGCGGGGTTTTCTATCTCAATTAATCAGCAGAGTCAGGCCAACGACCAACGCGACAATTCCAATACAGAGTGCGATGAGGAATGCATTCTGCACGGAGACCTCGCGTGTGATGTATTATAAGAATTGCAGCCAATAAATGATTGCGGTGAGGAGTGCCATCGTGCCGCAGGCTGCTATCAATAAGAATACGCGCTCGACGGTATCTGAATCTCTAAATGAGAACATGTGCTGCTCCCTCCGTTTGGCAGGGCGGGAACGCAACCGACGCTCTCATCAGCGATGTATACCTAGGTCCGTTCGGTGGTGAATTGATCCTGCGCCTTTGGCGGGCGAATGCGAGTCTAAACGACTGCTGCGCGGGAAAATGTCTCGATAGATTAACCTGCGTTATAAAACCTCGTAGTAAATTACTCAAAGTACGCATTATGTAACTACGAGCGCGCTTCGCCCCAGAGGCAGACTGCTGCAAGTGCAGCAGCATAAAGCGCATTCAGTCGCTCATCATCCTCGCCTTCGTCTATCGCTTGCCGAAGGTTTCGAATAGCTATGAAGGTGTTTTCTCTAAAGAGATCGCCTGACATGCTGTGCTCGGGAAGCGCCAGCGCACTTGCTTTTGCCAGATCGGCATCGCCGGGAACAAGATGGGCTTGGTCTAGGGCTTTGAACACGCTAACCGCGATCGCTAGTTCATAGGTTTTCATGGGCATAGTGGAATCTGTGTATCGGTCTACTTCTCCCCATGCAATTGATTCCCATCCAACCAGTCTTGTTCGTCGGCCAAAGCGCGCCAGGCTTCTGCCATTCGCTCGTATCGCTTCCCCTTAGGCCGCTCTGTCTGCTGAGAAGCTAGTTCGTCGCAGTTGGCAGCGTGTTCTCGATATTCTTCTGCTTTCGTTTTCATGATTGCTGGCGGGGGTTTTCTATTTTGGGAAGGGCTCGCCCGATTCTGCTCCGAGAGATGTCTCATTGCCAGCCTCGCGGCCGGGGGCGCTAACGTGAACCTCGTGTCCTTCACGGATGGCAAGGGAAGCGGCGGCAACTGCGGCTTCGAACGCTGCTTCTTTTGTTGCAAAATCACCCTCTGGTGCGCCATCGTGAAAGACGACCCACTTGGAATTGTGCTCCATAACGGCGTATGTCGCTAATCCCATGGCATACTCCTTTGCAGTTTTGACACTCTGCGAAATCTTCTAGGCTCAGCCCGGACGCCGTTTCGTATCTTGCTGCCTCTTAAAGCCTTTGCACATCTGTTGCTCGGATAAGAATTTCCTGCTGTTTCAGGTCTCGTTCAAGCCGGTCCCGAAGGGATGACCACCATGCTTGATCTAAGGAGTCCGTCATGACCTCCAAAATAATTATCTCATCCTTAACCGGTTTTCCGCCCTCCACATCAATTCCTTTTGCCGGCGCACGCGCATAAGACGTCACCCCTCCGAACTGCTGCAAGAGCATGTTTTGCAGCGAGGAAAGATGTTCTGTTGAGTCTGTCGGTTTTGATATGAACACTTCTACAAGATGCATGCGGCTGCCATAGGTCAAGATGAAGCTATCGCCTTTGGCTATCCGCGCGAGCGCTAGTTTTGGATAGCGGGCCAGAGGCTTTTGGCTATCCAACAGGCGCCATCTCAAACGGCGGGCGATGGCTTCGGTTGCGTAATGCACCAACGCAAAGAGTGTTCCGGCAGCTTGGAACGACGGTCCATTGAGGGCGTTCACAGCCACAGGAGAATGCGAATGTTGGACGAAGAGCAAGTTGCCCTTTTGCGCGCCATTGGCTCGTCAATCGCCTTTGACAATGACGAAAAGGGAAAGGTCACCTCTCTCGTCGTAGAGGGTTATGTCCTAAAGGACGGCGACCTGTACGAGCTGACACCAAAAGGAATGAAGATACTGGAAGAACGTGGATACGCCTCAGTGGACAGAACTGAGCGCGCGCCGGCAACACTGCCAAGTCCCGTCAGCAGCGTTAGCGACCGCCATGCGAGCTGGCGGGATGTAATCGTTGAGCTCACCCGGACGGCGCCGTTTGTCATGCTGGGCGCTGCATTCGTCGCGGGAGTGATATTTGCGCGACGGCGCTAACCAGCGGCCTTTGAGATTGATTAACCTCGTGATCTCGCAACGAGATCGAGTGGAAGACGGGAAGGCACCAAAGACAACAACTCCCGGGACCGAAAGTGAACATTAAAACCCCGCTCCGGCGGGGTTATCTATATCGCATCTTCATAATGCTGTTTTCGCGACGTTAACTACGAAACTTGCCGTCATGGAAATCTGCCACGAGACGGGGATTAGTCCCGGCAACCATGGAGGCTCCCGATGGGACAGATGTACGACCCTGCGTTGGTTAAACGTCGCCTGAAGGATATGGCGTATCGATTGCGACAGGAGGCCATCCGCGACGGCGACTTGGAGAGTTGGCGGATATCGAGATTGATCCGTGAAGTGTCGACGGCCGAGCAGGTGAGAGAAGCTGAGAGCCGGATTCGCAGATTACGGCGCTGGACCTAACTTCCGAGTTCGCTTTCCAGTGGGTTGCTAACCCTCGTCAAATTGATCCCGAACGTAAACTCGGCCGCCGATAACCTCGCGCGCTGACCTGACTTCGCGGATCGCGGCTCGGATTCTATTTTGCTCGTCCCGCTTCTTTGTTTCCATCCTCTCGTTCTTGAGTTCGTCGGGCCCGAGCCAATCTTAGCGCCCGTTTAATACTCGGATCTTCGTTTTCTGCAGAAAATATGATGATGTGCAGGCAGTGCGGACACTGTTTTTTCAAAGCCCGCCCGTATCCGGCGATACAGCTCGCCAAAAGAGCGGTCACACCGCGAGCGGGTGATTGCGATCTTGTCCGATACCATTGTAAATTCGTAGCGATTTCCTGCAAAATTTAATCAGTCTGCCGACGGGGTTTCCTATTTGCTGCTTTGTTCTGCGGCCTTGTTACCCGCTTTCATCAGAGACAAATTCTGCCTCTTTCTAGAGACACGCTTTGTCGGGAGTTTCTTTCCGAGCTTTCGTCGCATTTTCTTTGGAAGTTTGTAGAGATCATATCCGACAAGTCTAATTGTGGGCGGCATTGTCTGATCCCTGCGAAAATGGCCCGGCTTTGCCGCCGAGCCATCGGAGTTATGCGGCCTCGGCTTCCGCGTTCACGACTGACTTCGCAATTCCGGTGAGCGTCTGGTCGGTTTTCTTTTCTTCGGCCAACGTCTCTTTTAGAAGCTGGCTGGCTTTCTTTAAACCGAGCTCGTCTGCCCAAGTGATGAGCGTCCCGTAGCGCGAGATTTCATAATGCTCGACGGCCTGGGCCGCAGCGAGAAGGCCGGCATCAAGGGCAGGTGCGCCTTTGTATTCCGACATGATCTCTTTGCCTTCGTCCAAGATACCCATAATCGCATCGCAGGTTTTGCCGCGCGCCGTCTCACCAAGCTCCTCGAAGACCGCTTCAAGGCGCTCTACCTGACCTTCGGTTTCTTCGAGATGCGTTTCGAAAGCTGCTCTCAAGTCATCGCTTTGAGCTGCCTTCGCCATCTTCGGCAATGCGCTCATAATTTTCTTCTCAGCGAAGTAGATATCCTTAAGCGTATCGTGGAATAGATCCTTGAGAGTTTTAGTCTTCGACATGTGTGCCAGCCTCTAATTCGGGGTGTGCGCTCGCGTCGAGAACAGGTCAGATGTCAGCGCGTACC
Organism: Afipia sp. GW821-FHT14H12; assembly: GCF_058803465.1. Classification (NCBI taxonomy): domain Bacteria; kingdom Pseudomonadati; phylum Pseudomonadota; class Alphaproteobacteria; order Hyphomicrobiales; family Nitrobacteraceae; genus Afipia; species Afipia sp. GW821-FHT14H12. Next base: position 549,031 of record NZ_JBXAOZ010000001.1, on the reverse strand, counting down.
GATGCGTTGGTGTCGCGATCAGAAACCGGCAAAATGACCGCGTCCATCGTCCCCATTGTGGCCGGTTGTCACCCGGCGCGAGCGTTCACTAATGTTTTCATAATGATATGGTTTCATCCATCGAGCCGAGACTTAACTTAGGTTAATGATGGAAACTCCATAGGCGCGCCCTAGCCTGTGCGACAAGAAAGGCTCCTCATCTGAGCAGCCTACAATGCCAAGATGGTGAGCAAAATTAGTGGAAGGGGATTCCCAGCAGCCAGAGCAAAATTGGCATGTGATTTCTCCTTTAGTAGACCAGTCACGATCTAACGGTCAGCAAGCCAGACCCGGTAGAGCCCGACCGTCGCTAAGATGGGCAAAGTGCATTAGAGCGATCCAGTTAGGCAATTCCAGTTGCGTACAGCTTAAGCAGCTGCATCACCTGGTTAATTGCAAACGCGTTCCTTCACCTGTTCATGTGCTCTTTCCAACTCCTCGTCGCTCGCATCTTCGATGTCTGCGACCCGATTATTCGCGTCTTTCAGCGCGATGATTAGTTCGGAAAGCTTCACCTGAAGAGCCATGGTGTCACGGTTCTGCGTGTTCTGAATGAGAAACACCATGAGGAATGTGACGATCGTCGTTCCGGTGTTAATCACCAACTGCCACGTATCGCTGTAGTGAAAGATAGGCCCCGTAATTCCCCAGATGAGAACGATCAGAACCGCGGTCAAAAACGCGATAGGGCGTCCCGTCCAAGTCGCGGTGGCGTTAGCCATACGGGAGAACCAGCTTGATCCAGAGCTGTGCTCTGACGTCCTCGTTGGGTTCGGAAGAATACCTCTCATATGGAGAAAACGACGCATGGAACTTTTCGTTCCGAAATGTCCTGGAGCGCTCCTAACGCTTCCGAAGCTTAGGTTGAGGTCGTCCGATTAATCCTCTTTCCCAAGCTCTTTTCGCACCGTAGCTACGGAGGTCCCGACCTTGTCGATGGCTCGCTTGAGTTCATCTCGGCTCACCCCAAGGTGGTGGGTCCAGTACTTCACCTCGTGATCTTCATGCATGTTGATGTGGCTGCGGTCCTGAGGACCCTTCTTTGACAGATCGTCGGCCATGTCGCTCCGCCTTGCTTTTGTTTGGATACAAACAAGGAGGTAGAGGGACGCTAGTTCCGCGGCGTGTTCATGGCGCGATGTAGCGGAAAGCCGAAAGCGGCTGAACCCGCCATCGAGCGGAGGGTGCTTGATTATCTATTTGAGGCCGGAGAGCCCAGCGAGCCGTTCGCTTATAGCTGCTGCACTTCCGAGGCTCGGATTAAAATTTCGCGCTGCATAAAATCGCGTTCAAGTTGTCCGCGGAGCGATGACCACCATGCACGGTCCAAGGAATCCGTCATCACTTCCAGAATGACAATCTCGTCTTCAACCTGCTTTCCATCCTGAACTTCAACACCCTTTGCTGGAGCGCGCGAATAGGCGGTCACTCCTCCGAATTGCTGCAAGAGCATATTTTGGAGCGAGGAGAGGCGTTCTCCAGAATCTGCCGGTTTGGGTACGAACACTTCTACGAGATGCATGCGGCGTGACGCCATTCAGAAGGAAGCTATCGCCTTTGGCTATCCGCGCGAGCGCTAGTTTTGGATAGCGGGCCAGAGGGCCTTTGGCTATCGCGACAGGCCCCTTTGTAAACGGCGGGCGATGGCTCGCAGAAAAGACCTTAAGTAAAAGATCGTTCCTCTAACGCCTAGGAGAGCAGTAGCGAGGGCGAGGAACTTGCTCGTCGCTGGTCAGTTCAGGGGGTCCATAATTCAGGAGATACCCATGAAGACCCTTGCTTGTTTGACCGTGATCGCCACGGTTTTATCGGCGACCGCTTTCGCGGCAGAAGCGCTTTCGACGCTTCCGCCGAGCACGGCTACTGTGACTAACTACTATAAGCAGGCTGTTTACGATCCTAAGGAAAACAAGATCGGTGAGATTGACGATGTTCTGATCGACAAGGACGGTCGAATCACCGCACTCGTCATCGGCGTCGGCGGCTTTCTCGGCGTTGGCGAAAAGGATGTAGCCGTTCCGTTTTCAGCGGTTAAGGGAACGAAGAAGGATAATAAGTGGTGGCTTACGCTGAACGAGAGCAAGGATTCTCTGAAGAAAGCTACAGGGTTTAAGTACAACAAGGAAACGACGTCATGGTCGGTCGATAAAAAATAAGCCGCACGTCCCAGAGAATCCCGTCTGAGCGGGATTCTCTATTCGGCTTCAGAGCGCGCTTCGGCCCAGAGGCAGGCCCTTGCTAGCGCAGCGGAATAAAGCGCTTCCAATCGCTCTTCGTTCTCGCATTCGTCTATCGCTATTCTAAGATTTCTGATCGCGATAAAAGTGTTCTCCCTAAAGAGATCGCCTGACATGCCGTGCTCGGGAAGCGCCAACGCACTCGCTTTTGACAGATGAGCATCGCCGGGAACGAGATGGGCTTTGTTCAGGGCTTCGAACATGCCGAGCGCGATCACTCGTTCATAGGTTTTCATGGGCGCCATGGAGTCGTTGCATCGGTCTACTTCTCCTCATGCAATTGGTTCCCGTCTAGCCAGTCCTACTCTTCCGCTAGTGCGCGCCACGCCTCTGCCCTTCGCTCATAACGCTTTCGCTTCGGCCGTTCTGTCTGCTGAGAAGTAAGCTCATCGCAGTCCGTCGCCCTTTCCCGATATTCCTCGGCTTTTGTTTTCATGATTGCTAGCGGGCTTTCTATTCAGATCCGTCTGAAACGGCATCGTTGATAACAAGCGTTCAAGCTCCCGGCGCCATCTTGCGATATTCGTCGGCTAGCTTCTGAAATGCTTCCCGCTTGGTCGGGTTTGTTGCGATCTCGCTAATAATGCCGCCGCGATCTTCGGAGCGGGTCGGCGCGTCGCTTTTCTTATGCTTGATTCCGTTTATCTTGTGCAGCCACGCGGATTTCCCACAGCGGTCCACCAAATTCGTCTCTGACTTCCAGCCGCCAATCCTGGCCGGGGCGCAACTTCCCATCGATGTCCTTGATCGTTTGTCCCGCAACTTTCGTTGCTTCGGCCCAGGCAGCATGCTTATCCGAGAGTTCTTCGCCGTGCTCGTCGAAATGATGTTCAGAGCCGTGCTGAATGTTAAAAAAATATCGCGGCAACTTTCATCTCCATAATTATGGAGACAAAAAATGCCTGATCATTGCCAAAGTTCCATAGATCTTACTTACGTGTTTGATTTTGCAGCGCCTCGGCGAGCCTCTTGTCGAAATCTGCTTTGCGCAACGCAATGGGTTTATCAAACGTATTATTTTCGGAGCGGATACCTCGGACAGCATCCTCATCTATCCGATCAATGTTGCAGTCTTTGAAAGTGCAGTCCGTGAAGGCTAACTGCTCCGTGCCATCATCCAGGAGTAGAACACAATCAACAAAAACGCAGTCATCGAACCGCATAAAGTTTAGACGCGACGCAAAGTCGAAAGTCCGCGCATGATAGTTTTCTCGCCAGAAAACTCGCTCCTCACGTAGGTCAATGGTGCTCACGGTTACCTGCTTGGTTTACCGGGGTGAGGACGAATTGCTCGTTTCAGCGTTCGTTGCTCTAAATGCTCGGCTCACCTCCTGACCGCTGCGAATGGAAATGCCATGCCGCTGAGCCATCGACCGAACCCCAGAGGCAGTTCGATTCAGTGCCGCTGCTATTCGATAAACGGACCGTCCTTGCTCAGCATACAGACGCAAGGTGCGCAAATCGTCTTCAGTCCAGCTTCCGTTCTTCACAGCAATCCTCGCAGGTACGATAGATTGCCGATAACGATGAGATAGTCGGCTAGTTCCGATGGTGGCTATGACTTTGGCGCTGCCGAACTCAGCACTTTTGCTATCTCCGCAAGACTATCAGCGGTGCTCGTATTGCCGCCAAGCACTCCAAGAAGGTTCTTCTCGCGCTCCTCATCCAGGACGGCGTGAGCGGCAGCGATCCGCTCCATTTCGTTGGCCAGCTTCCGATATGTGTCGGCAAGCGCAGCGAAGATCTTACGCTTCCCTTCATTCGGCGCCGTTTGACCAATGGTTTCGCAGGCTTGAGCGTCGGCGTGGAGTTTGTCGATAAAGAGCCGAATATCTTGCATTTCTATCCTCTCACCTTAACCAGTCATCTCGGAGGATATAATTTAACCCGAATAGCAGTTGAAGCGCCCATGTTTCACTCCGCGCAAAAATCCGCGCGAAACGCTCTGCTCCATTTCCCATTCCAGATATTCGTTTGCCAAGATTAGCGCGCGTATTGCGCTGCGAAGGTCGCCGCCGCAAGCCGCAATCGCCTGATCGCAGATCGCGTCTAATCGATCCGATTCCGCCTGTAGATCAGGCTCCGGTTGTGCCGACATGATAATGTCCGTGTTGACCTCTTACGTACCATGTTCCTATTCTGTTCTCTTGGAGTCAAGTGGTTCGAAACGCCGTTTCCCACCGCCGTGGAAGCTGGAAAGGCCGAACGCCGATACGTTCATGGTGACCGACGCGAACAATATCTGACTCTAAGGTCGCAGCATTAAATCCGCATCAGGTTCGCCATAAGCTGAGACGCAAATTCGTTAGCGGCCTTGCGATTCTTCGCGGCTAGATTCTTTCCATTCGTCCCAAGGACAACTCCGCGACGTTTCGCCTCCGCCAAAGCAGCTTTCGTTCGCTCGGAAATCAATCGCCGTTCTTCCTGAGCCAATGCCGCAAAGATATGCAGCTGAAAATCTGACGCATTTGGCATTTTAGCGCAGACTAAGCCGATGCCTTGCTCCATGATCTGAGCGGTGAAGCTGACACGTCGAGGGAAGCGATCGAGACGAGCAATGATCAGTTTGGCGTTTTCGCGTTTGGCTAGGGCGAGTGCCTTTTGAAGTTCGGTGCGGTCGTCGTCCCGGCCAGATTGGATGTCGTAGAATTCGGCGATGATCGGACCGTGCTGACAAGCGTGATGGGTAACCTTTGATCGTTGCGCCGCAAGGCCGAGCCCAGATTTGCCCTGTCGCTCCGTCGATACGCGATAGTAGGCAATAAAGCGATTCATTGACCCGCCGTCGGCTTGCTTAGAATATAGGTCAACGGCGTCACTCGAACTTTCTAGCATGATCGCCGAACGGATTGGTAATGCAGGCCACCAGCACCAACGATGCAGTTTTCGAAAGCCTCAATCGCTTAAACAAAACGATCGGCCAGCTTGATGAACGAGGAGCGATACTGGCTTTCGCTGCCTTCGCGGAGGAAGCTTTGGGAGACCTAATCGGATCATCTTTAATAGCAGGAAAGCCGAAGGGACAATTGTTGGAGGGCTTCAATGCCCCACTTGGTACATTCTCAGCTCGAATAAAGATGGCCGTTTCATTAGGTTTGATAACTGCTAGGCAATCAGAAGACCTGGAGCTGCTCCGAAAAATCCGAAATGAATTTGCGCACAGATGGGAAATCGTATCCTTTAGCGATCAAAAATTTCGTCTTACATTACTGCATTGAGCTTTAGCGGCCTGGATGATGAGTTTCCAGAGACACAAATGGCAAAGGTTCAAAGCGTATTTGGGCTGCTTCTATTGGAGCTTCGATCAGCGACGAACCAAAATCGAAAAGCGGGCCACCGCGCATTCGTGGTCGGTCGCCACATAATATCGGGCGTGGTTGGCCCACTGGATGAACAAATCACGACTTGCAAAGAACAATTGCTAGAAATTATGAAGGAGCTTCGAGTTGCTTCAGGCGAGAGGCAGCGTTTCTTACTAGAAGTTCAAAACCGATGGCACGGCAAACTTGAAATTGTCAGGTTGAATGCCCCCATTGAGAGGCAAGGTGAGATCGCTGCAATGCAAATCGCGCTGAGTAAAGAACGCGGATAATGCCCGCCCGGTAAAAGGGGGCAGCTGGATACATCAATTTAAAACGTAAACTAGCGTTTATGTTTTACGACTGCATTAGCGCAGCATTCCCCCGGCGTGGCTGACCAATTTGGTCAGCCAGCCCGGCTTTTAGTTTTTGCCGCGAAGCCCTTCCAGCCGTCCAATACGGTGCAAGGCTTGCGGTGCGTGGAGGACTGCACCTTCACTCCCAGAGGCGTCTGACGATGGTCCTGATATCGATGGCTGCTGGAGGATTGGTCGCTATCTGCGTGCTAGCCCTCATTTCGATTGATGAGGAGGAACCGCGACCAGGCTTTCACACTGGCAGTTCAAAATTTTCGATTTATGATGCTTGGGACTACGTTGATGGGATTTGAATGTGCTTCAACACCGCCGAGAGGCTCCCAAGGCGGGTTATGTGAAGACCCAAGCAAAAATAATTGTTGTGATGAACAATAGGGTGACGGCGGCAATGCCGAGCCGCCCTTGATTACCTATTCGAACGTTAGGTTTTTCTGGCAAGCTGGTTGGCAAGTTCGTTCACTCCACCAGTTTTACTTTCGTTCTCTTTCTATGGGTAGCGCGACGGCGTTCTGTCAGCGGCTATTGAGGACAAAAATGCCAGCTATGCGTGAAGCACGCCTGCCCATTAATTACAGCATCAATGGCCGCTTGCACCTTCCTCCCCTCTGTGGCTGGGCCTTCGAAAGTTTCAGCAGGAAAAACGCCTTCACCAAACTCTACTTCTGAGCAGGTTATTAATAGGCCGGGCCGTGGCCTGTTCCCGGAACTTCCCACCACTGGGTGATTATTTTCTTTCGGTTTAGAGGGAAGAGCCCGATGTCAATGAACAGCCGCCATCTGAGGCCACCCACGTCAGTGCTGTGGTAGGGAGCGGAGCCGACGCTTGTTGTTATCCAAATATACCTTGGAAAGGATCGATGTGCAGATTGCCCTGCAAGATCGCCGCCACGAGCCGTGATTAGCGCCAAGCGCTTTCGTTCTTTTGCTCGTAGTCTTTGAACGCTTTTTCTAAGCCGCCGATCACCTCGGCGGATGTCTCAAATATCGCCTTCAACTGTGGCTCGTCGACTTTCTTTATATCTTCACGCAGATGCTGTTTAATCTCACCGAGGGCTTTTTGCATCTTTTGGGTGTGATGTTTTGGATTATTATCTGCTGCGCTTGCCATCTTCGATCTCCTAATGGCGACATGAAAATAGAGGCTTGCGACTCGAAGAAGTCGGCGGAAGAAAGCGTGTTCCTTCTGCTAGCGAGATCGACCATAGCGCCCCGATTGGGCTTAGAGATTTCGCCGGTCTCCCTGCTCGGAGAAGGTGGCTTTTTCATTTCATGGTGACTGCAATAGCAACCACGACCAAGATTATTGGGATAGCGATGGCGGCGAGAAGCAAACTCGGAAGCGGAGTCCCAAATTGGAGTTTGCCTTTACAGGCCGCTGGTCCGGGCAGTCCATTAGCGTCCGGCTCGCTGGTGTCATTGTTCATTGCTGCGCCTTTCCGCCGCCATCAACACCGCCTCATGATCTCCTGAAAGCTTCCTGCATATGTTTGGCAATCTAACCGCAGTCGCTATTGCGCTCGTCAACTTTCTTCTTCGGTACGAACAAGGTCCTGACATCGCAATCAAATCGTGGGGCTGGATCTTGTCGATCGTGGTCGTCGGCATTCTGTTGTTTACGGGATGGAAGGGCTGGGAAATGGTCTATCGTCATCACGTAGCTGTCTTAGACGCGCCAGGTCAGACGAGCTCTGAACCCGCGATGACTTACAAGGACGACACGATGCGTCCTGCAGCTTAGACGAGTAATGACGACAAAGTTTCTAATTGTACTCTGGAGAGCCGAAGAACTGCTGGTCCAAGCCAGCCTCCACGCTCCGCTTTTGCCAAAGCTAAACTCTGCCGCTTCGCGAAACGCGTTTGTGCAGTAGCTTGTTTCTAAGCTTCCGCCCCATCGCGCGCACGCCTCGTTAGAATTGGTTGATCGAGTGCTTGCACCGAGAACAGGTCAGATGTCAGCGCGTACCAATGCGTTGTTGTCGCAGCCAGAAACCGGCAAAATGGCCGCGTCCATCGTCTCCGTTGTGGCCGGTTGGCACCCGGCACAAGCGCCGGATAATGCGCGCATGATAATTTAGTTGCAGTAAGTAGGTCGGGCCTTCGTCTCTAAGCCCTCGTTCTTGAAAAAAGTCGGGACCACGGTGATCCCGAGCTTCAGACTGTTCTATGCGGTAGCTGAATTAGCTTTGCCCGCCCTTCCGGCCGGCCTCGCTCGCCTTTTCGCGATCATTGGCAAAATTTCCTGGGTTGCCGCCCTGTTGCCCCTGAGAACCGCCACCCTGCTGCTGCTGACCGCCATGGCTATGTTCGCCACCCTTCTTGCCTGCTTCCGAAGCGCGCTGGGGATCATTTGCGAAGTTTCCGCCACGTTGCTCATTTGCCATTTAGATTCTCCGTGATTGCCCGCCAGCCACCAAGGAATGCGTCGCTATCTATTAAGTTCACGATGACCTTCATTATATGGTCGACCATCGTCGCAGACCTAGTGGCAATTGATGAAGAAGGCCGTAGTGAGGGCACGCTCTAGTCAGGTTGGGAAACTCGTTCCTTAATCTCCTCGTGCGCCTCTTTCAGCTCCTCGTCGCTCGCATTCTCTGTATCGGCGAGCTGGTTGTTTGCGTCTTTCAATACGATGATCAACTCTGACAACTTGACCTGCAAAGCCATCGTGTCGCGGTTCTGCGTGTTCTGAATAAGAAACACCATGAGAAATGTGACGATGGTCGTTCCTGTGTTGACCACCAACTGCCAGGTGTCGCTGTAGCCTGGTGAAACAGCGACCTAATCCCCATCAGAAAAGCTTCTTCGCAGACGAGCGCTTATGAATGAGTCTCGGGTCGGACTATTAAAAAAGCCCGCCGAAGCGGGCTTTCTTTATTGGTCACCAATGGCGACGGTGCCAATGACGATGATGCCAGCCGCGATGACCCCATCCGTAGCCGCCATAAAACCGTGGGCCTCCGTAGAATCGACGGCTAGGCACGCAACGTCCCCAAGGATTTATGTGCCAACCGGGCCCGCAACGCCAGCCAACGGTTTGAACTGCGGGCGCAATACTATCGCCTAACGATGAAACTGGCATCGCCTGAGCCGAAGCTGCGCCCAAACCGATGGCGAGTGCGGTTGCTGCAAGTAACTTCATGAGCTGATCCTCCTTCACTTGAGGACTTCATTTCATTACTTCGCGACTGAACGTTGTCTGAAGAAACCAGCCCGATTTCCGCCCAGTCCATTACGGCGAGTTAATAATTCGAAAGCGAGGAATAGGCGGGCTCTTTATAACGATTGTTCTGAGCGGAACGCGCGTTTCGCAGCTGTGCTGCCGTCGGTCGATAAACCATTCGGAGAATTTGCACCATGAAAAAGGCAATTTGCGTAGCCGCAACGGCGTTACTGTTCCTGTCGGCGCTTCATTCGCCCAAACAACCACACCCGGCCATGAATGCAGAACAACGGAAGCGTAAAGGGATCGTCCGATGCTTTCGCCTACGCTCCGGGACATGAAATGCAGAAGAAGGGATCGAAGTCGAACTCTCCGGGAGCCTCTGGTTATGCCCCCGGTCATCCCAGCGGAACGACTGACGTGGGGTCCAGCAGCATGGACTCGTCGTCGGGCTCTGGATCAATCTCAGGTGGGTCGAGGCCGAGCGGATCACGCGGTAGCAGATAAGAACTCGCTCAATAGCCCCGCCGTCTCTCCATGCTCGGAGCGGCGGGCTTTTTCATTTCACGGCGCCTACAATGGCGACCACGACCAAGATTATTGGGATGGCGATGGCGGCGAGAAGCAAACTCGTAAGCGAAGTCCCAAATTGTAGTTTGCCTTACAGGCCGCTGATCCGGGTAGGCAATAGGCGCCAGGCTCGCTGGTGTCATTGTTCACTGCCGCGCCCTTACGTCGCCATCAACACCGACTCGATGATAGGTCTCCTTGAAGTCTTCCTGCTTAATCCTCCTCCAACTGTCGGGGACTCCATGGGGAAGTGGGCTCGATCCGTTCTTGACCAAACGCCGCGTTTTCGGGGTTAAGTTTCCCAGAAAGTCGGCTTGCTCGAATTGAAATGCCAATGCTATTGCCATCGACCGAACGTCAGAAACTGTTCGGCCTAAGTATGGGCGCGCCTGATGGCTCTCCTTTTTTCCTCGGAGCGTTTCCCCTCCAAGGCCACGGAGATTTTAGCACTTTGCGGCGTCTATGTTGTTACATGTTCGAATGATGCTTCTTTTTCTTCATCTTCTTTTTCGATGAATGCTTCGTCATTGTGCCCTTCGACATCGTGTCAGGATTCTTTGACATGTCGTTGGACGACGCCGATGCGGGTGGGTTGGAGTCGTTGCTGGTGCCCTTGGCCGTACCAGCCTGAGCAAATGCTGACCCTGCTGTAATCGACAAAACGGCAGCGGCAATAAGAAACTTTTTCATTTCGAAACTCCTTAGGTTAAGCGATTCTCAAGTATCAAGCTCGCCGCGAGTTCCGGTTCTGCTGTGAATACTACTGCGGGTAGATAGACCGGTAGCCTGTCTCCTCCAAGATTTAGCCCGCCCTCCAAGTTCGGGGGGCTTTTTTCGTTCTGCTGCCATTGAGAAGCGTCGAGACAAGATCGTTTTATTGAAGCGAAGACCTATTTTAGCATTTTCGCCGGGTTGGTTTTTATCAGCTAGCCCGGCTTTAGTTTTCGCCGAGAAGCCCTTCCAACCGTCCAATACGGTGCAACGCCTGCGGTAGCATGGGGGACCGGACCTGACCTTCCGCAGCGCCCGTCAATCACTCCAACGACTTCGGCCCTATGGCTCAAATCTTCGGCTCGTCGGTTTGGTCCCAAGCCTCGCTAATGCTCGATTGTCTCGCCGGTTGGCTTCGGCCGATCTGTCAGTTCCAGAACCCGCTCGTCGCGAGACCGGTGTCTTTGGTAGCCCGAGCGGCTCGTTGAACTTGGCGGCTCCCGTGCCTAAATGCAAAATCACGAACAACGAAAGGAGGTGGTCCAGTGTCTAGTTCGAAGCGCTGTCACCTCGCTGAGGCCGCCCGCTAAGTTCAGAGGACAAGGCATGGCGGTCTTTCCGCCTGGTTCAGCGAGTCTAGGAGGGCGCGGGGGACATCTCACCGCGCCCTCTTTTCGTAGCTGCAACCCGGCGAACCTCCCGGAACATCCCTCTCGAAACGGACTTACCGTTTAAATTCGTAAGGAGGTTCCGATGAAAAAGTTACTTGTCGCAACGTCGCTTTGCGTTTCGTTTTTCGCCGCTCCTGCGATGGCCGTTCCTGCGAGCGGTTCCGCTCCAGCTTTGCCGACCGTGACCGAGCAGGTTCAGTTCTTTTACGGAGGGAGACGCTACTGCTGGTACGATGAGGGCTGGCACGGTCCTGGCTTTTATTGGTGCGGCTATGCGTTTCGTCGGGGTTACGGATGGGGCGGCGGCCCAGGCTGGCATGGTTGGCGTCATGGTGGTGGCAGGCACTGGGACCACCGCGGTGGCGACCATCAAATGGGAGGGCATCGCCGAGGCGGCAGAGACAGAGGCGATTACGGTTCTCCCTCTCGGGGAGGAAATTCGAGTGGTGCGGTTCGCGGGAACGGCGTGAACCGTGGGTCGTATGGTGGAGGGCGAAGTGGCGTTAGCGGCGGCTCGGCCGGTGGTCGGAGTTTCGGTGGCGCTAGCGTCGGAGGCGGGCGTGGCGGCGGTGGCCCAGGTGCCGCTGGCGGAGGTAGCGGAGCTGGCACCGGTAGCGGTGGTACTGGGGGTAGTGCCGGTGGCGGATCTGGCGGGACCAGTCGCTAAAGCTTGACGGAATAGAAGACAAAGAAGCCTCGAAATCTCGGGGCTTCTTTCGTTTACAGTCAGAAACCGGCGTTTTCTATACCGTCGATTATTACTGGGGGCGGCGTACGGATCTGACTGATGATGCGTATCGTCGATTTGTCGATCTGAAAATCTGAGGCTTCGTTAGTGGGTGGCTGCAGATACGAGCCCGTCAAAAACAACAGTGCTAGAAGGCACGAACCGACAACCGCAACATATCGAAAAATAGGCATTAACGTCTGCTCCCGGCATATAATCCGAACGCCAAATGCTTGTTCCGGCAGTTGCGGAGCCAATGTGATTTGTGATGGCCTACAAATCTCCCAAAGATCTAGCCGACAGCATCAGGCAGCGCCGGAAAGCAAAGGCCGCCGATGACGGCTACGTTCGGGAGACCTTTACGCTGCCACGGGAAGAGGCGAGGGCACGGGCTAGGCTCTGGCTCGATCGCTGGCCGGCGGCCGCCTACATGTCAGAGGTGGAGTGGTGGCGAGAACTGCCTCAAGACCGGATAGAGTTCAGGATGAGACGCCTTAAGTCAGCCGACTAGTGATCTGCTTCGGTCGAAGGTCGCAACTCGCCGCGAATCCAACCGGTTGAGCGATTGTCCATGAGCGGATCGGGCCGGTACACTCGATGCATTGTAGCCTACGTTGTCCGCGCGCGCATTTGGCTATCGCGCAAGACTCCTGCCTGGATGCGCTTGCCGACTGAAAGACGCGATAAAGGTGACGATCTGCGTTCTAGTCTTCTTGGTCGTTGTGCCTGTCTCGGTACTTTTCGATTTCTTCAGGCTCGCGTTTGTCGATTTTGGTGAGGTCTGTTCTGGCTTCGTGGTTGGCCCGTAATAAATCGTCTATCTTGGCATGAAGGGCCTGGGTGTCGCGATGCTCGGACCTTTGGATAAAGAGGGTCATCATCCAGGTGGCAAGGGTTGCGACGCCGTGCCAGTTGAGAGTTTCTCGTTGAAAGATGAGCCATAGGCTCCCATAGGCGATGACCGTCAGAAAAGCTAAGGGCTTCGCGCTGAGGGCTCCAAGGTTAGTTAAGATGGATGAGGCTGTCTTGGCCAGCATTTGACGCTCCTCTCTTGAACCTCGCCAAGTAGAGAAGGGCAACTCTGATAATGCAAGCCGTTAGCGAGGGTTTCACGGAACGTGGAGATGACTGACCCGTTTCCTCGGCATGGTCGAGGATCAGGTCCCGGAAATCCATGCGCCGCCAATAAAAGTCCCTGAAACCAATCTGGTCTTCCGGCTCGAACCGACGAATCCAAATGGTCGTTACGTGGCGATCATAGCTGCGGAAAGCGATGAGCAGGCTAGGCGCTTTGCCGCCGATGCCGATCCGTTTGGTGCGGAATGGGAGAATCCGACAAAATATCGTTGCGTTATGTCCGAGGAAGGAGCGTCCCACGTCGTAGGTGACGTCTCGTTTCAGTCCGTGCCAATCCCGCCAAAGACGAAGAGCTAAAGCAGGGCGATTTGGTTCAACGTCGACGCAAAATAAGATAGCTCAAGACCGTACCCGCTAAGGCCAACCCAAGTGTAGATGAGCGATGATTTTCGTCGACTAGGCTAATGGCTGCGTCTTTGACATTCTCTTTCGTTATTGGATGAGAATGCGCCGCGACGCGGATGCGGCTAGCTAATGGAACGACTCGGTCAGATTTTGGGTTCATTTTCGACAGGCCTATCGCCATCGAAATCAAGGCCACGACGACCATGGCGCCCCCTGCCGCGCCGAATGCCTCGAAAAGCCCGTAACGCACCTCGATGAAGCGGAATAGCGCTGCAGCGCCTATTAAAATGGCGATGATGGCGAACACCGTGGCGCCGAGAAGAAAGCAGACTCCAACCACATATGAAGAGATCGCGCTTTTACCGCGAAACGCCTGATCGCGAACGTAAGCCTGACCGGCGTGTTGAATGTTGGATGCTTTAATCGCGAGTGCAGTGCGCAGCAGTCCGATAGGATCGGAATTCATTGGCGGCCTCGGTCGCTGATGCATTCGTTCGAAAATAAAGCCCGGCGTTTTACGCCGGGCCAGCTCTCAGTAGTCCATCCAAGGACTCCCATAATAGTCTGAGACCTTGCGAGCCCGGTTGCGATCTTCCCAGTCCCACGAATCGCCGCTGTACTTCGGCGCGCCTTTGAGTTGGTCTTCGGTGAGGTTGACCAAATAACCGCCCAAGCGAGTGTCGTACTTGAGCTGGTTCCAAGGCAACGGGTAATGTTCGTCACCCATGCCGAGAAAGCCGCCGAAGCTGAGTACGGCATAAGAAACACGACCGTCTCTCTTGCCAACCATAATGCGCTCGATTGAGCCGATCTTGTTTCCGTCTGATCCGTAGACGGCTGTCCCTTCGACCTTGTCGCTTCCGATAAGTCCGGATGTCTCTTTGGTTTCAGTTGCCATGAAGGCCTCCCGTTTTGTGGAGGCTCAACAGCATGGCTCACTGCACGTTCCAATCGGCAGTTTCTGAAGAATATCGTGGGAAGGCTGTACGGCACGAACTAAAGCAAGGTTGCCAAGACTTCCGGTCATAACCGGATTGCTGCTGGTTCGAATCCCGTCCCTGCAATCAGATTTATAAGCCCATGGAATGGGATTGGTCGTGTTTGTGAAGGAGCGATCAACGGACTGAACGATCAGGAGCGGTCTGCCATCTTGGTCATCATTCAGCGCCTGCGCGTTTGGCGGAGGAGCCGCAAGGTTTGAAGTCGGAAGATCGGCCGCGCTTGGTAGGAGAAAAAGGCCCCCGACAGGGGGCCAATTCCTTAGTCATCGTGCTCGTGAAGAATGGTCTTCCTTTGGACCTCGGGTCGATGCCTCTTAATCACAACGGTTTTGTCGCGTGGTTCGCGCTCATGAATAACAGTGGTGCGGTCATGATCGCGATAATGGTCATGTCCCGTGCCGACCGTCACTCCCGCTCCGACGGGGCCGACGCCTACACCTACGCCCACGTCTTCAGCGAAAGCAGGTGCGCTAAGAGCAATGGTCGAAACAGCAGCAACGAATAGAATCTTTCTCATAGCATCCTCCTCAATTTCCAATGTCGGACAAAACTATGGAACGACAAATGTTCCTGTATTTTTCACATTGCACGAAGGAACTTGCTCAGTCGGGGTATTCTTCCGATCCCTGCACCCATAGGAACGATTGAAGATCGATCATGTCGCGCGATCGAAGATCGCTAATGTCAGCTCGAACCTGGTCTACGAAATCGAGCAGGGATCGATAGATGGGCCACGATGGTCGCGACGCATAAGGCAGTTCAACGCCATACCGGCGAGCGGCTTCGCGAGTAACGGTCGGCTTAAAGAAAAAATGCTCGTCCGGCCGAGCGATAAAACCGAACACTGTCGCGAGAGGCCAGGTGAGCACCCGCGTCTGTCTACGAGGCAAATGCCCGATAGCGGTGATCCATTGGTCGAAGCGAGAGTTGAGGGCACCGCGACCGTAGAGAAGTTTAAAGAGGGACTGTGAGAATAGCTTTGCGCCTTCTAGATCTCTGACAGCGTCGCGTAAAGCCATCTTTTCAAAAGAAAAGAGTAGGTTTGTTTTAGACTCGATCCGGACCGCCTGTTGAGCGATTTCAGTAAACGAGCCCTTTTTGATTAGTGCTGCAAATCGGCTTTTGGATAATTTCTTGTTCCACTCGGTATGAGCGGCCCATTTATAGTCGCGCTCAAGTTCTAAGTAATCTGGGTCGTAAAAACCCTTCGGAAAAACGGAAAGAAACTTGCGCCTTGCACGTCGGGCCCAGCGACCCGAAGCCGAGGTCCGGGGTTGGCGCTTGATTAACGCCATATTGGAATGAACAGAGGCCATGGTGTCGTAACAGGCCTCCGAAAATCGCGTTCCACGCTAGGAAGTGGATGGAGGTGAACACGTCCGGCAGGTCGAGTTTCACACCTGAGACAATTGCATCCGCAAGTGTGATTTCATAGCCCACATGAAGTCGAACAACGAATTGCTGCGGTTGAACTTCGACAACATCACCCGGCGCCTTGAGCGCATCGAAAGGCGCTTCGACCAAACCACGATCTGAGGGAAGTAGCCCGACCAGCTCTCTCGTTGCGAACCGCCAAAACCGGCCGGGCCTGCCGCATCAATCATAAACGGCTAATTCTAAATCCGTTCGGAAAAGTTTGTTCCAGTCAGCCCGGCCGGATCAAAGTTGGTGCGATGGTCCAGCCGGGCCCTAGTCGCTGCTCAGGGTAGCGACCGGTAATTATATCGTTCGAAGCAGTCAGCGAATACCCATAAGTCAGCCCGACCGGGCAGAAGCTGAGGCTTAACCACCCAGCCGGGCTTTAGCCGCCGAGCTTGGTTCACAGCGGCGATACTCAAGCCGCTCCTTAAATCCACGTTCCTACCCACAAAGAGGTATTGAAATAAGAATCGTGATTGTCGCGATGCTTGCGCTTGTCCGCGCGGTGCCGATTGCTGAAGCCTGCCCGCGTCATGTCGTGTACCAGCGTTACACGCCAGAGTGCAATGTCTCGATGCCGTGCGAGGGCATAGGAAAGCCAACAGTCAGCGCGAAGAAGTTCCGCCGTCTCGCTCGGGCTAGGCTCTCTACGACGGCCATGCCGTTCGGGATGCCGACTCGCACCGCCGTGGAAGGATGAAGCTTTTCTGAGGCCATTTCAAATACGCGGTGAACGTCGACGCCGAACTGGTGTGGCGTGGCATTCGCAGGACCGGCTCGACCTTGGAGGGCAGGCCGTCTGGCCCTGTCGCCGGCGCCGTGGCGGTTTTCAGCCGAGGTGGGCGAGGAAAGAGCAGGCTTGGCAGATCGAGCCCTATCGCAAGCGGCCTATCGCATATCGAATTGCCGGATTCTGACATACCCGACTGGCGTCACGCCCGCATTGCGATTGCGATGGTGGGACTGATGGTCGCGGTGATCGGGTTCCCGACCGGTTGATGAAGCTATCGCGCGCGATGTGGGTTATTGTTTATGTTTCCCCCAAGACTTAACCCGCCCTCCTTACTCGGAGAGGCGGGATTTTTGTATTCTAAACCAGTGAAACTCGATCAAACTTGTTCTTTGTGAGCCAATCTCTTTTCGAGCACCATCATGGCTTTGCCCATCTCTTCGGCCACGGCTTTAGCGCTTCGCGCATCAGCACCGATTTCTGCGACTTCGGCCCGGAGGCGGTGGAGCGCGTTCTGAAGCGACTCAATCTTTTCGTGGTCGCTAAGAGAATCCCATGGCTTTAGCATCGCATAATGAAGCCGTTGTTTTCGCCAAAGCCTGTATACTGTGCAGAGTCAATGATCGCATCCGCCATTCGTCGGAGAGTAACTAGCACGGTTAATGCATGGTTTCAGAAGATCCGCATCATTCCTTGCCCTTCTCCGAGGCGATGACGGTGGTTGAATTTGTCGTTGTCGAGCAGATCAAGAGCGCGGGTCAGCGTGTCCCGGTCTGTGCTGGGCGTGACTGGGTCCCGACGCTCTCCCAACAGGCGCTGCGCAGCCTAACTGTGGTGATAACGGTTTCCGTTTCCTGAGTCATGATGATCGCTCCCAGCGTGAAGGGCGGGACGGTTTAGAAAGCTTTATGCCTTCCTCCCGTTCATGACCAGCGCGCGCCTCGCCCTCTCAGCAACCCGGCCAGTGAGGCCTTCTCCGCCGACAGATCGGTAAGTCTGTTACCTCCCATGCCTTAGCCGCCCTCCCTGTTCGGAGTGGCTGGCTTTTTTGTCGTTCACATCTTCTTCGGAATCCAAGTGGTTCTTACTGGATTGTCCTCCAGTTCGAGCTCCTTGACCGCTTCGTTAAAGCGGTCGTCATCCAGCAAGTCGAGAACGCGGCTCAATGTCTCTCGATCGGCGCCCGGCGTTGCCGGATCAAGGCGTTCTCCGAGTAGCTTTTGAGCAGCCCGTACTGTGGCAATAATTGTTTCTGCTTCCTGGATCATGACAATCGCTCCCAGCGTGGTCGGCTGGATGATTTCGGAAGATGGATGCCCTTTCTGCCGTTGAGCACGGTGCCGATCCCAGCCATGGCATGCAGCATCGGACTACGGCCTTCAGCAGCCATCAGGACCGCTTCAATCGCAGCCTGCAAATCATGTTCAGCATGTTGGGATGGGAGCTTGAGCAGATAATCGCGAGCGTCGGTCAGCGTCTTGGTAGGTTTGCCCTGAGGAGAAACAAACGTCTTTATCCACGACGCTGACCAACTCATTTTACGCTACTCCGTAACCAGAACGGCGGATTCAATGAGAGCCAGCGTGATTCGTTCCGGGAACGTGCGGAGCTTGCTGTCATTTACTGGCGGCGTAGAGAGAGAAAGAACGCTCGCCGAATTGTGCACGGCGGGAACAGGGCGCGCAGTATTCTCGCGATCTCCCGAGCGGGATCACGCCGTCGAGCCTGACGTGATAGCGATAGCGACGTGGTTTTCATTCATACCTCTTTTGGGGTAGGAACGTGGATTTGCAAAAGAGGCTTGGAAATAAGCCGCTGTGTTCCGAGGCGTGCGGCTAGAGCTCGGCCGGGTTTAAAGGGTGCCCCCACCCGGTCGGGCTGACTTGAGTGTCGTTCCAATCCCACAACATTTCAGGAAGAACTTGTTGTTTAGATCTCAAAGTAACAGCTTGGGTTCCCAAAGCCGATCAATAGAGAGACGAGCCCGAATGTGGATAGATACGTCAGAACCGCTTCCATAGGCTGCGCTTATATTTTGCAGTCTCGAAGAACTGATCGATCTACACTGGGAAGACGTCGAACAGGATTGCGGCAACCAACACAATAACTCCTAGGCCAACTCCGATGCCTAAAATTACACCGAGAATGAGTTCGGCAGCCCCATCTTCTCTTCGCATCGCCTGAGGTTACTGCCGTGCATTGAAACGAGACAGTCACTCAGAAGAGGTATTCATCGTCTAACGTTTATGCTTTTA
Source organism: Afipia sp. GW821-FHT14H12 (assembly GCF_058803465.1). NCBI lineage: Bacteria > Pseudomonadati > Pseudomonadota > Alphaproteobacteria > Hyphomicrobiales > Nitrobacteraceae > Afipia > Afipia sp. GW821-FHT14H12. The sequence goes on along the minus strand of NZ_JBXAOZ010000001.1, from coordinate 530,353 downwards.
CGCTTGGATTGGCGCAGCTTAACGCAACTATGCTGCGGGATCGAAGCTCACCACAGTTGGCGATAGTCGGGAAATTTCCGCAGCGCCGTATCGTAGCGAGCCGGGACGATCCATGGCAGCACTAGTCCCATGACCCAGTTGGCAAGCGGCGAGACGTGCCGCACATAAAGATCGATTGGATCGAGCCGATGCCCCAGATGGAGCTTGGGATCGTAATTTAACCCGCTGCTGCGGAAGCGTTTATAACCATGGATCATCGCCCAGCTGGTTATGTCGCGTGAAATGTAGTGGTAGAGATGGAGGTCGATCGCGAAGTTGTAATCGAGGCCAATATATTCGCCAAAAATATCGTCGCCCTCTACCATGCATAGCGAGAATGCCATCATGGTATTGCCGCGATACCAAATAAAGAGCCGAGTCTTGTCACTCATCTCGCAACCGACGCGGCGGAAGTAGTCCTTGGTCAATTTCTCGAAATGAAAGTTTGAGCGTTCGTAGGTTTGCAGATATAGCGGATAGAGCTCATCGATAAAGCTTGCTGCATTATCGGTCACCGTCATCTTGAGATCTGAATTTTCAGTTGCGCGGAATTTCTTCCGCAGATGACAGCGTGCATTTCCGCTTAGTGCCTTTTGCATGTAGTCATCGAAACTATCGTAGTCGATGTCAAGCGTCGTCATGGGCATGCTCGGTGCACGCCTAAACCCTTCGCGCTCGAAACACGCGAGGTCGCGGCGATTGCTGCGTGGAAACTCCTTAAGCACAATCATTTGTGCACCCAACACATGTGCTTGGGCAACGATACTCCGCGCCAATACCCTGGCGACGGCCGCGGACGAAAGATGCCTACTTGCCGCGAGATGTCCTTCGCCTGCAGTGCAGCCGAGCATCAGCGTGCGTAGTTTCAGAAAATGCGGGTAATAGCTACGAATGCGCGCAACGAGCGGCGAACGCTCAAACTTGAGACCCTCCAACAGATCTTGGTCAAGCAGAAAATAAGGCTGCACTGCCAGCACGTGACCCGCCATATTGCGAATTGCGAAACACCCGTACTGGAGGCGATCGCGGATCGTGTCCGCAACGATCTCGTAGTAGCGGTGATCCTTGCGCTGGTCCGCGAAGGTGGTTTGCCACGCCTCACAGGTATGTAGTCCATCGGCGCCGATTGGTCGGACTGAGAGGAGCTCAGGAGCTGGAATATACTGCTTCATGCGCCGCTGATCTTTGCTGGCCGCCGTAGGTAGGCTTAGGAGGTTTAGTCCTCCCGGGCTCTAGCCGCCGATGTTGAACGGCGACATAAATCAAACATCCCCACTTTAAGTCAGGTTCCATCAGCCGAAAGTGGTATCGCGACCGGGAGTCTATGTCGCGGGCTGAGCGTTAGTCCCTATGCCGGGAATCGCGCGTCGAACGGTCCTTAGCCAAATTAAAGCCCGCAACCCCAAACATGGGCGATGCTTGGCGCAACGACGCCGTACATGGCCTTCTCCAAAAGATTTGGCTGATCGGGTCGGCAGGAGCACTCGTAGCCCGTACCGCAGCAAGTTGAATTCTAGGCTCTACACTCTTGGCTAGTCCTTCAACCTACAACGTCGAGGTAAAAGAATGGCTCGGATCATGATTATCGCGGGACTTACGTTCATCTGTGCGGCTTCAGATGCTGAAGCGCGCTATCGCAATCGTGTGCAGCAATGCATCGAGACTGGAACTGAACTGCACCCGGTATGTGGGATGGGCGCTCCTGTAGTTTCCGCGCCATTCCCAGGTCGAGCTATCGTGATCGCTGAACGTGGCACGGGCAACGTGCGGGCTCTTTCGGGTGCCACCGCTCATGTCGCCGCTTCGGCTGCAGGTTCGTTTCAATGCATTGTGGACCGGCTTGAACGGCAGGGATACCCGATCCGGTTCATGGGCGGCTGGCGCGCCCGCGGCTCGTTACGAGGCTCGCTGCACCGGGCGGGACTAGCGATAGACATCAACCAAACAGGGCGTAACCGAACGACTCCCCGCATGCCTTCAAATGAAGTTGAAATCGCTAATTCCTGCGGCGCAATTTCGGGCGCTCAATGGGGGCATCGTGACAGCGGGCATTTTCAGATTGGCGGCTGGACGGGGTGGGGTCAGAATTACGCGCGACGGCATCAAGCGCGCTACGCGAATCAATAATTCGATCGGCGCGGCATTCGTCCGTCAACACGGGCTGATCTCGCTTGACTGCGGCGTGGCTCGTTTCCCGTCGCGATAGTGATCCGAGGTTCTGAAACCGCTAGCAGGGACACAGGGCACAATGCTTCCGCTCAGCGGAAATACGAGGTTCAGTGGAAAACTAAGTCGGCGATCATTGTTGTTTGCAGCTTGGTGTGATTTTCGCGATGACCCTCCAGCCAGCCCACTTCTTCAGCAAGAGCGCGGATAAGCGAACGATTTTCTGAGCCTCAGCTGCGGGGCATCACACAGGAAGGCTCCAGCTTTTGATCACTTCTTCGGTGGGTGCCAGTTCGATCTGAATGTCGAAGCGTCTGTTGTATAGATCAATCAGCGCGTCATGGCTCTCGTCCGAAGAACTGGCAAGCGCGTCGCTCACCACAATGGTCCGATAGCCGTGATCGACCGCGGCCAGAACGGTGGCCAGCACGCAGACGTCCGTTTCTGAACCGGAGACAATCAGCGTGGTGACGTGGCGATCCTGCAGCCACGCATGCAGACGGCCGTCTGCAAAAGCCGAATAAGTGGGCCGGTCGAACTGCGCGGCCGGAGGTACAAATTTCTGCAGCTCCGGCACGAGATCGATAAAAGCGGGATCGAGGTTATCCAATGTCACGTCGCGCCACTTCTCGTAATACGCTCGCCATGTTCCGAACGCATCGGAGGGAGATTTCGCGGGAATGAAGCGCGTGAAAAGGGTGCGACGGGGTTGATGTTCGACGAGCGTCGCAATCACCGGAAGCGTGTGCTCTAGCCACGGGGTCATCCAAGGCCCGCCCGGCGCGAACAGCCGCTGCATGTCGATACATAGATGGACGCTCTGCTCGCTGATTGTGCCACGCAGCGTGCCCATCAGAAGGATGTCCTTCGATGTTTGCGCGAGATCGGCCGGGGCCGCGTCCACAGCCGGACCATGCGCTCGAGCACCACGCCTGTGGCAAATCCAGCGGCGACATCGGTCACCCAGTGTGCCAGCAAAACTACGCGCGTCGTTGTGAGAATGGACGCTGCGACCCAGGCGCCGTAACGCAGGTTTCGTGGCAGTAAGGTCGCGAACGAAGCAAGCGCCCCCATGTGGATTGCGTGGCCGGAGGGAAATGCATCATTTGGCTTGCCCGAACGGGGAATGCCGTGTCGATGTTGAGCGAAGGGCTTCCGGTCTGGCCGCTTCTGGTCGATCATAGTTTTCAGGGCGTGCGGTGAAATCGCCGTTGCCACGGTGGTGACGAGGCAGTGCGTTCCCACTTGCTTGATTCGCCTATCGGAGTGACGGGAGGCGAGCCAGAAAATCGCGGAGGCAACCAACAGCAGATGTTCGTCTGCACCCCATGTGAGCACCTCCGCTGCCGTTTCAACGCGCGGATCGGTTTGCCTCGAAATCGATTTCGCAATCCGTTTGTCGAATATAGTGGGTTTGATTGTAACAAGGGCCATACGGTGTCCTTTCAAATAAAGGAACTCGGTCCGTCACAGAAAGTTCTTCCTCACGAGTGAGGAGCAAGGGTTTTGGAATTTGTCATTCGCTTCCTCGCCGGCGGAATTGTCGTGTCGGCCTTTGCGTTGCTGGGCGACCCTCTGCGGCCAAAGAGCTTCGCAGGGCTGTTCAGTGCGGCGCCATCGGTGGCGCTGGTGACGCTTGGCTTGGCATTTCAAAGTCATGGTATCGATTATGTGGCTGCAGAGGCACGAGCGATGGTCTTTGGCAGCATCGCGCTCGCGGTTTACGGCCTCCTCGTCTGCCATCTGCTGATGCGCAAACGATGGAGTGCAGGAGCTGCTAGCATCACGGCGCTGCTCGCATGGTTTGGCGTTGGTGCCGGATTGCTGATTGCCTTTGGAGCTTGAATGACGATTATCCGGCTTAAATTCGCAAGCTTCAAGCAAAACCGGTGGTACGAGCTTGTCATTCGCTTCGTGCTTGGCGGTCTTGCGACTATATTCGCGGGCGGCGTTGCGAAACTAGCTGGACCCTCCTGGGGCGGGTTGTTTCTGGCGTTTCCGGCGATCTTCTGTGCCAGTGCAACGCTGATCGAAAAGCACGAACGCAGGCGCAAGGAAATGAAACACCTGCAGGGCGCTCGCCGTGGGCAGGAGGCTGCAGCGCTCGATGCCTTTGGTGCTGCCTTAGGGAGCGCCGGCATGGTGGCGTTTGCGCTGACTGTTTGGCTTGGACGATTTCTGTCGCCTGTTGCCGTGCTGGGACTAGCGATGGCAGCATGGAGCATCGTCTCCGTTGCGGCCTGGTATCTCGGAAGAATATGCCCGCGAGCAGTTGGACGGTGATGGCCCTCAGTTTACAGGGAAGCGAAATTTCAAGTCTTTCACAAATAAGAAGCAGCCAGCTTGAGATCGCGGACGAACTGTTTGTATTCGCGTTCTTTCGATTCTTGATCGGGTAGGCGCAATAGATAGGACGGATGCACGGTTACCAAGGCCTTGGTCTCTTCAGTCAAGTCCAGCAAGTGGCCGCGATTTTTCCCGATCGGTGTGATCTTGCCGAAGACGCATTGCGCGGCCGTGGCTCCCATCGCAACGACCAAAGCAGGCCTCACTGTCACTAACTCGCGTTCGTACCATTGCCGGCAGGCTCTGATCTCGGGCGTGTTTGGTTTTTGGTGCAGACGGATTTTTCCGCGTGGCACGAATTTGAAATGCTTCACGGCATTGGTGATGTAGACCGTGTTGCGCGGAATTTTGGCTTCATTCAATCCGCGATCCAGAACCTGTCCCGCGGGGCCAACAAACGGCTTTCCGGCGAGGTCTTCCTTGTCGCCCGGCTGTTCGCCGACCAGCATGATGGGCGCGTGCGCCGCACCTTCGCCGAACACGGTTTGCGTGGCATGCTTGTAAAGATGGCAGGCCCGGCAATGGGCGGCTTCTTCGCGCAAATCCGCAAGGCTTTCTTTTCCGAAAAGCTCGGGCTCGGGGAGACGGGCGGCGTGGCGCATGGGTTCTCTCTTCTGCTTTCTCAAGCTCAATGAAACGAGAGACGGCAAGTTTCCCTCGCCAGACGTTGAATCTCATTGGTTCTGTTGATGAAAATCAGCCCTGAAGACTCTGGTTGACTCATTCAGGCTGGGTAGGATTATATTAGAACATAACATGAACATACGGGTTGGTCCGTCTTAGGAAAGCAGGGACTGGTCCGAAATTCCTGGGAACGGCGCATGACCGGCGCGCGTGTGAGTACGCTTGCGTCCTTGCGGGACGCGATCCGCCATCTTGAGGCGCAGACCATGCCGCAGCAGGTGGAGCGCGTGGCGCTCGGCCATGCTGGTGTGGATGCGACGCTACAGGGCGGCCTGTTGCGCGGTGCGCTGCATGAGGTATTTGCGACCGAGACTCGGCAGTCAGCTTCTGCGACTGGTTTCGCCGCCGGCCTGGTTCAGCGACTGGCAAACCACCGGCCGATGCTCTGGGTGCAGCAGGATTTTGCAGAAGCCGAAGCGGGTGCCTTGTCGATGAGCGGGTTTATTGAATTTGGTCTCGATCCGTGCCGCCTGGTGCTGGTGCGGGTGCCGAATGCGGAAACCGCGCTGAAGGTGACTGCCGATGCGCTGGCCTGCGATGCACTGGGCGCGGTAGTCTGCGAAGTATGGGGCGAGACGAAGACTTTCGATCTCACGGCCAGCCGGCGGCTGACGCTGGCCGCTCAATCGTCCGGCGTGTCCTGCGTGATGTTTTGTACATCGAGCCAACCTGCCGTCAGCACGGCAGAGACACGTTGGGTGGTGCGGGCAGCGCGCTCGCTACCCAAAGCAGCATGGAGTGCTTGGGGCGAACCGATGCTCGATGCAGAACTTGTCCGCAATCGTCATGGGCAGAGTGGTCGATGGATCATGGAGTGGAATTGTGACGAGCGTATCTTCCGTGAACCGGCGGCGCATTCTCAGCCTTTGGTTGCCCCGCCTGCCGACCGACCGCATCAAACGCCGACTCCTGAGGGAGGATCGGTCACGCATCTGCGCCGGGTTGGGTGAGACGTTTTTTCGTAAACCTTGGATTGTCGCTGACAAGCAGCATAACGCGCTGCAGATCGTCGCGATGAACGATGCGGCGGCGGCCATCGGGCTTGAGATTGGCATGCCGGTCGCCAATGCGCGGGCGATCTGTTCCGACATTGAGATGTTCGAGGTCGATGTAGCGGCGGATGCGCAGGCTCTCGCTCATATCGCGGACTGGTGCGACCGCTTCACGCCGCTGGTCGCGCTCGATCCGCCATACGGATTGTTTCTCGACATCAGCGGTTGCGCGCATCTGTTCGGCGGCGAAGCCAAGATGCTGGCGCTGGTGTGCGATTCACTGACGCGGCAAGGGTTCGTCGTCAATGCGGCGATTGCCGGAACGTCGGCTTGCGCGCGGGCGCTGACGCGCGCAGTGCGCGGCCGGATCGTGCCGGAAGGGCAAGAGTCTGCAGCTGTTGAGAACTTGCCTGTGTTCGCGCTCGGCGCGGAGGATGCCATCACACGCGGATTGCGCCGTGCCGGGCTGAAGACTATTGGCGACGTTGCCTCTCGTGAGCCCCGCGAGATCGCCGCGCGGTTCGGCAAGGCGTTCACGGATGTGTTGCGGGAAGTGCTCGGGCAATCCGATGCGCCGATCAGTCCGCGGCGGCTGCCGCCTGACTTCTTGGTCGAGAGGCATTTTGCCGAGCCGGTTGCGACCGAAGATGCGATTTCCGCGACCGTATCGGGCTTGGCGCAAAAACTCGTGGTTGCGATGGAGCAGCAAGGCAAGGGCGCCCGTCGGCTGGAGGCCAGTTTCTTTCGCGTCGATGGCGCGGTGCGTACCATCGCCGTCGATGCGGGACAACCGGTGACGCGCCCAGGCCTGATCGATCGTCTGTTCCGAGAACGGTTTAATGCGCTGGCCGATCCGCTCGACCCGGGCTTCGGGTTCGATCTCATCCGGCTGTCTGCAAGCCGCGTCGATACCGTGGTGCAGGAGCAGCGCGATCTCGATGCACGAACGCAGGACAATGATGAGGTGGCGGCATTGATCGACCGCCTTGCGGCACATCTTGGCAGGCAGCGGATCATGATTTACCTGCCGCAGGATACGCATGTCCCCGAGTGCGCCGCGCTGGCCCTGCCGGCGCAGCAGCATTTTAGCGTGGCCTCTGTCACTGAATGGCCGGAACGTGTCGCGAAAGAACCGCCGCTACGCCCGCTGCGGCTGTTCAAGCGGCCAGAGGAAATCAAGGTCACAGCGGCGCCCGTTCCGGATGGTCCGCCACCTCGTTTTACATGGCGGCGTGCGACCCATGCGGTCGTGCGGGCGGAAGGGCCAGAACGCATTGCGATGGAGTGGTGGAAGAACGAGACGTCTGTCCTCACACGCGATTATTTTCGTGTCGAGGACACGGAAGGCCTGCGTTTCTGGATCTATCGCGATGGTCTCTACGGAAGCGAGTCTCTCGATGACAAAGGCGAGCGTATCGACCCTAAATGGTACGTCCATGGGGTGTTCGCATGAAGGTCACCGATTATGCGGAAATCGGCATCACCACCAATTTTTCGTTTCTGCGCGGAGGGTCTCAGCCGCAGGAATATGTGCATCAGGCCAGCGAACACCGGCTACCGGTGATCGGCATCGCCGACCGCAATACCTTGGCTGGCGTTGTGCGTGCCTATAGCGAGCTTGCAAACGATGAGGTCAAATACAAGCCCAGACTCCTGATCGGTGCGCGCCTCGTCTTCATGGATGGAACGCCGGACATTCTGGCCTATCCGCGCGATCGCGCTGCCTATGGTCGTCTCTGCCAGTTGCTGTCGCGCGGCAAGCTCAAAGCGGAGAAGGGCGAATGCCTTCTCACGCTCGATGATCTTCTGGAGTTCTCCGAGGGGCAGCTGCTGGTTCTGACGTTGCCGCATCGGTTTGAAACGACGGTTGCGTTGAAGGTGCTCGGCCGGCTGAAGCAAAGCCGCGCCGATGGAGTCTGGCTGGCTGCAAGCCTGCTGTATCGTGGCGACGATAGGCGGCGCCTCTCCCGTCTGTACCGGATCGCAACAACAGCGGATGTGCCTCTGCTCGCCACCAACGACGTTCTGTATCATCATCCGTCGCGTCGTCCACTGCAGGACGTGCTGACTTGCATCCTCGAAAAGACCACGATCCACGCTATCGGCAAAAAGCTGCAAGCCAATGCCGAGCGACATATGAAGCCCGGCCACGAGATGGTGCGGCTTTTCCGCGATCTGCCGGAGGCGATCGAGGAGACCATGCGGTTCGCAGATCGCATCACCTTCAGCCTCGACGAATTAAGATATCAATATCCCGATGAGCCCGTACCGCCCGGCAAGACAGCGCAAGGACATCTCAGGGATCTCACCAACGCAGGAATCCGGCATTATTTTCCCGGCGGTATCGACGAAAAATTACAGGCGACCATCGACAAGGAATTGGGCCTGATCGAAAAGCTCGGTTATGCGCATTACTTTTTGACGGTGCATGACATCGTTCAGTATGCCCGCTCGCAGAGTATCCTGTGTCAGGGGCGTGGGTCAGCGGCGAATTCCGCCGTCTGTTATATGCTCGGCATCACCTCGGTGAATCCGACAGAAACGGATGTGCTGTTCGAGCGCTTCATCTCCGAAGAACGACTTGAGCCGCCAGATATCGATGTGGATTTCGAGCATTCGCGGCGCGAAGAGGTGATGCAGTATGTTTACCATCGCTATGGCGCGCCACCGCGCGGCAATCGTCGCTACCGTCATTCACTGCCGGCCGCGCAGCGCTATCCGCGATGTCGGCAAGGCGCTCGGGCTGACAGAAGACGTCACTGCAGCATTGGCCGATACAGTGTGGGGAAGCTGGGGCACCGGCGTCAGTGATATGCAAGTCAGACAGGCGGGCTTTGATCCGCAGAATGGAATGATCCGTCGCGCCGTCGAGCTTGCCACCGAACTGATCGAATTTCCGCGCCATCTATCCCAACATGTCGGCGGCTATGTGCTGACGCAAGACAGGCTCGATACCTACGTGCCGATCGGCAATGCCGCGATGGAGGACCGCACCTTTATCGAGTGGGATAAGGACGACATCGACACATTGAAGATGATGAAAGTCGATGTGCTGGCGCTTGGCATGCTCACCTGCATCCGCAAATGCTTCGATCTGATCGCGGATCACAAGGAGCACCGCTACCAGCTTTCAGATATCAAGGCAGAAAAGGATGATAGCGGCCCGGTGTTCGGCATGCTTTGCCGTGGCGAGTCGCTCGGCGTGTTTCAGGTCGAGAGCCGCGCGCAGATGAATATGCTGCCGCGCCTGAAGCCGCGAACCTTCTACGATCTTGTTATCGAGGTCGCGATCGTCCGGCCCGGCCCGATCCAGGGCAATATGGTGCATCCGTATCTGAAGCGGCGGCAGATGAAGCCGGAAGAGATCGAATATCCTTATCCGAAGAGCGGCAACAAGAATGAACTGAAGGACGTGCTGTGCAAGACGCTCGGCGTTCCGCTATTTCAAGAGCAGGCCATGCGCATCGCCATGGCGGCGGCAGAATTCACGCCCGAGGAAGCCAATGGTTTGCGGCGTGCGATGGCGACGTTCCGCAACGTCGGCACCATGCCGAAATTTGAGAAACGCATGGTTGGCCGCATGATTAAGCGCGGCTACGATCCCGCATTTGCGCAAAGCTGCTTCGATCAGATCAAGGGTTTCGGCAGCTACGGCTTTCCTGAAAGTCACGCCGCGGCTTTCGCCCAGCTTGTCTATGTGTCCGCTTGGCTGAAATGTTTCCATCCCGATGCTTTTGCCTGCGGTCTTTTGAACTCGCAGCCGATGGGATTTTATGCGCCGGCACAGATCGTCGGCGATGCGCGCCAGAACGGCGTCGAGGTCCGTGAGATTGATGTGTCTCACGGCTTTTCACAGAACACTCTGGGAGAGCGAAGCGGCATATACCACGTGCTGCACCTCGGCTTCCGGCAGATCGATGGATTCAAATGCGCCGATCCGGATGAGGAGAGGTGGCGCCGGATACAAGGCAAGACAAAATCGGAGGACTGGGGCGAGGCGATCGTCGCGGCGCGGTTGAGGCAGTCATTCACATCACTGGAGGATTTCGCGCGCGAGACGAAGTTGCCGAAGCGTGCTCTGATCCTGCTGGCCGATGCCGATGCCTTCCGCTCGCTGGGGCTGGATCGGCGCAGCGCGCTGTGGGCCGTTCGACGTCTGCCAGACGATGAGTCGCTGCCATTGTTTCAATCGATGACCGCCCGTGAGCAGCCTGATGAAGGTAGTGTCTCGTTGCCGCAAATGCCCTTGCCGGAAGAAGTGGTGGCCGACTATCAGACGATACGGTTGTCCCTGAAGGGGCATCCGATGGAATTCCTCCGTGCGACATTCACGGAGGAGGGGATTGTTTCCTGTGCGACCGTTGCCCATGCGAATGATAAGCGGCGCGTGCGGTGTGCGGGCGTGGTACTCGTTCGTCAGCGGCCAGGCAGTTCGAAGGGCGTCGTGTTCATGACGCTGGAGGATGAGACCGGCATCGCCAATATCGTAGTTTGGCCGAAGGTGATGGAGAAATTCCGCAAGGAAGTGATGGGTGCGCGGCTGATCGAAATCGAAGGTGTTATCCAGAGTAGCCCGGATCGTGTGGTCCATCTGGTGGCGGATCGCCTGTTCGATCGCACGCCCGATCTGATTGGACTCTCCAACGACGCTTTACCCCCATATCTGCCAGCGGAGAATTCTTTTGACAGGCAGCGGTTGATTTCCCCGGCTTCGACTAAAGCCCGGCATCCGCGTCAAGTGCGGATTCTTCCTGCTTCCCGGGATTTTCATTAAAAGCAGAGTAACTCCTAGCAACGCGCGCTTGCTAGCCGCCGATACACGACGCTGCGGCAATGAATCACTCCGCAGCTTAAATCCAGCTCCATCACTCGAAAGCATTACTCCAAGGTTCAAACCGTCAGCGTAAGGATACCAGGCGAATTTCTATTGGCGGAATACGTTCCACGAAACCAGAAAGTCGACCTTCAGCACCGGCCCATTATCGTCTCGGACTTCAATCGTAGCCGCCTGAGGGCCGGGCTCCTGAATCGTAAAGGGCATGCTCTTTGCGAGATCACCAAGAGTGTGCACGGCCTCTCTCTGCATCGTTTCCAAGTCGAGGAATTCCATTCCTTCCTTGTCCGGGACAAGGACATCATCTTCCCGTATATCGAAATAGTAACGTGCCATTATCCGCCGAGCCCCTTTCGAGTGTTTAAAACGAAAAGGGCGAGAAAGTTTCCGGGCCTTCCGAAGGACCTTTAACTCAAGTTATTTTTTGCACGGATGGCTCTGCCACTGAGGATCGTGATGCCGATTCGCTGCGCCACCGTTCTCACACCAGCGACAGATCGCTTTAGGGCGGCGGCTATGCGGAAGGCGGAATGGGCCTCTTTCGGCGTATTCCCGGAGGCGACGGTGATCGTCGTCAGTCCATGACGTTTTCATTTGTCGCGTCATGGCAAAAACAAGCTGTAGAGCAGTGCCATAACGAACACGGCGGTAGCAATCGTTGCCGATGAGGGCAATCTGGTTGCCTTCAAGATTTTCCGACAGGTAAACGAGACGACGAGCCTGGTCTGATTTGGCGTGGGGCAGACAAGGTATTTGGCGACAAGCTCGAATGGCGGGTGTCAGACGGTAAGCCAATTACCGCGATCCTGCGAGCCTGGCGTGTCGACACGGATAAGGACGGCCACGACCATGTTACACAAGAGCTTCTTGTGGTCTCATTGCAAGGGCAGCGCCCTTGCAAGGTAGGCGCGATTAACGTCCGCGAGCCAAACGCTAACCGTCGGGCACAAGCGCTAGCCGACAGCACCGCCCCATGTTTGACCGAGGGCAGATGATTATCTGGACTATTATTGTCGTCTCCAAAACACGACAGATTATCGCCTGCAAGCCGCCGACGTCAGTTCTTCGGATGGTGGTGGGAAACGCCCTGATGGGCCGGTGAAGAGTTGCGAAATCGAGTATCGTCGACCGCCCGAATCAATGGAGTCGACATGGCAACTCAGATGACGAAATCGCAACTGATCGAAAAGATCGCCGAAGCTAACGAGCTCTCGAAGAGAGATGTGAAAGGCGTTCTCGAGTCTCTCGCAACGATTGGCTACAAGGAGCTGAAGAAGAACGGGACGTTTCTCGTTCCGGGCTTTGCCAAGTTTGTCGTAATCAAAAAGCCGGCGACGAAGGCACGCAAAGGTACCAATCCGTTCACTGGAGAGCCAATGACGTTTAAAGCCAAGCCTGCTCGAAAGATCGTTCGAGCACGCCCAGTCAAGGCTGCCAAGGACGCTGTCTGACTTGATGGAAGTGGAGACCCGTTGTGATCTCCACTTCTTGATCCCGGTCGATGATGTGCTAAAGCGCATCTGCCAGTAATTAGGAGGGTTGGATGGTCAAGCAGGTGAGGAAGTTGACGAAGAAAGCGCCGAAGAAATCCGTGCGCCGGCCTTTTACAAAGGATGACGTCAAGACCCTGCGAGCCCATTCGAAAGCCAGAACCCCGGTCGCTAAAATTGCGAAGCAAATGAAGCGCACGGAAGGCTCGCTGCGTCAGAAAGCCTTGAAGCTCGGCATCGGACTGGGTCATCAGCGTTAGGTCGTTTTACTCCCAGAAGACCGCTGTTCTGCGTTATTTGCATCCGGCTAATTTTGGACGCTCTGTTTCTCTCTTTCCTTCAGGATGACCTCGACGATCCGCTTGAGTTGCCGGACAGATCCACCCTTCCAATGTTGAGCAGTTACACAGTGCTCTTCACCGTCCAGCAGCGTGATCCAGCGCGGGTCGAGCTGGCGCTCAAGGGCGATGCCGGCAATGACCGCGGGTAGCAGTGCGTCGAGATCACGGACTTGCGGCGAGGGGAAGCCGATTACGCGCAGCCGATCCTTGAGCGGCGAGGGCAGGGCATCGGTGCTGTTCGCGGTCATGATGTAATTGACATGCGACAGGTCGAGCGCGGTCTGTAGCGCAGGGTCGGGATAACGCGCGGCTGTCTCCGGTTCGAAGAAGCCGAGCAGGCAATCCCACAGCCGGCCATGGTCGCTTCGGGTTGCAGCCTTCTCGATCTCATCAATCAGCACGAGCGGATTGGCGTGCCCCGCGCGATGCACTGCCATGAACGGATGACAGGGTTCGGTCGAGTGCCAGCGCCGGTCGGTGCCGGCAAAGATCGAGCCGTCCGACTGCGCGCCGTCGACGCGCCAGACAATAAGCCCGAGTTCTTCCGCCAGACGTCTGGCAAAGCGGGACTTGCCGGCGCCGGGTTGGCCGAGCAGCAAGGTGGGTTTGAGTCTCACGATCCGTTGGCCAACGAGGTCGGACAGGATGGTGTCGATCGCCTCCTGTGCGTAAGGGAACTCGAACAGCAGCTTTGCGCGCACCTTGGGCAGCGCGGGCGCCAACGTAAGCGGCAAAGGTGAGTTGATCGCGGACTGGTAGGTTTTGGTCAGGCTCTTGCTAGAAGAACTGGCCCCCTGTTCGGGCAGGGAGCACACCATGACATGGTCGGGAGGCGCCTCAGCGGGGCCAGAATCTTCACTGGCTGGTGTTTTGTCCGGTATTTTCTCGTCGTCGCGATGGCGGTACTCGTTGCGGATTTCCTCCTGGGCGGCCTGGATGCGGCACGCCACCATGAAGTCGCCCAAACCAAGGGCGGCATCCACCGCGCGGTTGTAGTGCTGCAGCTCGGGTGTCACTCGCAAGACAAGAGGTGCTGCTGCCCAGCCGTAGAGGAAGGATTCCACCTCGGCCAGCATCGGCTGGCTTAAAACATGCCAGCGCTTCTTGCGGGCCGTGAACAGGGCCGCCGTGACGCGCCAATAGGCCTTGGCATCATAGGCGATATGCGGCGCCGGCAAGGACAACAGCCGCACGCAGTCGGAAAGACTGCGCAGGATCGCCCGGTCCTCTGCCGTGGCAAGACGATCCAGTTCCTCGGCAAGAAGTGCGCCGGTGGCATAGTCTTTAGCTATGAGCCAGGGCTCCAGCGCCACTTTTGGTGCAATCTCATTGATCTCGGCGGCAAGCCGCTCCTCGGCGAGGCTGGAGCGCTCGGCGCAGAGCAGGCCGTAACGGAACAGCCGGTGCAGGCTGAGCCGCTCGTCCTTGAGGTCCCCACTGTCGGCGGCCGTCCCCAACAGGAGCCGCTCGCCATCGACCGTGATGCTGATCTCCTCGTTATCACCTTCATGATCGTCCGGGCCGAGGCTGTTGTCGTCATCGTCGTCATCCCCATCGAATGGCTCGCTCATGACCCCACCTCCAGGACCAGGGAGGGATTGAAGGCAGGGTTCTCGTCGCCATAGCCATTGGGGTTGCAGACGATGCGCGTCTTGTGGACGGCATAGTCGAAGGCGTGATGGACGTGGCCATGCACCCACAGGTCAGGCCCATAAGGCCCTTCCAGCAACGTCGACAGGTCGGACACGAACGCCGCCGACAAGAGATCATCCTTGTAGATCGGATGCAGCGATCCAGGATGCGGCGCATGGTGGGTGACGACGATGCTCGGGCCGTCAAACGGCGTTCTGAGCATCGTCTCCAGGTACTGGCGTGATTCCAGATGCAGCCGCCAGGCGTCAGTGGGGCGGAAGCGCTGGAATGGCTGCTTGGACCAGGTGATCCGGTGATGATCGTTCATGATCTCCCGGGCGTGCTCCATTATGAGGGGGGCGGCGTGCTCCCCAAAGAGTCTGTAGTCGGTCCACAAGGTGGCACCGATGAAGCGAACGCCGTTCAAGACCACTGTCTCGTTCTCGAGCAGATGGATGTTGAACTCAGGTGCGAGCCTCTCTGCCAGGGCGACTTCCTCCGGCAAGCACCGGCGATAGAACTCGTGGTTGCCCAGCACCATGATGATCGGGATCTCGGAAGGTACGATCCCGCGCAACGTGGCGAAGGCCTTGTCGGCGCCTTCGCAGGTGTCGCCGGCCACGATCGCCGCATCGATGTCCGGCTGAAACTGGATCGCTTTAGCTGGATAGATATCAGCGTGGAGGTCGCTAAAGATCTGAAGCTTCATGCTGCACCTTCCTGCGAACGCTCGGACTTGGGCGTCTTTGGTGTCGGGATCCTGGCGAGCCAGGGCTCGGTGAGTGGCCACAGATCCTGATGGGACCGGCTATCGAGCGCATGGGCGAGCAGCAGCGCCGCGGCGGGATTGCCGTTCAGGGCGCACAGCAGGACCGCGCTCATGACGATATCGAGGCGTGAGCCGGATTCCTCGCGGTGGATGAGCGGCAGGGCAATGCCGATCGCTTCTTCGGCATCGCCGGCAACGGCCCGTTGCCATCCGGATTCGCCAAGAACGACGATCTGCGCCAGCGATCGGCGCAGGGTATAGCAATGCGTGGCGTCGAGGCGGCTGGGAGGCACCGTTCGCCACCAGGCAAGCGGAGACGTCTTATCGAGAGCGTGTGTCATGGCCTCACTCCTCACGCGGCCACGATGACGGGACTGGCATGGCTGAGCCGTTGCCAGTGACGGGCGGAGGCCTGGGCACCGCAAACGACTTGGGCTGCGATGTTCCGGGAGCCGAAGGCCACGGCCAGCGTCAGACGCAGGCGATCCTCGATGCCGCTGATCGGGGCGAGGGCACAGGCGTCCCGCAGCATGGCGTGACGGGTGGCGACGATTGGCCGGGCGCTGGGGTTGATGGAGGCGCGAACCTCAGATCCTGCGGCCACGACGAAACTGTCACCCAGGGGATAACCGCGCGCCCAGATGCCGGAGTAGTTGAGTTCGTACTCTTCTGAGCCGATCGGTGCGGTTGAGACGCCGATCTGCATCAGGCTGTTCTCGTCATCCTCGTCGTCGCTGGCGGTAACTGGCGCCAACGACGGCATAAGGGAAAGTGTGGGCCTGGCATTATTGGAGTGGAACGCGCGGCAGCCGGCATCGAACAACAGACGCTCGGCGTCCATGACGATGCGTTCCAGTGTGGTCCGATGCCAGGATGTTGGCTCCGCATGTGGTGGGCTTTTGTCCTTGCGGACATCGACGAAGCCTGCGGCTTCCGCCATGCACGTCAGACGCTCTTGCAGGAACATCGGTCCGGACTTGTCGTACCAGCGGTGCGCAATCCCGCTGACCACATAGACTTCGCGAGCAAAGGACTTGTCCGGATCGGCAAGGTGGTCATTGAGCCGCCGCGCCATATGGCCGGTCTCGCCGACATAGATCTCGCGTCCGTTGGAGAGGATGTAACAGGCAGGTAGCCAGGAAAGGCGGGTGCGCAGCTCCTCGTTGATCGGCCCAAACGGGAAGACACAGACCGAGAGCCTTGATGCCTCGTCGATGATGTCCCGAAAGCCGGTGATCCCGGATTTTGGGCGATGGATGATGGTCGTGGTCCCCGTATCAAAAGCGGGCTGACAAACTGAAGACATTGATGAAATCCCTTGCTGTACGATGAAGGTATCGGGTCCTGAGGGCAGGGCGCACGCATCCCTTGCCGCGCTCACATCGATGAGCGCAGGTCACGAGACGGCGAACCCAGGGCGTGCGTTATGCACGCCGTCCAGGACGGCCGATCGCTAGATGGCGAGTGAGAAGCCGATGATGGGCAGGCTCAATGGCATACAGCCGTCAGAACGGAACAAGGTCCGGCCCGGCCGCCCTAAACAGGCAACGATCATCGACAACAAAGGATGGGAAGGGGGCCGCGAATCGCGGATAAACTGGCACCTAGCCATGACGGACTCCTATCAAGTCGGTTGTGGTTAGGCCGTCGTTTGGTGCTCCAACACCAGGCGGCGGCCGCCAAAAGCTCTCGCGCTCTGGCCTCCTCAACGTGGAGGCCGCCAAATCAAAAAGCTAGATACGTAAACGATACATCCGGCACGATGGTTAATGGAGGGCTCTGTTTCGTGGCTGATGTCCCTATTGGATGAAACAAGCTAAGGTGGCCGCTATTACCTTGCCTCAGAGGGCGAAGGGCACCAGGTGCTTGAGCTTGTCGGCGGTTGAGCGGAGCCTGACAAAATCGGTATCGAAGCTGACGCCGCTGGTTCGGGTATCAAGTACAACGAGACAGTTGTTGGTCTTGGCAGCTTCGAAGACAAAATTCGCTCGTTCGGCAGCGTGACTGGCCATCTCGGCTGGACTTCGGGTCCGGCACTCCTCTACGCCAAGGGCGGTTGGGCTTGGGCTGATAATCGGGTGGCCATTTCCAGCGGCGGTGCGACGATCTCCGATACTCAGCTCCACTCTGGTTGGACTATCGGAGCTGGCGTTGAGTACATGTTCGCTCCGGCTTGGTCGGCAAAGGCTGAATACATGTACGCTGACTATGGTGATAAGACCTATTTTGGTTTGGCAGACGTCGGCGCAACTGTTCACACGGTTAAGGCTGGCATCAACTACCACTTCAACTGGGGTGGCCCGGTTGTTGCCAAGTACTAAGATCTTCTGATCGTCGGGTGAGGACCTGACAGGATGACAAGACGACTTCTCCAATAGGTGAATTCCGATACTCTGAGCCCGGCCTTGTGCCGGGCTTTTTCGTTTTCTGGCCGATCGTTAGGTGCTGGCCGAATCAGGCTTCTGGCGGAAGCGGAACTTGGAACTTGCCGTCCAAATTGCCGTTCGCTAACGGGAGAACATCGAATGAAAATTTCAAAATTCGCTCTGCCATCAATGGCTGGATGCATTCTATTTGCGGCGCCAGCGATGGCTTTTCAGGCTAACGTTCCGGCTTCGACAGCTTTGCCATCTGCCACTGAACAGGTGCAGTTCTTTTTCAGCGGCCGGAATTACTGTTGGTATGACGATGGCTGGCATGGACCGGGATTCTATTGGTGCGGCTATAGCTGGCGTCGTGGTTACGGCTGGGGCGGCGGTGCAGGTTGGCACGGCTGGCACCGTGGTGGCGGCGGTCATTATCGCGGTGGCGGTGGTCACTGGCATGGCAATGCCGTTCGGCCTCGAGGCGGCGCTTCTATTCGCACCATGCGCGCATCGACGATGAATCGTGGAGCAATTGGTGGCGGACGCGGCGGACATATGGGTGGCCGCGGCGGAGGTGGTCATGGCGGCCATCACCGCTAACTAGTCGTCGAAGAATCGTTCAGAAGCCCCAATTTTCGGGGCTTCTTTTCGTTTAGGAAGTGAATATCTTTGTGTCATCGCTCGTAGAGTATCGCGATGCGTACCGCACCCCAAAAGACCTGGCCCCGCTCCGGCGGGGTTTTCTATTGGCGTAGAAGTTCCTACGGAAAAAGAAAGCCCCGCCATTTCTGGCGGGGCTTTGCAGCAGTCAGTACATCCGTGATCTGCTGCCTCGTTCATCGGTTGAGCGATATTCGATTAGGGGACGCGATCGTTCGCAACGATGCCGCCTTCGCATTCGAGGCGAGCGATCTGCGCGGCCTCGAGGTCGCTGAATTTCAAGCGAACTCCATAACCTGCCCCATTCTCGGAAATAAAGATTGCTCCAAGTTCTTCCAGAGCAAGCTGAACCGCCTCAATCTCGTCACGCTTGAGAGAACTGGTGATATTCTCGAAATGCTCAATAGCGCAAAGGTCGACTCCAGAGCGTCTGGCCAACTTGGGGCGCGAAACCTCAACAAGAGCACGCGCAGCTCGACATTGTGATCCAGTTATCATCGATCGTTCTCCTGGTAATATCTCGATCTCTTGCCCTCGCGCGGGACTGATCGTTCATGCGCGGTCTTATGAAAACCATCAGGATCAAACAGCCAAATGAAAGCCACCCAAGATAACAGCATGGCACCCAAACTGATCAGCATCATCTTTACACCTCGCACGATTTTGCGCCGCGTTGGCACAGATCAGTGCCGGCGCAGCGTGTTACGTTCTCGGAACGGGGATTGCCCTATATTTCCGCCGGAAGGGGCGGTCGCATGAAACTAAAAATGAGCGTCGCTAGAGCATGATCTATATGTGGGGGCGAAACTCTCAGATTCAACGAACTGCGACAAAGAGTACCAACACGGCCTTCAACAGCGCCGGACCAATAACGCGACAACCGCCGAAGTCACGAGTTCGGCGGTGATGACGGATTCGATTGGATATAGGTCGTCGCTCATATCAGCCTCCGGCGCGTGGTCTTCTATTTCAGTTAGTCAGCAGAGCCAGGCCAACGACCAGCGCGACAATTCCAATGCAGAGTGCGATGAGGAATGCATTCTGCACGGAGGCTTCGCGTGTGATGCATCATAAGAATACAGCCAATAAATGATTGCGGCGAGAAGTGCGATCGTGCCGCATGCTGGGCGGGTTTTGCTTGCCTATTAGAAAACCCTGCCACCCGACCCGGCTTTGTAGGCAGCTTCTTTCCGAGCTTTCGTGGCATTTTCTTTGGAAGTTTGTAGAGATCGCGTTCTACAAGCCCGAAGCGCATGGCCTGACGCTCGCCTAAACGAAACGATCAATTCCACGGATGTACTGGGTTGATCAAAAGCCCGCACAATCGCTATGTGACCACGCGCTTCGGTTCTGTGGAAGCTACCTACTGATGAGTTCTTTTAATAACGACGAAGGAAACCGCCGTTCTATCGTTACTGCATAAAATGTCTGGGCAATCCCGGGGAGATGATCGCCTTCGACAAGCAGGCCGGCTGCGATTTCATCCTTCACCACGATTGGCGGCAACACAGCGATGCCTATATCCTGGCGCGCGAGCAATCGCAGCATCGCCATGTCATCCACCTCCGCGATGATACGGGGGCGGATATTAAGTTGATAGACAAGCGTGGACTTTATTGTGCTTCCTGCGGTGAATTCATTGCGTTGGCCGTCGCACCGGCCAGCGTCAAGCTTGATGTTACTTTTAAGTCTAATGATCCGATTGATATTTTATGCCCATATTGCCGTAGGCATTTGAAGCAGCCAGCGTCTTATATTCAGCATATCATTCTTGACGAGAATAATTCGCGACTTAAATGGTGACGCGCGCGTCATGTCGAGTTGAAGATGGCGTTGATACCGGTGACCGGCCCCTACTGAGTGGTTCGATTGGAATGTTAGTTTAGAGATTGCATTTTGACTATCTCCTTTGGTGCTGGCCAGACGAGGACCTCGGGTGCTGGCGGCCGATATTTCAGCGATGAGTGTGGACGCACCGTGTTGTAGTGGCGTCGCCAGTTCTCGATCACGATCTGAGCCTCCTTCAATGTGTAGAAGATCTCGCCATTGAGCAGCTCATCGCGCAGCTTGCCATTGAAGCTTTCGCAATAGCCGTTCTCCCATGGACTTCCCGGCTCGATGTAAGCGGTTTTGGCGCCGACGGCGGCGATCCAATCCCGGAGCGCCTGGGCGACAAACTCAGGGCCGTTGTCTGAGCGGATGTGCGCAGGGATGCCCCGCGAGACGAACAGCTCGCACAGGGCTTCGATGACATCGATCGCCTTGAGCTTCCGCGCGACACGGATGGCCAGGCTCTCACGACTGAACTCGTCGATGATGCACAACATCCGGAACGCCTTACCATCGTGGGTGCGGTCAGCGACGAAGTCATAGGACCAGACATGACATGGTTGAGCCGCTCTGGCCGCAGGCGGATGCACGAGCCGTCGTTGAACCAGAGACGCCCGCGCTTAGGCTGTTTGGCAGGGACCTTCAGCCCCTCACACCGCCAGATCCGCTCAACACGCTTCTTGTTCACCCTCCAGCCGGCTCTGCGAAGCAACGCCGTAATCCGGCGATATCCGTAGCGGCCATATTGGTGGGCAAGCTCGATGATGTCGGCAGTCAAAGCCGCCTCGTCATCAGGTGTCGTGGGGATCTTGCGCTGCGTCGATCGGTGTTGACCCAATGCCCGGCACGCCCGTCTCTCGGAGATGCCAAGTTCGGCTGTGACATGATCGACGCACGCGCGGCGTCGGGAGGGGCTTTGAAGTTTCCCTTTGCGGCCTCTGCCAGGATCAGCTTGTCCAGCGTCAGATCCGACACCGCTCGCCGGAGCCGGGTGTTCTCGGTCTCCAGTTCCTTCAGCCGCTTCACCTGGTCGCCCTTCAGGCCACCATACTCATTCCGCCATCGATAATACGTGACTTCCGTCACGCCTATCGCTCGGACTGCGTCTGCTACCTGACGGCCCTGTGCCATCAGCACATCAACCTGCCGCAGCTTCGCAACGATCTCTTCAGCTGTGTGCCTCTTCCTCGCCATCGTATCCTCCATGATCAAAACCATACTTCAGGGAGGACCACTTCAAAGGGGGCAGATCAAGCAATGGGCACAGGGATCATCGGCCTCCGCTGGATGAAAGTTCAGTGGCAGGTCATCCTTAGCCAACTCGCTGCCTGCTGCTTAAAACGCAAACCAGTGTTTATGTTTTAAGGATCAAACACTTCGGGAGCTTTTATCGAAGCCAAGCGCTATTCGGGACAGCGACACCACTAGGCAGCATCTAATATTGTATGGAGAGTGTTCGACACGGTTTCCGAGCTATATGGCTTTGAAACAAAGATGGTTCCTATCGGCAAATCACCATCACGAATAACAATACGGCCAGAGGCCGCGACGATCTTTATCGGAGGCCAACGGCCCCGGACAGCCGCAGCTAATTTCAAACCATCCATCGAACCTGGCATTTGTATGTCTGTAAAGACAACGCGAACATCCAAACGACTCTCAAGTATCTTGATTGCCTCGTCTGCGTTACCTGCTTGAATGACGTCAAAGCCCGCGTCTTCGATCATCATAACGGCGTTCATGCGCAACAAAAGCTCGTCCTCGACGACCAGTACGAGTGGCCGGTTGATTGCTGTTAGCATTCGAAATCCCTGTCGGGGACCAAGGTGATTGGCTTCACGCTAGTTCCTTCCAAAATTCGATCTATCGTCAATGCGTGTGGAATTATCGCTCCTGAATAATCGCGGGCGGAATGTTGACTTCACAGCTAACGCCATCGGGTTCAAATCGAAGACGCGCCTCACCCTATAAACTGGCCAGGCAGCACTTGTTCGATCAGCCGGGAACCAAAGCTGTTCCGATGTCGCGAGTCGGTGATGCACCAACGAAGCTTAAGCCGCTGGTCGGCTTTTCGCCTCGCCGCCTGCAAAAGTTGCGTGAGTGACAGTGATGTCCGTCCCTTTTGGTCCACTTAGCGTAACGACCTGAGCGTCGAGTTGCTTGGCGAGCGCTCTAATAATGCCGGTACCAAGCCCGGATTTGGGTTGGGCAAAGACGTCGTCAGGTTTTCCGATTCCATTGTCGACGACCGATAGCTTCCAATCCGTGCCGGAAACTTCATAGGAGACAGCGATCTGTCCATCTTTTGTGTCTACTTTGAAGGCATGCTTTAGCGAATTTATCACGAGTTCGGTGACGATTAACCCGAGGCTCTCAGCGTCCCGACAAGTTGCTATCCCGCCCTGACCCACCACCCTCAACGAAATTTGCTGGTCTTCCCCTATCATCGAGTGGGCGAGTGCATCGCAAAGCTTGCTGAGGTAGGGCTGCATTTCCATTGAGCCGATGCCCGCCGAAGCGTGAAGGTGCTCTTGTACGGCCGCGACCGAAATGACCCTGGTGTGAGCGTCGTGTAGATGGCGTCGCGTTTCCTCCGACTGCACCGATCTTGCCTTCATCATAATGATGCTGGCGATGATCTGAAGACTATTGGCGACCCGATGCTGGATTTCGTCGAGCAGAATGTCTTTCTGGCGCAGTAGATCATCCTTATCGCGTTCCAGATTGCGTTGAACCGTAATATCCTCGATGCCAAGCAAGATATTGGTATGCGCTTTCTCATATTGAACGGTACAGGCATTTAACAGCAATACCCGTCGACCGATGCGGGGGAAGTCATGCTCGACTTCGTATTCATCCATCGAGCTTTGGTTGGGTATAATGTCTTCCAATAGCAAACGGAGCTTTGGAATGTCCCACTCGTGGTCACCCAATTCGTAAAAGCGCTTCCCGTGTGCCTCGAGAGGATCGATCGAGAATTTCTCATAGAATGACCTGCTCGCGGCAACGACACGCAGGTCTTTGTCGAGTACAATCAAAGGCTCACGCACAGTATCAACCATCGCCTGCGCGAGCGCGCAGGCGTCTTCGACTTCGCTGAATTGCTTTCTGAACACGGGCAACCTTTCCCGCGCGATTCTCACAATTGCGAAGTGGCAAACCGGAGGCGGTGGGAGATCAGGTTCAACGGTCTCAGGCTACAATAGGTCCGTTGCTAGACCGTTTTATTCTTGCAAGGGAATACGGATTCCTGAGCCGAAGGAGATGGGAGCGGAAGATCGCTGGAATCGCTGGAGATGTCTGGTTTTGGGTCAAAAACGGACTATCGGTTAATGAGCGCGGAGCAAGTGAAGACATGCGCGTAGACGAGGCTTAATATGATCAGCCGGGTATTTGGAGTGCGACTGCTTGTCGTAACACTGCTTGCATTAGCAGTTGTTGAATCTGCTCACGCACAAGAGTAGCCAAAGTCGGTCAAGACGCTGAAAATTCAAAACGCCCCACCGGAAGAAACGGCGCTGTACGAGGTCGAACCGGACGGCACCGTGAAGATCAATTGGGACACGGTTGAAGCGCTGGCGTCGTCTTGATCTGCCCCCTTTGAAGTGGTCCTCCCTGAAGTATGATTTTCGGATGGAGGATAGGATCGATGGCAAGGAAGAGGCATACGGCTGAAGAGATCGTTGCGAAGCTTCGGCAGGTTGATGTGTTGATGGCACAGGGGCGGCAGGTCGTAGACGCGGTCCGAGCGATAGGCGTGACGGAAGTCACGTACTATCGATGGCGAAACGAGTACGGTGGCCTGAAGGGCGATCAGGTGAAGCGACTCAAAGAGCTGGAGACTGAGAACAATCGTCTCCGACGAGCGGTGTCGGATCTGACGCTGGACAATCTGATCCTTGCAGAGGCCGCAAAGGGAAACCTCTAAGCCCCTCCCGACGCCGTGCGTGCGTCGATCGATGCTGACCTAATGCCCGGCACGCCCGTCTCTCGGATATGCAAAGCTCGGTCATCACAAACTTCGCAACGATCTCTTCAGCCGTATGCCTCTTCCTTGCCATCGATCCTATCCTCCATCCGAAAATCATACTTCAGGGAGGACCACTTCAAAGGGGGCAGATCACCGATCAGCATGGCAACTCAAGTTTCAGTCGACACTGGCCACATAAAAAAATGGCGCCCAGCATCCTGACTGGGGGAAAGCCAGAAATGCTGCGCGCCATTCCCGTCTCTCCAGGAGAGCGGTACAGATTCTAGTTTACCTGCGGAAAGAGAACGACCTTCCTAGCCTAGGGTTCCAGCAACGAATCAAATTGATCTCCATTGAACCATGAAGTATGGGCGCCACGCCAAACCACCCAGCCTCACATCAGCGAAAGTGCGCCGACCGTTGGATGAGGTCAATCATGTGGGCTGAGGCATGTATTGTTAGCGGATGATGGGTAAAGCCCGGCCTTGGCGAGATGTAGCCGGACATTTCGCGCGCCAGTTCGAGTTGTTGGTCCGATGCCGTGGCGAGCAGCGCAATCAACAAATTCTCCAGCGCGATGACTCGCACACGCAACGCGACCAGGTCGGCATTGCTCATGTCTGGTGTTGGGACGTGTTGTTCGGTCGCGGCCGTAATCTCGAGGGCAGCCGGGGCTCCGCCTTCGCTATCCCATCTCGATAATGCTTGTTGACGTAGCGTTGCTTGGCTCGATGAGTCTGAATTCTGAGGCGACATCGCGGCTCCTTTCAGATCCTTCTGTGATGGCGGCAGACGGAGTGGAGCTTACCGATATCCGACGCCAGATATATAGTCACGAAGCAACTTGTCTTGGTTCTCCACTTCGGACAACAGGGCCTGCAAAGCTTCCCGCGCATAGATGATGCCCAGTGGCCTTCCTGCGTCGTCGAGGATCGGAACACGCTGCAAACCCCATTTCCTCATTACCGACCAGACATCGAGCAATATTTCCTGTGTCCGGCAATAGGTAACATCGCGGGTCATGATGCTGGCCACTGTGGCGGTGCAGCCGGCGCCTATACAGCGACCGATCTGCCCGACGATGTCGGTCTTGGTCAGAACGCCGACCATGGCGGCCTGGGCGCACACAACGATGAGATCGGTATGGGGCCGGGACATGAGCGCGGCCGCCTCTTTGACGGGCGCTTCGGCTTCGATTAGGACCAGACGTTCGCGTGCTCGTGGCAATATGTTCGCAATGATCATCGTTCCGATTCCTGCCTTACTGTTGTTGCCAGTTGAGCCTCTCGGCCACGGCTGACGAACGATCAAATCGGCATCCGATAGCCATAAAATTCATGATCTTCATTGTAGCCGCCCTGGCCGGCCCCGAGATCGGCAAAGTCCGCCACAAACTCGATTGCTACGACCCATTTGACCATCTTGAAGCCTAGCTCGTTCTCGCAGCGCAGCCGCAGCGGCGCACCATGTAGAACGCTGACAGGCATCCCATTCATCTCATAGGCGCGGATCGTCAGTTCATGGCGCATGTTTTCGATTTTGTGGACGTCGTAATACCGACCACCATCGGCACCGTCGGCAAGAGAATAGAACACGGCGTAGCGGGCCGCCGGCGTCGGCTTCACGAGGTCGATTATGTCGCGCATGGGAACGCCGCCCCACTCGGCAACGCCGGACCAACCTTGGATGTAGAAGTGTGTCGTGATCTGTTCCTGCTTGGTCATGGCCTTGAGTTCGTCCAAAGAAAACTGCCGGGACGTCTCTACAAGGCCACCGATTCGAAGCCGGTAGCTGGCGAATCTCTCTGCCACGAGATCATCGAACTCTTTCGAGTTCGACATCATGCCGTTCGGCCAGAAATAGGGTGAAATATCTTTCTTCGTGAGTTGCGAGCGGGGATCCCAACTCTCGGCCAGCCCCATGAGCCCGCCAATCATGAATGCGCCCGTGCGCTGCACGAGACGGGCGTAGCGGATGGTGAAGGGCGAGACGACCAGCCAGGCCGCGACTAGAATGGTCATTGCTAACACGAAAAACGGGAAGCCCGACCACGAGGCGTTATCGACGCCTGCGAACAAGCATCATGCGTAGCACGCCATTAAGGCAGAGAAGGACCGCGCCCGCAATCACCAGCCCGCTCGCCCAGACGGTTGTCAAGTTGGGGTTGAATGCAATCCTCACATCGAGGTTTACCGT
Source organism: Afipia sp. GW821-FHT14H12 (assembly GCF_058803465.1). Taxonomy (NCBI): domain Bacteria; kingdom Pseudomonadati; phylum Pseudomonadota; class Alphaproteobacteria; order Hyphomicrobiales; family Nitrobacteraceae; genus Afipia; species Afipia sp. GW821-FHT14H12. Next base: position 504,038 of record NZ_JBXAOZ010000001.1, on the reverse strand, counting down.
CGATAGCGGCGCACCTTCGGCGTGAGACGGAAAATCTACTATCTCGGTCGTGATGATGATGAAACAGCGGAGGCCAGCAGCCGTTGCAGACTAAACATCGAAGGCACAGGCGTTCGGCTGCGAACCAGATGTCTGGAACAGGTCCATGGTTTGAGACTGGACCATGCGTTTCAAAGCCACCTCCCCACCCTGATCTGGATACTTTTTTTATGGATTGATACCTGAGAAAGATGTGCGTGAAGACCACTAGACAGGCGAGGCTAACCCTTGCAATCGCCAAACAGGGGGAGAAGTGCAAGCTCGATTGAGGAATATTATGTAAATGGTTGGCAGCACGCGGGTCTGCAAAACCTAATAGGTCACTGCATTTATGCGGTTTACGCTTTCGTTACCTTAGATGGTAACAGGGCCTTGGTGGTTTTGGTGTGCTGTCTCCCTGGGGGACAAAATGGACACGTCAATTCAATGGACAGTGCGAATGCGTGCGTTACTACGCCGCTGGCGCGGGGCGCCCCTAACGTGGCTGATCTTGGGCGGCTTCGTGCTGATGGCCGCGACCGCGATCGGTACCGTGCTCACCATTGACCGCTTCCGGGAAAACGCAATCGAAAGCGGTCGTGAAAACTTGCAGAGCTCGGTCCGGCTCCTGGCGCGTCACTTCGATCGAGAGTTCGAAGACTTCTCGGTACTGCAGAAAAGCATCATCGAGGAACTCGAAACGCGTGGCATCCGTTCAGCTGAAACTTTCCGCAGTGAAATGGGGACGCTTGCCATGCACGAGGTACTGCGTGGCAAGGCGAGTGGCTGGCCCGACATCGCCGGTGCAAACGTTTTTGACTCTAACGGCGTCCTGATCAATTCTTCGAAGCGATGGCCGGTCTCCGCCATTAAGATTTCCGACCGCGATTATTTCAGCCGGATTAAAAGCAATTCAGCATCAGGAGAGGAAGTCGAGGTGGTTCGCGGCCGGCTCGGTAATGGTATGGCGATCGTATTCGCCCGGCGCATTTCGGGACCAAACGGTGAATTTTTGGGTGTCGTGACCCGTGCAATCAAGCCAGACCAATTGGAAGCATTCTTCGAGTCTGCCGGGATAGGCGAGGAATCGACCATCGCGATGCACCACGAGAATGGCCAGTTGCTGGCCCGTGTTCCGCACGTCGACGCCATGATCGGACAAAATTTTCGCGACGGCCCTCCTGAACAAGTGGCTGTATTTGAGCGCGCCTCTCTTACCACGCGCCTTACAAGTCCTATGGATGGCAAAGAACGCATCGTCGCTTCCCGCAAGTTAACTCGTGAGCCGCTTGTCGTAGTCGCTACCAAAACGCTGGATGCGACGCTCGCGACTTGGCGCACGGAGACGAAATTCTTCCTCATAGTGTCTATGCTATCGGTAGCGCTGCTGGTTCTCACCCTTTACCTAATTTTCAGACAAGTGACGCAGCGCCTCTCGGTGGAGAAGCAGCAGCTTGATACCGCGATAAACACCATGACCCAAGGCCTCTTGATGTTTGACGAGGACGAGCGGCTCATAGTCTGCAATCGCCGCTATATCGAGATGTACGGTTTGTCGACTGACGTGGTGAAGCCGGGTGCCCACTTCCGCGACGTCGTTCAGCACCAACGCGATACTGGATCGTTCGAGGACGACGTCGATTACTCTTGCGAGAGTATCTTGAGCTCGGTCGCAACCGTCCGGACCTCCGACGGCCGACTGATCGAGATCCGGAACCAGCCGCGGGGATCTGGCGGATGGCTCGCCACCCATGACGACATCACCGAGCGCGTCCGCGCCGATGATCGCATCGCTCATATGGCGCATTACGACGTCCTGACCGATCTGCCCAACCGCGCGCTGATGCGGGAGCATCTGGAACGCCGGGTGTCGGAGCTCGGCCAGGGAAAGTCATTTGCGATCCTGTACATTGACGTGGACGAGTTCAAGGGTGTCAACGACACGCTCGGCCACGAGACAGGCGACGAGTTGCTGTGCCAAGTCGCAAATCGCCTGCGCGCCAGTGTGAGCGCGAATGACCTCGTCGCGCGGCTCGGCGGCGACGAATTCGCGATCGTCACTTCTTACGCGAACGACCGGGCAGACCTGATTGCGCTCGCGGAGCAGATATTACAGACGTTGCGCGAACCGGTGAATTACGAGGGGCAAGAGATCGCGACGGATGTCAGTATCGGTATCGCGATCGCACCGGAACATGACAGCAATCTGGACGGTCTGCTCAAATGCGCGGATCTCGCCATGTATGCGGCGAAATCCGACGGCCGACGGACTTTCCGCTTTTTCGTGCCTGAGTACGGAGCTAAGGCCAGAGAGCGGCGTGAGCTTGAGCTGGATTTGCGTCAAGCGCACGCCCAGGGGGAATTTGAAATTCACTACCAGCCGTTGGTCGATCTCGATACTAACAATATTACCGGCTGCGAGGCGTTGCTCAGATGGCAACATCCCGCCCGCGGCTCGGTGTCGCCCGCCCAGTTCATTCCGGTGGCCGAAGAAACAGGCATGATCGGTGAAATCGGGGAATGGGTGCTGCGGCAGGCTTGCGCGGAGGCCGCCAGTTGGCCTAACCAGATCCGTGTCGCGGTCAACGTGTCCCCGGTGCAATTCCGCTCGAAGACGCTGGCACTCAAAGTAGCTGCCGCACTATCCGAATCTGGCCTTTCGCCGGAAAGGCTAGAGCTCGAGATCACCGAGGCGGTCCTCATTCGCGATGATGAGGAGGCGCTCACGATCCTGCGACAACTGCAAGAGCTCGGCGTTCATATTGCACTTGATGATTTTGGCACCGGCTATTCGTCGCTGAGCTATTTGCATCGTTTTCCCTTCGACAAGATCAAGATCGATCGCAGCTTCATCAGCGATATCGGCGAACCTGACGATTCTTTGCCCATTGTGCAGGCAGTGGTAAGCATGGCCGCTGCTCGTTGCATGACGACGACGGCCGAGGGCGTCGAGACCGAGGCGCAGCGAGAAATCTTGCGTCAACTCGGCTGTAGTCAGATGCAGGGTTATCTGTATAGCCCGGCGGTACCGGCTCCTCACCTAAGACAACTGTTTTCGAATAGGCAAACCACTACCAGCCGCGCAACCGAAGCTGTGATATGCAATCACCGCCCCAAGCGGCGGTTATAGCGGTTGTCGCGTAGCGCGCGGTGCTTGCGATTGCTACGACGGCCTCAGTCGCCCCGTACTGCTCTTTCGGTTCATGCGTGCATCTCTAGCTCGGCATGAACATCATCATTGCCGCGACGCCCATAACGACCGTGGTGATCCAGCCAAGGAGTACGATGAATCGACTTGACGTAAAATCTCCCATTACCGATTTTCTCGATGCGATCAGCGTTATCACCGCCAGCAATGGTACCGCGACCACTCCGTTGATGACGGCACTCCAGAAGAGTGCCTTCATTGGGCTAATCGGCGAATACTGAATGATTAGCCCTGCAAGCACGCTGACCGCGATGACGCCGTAGAATCCGCGCGCATCTGCCGCTTTTCGTTCAAGGCCCGATTTCCATCCCATTGCTTCGGCCAAGGCGTAGCCAGCGGAACCAGCAAGTACGGGTACGCCTATCAGGCCGACGCCGAGGATTCCAAGCGCAAAGAGGGTAAAGGCGAAATCCCCCGCCAGCGGTCGCAAAGCGCTTGCAGCTTGCGCCGCTGTCTCAATATCGGTAATCCCCGCCACATTCAGCGTGACGGCCGTGGCGAGGATGATGAAATAGGCAGTGACATTAGAATAGAGCATACCACTCCAGGTGTCCCATCGAATGCGCCGAAGTTCTGCCGACGCGGCAGCGGGGTCCCGCAAAAGCGGCGCGGCACCCAGTTTAGCATGCATGTCTTCCACTTCCTCCGATGCCTGCCAGAAGAAGAGATATGGGCTGATCGTCGTTCCAAAGACACCGACGATCACGGCGGCAGCACCAGAATTCAGCGTTAGCTTCGGCCACACTGTTCTCAACGCCACCTCGCCCCAGGGAACATGGACTGTGAACAGGACGGCGGCATAGGCCAACAGCGATAGCGTCAGCCATTTCAGAAAGAACACGTACCGATGATATGGCACAAAGACTTGAAGCAGTAACGTTCCAAGGACAAAAATCGCCGTCATCAAGTGCCGATCGACACCACTGACGAGTTCGGCGACTTCTCCCATCGCTGCAACGTCCGCCGCGATATTGAGTGTGTTTGCGATCAACAACAAAAAAACGACGGATTTGAGCACGATCGGGGGGAACGCGATCTTAATATTGGCGGCAAGTCCTTTTCCGGTGACCCGTCCGATTTGCGCGCACATCGCTTGTACCGCAGCCATCAACGGGTAGGCTAGCGGCATTGTCCAGAGCATGTTGAGACCAAATTGGGCCCCTGCCTGTGAATAGGTAGCAATGCCGCTCGGGTCGTCGTCGGCCACGCCAGTAATAAGCCCTGGACCGAGCCGCGACAACGGATGCTCCTTCAGACGCTCCCAAAGGACTTGAAAAGCCTTCACGCGCTGAGGCTTGGTGTCGCTATCCCCGGACAACTGCACGGCGCTTCACCTTACGCTAATGGGAAACGAGAACGGGTATCTTCGACGAGTTCAGCACCGATTCGGTCGTGCCGCCGAAGATGAATTCCAACCACATCGGGTAGGCTCCCATGACCAAAAGATGATAGTGAGCTTTCCCTATTTGTCAGCGCAGAGCCATAGATTCTTTTTCTGACTTATCTGGATCACGCGAGCTTTGATTCCGTGATGAGAGAGGTGGATGACAAGTGCCCAGCGCTGGCGCGCAGCAGCACATCGGCGGCGTGCTCGGTACTGTCGGCTAACCTCTTCTCGTTGCTATGAAGGTTCGCCCTGCAATATCCGTTGCACAACGCGGTCCCGGTAAACTAGCAGATGTATGAGTGCCGCACCCACATGAACGCCGATTACGATGAGCAACGTCCATTCCAGGATCTGATGCAGTCCATCGATCCTCTGGATGAGTACCGAGCTTTGTGAGGTTAGCATCGGCAACGGGATGGTGAAGAACAGCGATACCGCCCATCCGCGCGCTGAAGCGAAAAGCCATCCGCTCAGCGTCGTTGCAAGGACGAGCGCATAGAGCAGCCAGTGAACCAGTTCCGAGAGGTTGCGCTGCCATGCCGACAAAGAAGTATCTGGCGCGACCGGACGCGTCAGGGGTCCGGATCAACCACAAGAAGCTGTATCGGCTCTACAGGGAGGAACGGCTGTCGGTGCGCAAGCGCGGCGGCCGCAAACGAGCATTGGGCACGCGAGCGCCGATGACCATCCCGCAGGATCAGAACCTGCGCTGGTCGCTCGACTTCGTGATGGACACGCTGGTCAGCGGCCGACGCTTCCGTATCCTGACGTTGGTCGACGACTTCACCCGGGAATGCCTGGGACTGGTCGTCGACACGTCGCTGACCGCTCTGCGGGTGCTGCGCGAACTTGATCGGATTATCGAAAGCCGAGGCTGTCCGCAGATGATTGTGAGCGACAACGGCACCGAGTTCACCTCGAACGCCGTCTTAGCCTGGCAGGAGGAGTTCGGCGTCGAGTGGCACTACATCGCGCCGGGCAAACCGATGCAGAACGGCTTCGTCGAGAGCTTCAATGGCCGCCTGCGAGACGAGTGCCTGAACGAACACCTGTTTGCCAACCTCAACGAGGCCTAGCAGATCATCGAGGATTGGAGGATCGACTACAACACCACCCGACCGCACACGAGCCTCAACGGGCTTACATCGACCGAGTTCGCCATCCGCTCCAGCAGGGGCGAAAACCAGAACAGAGTCTACTTATAAACGAGGGCAATCAGGGGTGCAGGTCAGACGTTACCACCCATCAAGGCATAACAACCGATGAATGTGATGGAACCCCTTTCTACACGGGCACTTCCACACATTCTGATTAAGTCCTTTGGGATCGGACTGGCGGCGAACGCAGTTTGACCGCATCTAGAAAATTCCGGGCAATAGCCGGTATCGAACGCGTACGGAGAAATCGCGATACCGCTGATCCTGATCAAGGATGCGCTCTTCACGTCGGATGCGGACGATTTGGAGTGCGAGCGCCACGGTGTAGAGAGCCGCGTTCAAAACCGACGGCATCGCTAGCAGCAACCCGACATGGGTGACGGTGTACCCGGCGTAAATTGGATGACGAACGAAGCGATAAGGTCCGCTTACCTTCACGCCTCGATTTGCAGCGACCACTCCGAAGCTAAACCCCAAGATAAGCTTTCCTGAGACCTGAAGAAATATCCCGGAGATGATGATTGCGAGGCACAAGGAGGGCGCAATCAATGGGCTTTCAAGCGCCGGTTCGATGAGCATGGGCGCAGTCGTTCCCGCCAGGCCGAATAGCCAGTCTGACGGCCGTTGCGACAACGTCGTTGAGGGAGTTCGCATCAATATAAAAAGAAACGGAGCCGTTTCAGAGACGAAAAGCAAAGCTGTAATGAGGCCGGGCGAGTCTGCGAAGTTAAGCAGCACCTTGTACGCGAAACGACCATATAACGCTATGATAACGATACGCTCGGTCAAATCAAGCATGATAGCTTTTTTCGACAGAACCGTTGGAGCGCCAGTGTTAGCTAGGACACCACGCCAACGCGCCAGAAATGGTTGCCATGAGGCGCGCGAGAAGACCAACTGAACCGTCATTTAGGACTCGCAGCTAACTGTATCGCATCACCCGACTAGGTGCGCAGTTAAAAGCACTTTAGGCCAATGGTTCTAATGTGCAGTTAATTCAGGCCGCAACAGTGATCGAGCCAGACTCCGATGGCTCTTCGACCAAGGCAATCCGGTTTGGGTTGATTGTGTTAAAAAATACAGTGCTGGCGCGATGTCGAAATTGAGGACCTATTGACCCGCCCCCACAGAGTGGTCCGATTGGAATGTTAGTTTAGCGATTGCATTTTGACTATCTCCTCTGGTGCTGGCCAGACGAGGGCTTCGGGTGCTGGCGGTCGATATCCAGTGATGAGTGTGGACGCACCGTGTTGTTGTGGCGGCGCCAGCTTTCAATGACGGTCTGGGCTTCCTTCAATGTGTAGAAGATCTCGCCGTTGAGCAGTTCATCGCGCAGCTTTCCGTTGAAGCTCTCGCAATAGCCATTCTCCCATGGACTTCCAGGTTCGATGTAAGCGGTCATGGCTCCGACGGTGGCGATCCAATCCGGAAGCGCCTCGGCGACGAACTCAGGGCCATTGTCTGAACGTATGTGCGCAGGGATGCCCCGCGAGACGAACAACTCGCAGAGTGCCTCGATGACGTCGGTGGTCTTGAGTTTCCGTGCGACACGGATGGTCAGGCTCTCACGACTGAACTCGTCGATGATGCACAACATCCGGAACGCCTTACCATCGTGGGTGCGGTCAGCGACGAAGTCATAGGACCAGACATGACATGGTTGAGCCGCTCTGGCCGCAGGCGAATGCACGAGCCGTCGTTGAACCAGAGACGCCCGCGCTTAGGCTGTTTGGCAGGGACCTTCAGCCCCTCACACCGCCAGATCCGCTCAACACGCTTCTTGTTCACCGTCCAGCCGGCTCTGCGAAGTAACGCCGTGATCCGGCGATATCCGTAGCGGCCATACTGGCGGGCAAGCTCAATGATGTCGGCAGTTAGAGCTGCCTCGTCATCGGGCGTGGTCGGAGTCTTGCGCTGCGTCGATCGATGCTGGCCCAACGCTCGGCATGCCCGTTTCTCGGAGATGCAAAGCTCGGTCATCACGTGATCGACGCACGCGCGGCGTCGGGAGGGGCTTTGAAGTTTCCCTTTGCGGCCTCCGCCAAGATCAGCTTGTCCGGCGTCGGATCCGACACCGCGCGACGAAGCCGAGTGTTCTCAGTCTCCAGCTCTTTCAAGCGCTTGACCTCATCGCCCGTCAGGCCGCCGTACTTATTGCGCCACCGATAGTAGGTTACTTCCGTCACGCCTATCGCTCGGACTGCGTCTGCTACTTGCCGTCCCTGTGCCATCAGCACATCAACCTGCCGAAGCTTCGCTACGATCTCTTCAGCTGTATGCTTCTTCCTCGCCATCGATTTTATCCTCCATCCGAAAATCATACTTCAGGGGGGGCCACTTCAAAGGGGGTAGATCAACGCTGCCATCCGGTGCACGATAGCGACGCATCGGTGGGCCGTTTCGGTAGGGGCTGCTTGAGTCAGCGACCGCTGCGCTAAGCGGGGCGCCAGCCTCGGCGCCGAGAACCACAGCCGAGATTCCAGAGCTTCGGTAGCGATCTGGCATCGTGATAACCAAGAAGGCTCTGCAAGAGAATTCCCTCACGATGATTCACATTATCACCGTAGCCGAGCCTTGTACTTCGGCGGGTAGTAATGACGGCTCCTTGCAAGAGTATTTCGCTCATGAGTGAGGGCGCATGTTTTTCTCGTTTTGGAGATTGCGAACCCGACTGACACTGTGGGAGCAGGGCGTGCGATCGCTAGTGATCCTTAGATAGCCATTGCGTTTCCGGCCATTTTGAAAATTTCCATATCTCGCTTGCGTACGGTCGGTGCAGTGGCCTGCTGCCCGGGCCACGTCTTCGCCGCCACCGAAAGTAGCTTTCAAATCTGCTAGAAGCTGGTGGCGGCAAACGTATGCTGTGATCGTCCGGGAGCAATTGGGAAGTGCTCGCTGGCCAAGCTTTGCGAGCGCTTTCCGAAAGGGATTCGTAGAATTCGTGCTGATAACGAAGCTCCCGCCGGACATGCGGCATCGATCGGCGAGATATTTGGCGGGCTTCTCGGCTAGCTGGGGGTTAATCACGATCATCGTGCGACCGGTGCCATATAATCCTCGGTGTGATTTTGCCGGCAGGAAGGTCACGGCAATGTGGGAAGCCTCGTTGAGTTCAACTGTGATGCCCGCTGACCATCCTGTAGGCCGTAATGAAGGCACAAGCTCTTCCGGCCGCACCGGAACTGTTAAGTGAATAGCGAGCACGTCGCGATACATCCAATTGTCATCTGATGCATCCCAGAGATGCTTGTCCCAATCTTTTGGCAAGTGTTTCAAGACGTGTTTTTTGCTGCCCGCACCGCGCTTTCGACCAGTCTCGTTCAGTTGATGCCAGCGCGATGGTGGCCGCTTCCACGGCAAGATATCGGCTGACGCTGGCGGTTCGAGAGCGAAGGCCGGTTCTATGCGCTCGAGTGCGTCACGCAATTTTTGTGTCCAGTGGTGGGCAGCGTCCGTATCTTGGCGCTCGGCAGCATCGAGATGGCGTTTGACCAAATGATCCAGCATTCTCTTGCCGCCGGCATGGAGTGATGCGCGGCGATGGTAGTAGGTATCGAGTGCGATACCCGCCTTGAGCGGATCGAGATGGCCCGCGCGCCACATCCTGCCGAATTCTTTCAAATACGAAATTAGCGTCCGCTCGCTGATCTCACGTTGGGGAACGAGATCACTGCAGGCCTTGGCCCTGGTGATGAGATCGAGCGCCTTCATGTCTGATGCCTCGTTATTGTGGGCCCATTTAGGTCTATCTTGTCGGCCCGCCTTGATGGTCTAGAGCCAGCGGACTTGGAGGATGCGCCCGGAGGCGAGGCGCGATCTTCCAGGCGTTCCACGATAGCCTCCAGCATGATGTGTTGCATGGTGGTCCCGCGGCAGATGGCCAAAATCTTCAGTTGGTCGCGTAATTCGCGCGAAACACGAATCAGGATGCCGCACCGCCCATCGCCGGTCATTGCCTGCTCTGCGCCTTGATCTGTACCGAGCGAGTCTTCCTCGAAGCCGACGTGCGTTGCCTCGATGGCCTCGTGCATCGTGCGCTTATGTGTTTTCATGCGGGCATTCTTTGAGTCTGAGTGACCTGCGGACAGTTCTCCATAAAGCCTGATATTGCTCCGCCGTCGGTCCCTTCGGTGCGGCTTCAATGACGCTCATGCCGTGGATCAACGCGGCAGCGATGATCACGCGATGGGTGATCTGTCCTTGCCAAACGTGCTCTGCGTGGGCGGCTAGCGCCTTGCGTGCTTCTCGCACCGCCGGCGCTTCGCCTTCGGACCGAATAGGTCCGGCAGCATTGATCAAAATGCCATATGGAGTAGTTGTGGAAGATAGTATTGCGGCCAAGCGCTGCGTCACCATGACGTCGAATAGGGAAGTGCGAGTTGGCACGAGAACGAGATCAGCAAAGCGCGCTGCAGCCGCCGTATGCTGCAGGTTGGGTGGCATGTCGATCAGGAGGATATCAATGTGGGCACGGCGGGCTTTTTCAACGGCGTCATCGAGACGTGTAGGGTTGCAGGCGACGACTGGAATGTCGCTTTTTCCGCGAGCGCGTCGCCAGCACATGGCTGACTGTTGAGGATCAGCATCAATGATTGCGACGCGATAGCCCGTTTGGATCGCGATCACGGCGAGATTGATCGTCGTGGTCGACTTTCCGGATCCGCCCTTCCCAGTGCAAGCGACGATTGTCAGTCGCCGTCGCTTGCAGGAATCAGGAGTGCTGTTCGCGGCGGCCGCGGGTGACGAGGACATTAGGGGTCCAATATTAGCCAATGGCTTCTTTGCTGATCGCGTCGTGTGGGCGATGATTAAATCCAAGGGAGACATAGCCGCTATGCCTCCTATTTGGTCTTGCTGCGACGGCCCTTTTTGGGGCGTGCCTTGGCGAGGGTGTCGAAATCCAGCCCCTCAAATACAGCCCAATCGATTGTTGGCGGTAGTTGACGGTTGGCGATGCGCTTTGCGTCGACCGCGCTCAGGGCGCGAGATCCATATTCATCGTGCACATCACCGAGTTCGTGCCCCGCTTGTAATCGACGGGCTCGTGCGTCAACGTCTGTGACGCGCAGATCGTCGAGCATGTCTCCGCGAAGCGAATGGAACACCTCGATGTTTGCGCCGCGCGCTCCGGATCGGCGCAGCAGCTTATTCATCTCCTTCGACGCATATTTCGACGCGTTTGGGTGCTCATGAAGGGCCTTGAATATCCAGCCATCCTGCTGGCGCGCCCATTGAAAGAATGGCCGAAGCATATCGTGCAGCACAAAGAACGAGGTGCTTTCATGTGTTTTGACTGGAATCCGTTGCCAGCGACCCTCGACGCACTTGATTGCCGCAGTTTGTGCAATCATCACATCGTGCTTTTCTCTGAAGTCGGAGCCTTGCAGATGGGCCAGCAGACCGATGCGTCGCCCGGTCAGTTTTGCGAGAAGCGGCAGAATGGCCCAGGCAAGAAGGCCCGAGGCAATGCCATTCTCGAATGTTTTGTTTAGTACGCCGTCGTCGATACCTTCCCGGATTGCTGAAGTACCGTATGTCTTTGGCCATCTGATTTTGACGTTGGCAAAGGGATCCCGATAGTTGTCGTCGGACATCCGGAATCGCGCCATGGTTTTGATATTGGCGACGTACCCATCCAGCATCGTTTTTTTGCTGAGCGGTTTTTGTGCCAGATTTTTGTTGTCTGCAAGGATGGCGTGGGTATCGCGCGATATACCTGATCGTTTTGTGACGTTCGCAGGCCAGTACTGCATTCGCGTCACGTAGTCTTGCAAGTCCGCGGGGCCGTAGTCGCCGATCTGACGATCCCCACAAAGATCAATGAAAGTCTGCCTTCGCAATTCGAGCGATTTGATATCTGGGTGATTTTCACCATCGTTCGCGATGCGCATGTCTATATAAGCACGTGATACTTCACCGAAGGTCATCAGCTTTGTCGTTCTAGAACTGGAAGCCGACAACGCAGACGATATTTTTAGCGGGGGCGCCACACTTGTCATGTTGGCAAGCGCGCTTTTCGCTTGTGACGGATTTGGCGCGAGCAACAGGACCTGTGTTAATGCCTGGCGCGTCAATTCATCGGCATTGGAAACTACAGCCTGTGCGCCGTCGGCACCTTTGCCTACTTCGCTCTCGATGAGCTGGAGCGAGGTGAGCGCCGAACTCAATGAGCGGGCAAGGCCGATCGCCGATTTCGGCTGCTTGATCGCGCGTGCGATCGCGGCCTGACAGGCCGCAACCACCTGTTCGGCGAGAGCTCGATCATTGTTGTCTGTCTGCCCCAATTCCATCGCTGTTCTCCGTTTGCGGGCGGCATCGTCGAAAATCCTACGACACACCATGGCTAGCTGTTCTGCGGCTCGCCGGGCGTCGCGTCTGGCCATCGGGCCAAGCTGCGCGCGGATCATCGGAGACGATCCTGCAAGTCGCAAATTTGGGGAGACGAGTGCGGTGGGGACGCGCAGCTGAAAACGCCAGCCGGATGGTGTGCGGGTCAGATGGCGCGGCGGTTTCGAACGGCGCGATGCGGTCGGAGGATCGCTGGCGCTTCCGGCGCCAGCTTGCGCTGGTACATTGGGTGGTACTTTGACTGATACACGCACGTTTTTTGCCTCTGTTGAGGCATCGCAGCGTACGGAAAATCCTGATCTTACAGGGGCTTGCCTTGAGGGCTCAGGTGGACACGAAATTGGCGGAGAGGGAGGGATTCGAACCCCCGATAGGCTTGCACCTATGCCGCATTTCGAGTGCGGTGCATTCGACCACTCTGCCACCTCTCCGGCAATGTCCGGCGCGGGGCCGTCGGTCGGGCCGACTTTTAGGCGAGGTTTGCTCCAGACTCAAGCTGTCATGGCACCTCGTTTTTGAGGTTTTCCGTCAGATTCGAGGCCCGATTCGCAGCAAAAGCCGCCCATGGAGGCCCTGCGGGCAACATGGACGGCTTTCATCGGGTTTTCGGACAACCGAGTCAGGATTCTGTCCTGTTAGAGGCCAACCCCGTTATTTCTGCTTGGCGATGATCTGCCCCTTGATCGCGGCATAGGTCTTTTCCGGAATGACCTTCTTGTGCACGAGGTCGTCCTTGCCCTTGTAAGGACGGTTCTTGATGATTGCCGCCGAATAGGCGTCGCCGATGCCCTTCAGCGACTTGAGTTCGTCGGCGCTCGCCGAGTTGATGTCGATGAGCTCTTTCTGGGCGGCCGCCTTCGGCGCCATTTTGTCCGACTTCGGTGTGGAGACGGGCGCGGTTTTCGGCGCCATGGTCGTGCCGGGCGCGGGCTGCGTGGACTGGGCGAAAGAAGGCGTGGCGAGAAGGCCGAGCGCGAGCAAGGCGGCGGTTAGTGAAACGGGCTTGAAGTATCGCATCGAAAGCGTCCTCCGGGACGGGGTTGGTAACACCTCCGAGTGAGCGGACGATTCATGGCCGCGCTGTGGCCTTGAAATGAACGGCAGATAAATCGCGAAAATAATTTTTGCGGGAGGATGGTGCGGATGTCCGCAACGCTCGCGCTGAGATTCTATGCGCCGGAGTTAAGCGCCTTTTCGATTTCGGGCTTGAGCACCGTCTCGAGATTGTCCGGCGTAATCGGACCGATCAGCTTGAAGGCAATCGTGCCCTTACGGTTGATCACGAAAGTTTCCGGCACGCCGTAGACGCCCCAATCGATCGCCGCGCGCCCGTTGCCGTCGCTGCCGACCGCCATGAACGGATTTCCGTAGCGGCCGAGAAAGCGGCGGGCGTTGTCGGGTGCGTCCTTGTAGTTGATGCCGACGAGCTGGATGCGCTTGTCCTGCGCGAGCCTCATCAACAGCGGCGCTTCGTCGTGGCACGGCACGCACCACGAGGCCCACACGTTCACCACCGTCACCCGCTGCTTGAACGCGGCCGGATCGAGTCCGGGAACGGACACTCCGTCGCGAGCCAATTCCGCCACCGGCGGCAAAGACGTCAGAGGTGCAGGACGGCCAATTAAAGCTGACGGAATTCGCGAGGGGTCGCCTTCGCGGAGACCGAACCAGAACATCACCGCCAGCCCGCAGAACACCAGAAGCGGCAGAGCGAGCAGCCAGGAGCGTCGTGAACGAGGCTGGTTCAGTTCGGATGTCATGTCTGTTCGGAGGCCTTGCCGGATCGCCGCGTCACGCCGCTGGCTTCAAGGCGGCGCAGTTCGGTTTGCTGGCGTCGATAATCCGCGGCAATGGCCGCAATCAGGCCGCCGACGACCAGCACGACCAGCGCGTAGGAGGTCCCGATAAAAACCGCATAGGGTCCGAGTGCGCTCATGAGGCGCGTCCGTCGGCCTGCATCATCTGCAGGGTTCGTACCCGTCGCCGCAGGATCTCGTTGCGCATGGCGGCGAGATGCAGCGTGATGAACAGCAGCGTGAAGGCAATCGCCATCGTGAATAGTGGAATGAGGAAGGCGCGGTCGAGCGTTGGTCCGCCCATGCGGAATACGGATTCGCCCTGATGCAGCGTATTCCACCACTCCACGGAAAACTTGATGATCGGGATGTTGATCGCGCCGACCAGCGTCAGCACGGCGGCGGCGCGTGCCGCGCGGGTGGGATCTTCCACCGCGCGCCACAGCGCGATCAGGCTGAGATACATCAGGAACAGGATCAGCACGGACGTGAGCCGCGCGTCCCACTGCCAGTAGGTGCCCCACATCGGCCGGCCCCAGAGCGAGCCGGTGGCGAGCGCGAGAAACGTGAAGGATGCGCCGATCGGCGCTGCGGCCTTGGCGGCGACATCGGCCAGCGGATGCTTCCACACCAGCGTGCCGAGCGCCGAGACGCTCATCACCATCCAGACGAACATCGACAACCACGCATTGGGAACGTGGATGAACATGATCTTCACGGTCGCGCCCTGCTGGTAGTCGTCGGGCGCGGTCCATGACTGGTACAACCCAAGCGCCAGCAACAGCGCGGTCGCAATCGCGAGCCATGGCAGGACGCGGGCGGTGAAGGCCATAAAACGCGAGGGATTGGCGAGCCGGGCGAGGAACATGGCGGCGTTTTAGCGATGCGGCGGTAGCGGCGCAATGAGGTCCATGAATAACATTTTGATCTGGATCATATTTAATCCAGCACTTAGTCCAGCCCTTGCCGCAGGCTGGCCGCGGCCGCGAGCGGGCCGATAATGAAGCCCGCGAGCGTCAGCGCACAGAGGATAGAGAAAGGTGCGCCGAACCGGCCTTGTTCCGCGATGGCGGCGTTGGAGGCGGCGACGCCGAAGATCAGCACCGGGATCGACAGCGGCAGGACCAGCACCGCCAGCAGCAGGCCGCCGCGACGCATGGTCACGGCGAGTGCCGCGCCGATCATGCCGGTGAATGTGAGGGCGGGGGTGCCGGCGAGTAGCGTCAGCGCCACGAACAGGGATGTTTCGGGTTCGAGATTGAGCAGCACGCCGAGCAGCGGAGTTGCGGCGATCAGCGGCAGGCCGGTGGCGAGCCAGTGCGCGAGGCCCTTGGCGAGGCAGCTCATCTCGAGCGGCATCTCGCTCATCAGCAAAAGGTCGAGCGAGCCGTCGTCCTGGTCGGCGGTGAAAAGACGGTCGAGCGTGAGCAGGCTCGCGAGCATGGCGCCAAGCCACAGCACGGCGGGGCCGATCCGCTTCAAGAGCGGCACGTCGGGGCCAAGTGCGAACGGCATCAGCACGACGACGCTGAGGAAGAACAGCACGCCTAGCAGGCCGCCACCGCCGAGCCGCCATGAAATCCGCAGATCGCGCTGGATCAGAGCGAGGAAGGCGCTCATGCGCGTGCTCCCAGCCGTAATTCGCGTGTGGCGATCCCGAGCGGGACGTGGGTTGCGGCTGCAATCAGGCCGCCGCTGTCGAGATGTGACTGCATGATGGTGATAAAAGCCGATTGGCCTGCAGCATCGAGCGCCGTCGCGGGCTCGTCGAGCAGCCAGATCGGCCGCTTCACGGCGATGAGACGCGCAATCGACAGCCGCCGCTTCTGTCCTGCCGACAGGAAGCCTGCCGGCAAATGGCCGATGGCTCCAAGCCCAACCGACATCAAGGCTTGCTCGATATCCATAGCGGGGCTGCCGAGATAGTGCTGCCAGAATGTGAGATTTTCACGCGCGCTCAACGCGGGCTTGAAGGGATCGCGGTGGCCGAGATAGTGCGCCTGCTCGGCGAGAGTTACTTCGGGAGCGCTTTCCTGATAATGAATGCATCCGCCGGCGAGCGGCAGCAGCCCCGCGAGGATACGCAGCAGCGACGATTTGCCCGCACCGTTCGCGCCGGTAATGGCGAGTGCCTCGCCGGCTGCAATATCAAAACTGACGCCGGTAAAAACCGAGCGACTGCCTCTGGTACACGATATGTCTCGGCCGGAAAGCCCCATCAAAAACAATCCATTCCACAATATGGGAGATTTGGCGCGCCGCCATTACAGAACTGCATAAGGCAAAGACCAATGTCGTGTGGCGCGCAATCTGGAAAGATTCTATAAACCCGCGTCTGGTGCAGCCCGCAATGCCATACCGTGGAAAGCGGATGCCTCTTCCGAGGCGGCGGAGCGTGTTTGCGTGATGTCATCCTTTTAGATCGGGACCCCGCCTAATGCCCTCCCTCGACAGTTTCAAGAGCCGCAAAACCCTCAAGGTCGGAAGCAAGACCTACGTTTATTATAGCCTCCCGGCGGCGGAGAAGAACGGCCTGAAAGGCATTTCCAGATTACCTTATTCGATGAAGGTGCTCTTGGAAAATATGTTGCGCAACGAAGATGGCCGCAGCGTCAAGAAAGACGACATCGTCGCCTTCTCGAAGTGGGCGCGAAAGAAAACCCTCCAGCATGAAATCGCATTCCGCCCCGCGCGCGTGCTGATGCAGGACTTTACTGGCGTGCCCGCCGTGGTCGATCTCGCGGCGATGCGCAACGCGATGAAGGCGCTCGGCGGCGATGCGCAGAAGATCAACCCACTGGTGCCGGTCGATCTAGTCATCGACCATTCGGTGATCGTCAACTTCTTCGGCGACAACAAGGCTTTCGCCAAGAACGTCCAGGAAGAATACAAGCAGAACCAGGAACGCTACGAATTCCTGAAATGGGGCCAGCAGGCGTTCTCGAATTTCTCGGTGGTGCCGCCCGGCACCGGCATCTGCCATCAGGTCAATCTTGAATATCTGGCGCAGACGGTCTGGACCCGGAAGGAAAAGCTGACCATCGGCAAGAAGACCGGCACCTTCGAGGTCGCCTATCCCGATACGCTGGTTGGTACCGACTCCCACACCACCATGGTCAACGGTCTCGCCGTACTCGGCTGGGGTGTCGGCGGCATCGAGGCGGAAGCCGCGATGCTCGGCCAGCCGCTGTCGATGCTGCTGCCGGACGTCGTGGGCTTCAAGCTCAAGGGCAAGCTGAAGGAAGGCGTGACCTCAACCGATCTCGTGCTGACCGTGACGCAGATGCTGCGCAAGCAGGGCGTGGTCGGCAAGTTTGTCGAGTTCTACGGCCCCGGCCTCGATCATCTTTCGGTCGCGGACAAGGCAACCATCGGCAACATGGCGCCGGAGTATGGCGCGACCTGCGGCTTTTTCCCGGTCGACAAGGCTGCGCTCGATTATCTCAAGACCTCGGGCCGCAAGGCCGATCGCGTGGCGCTCGTTGAGAAATACGCCAAGGCGCAGGGCCTGTTCCGCACCGCCACGTCAGCAGATCCGGTGTTTACCGAGAAGCTCGTGCTCGATCTCAAGGATGTGGTGCCCTCGCTCGCCGGCCCGAAGCGTCCGGAAGGGCGCGTTGCGTTGCCTGCGGTGGCGGAAGGTTTCGCCGTCGCGATGGCGAACGAATACAAGAAGCCGGATGCCGATGCGCGTTTCCCGGTCGAGGGCCGCAAGTTCGATCTCGGTCATGGCGACGTAGTGATCGCGGCGATCACCTCCTGCACCAACACCTCGAATCCGAGCGTGCTGATGGCGGCGGGTCTGCTGGCACGTAAGGCGGCGGCCAAGGGCCTGAAAGCGAAGCCATGGGTGAAGACCTCGCTCGCGCCGGGCAGCCAGGTCGTGGCCGAATATCTCGCCAATTCCGGTCTGCAGAAGGATCTCGACGCGGTCGGCTTCAATCTCGTCGGTTTCGGCTGCACCACCTGTATCGGCAATTCCGGCCCATTGCCGGAGGATATTTCCAAGTCGATCAACGACAACGGCATCATTGCTTCGGCGGTGCTGTCGGGTAACCGCAACTTCGAGGGCCGCGTCTCGCCGGACGTGCAGGCGAACTATCTCGCTTCGCCGCCGCTCGTTGTCGCCCATGCGCTGGCTGGCACGGTGACCAAGAATCTCGCCGTCGATCCGATCGGCACCGGCAAGGACGGCAAGCCGGTCTACCTCAAGGACATCTGGCCGACCACGAAAGAGGTCAACGCCTTCATCAAGAAGTTCGTTACCTCGACGATCTTCAAGAAGAAATACGCCGACGTGTTCAAGGGCGACACCAACTGGCGCAAGATCAAGACCACGGCGAGCGACACCTATCGCTGGAACATGAGCTCCACCTACGTGCAGAATCCGCCTTACTTCGAAGGCATGAAGATGCAGCCGGAGCCGACCACCGATATCGTCAACGCGCGCATCTTGGCGATGTTCGGCGACAAGATCACCACCGACCACATCTCGCCCGCGGGCTCGATCAAGCTGACCTCGCCTGCCGGCAAGTATCTGTCCGAGCATCAGGTGCGCCCGGCAGACTTCAACCAGTACGGCACGCGCCGCGGCAACCATGAAGTGATGATGCGCGGCACCTTCGCCAACATCCGCATCAAGAATATGATGCTGAAGGGCGCCGACGGCAACATTCCGGAAGGCGGCCTGACCAAGCATTGGCCAGACGGCGAGCAGATGTCGATTTACGATGCCGCGATGAAGTACCAGCAGGAGAACGTGCCGCTGGTGGTATTCGCGGGCGCGGAATACGGCAACGGCTCCTCGCGCGACTGGGCTGCGAAGGGCACGCGCCTCCTCGGCGTGCGCGCGGTCATTACCCAGAGCTTCGAGCGCATCCATCGCTCCAACCTCGTCGGCATGGGCGTGCTGCCGCTGACCTTCGAGGATGGCGCATCATGGGCCTCGATCGGCCTCAGGGGCGACGAGGAAGTATCGATCCGCGGCCTTGCGGGCGATCTCAAGCCGCGCCAGAAGCTCATTGCGGAGATCGTCTCGAACAACGGCTCCAAGCAGGAGGTTCCGCTGCTTTGCCGCATCGATACGCTCGACGAACTCGAGTATTATCGCAACGGGGGCATCCTTCAGTACGTTCTGCGTAATCTCGCTGCGGCGTGATGCCTTTACGGCACACAACGAACTGTGAAGTGGCTCACCGCGACGTGAGTGGCGATTCGGCTGCAAGAAAGCCTAAGACGAGGCGGATTTGCAGCGGTATTGCCGCTTCGGTTGAGGATTGCAGGTGACGCCTTTCGAGCCCATCGCCACATTGGCCTTCCGGCGCGCATCATTGTGCGCCGGGTCCGCGGTGGTCCTCGGCATGCTGATGATGGCAACCCCTGCGGACGCCGGCGATCCTCGGGGCGTGGTGGAATTGTTCACCTCGCAGGGATGCTCGTCCTGTCCGCCCGCTGACCAGCTCCTCGGCGAATTCGCGAAGGACCCTTCGCTGATCGCACTCAGCCTGCCGATCGATTACTGGGACTATCTCGGCTGGAAGGACACGCTGGCGGACTCGCGTTTCTCCGCGCGGCAGAAAGCCTATTCCGCGGTGCGCGGCGACCGCGACGTCTATACGCCGCAAGTGGTGGTCAATGGCGTGAGGCATGTGCTCGGCAGCGACCGCAAGGGCATCGAGGCGGCGCTCGAAAGGAGCCACGGCGAGCATGGCATCATGAGCGTGCCGGTGAAGCTCTCCAAGGCAGGTCACTACCTGAACGTCTCGGTGGCGGCATCCGCCGGTCATCATGCCGAAGTGTGGATTTGCGCGGTGTCGAAAGCGGTTCCGATCACGATCGGCCGTGGCGAAAACAGCGGCCACCAGATCGTCTATCACAACGTCGTCCGCAACGTGCTCAAGGTCGGCGACTGGGACGGCACCGCCAACACCTGGTCGGTGCCGTTGGAAAACATCTCGCGTGAAGGCGTCGATGCCGCGGCAGCCTATGTGCAGGCTGGCACGCGCGACAGGCCGGGCCCGATGCTCGGCGCGGCCTATACCTCGCTCACCAATTGATCTCCCATAGCTGCGAGACCATCGCCGCGCGGGCGTGAAGCCAGGCGGGCGAGAGGCTGTGCGATTCGTTCAGGCAAAATAAAAGGGCCGGGGAGAGCGGCCCTTTAGTCGTTTCCCGGATCGGAGACCAATCACAGGTGAGGAAGAAACCAAGAAAAATAGACCCGATCCTGACGACCCCGGGGGGCTGGGGGCTGAGGAATCCGGTGCCGAAAGGACCGGGTCAACCAATGCGCAGAGCCTCTCAAGCCCTGGCGGCGGCCGGGGGGCGGAAATCGGGCGGCATTATGATTTTTTCTAACGTTGCCGTGAGAGCCAGGTGAGATGACAAGCGAGGCGAATTGGGGCTTGCGAAGCAGCCCGGCGCGGCCGATCATGTGACGCCGATGACACGGAGATGGGAATGGGGCTCGGCTCTGGCGATTTGGACGGCGAAGATAATCGGCCACTTGAGCGCGGCTGGAACGCGCCGCCCGCAACGGTTACTTTCAACCGCATTGAGCTCAACCGCATCCTCAATCTTTATGGACGCATGGTCGCGGACGGTGAGTGGCGGGACTATGCCATTGATTTCCTGAAGGACCGGGCGGTGTTCTCGATCTTCCGCCGTTCCTCGGAAGTTCCAATCTACCGGATCGAAAAGGACCCTCGCCTCGCACGCAAGCAGGGCGCCTATAGCGTGATCTCGGCGAGCGGCCAGATCCTGCGGCGCGGCCACGAGCTTGAACGCGTGCTCCTAGTGATCGACCGCAAGCTCGCGCTGGTCTGACGGTTTCTGGTCTTTCGCTATTCTTGCGGCGTCGTGCTGCCGCCTTCGCCGAGCGCAAGCTGCATCTGCACCGAATCGAGCCAGCGCCCGAACTTGAATCCGACATTCGGGTGAATGCCGATCATGGCGAAGCCCGCGCTTCGGTGCAGGCCGATCGAGGCTGCGTTGGCTGAATCTCCGATCACCGCGATCATCTGGCGGTAGCCGCGCGCGGTGCATTGCGCGATCAGCTCCTTAAGCAGCGCGCTGCCAATGCCGCGACGGTAATAGGCCGGATCGAGATAGACCGAATTCTCTAACGTGTAGCGATAGGCGGGGCGCGGCCGGTACGGCCCGGCATAGGCGTAGCCCGCGATGCGCCCGCCCACCTCGGCAACGAGATAGGGAGAGCCGCCGCCGGTGATAGCCGTAAAACGGCGCATCATCTCGGCCTCGTCTGGCGGCGTCATCTCGAAGCTCGCGGTCTTCTCCCGCACCTCGAAGCCGTAGATCGCTGTAATGGCGGGGATGTCGGCGGCGGTCGCAGCCCGGATGGTGAAATCGCTCATGGCGCGACCATAAATTCGCGCAAGTCAAAATTGAAGTGGCAAAACTAAAGCTTCAAAAAGCGCCAAAACAAAAGCCCCGGCACGAGGCCGGGGCTTGATCGCTGGGAGGCTGTCGCCTTGCTTACTCGCGCTGTCCAAGAAGCTGCAACAGCAGCGTGAACAGGTTGATGAAGTTCAGGTAGAGCGACAGCGCACCGGTGATGGCCGCGCGCTCGGCGATATCGCCGCCCATCGCGCCATAGCCGTAGATGTAGTCGTTCTTCAGCCGCTGGGTATCCCAGGCGGTGAGGCCCGCGAACACCAGCACGCCGACGATCGAGACCACGAACTGCAGCATCGAGCTCGCCACGAAGATGTTGACGATGCTCGCGATGATGACGCCGAACAGGCCCATGATCAGGAACGAGCCCATGCCGGTCATGTCGCGCTTGGTGGTGTAGCCGTAGAGGCTCAACGCACCGAACGAGGCCGCCGTGATGAAGAACACGCGCACGATCGAGGTGTGCGTGTAGACAAGGAAGATCGACGACAGCGAGACGCCCATCAGCGCCGAGAAGGCCCAGAACAGCATCTGCGCGGTCTGGGGCCGCAGGCGGTTGATGCCGAAGGAGATGGCGAACACCATCACCAGCGGCGCGAAGATGAAGACCCACTTGAGCGGGCTCACGAACATCGCGACGCCGAACGAGGTCAGCATCGTATTGCCGACCCGGCCAACGGCAGCGGCGCTGTCGGTGGTTACGGCGCCCATATACACGCCGAGCGCGGCGAAGCCGGTGATGGCGAGGCCGATCGTCATGTAGTTGTAAATCTTGAGCATGTACGCGCGCAGGCCGGCGTCTACGGCAGCCGCGTCAACCCGCCCGGCAACATGGCCGAACGGCGAGGCGTAGTTACGATCCGAGTCCGACATTGTCGAAACCTCTTGGTTGACCGTCGCCCCCGAAAGGGTGACGGCGGGAAAATCTGTCTCCGGCCGTTGAAGCATCGTTCGACGCTTTATCGCGAATCCGGACCTGCTCCGTATGTGGGAGAATAACACATAGCACGCAAGTCGTTCCGCGCGGCTGAATGTCGCAAAATATCTGTCATTGCAGCTTTTTAATGCATTGCAGATGCTAGAGATTGCGCAGAACGGCGGCGGGTTTCAACCGCAGGGCCATGAACGTCCCGATAAGGCCCAGGCCGATGGTTAACGCCAGGGCAGCAGCGGCCACCAGGGCGGCGGTGGTAGCCTCCCAGGTGAAGCTGAGATGCATCAGCCGGGTCACGATCTGCCAGGCCGCAACCGACCCCGCCGCGACCCCGAACACCGCGGTGGCGAGCCCAATTAGGGCATATTCTGCGGCATAAGCCCCAATCAGCTGGCGCCGGACCGCGCCCAGCGTTTTCAGGATCACGGCGTCATAGACCCGGTGACGGTGGCCTGCCGCCAGCGCCCCGCCCAGGACCAGCAGGGCGGCGATGAGGGTCACCAGGCTTGCGCCCCGGATCGCGAGGGTGAGGTTGGTCACGATGTCGCCGATGCTCTTGAGCGCGTCGCGCACCCGGACGCTGGTGACGGAGGGGAAGGCGTGGGCAACCTCCCGGATAACATTTGCGTCATCAGCCGGGGTGGAGAGGTTCGCGGTCAGGGTGGCGAGGTCAGTATGGGGCGCGCCGGCGAAGGTGTTGGGCGAGAACACCAGGACGAAATTGATCCCGAGGTTCTGCCAGTCGACGCTCCGCAGATTGCCGACGGTCGCGGTGATGTTGCGCCCGAGCACATTGACGGTGATCTCGTCGCCGATGCCGATACCCAGCCCGTCGGCGATCTTCTGTTCCAGCGAGACCAGCGGCTTGCCGTCGTAATCCGGGGCCCACCAATTGCCCGCGACGATCTTCGAGCCCTCTGGCACTTTGTCGGCGTAGCTAATGCCGCGGTCGCTCTGCAAAACCCATTCGGCATCCGATGACGGCTTGAGCTGTTCGGCCGGGATGCCCTTCACCGCCGTGATGCGTCCGCGCAGCATCGGAACCACTTCCACCTTGGAGTCGGGCGCGAGCGTGCCGACGAACCGGCTGAAGTTGGCCGATTGCGCCGAGGGAATGTCGAGGAAGTAGAACGACGGCGCACGCTCGGGCAGCGCCGCGCTGAACTGGCGGCGCAGATTGGCGTCGATTTGGGTCACCGTGACAAGTGCTGCGAGTCCAAGGCCGAGCGACAGCACCACGGATGGCGTGAGCGCGCCGGGACGGTAGATGTTGGTGAGTGCAAGCCGCAGCATGGTGTTATCTGGGCGCGGCACACGCCGCGCGATCGCCATCGTGAGCCACGCGACGACGCGCAGCAGCAGGAATACGACGAGGCTTACGCCGACGAAGATCGCCGCGATTTTCCTGTCATAGGCAAGCAGGACAGCGGCCGCCGCAAGCAGCGCGATGGCAGCCGCAGGTGTGACGAGCTGGCGCGGGCTCATGCGCGGCATCTCGTCGGAGACTTCTGCGCGGAACAGCACGGCGGCGGGGATGTCACGCACGCGCCCAAGCGGCCACAGCGCGAAAGCGAGCGCGGCGAGAATGCCGTAGCCGAGCGCCAGCGCGAGCGTGGCGGGATAAATGCTGGCCTCGAGCGGTAGCGGCAGCAAATGGCCGAACAGCACCAGCACCGCATAAGGCAGCGCGGCACCCAGCGCGGCGCCGATCAATGAGCCGAGCAGCGCCAGCAGCAGCACCTGGATCAGATAGATCGCGAACACCATTCTCGCGCTTGCGCCGAGCGCCTTGTAGGTCGCGATCACGTCGCGCTTGCGCTCCAGATGGCTTCGCACCGCGTTGACGACGCCGATGCCGCCGATCAGCAATGCGGCAAGCCCGACCAGTGTCAGAAACTGGGTGAAGCGCGAGACGTTGCGCTCAAGTTGCGGCGATGCGTTGAGCGAGTTGCGGATTTCCCATCCGGCCTGCGGGAATTGCTGCCGCGCGCGTTCGGTCAATTGCGTCACCGCCGTCTCGTTCGGGTTGGCGAGTTTGACGCGATAGGTCCAGCGCACCAGCGCGCCGGGCTGCAATAGCCCTGTGGTGTTCAGGGCGTCGATGCTGATGAGAACGCGCGGCCCGATCGTGATGCCGCCAAGCAGCTTGTCGGGCTCGGCGGTCAGGCTGCTGCGGATCTGGAACGTGGTTTGGCCGACGCTGACCGTGTCGCCGACCTTGAGGTTCAACCGCGCCAGCAACACCGGGTCGACCGCCGCGCCATAGTGGCCGTCACGCTGCACGAAAATATCCGACAACGGCATTTGCGGTTCGAGTGTCAGTTCGCCGAGCAGCGGGTGACGGTCGTCCACCGCCTTGATGTCGATCAGCGAGAAGTCGTCATGGGCCGTGCGGGCCATGCCGCGCAGCGTCGCGACGCGCGACACTTCGCCTTGTTTGTGGAGGAAGGACAATTCCTGAGTGGTCGCCTCGCGCTGGAACAAAGCGAAGGTAATGTCGCCGCCGAGCAGTACGCGCGCCTGACGGCTCAAGCCGTCACTCAGGCTTGCGGAGATCGAACCGATACCTGCGATGGCGAACACGCCGAGCGCAATGCAGGCGACGAAGACATGGAAGCCGCGCAGGCCGCCGCGCCATTCGCGCAACGCAAAGCGCAACGCGAGAGAAAAACCGTTACCCATCGATGCGGCCCGAGCGCAGCTTCACGGTGCGCCCACAGCGCTGCGCCAGTGAGGCGTCATGTGTCACCAGGACCAGCGTAGTGTCGTGGGCCTCGTGCATCGCGAACAACAGGTCGACGATCTGCTGGCCGGTGGCTTCATCCAGATTTCCGGTCGGTTCGTCCGCGAGCAGGATCGCGGGATCGGGCGCGAGCGCGCGGGCCAATGCAACGCGCTGCTGCTCGCCGCCGGACAGTTGCGCCGGATAGTGATGCAATCTTTCGCCGAGGCCGACGGCCTGCAATTCGCGCGTGGCGCGCTCGGTCGCATCCATCTTGCCCGCGAGTTCGAGCGGCACCGCGACGTTCTCCAGCGCGGTCATGGTCGGGATCAGGTGGAACGACTGAAACACGATGCCGATCTCGCGGCCGCGAAACCGTGCAAGACCGTCTTCATCGAGGCCGTTGAAAGAGGTGCCCTGAACCACCACCTCTCCCGTATCAGGCCGCTCCAAGCCGGCCATGATCATGAGCAGCGTCGATTTGCCAGAACCGGAGGGGCCGATCAGCCCGACGGTCTCGCCGGCCCCGACGCTGAGATCGATCCCCTTGAGGATGTGCACTTTCGCAGCACCTCGCCCGAGGGAGAGGTCGATGCCGGAGAGTGAAATGACGGGCTGGTCCGCGAGGACCGTTTGTGAGGGTGTGGTGCGAGTATCCATGCGTTTGCCATATGGGGGTTCCATCGCCGGGGTCGAGAGGCTCACGCGGATGTTTTTGCTCGTGATGGGACTTACGGGACTTGCCCTTACGGGCCTGAGTGGCGTTGCGATGGCGGAAGCTTCGAATGCTGCGCCCTTGAAGCTCGCCGTACTCGGGGATTCCCTCACCGCGGGTTACGGCCTGCCGGCTTCGGCGGCGTTTCCCGTGCGTCTGCAACAGGCGCTGAAGGAGAAGGGCATCGCGGCCGAGATCGTCAATGCAGGCGTGTCGGGCGACACCGCGTCGGGCGGCCGCGACCGGCTCGACTGGTCGATCCCGCAGGGTACGCAGGCGGTGATTGTCGAACTCGGCGCCAACGACATGCTGCGCGGCATCGAGCCCAAGGTTACGCGTGCCGCGCTCGACCAGATCATTCAGCGGCTGAAGGCGCGCGGGATCGACGTGTTGTTGTGCGGGATGTATGCCGCGCCGAATCTCGGTGAGCCCTATGGGAAGGCCTTCAACAGCATCTATCCAGACCTCGCGACAAAATACGGCGTGGCGCTCTATCCGTTCTTTCTTGACGGCGTGGCGGACAATGCGGCGTTGAAGCAGGCTGATGGCCTGCATCCCACGGCGGCAGGAGTCGATGCGATCGTGCAACGCATTCTGCCGGCGGTGGAGACATTCGTGAAGAAAGTGCCTCCCGCGCGAGCAGCGTTGTGAGGAGAGTGCCATAAACTGTCCACCGGCTCGCTTCGCATCGTCATGGAGCTGCGTTACAAATGCGACAGTTGATTCGGGTGAGTGATTCGCGCCCGGCGGCTTTCACCAGCAGCGGCGAAAGACCGGCACGGGGCACAGCGTCGAGGGAGTGCGATGCCTCGCTTATTCACTGGACTTGAGATCCCGCCCGACATTTCCCAATCGCTGTCGATGCTGCGTGGTGGCCTGCCCGGCGGTCGCTGGATCGATCCCGAAAATTATCACGTCACTCTGCGCTTCATCGGCGACATCGACGATTACGTCGCGCGCGAGATCGCGAACACGCTGGAGCGTGTCGATCGCAAGCCTTTCGAGGTCACGGTGCAGGGGCTCTCCAGCTTCGGCGGGAAGAAGCCGCGCGCGGTGGTTGCCTGCATCCAGCCGAGCCGCCCACTGATGGAACTGCAGGCGGAGCTCGAACGGCTGATGCGGCGCTTCGGGCTTGATCCTGAGGGCCGGAAATTTATTCCACATGTCACGCTGGCGCGGCTGCGCGATGCGTCGAGCCGCGATGTGGCCGATTATCTCTCGGTGCGGGGCTACTTCCCGGCGAAGACATTCATCGCCTCCCGCTTTGTGCTGTTTTCCTCGCGCGCCTCCGTCGGCGGCGGACCTTATGTGATCGAGGATTCCTACGCGTTTTCGTCTCATGAAACGGATCGCGGCCTCCAGAGACGATATTCCGTTTCATAACGCGCCGTTCGACCTCTGTAGCGGTTGCATTTTTCGCCGTGCTGGGGCCGGTAGCAGGCATGGATGTTTCCTCGCCGCCGCCGCTGCGCGTCCGTTACGAGCAGCTCATCGCTTCGCGCGCCATCGAACCGGATGCCGCGCAGACCGAGGCCGTTTCAAAACTTGAAACGCTGGAAGCGCATCTCGATCACTACAAGCCGCGCAAGCCGGGTCTGTTCGGACGGTTGTTCGCCGAGGGCACGCCGCCGCCGCGCGGGCTGTATATCCATGGCGAGGTGGGCCGCGGCAAGACCATGCTGATGGATCTGTTCTTCCAGAGCAGCACCGTGATCTACAAGCGACGCTCGCACTTCCACGAATTCATGAGCGACGTGCACGACCGCATCTTCAATTTCCGTCAGCGGATCGCCAAACGCGAGATCGCCGATGCCGATCCGATCCATCTCACCGCGAACTCGATTTTCGAGGAAGCCTGGCTGTTGTGCTTCGACGAGTTCCACGTCACCGACATCGCCGACGCGATGATCCTGGGGCGGCTGTTCGCGCGGCTGTTCGAGCTCGGCACCGTGATCGTCGCGACCTCAAACGTGGCGCCGGAAGATCTCTACAAAGGCGGCCTCAACCGCGCGCTGTTCCTGCCCTTCATCGCCGACATCGAGGAACGCATGGAGGTGCTGCGGCTCGATGCGCGCACCGACTACCGGATGGAAAAATTGTCCGGGATCAAAATGTGGCTGGTGCCGGATGATGCGACGGCCGCGGCGAAACTCGACACCGCCTGGCTTAAGCTCACCGGCAGCGCGGACGCGCCGTCGCGCGATATCGCGCTGAAAGGCCGCGTGCTGCACATCGATCATTCCGCGCATGGCGTCGCGCGATTTACCTTCGAGGATCTGTGCGAGCGCCCGCTCGGCCCGCCGGATTTTCTGCGCATCGCGCGCGACTACCACACGGTCCTGATCGACCATGTGCCGGTGATGGAGTTCGAGGAGCGCAACCCGGCCAAGCGCTTCATTTCGTTGATCGATGCGCTTTACGACAACAAGGTGAAAATGATGGCCTCGGCGGCGGCCGAGCCGTCCTCGATCTATCGTTCCGAGGAAGGCGTCGAGGCGCGCGAGTTCGCTCGTACCGTGTCGCGCATCATCGAGATGGGATCGGATTCATACCTCGCGCTGCCGCACGGCCGCAGCGATTCCGCCGCCAGCGGCGCCAGCACGGGCCTGGTCGAAACCTAATCCCGTTTCAAAAGCCGGAAAACGGCGGAACGTCTGACCCCAAGGTCGACTTGAACGGCCCTGCCGAAAGGTTTAACGGGTTTGCGACTTTCCCGTCACCTTCTTCACAAGGACATTCTCATGGCACGTAACAAGATTGCGTTGATCGGTTCTGGCCAGATCGGCGGCACCCTTGCCCATCTCGTCGGCCTGAAACAGCTCGGCGACGTTGTGATGTTCGACATCGCCGAGGGCATCCCGCAGGGCAAATCGCTCGACATCGCGCAGTCCTCGCCGATCAGCGGGTTCGATGCTGAAATGAAGGGCACTAATTCGTATGAGGCGCTGGCGGGTGCGGATGTCTGCATCGTCACCGCCGGCGTGCCGCGCAAGCCCGGCATGAGCCGCGACGATCTCTTGGGCATCAATCTCAAGGTGATGGAACAGGTCGGCGCAGGCATCGCGAAATACGCGCCCGACGCTTTCGTGATCTGCATCACCAACCCGCTCGATGCGATGGTCTGGGCGCTGCAGAAGGCTTCCAAGCTTCCGGCAAAGAAGGTGGTCGGCATGGCGGGCGTGCTGGATTCTGCGCGCTTCCGTTATTTCCTCGCCGACGAATTCAATGTCTCGGTCGAGGACGTTACCGCCTTCGTGCTCGGCGGCCACGGCGATTCCATGGTGCCGCTGACGCGCTATTCCACCGTCGCAGGCATCCCGCTGCCGGACCTCGTGAAGATGGGCTGGACTTCGCAGGCCCGCATTGACGAGATCGTCACGCGCACCCGCAACGGCGGCGCCGAGATCGTCAACCTGCTCAAGACCGGTTCGGCCTTCTATGCGCCGGCCGCGTCGGCCATCGCGATGGCGGAGAGCTATCTGCGCGACAAGAAGCGCGTGGTGCCATGTGCGGCCTATCTCAATGGCGAGTATGGCGTGAAGGATACTTATGTCGGCGTGCCGGTGGTGATCGGTGCCAAGGGTGTCGAGCGCGTTGTCGAGATCGAGCTGACGGGTAAGGATCGCGAAGCCTTCGACAAGTCGGTCGAGGCCGTGCAGACACTCACCGACGCCTGCAAAAAAATCGCACCTGATCTGCTCGGAAAATAAGTCGCAGACCGCAGATGTGCGGCGACACGCCGCGCATTTTCAGAATGTCGAACGGCCGGGCATTGCCCGGCCGTTTTGTTATGAAAATTTGCCCTCTGGTATTTGAAACACCAGAACATAGATACCGCATAATGCGAATTTCGAATTCACACCTTGTGTCGTTTCTTCGCGAACTTTCGCCTTAAATAGAGTACAGAATGCATCGATCACATCGATGCTGCAGAACTGAACGCAAGGTTCAGTTTTCTTGACGCATCCAGCCCATCAGGACGCGATATGTCCCGCCAGGACGCGAACGCCAATTTCGCCCTTACTTCCTTCCTCGACGGCGCCAACGCCACCTACATCGACGAGATGTACGCCCGCTACGAGACGAACCCTTCCTCGCTCGATCCCGAATGGCAGTCGTTCTTCAAAAGCCTCAATGACGCTCCCGCCGACGTCGAGAAGAACGCGCGCGGCCCTTCGTGGGAAAAGCCGAACTGGCCGCTGTCGCCCAGCGACGATCTGACCTCCGCGCTCGACGGCAATTGGGCGCAGGTCGAAAAGGTGATGGGCGACAAGATCGCCAAGCGCGCAGCCGGCGTGCCATCGGCCAACACGCAGGACATTTTGCAGGCGACGCGCGATTCGGTTCGCGCCCTGATGCTGATCCGCGCGTATCGTATGCGCGGTCACTTCCACGCCAATCTCGATCCGCTCGGAATTCAGGAGCAGATCGGTCACGAGGAGCTCGATCCGCGCTCCTACGGCTTCACGGACGACGATTACGATCGCAAGATTTTCCTCGATCATGTGCTCGGTCTTGAATACGGCACGTTGCGCGAGATCGTCACGATCTGCGAACGCACCTATTGCCAGACGCTCGGCGTCGAATTCATGCACATCTCCAACCCGGAGCAGAAGGCGTGGATTCAGGAACGCATCGAAGGGCCGGACAAGGAAATCAGCTTTACCCGCGAAGGTCGTCGCGCGATCCTGATGAAGCTCGTCGAGGCTGAAGGCTTCGAGAAGTTCTGCGACCTCAAGTTCACCGGCACCAAGCGGTTCGGCCTCGATGGTGGCGAAGCTCTGATTCCTGCACTCGAACAGATCATCAAGCGAGGCGGCAATCTCGGCGTGCGCGACATCGTGCTCGGCATGCCGCACCGCGGACGCCTCAACATTCTCACGCAGGTGATGGGCAAGCCGCACCGCGCGCTGTTCCATGAATTCAAGGGCGGCTCCGCCAACCCTGACGAGGTCGAAGGCTCGGGCGACGTCAAGTATCACCTCGGCGCCTCATCCGACCGCGAGTTCGACAATAACAAGGTTCATCTGTCGCTGACGGCGAACCCGTCGCATCTCGAAATCGTCGATCCGGTGGTGCTCGGCAAGACGCGCGCCAAGCAGGATCAGAACGACGATCCGGAGCGCCTGTCGGTGCTGCCGCTGTTGATGCACGGCGATGCGGCGTTCGCGGGCCAGGGCGTGGTGGCGGAATGCTTCGCGCTGTCGGATCTGAAGGGCTATCGCACCGGCGGCTCATTGCACTTCATCGTCAACAACCAGATCGGTTTCACAACCTATCCGCGCTATTCACGCTCCTCGCCATATCCGTCGGATGTGGCGAAGATGATCGACGCGCCGATCTTCCATGTGAACGGCGACGATCCCGAGGCGGTGGTGTTCGCCGCCAAGGTCGCGGTCGAGTTCCGGCAGAAATTCCACAAGCCGGTCGTGATCGACATGTTCTGCTACCGCCGGCACGGCCACAACGAGGGCGACGAGCCTGCGTTCACCCAGCCGGTGATGTATCAGAAGATCGCGGCGCATCCGTCGACGCTCGATATCTATTCCAAGCGGCTGATCGCTGATGGCGTGGTGACAGAAGGCGAGGTCGACAAGGCCAAGGCCGACTGGCGCGCGCGCCTCGATGCCGAGCTTGAGGCCGGCGGAGGCTACAAGCCGAACAAGGCCGACTGGCTCGACGGCAAGTGGACCGGCTTCAAATCGTCCGAGGCGGGCGTCGAGCCCGGTCGCGTGATGACCGGAGTACCGCTCGAACAACTCAGGGACATCGGCAAGAAGATCACCGTTGCGCCCGATGGCTTCCACCTGCATCGCACGGTGCAGCGTTTCCTCGAAAACCGCGCCAAGGCGATCGAGAGCGGCGAAGGCATCGATTGGGCGACCGGCGAGGCGCTGGCGTTTTCCTCGCTGATGCGGGAAGGACACAATGTCCGCCTGTCGGGACAGGATTCGGAGCGCGGCACGTTCTCGCAGCGTCACTCGGTGCTGTTCGATCAGCAGGACGAAAGCCGCTACACGCCGCTCAACCATCTTGGCGGCAAGGTCGGCAATTACGAGGTCATCAACTCGGCTCTGTCCGAGGAAGCGGTGCTCGCGTTCGAGTATGGCTACTCGCTGGCCGAGCCGAACACGCTGACGGCGTGGGAAGCGCAGTTCGGCGATTTCGCCAACGGCGCGCAGGTGGTGTTCGATCAGTTCATCTCCTCGGCCGAGCGTAAGTGGTTGCGCATGTCCGGCCTCGTCTGCCTGCTGCCGCACGGCTATGAAGGACAGGGGCCTGAGCATTCATCGGCGCGTCTGGAGCGCTTCCTGCAGATGTGCGCGGAAGACAACATCCAGGTCGCCAACCTCACGACGCCTGCGAACTATTTCCATGTGCTGCGTCGTCAGCTCAAGCGCGAATTCCGCAAGCCGCTGATCCTGATGACGCCGAAGTCGCTGCTGCGGCACAAGCGGGCCGTATCGAAGCTCGAAGACTTCGGGCCAGAGACCTCGTTTCATCGCGTGCTGCGCGACGACGCGGAGATGGGCGGCGAGATCAAGCTAGTGGAGGACGCCAAGATCCGTCGCGTTATCATGTGTTCGGGCAAGGTCTATTACGATCTTCTCGAGGAGCGTGAGAAGCGCGGCATCGACGACGTCTACCTGCTGCGCATCGAACAGCTTTACCCGGTGCCGCTGAAGACGCTGGTGCAGGTGTTGGAGCGCTTCAAGGGCGCAGAGTTCGTCTGGTGTCAGGAAGAGCCGCGCAACATGGGCGCGTGGCACTTCATCGAGCCGTATCTGGAGTGGGTGCTCAATCAGATCGGCGCCACCGGCAAGCGTCCGCGTTACGCCGGCCGTGCCGCCGCCGCCGCGACCGCGACGGGCCTGATGTCGAAGCATGTCGCGCAGTTGAAGGCGTTCCTCGACGAGGCGCTCGGCTGAGATAATTTTTGAAGGCGGCGTGCAAGGCGCCGCCTTGTCGATTTTTTGATCGCGTTGGCGGCACCCGCCGCCGAAAACGCAAAAAGGGCAAGACATGGCTGAAATCCGCGTTCCGACACTCGGCGAATCCGTCACCGAGGCCACCATTGGCCGCTGGTTCAAGAAGACCGGCGATGCCGTCGCCGTCGACGAACCGTTGGTTGAACTGGAAACGGACAAGGTGACCATCGAGGTGCCGGCACCGTCCGCGGGCACGCTCGGGGAGATCGTCGCCAAGGATGGCGAGACGGTCGCGGTCGGCGCGCTGCTTGGCCAGATCACAGAAGGCGCGGGCAAGCCTGCTGCGGCAAAGCCGGCGGAAGTTGCCCCGGCGAAGCCGGTTGCCGCGGCCGCAGCACCCGCTCCCGCACAGAAATCTCCGCCTGCCGATGCACCGCAGGCGCCGTCGGTTCGCAAGCTCTCGGCGGAAAGCGGCATCGATGCCGGCACGGTTCCCGGCAGCGGCAAGGATGGCCGCGTCACCAAGGGCGACATGATGGCCGCGATCGAAAAGGCTGCCGCGTCGCCCACTCCGATCAACCAGCCCGCGGCCTCGCTGCAGGTCCGCGCGCCGTCGCCGGCTGACGATGCTGCGCGCGAGGAGCGGGTGAAGATGACGCGGCTGCGCCAGACCATCGCGCGCCGCCTCAAGGACGTGCAGAACACCGCTGCGATGCTGACGACCTTCAACGAGGTCGACATGACCAACGTCATGGCGCTGCGCGCGCACTACAAGGATTTGTTCGAGAAGAAGCACCACGCCAAGCTCGGCTTCATGGGCTTCTTCGTGAAGGCCTGCGTGCAGGCGCTGAAGGAAGTCCCCGCCGTCAACGCCGAGATCGACGGCACCGACCTCGTCTACAAGAACTACTATCACGTCGGCGTCGCGGTCGGCACCGACAAGGGCCTTGTGGTGCCGGTGGTGCGTGAGTGCGACCACAAGTCGATCGCCGAGATCGAGACGACGATTGCCGATTTCGGCAGGCGCGCGCGCGATGGCCAGCTCAAGATCGACGAGATGCAGGGCGGCACCTTCACCATCACCAATGGCGGCATCTACGGTTCGCTGATGTCGACGCCGATCCTGAACGCGCCGCAGGCCGGCATTCTCGGCATGCACAAGATCCAGGAGCGGCCGGTCGTGGTCGGCGGCAAGATCGAGGTGCGGCCGATGATGTATCTGGCGCTGTCCTACGATCACCGCGTCATCGACGGCAAGGAAGCGGTGACCTTCCTCGTGCGCGTCAAGGAAAACCTCGAGGATCCCGCGCGGCTCGTGCTCGACCTGTAATTGCTTTTTCCATCGCGTCCGGCCTCGCGCCGGGCGTTCATGTCTCGATGCGGATGGTTGGGGCGAACCGGCCCCGACGATGAAAAGCTCGTTCGGAGTTGTCTCTTATGTCTTTCGATCTCGTCGTTATCGGTACCGGCCCCGGCGGTTACGTCTGCGCGATCCGCGCGGCCCAGCTTGGCATGAAGGTCGCGGTGGTTGAGAAGAACCCGACCTTCGGCGGCACCTGTCTCAACATCGGCTGCATTCCATCCAAGGCGCTGCTGCATGCCTCCGAGCGTTTCGAGGAAGCGGCCCACATGCTGCCGAAGATGGGCGTCGGCGTCGGAACGCCGAAGCTCGATATGGCCGCATTGATGAAGTTCAAGGACGACGGCGTTGACGGCAACGTCAAGGGCGTCGGCTTCCTGTTCAAGAAGAACAAGATCGAGACCTTTATCGGCACCGGCCGCATCGCCGGGCCCGGCAAGGTCGAGGTCAAGGACGCGGACGGCAAGACGCAAGTGTTGGAGACGAAGAACATCGTCGTTGCGACAGGTTCGGACGTCGCCAAGCTGAAGGGTGTCGAGATCGATGAGAAGCGCATTGTGTCGTCCACCGGCGCGCTGAAACTCGAGAAGGTGCCTGAAAGGATGCTGGTGATCGGCGCCGGCGTGATCGGGCTCGAACTCGGCTCGGTGTGGCGGCGGCTTGGCGCCAAGGTGACCGTGGTCGAATTCCTCGACCGCATCATTCCGGGCATGGATGGCGAGATCGCCAAATCCTTCCAGCGCATCCTCGAGAAGCAGGGTTTCGAGTTCAAGCTTGGCAGCAAAGTCACCGGTGTCGATTCCTCCGGCAAGACGCTGAAGGTCACAATCGAGCCTGCGGCGGGCGGCAAGAGCGAAACGCTCGAGGCCGACGTGGTGCTGGTGGCGATCGGCCGCATGCCTTTCACCGATGGCCTCGGCCTGAAGGAAGCAGGCGTCGAACTGGACCAGCGCGGCCGCATCAAGACAGACGCGCATCTTGCGACTAATGTGAAGGGCATCTACGCCATCGGCGACGTCATCGCCGGGCCGATGCTCGCACACAAGGCCGAGGACGAAGGCGTGGCGGTGGCGGAAACCCTTGCGGGCCAGGCGGGCCACACCAATTACGATGTGATCCCGAGCGTGATCTACACCTTCCCGGAAGTGGCGTCCGTCGGCAAGACCGAGGAAGAACTCAAGCAGGCGGGCATCGCCTACAACGTCGGCAAGTTTCCGTTTACCGCCAACGGCCGCACCAAAGTCAACCAGACCACCGACGGCTTTGTGAAGATCCTCGCCGACGCCAAGACCGACCGGGTGCTGGGCGCGCACATCATCGGCGCGGAAGCGGGCGAGATGATCCACGAATGCGCGGTGCTGATGGAGTTTGGCGGCGCGGCGGAAGATCTCGCGCGCACCTGTCACGCGCATCCGACCCGCTCGGAAGCTGTGAAGGAAGCGGCGATGGCGGTCGCCAAGCGCGCGATTCATATGTAAGAGCGAAGAACGTCTGAAATTAAAGCGGGCCGCGCCGGGGATTTCCCGATGCGGCCCGTTTTTTACATCAAATGCACCGAGTGGGGCGCGAACAGGCCAATCGCGGTGAAGGCGATGCCCATCAGCGCCAGAAGGCCTGATCCCCAGGCCAGCGCGACGATTCCGGTGATGATGGTGGCCGAGGCCAGCACGATACCAATCTGGAACGCCGCCGAGGCCAGTTCGAAATGATGATAGCGGGCGGACGCGAGATCGCGGTCATGCTCGGCATGCTTGGCGCGGGCGGCCAGTTGTTCGGAGCCTTCGCCGGTCTCGGGCTCGGAGCGGTAGCGCGCCGCGGTCTTCTGCCAGATCTCGATCTGCTTGGCGGCGGCGGTCTTGAGCGCCTCGTCGGCGGATGTGTCGGTCGTGACCTTCATCTGCTCGATCGCGGTCTGCACCTGAGTGCGGCGGATGCTCTTGGCCTGAAAGAAGGCCCAGAGGTTCGCGGCCTCGACGTTCTTGCTGATCGCCTCGGTCTGCGCGCTCTTACCGAGTGTCTCGGACAGGGCAAGGCACAAGGCGATGATCGCAATCAGAAGGGCGATCTTCTTGTTCGAGCCGGACGCATGCTCGGCATGCTCGGCGTGCTCCATGCTCTCGTGGGCGCTCATCGGTGATTCTCCGCTGTCGATGCGCCACGATTGAACGAAGGCTGTGACCGGCGCAAGACTGCCGCGCGATGGACACCGGTTTTTTGGAAGGCCCGCACGATACGTTATTCAGCGTGGGTTCAGCAAAAGGGCTGTCAGGCCCGCGGGTGGGCGCTCTGGTAGACATCCATTAGCCGCTCGGCGTCGATCCCGGTATAGATCTGGGTGGTCGAAAGCGAGGCGTGGCCGAGCAGTTCCTGGATGGCGCGCAAATCGCCGCCGCGCGACAGAAGGTGGGTTGCGAAAGAGTGGCGCAGCGCGTGCGGCGTGGCACTGTCGGGCAGGCCGAGGGCGCCGCGCAGCCGTTCCATGGTCAGTTGAATGATGCGGGGCGACAGCGGCCCGCCGCGCGCGCCGACGAACACGGGCTTCTCGGGCGCAAGCGGGTAGGGGCACTGGGCGATATAATCCTGCACGGCCTCCAGCACGCCTTGCAGCACCGGCACCATCCGCGTCTTGTTGCCTTTACCCGTCACCGTAATGACATCGCCGCGTCCCGGCTCGGGAATGTCGCGCCGGTTGAGGCCAAGCGCCTCGGAAATGCGCAGGCCGGAGCCGTAGAGCAGCGCCATCACGGCGGCGTCGCGCGCCCAGATCCATGGTGGGCGATCCTCACCAGCGCGGATGTCGGCCTCCGTCAGATTGCGGGCGGCGGAGACGGCCAGCGGCTTCGGCAGGGTCTTTGAAATCTTCGGCGCGCGGATCGCGGATAGCGCGCCGACCTTGCCCTTTCCTTCGCGTTCCAGAAACCGGCCGAACGAGCGCAGGCCCGCCAGCGCCCGCATCAGCGAACGCCCGCCGATATCGTCGGCACGCCGCGCCGCCATGAAGGCGCGTACGTCCGTCGCCTCAATCGTGGCGAAGGCCTTGAGCGAGACTGGTTTGCCCCAATGCCCTGCCAGAAACATGAGGCACTGGCGCAGGTCGCGCTCATAGGCCTCCAGCGTTTTGGGTGACAGCCGCCGCTCGCTTTTCAGATGCGCGAGCCAGCGCGCCGCCTCGGCCTGAATGTCGGCGTTGGCGGGCAGGATCGTGGCTGAGTTGCGCTTTGGCTTAGGCATGTTGCCTGACATATACATGTGCAAGTAAAGGCGAGACTCGCGCGCCGGGACCGCGGCAAGGCTGATCCCCAAGGGTGGCAGTTGCCGCGCGGTTGCGATACTCACACTGGGCCGTTTATCCTTTCTTAAATCGCCACGCCGGAAATCCCTCATGCCCAGACGAGTTGTCGATGTCCTCGTCCCGGTGGCGCTCAATCAGGCCTATTCTTACGGCGTGCCCGATGGCGAGGAACTGGCGCCGGGCGATGTGGTCAGCGTTCCGCTAGGTGCGCGCGAAGTGATCGGCGTGGTTTGGGCGGAAAACCAGAATCCGGCCCCCCGCCTGCACAACCGGCTGAAAGATGTCAGCGAAAAACTCGACGTGCCGCCGCTGCGCGAGGAACTGCGCCGCTTCGTCGACTGGGTTTCGAACTACACGCTAGCCTCGCGCGGCATGGTGATGCGGATGACGCTGCGGATGGGCGAGCATCTCGGCCCCGAGCGCGTGCGCCTTGGCGTGCGGCTGGTGGGTGATCCGCCGCAGCGCATGACGGCGGCTCGCGCCCGTGTGCTCGATCTTCTTTCGGATGGATTGTTGCGCGCAAAATCCGAGGCCGCGCAGGAGGCGGGCGTCAGCGGTTCGGTGATCGACGGGCTTGTCGATGAAGGCACGCTGGCAGTCGAAACAATGCCGCGCGAAAAACCGATGCAGCCGCCGGACGCTGCATTTGCCGAACCGGATTTCTCCCCCGAGCAAAGCGAAGCCGCTGCGAAGATGCGCGAGCTCGCCGCGCAGGATGGCTTCGCCGTCGCGCTGATCGACGGCGTGACGGGTTCAGGCAAGACCGAAGTGTATTTCGAAGCGGTCGCCGAAATCATTCGCAAGGGGCGGCAGGCGCTGATCCTGATGCCGGAAATCGCACTTACGGGACAATTCCTCGAACGCTTCGCGCAACGCTTCGGCGTGCGGCCGATCGAGTGGCATTCGGAACTGACGCCGCGTACCCGCGCGCGCAACTGGCTCGCGGTCGCGAATGGTGAAGCGCAGGTCGTGGTCGGCGCGCGTTCGGCTTTGTTCTTGCCCTACGCGGATCTTGGGTTGATCGTGGTCGATGAGGAGCACGACCAGGCCTACAAGCAGAGCGACGGCGCGCATTATCATGCGCGCGACATGGCGGTGGTGCGCGGGCACATCGCGAAGATTCCAGTGGTGCTGTCGTCGGCGACGCCGTCGGTCGAGACGGAGGTAAATGCGCGCACCGGCCGCTATCGGCGCATCGCGCTGCCATCGCGGTTCGGCGGCCAGCACATGCCGCATATCGAGGCGATCGATTTGCGCCGCGAAGGCCCGCAGCGCGGGCGGTTCATCTCGCCGCCGCTCGCGGAAGCCGTGAAGTTCGCGGTGGAGCGCAGGGAACAGGCGCTGTTGTTCCTCAACCGGCGAGGCTACGCGCCGCTGACATTATGCCGGGCCTGCGGCCACAGGTTTTCGTGCAACATCTGCGATGCGTGGCTGGTGGATCATCGTTTCCGCCAGCGCCTCGTCTGTCACCATTGCGGGTTCTCGATGCCGCGCCCGCATGTCTGCCCGCAATGCGCGGCGGAGGAATCGCTCGCCGCCATCGGCCCCGGCGTGGAACGGTTGCAGGAGGAGGCCGCGAGTCTCTTTCCCGAGGCGCGCACCATGGTTCTCTCCAGCGATCTCATCACCGACATCGAGACCATGCGGTCGGAACTCAACGAGATCGCGGAAGGCCGTGTCGAC
The DNA here is from genome assembly GCF_058803465.1 of Afipia sp. GW821-FHT14H12. Taxonomy (NCBI): domain Bacteria; kingdom Pseudomonadati; phylum Pseudomonadota; class Alphaproteobacteria; order Hyphomicrobiales; family Nitrobacteraceae; genus Afipia; species Afipia sp. GW821-FHT14H12. The sequence continues at coordinate 465,076 of NZ_JBXAOZ010000001.1, read as the reverse complement.
ATCATCATCGGTACGCAGCTTGTGGCGAAGGGACATAATTTCCCACGTCTCAATCTCGTCGGCGTGGTCGATGCCGATCTCGGGCTCGGCAATGGCGATCCGCGCGCCGCCGAGCGCACCTTCCAATTGCTCAATCAGGTGATCGGGCGTGCCGGTCGCGAGCAGGGGCGCGGTGTGGGTTATCTGCAAACGCACCAGCCGGAACATCCGGTGATGAAGGCGCTGGTCGCCTCCAACCGTGAGGCGTTCTACGACAGCGAGATCGAGGCGCGTGAGCGCGCCGCCTATCCGCCGTTCGGGCGGCTCGCGGCGCTGATCGTCTCGGCAGCGAACCGGCCGGATGCGGAAGGCTTTGCCCGCAGGCTCGCCAACCTCGCGCCGCGCGATGAGCATGTGGTGGTGCTGGGACCGGCGGAGGCGCCGCTCGCTGTCATCAAGGGGCGCTACCGGTTTCGCCTCTTGGTGAAATCGTCGCGGGCGTTCGATCTGTCGGGCTATTTGCGTGCGTGGCTCGCGGCGGCGCCGAAGACCAAGGGTAGCCTCACCCTCGAAGTCGATGTCGATCCGCAGAGTTTTTTGTAAGCCGCAAAATGAAAGAGCCGGCATTTGCGCCGGCTCTACTCATACTCAACTGACTTTACGCAACAACGCTACGCTACGAACTCGTTTGATTGAGCATGATGTGATCCGAAAACCGCTTCGCACTTTTCGGCATCATGCTCGTGCTTACTGAACTTCTGCGACCACCCGACCGACGCCGCGGCCGGTCAGGCCGATGGCATGCGCGGCACCCTTGGAGAGGTCGAGTACGCGGCCACGGATGAACGGGCCGCGATCGTTGACGGTGACGACGACGCTGCGGCTGCCATGGGTGACCTTGAGGCGGGTGCCGAAGGGCAGCGTGCGGTGCGCGGCGGTCATCGCGTTCTGGTTGAAACGCTGGCCGGACGCGGTACGGCTGCCCGACTCATTGCCGTAATAGGAAGCCATGCCGGAAAATGTGCGGCCGGAATGATGCGTGGACGAAGGGACGTCGAGGGACGCGTTGGCTTCGCGCCAGGACTTCTTGGGGCTACGGGCTTCGCTTGCCTGCGTGCTGAGACCGAGAACACAAACCACCGAGAAAGCGGCCAGCGAGGTATTCCGAATCGCAGAGGCTGCGCGCGGCGCCTTCCTCGAAAATCTCAACATCAAGTCGTCCTTATGCCTGTTTATCCATCAGACGACCAGGCTATAGATGGCCATTGCTCGTCTGACGGCTGGTTCTTCGATCAATAAGGCATAAACGGGGCGCTTGATTAAGTTCCGTACTCTTTCACATATTGGGAGAAAGCAAGGCGAATAGCCTAAGTTCTATACGAATACTTTATCTATACAATAGATATACGATCATTCGACAATATATACTCAATAGCGAAGTTAAAATCCGGCCTCGCGCAGTAAACGGCAAAGCGGAATTTAGGGCCTCAGTTATAGCAATCTTGCATATCGGCATGAGCTGAGCGGGACGCTCTGCATGGCAGGGGGGCGCTGCGCTTGCGATTTGGCCATCCCGCCGGATCAGCTTTCGGGACGCCGGCATCTGCGACTTTCGATTTTCGACTGGTAGTTATGGTCATATTGCGCCTGCCAGCGCCCTATGTTAGCAAGCGCGCGTTTTCACGATGCTGAACATATCGGTTCGGCCGGAAATCGAAGTCCAGCTTGAATCTCAAGGACTTACATCGCTCGGCGCGAATTCATGGCGCCTGTCCAATGGCGATGGATTTTTCTTGGAATTTTTCTTGGGCCTTCAACAGCAGAAGAGCATTTCGTGGCTACTGACGATACCTCAGTTTCAGGCGTGGCCGGACGGTACGCGACCGCCCTGTTCGAACTGGCCCGGGACCAGAAATCAATCGATTCGGTTCGCGCCGATATCGACAAATTCGCCGGCCTGCTCGCCGAGAGCGCCGATCTGGCGCGGCTCGTGCGCAGCCCTGTGTTCACCGCGCAGGAGCAGGGCAAGGCGCTTGACGCCGTGCTCGCCAAGGCCGGTATCGGCGGCATCGCCGCCAACTTCCTGAGGGTTTTGACCGCCAATCGCCGCCTGTTCGCGGTGAATGACGTGATCCGCGCGTTCCGCGTGCTGGTGGCGAAGTTCCGTGGCGAAGCCACGGCCGATGTCACCGTCGCCGAACCGCTCAATGACAAGAATCTCGACGCGCTGAAGGCTTCGCTGAAGTCAGTGACAGGCAAGGACGTCGATCTCAACGTGAATGTCGATCCCTCGATCATCGGCGGGCTTATCGTCAAGCTCGGCAGCCGCATGGTCGATAGTTCGCTTCGCACCAAACTCAATTCGATCAAGAACGCGATGAAAGAGGCAGGCTGATGGACATCCGGGCCGCGGAAATTTCCGCAATCCTCAAGGACCAGATCAAGAATTTCGGCCAGGAAGCCGAAGTTTCCGAGGTGGGTCAGGTTCTCTCCGTCGGCGACGGCATTGCCCGCGTCTACGGTCTCGACAACGTCCAGGCGGGCGAAATGGTCGAGTTCGAGAACGGCACGCGCGGCATGGCGCTGAACCTTGAAAGCGACAACGTCGGTATCGTTATTTTCGGCGCCGACCGCGAGATCAAGGAAGGCCAGACCGTCAAGCGCACCCGCGCCATCGTGGACACTCCGGTCGGCAAGGGTCTTTTGGGCCGCGTCGTTGACGCTCTCGGCAACCCGATCGACGGCAAGGGCCCGATCCAGGCGACCGAGCGCAAGCGCGTCGACGTCAAGGCGCCCGGCATCATTCCGCGCAAGTCGGTCAGCGAGCCGATGGCAACCGGCCTCAAGGCTGTTGACGCCCTGATCCCCGTCGGCCGCGGCCAGCGCGAGCTGATCATCGGCGACCGCCAGACCGGCAAGACCGCGATCGCGCTCGACACCATCCTCAACCAGAAGCCGCTCAACGTCGCGGGCGCTCCGGAAAGCCAGAAGCTGTATTGCGTCTACGTCGCGATCGGCCAGAAGCGCTCCACCGTCGCGCAGTTCGTGAAGGTGCTCGAAGAGCAGGGCGCGCTTGAGTATTCGATCATCGTCGCCGCGACCGCTTCGGACCCGGCGCCGATGCAGTATCTCGCGCCGTTCACCGGCTGCACCATGGGCGAATACTTCCGCGACAACGGCATGCACGCCGTCATCATCTATGACGATCTGTCCAAGCAGGCCGTCGCCTACCGTCAGATGTCGCTGCTGCTGCGCCGCCCGCCGGGCCGCGAAGCCTATCCGGGCGACGTGTTTTACCTGCACTCCCGTCTGCTCGAGCGTTCGGCGAAGCTGAACGACAGCCTCGGCTCCGGCTCGCTGACCGCCCTGCCGGTCATTGAGACCCAGGCGAACGACGTGTCGGCCTACATTCCGACCAACGTGATCTCGATCACCGACGGCCAGATCTTCCTTGAAACCGACCTGTTCTTCCAGGGCATCCGCCCGGCGGTGAACGTCGGTCTGTCGGTGTCGCGCGTGGGATCGTCGGCGCAGACCAAGGCGATGAAGAAGGTCGCCGGCAAGATCAAGGGTGAGCTCGCGCAGTACCGCGAAATGGCGGCGTTCGCGCAGTTCGGCTCGGACCTCGACGCTTCGACCCAGCGCCTGCTGAACCGCGGTTCGCGCCTGACCGAGCTCCTGAAGCAGCCGCAGTTCTCGCCGCTGAAGATGGAAGAGCAGGTCGCTGTGATCTGGGCCGGCACCAACGGCTATCTCGATGCGCTGCCGCTCAACAAGGTGCGCGCGTTCGAAGACGGCCTGCTGTCGCTGTTGCGCGGTAAGCACATCGATCTTCTCAACGCGATCCGCGACTCGAAGGATTTGTCCGACGACTCCGCCGCCAAGCTGAAGAGCGTGGTCGACGGCTTCGCCAAGTCGTTCGCGTAAATCCCATTATGGCCGGGCTCGCCCCGGCCATTCTTTGAAGTGGCAGGACGTCTAAACGATCGGATCCACGGTCTGATTGTCGGAGTGAAATAGAAGAATGGCTTCGCTCAAGGACATGCGTGTCCGCATCGCCTCGACCAAGGCGACGCAGAAGATCACCAAGGCCATGCAAATGGTCGCGGCCTCGAAGCTGCGCCGTGCGCAGACCGCGGCCGAAGCAGCGCGGCCTTATGCCGAGCGCATGGATGCGGTGATCTCCAACATCGCGAGCGCGGCGGCAGGTTCCGACAGCGCGCCTCTGCTGCTGACCGGCACTGGCCGCGATCAGGTTCAGCTTCTGCTGGTCTGCACCGGCGAGCGTGGCCTGTCGGGCGCGTTCAACTCCTCCATCGTGCGTCTCGCCCGCGAGCGCGCGCTGGCCCTGATGAACCAGGGTAAGGAGGTCAAGTTCTTCTGCGTCGGCCGCAAGGGCTACGAGCAGCTCCGCCGCCAGTTCGAAAAGCAGATCGTCGGCCACATGGAGCTGCGCTCCGTGAAGGTGCTCGGCTACAAGAACGCCGAGGAGATCGCGAAGAAGATCGTCACGATGTTTGAGGCGGGCGAGTTCGATGTCGCCACGCTGTTCTATGCTCAGTTCAAGTCGGTGATCGCGCAGGTGCCGACCGCGCAGCAGGTGATCCCGTTGGTGGTCGAGGCCAAGCAGGAAACGGCTGCGTCGGCTTCCGCGGTTTACGATTACGAGCCGGAAGAGAACGAGATTCTCGCAGACCTCCTACCGCGCAATCTCGCGATCCAGATCTTCCGCGCGCTTCTGGAAAACAACGCTTCGTTCTACGGCGCGCAGATGAGCGCGATGGACAACGCCACCCGCAACGCGGGTGACATGATCCGCAAGCAGACCCTGATCTACAACCGCACCCGACAGGCGATGATTACGAAGGAACTGATCGAAATCATCTCCGGCGCCGAGGCAATCTGAGGAGAGAAGCAATGTCTTATTCGACAAAGGCTACGACTTCCGGTGGACGCAACGGCCGCGCTGTTCTGGATAATGGCGGCCTCGCTTTGGCGATGGCCCTGCCGAAGGAAATCGGCGGCAATGGCGAGGGGCACAATCCCGAGCAGTTGTTCGCACTTGGCTGGTCGGCCTGTTTCGGCCAGGCCATTCTGGTTCTGGCCAAGAAGCATGGCCTCGACGGTCAGGCCGCGAAAGTCACCTGCGACGTGACTCTTAACATCAACGAGGGCGCGTTCTCGCTCGCCGCTGAACTGAAAGTCGCCCTGCCGGGCGCCGACAAGGCCAAGCTTCAGGCCCTGATCGAAGATGCTCACACGATTTGTCCGTATTCGAAGGCGACCAAGGGCAACGTGCCCGTCAAGCTGACCGCCGTCTAAGTTATCAAGGAGAGAGTTTCCATGGCCCAACCCGCCAACCAGGTCGGACGCATCACGCAGGTCATCGGCGCGGTCGTCGACGTGCAGTTCGACGGCTATCTGCCGGCGATCCTGAATGCGATCGAAACCAAGAACCAGGGCAACCGCCTCGTTCTCGAAGTCGCGCAGCATCTCGGCGAATCCACCGTGCGCGCGATCGCGATGGACACCACCGAGGGTCTGGTCCGCGGCCAGGAAGTCACCGATACCGGCGCACCGATCAAGGTGCCGGTCGGCGAGGGCACGCTCGGCCGCATCATCAACGTCATCGGCGAGCCGGTGGACGAAGGCGGTCCGGTCAAGGCGGAAGGCACCCGCGCCATCCATCAGGAAGCGCCGGCCTACACCGAGCAGTCCACGGACGCTGAAATTCTCGTCACCGGCATCAAGGTCGTCGACCTGCTGGCTCCGTATGCGAAGGGCGGCAAGATCGGCCTGTTCGGCGGCGCCGGCGTCGGCAAGACCGTGCTCATTCAGGAACTGATCAACAACGTCGCGAAGGCCCACGGCGGTTACTCGGTGTTCGCCGGCGTCGGCGAGCGCACCCGCGAAGGCAACGACCTCTATCACGAGTTCATCGAATCCGGCGTCAACAAGAAGGGCGGCGGCGAAGGCTCGAAGTGCGCTCTCGTGTATGGCCAGATGAACGAGCCGCCGGGCGCCCGCGCCCGCGTCGCTCTCTCCGGTCTCACCATCGCGGAAGATTTCCGCGACAAGGGCCAGGACGTGCTGTTCTTCGTCGACAACATCTTCCGCTTCACGCAGGCGGGTTCGGAAGTGTCGGCGCTTCTCGGCCGTATTCCTTCGGCGGTGGGTTATCAGCCGACGCTCGCGACCGACATGGGCGCGCTGCAGGAACGCATCACCACCACCACCAAGGGCTCGATCACCTCGATCCAGGCGATTTACGTCCCGGCCGACGACTTGACCGACCCTGCGCCGGCCACCTCGTTCGCCCACTTGGACGCGACCACGACGCTGAACCGTTCGATCGCTGAAAAGGGCATTTACCCGGCAGTGGACCCGCTCGACTCGACCTCGCGCATGCTGTCGCCGCTGGTTGTTGGTGACGAGCACTACGCGGTGGCCCGTCAGGTGCAGCAGATCCTTCAGCGCTACAAGGCGCTGCAGGACATCATCGCCATTCTCGGCATGGACGAGCTTTCGGAAGACGACAAGGTTACGGTCGCGCGTGCCCGCAAGATCGAGCGCTTCCTGTCGCAGCCGTTCCATGTCGCTGAAATCTTCACCGGCTCGCCGGGCAAGTTCGTCGAGCTCGCCGACACCATCAAGGGCTTCAAGGGCCTTTGCGAAGGCAAGTACGATCACCTGCCGGAAGCGGCCTTCTACATGGTCGGCACCATCGAAGAGGCCGTCGAGAAGGGCAAGAAGCTCGCAGCGGAAGCGGCGTAATCGCGATGGCCAACACCTTCCACTTCGATCTCGTCTCGCCGGAGAAGATCGCCTTCTCCGGTGAAGTCGAGCAGGTCGACGTTCCGGGCGTCGAGGGCGACTTCGGCGTGCTGGCGGGTCATTCGCCGCTGGTGGCGAGCATTCGTCCTGGCATCCTCACGGTGACCGTCGGCGGCAAGAACGAGAAGATCATCGTGCTCGGCGGCCTTGCGGAAGTGTCCGACAAGGGCCTGACGGTGCTGGCCGACACAGCGACGTCGCTTGCTGAACTGGATCGCGTGGCGTTCGCCAAGCAGATCGAGGAGATGGAAGAAAACCTGAAGGACAAGGAGCCGGGCAGCGCGCTCGATCGCGCGATTGCGCGGCTCGACCACTTCAAGGTCATCCAGCAGCGCATCACCTCGACCGGAATGCACTGAGGCTTGCGTTTTGAGAATCAAAAAGCCCCGCTTTGGCGGGGCTTTTTTGTATCCCTGTCATGGCCGGGATCTTACTTGCCGGCGAACCGCGAAAATTCCTGCACCACGCGCTCATAGACCGGGCGCTTGAAAGGGACGACGAGGCCGGGAAGGTTCTCCATCGGCTCCCAGCGCCAGTCGATGAATTCGGGCTTGTGTCCGGCAGGCGAGACGACGTTGATCTCGCTATCCTCGCCAGTGAAGCGGATCGCGAACCACTTCTGCCGCTGCCCGCGAAAGCGGCCCTTCCAGGCGCGCCCTGCGATGGTGCGTGGAATGTCGTAGGTCAGCCAGTCGGAGGCCTCGGCAAGCTTTTCCACCGAGCGCGCGTTGGTCTCCTCAAAAAGCTCGCGACGTGCGGCTTCCCAATGATCCTCGCCGGGATCGATGCCGCCCTGCGGCATTTGCCAGCCATACGCCTGATCGACATGCTCGGGACCGCCGACGCGCCGCCCGATAAAGACCAGTCCCTTCGCGTTCAGAAGCATGATGCCGACGCAACTCCGATAGGGCAGATCATCGTAACGCGACATCGTACAGGCCTTTAGTTGGTTCCGTGGCCGGTTTGCCGCGCAAGCCTGCGACAAATCGGGAGATTAGCTGGATTTTGATTTCATCAGGGTCGTTGTCAACGGCACCAAAAGGATGCCCCGGCTCTCAAGGCGTTGTGCCCATGCCCCAATCCGCTCGATTGAAATCGGCAATGCGGAGGCCATGCCGACCGCGCTGCCGCGCTCGCGTGCCAGCGTCTCAAGCTTCATGAGACTCTTGTCGATCTCGGCGGCGGTTGGAACCTGATCGAGCACGGCATCCGCCGTCGCGGCAGGTACGCCTTGCGCGCCCGCGAGCTGGCCAGCCAGACTGCGCGGCACGCTGCCGTCGTCAAGCCAGGCGAGGCCGCGCTTGGCCGCCTGCTGGATGATCGGCTGCATCGCGGAATCGGTAACGAGGAAGCGCGAGCCCATGAAATTCGTGAGCCCGACATAGCCCTGGAAGCGGCTCATCAGCCACATCAGCCGGTCCACGTTCTGCTCGGGGCCCGCGGTGGCGAGGAGGGTCTGCGGGCCGGGATCGTTGTCCGGATAGTCGTAAGGCTCCATGGGGAGTTGCAGCAGCACTTCGTGCTTCCGGGCGCGGGCGCGCTCGACGAGCTTGCCGGGATCGGAGCCATAAGGCGTGAAGGCCAGCGTCACCGCGGCGGGTAGCTTCACGATGGCATCGTTGGTCTTGGCGGCGCCAACGCCGAGCCCGCCGATCACGATGGAGATCGTCGGCGTGGTGGCGGCGCGGGCACGCTGCAGGTCGGTTCCGGAGGCATAGACCCGCCACGGCTTCAGCCCATCGGCTGCGATCGGCACCATGCCGTAGCGGGAATTCTCCAGAAGCCGCTGGTTGATGCCGCTCATCATCGCCGGCGTGTCGGCATCGAGCCCTGCGGGCGTGCCGTCGTCTCCGACCTTCATTTCGCGCCGTTCGCCGCTCGAGCCGTCGATGATGGTGACGGTCTTCTGGCCGCTCGGTGCGGCGGCAGGGGCAACTGGGGCGGCGGAGGGGATCGCGGAGTGGTCTGCGCCCGGCAGTTTGGCCGGGTCGTATTTGGCGACGACAACCGGTTCGCCGCCCATCGGGTCGCGGCCGAAAATGGCGAAGCCCAGGAACGCCAGTAAAAACAGGCCGCAGACCGTGGCGATCGCCTGCGGCGCGGTGAAGGGCAGGCGGAAGCGGCGCTTGCGCGGCGTGGTCTGCCCCAGCGGCGCGCTCAGGTCATCGGTCACGACAAGGGATCCCGCGAATCATCCGCGGAATCCTACCATGACAGGATGGGATAGCCTCGCCCGGCCGCAGCCTTCAGGCTTCCCGGGGTGTCGTCCGTGCGGGATTGCCGACGACTGTGGCGCCCGGGGCAACGTCGCGGGTCACTACGCTGCCCGCGCCGATGATGGCGTTATCGCCAACGGTGACGCCGGGCAGGATGATCGCGCCGCCGCCGATCCAGACATCGGAACCGATCACCACAGGGCGCGCGAACTCGAACCCGTCGCGGCGCTGGACCGGGTCGCGCGGATGGTCGGCGGCGTAGATCTGCACCGCGGGGCCAATCTGGGTGCGGTCGCCGATGGTGACGTGGGTCACATCAAGGATGACGCAGTTGAAGTTCATGAACACGCCGGCCCCGAGGCGGATGTTGAAGCCGTAATCACAGTGGAATGGCGGCCGCAGGTCGCAGGAATCGCCTGCTGCGATCCGCTCGCGCAGCACCGCGAGCCGCTCGGCGGCGGATTGGCCGAGCATGGCGTTGTAGCGCGCGAGCCATTGCTGGTTGGCGGAGATGTCGGCCTGAATCTCAGGATCACCGGGCAGGTACAATTCGCCCGCGATCATCTTCTGCTTTTCGCTGGTCATGACGTCTCCGATGGATCGCCGGAAATAAAAAAGGCGGCCGCAGGGGCCGCCTTTTGTGATCGTGAGGTAAAGACTTTAGTTCGCTGCCTTCTTAGTTCGCAGCCTTGGCCTTGTCGGCCGGCGGCGGGGTCGTCGTGTTGGCGGCGTTGTGCTTGATGCCATGCAGAAGATCGATGGCGGTGTGCAGCGCCTTGTCGTTCTTTTCATCCGGCGGCACGTAGGACTGCGAACCGGTTTCTTCCTGGCCGTCGGCCTTGAGGTGGCCGCGCAGCGAGGCTTCGCCCTTGGTGTCGGTCTTGGCCTTCAGATCGTCAGGGACGTCTTGCATCACTTCGATGTCGGGGGTGATGCCCTTGGCCTGGATCGACTTGCCCGACGGGGTAAAGTAGCGCGCGGTGGTGAGCCGCAACGCGCCGTTGCCTGAGCCGAGCGGGATGATGGTCTGCACCGAGCCCTTGCCGAACGAGCGGGTGCCGATGGTGGTCGAACGCTTCTGGTCCTGCAGTGCGCCCGCGACGATTTCGGAAGCGGAAGCGGAGCCGCCGTTGATCAGCACGATCACCGGCTTACCCTTGGCGAGGTCGCCGGGCTTGGCGGTGCGGCGCTGGGTTTCCTCGGCGTTGCGGCCGCGCGTCGAGACGATCTCGCCGCGATCGAGGAAGGCGTCAGATACGGAGACAGCTTCTTCAAGCAAGCCGCCAGGATTGTTGCGCAGGTCGAGGATGTAGCCCTTCACCTTGTCGGTACCGATCTGCTGCTGGAGATTGGCCATCTCCTTCTTCAGGCCTTCAGTGGTCTGCTCGTTGAAGGAGGTGATGCGGATGTAGGCGATATCGCCATCCTCCACTTTCGCGCGGACTGCACGGACGCGGATGTTGTCGCGTGTCAGCGTGACCTCGATCGGCTTGTCCTGACCCTTGCGGATGATCTTCAGCTTGATCTTGGTGTTGACCGGGCCACGCATCTTGTCGACGGCCTGATTGAGGGTGAGGCCCTGCACGGCTTCATCGTCGAGATTGGTGATGATGTCGTTGGCGAGGATACCCGCCTTCGAGGCCGGCGTGTCGTCGATCGGCGACACCACCTTGATGAGGCCGTCTTCCATCGTGACCTCGATGCCAAGCCCGCCGAATTCGCCGCGGGTCTGCACCTGCATGTCCTTGAAGCTCTTCGCGTCCATGTAGCTGGAGTGCGGGTCGAGACCGGTCAGCATGCCGCTGATGGCGCTCTCGATCAGCTTCTTGTCGTCCGGCTTCTCGACATAGTCGCTGCGGACGCGGTCGAACACGTCGCCGAATAAATTGAGCTGGCGGTAGGTGTCGGCGGCGGCGGCGCGCGCCGAGGTGCCCATCAGCGAAGCTCGGGGCTGGGTCACCAGAAGGGTCGCGGCAGCGCCGGCTGCGGCGCTGAGAAGAATGAGAGAAGTCTTGCGCATCATCCGCGAACCTTTTCGCCTTCCTTTGCGGCCCACCATGGGCCTGGATCGATCGGAGCTCCGTCTTTCCGGAACTCGATATAGAGTACGGGTTGGCTCGATGGCGCTGCCAGAATGGAGGCGACCTGAGACTGTGATCCCATCGTCGCCACCGGCTCCCCCGTCAGTACAAACTGGCCAATATTGACCGAAATACGGTCCATTCCAGCGATCAGAACATGATACCCGCCGCCCGCATTGAGGATCAAGAGTTGTCCATAGCTCCTGAACGGTCCCGCAAAAACCACCCAGCCATCACACGGAGTTGTGACCTGTGCGCCGGGGCGCGTCGCGATTGAAATGCCCTTTTCCTGCCCGCCATTGCCATCCGGTCCGCCGTAATTGCGAATCTTCGTGCCGTTGACCGGAAGAGGCAACAACCCCTTTGCCGCAGCAAAGGCAATCGCCGGACTGAGGCGCGCTGGGTCCTGCATGCCGCGCAAATTAGGCTTTCCGTTGACGGAGGGGGGAGTTCCTTTCAATTCCGCCGCCGCCGCCGCCCGGGCAGCACTCTTGATGTCCTGTTCCATTTTGGCAATCAGGTCCTGCAGGCTGCCGGCTTGCTTGGCCAACTCGGCGGCGCGGCTCTTTTCCGTTGCCATGTCACGTTCGGCATCCGACTGCTTCTTCTGCCGCTCATCGACGAGGGCTGCGAGTCGGGTGCTGTCGGTCGTGAGCTTGTCGCGCTCGGCCGCGAGGCGGTCGCGTTCTGCCGAGATATTCTTGCGCACCTGAATGAGCTCGCCAAGGTCGTTTGCGAGCTTGAGTGCGCGGGCGCGCATTTCCGGCACGGTTGCGCCGAGCAGCATCGCGGTGTGCAGCGATTGCAGCGAATCCTCTGGCGTCACCAGCAAAGCCGGCGGCGCGCGGCGTCCCGCGCGCTGCAGGGCCGCGAGCACTTCGCCGATCCGGTCGCGCCGGGTTTCGAGCGACTGCCTGATCTCCGCTTCGCGCGCGTCGAGCGGGCGGATACGGCCCTCGCTGTCGCTGATATTGGCCTCGATGGCACGGATGCGCGCGGCGGTGTCGATCAGTTGCTGGTTGAGCTTGGTGCGGTCCTGCCCGATCGCGGCGATCTCGTCCTTGAGGCGTTGCTGCGCGTCCGCCGCTTCCTTCTGCTTGGCGCGCAGCGCCTCAAGTTCCTGATTGCGCTGGTCGAGCGTGGCCTGGCCGGATGTGGGCGGTGATGGGGCCGGTGTTTGCGCGAGCACGCCTGTCGTCCCGAGGCACGCGGCCAGCGCAAGGCCGCAGAGCCGAGAAAGGCCGGACGATTTGCGCGCACTGAGGATCAAACTGGTCTCCGTCAGGCCCGGTGATACGGGTGACCGGACAGGATCGTCCCTGCCCGGTAGATCTGCTCCAGGAGCAGGATACGCACGATCTGGTGCGGCCACGTCGCCTTGCCGAAGGCGAGACGGACCTTGGCGCGACGGCTCAATTCCGTGGACAGCCCGTCGGCGCCACCGATCAGGAACACCGCGCAGGGCACCGAATCATCTCGCCAGCGCTCAAGATGGCGGGCGATGGTGGTGCTGTCGAGATTGTCGCCGCGCTCGTCGAGCGCCAGCACCATCGCGCCGTCGGGAATGTGGGCGATCATCGCCTGGGCTTCCTCGGCGATCCGGCCAGCGGCGTCGGCATGGCGGCTTTCGGGGATTTCGTGGATATCGAGGCCGCGGAAACCAAGCTTGCGCGAAAGGCTCTCAAAGCGTTCGCGGTAACGCTCGGCAAGCTCGCGTTCCGGGCCTTGCTTGAGGCGGCCAATGGCGATGACAAGAAGACGCATGGCATGGTCTTATCACGTCAGCCCGCCATCTTAAATCAAGGGGCGCTTAAATCAGCGCGCAACTCCCGATCCCGCATAACAGGCAAGATCACTCCAGACGCGCCAGCGACACCTCGCCGGCTTTAACGCACCTTCTTGGCCGGTTTCTCCGAGGTCCACATCTTTTCGAGATTGTAGAACTCGCGAACCTCCGGCCGGAAAACGTGGACGATCACGTCGCCGGAATCGATCAGCACCCAATCGCAATTGGCGAGCCCTTCGATGTGCGGTGCTTCGATCCCGCTTTCCTTCAGACCCTTGGCAACATTCTCCGCGATCGCACCGACGTGACGGTTTACCCGTCCGGTGGTGACGACCATGTAGTCGGTGATGGAGGACTTGCCGCGAAGGTCGATGGTGATCGTATCTTCCGCCTTCATGTCGTCGAGGCGGGAGAGGATCAGGGTGAGTGTCTCGTCGGCGTCAGGACGCGCCTTCAGGACAGCGATGGACGGAGACTTTGCTGCCGTCCGGGACAATGCAGATGCGGTCAGGGACCACTCCTTTCACTGTGTCGCGGGCACCGAATCTTCCGATGCCCACGTGCCTATTTTAGGCATGTGGGGTTAATGCTTTCAATCGTCCAGACTTGTGAGGCCGTCAGACTGTGGTGTTTGCGTCACGTCTTCCAGCTTCCGTCCGGGTTCCGCAATCTGGTCGATGACAACGGCGATTTCATGCCGGTGAGGAAGATCCAGGCTGGCGGTGTCATGGTGGCGAGTTGGCCTGCGTCGCGCTCCGGGATGCGGTGCTGCATCAGGGCTTGTGCTGCGGGCGAGGATAATGCGCCGAAACTGTCGGGCGGCCGGTCGATCACGGCCATGGGAACCAGATCGGCAATGGTGCGCCAGCCTTTCCAGCGATGGAATTGGGCGAGATTGTCGGCTCCCATGATCCAGACAAAGCGGACGGCCGCACAACGCCTGCGCAGGAACTCAATGGTGTCCAGAGTGTATCTCGTGCCGATGACGGATTCGAGACAGCTCACGTCGATGCGCGGATGATGCGCGAGACACCGCGCGGCCTCCATGCGTTCCTCGAGCCGGTGCGGCGCCTTGTCCTTCAGCGGATTGCCGGGCGTCACCAGCCACCAGACCCGGTCGAGGTTAAGCCGCTTCATCGCGAACAGCGTGATGTCGCGATGCGCGGTGTGCGGCGGATTGAACGAGCCGCCGAGCAGGCCGATGCGCATGCCGTCGGTATAAGGCGGGATCGCTTCGCGCAGCGCCGGTGTGTGATTCACGGGCGCGTCTGCCCCGTGCCATGAACACGATATTTAAACGAGGTTAGTTGCTCGACGCCGACAGGGCCACGAGCATGAAACTTGCCAGTGGCGATGCCGATTTCCGCGCCGAAGCCGAACTCGCCGCCGTCGGCGAATTGCGTCGAGGCGTTATGCAGCACGATGGCGGAATCGACCTCGTTGAGGAAGCGTGTAGCGGTCTGCGTGTCCTCGGTCACGATGGCGTCGGTGTGATGCGAGGAATACTTCTCGATATGGTCGATTGCTTCATCGAGCCCGCCGACGACTCTGGCGGCGATGATCGGGGCTTCGAATTCGGTCGCCCAGTCTTCTTCCACGGCAGGCTTCACGCGCGCGTCGGCATGCTGTACCTCGGCGTCGCCGCGCACTTCGCAACCCGCATCGATCAGCATGGCGATCAGCGGCTTGAGTTGCGCAGGTGCAGCGGCCTTGTCGATCAGAAGCGTCTCGGCCGCGCCGCAAACGCCGGGACGGCGCATCTTCGCATTCAGGACAATGGTCTTGGCCATGTCGAGCGAGGCGGCCTTGTCGATGAAGACATGATTGTTGCCGTCGAGATGCGCGAACACCGGCACGCGCGCTTCGGCTTCAACGCGCGCAACGAGGCTCTTGCCGCCGCGCGGCACGATCACGTCGATGCGGCCGTCGAGACCCGACAGCAGGAGGCCGACAGCGGCACGGTCGCGCGTCGGCACCAGCGTGATCGCGGCTTCCGGCAGGCCGGCCTTGCGGAGCCCTTCGACGAGGCAGGCATGGATCGCCATGCAGGAGCGGAAACTGTCGGAGCCGCCGCGCAGGATCACGGCATTGCCGGATTTCAGGCACAGCGCACCGGCATCCGCCAGTACGTTCGGGCGGCTTTCGAAAATGACACCGGCGACGCCGAGCGGGACGCTGACGCGCTCGATAGTCATGCCATTGGGGCGAGTCCATTTCTCGGTGACCTTGCCGACCGGGTCCTCAAGACCGCGCACCACGTCGAGCCCTTCCGCCATGGTTTCGATCCGCGCGGGCGTCAGCGCGAGCCGGTCGATAAAGGAGTCGCTCGCCCCCGACGCGCGCGCTTCCGCAACATCCTCGGCATTGGCGGCGAGAAGTTTTGCGGAGGAGGCACGCAAGGCGGCTGCCATCGCGGCCAGCGCGTCGTTCTTCTGCTGTGCAGGTGCCAGCGCCAGCACCCGCGCAGCCGCGCGCGCGTCTCCCGCCAGATTGGACATCAGCGCAGGCAGGTCGGTTGTGTCGTCAACGGCTTTCAGCGGGGCATTCATGGGGATCGGTCCGGGTCGTCAGGTCCATGCAGTAGCATAAAATAGGAAAGCGGGGGGCTTGCCGCTACTCGGCCAATGGCCGAGTAGGCCCAGTTTCATGGGTTCGCCGCCTCGTCTGCCTCGCGGTCATGCCGGTGCGAGACGACGAGGTCGTCGCGGTGGATCATTTCAGGGCGACCGGTAAGGCCTAGAATTTTGGAGGCTTCCGCCGAGGATTTGCCCTTGATGCGCTCGGCATTGTCCGCGCCGTAGGCGACCAGTCCACGGCCGATCTCGTGGCCCTCGGGACCGCGCACCACCACGGCATCGCCGCGCGCGAATGTGCCCTCGATGCGGGTGACGCCTGCGGCGAGGAGGCTGCGCCCGGCGTGCAGTGCCTTCACCGCGCCTGCGTCGATCACCAGCACGCCCTTCGGCTCCAGCGATCCCGCGATCCAGCGCTTACGCGCGGTGACCGGATTGGCGGGCGTGAGAAACCACGTGCATTTGCCGCCGTCGGCGACGGCCTGCAGCGGATGTTCGATCTTGCCGGAGGCGATCAGCATATGGGTGCCTGCTGAAGTAGCTATCTTTGCCGCCTCGATCTTGGTGCGCATGCCACCGCGCGAGAGTTCGGATTCGGCCGCACCCGCCATCGCCTCGATGTCGGCGGTAACGGAGTCGACAACCGGAATGAGTTTCGCGTTCGGGTTGGCGCCGGGCGGAGCTGTGTAAAGCCCGTCGATGTCGGAGAGCAGGATCAAGAGATCGGCGCTGGTCATGGTGGCGACGCGCGCGGCGAGGCGGTCGTTGTCGCCGTAGCGGATTTCGCTGGTCGCGACAGTGTCGTTCTCGTTGATGACCGGCACCGCACGCCATTCGAGAAGTTTGGAGATGGTGGAGCGGGCGTTCAGGTAGCGGCGGCGTTCCTCGGTGTCCTGCAGCGTGACGAGAATCTGCCCCGCGCCGATGCCGTGATGATCGAGCACCTTGGCCCAGATGCGTGCCAGTGCGATCTGGCCGACGGCGGCGGCAGCCTGGCTTTCCTCCAGTTTCAGCGAGCCGGACGGCAGCTTCAGGCGCGAGCGGCCGAGCGCGATCGAGCCGGACGAAACAACGAGCACATCCTTGCCCGCGCGATGAAGTTTCGCGATATCGTCGGCCAAGGCTGCGAGCCACGCACTTTTCACTTCGCCAGCAGTAGAGTCGATCAGCAGCGATGAGCCGACCTTGATGACGATGCGGCGAAAATCATTCAGCCGGGGATGCATCTGTGAACGCGACATGAAAGAACATTTTTAAAAAGTGGAGGAAAACAGGGTTCAACTCGACAGCGGCGACCAGCTCGGCGCTGGTGGCGGCGTCTCATTCTCTGTCGGCTCGCCCTTCGCCTTGGCGGAAACCGGTGCTTCGCTGATGACATCGGCGAGTGCGCGCAGAACTTCCGGAACGCCCTCGCGGGTCACACCGGAGAGCAGCATCGGCGTCTGTTTCGCCGCGCGCTTCAGCCGCGCCTTCTGCTCTTTCAGGTGTTCGGGCGTCACTGCATCGATCTTGTTCAGCGCGACGACCTCGACCTTGCTGGTGAGGTCGTGCTCATAGGCGGCAAGCTCGTTGCGCACGGTCTTATAGGCCTTACCGGCGTGCTCACAGGTCGCATCGACCAGATGCAGCAATACGCGGCAGCGCTCGACATGGCCGAGAAAACGATCGCCGAGGCCGGTGCCTTCATGCGCGCCTTCGATCAGGCCGGGAATGTCGGCGAGCACGAACTCGCGGCCGTCGACGTGCACGACGCCGAGCTGCGGATGCAGCGTGGTGAACGGATAATCCGCGATCTTCGGCTTTGCGGCGCTGACGATGGAGAGGAAGGTCGATTTGCCCGCGTTCGGCAGGCCAACCAATCCCGCGTCCGCGATCAGCTTCATGCGCAGCCAGATCCAGCGTTCCTCGCCGGGCTGACCGGGATTGGCGTGGCGCGGCGCGCGATTGGTGGAGCTTTTGAAATGCGCGTTGCCGAAGCCGCCATTGCCGCCTTCGGCGATGACGAATTTCTCGCCGAGCTTAGTGAAGTCATGCAGCAGCGTTTCGCGATCCTCGTCGAACACCTGCGTGCCGACCGGCACCTTCAGTACGATGTCCTTGCCGCCCGCGCCATGGCGGTCGGAGCCCATGCCGTGGCCGCCCTTCTGCGCCTTGAAGTGCTGCTGGTAGCGATAGTCGATCAGGGTGTTGAGGCCGTCGACCGCCTCGATGATGACGTCGCCGCCGCGGCCGCCATTGCCGCCGTTCGGTCCGCCATACTCGATAAACTTCTCGCGGCGGAACGCGACGCAGCCGTTTCCTCCGTCGCCGGAGCGGATGTAGACCTTGGCTTCGTCGAGGAATTTCATGGCCTACCCGTAACGCGAACAGGCACGCCCGACAACCGCCGGACATGCCCGTTACAAGGTCTCGTTAATATCGCCGTGCCGTGCCCCAGTTCCGGAGCGACGACCACACCGTGCGTTCCAGCCGGAAACGGTCCACCGGGGTGGAGGAGCCGAGCGCCAGGAAGCGATGTAATTCGACGCCGGTCCACTGGAAGCCGCACTTCTCCAGCACGTGGCGCGAGGCCGGATTCACCACGCGAGCCCCGGAGCGGACCTCGTCGATGGCGAACTCCTCGAACGCGAAATCGATCAGCGCGCGGGCGGCCTCGGTGCCGAAACCCTTGCCCCAATGCTCCACGGCGAAACAATAGCCGAGCTCGGGGGCGTCCTGCCGTTCCCATGTCAGGCTCGCAAGGCCTATGGCCGCGCCCCTGTGCTCGATCAGAAATGTCATGCCATCGGCTGCAACGACGGACGAAACGAACCGCGCGGCATCATCCAGCGTATAGGGGTGCGGCACGCGACGAAGATTCATGGCCACGCGCTTGTCGGCGACGATGCGCGCAATGGCTTTTACGTCCGCGAGGGTCGGCTGGCGCAGAACCAGACGTGCCGTCTCGAGGACGACGGTTCTCAGCTCCCGCAAAGGCTTGATGGGATGTTCCTGTAACATGGCTCGCTCCTTTTGCAGGCCGTTCCCCAGCGGCCGGAAAAGTGAAAGGGGAGGCCGGTTTCCCGTCTCCCCTTGAGAGCCTTTACGCGCTCCGCCGGTTCAACGAGGACCGGCAGAACGTGATTTTCTGCCGTCTATTCAGCCGCTTCCGCCACCGGGACTACGGAGACGAAGGTGCGGCCGTTGGCTTTGGCGCGGAATTCCACGCGGCCTTCAGCCTTGGCGAAGAGGGTGTGGTCGGTGCCCATGCCGACATTCGCGCCCGGGTGCCAGGTGGTGCCACGCTGGCGCGCAATAATGTTACCCGGAATCACGATCTCGCCGCCGAACGCCTTGATGCCAAGGCGCTTGCCTGCCGAGTCACGTCCGTTGCGCGATGAACCGCCTGCTTTTTTGTGAGCCATGGCTCGTCTCCAGAATTCGTCTCAGTGTCTAACCCGATTCCGTAACGGAATCATCTCACTTTTTGTCGCTTTTCGCCTTCGGGGCCGCCTTTTTGGCGGGGGCCTTCTTAGGCGCGGCCTTCGGAGCCGCCTTCTTCGCCGCCGGCTTGGCTGCGGCCTTCTTGGCCGGCGCCTCCTTGGCGGTCTTGGCCGGAGCGTCGCCCTCGGTGACGGCTGCCTCGACCTTCTTTTCCTTCTTCGGGCGCGGTCCGATCGAAGGCGCCTTGCCATCGGTCAGGATCTCGGTGACGCGGATCACGGTGATCTCGTCACGGTAGCCGCGCTTGCGCTTCGAATTCTTGCGGCGGCGCTTCTTGAAGGCGATGACCTTCGGGCCGCGCTTGTGGTCGAGCACCTCCGCCGCGACCGACGCACCCGCCACAAGCGGGCTGCCGAGCACCGGCGTGTCGCCGCCGACCACCAGAACTTCACCAAGCTGCACGATCGAGCCGACTTCGCCGGCGATCTTGCCAATCTCAAGCACATCATTCGGAACGACCCGGAACTGCCGGCCGCCCGTTTTGATGACTGCGAACATCGTTTTATTCCTTCGTGTTCGATCCCGGCGCTCGGACAGGTCCGGGCCGGCTTCTTGTTCAGTCGTTATGGGTTCACTTGTCGATGCAGGCGCAGACAGGCCGCGCACGAGCAAAAACAAACGGCGCGAAATCCTCCGCGCCGGGTGGGTGACTTATAGCCGCGAAAGCCCTCGAGTCAAGGCAATCGGCCCGCCAAATCGGCCAAAATCGAAGGAAAATCAGCCGATTCCGGGCATTTTGGGGGCTTCCGGCGATGCAACTATTGGGTTTCCCCGCCGTTGACCCCAGCAAATCCGGATCAGGGGCACCTCATCATATGTCGGAAGAGAACCGCACGGTCGGCATCGGCAACCATGGCGCCTCCCGGCTGCCGTCCGTCGAGGTCGACAGCTACAATATCGAATTGAAGGACGAGGACGGCTTTCTGGGTGACCGCGCCAGCAAGGGAGCTTTTCAGGACATTCTGGAGGCGTGGCGGAAGCCATTAAAGAAGAGCGGCGACGACCCATTGGGCGGCAAGTCCTCCGAAGACCTCGGCAAGAAGAAGCTCGACGAGATTCTGGTCGGCGACGATATAGAGGCCGCGGCGGTGCTACACAGCGCGATCGAGGAATTCGCGCAGGAGCTTGCTTTCGTCACCCGCCGCTTTCTCAAAAGCAAGGCGTGGGAGAAGACCGAGGCCATCGTGGTCGGCGGCGGCTTCCGGCAAAGCCGGATCGGCGAACTCGCCATCGCGCGCACCGACATCATTCTCAAGGCCGAAGGATTGAAGGTGCAGATGGTGCCGATCCGGTTCGATCCGGACGAGGCGGGGCTGATCGGCTGCGCGCATCTCGCCCCGTCATGGATTTTTGAAGGTTACGACAGTCTTCTCGCCGTCGATATCGGCGGCAGCAATATCCGCTGCGGCGTGGTCGAGACGTTGCAGAAGAAAGCGCCCGATCTGGCCAAGGCGCGGGTGTGGGCGTTCGAGTTGTGGCGTCATGCCGACGATGAGCCGACGCGCGAAAGCGCAGTGAAGAAGCTCGTGAAGATGCTCAAGGATCTTATCGCGAAGGCCGAAGCCGAAGGCTTGAAACTTGCGCCGTTCATCGGCGTGTCGTGTCCTGGCAAGATCGATGCCGACGGCGCGATCGAGAAGGGCGCCCAGAATCTGCCAGGCAACTGGGAAAGCAGCCGCTTCAATCTGCCTGCGATTCTGGTGGAGGAAATTCCAACGATCGGCGATCACGACACCGTGGTGCTGATGCACAATGATGGCGTCGCGCAAGGCCTCAGCGAAATTCCTTTCATGCAGGATTATAAGCGCTGGGGCATCCTCACCATCGGCACCGGGCTCGGCAATGCGCGTTTCACCATGCGCAACGACAAGAAGAGCGCCGAGAAGAAGAACGGCGACAAAAAGAATGGCGACAAGAACGGAGGCAAAGAGAAGGACAAAGACAAAAAGAAATCCTGATGGGAATGGTGCGAGCGCGTTTCTCGCTCGGCGCCTGCAATTCACCATTCCGCTTTATGAGAATTTTTCGAACTCGTTTCGAATACTGAAAATTCCTCTCACCGATTTCAACGAAGTGATGGAGAAATCGCGGCCTTTGCGCGCTGCGCGATTGACTTGCTGCCGCGCCGATCTAGCGTGTTGCCCGCGAGGCGTTTCTTGATTTTGAAATATCGCATCGAACGCCGTCGCGCTCTGCACTGGTTAGAACAACGCTTCTTCGCATGGCGTGATTTCGACCGACGCGCCATGAACAACAAGGTCGTCGAGAGGAATCGTCCATGACTAGGGTTGATGTTGAATCTTGCGGCAAGAACGAAGGCGAGAATGACAAGTCGGGATTGACGCGGCGCGACTTTGCGATTGCGGGGGCCTCGACACTCGCGGCGGCGGCGTTGCCGGAGCTGGCGTTCGCGGCGAAAGCGGGCGGCGCGATGCCGATGTCGATCAGCGAGGCCGGCAAGCGGATGCGCGACGGCTCGCTGTCCTGCGTCGATCTGACGAAAGCCTATTTCCATTACATCGAACTGTATCAGCCGAAGCTGAACATGTTCATTTCGCAATTGAAGGACATTGCGCTGAAGACGGCGGCGGAGCGCGACGCCGAGCTCAAGCAGGGCAAGGATCGCGGACCGCTGCACGGCATTCCGATCCTGGTGAAGGATCTCTACGACATGGCGGGCACCAAGACGACCGTGGGCTCGAAAGCCTTCGTCGACCGCCAGTCCACGGAAGATGCGACTTCCGTTCATCATCTGATTGAGGCCGGCGTCGTGGTGCTCGGCAAGACCAACATGAACGAGTTCGCGGCGGGCGTGTCGGGCACCAACGCCTATTTCGGCGATTGCCATAACCCTTGGGCGCTGGATCGCTCGCCGGGCGGCTCATCGAGCGGCAACGGCGCGGCGCTGGCGGCGGGCATCGGCTTCGGTGGCACGTCGAGCGACACCGGTGGATCGATCCGCGTTCCGGCGAGTTGGTGCGGCATCGCGGGCATCCGCCCGACCTACGGTCTCGTCAGCCTGCACGGGCTTTTCCCGCGTGCCTACAGTCTCGATTGCGCGGGTCCGCTCGCGCGCAATGTCTTCGATCTCGGCTTGCTGCTCGACGCAATGGCAGGGTTCGATCCGCTGGACAAGCATTCGGCGCTGGCGCAGCGCACCTCGTCCTACACCAAGGGCATCAAGGACGGTGTGAAGGGCATGACCTTCGCGACGGTGAAGAACTACACCTATAAGGATGTCGATAAGCCGGTGGCCGACGCGGTGGCGAAGGCGGCGGAGAAGCTCAAGAGTCTTGGCGCCAAGATCGTCGAAGTCGAAATCAAGCCGCTGGAGGGGCAGCTCGACTACAACAAGCTGTTCACCAATATTCTGCTCTACGAGTTCAACCAGATTCTCGGCGACAAATACCGCAACACGCCGAACGCCGCCGATCTGTACGGCCCGATCGTGACGAACAATATCGCGGCCGGCTCGAAAGTGTCGAAGGAAGATTACGAGAAGACCATGAACGAACGCCCTGCGATCATCGCGGAGGTGAAGAAGGTGTTCAATCATGTCGATGCGCTGCTTACGCCCGCGCTTCCGACCACTGCACCGTTGTTGAAAGCGTCGGCGCAGGATTACGGGCGCGGACGGCAGTTCACGATTCCATTCAGCTATACGGCGCTGCCTTCAGCGGTGGTGCCGTGCGGATTCGATCCGCAAGGGTTGCCGATCGGACTCCAAATCGTCGGCGATCATTTCAGCGAGGCGGCGCTGTTGCGGATGGCTTACGCCTACGAGCAGGCGACTGACTTCCACAAGAAGCATCCGCCGATCTTCGCGGGAACCCTTCCGTCCTAGTGAGGGGAACTCTCGGCCATTTGCTTTGTTGTTCCTGACAGGTTGCTAAAAATCGGAAGGCTTTGGCCTTCCGATTGCTTTTCCGGCTTCCTTCAAATTCTCCAATCCATTGGCGATGTCAGGCTCTGATATTTCTATTCAAATATGGGAGGCCGTCAGCGGCGCTCCCGTCGTGGCGACGAATATTCCTGCGCGGCTCGATGCGCTGTTATGGAGTCCGTTTCATACCCGCGTCATCGCAGCTCTCGGTATCACCTGGATTCTCGATGGCCTCGAGGTGACGCTGGCGGGCTCTTTGGCCGGTGCGTTGAAGCAATCGCAGACGCTGCAGTTCAGCAATCTCGATATCGGTCTGGCATCCAGCGCCTATCTTGCGGGCGCGGTGCTTGGCGCACTCGGCTTCGGCTGGCTCACCGACCGCATCGGACGGCGGAGGCTGTTCTTCATCACGCTGGCGCTTTATCTGCTCGCCACGGCGGCCACGGCTCTGTCGTGGAATATCGCAAGCTATGCCACGTTCCGTTTTCTCACCGGCGCGGGTATCGGCGGTGAATACACCGCGATCAATTCGACCATTCAGGAATTGGTGCCCGCGCGCTATCGCGGCTGGACGGATCTCGTGGTCAACGGCAGCTTCTGGCTCGGCGCGGCGCTCGGCGCGGTGGGCGCGATCGTGCTGCTCGATCCGGCCGTAATTGATCCCGACATCGGCTGGCGGTTCGCGTTTCTGATCGGCGCGATCCTGGGCCTCGTGGTGTTCGTGATGCGGTTCTGGATTCCCGAAAGCCCGCGCTGGCTGATGGTGCACGGTCGCCCGCAGGAAGCGGAGCGGATCGTGCAGGAGATCGAACGCCATGCGCGGCCTGCGCGGGAGCATGACGGGGAATTGCCCGCGATCAGGCTGCGGATGCGCGATCACACGCCGCTGCGCGAAGTCGCGCACACGCTGTTCGTCACTTATCGCCCCCGCGCGCTGGTCGGTCTCGTGCTGATGGCGGCGCAAGCGTTCTTCTACAACGCGATCTTCTTCACCTTCGCGCTGGTGCTGACGGATTTCTTCCATATTCCGGCGGATCATGTCGGCTGGTACATTCTGCCGTTCGCCGCTGGAAATTTTCTCGGCCCGCTGTTGCTGGGGCGGCTGTTCGATACGCTCGGCCGCCGCAGGATGATCGCCTTCACCTATGCGATCTCGGGCATTCTCCTGATTGTTACCGGCTATCTGTTTTCAATCGGCGCGCTGACTGCCACGCAACAGACATTGTGCTGGATGGTGGTGTTCTTCTTCGCCTCGCCGGCGGCGAGTGCCGCGTATCTGACGGTGAGCGAAACCTTTCCGCTGGAGGTGCGTGCGTTGGCGATCGCGCTGTTCTATGCGATTGGCACCGCGATCGGCGGCGTCGCCGGGCCGTCTCTGCTCGGCGCGCTGGTCGATACCGGCTCGCGCGCCAGCGTATTTGCAGGCTATCTTTTCGGCTCATTATTGATGATCGTTGCCGCTGTTGTCGCATGGCGGTTCGGCATCGACGCCGAGCGCAAACCGCTCGAAACTGTTGCGCGGCCACTGGCCATCGCAGAATAGATTGAGTCGTTGCGGAGTGAATGATGACGAAGATTGAAGCTCGCGCTTTGCTGCCCTCCTATCCGGATTCGGATCATCCGGTGTTCTCGCCTTTGCTCGAGGACTGCGCTTTTCTGCTCGACATCGACGGCACGTTGCTCGATCTTGCGCCGACGCCGGGTGCGGTCGTGGTTCCACCGGGCCTCGCGGAAGCATTGAGCGGACTGCATATGCGGACCGACGGCGCGCTCGCTCTGGTGAGCGGCCGCTCGCTTGCCGATATTGACCGAATTTTCAACCCGATGCTGTTGCCTGCCGTAGGCGGTCACGGTGCGGAGATGCGGATGTCGGTCGACAGCGAAGCCGATGCTGTGCACGCGCCGCCGATGGACAAGGATCTGAAGAAGCGCTTTGCCGCGATCGGCCACCTCGATCCGCGCATCATCGTCGAGGACAAGGGCTATTCAATCGCGCTGCATTATCGCCAGGCGCCGAATTGGGAACGCGCAATTTATGATGCGGTTGCGGCCATTCGCGCGGACCTGCCGGAAGCGCCGATCGACGTGCTGCCGGGGAAATCAGTGTGCGAGATCAAGAATTCCGGCATCAGCAAGGCGACCGGCGTGAAGGAACTGCTCAAGCACGAACCGTTCGCGGGCAGGCGTCCGATTTTCATCGGCGACGATATCACCGATGAAAGCGTTTTTGCGATCATGCCGGATTTAAAAGGCGTTTCATTCTCCGTCAGTCGTCATGCGCATGGCGTCGATGGTTTTTTTGCAATGCCTGCGGATGTCAGGCACTGGCTCGCGAGCCTGCTTGACGATTCAGTGGCAGATTAAAATTTCTTTAGAAATTTCCGGCCGGAATTTTTTCGGCAAGTCAAGATTGAAACAGATGCGAAATCCTCGCACTCTCAAGGCTCTTTCGAGAGTTCCATCGGCGCTTGCCGCAGTCTTGCCGTCAAATCCACAAAGCAGCACTTAGGAACCATATTGATGAACAGACGTTTATCTGTGCGTCAAACGGAGTGTTCCCTGTGACATTGGTGGTCATATCCAACCGCGTGGCTCGGGCGAAGCCGAACGAGCCGATGACGGGAGGCCTCGCGGCAGCATTGTTGCCGGTGGTGGAAAAATCCGGTGCAATCTGGGTAGGGTCCAGCGGTCGTGTCCGCGACGGACAACAGCGGGAACCTTTCGCGCAGATTGAATCGTTGGGCCGCGGCGCGCTGGCCCTGCTCGATCTGCCGGCCGCGCATTACGGCGGCTATTACGAAGGCTTCGCCAATTCGGCGTTGTGGCCTGCGCTGCATTCGCGTTCTGATCTGATCCGCGTTTCCCAGGACGATTATGACTCCTATCGCGAGGTCAATGCGTTCATGGCCCGCGCGCTGCTGCGCTTCCAGAAATCCGATGTGACTTTCTGGGTGCAGGATTATCATTTCCTCGCGCTGGGCGCGGAATTGCGCAAACTCGATGTGAAAAATCCGATCGGATTTTTCCTCCACACGCCCTGGGCGCCGCACAATGTCATGTCGGGCGTGCCGCATCATCGCGAGCTGATCGAGACGATGCTCGCCTATGACCTGATCGGTTTCCAGACCGATGAGGATTGCGAGAATTTCGCGGGCTACCTCACTCTGGAACTGGGCTACACGGTCAAGAACGGCATGGTGCGCTCGCATTTCGGGCTGACGCGGCTCGCCGCGTTCCCGATCGGCATCGATGTCGAGGGCTTCACCGCGCAGGCGATGCGCGCCATCTCGCATCCCGACGTGTCACGGCTGCGCAAGAGCCTGCATGGCGAGCGTCTCGCCATCGGCGTCGACCGGCTGGATTACTCCAAGGGACTCTTGAACCGCATCCGCGCCTTCGATCGCCTGTTCGAAACCCAGCCGTCGCTGAAGCGCACGGTTTCACTGCTGCAGATCGCCAATCCGTCGCGCGGGTCGATTGAGGCCTATGGCAATCTTCAGTGCGATCTCGCGCAACTCGTCAGCGACGTCAACGGTCGTCACGGCGAGGTGGACTGGACGCCGATCCGCTATCTCAACAAGGGATTCAGCCAGACGACGCTGGCGGGCTTCTATCGCTCGGCCCATGTCGGGGTGGTGACGCCGCTGTACGACGGCATGAATCTCGTCGCCAAGGAATATGTCGCCGCGCAGAACCCAGCCGATCCGGGCGTGCTGGTGCTGTCGAAATTCGCAGGCGCTGCGAACGAACTGACCACCGCGCTGATCGTCAATCCGCATGACATCGACGGCATGGCCCGCACCATCGGCATGGCGCTGGCGATGCCCGCGCCGGAACGGCGGCTGCGCTGGGAAGCGATGATGACGAAGCTGCGGGCTGGCAACATCCAGCACTGGTTCGAATCTTTCATCGCCACTCTGGAAAGCACACGTGACATCACCCAACCCGCACCAGAGGCGCCGCGGGCCGGGCGCGAAACGCTCGGGCGGGGTGGCGCGGTGCTGCAGTGGCAGGCGAGCACCGCCTTGCACTGAAGCGGTGGCTGGGCTGTTTTCGCCCCATCGCCCTGAAAAATCTCGCTATTCCTCAAAAATGTGAGCGGGAAGGGGCCTGCCTGCTTGCAAAATCCGGCCGACGCCTTCATGACAGGCGCCACGGAGAGGTGGCCGAGTGGTTGAAGGCGCACGCCTGGAAAGTGTGTATACGGGAAACCGTATCGCGGGTTCGAATCCCGCTCTCTCCGCCAGTATAAGCCTATGAAAAAATTATATTATTTATACCTGCGCGTGAGCGCTGGCTTTGGCCTGCCTCTAGGCTGTTCCGCCTACGACCTGGACATCAATTGTGTTGCAACTGGCCGGCGGCGGTCGATGATCCGATGATGTGCGCATCTCATCGGTGAGTGGGGCCTTTCCTCGCTTTTGCACCCATGCCGCGTGCCTCGCGTTCTTTATTTCCCCTTTATAAGCCGCCCTCCAAATTCCCATCGTTTCCTTAGCTGCGTCTCTCTACGTGATCGGCGAACACCGCATCACGGAGAGCGTCATGCTCGATATCCTTCTGGTTGCTTTGGGGCTTGCCCTTTTCATTGCGTCCATCGGCTACGCCACTTATTGCGCAGGATTGTGAGGTGGCCATGTCACTCGATTACACACTCGCCAGCCTCGTGACCGTGGGCCTGACCATCTACCTGACCTACGCGCTGCTGCGCCCGGAAAAATTCTAAGGGGCGCGCCATGACATTTGTCGGCTGGATTCAGATCATTACCTTCTGCGCCATCCTCGTTGCGCTGACGCCGATTATCGGCGGCTACATGACGCGCGTTTTTAATGGCGAGCGCACATGGCTGTCGCCGGTGCTCTTGCGTGTCGAGTGGGCGATCTATCGTGTGGCCGGCATCGATGCGGCGCGCGAGCAGCACTGGCTCACCTATACAGTCGCCATGCTGATGTTCAACGCGGCGGGTTTCGTATTTCTCTACATATTGACGCGCGTGCAGGGGGTGCTGCCGTTCAATCCCGCTGCGATGAGCGGTATTGCGCCTGACTTGGCATTCAACACGGCGGTCAGCTTCGTCACCAACACCAACTGGCAGAATTACGGCGGCGAAAGCACGATGTCCTATCTCGTGCAGATGCTCGGCCTGACGCAGCAGAACTTTCTGTCGGCGGCAACGGGCCTTGCGATCGCGGTGGCGCTCATTCGCGGATTTGCGCGGGCGTCTGCGAAGACCGTCGGCAATTTCTGGGTCGATGTCACCCGCGTCACACTTTATGTCCTGCTGCCGGCCTGCGTGGTGTTGGCACTTTTCCTGGTCTGGCAGGGTCTGCCGCAGACGCTGGGCCCCTATGTCGATGCGACGACGCTGGAGGGCGCGAAGCAGACCATCGCGGTCGGTCCGGTCGCGTCGCAGGTCGCAATCAAGATGCTCGGAACAAATGGCGGCGGCTTCTTCAATGCCAACGCCGCGCATCCCTTCGAGAATCCCACGGCGCTGTCGAACTTCGTGCAGATGCTGTTGATCCTCGCAATCGGCGCGGCGATGACCAATGTGTTCGGCCGCATGGTCGGCAACACCAAGCAAGGCTGGGCGATCTTCGCGGCTATGGGCATCCTGTTCGTCGCCGGCGTCGCTGTCGCCTATTGGGCGGAAGCGCACGGAACAGCGACTCTCGACGCGCTCGGCCTCACGGGCGGCAACATGGAAGGCAAGGAAGTCCGCTTCGGCATCGTGGCGTCCGCGCTGTTCGCTGTTGTCACGACTGTAGCCTCCTGCGGTGCGGCCAACGCGATGCATGACAGCCTTACCGCGCTCGGCGGCATGATCCCGATGATCAATATGGAGCTTGGCGAGATCATCATTGGCGGGGTCGGCGCAGGTCTCTACGGCATGCTGCTGTTTGTCATCATCACGGTGTTCGTCGCCGGGCTGATGGTCGGCCGCACGCCGGAATATGTCGGCAAGAAGATCGAGGCGAAAGAAGTGAAGATGGCGATGCTCGCCATCCTCATCCTGCCGCTGATGATGCTGGGTTGGACCGCGATCGCGGTGGTCTATCCGCCGGCGGTCGCTTCGATGGCGAATGCCGGCCCGCACGGGTTCAGCGAGGCGCTTTATGCCTACACATCGCAGGCGGCCAATAACGGCTCTGCGTTCGCCGGCCTGACGGGGAACACGCGGTTCTATAACGTCAGCGGTGCGATCGCAATGTTCATCGGTCGTTTCTGGATGATCATTCCGGCGATGGCGATTGCAGGCTCGCTTGCGCAGAAGAGAACCGTCGCGGCCTCGAGCGGCACGTTCCCGACCACCGGCGGTCTCTTCGTCGGCCTGCTTGTCGGTGTCATCATCATTGTCGGCGGCCTGACCTTCTTTCCCGCGCTCGCGCTTGGCCCCATTGCCGAGCATCTCGCGATGCAGGCCGGTCAAGTCTTCTGAGGATCATCGCCAAGGAACACCGTTATGGAAACATCGAAAGTCCGCAAGCGTTCGGCCGCGAATACGCTCTTCGATCCAAAGATCGTCGTGCCGGCCATCGGTCAGGCTTTTCTCAAACTCGACCCGCGCACGCTTGCCAAAAATCCGGTGATGTTCGTGCTCGAGATGGTGACGGTGCTCACCACGATTCTGCTCGTGCGAGACATCGCCATGGGCGGCCAGAACATCCTGTTCGAAGCGCAGATCGTTATCTGGCTATGGTTCACCGTGCTGTTCGCCAACTTCGCTGAAGCCGTGGCCGAGGGCAGGGGCCGTGCGCAGGCCGATACGCTGCGCAAGACGCGCACGCAGACGCGCGCCAAGCGCTTGCTGGCTGCCGATAATCCCGAGCTGTTCGAAGGTATCATGGCGGAGGAGCTGGAAGCGGGCGATCTCGTTGTCTGCGAGGCGGGCGACATTATCCCGGGTGACGGTGAAATCGTCGAGGGTATCGCTTCGGTCAACGAAGCGGCGGTGACGGGAGAATCCGCGCCTGTGATCCGGGAATCCGGCGGCGACCGGTCCGCGGTGACGGGCGGCACGACGGTGCTCTCCGACCGGATCGTGGTGCGGATCACGTCTTCGCCCGGTACCTCGTTCCTTGACCGCATGATCAAGCTGGTCGAAGGCGCGGAACGTCAGAAGACGCCGAACGAGATTGCGCTGACGATCCTGCTGGTCGGCCTCACCATCATTTTCGTGTTCGCCACGGCCACGATCCCGAGCTACGCGGCCTATGCGGGTGGCGCAATCTCCATCGTGGTGCTGGTCGCGCTGTTCGTGACGCTGATTCCGACCACCATCGGCGCGCTTTTGTCCGCCATCGGCATCGCCGGCATGGATCGTCTGGTGCGGTTCAACGTGCTTGCGATGTCGGGCCGGGCGGTGGAAGCGGCGGGCGACGTCGATACGTTGCTGCTCGATAAGACCGGAACGGTGACATTCGGCAACCGACTGGCGACCGAGATCATTCCCGTTCCCGGCGTCAGCGAGCGCGAGGCAGCGGAAGCAGCACTTCTTGCCAGCGTCGCGGATGAAACGGCGGAAGGCCGCTCCATCGTGTCGCTGGTGCAGGAGAAATATAGTGTGACGCGCGAAGATGCGACGTCGAATGCCAGGTTCATCGAATTCTCCGCCAACACACGTTTGTCGGGCGTCGATACCGGCGAGCGGATGTTGCGCAAGGGCGCTATCGACTCCGTCCTGAAATTCGCAAGCCAGGCTGGTGGGCAAAATCTCGTGGAGCCTCCGGCGTTCCGCGCAGCGGTCGACAAGATCGCGCGGGCAGGGGGTACGCCTCTGGGTCTTGCCGATGGCGGCAGGCTGCTGGCGGTTATTCATCTCAAGGACGTGGTGAAAGCGGATGTGAAAGAGCGCTTCGCCGAATTGCGGCGGATGGGCATCAAGACGGTGATGATCACCGGCGACAACCCGATCACCGCCGCAGCGATCGCGTCGGAAGCAGGTGTCGATGATTTCATCGCCGAAGCCACGCCGGAAGACAAGCTGCGCTACATCCGCGATGAGCAGGCGCATGGCCGGTTGATCGCTATGTGTGGCGACGGCACCAATGACGCGCCCGCGCTCGCGCAGGCCGATGTCGGGGTGGCTATGCAGAGCGGCACGCAGGCCGCGCGTGAAGCGGGCAACATGGTCGATCTCGATTCCAATCCGACCAAGCTCATCGAGATCGTCGAGATCGGCAAACAGCTTTTGATGACGCGCGGAGCGTTGACGACGTTTTCGATTGCAAATGACGTGGCGAAGTATTTCGCCATCATCCCGGCGATCTTCCTCGCGTTCTATCCGCAACTCGGGGTGCTCAACATCATGCACCTCGCGACGCCGCAGAGCGCGATCCTCTCCGCGATCATCTTCAACGCGTTGATCATCATCGCGCTCATTCCGCTTGCGCTGAAGGGCGTTGCCTATCGCCCCATCGGTGCGGGAGCG
The DNA here is from genome assembly GCF_058803465.1 of Afipia sp. GW821-FHT14H12. Lineage (NCBI taxonomy): Bacteria > Pseudomonadati > Pseudomonadota > Alphaproteobacteria > Hyphomicrobiales > Nitrobacteraceae > Afipia > Afipia sp. GW821-FHT14H12. Next base: position 433,809 of record NZ_JBXAOZ010000001.1, on the reverse strand, counting down.
CTGCTTCGCCGCAACCTGCTCGTTTACGGCCTCGGCGGGCTGGCTCTGCCGTTCATCGGCATCAAGGTGATCGATATGCTCGTCACCGCATTGCAACTCGCTTGAAGGAGGTTTCCATGTTGAAGGAAATCCGTCCCGCCCTCATCGTTCTGCTGATGCTCACGGCCATCACGGGATTGGCCTATCCGCTGGCCATCACCGGACTTGCGCAACTGGCTTTCCCGGTACAGGCAAGCGGAAGCCTGATCGAACGCGATGGGCAGGTGATCGGCTCCGAATTGATCGGCCAGCAATTCGCAAGCGACAGATATTTCCATGGCCGCCCGTCCGCGACGACGGCACCAGACCCGAAGGATGCGAGCAAGAGTGTGCCGTCGCCTTACAATGCGGCGAACTCGGGCGGCTCGAACCTTGGTCCGACCAGCAAGGATCTTGCCGAACGCGTGAAGGCGGATGTGGCGAAGCTGAAGGCGGAAAACTCGTCAGGATCGATTCCGGTCGATCTGGTCACCACATCGGCCAGTGGGCTCGATCCGCATATCTCGCCGGAGGCGGCATTCTTCCAGGCTGCACGCGTAGCCAAGGCACGGAACATCCCCGAAAGGACGGTTCGGGCGCTGGTCGCGGGCCAGACCGAAGGGCGGCTGTGGGGTTTTCTTGGCGAACCGCGTGTCAACGTCTTGAAACTTAACCTCGCACTCGACAAGTTGACGTCGTAGACATTCCGCACTGGAATTTCATGGCCACCGAACCGGCCCCACGCGCATCGCCCGATGCATTGCTCGCCAGAGCCCGGAAAGAAGACCGGGGCCATCTGAAGATTTTTCTTGGCGCGGCTCCGGGTGTTGGCAAGACATATGCGATGCTCACGGCCGCCCGCGCGGAAAGCGCAGGTGGCCGTGATGTCGTTGCCGGGCTGATCGAGACCCACGGCCGCCGCGAGACGGAAGTCCTGACCGAGGGGCTTGAGACGCTGCCGCGCAAATCCATCATCTATCGCAATCAGGTCCTGCGCGAGTTCGATCTCGACGCGGCGCTGAAGCGGCGGCCCGGCCTGCTGCTCGTCGATGAATATGCCCACAGCAATGTGCCGGGCAGCCGCCATCCGAAGCGCTGGCAGGATATCGACGAACTGCTGAAAGCGGGCATCAATGTTTGGAGCACGCTCAATATCCAGCACCTCGAGAGTCTCAACGATGTGGTGCAGAAGATCACCAAGGTACGCGTGCGGGAAACCGTGCCGGACATGGTGTTCGACAAGGCCGATGAAGTCGTGCTGGTGGATTTTCCTGCCGGTGAATTGCTGAAGCGTCTCGCCGAGGGAAAAGTCTATGTGCAGGACACCGCCGCGCGTGCGGTCGAGAGCTTCTTCAAGCCGCAAAATCTGACGGCCTTGCGCGAGCTGGCCCTGCGCCGGGCGGCCGAGCGCGTCGATGCCGATCTTGTCGAGCGCATGCAGGCCGAGGCCATCGAAGGGCCGTGGGCGGCCGGCGAGCGCATTCTGGCCTGTATCGGTCCAGATCCGATCTCTCCCGCGGTGATCCGCACGGCCAAACGGCTTGCCGACCTAATGGATGCGCCATGGATCGCCGTGACGGTCGAGCGGCCGGGCGTCAATCCGGACGAGGAGACTCGCAAACGGCTTGACGAGGCGATGGCGCTGGCGCGCTCGCTCGGCGCGGACACGGAGACTCTGACGGGAGCGGACATTCCCGCAGAATTGTTGCGCTTCGCGCGGTTCGAGAACGTCACGCAGATCGTGGTCGGGCGTTCGCGCAACGGCTTCTTTAACGAGCTGCTGCGGCGTTCGCTGCCGCATGAGTTGGTGCGGCGGACGCAGGACATCGCCATTCATCTCGTGACGCGGGCTCGCGAGGCTGACAAGCCTCGGTGGCGATGGCGGCTGCCGCCGCTCAATGCCAATGCGACGGCCTTTGTCTCGGCAACGGCGCTGGTCGCCGTTGCAACGGGTATTGGCACGATCCTGACCGATCTGACGACGATCCCGAACCTTTCGATCGTCTATCTGTTGGCGGTTCTGCTGACCGCTGTGAGATTTGGCATCTGGCCGGCGATTTACGCGTCGGTGCTGTCGTTCGGGGCCTACAATTTCTTTTTCATCAAACCGCTTTATACGTTCACGATTGCGGAGCCTTACGAACTGCTGGCGCTCGCGATTTTCCTGCTGGTCGCGATTATCACTTCGGCCGTAGCGGGGCGCGCCCGGTATCAGGCGGGTGTATCGGCCAGTCGGATGCGGGCGATGCGAAGGCTCTACGAGTTCACCCGGCGTCTCTCGGGTCTCGCGACTCCCGATGCCGTTGCCGAGGGTGCGGCGAGCGAGATGCACATCAGTCTCGCAAGATCGATCGTCGTTCTTCTGGAAAATCATGCGGATCTCGACCTCGTGGCGGCGTGGCCGCCGGAAGACAGCCTCGATGCCGCCGCGATGACCGCTGCCCGATGGGCCTATCAGCACAACGAACCCGCTGGCGCCAATACGGGCACGCTGCCGACCATCCCCTGGTATTTCATCCCACTGCGTTTCGGGGAAAGAATGCTCGGTGTTGTCGGCGTCGCGCGGGAGAAAGATCAGCGCGATCTGGATTCGGAGGCTCTTGCCCTTCTCGATACACTGGCCGAACAAACGGCGTCGGCGCTGGATCGCGCGATGCTGTCGCGCGAAATGGTCAGTGCGAAAACCGCGACAGAGGCGGAAAGAGTGCGCAACACCATGCTGGCCTCGATATCGCATGATTTCCGCACGCCGCTGTCGTCGATTCTTGGTTCGGCGAGCAGCCTGCTTGACTATGGGGAGAGGCTCGATCCTGCCGCGAGGAACGACCTGCTTCAGCACATCAAGGTAGAGGCCGAGGGGCTGGATGAACTGGTGCGCAACCTGCTGGCGGTGACGCGCATCGATGCCGGCGCGCTGGAGCTGCGCCGCGACTGGGTCGACCTGCGTGAAATCGTGCAGCGGATCGTCAGTGCCGCACGGCGGCGGGGAGCGGCGCAGAGCTTTACGATAGGGCTTCCTTCGGACCTGCCATTGATCCGCGCCGACGCGGCTTTGATCGAGCAAGCGGTCGGCACCGTTGTTGCAAATGCCGTCGCGCATACGCCGCGCGAGACGATCATCACCATCGAGAGCATCATAACTGAAAATGAGATTGAACTGATGATTTCCGATAATGGCCCCGGCATTCCCGCAGAGGCGCTGCCGCGCATCTTCGAGAAATTTGTTTCGCTGGGGGCAGCCTCCAGCGCGGATGGCGGTCACGGAACGGGGCTTGGGCTTGCAATCGCCAAGGGCATTGCGGAGGCTCACGGTGGGTCTGTCGAAGCGCAAAGCCCGGTAGCTGACGGCCACGGAACGCGCTTTATCCTGCATCTGCCGCGTGAGAGGGCGGAGCCATGAGCAGCAGGACCCGTGTTCTGATCGTGGATGATGAAGCTGCCATCCTGCGCTTTCTGAAGCCCGCGCTGGAAGCCAATGCTTATGAGATTTTCGTCACCGCGACGGTTGCCGACGCCATCAAGCAAATCGCCACCACCACGCCCGATATTGTTTTGCTCGATCTTGGATTGCCGGATGGTGACGGGAAGGATGTGATCGGGAAAGTGCGCGAGTGGTCGGACGTGCCGATCATCGTGCTCTCCGCGCGGGAGCGGGAGGTCGAGAAGATCGAGGCGCTCGATAAGGGCGCGGACGATTACGTCAATAAACCGTTCAATGTCGGCGAATTGCTCGCCCGGATGCGGGCCGCGCTGCGTCACCGGATGCAACGCAAGGCGGAAGTTCCCGTTCTGCGCATCGGAATGATCGAAATCGACTCGGTCCGTCATCGCGTGACGCGCGGCGGCGCGGAGGTCAAACTGACGCCGAAGGAGTTTGATCTGCTGTCCTTTCTGTCCCGGCACGCCGGCAGGATTGTAACCCACAGGCAAATCCTCGCGGCGGTGTGGGGCGCGGCCCATGTCGAAGATACGCAATATCTTCGCGTCTATATCGGCCAGCTTCGGCAAAAGATCGAGGACAATCCGGACGACCCGAAACTGGTCCTCACGGAGCCGGGGATAGGCTACCGCATTTCAGAAACAGTCCTGTGAAATGTCTACCAGCCGGGTGTAGCGATGCCGCGTGGCGCTAGCTGCGAGGCATCATGCCGGTGCTCCTTTGGCCCTGAAAGCCGATTGAAGCATGAAGATCGGACTTGGCAGAAGTCCGAGGCGCCGCCAGATAAAGGCTGCCATCGCGACATTCCAGATCACGAGTGTGATCGTTGCCGAGATCGCCGCGCCGATCAGCCCGAACTGGTTGACGAGGGCGGCGCTCAGAAGAATGTTGAAGAGAGCGCTCAGAATCAGGAGAAGTGCCGCGATCCGCTCGCATCCGGTCATGGTCAGGATCGATAGTTGCGAGCCACAACTCGCGGCGAGAACCTGGCCCAAGAGGAGGACATGGAGCGCGGGCACGCCTGCGTCATAGGCTGGGCCGAACCATGAGAGGAGCGGTTCTGCGATGATGGAGAGTGCGAGCGCGCTGAGAGCGGCGCCGCACAGTGTCCATAAGGCGATCCTCGCAGTCAGGACTTGCAGCGCGTGGTGCTGCTTCCTGACAAAGAGGTCGGAGATCGTCGGTGCGAGCAAGGTGTTGGCAGCGGTTCGCGGCAGAGCCACCAGAAAGGAGATGCTGAACGCGAGCGCGTAGATGCCGGCCTCCTTGGTCAGCCCGAGCCAGCCGAGCACGAGCACGCCGCAGCGATTCAACATCGCTTCGGTGGCGGCAATCGCCACGAGAGGCAGGATCGTCTTTCGCCAGATCGGTATATCGTAGCTTGGCGCGATCCCATCGATCTCTTGCGGATGAAGCCGCCGGACCGCGAGGCTCGCGAGGACAAGGGCCATGGCCGTGCTGGCGAGGGTCGCCATCATGACCAGAGGGGCATCAAGACGCCATTTCAACACCTGGCTTAAAAGCACGACGATGCAGATCAAGGCGCCGTCGCGGATCATGCGATCCGGCACCACGGCCGACAGAACGCCGCCGAATGCGCGGACGATCGAACTTCGAATCCACAGCAGCGCCCAGACTGGGACCAGAACAAATCCGGCGAGAAAGGTGTTTCGCAATTCCGGAGATATTTCCCTATTCGGAATCACGACGGCGGCTGCGCCAACCACAACAACGATTGCGCCGGCGACCGCCATGCGCTGTTCCGAGTACCGGATTACGCCGCGCAGCAGGCTCCATGCCTGATTGGCACGATAGGCGGATACGAAGCGCAAGAGCGCGATATCGAAACCCAGTGCGGAAAAATAGGCCAGCACGGTGACCCAAGCGAGAACGTAGGCGTAGACGCCAAAGGTCTCGGCGCCAACGATCCGCGCGATCAGGAGCTGCGAGCATGCGGTCAGTCCGGCGCCGGCGACGTAGACCGCAAGCGCCGCGATGCCGCCAATGGTCACGCGCCGGATCGATCCGCTGCCAAGGACCCTGTCAAACATGTGGAAGGCCCTCGCTGGAGAGATTGCCCCAAAGCGCATGGGATGTCTGATATGGCGGGCGCAGTACCATTTTGATCTGCTCGGCGGTCTCTCTTACCGCATCGTCCAGCGAGCCTGGATCGGATGAATTGATGCAGGTGACCGGCTGGCCCCGTTTTCGAAGAAGGCCGAGGAGATATTCAAAGAGTGGGTGTTCTTCGCTGTTCGTTGCCGGATCGACTTCGAGCATGCGCTCGACCGGGCCTTGGAAGCGCTGCCGGTTGTGAAGGCGTGCGGCCAGAATATCGGGAGACGCATCGAGCTGGATCAGCAGATCTGGTTTCGGGATGATGTCGAGCGCGCGCGCGATCAGCGTTTCGTCGGCCGATGGGTGAGAGAGTACAAGTGAGCAGACCGCCTGAATGAAGGCCTGGTCGAACAATGTGATGTGGCTTGAGTTGGAAGCCATGTGCCAGGAATGGGACAGGCGGAGAATGTATTGGCTCAGTCTGACCGACGAGAGAAAGTTCTTGGGCGGGAGTACCTTTAACAGGCTTGCCGCCGTGCTGAGATCGTTCCGATAGGCAAGCGGGTGAAACGTCATTGTCAGAAGTTCAACGACAGGCCTCACCAGACGGATCGCCACGGCAGCCGTTGGCGCGGATATCGGATGTTTGCGGGAATCCGTCGGTAATCGCTCGGCCGGCCGGTAGCTGAGAACCAGATCAACGTTTTGATGCTGATTCTGGAGTTCAGCAGCCAGTGCGCGGGCAAAGGTCGTCTTGCCGACGCCTTGTGGGCCAAAGATCTCGACAATCATGCGCGAGCTCCATGAGAATCTACAGAAGATCCCATATTTCGGATTTGATCTGGCGTATCACATCGGGCAACGGCTGCTCGGCGTCGATGGTGACGACACGTCTCGCCTCGAAGGTGAGATGCCGTAAGGTCGTGATGCGTTCCCGAACGATCGATGGGTCCATATCCGGTTCGCGCAATAACGCCGTTTCCGGCGTAACCTGCAGCTTGATGACGAGATCCGGCGGTAGACGTTGCGCGAGAAGATACGCGGAGGCTTCGAGGCGGCGAAGCCAGCGTGGCGCGCGGGGAACGCGGTTGAGAAGCGGGCCGTCGTTGAAGCTTGGCGTTTGGTTTTGGGGATAGCGGTCTGTCAGAATGATCAGCCCGCGGTTGGCGCCGCGCCGCGCGCTCACCAGTTTGTTTCGCTTCTCCCTTGCGACGACGAGCGCCCAGACCGTGAGAAGCACACTGTATAAAAAGCCCGGCTCCCGGTGTGACATTGCACCATGGGACGCACCCTTCGGTCGCGTTTTGAGGGCGCCTGCGATGAGCGGCAGCATCATCTTGAATGGCCGTAGCAGAAGCGATGGCCTGCCATCTCCGGTGCCGAAATACATGGGAATGGTGTCGATCTCCGATCCAAGCCATTCATGGATCGTGGTCACGGCGGTCGATTTTCCGCTGCCATCGACGCCAACAATAGCGACGATCATGCCGCCGCCCGGCGCGCGCCGACTCCATGGCCGAGGCAGATAAAGAAATTTCTTGTTGATGCCTCCGATGGCCCAGTGCATGGCTCGTACAATTGTCCGCAGACGAGCCTCGATCGCGCCGTACATTCGATAGGGCGCAAGGAATTTTTCGACATGACGCCTCAGGACCGACTGATCTTCCACCGGCTTTTTGTCGCGAAACGCTTCGACGAGTTCGGTGGCCAGGCGTTCGTTCATCAAACGGGAGGCCAATTCGTGGAGTGCGACGTCGTCGACGCGGGACGCAAGAGCCATGCGGTCCAGGGAGAATTTGCGTGTCGTGGAGGTCCAATGCCGCCATGTCACCGGATCTCGACGCCGTAACTCCAGGCAACTGCGGACGACTAGCAGGAACGCTTCGCTGATGGGGTCGAGTATCCTGATCGGGAAAGCCGGGTGCCGAATGGAACGTGCAATGATCACGTCCTCCCACGGAAGGCGATAGTTTTTCAGCAGCCGTTCGCCTGATATCAGGCGGAAGTGCAGATGAACGTGCACCAGTCGTCCGATGAGACTGTCATGGCCGAGGAAACTCAGAACGGCGGGGTCATCCCGGTAGGGGGCGGACGGAAAAAGCTTCAGACTGCATTCCAGCAGGATGGCTTCGCAGCGATGTTGATCCTTCCGCGCAACAAGAAGATCGAGGTCGCTTTCGCCGGTCAGAACGGAATAAATGCCCCTACTGCTTTTCCAGAAACAATAGGAGATATCGGCTTTCTGAAAGCCCTCAAGAACTGCGAGAAAAACAAAAGAGATTGCGCTCTCCGAAGGAGGCTGCGCCGTCGGTTCAAGTTCTTTATGGATCTTGATCGGCCTCATGATCGAATTGCTCCGGCTTCAAGAGCATCGCTGGTGGGATGTTCTGTCGCAAAATCCGCCTTCTGCCATGGCCAGGATTAAGTCGGGCGTGAATAGTAGTTTTCGTATGTCACCAGCGCCTCACCTGCGTCGCCATAGCGATAGGTCGCGTGCATTTTCAGGTCGACCTGCGTCAGAAGAGCGAGAGGAATGTCGATCCCTTCGCCGCGGCGATTGGGGGCGCGCAGCAAGCCGATCGCATTCTGTGCAACCTCGCGCCGGGTGCTGCCCCATTTGACGACAAAGACGACCTTGTCGGCCATCGGCGCCAGCAGTCGCGATTCGACAATTCCGAGGAGGGGCGGCCCATCAATGATGATGCTGTCGTAACTCTTGCTCAATTCGCTCAGGAGAAGTGGAAGCCGCTGGTCGGCGAGGATCGGCAAAGCATCCAATGGAGACGTCGGCATGGCGAGATAGTCGATTCCAAGATCGGGAATATGCGTGGTGATGTCCGCCGCGGACTGGTTGCGCAGAAGAACATCGAAGATTTCTCCCGCGGTGCTGTCGCCAAGCTCGCGCGAGACGGACGGCCGCTTGAAATCGAGGTCGATCATCAGCACCCGCCGCCCCAGTGATGCGGCGCAGACGGCAATGCTGACGGCAGCCGTCGTCTTGCCTTCTCCGGGCACACTTGAGCTGATCAGAACGGTCCGCGGTGCACGTTGCGGCGTTGTGAGCCAGAGTTCGCCGACAACCGAGCGGATGGATTCAGTGTAGGCGGAGAAAGGCTCGGTCAGCATATGCTGATGAGGTTTCACATTGCGTATGTCGGATAGCCGGGGAATGAAACCGACGCAGGGAATCCCGAGGGCATCCTTGACGTCGCGTTCGCTGCGCAAGCCTCTGTCGCTTTGCTCCATGATCACGGCAATGAAGCTTCCGCCGACGAGAAGAATGATCAGGGTCGGCAGGATAAATAAAATCGGATTGTGGGAGCTGGGCTGGTTCGGCGGCGTGGCGAGAGAAACGATTCGAGCAATCGACCCGATGTCGCCTCGCTGGCCGATAATTTCCCGCTCGCGCCTTTGCAGGTTGGAATAGATCAACGCGCTTGCGGCTGCCTCGCGTTCAAGTGCGCGAATTCGTGCATTGGCGTCTTGCGCTCCCTGGCTGCTTTGATCCTGCGAAGCCTGGGGCGGGCTGCGGGCTTCTTTCTGGGCGGCTATCGCGCTCTGGGTGGCGGCGTTGCGTGCCTCGGCTATCCGATCGCGAAGCAGTGCGAGTTCGCGCGACGTGTACTTTGATTTCTGGTCGTTCTGGCCGTCGATATACAGTTGCACGGCCTTGTTGACGACGATTGCTGATTCTTCAGGGCTCTGTGATGTGTATCGGACGACGATAATTCGAGAGCGGTCTTCCTGAGCGACCCGCAGATGCCGCTCAAGATCTTCGACATCGATGAGTGCTCCATGCCGATTCCTGAAGAAGGTTCCGATCCAGATGTGAAGGCGGCGGTTGAGCTCGCCTGCCCATGAGGCGTCTGCTTGGGCTGCGGGCTGCGTCGGAGGGGAAGGCAGGGCCGTGGCCGCGGCGGCGGTGCGCCGGGACCGTTTCGCGGTGGCGATGAATTCTGGATCAGCCAGCAGGCTCTTGACGACACGCTGAAGCTGATCGTGCGATGTCAGAAGCTTGACTTGCGTATCAATGGCGGAATCCTCCGAAGCGGGTGAGGCGGAGGCGCCGCTGGCACTCTGGGTCGGTTCGACGATGATCTGGGCTGCGGCAGTATATTTGGGGGCGACCAGCAACGCTGCCGCCGATGCCAGCAGCGTTCCGCACAATGCGATCGTCAGGATCAATCTCCGGCGCCGCCGTAATGTGTCGAGCAGTTCGATCAGGTAAAGCCCGGAGGTAGCCTGCGCGTCGTCGGGTTGGGTGTATCCGGAATTGTAGATGTTACGGATAGGCTGGATGTCGGAGGCGATCCTGTACGCGATATCCCTATCAATGTGTGTCCAGTTCATGACTCAGCCTCCACATGACATTTCACCGCTGGCGGATCGAGCACAGGCAGCGAGGGACTTGTATGGCGGTTCGCATCGAGCCAGGATTGAACCATCAGGACGGACCATAAATAGCGCGAGCGGTCGCGCTGACCGGTCAGGTGTTCCTGCCAGCATGCCTGGACACTTCGAGAATCGATGAGGCCATCGTCGCGGATGCGGCGCATATCGAGCAGCCCTTGCGCCCACTCTCGCAAGGGGCCGCGAAGCCAGAAACCGATCGGCACGTTGAAACCCTGCTTTGGCCGCTCGAAAAGATATTCCGGCAGATAGCGGCGCAGGACTTGCCGCAATATCCATTTGCCTTGTCCGTTGCGAACCTTCAGGGCTGTCGGCAGTCGCCAAGCGAATTCGACCACGCGGTGATCGAGGAAAGGGCTGCGTGCCTCGAGGCTGGCCGCCATGGTCGCTCTGTCGAGCTTCACGAGAATATCCCCGACGAGATAGCTGGCCATATCGCAATACATGATGTGCGATGCCGCGTCGGACAGATCGGGGATGTCTTCATGCTCAAGCAGCCCGAAGGATGCCGTCTGGCTTCCGCGGGAGAAACTCATGAGCCGGTGGTAGAGTTCGCCGTCATTCGTGACGTTGAGCACCCGCGCGAGCTTGTCCAGATTGTCCTTGATGAGAAGCGCGCGCATGTCCTCGGAGAGGGGCAGACTGCCGAACCACTTTTCCCACGCCTCCGGACTTCGCATATGAAATGCCGAAGCCATCATGTGGCGCAGTCTTGCGGGCATTTTGAAGAGCAGCCCCAGACGCGCCATCGCGATATGGCGAGAGTACCCGCCAAAGCATTCGTCCCCACCATCGCCTGACAGCGCGACCGTGACGTGCTGTCGTGCCAAACGGGACAGAAGCAACGTCGGTATTTGCGATTCGTCCGCGAATGGTTCGTCCCATACCTGCGGAATGTCGGGGATGACGGCGAGAGCTTCATCCGGCGTGACCCTGAACTCAGTGTGTTCCATGCCGAAATGCCGCGCGACCATCGCGGCGTGATGTGCTTCGTCGTAGCTCGACTCGGCAAATCCGATGGTGAATGAGCGAATGGGCTTCTGCGATTGCGCCTGCATCAGCGCCGCGATCATCGAGCTGTCGATTCCGCCGGAGAGAAATACACCGAATGGAACGTCGGCTTTCATGCGCTGCTGCACGGCGTCTCGCAGCAATTGGTCGAGTTCGGTTTCGAGATTCGCAGGACTTGCCGTCAACAGGTTCTGCTGACCTGCCTCCGCAGTGGCGGCGAGTTGCCACCAGCGCCGGACCTGTCGGCGCAGATGAGGGAGGCTGCCGGTTGCGACGTCATCGGCGGTTATTGAGAGGATCGAGCCGGGAGGGAGCTTGAAAACGCCTTCCCAGATACAACTGTGATCCGGAATGAAGCCGTATTGCAGGACCATGGCGATCGCATTGCGATCTATCCTTGGCTCGAAGCCGGGATAGGCCCGGATGGCCTTGAGTTCGGACGCAAAGACGATGCCGTCCGGAACGATGGCGATATACAGAGGCTTCTTCCCCATGCGATCGCGCATGAGGTGCAGGGTACGAGCTCGTCGATCCCAGACGCCAAGGGCGAACATGCCGGAAAATTGCGGCAGAGAGGCTTCGATGCCGAAGCTCTCGAACGTGGCAAGCATCACTTCGCTGTCGCTGTGGCCCCGGAAACGATGATGGCTCTTTTCCAGTGTCCGCCGCAGCTCCGCGAAATTGTAGACCTCGCCGTTGAAGCTCATGACGAGATTCTTGTCGCGCGACAGCATGGGCTGCTTTCCGGCCTCCGAGAGATCGACAATCGAAAGCCGTCGATGGCCAAGGGCGATGCCGCCTTCTGCGTCGATCCAGGTGCCGCTGGCGTCGGGGCCGCGATGCTGCAGGGTTGCAGTCAACTGTGCGATTGTCGCAAGTTTGCGCGGGTCGGATTTCTCGGGATGCAGAAAGATGCCGGCAATTCCGCACATGTCATTCGCTCCGATTGTACAGGAGAGACGAAGCGCGGGAATTTGCGCTGGCCATCAGTGCAAAGGCGATCGCGAACCAGAACAATGGCTGGCGAATGATGAGATGGAACATGCTGAGAACAATGATGCTCCACACCACGACCACCAATGCATCGAAGTGCATGCGATAGGCCGCATGGAAGGCGGTTCCGACCAGCCAGGTGAACGACAGGATCGCGATCAGGCCGCCCTGCGTGAAAAGATCGAGAAATGTATTATGCGCCTCGAAGTTCGGCGTGCCATTGACCTGAGGGTGCTCGATATATTTTGGCTCGGAATCTTCCCGTCTCGCGGCTACGAGAACCGGAGGAATCTCGATATGAGGCCCGGGTCCAAGTCCGAGCATGCCTGACTCGATTCCGCGATCGATCGCGCTCCTCCATGCATTCAGACGTATGTTTGCCGTCTGCGATGTCTCCTGCCGCGTGCCCTTTGCCATCTTCATCATGAGATCGAATGTTTCGGCTTCGACCAGATTGGCGAACAGGAACGCCGTGGCTGCGATGATCGGAAGCGAGATAATGGCGATGCCTGCGATGGCCCTCCTGGGCGATGGCTTCGGCATCGTCAGCCAGGACCTGAGTTTCAACAGCGTAAAAAGCAGAATTCCGGTCACCAGGATGACCGCATATGTATCGCTTTTGGTCAGTCGCCCAACATAAATGGAGAACGCCGCGCATAGAGCGGCGATAGCCTTTCTGCCGAGTCCGGAAATGTGCTCGATAAAATGAACCGACAGGAACGTGGTAATCGCACAAAAGATGGCAAGCTGGTTCGGATTGTCCGACAAGCCGCGGAATCGTTCCCAGTACCAGGGATCTGTATGCGGGATGGCGATCAGGCCCCCTGCGGTCAGGAGTTGAACGCCCAGGAATGCGGTGCTGGACAGTATTAAAAGCCATGCGGCGCGAGGAATGGAGCAGCCAGCGTCAGGTCCTACGGTGCAGAGAAGGCTGACGGCGAGAACGATCGCGTATGCGAGGATGTCGTGGATAAACAGGTTCGGATCGTGAATGTCGCTGATCACGAATGCCGTTGCTGAACCCAGGCATAGCGAAATGATGAAGAATATCCAGAAGACGCACATTCGGGAGAGTGCGGGTGTCATCTTCGAATGAAGGAGGCTTCCGGCTTCGCCGATCATCAGGCCGATCCAGATGACGAGACTGACTTCGCCCGGCCCGATAGGCAGCCCTGCGGGTCGAAGCTGCGATGCAGTCGACAGCACGAGGCCAAGAGCGAGCAGGGTATCTCGGATCATGGTTCAACCTGCTGCAATGAAATCTCGAGTCCGGCGCCGCTGCGGTCTCCGTACAAAGGCGAGTGATTTAACGCCGCAAGGTATGCTTCGGCATATCGATCGGCCGTGAGCTGAAGACCGAACTCTCTTCGCACCAACTGCCCCGCACGCGCGGCCATCACACGCGCAGCCTCGCGCTCCCGCAAGACGCCCAGAATCCGTTCGGCAAGCGCATGCGGATCGCGTGGCGGCACCAGAAACCCGCTCCATCGATCCCTGACCACATCAGTGCATCCCGGCATCGTTGTCGCGACGATTGGAAGGTTTGCGAGCGCCGCCTCAAGCAGAGCGCGCGGCACGCCTTCGCGATACTCCGTCGGGAATGCAAAAACGTCGGAGAGCCTGAGAAGCGCGGGAATGTCCGATCTTTTCCCAGCCCAGATCACATAAGGCGCGTGACAGTCGATATCGGCTTGCGCGACGGCCGACGATCCTTCGCTGTCGCGAGGGCCTACAAGCAAAAAGCGCACGCCGGGGCGGACTTTGTTCACCAATGCGGCGGCGGCAAGAAGGGTAGGGATTCCCTTCTGGTGAGTCATTCGGGCCACTGTAATGACGACCTCAGCTTGACCGAGGTTCAGTTGCTGGCGAATTTCGGTTGATGAGGGGCCGTCGAGAACCGCCCGATCGAAAGATTCGATGTCGACACCTGAGCCCGGTATCAGCCGGAGCGAGCCTTGACCGATCATCCGGTGCCTTTCGAAAAAGGCCCGATCGTCGCTATTCTGAAATATCGTCATCGTGGTGAAGCGCGCCGCGATACGATGCAGCGTTGGAAATACCTGACGGAGCGTCAGGGTCATCGCAGAGCGTGATGAATATATCTGGCCAAGTCCGTTGATCGTGCGGATGGCATGAACATCCGGCAGGTGCCGTGCGGCAATCGGCACCAGCAGGTTCGGCTTGGTGTCGAAGCTTTGTGCAATATCGGGCCCGACTTTCGTGATGAGTCTCGTCAGCGCACGGATTGCGGACCTGTCGGCAAGCGGATTGATGAACCGGTCGAACCGAAACGGATGAAAATCGATGCCATGCCGGGTGAAGGGAGCAGGGTCGCCGGTTCCTGCCGCGGTGACGGCAAAGCCGCGCCTTCGGAGTGCGAGCAGGAATGGAATGCGCAGATTGTGATCTTCGCCGCCGATGCAGAGCAAATGAGGTTTTGTGTGGCGGCGGGCTGAAGGCTTGATGCTTTCCCTCCCCCCGTTCACCGATTTCAAATCGATTTTGATCCGGTGCTTAGAGTTGCGCGCTGGGCTCTCGGTATAGGAGGAGAATCCATCGGTCATCGGAGCGCACCTGCAACGCGGGGACTAGATCTTGCTGTCGCTACAGCCTTCGCTTCATCCGTAAAGGGCGGGGTTACCGATCAGATAAATGACTGCCGTTGGACAAAGATGGACCATGCTATCAGCAGGGGGACGGGCTGAGCGTGTGCATTACGGAGTACCCATATCGGGGTATGCAATGCAGCTTCGAGCTTCGATTGTGTGGGTTGATTGCAGGTTTTGCAGCAACGCCTGCTATTCAAACCACGAGCCAGGCTGGCCCAGAATGGGTGGTTGCCATCGCAACGAGCTCGGCGCGGTTCTTGATGGAGAGCTTGTGATAGATGTGATGCAAATGAAGCTTGATGGTGCCTTCGGAAATGTTCAGCCGGCGGGCGGCTTCTTTGTTTGAAATTCCTTCGGATATCTCATGCATGATTTCGCGCTCGCGCTCGGTCAGATATGAGAGCGGCTGACCCGGCGTCTCGACGCGCGCTGGCTTGTTTTGATGTCGCGAAGCGCTCATTGGATTGGGTGTGGAATTCGCGGGTGAATGACCGATGACGATCTGAGCCAGGCATCGCGCCACCGTTGATCCCTTGAGGGGCCATTCGTAACTGGTGATGACGGATATATCGTCAGGTTCGGACGATGCAGCGAGAAAAACCACGCGCGTAAAGAAACAGGCTGATGCGACCGCGGCGAGAATGTCTTGTTCCGGAATCTTGCTGGACATCAAGCGTTCGATGATCGCGATGTCGGGAGACCGGGCCCGCACCAGCCCGACGCATTCGGAAATGGTGGCGCAACTGGCGACGACTTCAAAATTGCCTTCGGCGTGCAGAAGATCGGCGAGGTTCTGCGTTCTGCGAAGTCAATGGATTGCGATTTGCAATAACGACCCGAACGCAACGCATGGCACACCTCTGAAATGGGTACCCCCCATTCAGTATTCACGTGGCCTAAGAGGCATATCCTCTGGCGCAATAGCGCAATAAGTGACGGTTTCACATCTACTTGCAGTGGGCAAGTCAAAAATCTGTAACAGATGAGGGGGGCTACCTCTTTCGGGGTAGGGATCGGGCCGTTGACCGTGGTCCCGGATCTGCCCGGCAAGTGTGCAAAGAGGAAAGGGGCTCCGTCTCGAAAAGCCCTGTCGCACATAACGAACGATATATATCGATACCGCGAATTGTCATTTACATTTCATAAAAGGATCACGGTCTGATCCATGTTGGAAGTTTGATCGGTGGCTGGGTTTTCAAAAAAATAAAAGCCAAGGCAGGAGCGGAGGATCGCGCGGTTGAATTGGATCTAGGATTTATATCCTGATCATTGACTGGCTGTTGTCCAATGGTGGCTTCGGAATGGGGACGGAGTCGATCAAAGGTCGGGGCGGTTATGGAGTCGAACATGCGTGCGACCGTCATTGTTGGATCGAACAATCTTTTCCGCGAAGGCCTTAGTCGTATTCTTGGAGCTGCGGACTTCAATGTTCTGGACGCAATCACGGGAGTGGACGACGCTGCTCTGGATGCCATGGTCGTACACGATTGCGCCCTGTTTATTCTCGATGCCGGCGATGGTTCGAATACCGTGCTTGATCAAATCAAGCTCATCAAGGCGCGGAATCCGATGTGGCGCGTCGTGGTGCTGGATAACAGCAATCAGTTGATCAATATCGCGTCCGTTTATCGCGCAGGCGTTAGCGCCTATCTGGCCAACGTCGCAACGTCGGTCGCTTTCATCAAGTTTCTGGAACTGGTGATGCTGGGTGAAACGATTTTGCCGGCTGCATTTCTTCCATTCGTGCTTGATCAGGCCAGCGATGACAATGGCGCCAGCTCTCATGTGAATGCGAACGAATGCAAGAGCGATCTGGAACAGCAGTTGATCGCAGCAGTTGGCGGCGCACCGATTCCGCAACTGTCGTTGCGGGAAAAAGTGGTGCTGCGCTGTATCATCGAAGGCGGATCGAACAAGATGATCGCGCGAAAGATCGCCATTTCGGAGGCGACTGTCAAAGTTCACGTCAAGTCGATCCTTCGCAAGATACGTGTCCATAGTCGCACGCAGGCCGCGATCTGGGGAATGAACAGCGGCTTCTCCCTTTGCCAGATCGAGAATGCGACCGTATCGCCTTCGATCGTGGCGCATTCACCAGAGCCTGGAAGCGTGGCGGCATTGCCGCCCGCACGGTGAGAAGAGCGGCTGCTGCCGTTCATGGCAGCTGCTCGCGAGAAAAGGAGCCGGGAACATTCTGAGGTTCGATTGAGAGGGGACGAGGCCGCCTTCAATTTCCGAATTCGCTGATTGGATCAACATGGGCGAGATGAACGTGCTGACGGCAAGAGGCGTGCTTTGTGTGGCGCTGCTATGGGGCGCGTCGCATGTCCCTGCACTGGCTGTCGATGATCTGGCGACGGCGCTTGTCCTTCCGACACTTCCCGCACCAAATATCGCCTATCTGCAAGAGGCAACGGACCTGGCGTTTGGCACGCGCGTGACTCGCGTGACGGATCCGGGTGGAAACATGCCCGGCGGTATTGTCTGTAAGCCCGCATACTGCACGCACAGATACTCAAGCTCCCAGGCCTGGAATGCCGATCAGAGCCTGTTGGTGATTTCGAACGGTTGCTCCGGGCTGTGTTTTCTCGACGGGCAGACTTACGTTCCGCTTTTTCATCGTTCGACGCCGGACGAATGCGAGTGGCATCCGACGGATTCGCGGCTGATGATCTGCGTCAGTCACCGCGCGATTTACACCTGGAATCCGCGAAGCGACGTCAAGACGATCGTTTTCGCAGGAGCTGGCTACCGCAATCTTCAATTCGGGCCCTACAAGGGCAACCCTTCACGGGATGGCAAAAGATTGGCTGTTCGCGCAACGGCAGCCGACGGAACCCTTGTGGCCTTTGCCTATGACATTCAAGACAAGACGAAGTTCGCGGATATCGATCTGACGAAACTGCCGGGCAAGAATGGCCATTGCTCGATCTCTCCATCGGGGCGTTACATTTTCTGCTCTCAGAAAATGCCTGGCGACATCGACCACGGATATGTGTTCGCGGTTGATGGCACGCAGCTCCAGTACTGGAGCGATCATCATCGCCCGGGCCATGGCGACATGACGATCGATGCGGATGGCAGCGACGTCTATGTCGGCATCAGCAAGGATTATCCGGACAAGTTTCACATCATCAAGCGGCGGTTGGTCGACGGCAAGGTTACGGATCTTGCGCCTTACGGAGAGGGGCAGCATGCCTCGCTGCGGAATATCAATCTGCCCGGATGGGTATTCCTGAGCTACGGCGGGAATTATGCCGAGATCGCTGCACACCGGAGTTGGGCGCCTTTCTATCAGGAGGTGGTTGCGCTTCGCATCGACGGGAGCGGAGAGGTGCGCCGGATCGCGCAGGTCCGTAATCCCAAGCATGATTATTGGAGCGAAACTCACGCATCGCCATCGCCCGACGGGTCGCAGGTCATCTGGTCCAGCAATTGGGGGCAGCCGGGTGGGCCGGTCGCGGATTACGTCACGCGGTTGTCTTGGCCAAAAGAGCTCTCGAAGCAGTCATCAATGCGTCAATGACCGCCAATACAGGAGTGGCATCATGTCGACGGTTCGATTGTCAATGGAAACCGGCTCCCCTCGTCCTCGCAAGATTGCGCGCCTCTCCTGTTTCGGGCTGCTGCTGTTCGCAGCGGCCATGTTGTGCGCGGCCTCTCCAGCGAAGGCCGATTACCGGCTGCATGTCGGCGATGTGATCGAAATTTCGGTGGCGAGAGCGCCGGAACTCAAGCAGCGCGTTCCCGTGCAGTTGGATGGCTCGATCTCGTTTCCGATGATGGGCAATCTTCCCGTCGCGGGTCTTACGCCTGCGGAAGCGCAATCCAGAATTCAAGCGATCCTTGCGACCAAGGTCTTCCGTCAGCGGCTTTCGGATGGACGTGACAATGAGATCATGATCGACCATGACGAGGTGACGGCGACCGTGGTGGAATATCGGCCGATCTACGTCAACGGCGACGTTTCCAAGCCGGGTGAGTATGCCTACAGGCCGCTGATGACGGTCCGGCAAGCCGTCGCTCTATCGGGCGGCTACGAGCTGATGCGCTATCGGATGCAGAATCCGGTTCTCGAGGCCGCGGACCTGAGAGCCGAGTATGAATCCCTGTGGGCAGAGTTCGCCAAAGAGCAAGCTCTTGTCTGGCGTTTGAAGACGGAACTTGGAGAAGACAAGCACCTCAATCAAAGCAGCCTCAAAGATTTGCCTTTGAAGCAATCGACGATTTCTGAAATCGTGCATGTCGAGGCGGAGCAGTTGAAGGCCCGTCAGGCGGATTACGACAGTCAAAAGGCATTCCTGCAACGCGCAATCGCACTGGGGGACAAGCAGGTTGATGTCCTGACGGAGCAGCAAAAACAGGATGACCAGGGCGCGCAGGCCGACATAGACGAACTGCAAAGGGCTCTGGAATTTTATGGCAAAGGCGCTCTTCCAAGCCCGCGCGTTGCGGATTCCCGGCGCGCGGTGTTGATGTCCTCGACACGAAAGCTGCAGACGTCAGCTCAATTGATGCAGATCAAGCAGCAGCAGAGCGACTTCACGCGGCAGCTCGGCAAGCTCGACGATCACCGCAAGATGGATCTGCTGAAGGATCTGCAGGATGCCAATGTCAAACTCGCCGAGGTCCGGGCGAAGCTGCAGAGCACGTCGGAGAAGCTGCAATATGCAACACTTGTCCGGTCGCAATTCGTCCGTGGCGGCGGCCAGCCCGAGATTGTCGTCATCAGGATGGACGAAAAAGGCCAGACCCGCATTCGTGCGAACGAAGAGTCTGAACTTCAGCCCGGAGATGTTGTCGAGGTCACTCTGCGGCCGGGCCAGACCGATGATCAGCGTGAGCCATAACCGCGTGCGGCGACCGCATTACCGCTCTCGCAGAATGTCGTGCTTGTAACGGGCGAGCGGGGACAGCAGATAGCTGATGATACGTCGCGACCCTGTCCTGATTTCGGCCGTCACGGCCATGCCGGGAGAGAGCGGGATCAGCTTGTCGTCGATCTGCATCTGCGTGCGGTCGAGTGCGATCCGGGCCGCATAGGTGAGCTCCTGATTTTTAGGCTCGGTTGCCGGACTTTCCGGCTGCATCGGCTGCTCGCGCGATTTCTCGGGGGTAATGGCGTCGCGCGAGACGCTGATGATGTGTCCATGAAGCAGGCCGTAGCGTGTGAAGTTGAAGGTATCGACCTTGATCTCGGCAGTCTGTCCGGGGAATACGAAACCGATATCCCGGTTGGACACCATGGCTTCGATTTCAACGCCGCCGTCGGTCGCCACGATCACGGCGATGGATTGCGCCGGCGTCACGACACCGCCGATGGTGTGCACCGCCAGTTGCTGCACGACGCCGTCGATCGGAGCAGTCAGAATTTGAAGCTTGGCCTTCTGCTTGGCCTTGATGACGTCTTGCCTGAGGCCTCCCGCCTTCTGTTCTGCTTTTGAGAGATCATCGAGCAGGGTGCGGCGGTATTCTGCTTTCGCGCGAGTTTGCGTCTCGTCGAGCGCGGCAATCGCCGCATCCGCTTCCTGTTCTCTGCTTTTCTGAACAAGCGTCTCGTGCTGCTGACCGACGAGATCCTGTAACTCGGACAGATAAGTGATCTTCGAGCCAAGCTTGTTCTCGTAGAGATATTCCCGCATCTTTGTCCGCTCCTCGAGCAGGGGAATGGTGGCCTCCAGCTTGGCGATGTTGGCGGCGATGGTGTCACGTTCCGCCCGTTTCTGTGCGATCTGGCGGCCGATCTCGGCGATCTTCGCGCGATGTTCCTGGGTCTGCGAGATCAGATACTGACGCTGCGTTTCGACGAGCTCTTTGGTTGCGTCCTGCGGTGGCGTGAAGCTGTCGGCCGGATTGTCGTGGTTTGCGAGGGCGGCCCGAAGCCGCGCGACATCGAGCTCGGCGGCGATTAGGTCGATTTCCATATGTTTGACGTCGGCTGCATTGATCGTGGGATCGAGCTCGATCAGGACATCGCCTGCTTTGACGGTCGAGCCGTCATGGATGTGAATGGCACGGACTACGCCTGCCTCGAATGGTTGGATAATCTTTGTGCGGCCGTTGGGAATAATCTTGCCCGGCGCGACGGCGACGATATCGACGGTGCCGAGAGACGCCCATAGCAGTGCTACCCCGAAAAGCGCGATGATCGCCGCACCGAGCACGCGCGCGGTGGGCGAGGCCGGGGTCTCGATGATTTCAAGCGCTGCTGGTAGGAACGCCGTCTCGTATTGGCGAGAAGGTGTCCGGCGTTCCGGGAACGGTATGATTTTTCTGACGGAGGTCATGGAGTCCCGCCTGTATGTCATGGAGGCTGGCATAGCGCCCGTTGTTCCGCATCAGTTCGTCATGCGTTCCATCCTCGATCAGACGCCCCCGCTCAAGCGTGAGGATGCGATCGGCGCGGCGAACCGTTGAAAGACGGTGGGCGATGACGATGGCCGTGCGTTTCTCGCAGATGCGACGCATGTTGTACTGGATGATCCGTTCGCTCTCGTAGTCGAGCGCGCTCGTCGCTTCGTCAAAAATCAGGATGCGCGGGTCGGTAACGAGCGCACGAGCAATCGCGATCCGCTGCCGTTGCCCGCCTGACAGGCTACAGCCGCGTTCGCCGACCAGCGTGTCGTAGCCTTCGGGAAGCTGAAGAATGAATTCATGCGCACCGGCAAGCGTGGCCGCATGAACGATCTGATCCATGGACATGGCCGGATCGGCGAGCGCGATATTGTCGCGCACGGAGCGATTGAACAGCATGTCTTCCTGCAGAACGACCCCGACCTGGCGGCGCAGCCATGCGGTGTCGACCATCGCGAGATCGACGCCGTCCACAAGCACGCGGCCGCCCTCCGGCACATAGAGGCGCTGGATGAGTTTGGCGAGCGTGCTCTTGCCCGATCCGGACGGTCCGACGATTCCGACAACCTGACCGGCTGGTATGTGGAACTGTACGTCGTGCAGAATCGTCGGCCCGTCGATGCGGTAATGGAAGTCCACATGCTCGAAGGTGATCTCACCACGGATCGGCGGCAGCGCGGCGCGATGAGGAATGCCCGCCGATTCCGGACGGGTATTCAGGATGTCGCCGAGTCGTTCGATCGAGAGACGAGCCTGATGGAAATCCTGCCAAACCTGGGCAAGACGCAGCACCGGCACATTGACCCGGCTCGCGAGCATATTGAAGGCAACAAGCTCGCCGACGGTTAAATTGCCCTCAATGACAAGCTTGGCACCCAGAAACAGGACGGCGGCAGTGACAAGCTTGCTGATGCACTGGACCGCCTGGCTTGCGACATTGCCAAGGTTCAGCACGCGAAAACTCGCGGTGACGTAACTTGCGAGTTGCTCTTCCCAGTGACGCTGCATCTGGGGCTCGACGGCCATCGCCTTTAGCGTTTCCATGCCGACGATGCTCTCGACCAGAAAAGCCTGATTCTCCGCGCCGCGCTTGAATTTTTCATCTAGGCCTCGACGGAAGAGCGGTGTCGCGGCGACCGAAATGGCGATGTAAAACGGAAAAGCGCCGAGCACGATCCATGTCAGCAGCGGTGAATAGACGAACATCACGATCAGGAAGATGCATGTGAAAGCGAGGTCGATGATCAGGGAGAGCGCCGAGCCGGTAAGAAAATTGCGGATATTCTCAAGTTCGCGCACGCGCGCGACTGAATCTCCGGCGCGACGGTTCTGGAAATAAGCGAGCGGCAGCGAGACGAGGTGCCGGAACAGCCGGGCGCCAAGCTCGACATCGATCCTGTTGGTGGTGTGGGCAAACAGATAGGTGCGGAGTGCGCTGAGAATCGCCTCGAACAGGGCGATCGCCACAAGGCCGATGACGAGGACCTGGAGCGTGTCGAGGCCGCGATGCACCAGCACCTTGTCGATCACAACCTGGAAGAACAGCGGTGTAACGAGGGAGAATATTTGCAGGAAAAAAGAGGCGACGAGCACCTCGCCCAGAAGCCTGCGGTATTTCCGGATTGCGCCGAGAAACCAGGTGATGTCGAACCGCCTTGAAAGATCGGAGAGTGTTGCACGGCGCGTCATCAGCACCAGGCGGCCATCCCAGAGCTCTTCGAACGCCACTTTGCTCATCACTTCCGGTCTTAGTCCCGGCGTCCGCTGAACCAGTACCTTGTCGTCGCAGGCGCTGCCCACGATCAGGAAGCTGCCGTCGACAAGCGCAGCGATTGCTGGAAGGGGCGTTCGCGTCAGGCGGGCCCAGCTCGTTCTGATGCTGCGCGCCTTGAGACCGACGCTGCGGGCACAGCGCAGCATCTCCATGATGCCGATTGCATCTGCGCCGACGTCATGTCGAACCTGCCCGGCATCGGCGGAGATGCCATTCATCCGAAGCAGCAGGACAAGAGCCAGAAGTCCTGAATCGTTTTGGGGCGTCATGCGGAGGTATTCCGGGTTTCAGGCTACGAAAAATGGCTGTGATGCGACGTGCCGAGAAATGGTTGTTCCTCCGGATTGAAATGCGTTGGCGTATCGTTGGTTGAGCCAAAGTTGTGACTGCCGGCGCCATGCAATCCTGCAGCCATGTATTGCTCCATCAGGGCCGTGAGGTGCTGGAATGAGGAATTGTGTTGATTCCAGTTGCTCCAGGTCATGGCAGGAGAGGCCGGAGGGTCTGTGACGGTGATTGTTTGAGCCGCTGAAGTCGCGCTTTCTCCCGCCGTTGTGTTGCTTGCGGTGATGGTCAGCGTGTTCACCGGATGGTCCGTGCCGGCGTAGGACGATTGCAACGATAGGCCGCTGTTGACCTCGGCTGCCGTCAGCGTGACGGAGCTGCCGCTGAAGGTTTGTTTGTCGAGAGTGTCGGTGATGGTCTCATAACTTGTCAGTCCGCCGATTGCGACGGTGACCGTGTCGTCGGCGTCGAATCCGGCCACGCTGATCGGCAGCGTCGCCGAGGATCCGGCGTTCACGGTCAGAGCGGTGCTGCCGAGCGTAAGTGTCGGAGTTTCCAGCGACGGCTGAATGCTGATTTCAGTGACGGATGTTTGCCACCATCCGTTCGCGACATATTCGTTTGAAACCCAAAATCCATGCGCGTTGTTCGGATCGGCAATCGTCGTTGAATTAATGCCCCAGCGCTGGACGCTGGATCCGTTGCCTGAATTGAAGAAGCCGGAACTGGCCTGATACAGAATCGGCGCGCTGAACGAGCCCGCCCCGTTGCCTGCCGACTGGTAGACATAATAGTCCGAAGGATACATGTTCGCACCGCTGGCGGTGAAATTGATGAGGACATCACCGGCACCGTCCACGGCGATCGAACCATTAAATGTCGCGACATTGGCGCCGAGCGAAGCGCCTGAAATGTCGCCTTGCGCTACCAGCGTCGGACTGTTCGGGTTGCTGACGTCGATCTTGAACCAGTGAACCAGCGGGACGCTCGATCCGATCGGTTTTTCTTCGGTGATGCCGTAGAGAAAGCCGTTGGAATAAGCGAGGTTCTGAACGCGTTTGTCCGTTGCATCCAGCAGCAGACTCGTTCCGAGTTGCTGTGCGGTATAGGACCCGCCCTGATCGATCTTGCCGAGTCCGATTGTGCTCACCGCTCCGAATGTGTTGGTGGCTACATTGTAGGCCTGCAGGGTCACCACGATCTGGCCGCCGGTCGAATAACTGCTGGCGTAATAGGTGTAGCCGTTGCCGCCGGCCACGACGCGATAGATGCCCTGGCTCGGGGAGGTAACCTCACTCGCCGTGACGGTCATTGTCCCGCCGTTGTAGATGCCGCCGCCTGCGCCCACGATATCACCGATGACCCAGACGGCGGTGCCTTGCCAGCCGCCGCCGCTGACATTGTACTGCGGCGCGGTGATATAGATGTTGGTGCCGTCCACGGAAACCACGGGTGTATCCGAACTGGTCAGACTTCCGTTGAGGGTGAGCGAAGTGTTCAGCGAGGCGAAATACCAACCGTCATTTGGGTTGGAGTCCTTGGAGACTGCGATATCGATATTGCTGACGGTCCCGTTGGAACCGATGTTATCCATGGTGACGATGTAGCGCCCGTTCACGCTGTCGTAGGCGATGCGTGGATCGAACAGGGCGTTGGTTGCCGTCGATCCCAAAGACTTGAAGAACTGGTAGACCGACTGGGTCGTCGAAGCACCGCCGGTCAGGTTGCTCCATTCGATCTTTGAGCCTTCCGCCATCACGATATAGTTGGACCCGACGGCGAGCGCATTGTGCGGCGGATAACTTGACGGATCGGAGATGCCGGAGAATTGCGTCTCGATCTCCGACGTGACAGCTGGCGGGTTCACCGCGGAGAAATTTATGACCGGCGCGCTGGTGTCGTTAGTGGTCAAGCCCGGCAGCCCGTAGATGTCTTCGATGGTATGCAGCAGGCTGTAGTGATTGAGAGCCTGGGTGTTTTCCCCGACGGGAATTCCGTCTCCGACAATGATTGTGGGGATCTGATTGCTGGAGCTGCTGTCACTCTCGTCAAAGGTAACGATCAGCAGACTGTTATTGGCCTGCGCCCAGGCCGCATACGCACTGAGGTTATCCGACAGCCACTGGTCACCTTGAGCGACGGTGCCGTCGTGCATGTCGTCGTTCAAATTCGGTATGACGAACGAGACGGTCGGCAACTGGTTGAAGTCTGTCGGAAACTGACTGAAGCTTTGACCCAGATTTTGTGAGTCGCCGAAGCTCTCCCAGGGATCGTGGGATCGGGTGGAGCTACTCTCGGCATAACCTGTAAAGGTGTAGCCGGCTTGTATCAGTTCGCCGGCAAGCGTCGGGGCATTCGGGAAGAAGTAGATTCCATCGTCGGTGACGCCCTGGGTGGAGCCGGAAAACAATGCGAGATAATTCGGCTCGCTCGGATGTGTCACCGCGGAGTAGCTAGTGAAAAGGGTGCCGCTTGCCACCAGTGAATTGATGAAAGGCGCGGCCGCATTGCCGATAACGTCGCTGTAATTCTTGTTCTCGTCTATCACCACAACGATATGGTCATAAGTGGGAGCTGTCACGGTCACGGAGTATGGCGCGGACGCCGTACTGACGTTTCCGGCAACATCGGCTGCCTTCGCCGTAATATTGTGATTTCCGATGGCGAGCACCGATGTCGTGATGCTGAACGCGCCGGTCGTGGCATTGGCGGTGCCTGTGCCGATGATTGTGGTGCCGTTGGTGTCGTACAATGTTACAGCGCTGCCAGGCGCGGCTGATCCATCAATCTCGATTTTTGTGGAACTGGTGATGCCGTCGCCCTTGGTGCCGCTGTCGGTGGACGTGTCGAGACTCAGTCCGGTGGGCGCTCCAGGGGCGGTCGTGTCGATTGTTATCGTCGTGGCGGCCGATGCAATGCTCGTATTGCCTGCCAAATCTGTCGATTTTGCCGTGATGGTATGCGTTCCGGCCGCCAGCGCTGCCGTGGTGATCGCGAAGGCCCCGGTCGTGGCGTCGGCGATTCCCGTACCGAGCACGGTCGTTCCATTGCTGTCATATAGCGTCACGGTGCTGCCGGGCTCCGCCGAGCCGTCGATCTTCACTTGCGTGGCGTTGGTGATTCCATCGCCCTTCGTCCCGCTGTCAGTCGTTGTGTCGAGTGAAAGCGCGGTGGGCGCGGCAGGTGTGGCGGTGTCGATCTGCAAAATGCCGGCTGGATTATAGTTTGCTGCGCCGGATAGATCGGCATTGTTGCCGAGCTGATCCCGAATTGTCGCGCCGTTCAGGTTCGCGGACGATATTGAGAGATCTGACGTGTTCTGGCCCGACGCGACGACATAGCTGAAGGTCAGGGCGCTGCTGCCGGAGCCGCCGACATAGGTCGCCGTGCCCCCGTCATTGAGTGTCAGCGTCGGCGCGCCGCCAGTTGTGTTGACAGTGACTGCGCTGCTGAAAGTGACGGTGAGCGTCACGGCCTTGCCGGCATTCAGGTCACCGCTGCCGTTGGTGACGCCTGTGCCGGAGACTGCGATCAACGAAATCGTTGGATTGGTCGTCGTCCCGACCTCGATCTGCGAGACGGCGGTTTGCCACCATCCACTCGCGACGTATTCGTTGGATATCCAGAACGCGTTCGGATTGTTGGGGTCGGGGATGGCTGTCGAGTAGGCGCCCCAGCGCTGCACGCTTGAGCCATTGCCCGAGTTGAAGAATCCGGTGCTCGCCTGATAGAGGATGGGTGAGCTGAAGCTTCCGGCCGGCGCCGAGGCGGCCGCGTAGACATAATAGTCCGAGGGATACATGTTCGGGCCGCTGGCGGTGAAATTGATAAGGACGTCACCAGCGCCATCCACGGCCAGAGAGCCGTTGAAGGTGGCTACGTTAGTCCCGAGCGATGTACCGGATATATCCCCTTGGGCAACCAGGGTCGGGCTGTTCGGGTTGCTGACATCAATCTTGAACCAATGAACGAGCGGCACGCTGGAGCCGATCGGCTTCAGTTCGCCGACGCCCCACAGAAAGCCGTTGGCATATTGAAGGCTCTGAATGCGCTTGTCGCCGGCGTCGAGCAGCAGCGTGGTGCCTTGCTGCTGAGCCGTATAGGAGCCGCCCTGGTCGATATTGCCAAGCGTAATGGTCGTCGAAGGGCCGAATGTGCCGGTGGCCGTATTATAGGCCTGCACGACAGCGACGATCTGGCTGCCCGTCGAATAGTCGCACGCGTAATAGGTCGTTCCGCTGCTGCCTGTCGCGACGGTGAAAATACCCTGGTTCGATGGGGTAATCTGGTTGGCGACGACCGTCATTGTGCCGCCGTTATCGAGGCCGCCCCCGGCGCCGGCCGTCTTTCCGATCACCCACGTCTCGGTTCCTGCGTATCCCGAAACATTGACGTTATATTGTGGGGCCGTGATGTAGATGTTGCTGCCATCGACGGTGATGGATGGCCGATCGGATGAGGTCAGTTGACCGTTGATGGTCAGTGAGGTGTTGAGCGACGCGAAATACCAGCCATCGTTTGGGTTGGAGTCTTTCGAGACTGCAATGTCGATATTGCTGACGGCCCCGTTGGAGCCGATGTTCTCCATGATAATGATAAAACGGCCACTGGCGCTGTCGTAGATACAGCGCGGGTCGTAGAGCGAATTGGTCGCCGTCGCTCCAAGCGATGAGAAGAAGCTATAGACGGATTGTATCGTGGCGGCTCCGCCGGTGAGATTTGTCCACTCGATCCGGGAGCCTTCGGCCATCACGATGTTGTTTGGGCCGACCGCGAGGCCGTTGTGCGGCGGATAGCTCGATGTGTTCGAGATCCCGGAAAAGAGCGTATCTATTTTTGAGGTCGTGCTCATGTGACGCTCCCGCATTCAGCCCGTTAGCGAGTCTCCGGTATTGTCATCGATTGTCGAAATATGAAGCTATGTGGCGACGTGACCTTCTTCCGAGACAGGGTCTTGAAGTTCTGAGGCAATACCCAGCATCTTCGGGATGTGACCGGTGATGAGCAAACAGACTGTCGCCAGAATGATGCGCAGGTCATTGGTCGCGCTGATCTCGCGGCTGTAGCGCTCATAATAGCCGAACTTGATCGGAAGGATTTTGTATCGGTAGATCGCCACCGGATCCTTGTCCTGATCGAGCAGATCGCTCTCGTTGCGAAACAGTATCGCGGCGTAGTCGGTCATTCCGGGGCGCATCGAAAGAAGGATCGCGCGCTGCGCGGGTGAGAAGAATTCCATGAACTCCGGAACCTCGGGGCGGGGGCCGACCAGTGACATGTCGCCTGCGAGAACGTTGATGAGTTGCGGAAGCTCGTCGAGCTTTGTCCGCCTCAGGAACGCGCCAAGGCGGGTCACCCGCTTGTCCGCGCGCACGGTGAGAGGCGCGCCACGAGGTGCCTTTGTCGCCTTCATCGAGCGGAACTTGTAAATCCGGAACGGGTGGCCGTTCAGTCCGACCCGGATTTGTCGGAAGAATGCGGGCCCGGGCGTCTCCATCCGGATCATGATCGCGATAAGAACGAACAGTGGCGACAGCAGGATCAGTCCAAGCGCCGAACCGGCGACATCGATTGTGCGCTTGACCTTGAGTGTTGTGATGGGCGGGGCTGTGGCCGTGGTGTTGCTGTCGCAGGCGAGCATGGTGATTACTCCAGCAATTCCTGCAATGCGTGGGCCACCCGATCGACCTCTCCGTCGGTCATGGTGGGGAAGAGCGGCAACGACAGCGCCCCGGTGAAATAGCGATCGGCTTGAGGAAACTCATCCGGCCTGAAGGCATAGCGCTTCTGCCAGTAGGTCATCTGGTGAAGCGGCCGGTAATGCACCGATGTGCCGATGCCCTGTGCGGTCAAGGCCGCGATCACCTCGTCGCGGGTGAGGCGCGCGGTTTCATGGAGCCGAATCGGAAACAGATGCCAGGAATGAAGGCTTCCCGCAGGAGCCGGTGCGGGGCAATCGAGCGGCAGATCGACGAGCTTTTTCAGATAACGCTCGGCGGCGTGTTGACGCCCGGATTGCAGGCTGTTGGCGCGGCCAAGCTGAACCACGCCGACGGCGGCGGCGACGTCGGTGAGGTTGTATTTGAATCCCGGTGACACGACGTCGTATGCCCAGGAGGCTCCGACCTTGCTGAAGCGGTCGAACGCATCGCGGTTGAGTCCATGGGTACGCATGACGCGCGCACGGGCGGCGATCTCCGGGTTGCGGGTTACGATCATGCCGCCTTCGCCGGTCGTGATCGGCTTGGTGGCGTAGAAGCTGAATACGCAGGCATCCGATTCCGACGTGCCGACCGGATGGCCGGAGCGGTGCGCCGGCATCGCGTGTGCTGCATCCTCGATAACCTTGAGATGATGGCGGCGGGCGAAGTCGAGCACCGCGGCTATGTCGCAGGGAAAGCCGCCGAAATGGACCGGAATAATCGCCTTGCAGCGTGGCGTGATGCGCCGCGCCGCGTCATCGAGATCGATTGTGCGCGTTTCCGGATCGACATCGACGAAGACAACCTCTGCGCCAAGGTAGCGTATCACCGAAGCGGTGGCGGTGAATGTCAGGGTCGGCACCAGCACTTCGTCGCCGGGGCCGATCCCGCAAGCTTCTGCGGCGAGGTGGAGCCCGGCTGTTGCCGAGTTGACCGCCACAGCCTCCACGCCGTTCCCGAGAAAGCTTGCGAATTTCTGTTCGAACTCGCGCGCCTTGGCCCCGGTGGTCAACCATCCCGAGCGAAGCACGGCGGTTACGGCTTCGATCTCGTCTTCGGTGATAACGGGGCGAAAGAAGGGGATGTTTGCCGGAGGCGCGTGCAACTTAGGTTGATCGGATGGAACGGCGAGCGGCAGCCTGCCAATCTTTGCAGTGCGGACGTCCTGTGCCTCCTGATACCGCATGGCGAGGCCCTCTAAGCCGCAGCAGCCTGTCTCGGCCCGTGACTGGGCGCGAGATGATCGATGCTCATATATTCGGTTTCCCAACCGGTGATCTTGAAGCTGCCGAAGCTCTGGCTTCCGCATTCCTTCAGATAGAGAACATTGCTGTAGGTCGGCAGAGAGTAGTGTCCGACCTGATTCGTGCGCACGACAGCGATGACTTGCGCGATTCCACTCTCCAGCGTCCATGACGGTTCGAATCCGA
The DNA here is from genome assembly GCF_058803465.1 of Afipia sp. GW821-FHT14H12. Taxonomy (NCBI): domain Bacteria; kingdom Pseudomonadati; phylum Pseudomonadota; class Alphaproteobacteria; order Hyphomicrobiales; family Nitrobacteraceae; genus Afipia; species Afipia sp. GW821-FHT14H12. The sequence continues at coordinate 403,726 of NZ_JBXAOZ010000001.1, read as the reverse complement.
GCTGGCTGCGGATCTTCGCGAACGACACATGGTAGTTACGCTTGTCGACCGTGCCGTCATCGGAAACGATCTTGGCGTCCGGCACCTGTGCCTTGATGAGCGCCGCGAGCTGGCCGAGTGTATAGTTCTGGGCGTCACTGCCTACGTTGAAGACCTCGCCCGCAACGCACGCCACCGGAGCGGTGAGCGTCGTGACGATAGCCTTCGCCACATCGTCGACATGGATGAACGGCCGCCATTGGTCTGGCCCAAAAACGGTGATGACGCCGTCGCGGACGGCCTTCGCACAAAGTAGGTTGGCCACAAGGTCGAACCGCGTGCGCCCAGAAATGCCGTAAACCGTGGCGAAGCGCAGACACGTCACGGCGAAATCGTCGCTATGCAGCGTACCGAGCAAGGCTTCGGACGCAACCTTGCTGCGGGCATAGAGCGACTGGGGATTGAAGTGAGACGTTTCGTCCACGGTCTCGTCGCAGGCGCCATAGACCGAGCACGAGCTTGCAAAGATGAAGCGTTTCGCGCCGCATGCCTTGGCGATCTCGCCGACGAGTTTGGTTGCGGTTACATTGATGTCGATAGTGAGTTCCGGATCGACGGCGCACGCCGGGTCGCCGACGAGTCCGCCGAGATGGATCACGACGCCCATGCCGCTCATAGCTCGGGTGAGGGCCTCGATGTGGCGGAAGTCCTCCCGGATGACCGTCAGTCCCGGATGCCCGGCAACGCGCGCGAGTGGTTCGTCGCCGTAATGCAGCGCGTCGAGAACCGTCACATGCTTGCCAAGGTTCAGCAGTTTTTCAACGAGCGCGGAACCGATATAGCCGGCGCCGCCGATCACCAGAACGCGCGACTCATCGGGCTCGCGATGTTCGGCCGGATAGCTGATCTCGTGATCTTCCGAACGCAGGACGAACGAGATAATGCGCGCGAGGCAGGCGAGCAACGCTGCGCCCGAGAACGATGTCAGTAAAATGCGCGGCGTGACACCAGAGGAATCCGGTACGAACATATGAGCGGCTGCTGCAAGGATCAGCAGCACGAGGTTGATGCGTATGATGCGGCTGATTTTTGTCGCAAGGGAATAGCCGTGCGGGCATGTGTAGAGCCCCGCATCCGCATAAGCGACGAAGGTGAGCAGCGAGAAAATACCCAGGAACGGAAAGATATGTTTCGATTGATAGGCGAGGAGAGCGGCGTAACTTCGATCTTCGATGAAGAACCAGCCAATCAGAAACGCTGTCCATAATGAGCCGATATCTACTGCAACGCGCAGGACAGAACCTGTGGTGGGACGTAATGCAAGGAGAAGCTTGAAAGAAATCAATCGCTGCAACAAAGCCATACGCGTTACTCCGGGCAGATGAACCACGGCGTTGACTCGACGCAATCGGGCACGGGATATTGCAAGGAGAGAAGCGGCCAGTGTGAATCAAGATGATCACAGCCGTCGTTCCCCTCCGGAGGAGTTTCTTATTGTTTTGATGCCTCTCCGCTGTTCCTGATGCTCGGACAATCGGCCGGATGACGACTATAGCGCAGCCGCAACTGCTGGCTGAGGACTAAACTGGATTACCACCACGAACGGTGCGATTGGGCGGCGAACGCGGGCTGAGTACTTACAAGTGGGTAGGCCGTACGACAATGTTATGTGCGACGGCAGATCGGCGGCGATCTGCATCGTTTCCTGTTGAAGTCGTTCTGCGGAGCTTTCGGGAGATGTTTTGCGCTATCGGCTGCGAAGAAATCGAGTCGCACGTGCGTTGGTGGCGACGAGTCTTGTCATGCCTGCGGATGGCGACCGGTAAATAAAAATAACTTACTGAATAAATTCAAATTTCTGGCTTGGTGAGGCGCTGGCGGACAGTCGGGAATGCTATGAAAATTCTGGTCTCGCCGGTTTGCAACCAGACAAAAAGATTCAGCCGAATTGTTCTGGATCATTTCCGCGCTCTGGGAGGATAACCAAGCTACGAAGTATGAGCCCGGCCGTTCGCCAGGCGAGCAGCTAGGCCATGGAACAACCTTTTTTCACCATCGGACATTCGACCAGGACGATCGAAGAGTTTGTCGAACTGCTGAAGGAATCCGAGGTCGGGCTGGTGGTGGATGTGCGCACCATTCCGCGCTCGCGTACCAACCCGCAATATAATCGCGACACGCTGCCGGGAAGCCTTGGCGATTTCCAGATCGGCTACGAGCACATCGCCGAACTTGGCGGCCTGCGCGCCAAGAAAGGCATCGACCCTCAGGTCAACGGCTTCTGGCAGAACAAGAGCTTCCACAATTACGCCGACTACGCGCTGGGCGAAACTTTTCATCAAGGCTTCGTGCGGCTTCTCGAACTCGGCGCAGCGCCGCGCTGCGCCATCATGTGCGCTGAGGCGGTGTGGTGGAGATGTCACCGCCGCATCATCGCCGACTATCTGCTGGCGAGGGGCAGGCAGGTCTTCCACATCCTCGGCAAAGGGAATGTCGAGCCTGCGAAGATGACGCCCGGCGCCAAGGTGGGGCCGGATCACACCGTGCTTTATCCTCCCGGAGAATCGTCGGCAGGGATGAAGCGCGGATTGAAGAAAGAATGAGCCCGCCATGGATGACCTTGCTCTCGCCCGCGCCCTGCATGTCCTGGCTGTCGTGATCTGGATCGGCGGCGCCTCGATGGCGACGACGGTGTTCCTGCCGGCGTTGCGGCGCGGTGTGTTCGGCAAGGATATGCTCGCGACATTCGAAGCGGTCGAGCATCGCTTCATCTGGCAGGCACGCACCATGGTGCTCATCGTCGGTGTCAGCGGATTCTACATGCTGTGGAAGTTCGATCTCTGGGATCGCTTCCATTCAGCGTCGTTCTGGTGGATGCACGCGATGGTGTGCGTCTGGGCGCTGTTTGCCTTCGTGCTGTTCATCGGGGAGCCGTTCATTCTGAAGCCGCGCTTCCATCGCTGGGTGCATGCAAATCCCGATCTGACATTCCTCTGGGTGCAGCGCGCACATTGGGTGTTGGTGGGGCTGGCATGGATCACCGTGTTCGGCGCGGTCGCCGGCAGTCACGGCTGGTCGATCTTCTGAAAGGTCCCACTCACGGCACGATGTCGTGCCACTCCGAGAATGTCGCGGCCTGACCATGATGCGTCCCATCGGCATCGATCAGTTGCCAGACAATGGCGTTCTCAATCCGGAAGCGCCGGCCGGATTTCGCGATGCGGATGCCGGAATAGTCGGCGATAAAGCCGTCGCGGCTCACGCGATCGAGCAGCCTTTGCCGTTCGGCCCGCTCCGGCGCTTCGGCGGACAACCGCGAAGGCAGGCCGATCAGTTCATCCGCCGAATATTCGAAGCAGGCCTGCGCAATCTCATTGGCATAGATGAAGCGTGGATCGGCGCCGCCGTCATGGGCGAGCACGACGAATGGCGCCTGATGATAGAGCCATTCCGCCCCGGCTGAAGGAGCGGCCAGTTCGCGGTCCGTCAGGCGGCGGAAGCTACCGGTAATGAGATCGAAAAGTCGGAGATCCGCAGCAATGCGGCGGCCCACGGGCATACGAACTCCATCAAATATTGTGTTCAAGTATCGTGTCTCGGCACAGCGGAATGTCTGGGCCGCAATGCTCTCTGCATTTTACGGGATTGCATGCAATGCATCCATCGCTAGATTGGCGGGCCAGCCCGTGCCCTCCAATTGGATTTGCCCATGACCGTCCGTATCGTCGATATCCGCGAAGTCACCAAGCCGATCGCCTCGCCGATCCGCAACGCCTATATCGATTTCTCGAAAATGACATCGAGCCTCGTTGCGGTAGTCACCAATGTGGTGCGCGACGGCAAGACGGTGGTCGGTTACGGATTCAATTCCAATGGCCGTTACGGGCAGGGCGGGCTGATCCGCGAGCGTTTCGCGCAGCGTGTGCTGGAGGCCGATCCGAAAACATTGCTCGACGAGAGCGGCGACAATCTCGACCCGCATAAGGTGTGGGCGACGTTGATGACCAACGAGAAGCCCGGCGGTCACGGCGAGCGCTCGGTCGCGGTCGGCACCATCGACATGGCGGTGTGGGATGCGGTGGCGAAGATCGCGGGCAAGCCGCTGTTTCGCCTGCTCGCGGAGCGGCACAAGCGCGAGGCCAATCCGCGCGTGTTCGTCTATGCCGCCGGCGGTTACTATTATCCTGGCAAGGACAATTCGGCGCTGCGCGCGGAAATGCGCGGCTATCTCGATCGCGGCTATAATGTCGTGAAGATGAAGATCGGCGGTGCGCCGCTCGAGGAGGATCGCCAGCGCATCGAGGCCGTGCTCAAGGAGATTGGTAGCGGCGCGCAACTCGCCGTCGACGCCAATGGCCGTTTCGATTTGGAGACCGGCATCGCTTACGCCAAGATGCTGCGCGATTACCCGTTGTTCTGGTACGAAGAGGTCGGCGATCCGCTTGATTTCCAGTTGCAGGCGGCACTGGCCGAATTCTACCCGGGGCCGATGGCGACCGGCGAGAATCTGTTCAGCCATCAGGATGCGCGCAATTTGATCCGTTATGGCGGCATGCGGCCGGACCGCGACTGGCTGCAATTCGACTGCGCGCTGTCCTACGGCCTTGTCGAATATCTGCGCACGCTCGACATGCTGCACATCCATGGCTGGTCGCCGTCGCGCTGCATCCCGCATGGCGGGCACCAGATGTCGCTCAATATCGCGGCCGGCCTCGGCCTTGGCGGCAATGAGAGCTACCCCGACCTGTTCCAGCCCTATGGCGGTTTCCCGGACGGGGTGCGGGTCGAGAATGGCCACATCACCATGCCGGACCTGCCGGGCATCGGCTTCGAGGGCAAGTCCGATCTCTATAAAGAGATGAAGGCGCTGGCGTCATAACGCCGCGCCGATGGCGGCCAGGAACGCAATCAAAACCGCAATATCGTGGTCCGCAATTTAAAACCGTTCTAATCTGGTGCCCGATCAACCTCCATTGACTTGATCGAAATCGATCCTTGGGCCAGTTGATGTCCTAAGGACACCGCACATGAATAACGACCATAAGCCCAATGGCGGCAACGGAGCGATCTGCCTCGGCGAGACCCCGCGCGGCTTTCGCGGCCTGATCGAAACGATCACCGTGGCTGGCGATCATAATGGCGTGCCTGCGGCGGAGATCGAGCGTCGGCTGCTCGAACTTGGCTTCGTCGAGGGCGCGCGGGTCGAGGTGCTTCATGAAGGCCCGATTGCGGGCGATCCGATCGCCGTGCGTGTCGACAACAACACCATTGCCTTGCGCCGCCGCGAAGCGATGTCGATTTTCGTGGCCTGATCGGCAATGACCAGCATCACCGAGCTCCGGTCGTGGCGCTTCGCGCTGGTCGGCACTCCCAACAGCGGCAAGACCGCGCTGTTCAACGCACTGACCGGCAGCCGCCAGAAGGTCGCCAATTATCCTGGCGTGACGGTGGAGCGGAAGACCGGCACATTCCAGACGATGTCGGGCCATCGGATCGATCTGGTCGATCTGCCCGGCACCTATTCGTTACGTGGCCGCAGCCCGGACGAGGAAGTGACGCGCGACATGGTGCTTGGCCGCTTCGCGACCGAAGCACAGCCAGATCTGTTGTTGTGCGTGGCGGATGCCACCAATCTGCGCGTGGCGCTGCGCCTCGTCACCGAACTCAAGCGCGCCGGGCGGCCGATGCTGCTGGTCCTCAACATGATCGATATCGCCCGTCGCCGCGGCATCGAGATCGATCTGGGCAAACTGGAGGACGAACTCGGCATTCCGGTGGTCACCTCCACAGCTGTGCGCCGGGGTGGCACCGAGGAATTATTGCGCCGCCTCGATGAGCTTGCCGCCGACGGCGCGGGCAAGGCTGGTGAAAACAAATGGACCGCGCCGACTGCCGCCGACCTGCGCGCGGCGCAACGCGAGGCCGATCGCGTCATCAAGGCCGCCGTCAGCGAACCGGCGCGGCCTGACACGCTGACCAGTCGTATCGATGCGGTGCTGCTGCACCCGGTTGCGGGACTCATTATTCTATTAGCCGTGCTGTTCGTCATGTTCCAGGGCGTGTTCGCCTGGGCGCAGCCGATCATGGACCTGATCTCCGGCGGGTTCGATGTCCTCGGCAAGCTCGCTCATGATCTGCTGCCGGACGGGCTGTTGCAGAGCTTCATCCAGAAGGGCGTGATTGCAGGCGTTGGCAGCGTCATTGTGTTCCTGCCACAGATCATGATCCTGTTTCTGTTCATCCTGCTCCTGGAAGACCTCGGCTACATGGCGCGCGCGGCCTTCCTGATGGATCGCATCATGGGCGGCGCGGGCCTGCATGGGCGTGCATTCATTCCGCTGCTGTCGAGCTTCGCTTGCGCCATTCCAGGCATCATGGCGACGCGCGTGATCGACAACCGGCGCGACCGCCTCACCACCATCATGGTCGCGCCGCTGATGACATGCTCGGCGCGTATTCCGGTCTACACGCTTATTATCGGCGCATTCGTGCCGGATCGCACGGTCGGGGGCATAGTCGGATTGCAGGGCCTCGTGATGTTCGGCCTCTACACCATTGGCATTTTCAGCGCACTTGCGGTGTCCTTCGTCGCCAATCATTTCTTCTGGCGCGAGAGCGCGACGCCGCCCTTCATGCTCGAATTGCCCGACTACAAGCTGCCGCAACTGCGCAGCGTGGCGATGGCGCTCTACACCCGTGTGATGATGTTCCTCAAGCGCGCGGGCACCACAATCTTCTCGATGATGGTGGTGATCTGGTTCCTGGCGTCGTTCCCACGCGCGCCGGTGGGCGCGACCGAACCCGCCATCAATTACAGTCTGGCCTCCATCCTCGGACGCTGGATCGAGCCAGCATTGGCGCCGGTCGGTTTCAACTGGCAGATCAGCGTTGCGCTTATTCCCGGCATGGCAGCGCGGGAAGTCTCGGTCGCTTCACTCGGCACGATCTACGCCATCGGCGGTGGCGACGAGGCATCGGCGCAAATCGGTCAGGCGCTTGCCAACAACTGGAGCCTCGCTACCGCGCTCGCGTTCCTCGCCTGGTTTATCTTCGCCCCGCAATGCGCCTCGACGCTCGCGGTGATCCGGCGCGAGACCGGTGGCTGGCGCTGGATGTTCATCACCTTCTTCTACATGCTGGCGCTGGCCTATCTCGCAGCCTTTATCACCTTCCACACCGCCGTGGCGCTGGGCTGGGGCTAGCTTAAGCGGCTCGCGCGGCGAGCAGGTCGTCGAGATCGAGGCGGCGTGTGAACATCGCCAGCGAGCCGTCGGCGTTGCGCGGCCATTCCTCTTTCGGTCGATCCCAGTAAAGCTCGACGCCGTTCTGGTCCGGGTCCCTTAAATAAAGCGCCTCGCTGACACCGTGATCGCTGGCGCCGTCGAGCGGGATGTTCGCTTCGATCAGGCGGTGGAGCGCATCGGCCAGATTGGCGCGCGTGGGATACAGGATCGCAGTGTGAAACAGGCCGGTCGTGCCCGGCGCGGGTGGCGAGCCGCCTTTGCTCTCCCACGTGTTGAGGCCGATGTGGTGATGATAGGCGCCGGCCGAGATAAAGGCGGCCTGATCGCCATAAGTCTGCATCAGCTCGAAGCCGAGTACGCCGCAATAGAAGCCGAGCGCACGTTCAAGATCGGCCACTTTGAGATGGACGTGGCCGATCCGCGTACCAGCCGCAATCGGCTTCGGATTTATCATGCAGTGTCCTCAGCGGATCGGCGGCGCGTACTGGATGCCGCCCGCGTTCCAGAGCTGGTTAAGGCCGCGTGGAATGCCGAGCTTGGAGCCGAGGCCGACATTGCGCTCGTAGACCTCGCCGTAATTGCCGACATGGCGAATGATGCGTGCCGCCCAGTCCTTGGTCAGGCCAAGCTCCTCGCCATAATTGCCCTCGGTGCCGACGAGCCGCATCACGTCCGGTTTCTTCGACTTCAGCGCCTCGTCGATGTTCTTTGAGGTGACGCCGAGCTCCTCGGCGTTGAGCATCGCATAGACCGCCCATTTCACGATCAGCATCCACTGGTCGTCGCGCTGGCGCACTACGGGCGCGAGCGGTTCCTTGGAGATGATGTCGGCAAGAATGACGTGATCGTCCGGTTTAGCGAGGTTCTGCCGGTAGGCGTAAAGCTGCGAGGTGTCGGTGGTCAGCACGTCGCACTTGCCGGCTTCATAAGCCTTGAGCATATCGCCGACATTTCCGAACTTCATTTCATCATAGGTGATGTTGTTGACCTTGAAGTAATCCGCGAGGTTGAGTTGCGTCGTGGTGTCGGACTGTACGCAGACGCGGGTACCGCCAAGCTCCAGCGCGGAATCGACGTTGCGCGAGCGCCGGACCATGAAGCCTTCGCCGTCATAATAGGAGACCGCCGCGAAGGTGAGGTCGTAATCGACCTCACGCGACATGCTCCATGTCGAGTTGCGCGACAGGATGTCCACCTTGCGGTTCTGCAATTCCTTGAAACGCTGGTTGGTGTCGAGCGGAATGAAATTGACTTTGGTGGCATCGTCGAAGACCGCGGCCGCGACCGCGCGGCAGATGTCGACGTCGAAGCCCGACCAGTTGCCGTTCGCATCCTTGTTGGCGAAGCCGGGCAGCCCGGCATTGACGCCGCAGTTCACCGCACCGCGTTTCACCGTGCGTTTCAGTGTCTGGGTGTCGTAACGGTCCAGTGCAGTGAATGCGCCGATCGCGACGATCAGGGCGGCGAAGAGCCCGAGCAACAGGCCCGAGCGGAAGGTGCGTGAAAAGATTGCCATGTCGATGCCCCGTTTCCCCAATCGGTCAAGACTGTAGCGGAATCAGATCTGCGGCTTCTGCCGGACGACGACTTTGGTGCCGACCGGAATGCGATCGTAGAGGTCGATGATGTCGGCATTGACCAGCCGGAAGCAGCCGGACGACACCGCCGTGCCGATGGTCTGCGGCTGGTTGGTGCCGTGGATACGATACACCGTGCTGCCGAGATAGAGCGCGCGTGCGCCCATCGGATTGCCGGGGCCGCCCGCCATGAAGCGCGGCAGATAAGGCTGGCGCTGGATCATTTCCGGCGGCGGCGTCCAGTCCGGCCATTCCTGCTTGCGGCTGATCTTCAGAAGCCCCTGCCACTGGAAGCCCTCGCGCCCGACACCAATGCCGTAGCGCAATGCGCGTCCGTTGCCCTGCACGACATAAAGAAAGCGCTCGGAGGTGGAGACGATGATGGTGCCCGGCGGTTCGGTGGTGCGATAGAACACCGTGGTTCGCTTGAACTCCGGCGGCAATTCTTCTTCCGCCTCGCTCGGCACGTAGCCGGGCTGGTCGCCGTCAACATACTGGGCCGGGTAGCGGCCTTGCGCGACGGCGGGAGGAGTAGTCATGGCGGCGAAGGCCGCGAGGCAGGTGACAAGGGGAAGCAGCCGGGATGCGATCATGGGAGGGCTCCGGATTTATGGCTGCTATCAAATCCGACGGCTGCGACGCTGGCAAGTGATCCGGCGGACAGAGATTCCGTTCGTTCAAATTTTATCGGAGCGGTCACTTACCGGTGCGGAGCGATCCAGAGCCGCAGGATGTACGAGATCAGCGCGACAGTGCCGACGCCGCCAAGCCACAGGGCGGCAAACCAGATCAGCCGCGTCATGAGCGGCCGAGGTGGCGGTTCGGGCTCGGTCAATGGTAGCCGCTTCCTGCCTGGACCTTGCCGCGAAATACCCAATAGGCCCATGACGTGTAAGCCAGAATGAGCGGCACCAGGATGGCGACACCAACCAGCATGAACTTCAGGCTCTTCTCCGGGGCGGCCGCCTGCCAGATCGTGATGCTGTTCGGCACCACGTAAGGCCACATGCTGATGCCGAGCCCCGCATAGGACAGGCCGAACAAAAGGAGCGTCAGGAAGAACGGCCTGTAATCGTGGCGGTTCTTCAGGTTCACAATCAGGAGCGCGGTGACGATGGCGACCGCGAGCGGCACCTGTGCCGTCAGCATCACGTTCGGCCATGCGAACCAGCGTTCGGCATAGCCGTTTTGCAGGAACGGCGTGGCGAGGCTGACGGCGCCGATCGCGGCAAGCGTTGCGAACAACAGCCGCCAGCTCAGGTGATAGGCGCGTGCGCGCAAGTCGCCTTCAGTCTTCATCACGAGCCAAGTCGCACCGAGCAGGCTGTAACCTGCAATGACCGACAACCCGGTCAGGATGCTGAACGGCGTCAGCCAGTCCCACCAGCCGCCGCCGTAATGACGGCCTGCGACTGGCACGCCTTGCAGGATCGCGCCGAGCGCGATGCCCTGCGCCAGTGCTGCGAGCAGCGAGCCTCCGGCAAAGGCAGTATCCCAGCGGTTGCGGTCGCTTTGCTGGGTGCGCCAGCGGAATTCAAAGGCGACACCGCGAAAGATCAGGCCGATCAGCATCGCGATTATCGGCGTGTAGAGCGCGGGCATCAGCACGGCATAGGCTAGCGGGAAGGCCGCCATCAGTCCGCCGCCGCCGAGCACCAGCCACGTCTCGTTGCCGTCCCACACCGGCGCGACGGAGTTCATGATGATGTCGCGGTCCTCCTTGGTGGAGAACAGCGGAAACAGCATGCCGAGCCCGAGGTCGAATCCGTCCATCACCACGTACATGAACACCGCGAAAGCGATGATGAACGCCCAGATCGTCGGAAGGTCGATCATCGCGCTCATGAGCGATGCTCCTGAGTAAGGTGCGCCGGGCCGGGCATGATGCCAGCCGCGCGGACCGGCGCATCCCGGGTCGGGCCTTCCTCGCCGTGATGCGGCGCCGCCGCCATCAGACGCAGAATGTAGAAGATGCCGACGGTGAACACCGCGAAGTAGACCACGATGAAGGCGATTAGCGAGGAGGCGACGGCAGGCGTGTCGAGCGGCGAGGCGCCATCGGCGGTCCGCAACAGCCCCCAGATGAGATAGGGCTGCCGGCCCGCCTCGGTGGTGATCCAGCCTGCGATGACGGCAATGAATCCTGTCGGGCCCATCGCCAGCGCATAACGATGCAGCCATTTCGAATCATACAGTGTCCCGCGCCAGCGTGCCCAGAGGCTGAGCAGCCCGATGCCGAGCATGAGGAATCCGATTCCGACCATGGTGCGGAACGACCAGAACACCAGCGGCACGTTCGGCCAGTCTTTGCGAGGCACGGTGTCGAGGCCCTTGAGCGGAGCGTCGAGCGAATGCTTGAGGATGAGCGACGATGCCTTCGGCACCTCGATGCTGTATTTGACGCGCGCATTCTTCTGGTCGGGCCAGCCGAACAGGATCAGCGGCGCACCGTCGGGATGGCTCTGGAAGTGGCCTTCCATCGCCATCACCTTGGCAGGTTGATGCTCGAGCGTGTTGAGGCCATGCTGGTCCCCCGCGAAAATCTGGATAGGCGCGACAATCGCGGCCATCCACATCGCCATTGAGAACATCATGCGTGGGCCTTCGCGAGACGGGTCACGCAGCAAATGCCAGGCGCCGACGCTGCCAACCGCGAAGGCGGTGGTGAGGTAGGACGCGAACACCATGTGCACCAGCCGATAAGGGAAGGAGGGATTGAAGATCACCTCCCACCAGTCGGTTGGCGTGAACTGACCCGCGGCATTGACGGCATATCCCGCCGGCGTTTGCATCCAGGAATTGGCCGACAGAATCCAGAACGCTGAGAACAGCGTGCCGGCCGCAACCATCAGCGTTGCGAAAAAATGCAGTCTGTGGCCGACGCGCTTGAGGCCGAACAGCATCACGCCGAGAAATCCGGACTCCAGAAAGAATGCGGTGAGCACCTCATAGGCCATCAACGGTCCGATGACGGAGCCGGCCTTGTCGGAGAACGTCGCCCAGTTGGTGCCGAACTGGTAGGACATGACAATGCCGGAGACCACGCCCATGCCGAATCCGACAGCGAAAATCTTCAGCCAGTAATTGAAAAGGTTGATGAAAACCTCGCGGCCAGTCCACAGCCAGAGTGCTTCGAGCACGGCGAGATAGCTGGCGAGGCCGATCGAGAAGACCGGAAACACGATGTGAAACGACATCGTGAAGGCGAACTGCGCGCGAGCCAGATCAATTGCGCTGATACCGTCCATCATTGCGATATCCATTCAGCCCTGCGTTCAGATATAGCACGGTGAAGGAACCGTTCAACAACCGGTCTGCATTGCATTTTGCGAATAAGAAGCAAATGTCCAATATGATCTAGCGGACGTCGACGCGGCGGAAGCCATTCCACAATGCCGTCGCGGCGCCCGACGTGAGCACCGACAGTGCGCGCCCACTTTGGAAATTACCGTTGAGCGACAGCCGCGGCAGCGCGGTCAAATGATCGGCATGTGCGGGAAACAGCATGCCGGGCCGCGTCGTCACCGCGGTATCGAAGCCGAGCGCAATGGTGGCATCAAACTCACGTCGCCCGGCGGCAGCCTTGTCGCCGTAAGGATAGGCGAAGTGCTTCACCGGACGCTCCAGTATGGCGGCGATGCGTTCGCGGCTGGCGGCGATTTCGTGACGCGCCTGACCGGCGGCCTCGTGCGCGAGATTGCAATGGCTGACGGTGTGCGCGCCGATCGTCACCAGCGGGTCGGCGGCAAAGACTTTTAATTCATCCCACGACATGCACAGCTCGCGGCTGATTGCCGTGTCGTCGATGCCGCAACGTCGCGCCAGCACGCCGACAGCGGCATTGATATCATGGTCCGTCGGCAGGCGGCGAAAGTGATCGTGAAGGCGGGCGAAGGCGTCCTGTTTCTGCGCGGTCGTCGCGGCTTCGATCCGCACCTCAACGCTGTCGAGAGGAATGGTGATCGCCTCGCTTTGGGCCACGATGCGTTCCAGCGCCACCCACCATAGCCGGCCCGTGCCTGCGGCGAAGTCGCTCGCCACATAGACGGTCATCGATGCATCGAACCGCCGCATGATTGGCAGCGCGTAATCGCGGTTGTCGCGATAGCCGTCGTCGAAGGTGAAGACGGCGAAGCGGCGCTCGAATTGCTGGGCGGTGAGGCGCCGGCGCGCCTCGTCGAGGCTGACGATGTCGATGTCGCGGGCGCGGAGGGTCGCGAGCGCGACCTCAAGAAAATCCGGCGTGACTTCAAGATGCCGGTTCGGCTGAAAAGCCGCGGGCGACGCTGGCCGAACATGGTGCAGCATCAGGATGAAACCGACCCCGCCAGTCAGCGGTTGCAGGACCCGGTATGCGCCGGTGGCTGCCATTGTTTCCAGACCGAGCCGGATCACCGTGCCGCGCAGCTTTTTCATACATCCGTCCAAAACCGGGGTTGAGAGCGGATTTTGTGGCAGAATCGGTTGAAGAATAGGTTATCCAGAGGCCCATCCGCGCAATGCGCACCGGGCGGCATCTTCCAAATTGACACTGCCGCAAGGGTTTGATTTTTCTCATATCTCACGCGAAGGATGGGAATGAGCGAGTTTTCCAACTGGGTACGGAAATGGTGGCCCGGGCTGATCCCGCTGGTTGCGCTGTGGGTGGCGGCGATCTGGACCGGAACCGTGCCGATCGAGCAGCACTTGACCGCCCAGGCTGCGGCGGCGCTGAAGGAATCGGTGCTGGACAAGACCCAGATCGAGGTTTCCGGGCGCGATGTCCGGCTCTCGGCCGATGCGTTTTCCGAACAGGGCCGTCGGACCGCTGTCGATCAGGTCGCGAGCGTGCCAGGCGTGCGGCTCGTCACCGACCAGACCCAGTTGATTGCGGAAGTGACGCCTTTCGTCTGGTCGGTCGAGCGTGACGTCGTCCATGTGACGCTGAGCGGAAACGCGCCGCTGCCGGCGATCAAGGCGCGGTTGCTCGAAGCGGCGCGCAATGCCGCGAACGGCACCGAGGTCGTCGATCAGATGGCGCTGGCGCGGGGCGCGCCGGTGCGGTTCGACGCGGCGGCGCTTTTGCTGATCGACCAAATCTCGAAGCTGAAAGAGGGCAAGATCTCGCTGGCGAACACCAAGGTGACGCTGGAGGGTTCGGCGCGCGAACTCGGCGGGCGGGAGGCGATCGCGGCGGCTCTGAAAAACCTGCCCGAGGGCTACACGGTGGAGAAGAATGCCCTCTACGCGCCGCCCTATCTGTTTCAGGTCAACAAGGATCCTGTGGCCACGACATTGGCGCTGAGCGGTTATGTCCCGGACAACAATGCGCATGCCGCTATCGTCAGCGCGATCGAACGTAAATTCGTCGGTGTGAAGATCGAGGACAAGCTCAAGGCGAGCGCCGGTGCGCCGCAGGGTTTTCTCGCTGCCACAATGACGGCGCTGAGTGCGCTGTCGCGGCTGTCCACCGGCACGCTGACGATCCAGGACCGCAACGTCACGCTGTCCGGCGACGCTCTTTACCCGGGTGCGAACGCGAGGATCAGTGAAGAACTTGCCGCGAAACTGCCGCAGGGCTGGAAGCAGAAGGCGGAATTGACGGTGAAGCCGGTGGCCGCGCCGGTCAACGCCACGATCTGCCAGCAACTGCTGACGGGATTGCTCGCAAAAGGCACCATTCAGTTCGAGACCGGAAAAGCCGTGATCGATCCGGATTCGGCGGGGCTGCTCGACCGCCTGATCGAGGCAGTGCTGCGCTGTCCGACATCGCAGATCGAGATCGAGGGCCATACCGACAGCAACGGCGAGAAGGAAGCCAACCTTGCTCTGTCGATGCGCCGTGCCCAGGCGGTCGCCGACTACTTCATCAAGGCCGGAGTCCCGAAGGAGCGCATTAGTGCGGTCGGCTTCGGCAGTGAGCGGCCGGTGGCGAGCAACGATACGGAAGAAGGCAAGGCGCAGAACCGCCGCATCGAATTCGTGGTGAGGTAAGGCATGGGCTATCTCATAGCGTTCAACTGGGAATGGATCGCGGGGGCCGCCGCGCTCGGTTTCGCGACGGGATGGGTTTCGCCGATTTCCCGCGTCCGCAGCCTGTCGACGATGACGATGCGCGTCAGCTTCGCGGTGGTCGTGGCGTTGGTTGCGGTATCGCTGTCGCGGACCCTGCCAGGGCGGCCCGGTTATTGGCTTGACCTTGGCCTGGTCATGTTCGGAGCCTATCTCGCCGGTGGCGCCGTCGGCTCCTGGTTGCGTTATGTGCTCCTGTTGCGGCCGGGCAGGCCGCGCGGCGAAGAAGGTTGAGATTCCGGCCACGACAGGGCTGCGAAATGCCGCAATCCTCACGCTTTGTCTCGCGATCCTGCGAACGGTCTGCTAGGACGATCCGGGGGACGGGAGCTTTGAGGATTTGATGCTTGAACCGGTGCGCAGGACGCTGGCGTTTCTGCGAGAAAAGCAAATCCTGCATAAGCTGGGTGTCGCGCTGAGCCTGATGGTTATCGGCTTTGCCCTCCACATCCTCTATCAGATGTTGCGGGATATCGATCTCGATGACGTGCTCAAGGCCTTGCGCGGAACCGAGGTCAAGACGGTTGCCCTCGCGGGGTTGTGCGTTGCGGCAGGATATTTCACGCTGACGTTCTACGACTTCTTTGCGCTGCGGGCGATCGGCCGCACGGAAATTCCCTACCGCATCGCGGCCTTCGCGGGATTCACCAGTTATTCGATCGGCCACAATGTCGGAGCCAGCGTCTTCACCGGCGGCGCGGTCCGCTATCGGGTCTATTCCTCCTGGGATCTGACCGCGATTGATGTCGCCAAGGTCTGTTTCATTGCCGGGCTGACATTTTGGCTCGGCAATGCTGCCGTGCTTGGTCTCGGGGTGGCCTATCATCCGGAGGCGGCCTCCTCGATCGACCAGTTGCCGGTCTGGCTCAACCGCGTGCTGGCCGTGGTTTTGCTGCTGATCCTGGTCGGCTATGTCGTCTGGGTTTCGTCCCGCCCGCGCAATGTCGGGCGCGGCAACTGGACCGTGACGCTGCCGGGCGGCAGTCTGACGCTGGTGCAGATTCTGATCGGCATCGTCGATCTCTCGTTCTGCGCGATTGCGATGTATATCCTGATGCCGGACGAGCCTTATGTAGGCTTTGTCGTGGTCGCGGTGATCTTCGTGTCCGCTACCCTTTTGGGATTTGCCAGTCACTCGCCGGGCGGGCTCGGCGTGTTCGATGCCGCCATGCTGTACGGCATCATGCATTTCGACAGCCAGTTCGATAAGGAAGAGCTGCTGGCCGGGATGCTGCTGTTTCGCGTGCTGTACTATATCGTGCCCTTCGTGATCTCGGTCATGCTACTGTTGTTTCGGGAAGTCATGCTGGGCGCCAAGGCGCGGCGTGAGTCGGGCTTGCGCAAGCGTGACGATATCTCCACGTCAGAGTCTTAAACGTCAGGGTCATCATGACGGCCGATGCATCCGTCCCGCCACCTCCGACGCCGTACTGGCTGAAACAGTTGCGGCGCTCCAGCCTTGTCGTGCTGGTCGCGGGCGTTTCGCTCGGCACGCTGGTCGCGATGCACGATTTGAGGCTGTCGAGCGCGATCCTGGTATTTTTCTGCATCGCCGGCGTTGCCCTGGTCCCACTGCAATCGCATGACGGCGTTCGGACGCGTGAGGAGAGCGGCAGCGAGAGGCTGACGGAGGGCGTTGCGGTGCGCGCGGTGATTGGCGCCATGCCAGAGCCCACCGTGCTGCTCGACCGGGTTGGACGCGTGCTGCATCTGAACGCGCAAGCCGCACAACTGGCGCCGGCGCTGCGCCGGAACGAATTGGCGCTGTTCGCTCTGCGCTCGCCGGAGATCATCGCGGTGCTGCGCGATGCGATCGCCACGTTGCAGCCCCAGCGCGTCACCTATGTCGAACGGGTGCCGGTCGAGCGCTGGATGGAGCTTGTGGTGACGCCGGTCGCGGTGCCGACCGAGTTTGGCGGCACGGACAACTGCTTCCTGATGACGTTCCGCGACCAGACGCCGTTGCGCCGCGCCGAGGAGATGCGCGCCGACTTCGTCGCCAATGCGAGCCACGAATTGCGGACGCCGCTCGCGGCACTCTCCGGCTTTATCGATACGCTGCAAGGTCCCGCGCGCGATGACCCCAAGGCACGGGAGCGTTTTCTCGGCATCATGCATGCGCAGGCAACCCGCATGGCGCGGCTGATCGACGATCTGTTGTCGCTGTCGCGGGTGGAGTTGAGTGCGCATGTGCGGCCCGAGGCCAAGGTCGATCTGCTCGCGATCCTGCGGCAGGTGATCGATGGACTCGAAGTGCTCGCCAACGAGCGCGGGGTAGTGATCGAAACGCAGTTTCCGGATGTGCCGGTTTTCATCGCCGGCGACACTGAGGAATTGCTGCGCGTATTCGAGAACCTGATCGAGAACGGCCTGAAATACGGAGCGTCCGGCGGCAGGGTCACGGTGTCGCTGTCGCGGACGGCGCCCGACGAAGGCCCGGCCGAAATCCGTGTCACGGTTCGCGATTATGGCCCCGGCATTGCACCCGAACACCTGCCGCGCCTGACCGAACGCTTCTACCGCACCGATGTCGGCGACAGCCGCGCGCAGGGTGGTACGGGTCTTGGCCTGTCGCTCGTCAAGCATATCGTCAGCCGCCATGGCGGGCGTTTGCTGATCGAAAGCGTTTTCGGCAAGGGTGCCACTTTCACCGTCTGTTTCCCACCGCTGGCGCTTCCGCCCGGCGCATAAAACGCAGCAATCTCAGTGATTTGGATGTGTCACATGAGTGTCACCAAACCTTTATAAAAGCTGCATGGGGCGCCTCTAAAGCGGGCGCCGCGGGCCAACAGAGCCCTCGCTGACCACATGGAGACAGCCAGTGAATTTTTTCAAAACCATCGTCGCGGCCGGCATTGTCGCCGCTTCGACCACCGCCCTTTCGCTCCCGGCGACGGCGGCTGACATCACGGGTGCGGGCGCAACGTTCCCGTTCCCTGTTTATTCGAAGTGGGCCGATGCCTACAAAAAGGAAACCGGCAACGGCCTGAACTACCAGTCGATCGGCTCGGGCGGCGGCATCAAGCAGATCCAAGCCAAGACCGTGACGTTCGGCGCCTCCGACATGCCGCTCAAGGCCGAGCAGCTTGAGAAGGACGGCTTCGTTCAGTGGCCGATGGTGATGGGCGCCATCGTTCCGGTCGTGAACCTCGACGGCGTGAAGGCCGGCGACATGGTTTTCGACGGCGAGACCCTTGCGAACATCTACCTCGGCAAGATCACCAAGTGGGATGATCCTGCGATCAAGAAGCTGAACCCGAAGGTCAACCTGCCGTCGACCGCGATCGCCGTGGTTCGCCGTTCGGATGGTTCGGGCACCACCTTCAACTTCACCAACTACCTCTCCAAGGTCAGCGCCGACTGGAAATCGAAGGTCGGCGAGGGTACCGCGGTTGAGTGGCCTGTCGGTGTCGGTGCCAAGGGCAACGAAGGCGTTTCGGCCAACATCAGCCAGACCAAGAACTCGATCGGCTATGTCGAGTACGCTTACGCCAAGCAGAACAAGCTGACCTACACCGGCATGGTCAACAGTGCGGGCAAGACCGTGCAGCCGACCGTTCCGGCGTTCCAAGCTGCTGCTGCCAACGCTGACTGGTCGAAGGCTCCCGGCTACTACGTGATCCTCACCAACCAGCCGGGCGAGGCGTCCTGGCCGATCACTGCGGCAACCTTCATCCTGATGCACAAGGCACCGACGGATAAGGCAGCATCTGCCGAAGCCATCAAGTTCTTCAAGTGGGCGTTCGAGAAGGGCGGCAAGATGGCCGAGGAACTCGACTACATCCCGATGCCGGCTTCCGTGGTCAAGCAGATCGAGAAGACCTGGTCGGCCGACATCAAGAGCTGATTGTGACCGGCGGGGGAGAGGCAAGCCTTTCCCCCGCTGTTCTTCCGGCACCTCTGCGGTGCAGGGCTGAATATCCGATTGCGTTATAGAGATAGGGGATTGGCGTGGCAGAGATGGCCGTTCATGGTGCCTCGATGGAAGCCGCAGGACCGTACGACCGTGCCCGCGCGTTGAGCGCCTTCAAGCTGGGCGACAAGACCTTTTACTGGACCACGCGCATCTGCGCGATCCTGGTTCTGGTGCTGCTCGGCGGCATCATCATTTCGCTGATCGTCGGCGCATGGCCTGCGATCTCCCAATACGGCTTCGGATTCCTGACCACGTCGCGCTGGGCGCCGTCCGCCGATCCGCCAGTGCTCGGTGCGCTCGGCCCGGTCTACGGCACGATCCTCACTTCGCTGCTGGCGATGATCATCGCCATCCCGGTTGGTCTCGGCATCGCGATTTTCCTCACCGAACTGTGTCCGCTGTGGGCGCGCCGCCCGATCGGCATGGCGATTGAACTGCTCGCGGGCATTCCCTCGATCATCTACGGCATGTGGGGATTTTTTATCCTCGGCCCGTTCCTCGCCAACACGGTGCAGCCGTTCTTCATCAACACGTTCGAAGGCGTGCCGGTCCTTAGTTCCATCTTCGGCGGGCCGCCATCTTATCTCAGCCTGTTCAACGCCTCGCTGATTCTCGCGATCATGGTGCTGCCGTTCATCACCGCGATCTCGCGCGATGTGTTCGCGACCGTGCCGCCGGTGCTGAAGGAAGCGGCCTACGGCATCGGCTGCACGACATGGGAAGTCGTTCGCAATGTGGTGATCCCCTATACCCGCGTCGGCGTCATCGGCGGCGTGATGCTGGCACTCGGCCGCGCGCTCGGCGAGACGATGGCGGTGACGTTCATCATCGGCAACTCATTCCGCATCTCGCCTTCGATCTTCGCGCCGGGCACCACGATCTCGGCCGCCATCGCCAGCGAATTCGCCGAAAGCGACGGGTTGCACCAGTCGAGCCTGATGCTGCTCGGCCTGTTGCTGTTCGTGCTGACGTTCTTCGTGCTCGCCGCCGCGCGGCTGATGCTGATGCGGCTGCAGAAAAAGGCGGGGAGCTGAGCGATGAATCCGATCTACGCATTCCGCCGCCGCGTCGACAAGATCATTCGCGGGCTTTGCTTCGGTGCCGCCGCTTTCGGCGTGTCGTGGCTGGCGATGATTCTGTTCACGCTGTTCTATAATGGTCTTGCCGGCATCAGCCTGCAATTGTTCACCCAGAACACGCCGCCGCCCGGTTCGACCGAAGGTGGCCTGCTCAACGCCATTGTCGGTTCGATCATCATGACGATCATCGGCGTCGGCATCGGCGCGCCGATCGGCATGTTCGCGGGCACTTATCTCGCCGAATATGGCAGGCATGACCGCCTCACCTCGGTGATCCGCTTTATCAATGACATCCTCCTGAGCGCGCCTTCGATCATCATCGGCCTGTTCATTTATGGCGCGGTAGTGGTGCCGATGGGCAGTTTCTCGGCGCTGGCCGGCTCATTGGCGTTGGCGGTGATCGTCATTCCGGTGGTGGTGCGCACCACCGAGGACATGCTGCTGCTGGTGCCCAATCCGCTGCGCGAGGCGGCCTCGGCACTCGGCTTGCCGCGCTCGCTTGTGATCCGCCGCATTGCTTACCGCGCGGCGCGTTCCGGCCTCATCACCGGCATCCTGCTCGCGACGGCGCGCGTCGCCGGCGAAACCGCGCCGCTCTTGTTCACCGCTTTGAGCAACCAGTTCTTCAGCCTGGACCTGACCAAGGCGGTCGCCAACCTTCCTGTCACCATCAACAATTTCGTGCAGAGTCCCTACGCCTACTGGAAGGAATTGGCGTGGTCTGGCGCGCTGCTGATCACGCTGACCGTGCTGACGCTCAATATCGTCGCGCGGCTGCTGGGCTCTGAGAGGACCGCAAAATGACCGACGTCTCGACGATCGCCATTCCCCGCCCGTCCATGCCACCGCCATCCGTTATTCCGGATGGCCCGGCAAAGGTGACGGCGCGCAACCTGAATTTCTATTACGGCCAGCACCACGCGCTGAAGAACATCAACCTCGTGCTTGGCGCCAACAAGGTGACGGCCTTCATCGGCCCGTCGGGCTGCGGCAAGTCCACACTGCTGCGCATTTTCAACCGGATGTACGATCTCTATCCGGGCCAGCGCGCGGAGGGCGACGTCACGCTCGATGGCACCGATATTCTCGATCCGAAGCTCGATGTGAACCTGCTGCGGGCGCGGATCGGCATGGTGTTCCAGAAGCCGACGCCGTTCCCGATGACGATCTACGAGAATATCGCCTTCGGCATCCGGCTTTACGAGAGGATTTCCAAGTCGGAGATGGACGGCCGCGTCGAACACGCGCTGCGCGGCGGCGCGCTGTGGAACGAGGTCAAGGACAAGCTCAACGCCAGCGGCCTCAGCCTGTCGGGCGGTCAGCAGCAACGGCTGTGCATCGCGCGCACCGTGGCGGTGCGGCCGGAGGTGATCCTGTTCGACGAGCCGTGTTCGGCGCTTGATCCGATCTCGACCGCGAAGGTCGAGGAACTGATCGCGGAATTGAAGAAAGACTACACGATCGCCATCGTCACCCATAACATGCAGCAGGCGGCGCGCTGCTCGGACTACACCGCGTTCATGTATCTCGGCGAGCTGATCGAGTTCGACGAGACCAGCAAGATCTTTACGTCGCCGGCCGACCGCCGGACCCAGGATTACATTACCGGACGCTTCGGCTGACGGCTCGGAGAACTGTGATGGCTATGGAACATACCGCAAAAGCGTTCGACGAGGATCTGCAGGAGCTGGCTCGCCTGGTGGCGGAGATGGGCGGCCTAGTCGAGCGGCAGATCGTCGATTCGGTGGATTCGCTGATCCGCCGCGACATCAATCTGAGCGCGCGCGTCGTTGCCACCGATGTCGAACTCGACAAGTTGCAGCACATGATCGAGGAGCGCGGCGTGCTCACCATCGCGCGCCGCCAGCCGATGGCGGTCGACCTGCGCGAGATCGTCGGCGCGCTGCGCGTCGCGACCGATCTCGAGCGAATGGGCGACCTGTCGAAGAACATCGCCAAGCGCGTCGCGGCGCTCGACAGCGATTTCCATCCGCTGAAGCTGATCCGCGGGCTGGAGCACATGACCGACCTTGTGCAGTCGCAGGTCAAGGCGGTACTCGACGCCTATGCTGCCCACGACGTTCCCGCCGCCATGGTGGTGTGGAAGGGCGACGAGGAAGTGGACGCGATCTGCACCTCGCTGTTCCGCGAACTCCTGACCTATATGATGGAAGACCCGCGCAATATCGGCTTCTGCATCCATCTGATGTTTTGCGCCAAGAACATCGAGCGGATTGGCGACCATGCAACCAATATCGCCGAGACGGTGTTCTACATGATCGAGGGCCAGCCGATCGGCGCATCGCGGCCGAAGGGCGACATGACGAGCTTCTCCAGCACATCATCTGTGGGTTAAAAGGATATCCATGAACGCAAGAATTCTGGTCGTCGAGGATGAGGAGGCGCTGTCGACATTGCTGCGCTACAATCTCGACGCGGAAGGCTACGACGTCGAGACGGTGGCGCGCGGCGACGATGCCGACACGCGGTTGAAGGAGCGCGTGCCGGACCTCGTGGTGCTCGACTGGATGCTGCCGGGCCTGTCCGGCATCGAACTATGCCGCAGGCTGCGGGCACGGCCCGAAACCAAGCAGTTGCCAATCATCATGCTGACCGCGCGCGGCGAGGAAAGCGAGCGTGTGCGTGGCCTTGCCACCGGCGCGGACGACTACATCGTCAAGCCGTTCTCGGTGCCGGAACTGCTGGCGCGGGTGAAGGGCCTGCTGCGGCGCGCGAGCCCGGAGCGCCTCGCTAACGTGCTGGTCTATGGCGACATCGAACTCGACCGCGAGAAGCGCCGCGTGGCGCGCTCGGGCCGCCCCATTGATCTTGGCCCGACCGAGTACCGGTTGCTTGAATTCTTCCTGCAGCATCCTGGGCGCGTGTTCAGCCGCGAGCAGTTGCTCGACGGGGTCTGGGGCCGCGACATCTATATCGACGAGCGCACCGTGGACGTGCATATCGGGCGGCTGCGCAAGCTGCTCAATCCCGGCGAGGAGCAGGACCCGATCCGCACCGTGCGCGGCGCGGGTTATGCGCTCGACGATCGCTTCGCCAAGGTGGAAGGCTGATCGGCCTAGGTTTGTTTTCCGCGCGGAGTTGAAAATCAAAAAAGCCCGCCGGTCAGGCGGGCTTTTCGGTTTCCGGATTGGAGGACGTTACTTGTTCGGCCGCCGATCGCGCCGGCGGTCGCCTGCGGGTTGGTAGGCAACGCGCGAGTGGTGTGCGCAATAGGGCAGGCCGCCGAGCGCCTTGCCGCCGCAGAAAAAGAACTCGGTGCTGCCAGGATCGCCGACCGGCCAGTGGCAGGTGTCTTCCGTTAGTTCGAGCAGGGTGCGGCGCTGGTTCATCGGCACCACATTGTCGAACGCGATCGGATCGGGTTCGGCCTCAACATCGAAGGCATGGGCGAGCGCGGTGTTGCCGCGCGCCATCGGGCGGCTGATGCGCATCATGTGCTGCGGGGCGCGCACCTTGCGCTGCCGGGGCGCGGCGGAGGATGGGCTTTTGGCGCGGCCGGAGAGGCCGAGCCGATGGACCTTGCCGATCACGGCGTTGCGCGTGATGTTCCCGAGTTCCGCGGCAATCTGGCTCGCCGACAGGCCGGATTCCCATAATTTCTTGAGCTGTTCGACGCGATCGTCGGTCCAATTCATTACCGTCATCGCTCTCATCCTTCTCTCTCGTGCCTGGAGGGTGAATCCGGCACTCCGATTGATGGTTCCGAAAACTCGTGTTGGCAGAATCCCTTAGCTCTCGCCGGTCGGAAGAACCGGACGTTTGGGCTGCCTTTGGGTTCAGAATTCAGGACGCCGCACGAGATGTCGTAGCCAGTAAGAAAAACGCTACAATATGGCGTGACTCACGCGCAAGAGTCCGACTCCGCAGTCCACATGTTCCGAATCAGTCATGCACACCAATTTGCGGATGCAGGGGCCGCATCGTGTGCCGCAGGCGGGGCACGGAAGGGGGCAAAACGGGCTGTCTGGCGTGTTGACAGCCAAGACATACGGAGAGGATAATCACGTAATGCCGCCCCGTCGGGGCGGCATGTTTCATTTTTGCGGACCGTCACGACCGGGGGAATCTCGCGGTTCCCAGCAGGTCCACCGTTCGCCCTGTCAGGTTGCCATGACCACCACCGCTTCGTCTCATCTCATGCCGGTCTTCGCCCGGGTCGATCTCGCTTTTGAACGCGGCGAGGGCGCTTGGCTGGTTGCCACCAACGGCGAGCGTTATCTCGATTTCACCAGCGGCGTGGCGGTGAACGCGCTGGGCCATGCTCATCCGCATCTCGTGGCGGCGGTGCAGGCGCAGGCCGCCAAGCTCTGGCACATGTCGAACCTGTTCAAGAGCCCGGACGGCGAGAAGGTCGCAGCAAGGCTGTGCGAGAACAGCTTCGCCGACGAAGTGTTCTTCGCCAATTCCGGCGCCGAGGCGATGGAATGCGCCATTAAAGTCACGCGCAAATATCATGCGGCGAAGGGACACCCCGAGCGTTTCCGCATCATCACGTTTGAAGGTGCCTTCCACGGCCGCACGCTGGCGACGCTCGCCGCGGGCGGGCAGGAGAAGTATCTCGACGGGTTCGGCCCAAAGGTCGAAGGCTTCGACCAGGTACCGCTCGGCGACATCGAGGCGGTGAAGAAGGCGATCGGGCCGCAGACCGCCGGCATCCTGATCGAGCCGTTGCAGGGCGAAGGCGGCGTGCGCGAACCCGCGCACGGCTTCTTCAGGGCGCTGCGCGAATTGTGCGACGATAAAGGCTTGCTGCTGATTTTCGATGAGGTGCAGACAGGCATGGGCCGCACCGGCGAACTGTTTGCGTACAAGCGGCTTGGTGTTGAGCCTGACGTGATGGCACTGGCGAAGGCGCTTGGCGGCGGTTTTCCGATCGGTGCATGTCTTGCGACGCGCGAAGCCGCATCAGGCATGACGGCGGGTAGCCACGGTTCAACCTTCGGCGGCAACCCGCTGGCGATTGCGGCTGCGACCGCCGTGCTCGATGTGATGCTGGCGCCGGGTTTCTTCGATCATGTGAAGCGCGCTTCGCTTATTCTGAAGCAGAAACTCGCTTCTGTCATCGATCGCTATCCGAACGTCCTGCGCGAGGTGCGCGGCGAAGGTTTGCTGATCGGCCTGCAGGCAGCGGTGCCTTCACCCGACCTGATCGTGGCGCTGCGCGAGGAAAAGCTCCTGACTGTCGGTGCGGGCGAGAATGTCGTGCGGCTGCTGCCGCCTTTGATTGTAACGGAAGCCGAGATCGAGGAAGCGGTCGGTCGGGTTGAGAAGGCCTGCGCGCGACTGGCAAAGGATTTGCCCGCGGCTCCCGGCAAGAAAGCTGCATCATGAGCCAGAAACTTCGCCATTTCCTCGATCTGTCCGAACTGCCCGTGCATGACCTGCGCGCGATTCTCGATGCGTCGATCGCGATGAAGAAGAATCTGAAAGCGGGTCATCCGGACCGTCCACTGAAAGACAAAACGCTGGCGATGATCTTCGAGCGTCCCTCGACGCGCACGCGCGTATCGTTCGAGGTCGGCATGCGCCAGCTCGGCGGCGAAGCGATCATGCTGACCGGGCAGGAGATGCAGCTCGGCCGCGGCGAGACGTTCGCAGATACCGCGCGAGTGCTGTCGCGTTTCGTCGACATCATCATGATCCGGATTCTCAGCCATGACGCGCTTGCAGAAATGGTGGAATTCGCGACCGTGCCGGTCATCAACGGTTTGACGCGGCGTTCGCACCCCACGCAGGTGATGGCGGACGTCATGACCTTTGAGGAGCATCGCGGGCCGATCAAGGGCCGCACCGTGGCGTGGGTCGGCGACGATAACAACGTCATGGCCTCATGGGCGCATGCGGCCGAGCGTTTCGGCTTCACCCTGCGGGTGGCGACGCCGCCGCAGCTCGCGCCGAACAAGCGGTTGCGCGACTGGATCAAGGCTACCAATGCACCGATCGTGCTCGGCACCGACGCGCAGGAAGCCGTGCGCGGCACCGATTGTGTGGTGACCGACACATGGATGTCGATGGGTGACAAGGATGCCGAGCACCGGCACAATCTGTTGAAGCCTTATCAGGTTGACGAGAAGCTGATGTCGTTGGCGAAGCCGGATGCGATCTTCATGCATTGCCTGCCCGCGCATCGCGGCGAGGAAGTCACCGATGAGGTGATCGACGGCCCGCAATCGGTGGTGTTCGATGAGGCGGAAAATCGCCTCCACGCGCACAAGGGCATTCTCGCCTGGTGCCTCGGGGCTGTCGGCTAAGCACGGTTACGCTTGAATCGCCGCTGGCGCTTCCTAAATTGCGGTCTTGCTCAAGAAAGGACGCCTGCATGGCGGATCAAGGTTCTATTCGCGCGCCGTCGGCTGTTCCGGTCGACGATGCGGTGCTCCCGTTTGAAGTCAGCGCGCTCGATGTTCGCGGGCGGCTGACGCGGATGGGGCCTGCGCTCGACGATATTCTGATGCGCCACGATTATCCCGCGCCGGTCGGCAAGCTGCTCGGGGAGGCCATCGTGCTGACGACGCTGCTCGGCTCGTCGCTGAAGTTCGAGGGTCGCTTTATCCTGCAGACCCAGACCGACGGTCCGGTGTCGCTTCTGGTGGTCGATTTCATCGCGCCGGATCGGCTCCGCGCCTATGCACGGTTCGACAAAACGCGGCTGAAGCCCGGTCTTTCCTCCGGCGAATTGCTCGGCCACGGTCACCTTGCGATGACCATCGATCAGGGGCCGGACATGAGCCGCTATCAGGGCCTCGTCGCCCTGCAGGGGGGATCGCTGGAAGATGCCGCGCACGAATACTTCCTGCGCTCGGAGCAGATTCCGACCCGCGTGCGCCTCGCCGTCGGTGAGGAGCTGCGCGGCGGCAGCGACGGGCCGAAGCATCGCTGGCGTGGCGGTGGCGCGCTGATCCAGTTTCTGCCAAAGGCGCCGGAGCGCGCCAAGCAGGCCGATCTCCACCCCGGCGATGCCCCGGAAGGCAGCGTGTCGCATGTGGTGGAAGAAGATGACGCGTGGACCGAAAGCCAGTCGCTGTTCGCAACCATCGAGGATGTCGAACTGATCGACCCTGATCTGTCCGGCGAGCGGCTCCTGTTCCGGCTATTTCATGAGCGCGGCGTGCGCGTGTTTCCGAGCCTGCCGTTGCATGCGGGCTGCACCTGTTCGCGGGATGCGGTGGCCGGCATGCTGGCGAGCTTCGACCCGGAGGATCGCGCCGACATGGTGGAGGACGGCAAGGTCGTGGTGACGTGCGAGTTCTGTAGCTCGATTTATGAGTTCACGCCGCAGGAAGCGGGCGTCGAGGACTGAGGGCGGTAATGACGCTGAACCGGCTTTGTCAGTTCAGCGTACGCTTGGCGTCCGGGCTGTCGAGCGAGAACAGCGGGATCGCGAGGTCGAACTTCTCTCCGCTTTCCGTCACCATCTGGTAGCTGCCGGTCATGAAGCCAGAGGGCGTCGTGAGCGGCACGCCGCTTGTGTACTCATACCGCTCGCCCGGCGCGATGACGGGTTGCTCGCCGACCACGCCTTCGCCGCGGACTTCCTGCTGCTGGCCAAGGCCATCGGTAATGATCCAGTGCCGGGTCTTGAGCTGGACGGTTTCGCTGCCCTTGTTCACGATCACGATGCTGTAGGCCCAGAAAAATTGCCGGTTTTCAGGGGATGAGCGTTCGGGAAGGAACTCGGGTTCGACGAGGACTTCGATTTGGCGGGTGACGGCGCGGTACATTGCTTCAATCGGATGGTTCGCTATTAATGATAGACCCAAGCGACGACAATGGCAAAACGCCGCGCGTGATGACGCCGAGCCTTGTTAACGCGATTTCGTTCAAGCCGGGTTCATATTGGGCTGTGCATGGCCTTTGTGCAAATCGCGGTGGGGTTCCACGGTGGCGGTTTGCGGTTGCTTGCGGAATCTCTATCCTGCAGCGATGTCTGTCGCGCGTTTCCCTGAACGGTTCGAGCCGATGACAACCCTGACCACCTCAGCGCCCGAACCCAAGACCATCCCACGGGATGCCGGAAAAATCGTTCTTCCGGTGGGAGCGGGTGAGCGCGAATTGCGGCTCGATCTGTTTCGTGGGCTCGCGCTGTGGCTGATCTTCATCGATCATCTGCCGCCGAACATCCTGACTTGGCTCACCATCCGTAATTACGGCTTTTCCGACGCGACCGAGATCTTCATTTTCATTTCGGGATATACCGCCGCCTTCGTCTACAGCCGGGCGATGGACGAGCGCGGTTTCATCATTTCGAGCGCGCGCATCTTCAAGCGGGTCTGGCAAATCTACGTCGCACACGTCTTCCTGTTCATGATCTATCTCGCGGAAATTTCCTACATCGCGACCAGCTTCGAGAACCCGCTTTATTCGGAGGAAATGGGAATCCTCGATTTTCTCAAGCATCCGGACACCACGATCATGGAGGCGCTGCTTTTGAAGTTCAAGCCGGTCAACATGGACGTGCTGCCGCTTTATATCGTGCTGATGCTGTTCCTGCCGTTCGTATTGTGGCTGATGCGCCGCATCCCCGATGTCACCCTGGCGCTGGCGGTCCTCCTCTATGCGCTGACCTGGCAGTACGGCTTTGCCTTGCCTGCCTACCCGAACGGGGTGTGGGTGTTCAATCCGTTCGCGTGGCAGTTGCTGTTCGTGTTCGGCGCATGGTGCGCGCTGGGCGGGGCGCAGCGGATGGCGCCGATCCTCGCTTCGCGCGTCACGCTCGTGCTGGCGGTGGCTTATCTGCTGTTCGCTTTCTACGTGACGCTGACATGGCATGTTCCGCAGTTGCACGGCTATCTGCCGGGGTGGCTGGAAAGCTGGATGTATCCGATCAACAAGACCGATCTTGACGTGCTGCGGTTCGCCCACTTCCTCGCGCTCGCGGCGGTCACGGTCTACTTCCTGCGGAAGGACTGGCCGGGGCTGAAATCTCCATGGCTGCGGCCGATTATCCTGTGCGGGCAGCATTCGCTGGAAATTTTCTGCATCGGCGTGTTTCTGGCCTTCGCCGGTCACTTCGTCCTGGCGGAAACCTCGGGCGGGGCAGGGCTGCATTTCGTCATTAGTATGATCGGTTTGGTCATCATGTCCTGCGCGGCGTGGCTGCTGTCATGGTACAAAGCCGAAGTGAACAAGAGCGGTAAACGGCCCGTTTTGGCAGTCAGTGCCGATATGGTCGGGAGTAATTGATGAATATCGTGAGGATCGCGGGAGTGGCGGTTCTGGCCTGGCTGGCGGTGACGCCGGCCGTGGCCGACGATGACCATTTCTGCTCCGTGCCCGCTTATCTGCTCAGCACCGACGCAACGCTGCCGAAGGTTGCGGAGGCCTTCAAGGCGCGGTCGCCCATTCGCGTGCTGGTGATCGGCAGCCGCTCCTCCGCGTTGAGCGGGCCGGACGGCGCCGCAAGTTCCTATCCCACGCGCTTCGAGGCGGCGCTGCGAAGCAAGCTGCCCGGCATCGAGATCAGCGTGACGACCGAACTTCATCCCAAGGAGACGGCCGCGGATGTCGCCGGGAAGGTCGAGAAGATCATGCAGGAGCGGAAGCCGACACCGACGTTGGTGGTCTGGCAGACCGGCACCGTCGACGCGATGCGCTCAATCGACCCGGACGATTTTCGCGCAGCGCTCGATACCGGCCTTGCCGCTCTGCAGAAGGCGGATGCCGACGTGATCCTGATGAATCTGCAATTCAGTCCGCGCATGGAAACGGTGCTGGCGGCGACCAACTACAACGATACGATCCGTGTCGTGGCGCAGGAGCACGGTGCGCCGCTGTTCGACCGTTTTTCGATCATGCGCGCCTGGAGCGAGGCGGGAGATTTCGACCTGTTCGCGCAGGCCCACAGCATCGGCGTTGCCGCGCGGGTGCATGATTGCCTTGGGCGCGCGCTGTCCAAGCTCGTGATCGAGGCCGCCCATATCAACCCGTCCGAGCTCGGGGTGCGCTGACGATGCGGCAGCGCCATCGCAAGTTGCTCGTCGCTGTGGGGCTTTTCGGTATTCTTGCGAGCGCGCCGTGTCTTGCCGCGGGCGAGATGTCCGCGCAGTCAGAGACGCCGTCGGCGACGACCGATGGGGTGCCTGCAAAGCGTAGCCTTCCCGGCAAGGCGATTGATGCCGCGAAAAATGCTGCGAGCCGGGCCGGCGATGTTCTCACGCGTATTCCGTGCCTGCCGCCGAAAGGCGCTGGTGCGGTCTCCGCCTCGCTGCCGCGCGTGGCGCGCAAGCTCAACGCGGGAGAGCCGATCACCATCGTGGCGCTAGGATCGTCGTCCACCGCAGGCTACGGGACGACGTCGTCCACCTATACCTATCCGAGTCGCTTGGCCGAACAGCTTCGGCGGAAATATCCGAGGGCGCGCATCAGCGTCATCAATCGCGGCATGGGTGGTCAGGAAGTGCCGCAGATGGTCCAGCGGTTGCAGTCGAGCGTGCTCGATTCAAATCCGGATCTCGTGATCTGGCAGCTCGGTACGAACACGGTGGTGCGCGGTGAGGATTCATCGGGCCTCGCCGCGATGGTGGAGGCCGGCGTCGCCAGGATACAGGCCACAGGCGCCGACGTGGTGCTGATCGATCCGCAATATGTGCCCGCCGTGACCGCGAAGAAAGAGGGCGCGAACAAGATGGTGAAGCTGATCCGCGAAGTCGGACGGCTGCGTCATGCTTCGGTCTTCCCGCGCTTCGAAGTGATGCGGCAGTGGCATGAGGACGAGAAGCTGCCGTTCGAGAGTTTCTCGATCTCCGATGGGCTGCACATGAACGACTGGGGATATGCCTGTTTCGCCCAGTTGCTCGGCGACACCATCATCAAGTCGGTCGGAGAAGCCAAAGCTGAACCCGGCACCGAGAGGCCGGGAAGCGTCATGAGCTTCAGGCCGATGTGAGGTCGTGAAAAAGCCCGCCAAACGGCGGGCTTTTTGGATGGCGGCGAGCTTGCCTCAGACTTTCTCCAGCGCGCCCTGAACATCCTCGATCAGGTCGTCGACGTGTTCGAGGCCGACCGAGAAGCGGATGAACCCGTCGCCGATACCGAGTTCGGCGCGTTCATCCGGCGTCAGACGCTGATGCGTGGTGGTGGCGGGATGAGTGACGATGCTCTTGGAGTCGCCGAGATTGTTGGAAATGCGCGCGACCTGGAAGCCGTTCAGGGCGCGGAATGCGCCAGCCTTGCCGCCCTTCACCTCGAAGCCGATCATCGTCGAGCCTGCGCGCATCTGCTTCTTGATGACATCGGCCTGCGGATGGTCGGCACGGCCCGGATAGATCAGCCGCGTCACTTTCGGATGCGTGGCGAGGATGTCGGCGATCTTCGCCGCACTTTCGGTCTGCGCCTTGACGCGCACGCCGAGCGTCTCAAGCCCCTTCAACAGCACCCAGGCATTGAACGGTGACATCGAAGGCCCGGTCTGGCGGAAGAAATTATGGATGTGCTCCATGATGAATTCTTGCGTCGATAGGATGATGCCGCCGAGACAGCGGCCCTGTCCATCGATGTGCTTAGTCGCCGAATAGACAACGACATCCGCGCCGAGTTCGAGCGGGCTCTGGTAAAGAGGCGTTGCGAACACATTGTCCACCACGAGGCGGGCGCCGCCCTGATGGGCGATCTTTGCTACCTCCGCGATGTCGACCACCTCGAGCGTCGGATTGGTCGGACTCTCCAGGAACAGCGTCTTGGTGTTGGGACGCATCGCCTTGCGCCAGGCGTCGAGGTCACGGCCATCCACCAGCGTGGAGGTGATGCCGTAGCGCGGCAGCAGTGTTTCGATGACGTAGCGGCACGAACCGAACAGCGCTCTTGCCGCGACAACGTGATCGCCGGCCTGAAGTGGTGCGAGCATGGCGGTGGTCATCGCGGCCATGCCGGTCGCGGTGGCGCGCCCGGCTTCGGCGCCTTCCAGCGCGGCCATGCGTTGCTCGAACATCGCAACCGTCGGATTGGAAAATCGCGAATAGAGAAAGCCCGGCTTCTCGCCCTTGAAACGCGCCTCGCATTCCTCCGCGCTCTCGTAGGTGAAGCCCTGGGTCAGAAACAGCGATTCCGACATCTCGCCGAAGTCGGAACGGATCGTTCCGGCGTGGACAAGGCGGGTTTCAGGGCGGTAGCGGGATGAGTTCAGGGCGTTCTTTGTGTCGGACATCAGGACCTCCAATAGCGTCTCGCTTGGAAACAAGACGCAAAAAACCGGCCTGGAAAAAATCCAACGGCCGGGGGCACAAGGTCCGCGGCCTGTTTAGCGACTTATTTTACGTGGCTGCAAGCCGGCCGGCCCAAATCACCACGGGATAAGTCCGAGGCTTAATCCGCACGGCCCTTTCCGTCAAGCAACCCATCGGATAACGGGGTAAAGTTCTATGCATAGCTCACTCCCGAGGGGACCGGATTTGGCCTTCTCTCTCCCAGCCAACGCCAACGGTATTCTGCCCGATCGCATGATCGCGGCCATGGAAGAAGACGGCCTGATCCTGCCGGCGTTTCCGTTCGTGGAGAGCCAGATCCAGCCCGCGAGCCTCGACCTGCGGCTGGGCGAGGTGGCCTACCGGGTGCGCGCGAGCTTTCTGCCGGGGCCGGATGTCACGGTTGCGGAGCGGATCGACGAATTGAAACTGCACGAAGTAGATCTCTCCGACGGCGCGGTGCTGGAGACCAACTGCGTCTACATCGTGCCGCTGCTGGAGAGCTTGGCGCTGCCGCCTTCGATTCTGGCGTCCGCCAATCCGAAAAGTTCGACCGGCCGCCTCGATGTGTTCACCCGCGTGATCGCGGATGGCACGCGTCGCTTCGACATGATCGGCGCGGGCTATCATGGCCCGCTCTATGCCGAGATCAGCCCGAAGACATTTCCCGTGCTGCTGCGGCAGGGATCGCGTCTGTCGCAGGTCCGCTTCCGCACCGGCGCGCCGCAACTGAACAACGACGAACTCGAGGCGCTGCATCAGGCCGAGCATCTTGTCGATTGCGAGAATGCCGATCTTGCCGGCGGCGTCGCGGTCAGCGTCGACCTCTCGGGCGAGGGCTCGGATGGCTTCGTCGGTTACCGCGCCAAGCGTCACACCGGCGTTGTCGATATCGACCGGCGCGGCGGTTACGCCGTCGATGATTTCTGGGAGCCGATCCGCGCCCGGCCGGACCACAGCCTCATTCTCGATCCCGGCGAGTTCTACATTCTTGCCTCGAAAGAAGCCGTGCAGGTGCCGCCGAACTACGCCGCCGAAATGGTGCCGTTCGACCCATTGGTCGGCGAATTCCGCGTGCACTATGCGGGCTTCTTCGATCCGGGGTTCGGTCATGCGGGCGCGGGCGGGCAGGGATCGCGCGCCGTGCTGGAGGTGCGCTCGCGCGAAGTGCCTTTTATTCTCGAACACGGCCAGATCGTCGGACGTCTTGTGTACGAGAAGATGCTGGCGCCCCCCCAGACGCTGTACGGCACCCGCATTGCCTCGAACTATCAGGGCCAGGGGCTGAAGCTCTCCAAGCATTTCCGCGCGCCTGTTTGAGGCGGTTTGGTTAACGTCACCTCCGTGTCGTTGCAAAAGGCGAGCGGTTGGGCGATGGTGAAATGGACTTCGCGGGCGTAGTTCAATGGTAGAACGGCAGCTTCCCAAGCTGCATACGAGGGTTCGATTCCCTTCGCCCGCTCCAATCGTCCTGCGTTCCCGCAGTGACGCTTTGGCCACGCAGTTCCACTGAACTGCATCCGTCATGCAACACCGCATTGAAATCATCTGCGCCTAAGAGGGCCGATCTGGACAAACCGCCGGACTCGCAACACGCTGTCGATGCCTCGGTGACACAGCCGGGCGGGGGACGCGACGATGAGATTCGTGACCGGATTGTTGGCGGGCGTGTTGTTGCTGGCCGGGTTGACCGCGAGCCATGCGGTGGTCCGCATCGCCGATGATCGCGGCGGACGCATCGGCACTTATGTCGACAAGTATCAGAATCTCCGAACATCGGGCGACACCGTGGTGATCGACGGATTGTGCGCCTCGGCCTGTACCATTGTGCTCGGCGCGGTTCCGCACGACCGCATCTGCGTCACCTCCCGCGCCAGCCTTGGTTTCCACGCCGCATGGGATCCGGGCAAGGGCGGACGCCCGGTCACGAATGTCGAAGCCACCCACATGCTCTACAAAATGTACCCGGCCTCGATCCGCCACTGGATCGCGCGGCATGGCGGGTTGAAGCCACGGATGATCTTCCTGCGCGGCCACCAACTGACGTCGATGTACAAGCCCTGCTACATGGACGCGCACGCCTCCGCAGGAGCCCGGTGACGCCGTTCTGGCGGTATTTTGCCTCGCCATGATGTGATCGCTGCATGGCTCGTACGCGAGCGGTTTGCTTGCCCGTAGGTGCTTTCATGGCTATTTGAACGGGATCGGCAGCCCACCCTGTCAGCATTCCAGGTTTTCAGGTTCCTATGGCAACGAGTTCAACGCGACCGGGCGTCGTCATCGCCGCCTTCGCCATCAGCCTTGCAATCGGGTTGATGGGTGTTCTTTTCCTCGTCGGCGGATTTCGCAGCAACACTCCGGTCTCGTCGATCGGCGGCCCGTTCCAGTTGACGGACCAGACCGGCGCAACCGTCACGGAGAAGAACCTGCAAGGCAAGCCGACGCTGATGTTCTTCGGCTTCACGCATTGTCCGGATATATGTCCGACCTCGTTGTTTGAAATATCGGAAATTCTGCGCGCGATGGGGCCGGATGCCGGGCGCATCAACGCCTATTTCGTCTCGGTCGATCCGGAGCGCGATACGCCCGCCGTGATGAAGGATTATCTGCAGAGCTTCGATCCGCACCTCAAGGGTCTGAGCGGTTCTCCCGAAGCCATCGCCAAGATGATCAAGGCGTATCGTGTTTACGCCAAGAAGGTGCCGTTGAAGGACGGCGACTACACCATGGACCACACCGCAGCGGTCTATCTGCTGGATCGCGAGGGCCGGTTCGTCGTGCCGTTCAATTTGAAGCAGACGCCGCAGCAGGCGGCTACCGATCTCAAGCGCTATTTCTGACGTTTCGTTCTTGCGCGACGTCTTCAAGGTCCTTGGCATGACGCCGGGCTGAACGCGCCGCGAGCCGCGAATGGCGCGCGAGCCCATGCTCGGTCTTTTCCCAGTGATAGGGGTCGTGGAGGAGTTGTGTGAGCGCCCGCCATGCCGCGACCGAGAGGCAGGCCCAATAGAGCGGTGTCAGGAGCAACACCCATGCATGATGCAGAAGCCTGCGGCGCGCGAGGCCGATCAGGCACACGACGATGGTCGATAGGTAGCCTGCGGCGATGGTTGTGAAATGCAGCTCGACAAACGGTCCGGAGAACATCTCGATCTCCGTGCTGCCGGCTGCGCTGAAGCCGAGCTCCAGAAGGCAGGCGCCGATCAGCACGGGGTAGGCGAGCGCGGTCAGGACATTGCCGCCGACGAGCAGGTTGAGCGTGAGGAATCCCGAAGGCCCGCTTTGCCGGATCAGCCGCCGCGGCGAGCGCATGTGCACGATCCAGGTCTGCATCCAGCCCTTCATCCAGCGCGAGCGTTGCCTGAGCCATGCGCCCGCGCGGGCCGGGGCCTCCTCATAGGTCGTCGAGGAGAACATCACCGAGCGATAGCCGAACCGCGCCAAACGGAATCCGAGATCGGCGTCCTCGGTGACGTTATAGGCGTCCCATCCCCCGACTTCGCGCAAGGTCGCGGTCCTGAAATGGTTCGACGATCCGCCGAGCGGCAAAGGCAGGCCGAATTGCGAGAAGCCGCGCAGGAAGGCATCGAACTGTCCTGCGTATTCGGCGGTGAACATGCAGGCGAGCCAGCTATCGGCGCTGTTGTCGATGCAAAGGCTGGCCTGCGCGCAGGCGACGTCATCGCCGTTGCGGCGGAAGGTATCGAGCGCAGCCCGGAGCTGTGAGGGATCGGGCCTGTCTTCGGCATCGAACACGGCGACGAAGTCGCCACGCGCGAACGGCAGTCCGGCATTGAGCGCTTTCGGTTTGGTGCGCGGCCCGAATGGCGGCACGAAAAGGATTTCGACGTTCGGCGGAACATTGAGACGCTCAATGGCGGCCTGTGTTTCGCGGTCGTCGGCTTCCAGCAGCAATTTGATGTCGAGCTTCTCGCGTGGATAATCCAGCGCCGCCAGCGCATGTAAGAGATGCGCGACGGAACGGCCTTCACGATAGAGCGCCACCATCACGGTGTAGACCGGCAGATGTTCGTCGGGTAGGCGGTCGAGCGGATGTGGTCGTTTGTTGCCCGCGAAGGAGCCCGCGAGGCGCAGACTGTTGAACAGCAGAAACCAGATTGCGAGCACTGCCCCGCAGAGCTGCATGATGAGAACGGGCGCCAGGACAAAGATGCCGGTGAGGCCCAGCAGGTGCAGCAGGTAGCGCCGCATCCTGCTGCCGCCATCGCGATGGATCGGCGCGCATGACATCTCGGGCATTTGCAGAGCGAGGCCTTCGGCTGCGTCATAAGCGAGCGCCTCGTGGCGCATCAGATAGCGGTCGAAAGCGGCGCGCGTGGCCAGCCGGATACGCGGCCGTGCCTGCCGGGCGCACAACGCGGCGAGCCGACGTGCAGCGAGGCCGAGCGGTGCCTGGACATGATAAAGCCCGTCAGGCCGCTCGAGCGGCAGCAGGCGGTGCTGCGCGGCATAGCGCAGTTGCGCGTCGCTCAACGGGCAGTCGGCGCGTGAGATATTGCGAAAATCCTCGACGGCGAGCCCGCAATGATGCGCCAGCCGGAGCACATATTCCGCTTCCGTGATGATGCCGCGGCGGATCAGGACCTGATCGGCACCGACGCCAAGCAGCGCGGCGCAACGCGCGGCTTCTGCGAGGATTTCGGGCGGCAGGACATCGTGCAGGCAATCGAGTTCAAATGGGTGGCCGGTCTCGCGCCGGGGCCGCGCGGCAGTGGGCTGGGCGCGCGGGCGTTTGAAGATGTCGGCGAGAAGTCCGGAGGGAGGCCATGCGGGGCGCCGGCGGCGCATTTTCCGCCCCGGTCCGGCCATGTCGTTCGGATGACCGGAGATCGGAGCCATGCGCCCCCCAGACGCTGCCACTCAAACGCCGCTCGCCTCCGCCGCCGGATGGTCTATAAGACCCCCTCGCGGATGCTTCCCAATGCAATCACAGATGGTAATTTCCGGCAATGAAAGATCGAGCGGCTGGCCGAAAGGCTTAAGCCGGACGATACGCGCGATTTTGCTCGGCATTTTCATTGCGGGATCGCTCGGTGCTGAGGTCATCGCACAACCAGCGGTGAAGTCGGCCGTGACGGCGGCCCCCCAGGCCGTGCCGGGTTTCTGGGACCCGCGCCGCCGTCCGGACCGGCCGGACCTGTCGCGCATTACGATGATCCGCTTCCTCACAGAAACCGACTATCCGCCGTTCGACTTCACCGGTCCGGACGGCAATCCGGCGGGCTTCAACGTCGATTTCGCGCGCGCGCTGTGCGAGGAAATCAAGGTGCCCTGCACCATCCAGATGCGGCGGTTCGAGACGCTGGTCGACGCTATCAACACCGGGCGCGGCGACGCGGTGATCGCCTCGATCGCGATGACGCCGGATATCCGCACCAAGCTCGATTTCACCGATCCCTATTATCGTGCGCCTGCGCGTTTCGTCTCCCGTGC
The DNA here is from genome assembly GCF_058803465.1 of Afipia sp. GW821-FHT14H12. NCBI lineage: Bacteria > Pseudomonadati > Pseudomonadota > Alphaproteobacteria > Hyphomicrobiales > Nitrobacteraceae > Afipia > Afipia sp. GW821-FHT14H12. The sequence goes on along the minus strand of NZ_JBXAOZ010000001.1, from coordinate 366,226 downwards.
AGGCGAGGTTCTGGCCGATGTGCGGCCGGAGAACCTGACAGGCAAGAAGGTCGGCGTCATTTCCGGCTCGGCGCACGAGGCGTATCTGAAAGCGCTCTTTACCGATGCGCTCGCGGTCGGCTTTCCCTCCGAGGATGCGATGCGTTCGGCGTTGCGCCGTGGCGAGGTCGACCTGATTTTCGGTGACGCGATTTCGCTCGGGTTCTGGATCAACGGCACCGATTCGGCGGGGTGCTGCGCGTTCAGCGGCGGGCCGTTCGTGGAGAGCCGCTATTTCGGTGAGGGCATCGGTATCGGCGTCAAGAAAGGCAACGATGTGCTGCGTCAGGCACTGAACTGGGCCATGTTCCGGGTCTGGGAAAAAGGCCGCTACACCGATTTGTGGTTGCGCTATTTTTCCGTTAGCCCGTTCTGAGAGAAAATAAAGGTGCGCGGGATTGGCTCGCGTGCAGCGGAGTGAAGATGTCGGAGACGATCACGCGATTTGAAGACCTGTCGGCGAGCGACCTGCGTGCGGTTGCCGAGCAATCCAATGCCTGGCCGTTCGAGCAGGCCAAACAGATCGTCAATCGCCTGAAGAAGAAACCGAAGGACGAAGTTCTGTTCGAGACCGGCTACGGCCCTTCGGGCCTGCCGCATATCGGCACCTTCGGCGAGGTCGCGCGCACCTCGATGGTGCGCCATGCCTTCCGCGTGCTGACTGAAGACAAGGTCAAGACGAAGCTGCTTGCCTTCTCCGACGACATGGACGGCCTGCGCAAGGTGCCGGATAATGTGCCGAACAAGGAGATGCTTGAAGAGGACCTCGGCAAGCCGCTGACGAAGGTGCGCGACCCGTTCGGCACCCATGACAGCTTCGGTGCGCACAACAATGCGCGGCTGCGCGCCTTCCTCGACACCTTCGGCTTCGATTACGAATTCGCGTCGTCGACGGAGTACTACACCTCGGGCCGGTTCGACGCGACGCTGTTGAAGGTGCTTGAGAACATCGACAAGGTGATGGCGATCATGCTGCCGTCATTACGCGAGGAACGCGCTGCGAGCTATTCGCCGTTTCTGCCGATCTGTCCGCGCACCGGCGTGGTGTTGCAGGTGCCGATCGTCGAGCACGACAAGAAGGCTGGCACGGTTTCTTACGACGATCCCGAGACGAGGGAGCGTGTCACCGTTCCGGTCACCGGCGGGCATTGCAAGCTGCAATGGAAGCCGGACTGGGCGATGCGCTGGGTTGCGCTCGGTGTCGACTATGAAATGGCCGGCAAGGACCTGATCGACTCGGTGAAGCTGTCCGGGCAGATTTGCCGCGCGCTCGGCGGCACGCCACCGGAAGGCTTTAACTACGAACTGTTCCTCGACGACAAGGGCCAGAAGATTTCCAAGTCGAAGGGCAACGGGCTCACTATCGATGAGTGGCTGCGTTACGCCTCGCCGGAATCGCTGTCGCTGTTCATGTATCGCGAGCCGAAGGCGGCGAAGCGGCTGTATTTCGATGTGATCCCGCGCAACGTCGACGAGTATCAACAATTCCTCGATGGCTTCGCGCGGCAGGACGCGAAACAGCGGCTTGGCAATCCGGTGTGGCACATCCACGCGGGCAGGCCGCAGGCCTCCGAGATGCCGGTGACGTTCCAGTTGCTGCTGACGCTGGTGTCGTCGTCGAACGCCGAGAATGCCGAGACGCTGTGGGGCTTCATCGGCCGCTACCGTCCCGGCGTCACGCCGCAGACCCACCCGAAGCTCGATGCGCTGGTCGGCTACGCGATCAACTACTATCGCGATTTTGTCGCACCGACGAAACAATTCCGCGAGCCGGGCGCGAACGAGCGCGCGGCCTTGCAGGACCTGCGCGATGCGCTATCGCAACTGCCTGCGGACGCGTCCGCCGAAGACATCCAGAATGTCGTCTACGAGATCGGGCGGCGCGAGCCGTTCCTCGATCCGGTGAAGAAGGGCAAGGACGGCCGTCCTGGCGTGTCGCTCGACTGGTTCAACATGCTCTATCAGGTGCTGCTCGGGCAGGAGAAGGGGCCGCGCTTCGGCTCGTTCGTTGCGGTCTACGGCGTCACCAATGCCATGACGATGATCGACGCGGCGCTCGCGCGCAGCGCCTGATCCCTGCGTCATGTCGAAGGCCACGCGCGCGACGAGAATGCTGGAGCAGGCGGGCGTCACCTTCTCGACGCACACTTACGAGTATGACGGCAATGCCGACCGCATCGGCCTGCAGGCGGCCGAGGCGCTCGGGGAGAATCCTTCGCGCGTGCTGAAATCGCTGATGGCGCTGGTCGATGGCAAACCGGTCTGCGTCATCGTGCCGTCCGACCGCGAGGTGTCGATGAAAAAGCTCGCCGCTGCGTTCGGCGGCAAGTCGGCGCAGATGATGAAGCCGGCCGATGCCGAGCGGCTGTCGGGCTACAAGGTCGGCGGCATCAGCCCGTTCGGACAGATGAAGACGCCGCGTGCCGCCATCGAGCAAGAGGCGATGGCGCAGAATCTCGTTTACATCAATGGCGGTCAGCGCGGGTTACAGGTGCGGCTCAATCCGCACGATGCGGCGAAAGTGTTGAACGCCATCGTCGCGCCGCTGGTGGCGTGAGCGCTACTGGCTCGCCCAGAGGATGCGCGCGATCCACTCGATCTCGGAGGTCGGCAGCGTGCGGTCGGAATGCGCGGGGTTGAGCGATTGCAGCTCGATCACCTTCTGGGTGCGGCGACGCAATTCCTTCACCATCACCTCGCCGTCCTTGGTCTTGACCACCACGCGGTCACCGCGCCGGATCGGCGCGCTCGGCGAGACGACGATCACATCGCCGTCGCGGTAGGCGGGCTTCATCGAATCGCCGGAAATTTCCAGCGCATAGGCATGCTCGTCGTTGACGGACGGCAGCCCGACCTCGTCCCAGCCCTTGCCGACCGGAAAGCCGCCATCGTCGAAATAGCCGCCGCTGCCCGCTTCGGCGAAACCCAGCAGCGGCACCTGCACGGAACGCGACGAGCTTTCGATGAAATGCACGAAGGTGTCGACGCTGATGCCGGTGGCGGCCAGCGCCTTCGCGACCGACTCGGTCGAAGGCCAGCGTTCGCGGCCATCGCTTGTCACGCGCTTCGACTTGTTGAAGGTGGTGGGATCGAGGCCCGCGCGCTTGGCGAGGCCCGAAGGCGACAGCCCGGCGCGGGCCGCCAGCCTGTCGAGCGCCGTCCAGATTTGATCGTGTGTCAGCATCGTCGAACCGTTCGGCGGGGTTTCGATTATAGGAATTATTACCTTTATTGGGCGGCTTGTGCAATGAGCTGGACGTTGCATTTCAGCCTTGCGCCACATGTCCACCGTCAAGTCTTGAAGTCGCGGGTTGCCATGGCTAGGGTGGCGGCATCAAAAACAATAATGAACTCAAGCACTCCCGGAACTCGCCGTGCGGACCATCTATAAAATCTGTCCGGCACCGGCCTGGCGGGAAGCTGAGCGGGCGGGCGTCTATCGCGGCAGCCCGGATGATGTGCGGGATGGATTCATCCACTTTTCCACAGCCTCGCAGGTTCCCGGCACGCTGGCGAAGCACTTTGCCGGGCAGGTTGATTTATTCCTGATCGCGGTGAGTGCCGATGCGCTGGGTACGGCGTTGAGGTGGGAGCCCTCGCGTGGCGGCGATCTGTTTCCCCATTTGTACGGAGACCTCGATCCGGCCGCCGCCGACAATATTGCCACGCTGGCGGTGGGCGCAGACGGCCTGCACCGGCTTCCGGAGAATTTGACGTGATTCGTGCTTTCGACCACCTGACGCTGCCGCTGCTGCGCAAACTCGATCCGGAGGATGCGCACCGGCTGGCGATCAAGGGTCTGCGCAGCTTTCCGATGCCGCGCGCGAAGGCGGACAGCCCAAGGCTGGCGACCCGTGCCTTTGGACTCGACTTTCCGAACCCGATCGGCATGGCGGCGGGCTTCGACAAGAACGCCGAGGTGCCGGATGCGCTGTTGCGGCTCGGCTTCGGTTACGTCGAGGTGGGATCGATCACGCCGCTGCCGCAGCCTGGCAACCCGCGGCCGCGCATGTTCCGTCTCGAAGAAGATGCCGGTGTCATTAACCGCATGGGGTTCAACAGCGAGGGCGCCGAGGTGGCGCTGCGCCATCTCAACGCGCGGCGCGGGCGCGGCGGCATCGTCGGCGTCAATCTCGGAGCCAACAAGGAGTCCGAGGACCGCACCGGCGACTACGTCAAGCTGATCGGCATGTTCGCGCCGGTCGCGAGCTACTTCACCGTCAACGTGTCGTCGCCGAACACGCCGGGCCTGCGCAATTTGCAGCAGGCCTCCGCGCTCGACGATCTGTTGGCGCGAGTGATCGACGCGCGCAATCGCGCGCGCACCGAGGCGGGCGCGGTGCCGCTGCTGCTGAAGATTTCGCCGGACCTCACGCTGTCCGAACTCGACGATGTCGTGCATATCGCGCGCGCGCGCGGCGTCGATGGCATGATCGTGTCGAATACCACGCTGGCGCGCCCCGATACGTTGCGCGAGCGCGGGTTGGCGCTAGAGCAGGGCGGACTGTCGGGGCGGCCGCTGCTGCGTCTCTCCACGCGCATGGTGGCTGAGACCTATGTGCGCACTGAAGGCGCCTTCCCGTTGATCGGCGTCGGCGGCATCGATTCCGGCGGGGCCGCGCTGATGAAGATTCGCGCCGGCGCCTCGCTGATTCAGTTGTATTCGTCGCTGGTGTACAAGGGGCTTGGCCTTGTCGAGGCGATCAAGACCGATCTGTTGTCGACGTTGCGGCGAACGGGCAGGGAATCGCTGTCGGAAATCGTCGGCGCGGACGCCGCCATGATCACCGCGGAAGACTGGCCGGTGTAAGCGTTCCTGCGAAGGAGGTTTTCAGCAGCGCGCGGTAGCGCAGCGCCTGAAAGCATCCGCGCGCCAGCAGGAAGATCAGAAGCGCGAGCCACAGCCCGTGATTGCCGAGCGGTCGCAGCGCCGCCCATGCCGCGAAATACAGCGCCAGAGACGCCAGCATCAGGTTGCGCATGTCGCGCGCCCAGGTTGCGCCGATGTAAATTCCATCGAAGGCATAGGCCATCACGCCGCAGACCGGCGCCAGTGTGGCGAGCCACATGAAGGTGCGCGCGGCCTCCCGCACGTCGGCGCTCGCGGTCATCAGGTCGATCAGCGCAGGACCGCCCAGTGCGAGCGCCAGCGCGACGGCGATGGCAAACACTATGCTCCAGCCGAGCACGAGCTTCGTGGTGCGCAGGAAGCGGGTGCGGTCGCGTGCGCCGAGGCTGTAGCCGGACAGTTGTTCGGCGGCGGTAGCGAGACCGTCGAGAAAGAACGAGCCGATCAGCGCGAAATTGTTCAGCACCGCGTTGGCCGCGAGCACCACGTCGCCCTCGCGTGCGCCCTGCGCGGTGAAGAACAGGAACGCGCCGGTCAGCGCCAGGGTGCGGATGAAGATGTCGCGGTTGATCGCCATCATCCGTGTGAGCTTGGCGCGCTCAAATACCACCGCGCGCGGAATGCGAAAGCCGGCGCGGCCGAGCATCCGCGCTGCGAGCGTCAACCCGAACACGAGGCCGCAGGCTTCGGCGATGATCGCGGCATGGGCTGCGCCCGCGACACCCTGTTTCAGTCCGATCACCAGAACCACGGTCGCGGCGATGTTGACGAGGTTGATCGCGATCTGAATCGCGAGCGCCCAGCCGGTACGGGCCTGCCCGATCAGCCAGCCGAGCAATGCGTAGTTGGCGAGCAGAAAGGGCGACGACCACAGCCGCACTCCGAAATAGAGTCGCGCCGCCTCCGTCACCGGCCCGCTCGCGCCCATCAGATCGAAGGTGATGGCGGCCAGCGGCTTCTGCACGATGAGCAGCACGGCGCTTGAGAGAATCGCGATCAGCAGGCCGCGCGCGAGCGTGGCGCGGACTTCAAGCGGGTTATCCGCGCCAAGCGCCTGCGCGGTCAGCGCCACCGTGCTCATGCGCAGGAAGCCGAACAGCCAGAACATGCAGTCGAACACCACGGACGCCATGGCGACGCCGCCGAGCAGATGCGCTTCGCCCAGTTGCCCGATCACGCCGGTCGCGACGATGCCGAGCAGTGGCGTCGTCAGGTTCGCGAGCATCGCGGGCCCTGCGATAGCAAAGACCCGGCCATGCGTAAGCTGGTCGTTCATGAGATGCGTTCAGGCGGAAGAATGTGCGGTGGCGACCTCAGCGCGGCCTGGAGCCGAACAGCCGCGACAACAGCCACAGCGGGACGACGATCACCGCGCCGAGGATGAAGTAGCGCCACAGGCTGTTGATGGCATCGAAGCCGAGATTCCAGATCCAGTCCGCGAGGCGGCGCAGGCTCTCGACGATATTCCAGGGATCGAGGCCGATGGCGGCGAGAACGATGCCGACCAGAACCGACATCAGAATGAGCCTCAGCACCACCGCGAGCGGCGAGCCTCCCAGAAAGCGGGAGAACTGATCGTCGCGTGCCGGTAATTCCTTCGCTTCGTTCTGCATTGCCGTCTCCAGAATCCGTGTGTGCTGCTTTTAGCACACTTTGGCGCAGGTGGGGCCGCAAAGCACTGCCGTCAATGGAGGACGTGGGGGAAGGCGGTAGCTTTCCTGAATTTAATCCGGCGGCACCTTACGGTCTCACGGCCGGTATCCGGTGGTTTCGTATCGCCTGCGATAGAATCGAGCTGCCGTGATCTGTTGCCGGGCGCGCGGTCAGGCTATAGAGGGAGCCATTTCCGAGGCCCTTATGCCCGCGCCGCTTTTCCTGTCATCGGGCGATCTGATCGCCGACCGCCGCTACGATTTCGCGCGCGACCTGCAACTGCGCGGCGACATTGCCGGTGCGGCCGATCTGATGGCGCAGGCGGTCGAGCGCGCGCCCAATTTCGCGTCGGCGTGGTTCGCGCTCGGCGAATTGAAGCAGCAACTCAATCTGCATGGCGAGGCGATCCAAGCCTATCGCAAGGCGCAGGAGGCCGACCCGCAGGATCGCCACGGTGCCAAATTGCGGCTGATACGCCTTGGCGTGGAGAAGGTGTCGGACATGCCGCCGGCCTATGTACGCTCGCTGTTCGATCAATACGCACCGACCTTCGAGGACGCGCTTCTCAACAACCTCAGTTACCGGGGCCCAAGCCTCTTGTTGAAAGCCGTGCTGTCGGCCTGCCGTGGGATCAAGCGGCCCGCCTTCTTCAAATCCGCGATCGATCTCGGCTGCGGCACCGGCCTGGCCGCGCGCGCCTTCGAGAAGAATGTCGATGCCTTCGTCGGGATCGATCTGTCGCCCGGCATGATCGCGAAAGCCGAAGCCACCGGCCTCTATCGAAGGCTGGAAGTGGCCGACATGGTCGAGGGTTTGAAGGGAGAGGCAGATGCCGCCTTCGATCTCGCGCTGTCGGCGGATGCGATCATCTATCTGCCTGATCTTGCTCCGGCGCTGAAGGAAGTCGCGCGGGTGCTGCGCCCGAACGGGCTGGTCGCGTTCACCACCGAGACGCATCCCGGCGACGGCGTTGTGATCGGCGCGGGCCTGCGTTACGCGCACGGCACGGTGCATGTGCGCGACGCAATCATGGGGGCCGGGCTTGTGCTGTGCAGTCTTGAAGAGGCTTCCACCCGCACGGAGAGCGATGTGCCTGTGCCGGGCTTGATCGCGGTGGCGCGCAAGGCCTGACGGCTGGAACTTTAAGGATAGGCTGTGCTTGTCAGGTGAGGCGGGGCATGACGCATCCCAAAGACCATATCGACAGCAAGAGACAGACGCCTGCGCCCAAACAGCCCGGGGTGACGGGCGGCGTTCGCGGCTTTCTGCAAACGCTTGGCCCAGGTCTCATCACCGGCGCGGCGGATGACGATCCCTCGGGCATCGGCGCCTACAGCCAGGCCGGCGCGCAACTCGGCTACAGCATTTCCTGGACGATGCTGCTGACGCTGCCGCTGATGGTGGCGATCCAGGAGATTTCAGCACGGGTGGGTCGCGTCACCGGCCATGGCATCGCCGGTAATGCCTGCCGGTTTTACTCGGCCCTTGTCCTCAATGTTGTCGTGGCGCTGCTGTTCGTGGCGAATACGATCAACATCGCCGCTGACCTCGCGGCGATGGCGGACGCGGTGAAATTACTGATCGGCGGACCAGCCATCGTCTATGTCGTGGGCTTCGGCGTCGTCTCGGTCGCCGCGCAAATCTTCTTCGACTATCGGCGTTACAGCGCGGTGCTGAAATGGCTGACATTGAGTCTGTTCGCCTATGTCGGCGCGCTGGCGTTCGCGCATGTTGCGTGGGGCGAGGCGCTGCGTGGCCTCGTCATTCCGCAGCTCCAGTGGAAGTCCGAATTCTTCACCACGTTGGTTGCGATCCTCGGCACCACGATCTCACCCTATCTGTTTTTCTGGCAGGCCTCGCAGGAGGCGGAGGACCAGCGGATCGATGCCCGCAAGAAACCGCTGGCTGAGAAGCATTATGGCGCGCGGGCGGAGTTTCATCGTATCCGGGTCGATACCGTCGCGGGGATGGTATTCTCGACCGTCATCGCGCTCGCGATCATCATGACGGCGGCGGCGACGCTGTACGCCAGCGGCAAGACCGACATCGAGACGTCCGCGCAGGCAGCGGAGGCGCTGCGGCCGGTCGCGGGCGCGTTCGCGGAAGTCATCTTTGCGCTGGGCATCATCGGCACAGGTTTGCTGGCCGTGCCTGTGCTGGCAGGCTCGGCGGCCTATGCGATCGGCGAGGGACGAAAGTGGCCGGTCGGTCTCGCGCGCAAGCCAAAGGAAGCAGTGTCGTTCTATTCAGTGCTGGCGCTGTCGGCGGGAATCGGGATCGTGTTGAATTTCACACCGATCAGCCCGATCGCGGCGCTGTACTGGAGCGCGGTCGTCAACGGCGTGCTTGCGGTGCCGGTGATGGTGCTGCTGATGGTCATGGTCCGGCGCACCGATGTGATGGGCCGGTTCCTCGTCGGCGGCGCGCTTTATTGGCTAGGCTGGCTGTCGACCGTCGCGATGGCGGTCTGTGTGGCCGCGATGTTTGCCGGAATGCTGTGAGCATCCTGCAGCGTTTTCAAGCGAATCAGATCGTCGAGTGTTTCGCGGCTTTGGGCTTGGCCGATCTGCTTGAGGTCTTCTGCACGCGCTTGGCGTCCCAGCCGCCCGGCGGCGTCGCGACCTGGATCGCATCGCTCGGTTGCTGCTCGACCTTGAAGGTCTGTGCCGCGAGTTTGGCCTTGGCGAGCGAGGCCGGGTCGAGCCGCTTGGCAACGTCGTCGCGCTTGTGCGCGGAATCGGTGTCGCCCTGCGCGGCAGCGAGGCTGAACCATTTGTAGGATTCGGTGAGGTTCTGTTCGACGCCGATGCCGCGCGCGTAGAGGATGCCGAGATTGAACTGGCTGTCGGCGACGCCATGCTCGGCGGCCTTCAGGAACCAGTAGGCAGCGGCCTTGTAGTTCGGCTTGCCGCCGCCATCGGCTTCCAGCACCGCGAGATTGTGCATCGCCTTGGCATTGCCGCGATCGGCAGCCGCGCGGTAGTAGCGGTTGGCGGTGTCGATATCCTTGCGGACGCCGAGGCCCTTTTCATACAGCGTGCCGAGGCGGAACAGCGCGGGCACGAGGTTGGCCTTCGCCGCGCGGTCGTACCATTTCGCAGCCTCCTCGAAATTCGCGGTCACGCCGCGCCCATCGGCATAGCGCAGGGCGATCTCATAGGCGGCGCTCGCGTCACCCTTAAGGGCTGCCGCGCGCAGCACCGGACCGCCGATGGCCTCCGGCAGCGGCGCGACGGCACCACTGACAGACGGGATCGAGCCGGTAATGTCGGCATTCGCAGGCTGCGCGGGTGGTTCCGCCGGTGTGATGGACGGGCTGGAAGCCCAACTCGGCAGCGTCGTGGCCGGTGCGTTCATCGACTGCTTGTCGATCGGCGTGGGCGACGTCATCGACGGAGCAGGCGGCGCCGATTGTTCGGGTGCTGGTGTGGTGTTGTCGTCCGTGTCTGGAGTCTGTGCGGGCGATGCTGCAGGCGCGGGCGACACGGCATGGGATTCCATCGCCGGCGCGGAGCGGCCCGTCTCGCCGCTGTGCCACAGATTGCTCGCCATCTTGAAGGTGCCGAGCACGATCACGAACACGCTGGCGCCAACCAGAAGCGCCCGTACCCGCGACGAGCGGGACGTATCGGGAGATGTTTCTTTCGCGTTCGCGACAGCTCGCGCCGCATCGTTCAGCGCGGTGACGCGGTTGGCTTTCTTGGACGCAGGCTTGGCTTCGCCGGCCTGTGCGGCCTGAGCGGCGCGGCGTGCGGCCTGAATGAAATTCGACGAGCTGACCGGCCCCTTTGGGGGCGGAATATCGCGTAGCGCATTCTCGGAACTGGCGATGCGTTCCGCCGCCGACGGCCGTGCGTTGTTGCGGCTGCCCGGCTCCAGCGGATGGTCGGGCGGCAGATCGGGATCGATCGGAGAACGCGCAGGGCGCGACGGAGCCGCGTTGACGACGGATGCAGGCTCCTTGGGGAGTTGGGACGGGATCGGCTCTGCTTTCGCAGGCATTTGCGCGACTGGGCGGGCGGCGCTCTGCAGCAACGCGGGGTTCGGCAACTCGGGCCGTGTCTGCGGTGGAATCGGCGGTGCTGCAGGCCGTGACGGCGCAGGTGGCGGAACGGGAGCAGGCGCAGGCGTGGAACGGCCCTGACGCAGATCGCCTTCGATCTGGGCGAGGCGGTCGACCACATGGCCGAGCGTGTTGTGAACGACCTCCAGCGAATCCTGCGTGTGACGGGTCGTGTCCACCTGGCTCTGGCGCATGTCCGACAATTCGCGCCGGATCGCGTCGACGAAGGCGGAGTCCATCGCGGGCGCGGCTGATGCCGGGGCTGCGTCGCCTGTGCCGCGTTGTTGCAGCATCTGCATGATCTCGGACAGGCCGCTTTCGACGCGGTTCAGATTGCCGGGACGGGTCTCCGAGGCTTCCAGCCGCTCCAGTAGATGCGCGACACGCTGTTCGACATGGCCGAATGTCGACGCGGCATCGCCGCCAACCTGCAGATTGTCGAGACGATCGGAGATCGTGCGAACCGCCTTGTCGAAATGGCCGGTATCGGCTGCCGGGCGCTCGCGTTGCTCCAGCGTTGTGGTCAACGCGGCGATGCGCTGTTCGAGGGCTGCGAACATGTCGCTGTGCCCGCTCTGCGACAACTGGTCGACCCGCAGCGACAGCGTGCGGACATTCTCGGACAACTGCGCCAACGCTTCGTTCGAGGCGATGTTGGCGACGATGGTCTTCAGCGCCGAGATCGCCTCGTCGAGTTGGCGCAGCGTGGCGGGATCGCCGCTTGAGCGGACGATGGTGTCGATCTTGCCGCCGAGGTTGCGGATGGCGTCGTCGAAACCGGCAAGCTGTTCCGCCGGCGTGAGCGAGCGCAATTCGCTGCGAATTTCGGAGAGAGCGCGCTCGATCGCGCCAAGAGCCGCGCCATCGCCGCCGGTCTGATGCGTTTCGTCGATCCGCCGGCCGAGCGAGCGGATCTCGCCTTCCAGCGATTCGATCGCGCGGCGCGGCAGCGCCTCGGTGATGGCGTGGCGGATTTCGGCGAGTTCGGAGCGGAACGCGGCGATGGACTGTTCGATGCCATCGGGGCGGCGCAGCGTTTCGATCTGGCTCGTGAGGCCCGCGATCTGGCGCTCGATGTTGAGGAAACCAGGGTGTTCGGGCGCGGGCGCCATCGGCGGCGCCTGAACGAAATTCGGCGCGCTGCGGTTCAGCGCTTCCTGCGCGGGGCTTGGACCATCGAGTTCGCCCTGGCGGGCGATGATTTCCGCGATCGACAGGTCGAGTCCTGCCGGGCGCGTCGGCGCGGGCGGCGCCATCCGCGGCGCGGCGGTGGTGGGGACCTGTTGGGATGGCGCAGACATATGCGAAAGCCGGGCGTCGAGCCGCGAGATCGCGTCGTTGAGTTGCCGCGCCACGCCGTTTTCGCCGCGCGCGGCTGGGTGCTGGGACAATTGTTCGACCTGACGGGCGATGGAATCGAGCCGCTGGTGGATTTCGGCGATGTCGCGCGCCTCATGCGGCGAAAGCTGGCGCTGGGCGGGTGCATTCATCCAGTCGCCCGGCGCGCCGGTGCGCTGCGTGGCGCTTGCGCCGCGTTCCCTGACGGAAGGGTCGAGACCCTCAGCGCCCCATGATTGATGAAATGCCATGCCCTGTCCGGTACCCGACGCCGGTTTCCTGCCGTCTCCAGTCGCTACGCCCTTTGAAGAAACAAACGAATTTCCGGCGCAGGCAGACTGCTTCAGGCGAGACTTTTCCGTGTCAGGGTAAACAACGGGTTAAGGAGGAGTGTGCAGATGCGGAAAAGTTTACGCGGCAGCAGGAGATAGCCGAGAAAGCGCATGCCGCTTGGCAATTGCACCGGCGTGGCTTAATGCAGATGCATGAATGCCAAGGTGGATGCATTTGCATAAATCTTCACGCCCAAGCGATGGCAACGGCCTGACGGCGCGCCGCCCGTCCAATGAAGTGACGGAAGCATGGCTGCGCCTGATGCGGGTGCGCAGTTGCGTCCTCGAGGCCGTCGAGCAGGATCTGAAGAAGGCCGGGTTTCCGCCGCTCGCCTGGTATGAGGCGCTGCTGGAATTGTCGCGCGCGCCGGGCGGCGAGCTGCGCCCGGTCGAACTCGAAAAACAGATGCTGCTGCCGCAATATTCCACCTCGCGGCTGATCGAGCGTCTGGTCGATGAGGGACTTGCGGCGCGGCGCGAGTGCAAGAACGACAAGCGCGGCCTGTTCGTGGAAATCTCCGATGCCGGACGCGATCTGCAAAAGAGAATGGGAGAGGCTTATTCCATCGCGATCGAGCGCCACGTCGGCTCCAAGCTGTCGGACGCGGAGGCCGCGAAATTGTGCGGCCTGCTCGACCGTCTCGGCTGTTGCGCCCAGACGCCGGCGCCCGATGTGAAAGAAGCTGCGTCTTCGCAATGAGATTTTATTCACCACTTATGTCTACGGGTGGGCGCGCCCGTTGCCCCCGGCGGCCTGCGTCGTTCGCGACGCATTTTGAAAAGGTGCCGCATGGCGCGTGACCAGATCGATATGACCCCGCTCGACTCGCGCGATGCGCTGGTCGGGTGGCTTGAAGCAGGCATCAAGCCGAAGTCCGAATTCAAGATCGGCACCGAGCATGAGAAGACGCCGTTCACGTTGAGCGGCCATCGCCCTGTGCCTTACGAGGGCGCCCGCGGCATCAATGCTCTTTTGGAAGGCATGCGCCTTCTGCTCGGCTGGGAGCCGATCGTTGAGCGCGGCAATATCATCGGCCTGTATGATGTCACCGGCGGCGGCGCGATTTCGCTGGAGCCGGGCGGGCAGTTCGAATTGTCGGGCGCGCCGCTCGACAACGTGCATCACACCGCCGTGGAGCTTGCGGCGCATCTTGCACAGGTGCGCGAGGTCGCCGAACCGCTTGGCATTGGCTTTCTCGGCCTTGGCATGACGCCGTCGTGGTCGCGCGAGGAAATCCCGGCAATGCCGAAGGGCCGCTACGGCATCATGACCCGCTACATGCCAAAGGTCGGCCGTTACGGCCTCGACATGATGTACCGGACCTGCACCGTGCAGGCCAATCTCGACTTTTGTTCGGAAGCCGACATGGTGAAGAAGCTGCGTGTCGCGGTGGCGTTGCAGCCGATCGCGACCGCATTGTTCGCCAACTCGCCATTCACCGAAGGCAAGCCAAACGGCTTTCTGTCCTTTCGCTCGGAAATCTGGCGCGATACCGACAACGCTCGTGCCGGCATGATCCCGTGGGCGTTCGAGGATGGCATGGGGTTCGAGCGCTGGGTCGATTACGCGCTCGATGTGCCGATGTATTTCGTCAAGCGCGGCGACGATTACATCGATGTCTCGGGCTCATCCTTCCGTGACTTCCTCGAAGGCAGGAACGAAAAATTCCCGGGCGAGAAGCCGACCCTCTCGGACTGGGCTAATCATCTGTCCACGATCTTTCCCGAGGTGCGTCTGAAACGTTATCTCGAGATGCGCGGCTCCGATGGCGTGCCGTTGCAGCAATTGCCGGCGCTGCCTGCGTTCTGGGCGGGTCTGCTCTATGACGACGTCAGCCTCGACGCAGCGTGGGAACTGGTACGGGACTGGGATACCGCGACCCGTCAGGCGATGCGCGATGCGGTGCCGCGTCTTGGTTTCAAGACACCGGTCGGCAAGCGCTACATTTTTGAAGTTGCCCGTGAATGTCTTGTGCTTGCGCATGCCGGCCTGCGCCGTCGCGCATGCGTCGATCATCTTGGCCGCGATGAATCGCGATTCCTCGAGCCTCTCGATCGCATTATCGATGCCGGCCGCACGCCTGCAGAGGAAATGTTGACAAAATTTAATGGGGTCTGGGGCGGCTCTGTCGATCCAGTTTATGACGCCTACGCTTTTTAGAGGTATCGAGGATTTGCGATGGTTCGCCATCGTGGCAGCGCAGCACACTCGCTGACATTCATCTGCGATACAGGAAAGCCGCGCTTGGATGGTAGGGTGGCGGACTGCCCGCGATCTCGGTCCGGTTTCTGAAAGTCATGTTGGCATGCCTGGTTTTCGTACTTTCAGATATTTCTCAGTATTGCCCGCCCAGCTTCTGGCGATGGCCGCGCTCATTGCCGTGCTGATACCTGTGGCGATGTCGTCGCCTGCGCAGGCGCAGGCCAATTTCGATCGTCCCGGCGGCGACTACGCGCATTCGGAAATTCTGTCCGGCGATCCGGCAGCCTGCGCGCTCGCTTGCGAACGCGACCGGCGCTGCCGCTCGTGGAGCTTCAATTATCCGACCGCCAAGCGTGACAGTGCGATCTGCTGGCTGAAAAACAGTGTGCCGCGCCGCACTGCGGACACCTGCTGTGTTTCGGGCGTGCGTGGCGCCGGTGTCGTCGAATTGCGCAATCGCAAGATCGAGATCGCGACCGACCGTTATGGCGGCGACTATCGCAGTATTTCGGTGCCGTCGGATACCGAAGGCGATCATTGCAAGGCGGCGTGCGAGGCCGACAATCGCTGCCGCGCATGGACCTATGCGCGACCCGGTTATGTCGGACGCGATGCGCGCTGCTATCTGAAGGATCGCATCAAGCCGCCGCGCCGCAAGCCGGGATTCATCTCCGGCGTGGTGCGCTAAACGCCGTTCCTACTGCACCGACGAAAACGTCCGCGACAGGCGCAGGCCCGACGGCCAGTTCCAGATCGGCTGATGTTTGGCCGCGATGTCCCATGAGCCGAGCACGGTGTCGACGCGGCCGACGAGATTATCGACCGGCAACAGCCCGACACCGCCTTCGGCCACCGGCACGCGGCTGTCGGCGGAGTTGTCGCGGTTGTCGCCCATCACGAACAGCTTGCCGGCAGGCACGGTGATTTCATCGGTGTTGTCGAGTGCGCCATGGGTGCGCAGCTTGAAGAAGGTATGGCTATGTCCGCCGGGCAGCGTCTCGGTGTAACGCGCAGCGGGCAGCGTACCGCCGTCCTCGTTCTCGGCATTGCCGAATCCATCGGCGGAAACCGGCACGGGTTGGCCGTTGAGCCAGACGCGTCCTTCGCGCATCTGCACGCGGTCGCCCGGCAGGCCGATGACGCGCTTTACCCAGGCCTGCGAAGTGTCTCCGGGCCAGCGGAACACGACGACGTCGCCGCGCTCGGGCAGCTTGCCGAACAGCCGCGCGCTGGTCGGTACCGAAACGTTCATCGGCAGCGAGGCGGTGCCGTAGCCGTAAGGGAATTTCGATGCGAGCAGCGCATCGCCGATCAGCAGCGTCGGCTCCATCGAGGCGGAGGGAACGTAGAACGGCTCGGCCAACGCCGCCTTGCCCGCCATCACGATCAGGAAGGCCGCCGCGATCTCGCTGATGGCACGCGTCCAGGTGCGTTGCGGTTTTGCTGGTGTGGTTGTCGTCGTCATGCGCCTGTCCCGCCCACGGTGATGCGGTCCATCCGCAGGGTCGGCTGGCCGACGCCGACCGGTACGCCCTGTCCATTTTTGCCGCAGGTACCGATCCCGGCATCGAGTTCGAGGTCGTTGCCGACCATCGTAATGCGATGCAGGTCGGTCGGGCCATTGCCAATCAGCATCGCGCCCTTCAGCGGCGCGCCGACCTTGCCGTTTTCGATCCTGTAGGCCTCGGTGCACTGGAAAACATATTTGCCTGAGGTGATGTCGACCTGTCCGCCGCCAAAATTCACGGCATAAATGCCGTTCTTCACCGAGGCGAGGATTTCCGCCGGGTCCCGCTCGCCCGCCAGCATGTAGGTGTTGGTCATGCGCGGCATCGGCACATGGGCGTAGGATTCACGCCGTCCGTTGCCGGTCGGCTTCATGTTCATCAGCCGCGCATTCTGGCGGTCTTGCATATAGCCGACGAGGATGCCGTCTTCGATCAGCACGGTGCGGTTGGTCGGCGTGCCTTCGTCGTCGATCGACAGCGAGCCGCGTCTGGAAGCAATGGTGCCGTCATCGACCACGGTGACCCCCCTGGCCGCGACCTGCTGGCCCATCAGGCCCGCGAACGCCGAGGTTTGCTTGCGGTTGAAATCGCCCTCCAGCCCATGGCCGACGGCTTCATGCAACATCACGCCGGGCCAGCCGGGACCAAGCACGACATCCATCTCGCCTGCGGGCGCGGGCACCGATTCCAGATTGAGCAGCGCCTGACGGATCGCGGCATCGGCGGCGGTCCGCCATGCCTTGGTTTCGATGAAGCGGGCATAGCCCTCGCGGCCGCCATAACCCTGGCTGCCGGTTTCCTGCCGGTCACCTGAGCCTGCGACCACCGAGACGTTGACGCGGACCAGAGGGCGGATGTCGCGATAGCTCTCGCCGTCCGGGCGCACGATTTCGACCACCTGCCAGGTCGCGCCGAGGCTGACCGAAACCTGACGTACCCGCGGATCTTTCTCGCGGACATAGGCATCAATCTCGGCGAGCAGCTTGACCTTGGTTTCAAAAGCTTCGCCGTCGAGCGGATTGGCGTCTCCATAAAGCCGCACATTGGTGTGAGGCGGAGGACTCGCGAACGTGCCGGAATAGCCGCCGCGCACGGCATGCACGGCATCGGCCGCACGCGCGATCGCCGACAGCGACATGTCGGAGGAATGGGCGTAGCCGACCGCATCATCCTTCACGGCGCGCAGGCCGAAACCCTGCGCGGTGTCGTAGGTCGCCTGCTTGAGGCGGCCATTGTCGAAGGCGAGTCCCTCCGACTGGCGATATTCCATGAACAGTTCGCCGTCGTCGGCGCCGTTGAGGCCGCGGATGATTTCCTTGCGGACATCGTCGCGGTCGAGACCTGCGCGTTCGATCAGGGACGTGGAATGGGAATCGGTCATCAGGGCGCTCCGCGCATCGGCGACATCAATAAATCTCCGCCAACCGAACCGGTGCAACGGGGCGAAAAGGCGGCAAGGCGAGTATCAAGGCAACAGATAAGGTGCCTTGGTCGCTCAGGGGAGGCCTTTACGGCAGTTTGGCGTAGCCCTCGCCCAGACCCTTGAGGCTGAGCGGGAAGCCGATGCCTTCCTCGGGCGTCTCGAAAATGATGAATGTCGCGGTTTTCGCGGTCTTGAGCTGGTCGAGCAGCTTGTCGTCCATCACGATCTCGGCGACGCAGCCGTTCGGCAGGCAGCGCACGAAACCGGCGCGGCCGACGTCCTTGTCGTCGAGCTTCAGCCCAAGTCCGGAGGGCAGCAGCACGCCGAGCGGTGCGACCACGCGCATCAATTTGTTTTTCTGATCGGCCGTTTTGAGAATGATGACCGTTAGCCCGGCATTGGCGCGGTCTTCCGCGACCACGCTCTGGATCAGCGCGCATTGCTCGTTCTGGGCGCCTGCCGGGGTGTCGCAGCGGATCTGCCAGTCGCCGCTGACCGATTTGACCGCGCCTTGCGCGTGAGCGGGAACAGCGAAACCGAAGGCGCAGGCCGCGAGCATCAAAGCAGACAGGATGCTCCGCAGGCGGGCGGCGGCGGTGCCGGGCTTGTCGACAAATTTCATTCCGGGCGCTTTCTCAGTCGGTTTTCGAGCCATTCGTCCGTTTCTGACCATTCACGTTTTGGGTCATTGACAGGGCAATGACGGCGCCTTGAGGGCGACAAAAGGCGCCACAAGGCGAAAAGCGGCCGAATCGGGCCACCGCCGCGCCGCCCGGATTGCCTACAACGGACGATCATGCGCCTGCAATGTACAATCCGCCAGCGGGAAGGGCCCGACCCCCGGAAAGATTGGGTTTTTCTCTGATTTCGGCGATCAATTTCCGCAACGCTGGCTCGCGAATGAGGTACATTGCGGTAGGCATCAAATTATGGTTTGAGAAGCGGGAATTCGACGCGTTCTAATTGCGGTCTGACAGCCTTAAAAGGAATGGCGACGGGGAAGTGAGGCTTGCCGAGCGGCATGCCCACAAGAGCTATGAATATAGGAGCGTGAGCGGCATGAAGTTGTCGAGGGGCCGGATGAGCCGCGTATTGATGGGGATGGGCGTCGCCGCTGCGACCTTTGTCATGAGCGGCGTGGCGATGGCGGCCGAGATCATGGGGCAGCCGCAGGAGTGGGAATACAAACTCCAGAAGGCCGCGACGCCGATCATGGAGAACATCATCTGGTTCCACAACTTCCTGCTCTGGCTCATCACCGCGATCGTTCTGTTCGTCCTCGTCCTGATCGTGGTCGTCATCTTCAAGTTCAACGCCAAGTCCAACCCGGTCCCCTCCAAGACCACGCACCACACGCTGATCGAGGTGATCTGGACCATCGTTCCCGTGCTGATCCTGGTCGGCATCTCGGTGCCCTCGTTCCGGCTTCTGTTCAGCGAGCTGGACGTTCCGAAGTCGGACCTCACGATCAAGGCCACCGGCAAGCAGTGGTATTGGACCTATTCCTATCCCGACAACGGCAAGTTCGAATTCGATTCGCTGCTCGCCACCGACAAGCAGCCGCGCCTTCTGGCAGTGGACAATGAACTGGTGGTGCCGGTGAACAAGGTGGTTCGCGTTCAGGTGATCGGCGCCGACGTCATCCACTCCTTCGCGGTCCCCGCTTTCGGTATCAAGATCGACGCGGTTCCGGGCCGTCTCAACGAAACCTGGTTCAAGGCCGAACAGACCGGCATGTTCTACGGCCAGTGCTCCGAGCTTTGCGGCAAGGATCACGCCTATATGCCGATCGCCGTCCGCGTCGTCACCGAGGACGAATTCAAGAAATGGGTCGCCGACGCGCAGAAGAAGTATGCGTCCGCCCGCAACAGCACTTTCGCCTCGATCGAGGCTGTCGCGCACTGACGCGGCGTCACACTTGAGAAGGCAACCGCAAGGTTACGAACTGCAAAGTTCAAAGGATTAGAAAATGGCTTCCTCCGCTGCAACTCCCGCCCACACCGATCACGCCCATGACGACCATGCGCACGATCATCCGACCGGGTGGCGGCGGTATCTCTATTCGACCAACCATAAGGACATCGGAACGATGTACCTTATCTTCGCGATTATCGCCGGCCTCATCGGCGGCGCGATGTCGGTCGCGATCCGCATCGAGCTGATGTATCCGGGCGTCCAGCTCTTTGCTCAGAACCACACCTACAACGTGTTTGTGACCTCGCACGGCCTGATCATGATCTTCTTCATGGTGATGCCGGCGATGATCGGCGGTTTCGGCAACTGGATGGTGCCGCTCATGATCGGTGCGCCGGACATGGCGTTCCCGCGCATGAACAACATCTCGTTCTGGCTGCTGCCGGCGTCCTTCGCGCTGCTCATCATTTCCACCTTCGTCGAAGGCGAGCCGGGTTCGCTCGGTTCCGGCACCGGGTGGACGATGTACGCGCCGCTATCCACGTCCGGCCATCCGGGCCCCTCGGTGGACTTCGTGATCCTGTCGATGCATCTCGCCGGTGCGTCGTCGATCCTGGGCTCGATCAACTTCATCACCACAATCTTCAATATGCGCGCGCCGGGCATGACCATGCACAAGATGCCGCTGTTCGTGTGGTCGATCCTGGTGACCGTGTTCCTGCTTCTGTTGTCGCTGCCGGTTCTCGCCGGCGCGATCACCATGCTGCTGACCGACCGTAACTTCGGCACCTCGTTCTTCGCGGCCGATGGCGGCGGCGACCCGATCCTGTACCAGCATCTGTTCTGGTTCTTCGGTCATCCCGAGGTCTACATCATGATCCTGCCGGGCTTCGGCATGGTCTCGCAGATCGTCTCCACCTTCTCGAAGAAGCCCGTGTTCGGCTATCTCGGCATGGCCTACGCCATGGTCGCGATCGGCGGCATCGGCTTCGTCGTGTGGGCGCACCACATGTACACGGTGGGCATGTCGAGCTCCGCGCAGGCCTACTTCGTCGCGGCGACCATGGTCATCGCGGTGCCGACCGGCGTGAAAATCTTCTCGTGGATCGCCACGATGTGGGGCGGCTCGATTGAGTTCAAGGCGCCGATGTTGTGGGCGATCGGCTTCATCTTCCTGTTCACGGTCGGCGGCGTCACGGGCGTCGTCCTGGCGAATGCCGGCGTCGACCGCGTGCTCCAGGATACGTATTACGTCGTCGCGCACTTCCATTACGTGTTGTCGCTCGGCGCGGTGTTCGCGATCTTCGCGGGCTGGTACTACTGGTTCCCGAAGATGTTCGGCTACATGTACAACGAGACCATCGCCAAGGTGCACTTCTGGGTGATGTTCATCGGCGTGAACATCCTGTTCTTCCCGATGCACTTCCTCGGTCTGTCGGGCATGCCGCGCCGCTATATCGACTATCCGGATGCTTTCGCCGGCTGGAATCTGGTGTCCTCGATCGGCGCCTACATCTCCGCGTTCGGCGTGCTGATCTTCCTCTACGGCGTGGTCGAAGCCTTCGCGAAGAAGCGCGTTGCCGGCAACAATCCATGGGGTCCGAGTGCCACGACGCTGGAATGGACCCTGACGTCGCCGCCTCCGTTCCATCAGTTCGAGGTGCTGCCTCGGATTCAGTAATCCGCGCTGCCGTGCCGGGAAGGCACGGCGCGCCAGCGTAATCTATCCGCCATAGCTCAGCCGTATCGGCTCAGCCATGGCGGATAGGGTCTATCCAAGGAGTCGTTCGGACTTGTCCGTGGTCGAGCAAAATTCGGTCGAATATTCTCCCCTCATCATTTCCGAGGCGGGCGTTTCGGATTACATCGCGCTTCTGAAGCCGCGGGTAATGTCGCTCGTCGTGTTCACCGCGCTTGTTGGTCTCGTGATCGCGCCGGGCCATCTGCATCCGGTTCTCGCCATCACCTCGATCCTGTGCATCGCGGTCGGCGGTGGCGCCTCCGGTGCGTTGAACATGTGGTACGAGCGCGACGTCGACGCGTTGATGACGCGCACCGCCAACCGTCCGATCCCGCGGGGCCGGATTTCGTCTTCGGAAGCGGCCGCTTTCGGCATCACGCTGGCGATCTTCTCGGTGACGACGCTCGGTATTCTGGTGAACTGGCTCGCCGGTGCGCTGCTGGCCTTCACGATCTTCTTCTATGTGGTCGTCTATACGATGTGGCTGAAGCGCTGGACCGCGCAGAACATCGTGATCGGCGGTGCCGCAGGAGCATTGCCGCCGGTGGTGGCCTGGGCGGCGGCGACCGGATCGCTTGCGCCGCAGCCGATCATCCTGTTTCTCATCATCTTCCTGTGGACGCCGCCACACTTCTGGGCGCTGGCGCTGTTCCGTTCGGACGATTACGCCCGCGCCAACATCCCGATGCTGCCGGTGGTAGCAGGGCCCGACGCGACGCGGCTGCAGATCCTGCTCTACACCATCGTGCTGGTGGCCGTTGCGATCTCGCCTTGGCCGCTCGGCTATTTTGGCGTGGCTTACGGCATCACTTCGGTTCTGCTCGGCGCGGGGATGCTGTGGTGCGCAGTCGATGTCTATCGCAAGCGCACCGGCACGGAGGCCAATCGCGCCGCTCGCGCGCTGTTCAAGTTCTCACTGTTGTATCTGTTCCTGCTGTTCGCAGTGCTGCCCCTCGAAGTGGCGGCAAACGCGCTCATCGCGGTGGTCTGGTAGGGCATGGATGGACAACGAGCCCGGCCAGGAAGAGGGGATCGTACTGACGGATGCGCAAAAGCGCCGCCGGCGGGAACGCTCGATCGCGATCGCACTGGCGCTCGGAATCCTGGTGGTGTTGTTTTTCGCCGTAACCCTGGTCAAGGGGCCGGCTGTTCTGATCCGGCCGATGTGACATGAGCAACGAAACCCCATCCACGCCTTCCCGCAAGCCCCGCATGTCGCGCGACGTCATGGTCGCGACGATCTGCGGCTTCGTGGTCGCGCTGATGGTCGGCGCGTCCTATGCGGCGGTGCCGTTCTACAACTGGTTCTGTCGCGCCACCGGCTTCGGCGGCACGACCCAGGTTGCGGAATCGGCGCCGACGCACATTACCAATCGTTCCGTGACGGTGCGTTTCGACTCCAATATCCAGGGCGGTTTGCCGTGGAAGTTCGTGCCCGAGCAGAACGAAGTTCATATCAAGATCGGTGAAGTGGCGACGGTCTATTATTCGGTCACCAACCAGGCTGCGTACACCACCACGGGGCAGGCGAGCTACAACGTGACGCCGCTCACAACGGGTGCCTATTTCACCAAGATTAACTGTTTCTGCTTCACCGAACAGACCATGGCGCCTCATGAGAAGCGCGACATGGCGGTGGTGTTCTATGTCGATCCGTCGATGTTGCAGGATTCCGACCAGAACGGCACGAACACGATCACGCTGTCCTACACCTTCTATCCGGTGAAAAATCCGACGCCGAAACCGGTTGCTGCGTCGGAGCCGGACAAGCGCAAAAGTAATTTATAAGCTAAGGTAAATGATACGAGCGCCGGGTGACCGGCACCGCAAACGGAGAACGAAATGGCTGGCGGGCACGTCAAACAACACGATTACCACCTCGTCGATCCGAGCCCGTGGCCGGTGGTCGGCTCGGTCTCGGCGTTCATCATGGCGGTCGGTGCGATTTCGTGGATGCATCACCTGTATGCCGCCGCTCCGATCGTGTTCGGCGTCGGCACCATCGGCGTGCTGTACACCATGGCGAGTTGGTGGGGCGACGTGATCCGTGAGGCGCAGTACAAGGGCGACCACACCCGCGTCGTGCAGCTTCATCACCGCTACGGCATGATCCTGTTCATTGCCTCCGAGGTGATGTTCTTCGTCGCCTGGTTCTGGGCCTATTTCAACGCCGCACTGTTCCCGGGCGATACCATCCAGTTCACCCGTGACGCGCTATTCGGCGGTGTCTGGCCGCCGAAGGGGATCGAAACCTTCGACCCGTGGCACCTGCCGCTATTGAACACGCTGATCCTGTTGACCTCGGGCACCACCGTCACCTGGGCGCACCACGCGCTTCTGGAAGGCGACCGCAAGGGGCTGAAGTGGGGCCTGATCCTCACCGTTGTGCTTGGCGCCTGCTTCACCTTGTGCCAGGCGTTCGAATACAGCCACGCTGAATTCTCCTTCGCCGGCCACGTCTATGGCTCGACCTTCTTCATGGCGACGGGCTTCCATGGTTTCCACGTTCTGGTCGGCACCATCTTCCTGACCGTCTGCCTGATCCGCGCCTATATGGGTCACTTCACGCCGAAGCAGCACCTCGGTTTCGAGTTCGCCGCCTGGTACTGGCACTTCGTCGACGTGGTGTGGCTGTTCCTGTTCATCTGCATCTATGTCTGGGGACATGGCGCGGAGAGCATGGCTCACGCGGCCCATTGACCGGCATTCCTTGCATCGAAAAAGCGGCCCTCTGGGCCGCTTTTTTTATGGGAGGCCGGCCTGTCCGGTTCGACGGGACTTTCCCGGCTGCCTTTCGTCGAGACTTTGCCGTACCTTTTTGTCATAAAGCCCCCATGAACAACCTGCCGTCCTCACCGCCTGCTACCCCGGCGGTCTCGCCTTTCGTCGCCGGATTGCTCTGCCGCTGCCCGCGCTGCGGCAAGGGGAAAATGTTCGCCGGGTTTTTGTCGCTGCGGCCGGAATGCGAGGTCTGCGGCCTCGATTACAACTTCATCGACTCTGGCGACGGCCCGGCGGTGTTCATCATCCTGCTGGCCGGATTCCTCGTGGTGGGTGCCGCGCTGATCGTGGAGGTGAAGTATCAGCCGCCGTTCTGGGTTCATGCCGCCCTGTGGCTGCCGTTGATCCTGCTCGTGACACTGGCACCGCTGCGGCCGATGAAGGCGCTGATGATCGCGCTGCAATATCACCACAAGGCAGCCGAAGGGCAGTTCGTGAAGCGGGATCAGGCATGAGCCAAGCGAGGTCCTTGGGCAGTACGATCAGCATGACCGTGTTTGCGCTGGTGATGACGGCGCTCCTCACCGGATTGGGCTTCTGGCAGCTCGAACGCCGCGATGAGAAGCACGCGCTGATCGCCGCTTTGAATGCGCGGCTGGCGGCGGAGCCGGTGGCCTTGCCGCCATCGAGCGATTGGCCGCACCTGAACCGGAGTGACGATGAATTCCGCCGGGTGCGCTTCACGGCGACGTTCGAGAACAAGCCGGATGCGATGATCTACACATCCAGCTCGGCGGTGCGCACGGACATCAAGACGCCGGGTGCCTGGGCTTTCCTGCCGGCGCGGCTCGAGAGCGGCGAGCAGGTGGTGGTCAATGCCGGTTTCGTGCCGAATGAAATGCAGGGCCGGGCCGAGGAAGATCGCGCGGTCGCGCCCCTGCTGACCGGCAAGCCGGAGACGCTGACGGGGTATTTGCGTTTCCCCGAGCATCCCGGATTTCTCACCGCGCATGAGAATGAGCCGAAGCGGCTCTGGTTCATTCGCGATGTCCCCGGCATCGCCGCATCGCTGAACTGGGGAAAGGTCGCGCCGTTCTACATTGATCTTGAAACGCCGGTGCCCGCGGGAGCCGTGCCGAAGCCCGGCGCTCTCGTGCCCAAGCTGCGGGATAACCATCTGCAATACGCGATCACCTGGTTCGGCCTCGCGCTTGCCGTGTTCGGCACGTTCGGCTTCTGGCTGTTCGGCAAGCGGCGGGCCTGAGGCCTGCCATTTCGCTTCCTTGTCGGGAGGAAGACCAGCCGGTATGGTGCAGAATTCCACCCGGTGTGGATAAAATTAACAATCTTGTCAAAGGCTTGCGGAACCCTGCGCCTTTGGAGGCACCGTTGACGACTTATCTTTCGACCCGGGGCGAGGCCCCCAAGCTCGGCTTTTGCGACGTGATGCTGACCGGGCTTGCCCGTGACGGCGGCCTCTACGTGCCGGAAGTCTGGCCGACGCTCTCGCGCGAGGCCATCGCCGGTTTTGCCGGCCGACCCTATTGGGAGGTCGCTACCGAGGTGATCCGCCTCTTCGTCGCAGGTGAGATCTCCGATGCCGATCTCGGACGGATGACCAACGAAGCCTATGCCACGTTCCGCCATCCGGCGGTGGTGCCGCTCGACCAGAGCGGGACCAACCAGTTCACGCTCGAGCTGTTTCACGGGCCGACGCTCGCCTTCAAGGACGTGGCGATGCAGCTCCTGTCGCGGTTGATGGACCATGTGTTGGCCAAGCGCGGCGCGCGCACCACCATCGTGGTTGCGACCTCCGGCGACACCGGCGGCGCGGCGGTCGAGGCTTTCAAGAATCGCGAGAATGTCGATCTATTCGTGCTGTTTCCGAACGGCCGCATCTCCGAGGTGCAGCGGCGGATGATGACGACGACCGGCGCGGCCAACGTCCATGCGCTGCCGGTGGAGGGCACGTTCGACGATTGCCAGGCGATCGTGAAGGCGCTGTTCAATCATCATGCGTTCCGTGACCGGGTGTCGCTGTCCGGCGTCAATTCGATCAATTGGGCGCGCATCGTGGCGCAGACCGTCTATTACTTCACCTCGGCGGTGGCGCTGGGCGCGCCCGCGCGGGAGATCGACTTCACGGTGCCGACCGGAAATTTCGGCGACATCTTCGCAGGCTATGTCGCCAAGCGCATGGGCCTGCCGGTCGGCAGGCTGCGTATTGCCACCAACGTCAACGATATTCTCGCGCGGACGCTGCAGAACGGGCTTTACGAAGTGCGCGGTGTTCACGCCACGCAGTCGCCTTCGATGGACATCCAGGTGTCGTCGAATTTCGAGCGGCTGATTTTCGAGGCGTGCGGCCGCGACGCGGCACTGGTGCGCGGGCTGATGGCCTCATTGGCCCAGTCCGGGCGCTTCTCATTGTCCGGCAACGTGCTCAACGCGATCCGCGCTGATTTCGAGGCAGGCCGCGCCGACGAGACGGAAGTGGCGGCGACGATCCGCGCAGCGTTCCGCGAGGCAGGCGATCTCATCGATCCGCACACGGCCGTGGCACTGGCGGTGGCCGAGCGTGACGACGCCGATTCCAAAACGCCAAACGTGGTGCTCTCCACCGCGCATCCGGCGAAATTCCCCGACGCGGTCGAGGAAGCCTGCGGCACGCGCCCCGGCCTGCCGGTCTGGCTCGATGGGCTGATGAGCCGCAAGGAGCACATCACCGTCATGAAGAACGATCCGGCGGCGGTCGAGGCTTTCGTACTGTCGGCGAGCCGGGTCGCCAAGCAAGAGGTTCATTGATGGCTGTCGAAATCACCAAGCTTCCCTCCGGGCTCACCGTCGTCACCGATGCGATGCCGCATCTGGAAACGGCGGCCCTCGGCGTGTGGACCGGGGTCGGCGGCCGCGACGAAAAGCTGGACGAGCACGGCATTTCGCATCTGCTCGAACACATGGCGTTCAAAGGCACAGCGAGCCGTACCTCGCGCGAGATTGTCGAGCAGATCGAAGCGGTCGGCGGCGATCTCAATGCGGCGACGAGTTCGGAAAGCACCGCTTATTACGCGCGCGTCATGAAGGCGGACGTGCCGCTTGCGATCGACGTGCTGTCCGACATTCTGGCGAATCCGTCCTTCGATACGGACGAGCTGGAGCGCGAGAAAAGCGTCATCGTGCAGGAGATCGGCGCGGCGATGGATACGCCCGACGATGCTGTGTTCGAATATCTTGGCGAACTGGCTTATCCCGATCAGCCGATGGGGCGCTCGCTGCTCGGTACGCCGGAGACGCTCGCGACCTTCACACGCGACAAGCTGCGCGGCTACCTCACCACGCATTATCGCGGCCCCGACATGGTGGTGGCGGCGTCTGGTGCGATCGATCATCGCCGGATCGTCGCCGATGTGGAGCAGCGGTTTGCGGGGTTCGGTGCTGATGAAGGCCCGAAGTCCAAGCCAGCTGTATTCGGTAAGGGTGGCTCGCGCGTTGTGCGCCGCGATCTGGAGCAGGCCCATCTGACGCTGGCGCTCGAAGGCATTCCGCAATCGGACCCGGCTTTGTTCAGTCTGCAGGTGTTCACCAACATCCTCGGCGGAGGAATGTCGTCGCGGCTGTTCCAGGAAGTGCGCGAGAAGCGCGGGCTTTGCTATTCGATCTACACCTTCCACCAGCCTTATTCCGACACGGGTTTCTTCAGTCTCTACACCGGCACCGACCCGACCGATGCGCCGGAGATGATGGAAGTCATTGTCGACGAGATGAACGAAGCGGTCGAGACGCTGACGGAGGCGGAAATCGCACGCGCCAAGGCGCAGATGAAGGCCGGATTGTTAATGGCGCTGGAGAGTTGCAGCGCGCGAGCCGAGCAGTTGGCGCGCCACGTGCTGGCCTATGGCCGTCCGCTGAGTATTGAGGAAATGATCGCGCGGATCGACAATGTCAGCGTAGAGTCAGCCCGTGATGCGGCGAGGGCGTTGCTTGCCCGCAGCCGCCCGGCGGTGGTGGCGCTCGGCAGCGGCCGGGGGCTGGACAAGGCGGTGGCGTTTGCGGAAGGATTGTCCGGGCCGAAGGCCAGAGCACTTCTTCACTAAGAAGGCACTTCTGCACTAAGAGGGCGCTTCTGCATTAAGAGCCCTCCAACGTTGCGAGTTGAATGTGTTGATCGAGCCCATCCGGCTCGATGCGATGAGAAGAGAGTGGCCATGGCGTTATTCCGGTTGCCCCTCACCCTGCCGCCCGTGCTCATGCCGCGCGCGCGTGGGCTCTGGCTGCGTCCGCCGGCGATGGCGGATTACGAACAGTGGTCGGAGCTACGGCAGATGAGCAGGGCTTACCTGACGCCCTGGGAGCCGATCTGGCCCGCCGATGATCTGACCCGGGCGGGATTTCGCCGCCGGTTGCGCCGCTATACCGAAGACATCGCCGAAGACCGCTCCTATCCCTTCATCATCATCCGCGAGGGCGATCAGAAGCTGCTCGGCGCGGTCACGCTTGCCAATGTCCGGCGCGGCATCGTCCAGAGCGGCACCATCGGCTACTGGATCGGCGAGCCTTATGCCAGGCAGGGCTACATGACGGCGGCGCTGCGCGTGCTGCTGCCGACATTGTTCGGCGAGCTGCACCTGCATCGCGTGGAGGCGGCCTGCATTCCGGGCAATCTGGCGTCGGCGCGGGTGCTGGAGAAATGCGGCTTCATCCGGGAAGGCGTGGCGCGGCGATATCTGTGCATCAACGGCTCCTGGCAGGACCATTATTTGTACGGGCTGCTGGAGGACGACTTCGTCGGCTGAGGAAAGCGGGCGAAGCGCCAGTTGCGGTGCAACCTGATGCCCATGAGGCATGGTTCATGCCCCGCCTTATGCCTTGGGTTCGCCGCGATCGGCCTGTTATAAGGCGACCGGACTTCAGGACTTCGGGGGATATCGAACAGCAATGACGCAGCAGTTTCCTCATGGCCGGCTTGTGCGCGCGCGTGCGCCTTTGCTTGTGGCGGCCCTGTTGAGCATGACGCTCGCGGGCTGTGGTGGCGGCAGCATGTTCGGCGGCTCAAGCGCCAGTGCGGATTCGACGGCCGCCAGCAGCCCCTCGCTCGGCAGCCGGTTCAGCCAGATTTTCGGCTCCAAGTCGCAGGCACTCGGTGAGGCGCCGCCTCCGCCGGAAGACAATAGCGGGCCGACCTGTCCTCCCGTCAATGTCCGCTTCGGCGCGTCGACGCTCGCGGTGGGACTTCCGGGTAAGCCTGCGAGCGGGATGGACCTGCGCTACCAGGCATCGATCCTCCGCACCGCGCGCGATTGCACCTTGAGCGGCGGGCAGATTACCGCGCGTGTCGGTGTGCAGGGACGGATCATTACCGGTGCGGCAGGCGCGCCGCCGACCGTGGATATTCCATTGCGCGTTGCGGTGATGCAGGAAGGCGTCACAACGAAGGTGATCTTCACCAAGGCGTTCCAGACCTCGGTCGCGTTGTCCGGCGACGCGGGTTACACCGATTTCAGCGCGGTGATCGAAGACATCGTTTATCCGGTGCCGCCGGGGGATACGGGCGACAATTATGTTTTCTACATCGGCTTCGATCCGGCAGGGCAAAAGCCCGCACCACGCGCGCGCGGCCGCAAGCATTAGCTTTCCGCCATCGAGCCGTCATCTGGCAAAATAAAAAGGCCGGTCTTTCGACCGGCCTTTTTATTTCTGATGAGGGAGAAGCTCAGTTCAGCTTCGAGCCGAGCTCCTTGATGCTCTTCTCGATCAGCCCGTTGGCGACGTCGCCCTTGACCGTCTGCGACAGCACGCTGGCGGCTGCGGTAGCGGCGGCCTCGGCAGCGGCGGCGCGAACATCGGCGACGGCCTGCGTCTCGGCCTGCGCGATCTTGTTCTCGGCCGATTTGGTGCGGCGGGCGACGAAATCTTCCATCTTGGCCTTGGCTTCGACGGCGATCCGCTCGGCATCCGCCTTGGCGGCGGCGACGATTTCCTGTGCCTCGCGCTCGGCGCTTTGGCGGCGGGCGCGATATTCGGCAACGAGGCTCTGTGCCTCCTCTTTCAGGCGGCGTGCGTCGTCGAGCTCCTTGCGGATGCGCGCGCTGCGGTTATCGAGAGCAGCAGCGATCGTGCGATGGACGCCGAAATAGCCGAAGATCGCCAACATCAGGACGAAGGCAACTGCGACCCAGAATTCTGCTTCATGCAGCATCGCTTCAACCCTTCAGCGAGGCATCGACGGCGCGGTCGATGGCCTGATTGTCCGGCGTGACGCCCGAAAGACGCTGAACAATCGCCGCCGTAGCATCGGTGGCGATCGTCTTGACGCTGCCCATCGCCTTTTCGCGCATCGCGGCGATGGCTTTTTCGGCTTCGACCAGCTTGGCAGAGAGACTGATCTCGAGTGCCTTGCGTTCCGCTTCGGATTGCGCGGCAAGCGTGTCGCGGGTTTCCGAACCGATCGCCTGCGCCCGGGAACGGGCCTCGGCAAGCTCGGTCTCATAGGCCTTCAGCGCCAAGTCGGATTCGTCGCGAAGCGCCTGGGCTTCGGTCAAATCCTTCTCGATCGTGTTTTCGCGGGCCTTGATCACCCCACCGACGCGCGGCAGGGCAAATCGCGAGACGATGACGTAAAGCAACGCAAACGCGACCGCGAACGACACCAATTGCGAGGCAAAGGTATCTTTGTTGAACGGCGGAAACTCCGGCTTGCCGTGGTTCATCGGAACCTCGGTGTGCGCGGTCGTCCCCGTTGCATGGCTCTCGGCCATAGATGTCTCCTCAAGGAATCGACGCGGGCCTCAGATAAAGCCCGCGTAAATGCCGGTGCGAAAGATCAGACAGCGAACAGCAGAAGCAGCGCGACGAGCAGCGAGAAGATGCCCAGCGCTTCGGTCACGGCGAAGCCGAAAATCAGGTTCGCGAACTGGCCCTGCGAAGCCGACGGATTGCGCAGCGCGCCGTTCAGGAACTGGCTGAAGATCATGCCGACGCCGACGCCAGCGCCGCCCATACCGATGGTGGCGAGACCTGCGCCGATGTACTTTGCTGCAATTGGATCCATGGTGAAACTCCTTTTTGGATGCTGATGTTAGGTAGAACTCGATCCGGTCAGTGACCGGGGTGAAGTGCGTCGTTGAGATAGATGCAGGTGAGGATGGCGAACACGTAGGCCTGCAGGAACGCCACCAGAAGCTCGAGGGCGCTGAGCGCGGTCGTCATCGCGAACGGCAGCGTCGCGCCGAGAGCGCCGGTCGCACCGAGCGCGCCGAGGGCTGCAACGAAGCCGCCGAATACCTTGATCGTGATGTGTCCGGCCAGCATGTTGGCGAACAGACGAACCGAGTGCGACACCGGGCGCGACAGGAACGAGATCACCTCGATCGCGGTAATCAGCGGCAGGATGTACATCGGCACGCCGCTCGGCACGAACACCTTGAAGAACTTGAAGCCGTTCTTGTAGAGGCCGTAGAGCAGCACTGTGAGGAATACGATCAGCGCCAGCGCGACGGTCACGATCAGATGGCTGGTGACGCTGAAGGTGAAGGGGATGACGCCGATTACGTTCGCCATCAGCACGAACATGAAGATCGAGAACACCAGCGGGAAGAACTTCATGCCTTCTTCGCCGAGACTTTCTTTCATCATCCCGACGACAAATTCGTAGGTCAGCTCCGCGACCGACTGGTAGCGGGTCGGCACCAGACGGGTGCTGCCGCCGAGCATCAGCAGCGCGACCGCGCCGACGCAGATGAACATGAACAGCGATGAATTCGTGAAGGCGATCTCCTGGCCGCCGACGTGGCCGAGCGAGAAGATCTTGTGAATCTCAAATTGTTCAACCGGATCGGCCATTCCGAAACATCTCTCTCAAATGCCGGCAGGACCGGCTGCATCAATCGATCAGGCGATGCCGCGCATCATTGGCGGTCCGCCGGCTTGTCCGCTACTCCCGCCGTCCGCATCACGTTGATCACGCCGGCCGCGAAGCCGAGCAGGAAGAACACGATCAGTCCCCAGGGGGACGTGGACAGCAGGCGGTCGAAACCCCAGCCGATGGCCGCTCCGACAAGAACGCCTGCAATCAATTCGGATGAGAGGCGGAAGCCGCGCGCCATTGCGGATGCTTTGGCTGAGGCGTTTCCATCCCTGCCGTCCGACTGACCTGTCCGGAGATTTCGGTCTTTCCTGGTTTCGGAAAGCCGGTCTTCCAGATGGTGAAGCCTTGCGGAGAGCGCGGCTTCATCGGCAGATGGTTTGTCTTTTTCATCCATTGTCTTCGCGTCCGTTGCGACGTGCCTGCCTGCGCCGGCACACTGTCTTTTACGTCGCGAGATCTCGGAAAAAACGTCCCAAACACCCCTGAAACCGCGCGGACCATACTGTCGGCCTTCTGGCAAGTCAAGATTGGGAGACGGTTGCATATCCCAAATAACACATTGATATATATATAAGAAATACGACCGTCCAAACGTCGCGGTTGGTGTGGCATGCAACTATCGTGGATGACCTTGCACTGGCGTGCCTGCTCTGTTGGGATGCCCCTAGCTTCGGGGCGGAGTTCGCATGGCCAAGTCCGTTGAGTACTACTACTCATTCCAGTCGCCTTGGGCCTATATCGGCCACAAGCTGTTCTTTGATCTTGTCACCGCCCATGGCTTGAGCGTCGACTACAAGCCGGTTTTCCTTGGCGAATTGTTCTCCGAAACCGGGGGCCTGCCGCTCGCCAAGCGCCATCCGCTGCGGCAGCGCTATCGCATGGTCGAGTTGCAGCGCTGGCGCGAGAAACGCGGCCTGAATTTCAATTTGCAGCCAAAATACTGGCCTTTCAACGCGCGACTGGCCGATGGCGTGGCGATTGCGATCGCTGAATCGGGCGGAAACCCGGAACCGTTCATGTGGAGCGTGTTCGAGGGCATCTGGCAGCACGAACTCAATCTTGCGGACCCCGATACGGTCATGGCGCTGGCGGACCGGTCCGGTCTGCCGGGCACGACGCTGATCGAGCAGTCGAAATCGGTGGAGGTCGAGGATATCTATGAGCAGAACCGTCAGGACGCGATCGCTCATGGCGTGTTCGGCTCGCCCGCTTACGTGCTCAACGGCGAAGTCTTCTGGGGGCAGGATCGCATCGATCTGCTCGCCGATGCGTTGGCATCGGGCCGCGCGCCCTTTCGCGCAGACGTATGAGAAAGCGGCGCGGGATGTGGATATGAGAATGATGGGACAGCTCTCCGCCGGATTTGCTGCCGTCGCCCTGTTCGCGATCGCGGATGTCGCGTACGCCCAGACTCCGCCCGCCGACGAAAACGGCCGCTATACTTTATCCGCGACCGACAACGGCTATTTGCGCCTCGATACCCGCACAGGCGCGGTGTCGGTTTGTACCCCCAAGGGCGGCTGGACATGCCGCGTTGTGCCCGACGAGCGCGCGGCGCTCGATCAGGAGATCGGACGCCTGCAAAGGCAGGTCGACACACTGAAGGCACAACTCGCGAGCCACGGCGACACGGTAAAGGGCAAGATCGACGAGCCGCTCGCCAAAACCGATTCGCTGAAAAAGGATGCTCCGGAAAAATCCGCGGCGAACGGCGAGGCGGGCAAGAATCTCGCGGCAGCCGATAGCGGCAAGGAGGCAGCCGCCGGGCCGCAAATCTCCTCGCAGCGGAAACTTGCTGCGGCGCTCGACCGTGTCTGGCAGCACCTGATCGAAATAGCCGCTCGCGTACAGAAGAGAATTTCGGAAAATATCTGAAGGCTGAGACGGTGCTCGCACCCAGCGCTTGGCTATAAAAAGAAGCGGCCGCGGATTGCTCCGCGGCCGCTGTCTGTCGCACCTGGGTGCGGCAGGTTACTTCGTGATGTCGACGTCCTTGGTCTCCGGCAGCGCGATCAGGCCGACAACGACAGTGATCGCCGCGAAGATGATCGGGTACCACAGGCCGGCATAGATATCGCCGGTCGAGGCCACGATCGCGAACGCGGTCGCCGGCAGCAGGCCGCCGAACCAGCCGTTGCCGATGTGATAGGGCAACGACATCGAGGTGTAGCGGATGCGGGTCGGGAACAGTTCAACCAGCATCGCCGCGATCGGGCCGTAGACCATCGTCACCAGCAGCACGAGCAGGAACAGCAGGCCGATCACGGCTGCAACCTGCGGGCGGAAGATGTCGAACGGGTTCGACATCTTCACGATGCCCGCGTCGGTCGCCTTCGGATAACCCGCAGCCAGCAAGGCCGCCGTCACCGCCGGGTTGGAGTCCTTCGCGCTGGTGTAAGGAACGTCCTTGCCGTTGATCGAGATCGCGACCGGCGAACCGGCCGGCGCGGGAACGGTTGAGTATTTCACCGACGACTGTGACAGGAAGGCGCGCGCCGTATCGCAGGGAGCGGTAAAGACACGCGTTCCGACCGGATTGAACAGGTCGCCGCAGCCTTTCGGATCGGCCTTGACCTGGACCGTCACGGTCTCGATCGCCTTTTCCAGCGCCGGATTGGCGTTGGTGGTGATCATGCGGAAGACCGGGAAGTAGACCAGGGCGGCGATCAGGCAGCCTCCCAGAATGATAGGCTTGCGGCCGATCCTGTCGGACAGCATGCCGAACACGATGAAGAAGCCCGTGCCGAGCAGTAGCGACCATGCGATCAGGAGGTTCGCGGTGTAGCCGTCAACCTTGAGGATCGATTGCAGGAAGAACAGCGCGTAGAACTGGCCGGTGTACCACACGACGCCCTGACCCATGACGCCGCCGAGCAGTGCGATGAGAACGAGCTTGGCGTTGCTCCAGTTGCCGAACGCTTCCGTCAGCGGCGCCTTCGAGCTCTTGCCTTCCTCCTTCATGCGCTGGAAAATCGGCGATTCATTCAGCCTCAGCCGGATGATGACGGAGACGCCCAGCAGCACGACCGACACCAGGAAGGGAATGCGCCAGCCCCAGGCTGCGAAATTCGCTTCGCCCACAATGGTGCGGGTGAACAGGATCACCAGCAGCGACAGGAACAGACCCATCGTCGCCGTGGTCTGGATGAACGAGGTGTAGTAGCCGCGCTTGCCGGGAGGAGCATGTTCGGCAACGTAAGTGGCTGCGCCGCCATATTCGCCGCCGAGCGCCAGACCTTGCAGCAGGCGGAGGCCGATGAGGATGATCGGGGCCGCGATGCCGATCGTCGCAGCGTTGGGCAGCAGTCCGACGATGAAGGTCGAAAGGCCCATGATCAGGATGGTGACGAGGAAGGTGTATTTACGGCCGACGATGTCGCCGACGCGGCCAAACACCAGCGCGCCGAACGGGCGCACGAGGAAGCCGGCGGCGAAAGCGAGCAGCGCGAAGATGTCGCGCGTGGCGGGCGGGTAGGCGCTGAAGAATTGCGCACCGATGATCGCGGCAAGCGAGCCGTAGAGATAGAAGTCATACCATTCGAACACGGTGCCGAGGGAAGATGCAAAGATGACGAAGCGCTCGTCCTTGGTCATTCCCCCGCGCCGCGGGGCGGCTGCGGTCAGTGTGGTCATTGAACCCTCCCGAATATCTCATTTGAATAATTTTGCATGCACGATCCGTTGCTTGTCGGATCGTATCGTAACGCTTCACTGTATTCGTCGGGAAAATATATCGTACGATATACTTTGGTTGAGACGGATCGGTTTCGTGATTGCCGATGAATACCGTCTCGTGTCATCGCGCTGTTCTTGCTGGGCGTTTTGCGCATGGTGTCAAATCGACGCAATGGGCCGGCGCCGTTCGCAAGTCCGGGGAAGGCGCGCCCGGAAGCCGCGAGACATTGATCGAGATCAAGGATTGAGTGGCGACTTTCAGACGAAAGACGAATCGCGGCTGACCACTCTGTCGTCCGGGATGGCGATATCCGCAAGGTCATCGTCCGTGGCTGGTCGCTCTTTACCCCGTTGAGCGAGGACTACCGGCACGGTCTGGTGGCCACTTCCGGTCCGGCATCCGCCATTAAAGGCTTTGGCACCAGTGACTTTGCCTCTATGAGAGGAGGGCTTTCCGGCTGGGAGAGCGATTTACTAATCCGGCAGATCGCAAAAGGCTGGATTCGGCCCTCGCCCGCAGGAGTGGTATAGTTTAATCACTTCGGAGAGTTAGGTTAAAAACTGAAGAGATACAAAGACATGGCTCCGTCTTCCTCATCCACCCGGCTTGTGATCGCCGACGACCATCCTCTGTTCCGGGGGGCGTTGCGGGAAGCGGTCAGGGGCGTTGTCCCGGCTGCGAATATCGATGAGGCCGGTGCATTCGGTGAATTGACGGCTCTGCTGGAGAAAGAATCCGACATCGACCTCGTGTTGCTCGATCTCTCGATGCCGGGCGTCAGCGGCTTCTCCGGCCTGATCTATCTGCGGGCGCAATATCCCGCGATCCCGGTGGTGGTCGTGTCGGCCAGCGACGATGGCGACACCATCCGCCGGTCGATGGAATTCGGCGCTTCCGGCTTTATCCCGAAGCGTTACGGGATCGAGACCCTGCGCGAGGCGATTGGCAAGGTGATGAACGGCGATGTCTGGACGCCATCCGATGTCGACCTCACCGCCGGCGTCGATCCCGATATGGCCAAGCTGCGCGACCGGCTCATCACGCTGACGCCGCAGCAGGTCCGGGTGCTGATGATGCTCTCGGAAGGCCTGCTCAACAAGCAGATCGCCTACGAACTCGGCGTGTCGGAAGCCACCATCAAGGCGCACGTCTCGGCCATCCT
Organism: Afipia sp. GW821-FHT14H12; assembly: GCF_058803465.1. Classification (NCBI taxonomy): domain Bacteria; kingdom Pseudomonadati; phylum Pseudomonadota; class Alphaproteobacteria; order Hyphomicrobiales; family Nitrobacteraceae; genus Afipia; species Afipia sp. GW821-FHT14H12. The sequence continues at coordinate 329,740 of NZ_JBXAOZ010000001.1, read as the reverse complement.
GCAGAAACTGGGCGTCGAGAGCCGCACCCAGGCGGTCATCGTGGCCGCGAAGATTTCCGGTAGCCAGTGGCGTCAGAACGAGCCGTCGGCCTGAACTTCCGCTTCCGTCTGTGAAGTTGCGCCAGCCTCGGCCGGAGACAGCGACGTTGCCATCTGCTGGTTGCGCCACTGGCTGAGCAGCGCGCGCAATGTCGCGGGCTTCACCGGTTTGTTCAGCACGACGATGCCATAGGCGCGCGCGGCTTCCCGCACCGGCGGGCTGCGATCCGCCGTAATCAGAATGGCCGGAATGTGTGCACCGAACTTGTGCCGGATGTCGCGGATCGCGGCGATGCCGTTGCCGCGGTCGAGGTGATAGTCGACTAGAAGACCGGTGATCGGCTCGTTCGAACTGGCAATGGCCCTGCACGCCTGCTTCGGATCGACGGACGCAATCACATTGGCGTCCCAGCCGCGCAGCAGCGTCTTCATGCCGTCGAGGATGGCGGGGTCGTTCTCGACGCAGACGATGGTTGTGCCGCTCATCGGCGTCTTCGAGGAAATGACCGAGCCGTTCGTCGGCACCTGAACCTGATTGTAGCCGCTCGCGACCGGCAACGTCACGGCAAAGTGCGAGCCGCCGCTTTTGTTGGCGGTGATGGAAATATGGTGTTCCAGCACGCGCGCGATGCGCTCGACGATCGACAGGCCGAGCCCGAGTCCCCGTGCGATCCGCGCGCCCTGATCAAGCCGGTGGAATTCCTTGAAGATCTCTCCGCGCTTGTGTTGCGGAATGCCGAGTCCGGTGTCGTGGATACTGATTTGCAGCTTCGCGCCGCGCGGACGGCAGCCGATCAGCACCTTGCCGGTCGGTGTGTACTTGATCGCGTTCGAGATCAAATTTTGCAGCAGGCGGCGCAACAGCACGCGGTCGGATTTCACCGCCAGTGTCGATGATACGAAAATCAGTTCGAGATTCTTTTCCCGCGCCATCGGCATGAATTCGACCTGCAGCGAGCGCATCAGGTCGCTCATGCGGAAGCTCGAGATCGAAGGCGTCATCGCGCCTGCGTCGAGGCGGGAAATGTCGAGGAGAGCTCCGAGGATTTCCTCGATGGCTTCGAGGGATTCGTCGATGTTGTCGACGAGGCGGGCGTTCTCGCCGCCGCTCTGCCGCTCGACGAGACTTGTCACGTAAAGCCGTGCTGCGTTGAGCGGCTGAAGGATGTCGTGGCTTGCGGCGGCAAGGAAGCGCGTCTTGGAGATGTTGGCTTCGTCGGCGATGGTTTTGGCGAGGGCCAGTTCGTTGTTCAGCCGCGTCAGTTCCTCGGTGCGCTCGCGCACGCGGCGTTCTAGTGTGGCGTTGGCGCGCTCGAGCGCTTCGGCCGCCTCGAAGCTCGAGGTGATGTCGGAAAAGGTGACGACGAGGCCGCCGCCAGGCATCGCATTGGTGCGAACCTCGACGACACGATTCTGCCCGGGCAACCGTTCGAGGAAGGGCTCGCCTTCGGTGGTGTAGGCGTTGAGTCGCCGTCGCAGATGCTGCTCGCGTGTCTCGGTGCTGTTGCGCGGATTGTCGCCGATGAATTCCAGGATTTCCGCAAGCGGAATGCCGATCTGCGCGACATGAGCGGGCAGGTCGAGCATCTCGCCGAACTGTCGGTTGGAGCAGATCAGTTGCAGTTCTCGGTTGAAGACGGCGATGCCCTGGCGCACATGGTCGAGCGCGGTCTGTAAGATTTCGCGATTGAAATGCAATGCGGCGTGGGCGTCGTCGAGCAGCTTCAGCGCGGCTTTCGCCGACACCGCGCGCTTGCGCAGCAACAGCGACATTACGAGGCGCGAGGAGGCCGCGCCAACGGATGAGGCGATCAGATGCTCGGCGTGGCTGAGCAACTGGAAGTCGGCGGAGGTGTTGCGGTCCAGCGTGATGCGGTTCGCGGAAGCGAAGGCCTCAAATTCGGCGTTGGCGCGTTCATGGCCGAGATATTGCGCGACGGTGGTGAGCAGATCCTGCACCGTCACGGTGGTGCGCCAGCGGCGGAAGTTCGGTGAGATCGGCGCGAGATCGCTCGGCACGAACAGGTCCGCCTGCAATCGCTCGATCGAGGTCTGCGCCTTTGAGAACGACAGCGCGACGTAGGCCAGAAGATTGAGCGTGAGGCTCCACAGCAGGCCGTGGATCAGCGGCGACATCTGGCTGCCGAACAGATGCTGCGGCCGCAGGACGGCGATGCCGAACAGGCCTTCCTTCAGCCATTGCGTTCCGAGCGGTCCGACCTCGATGAAGCTCGGCAGGAATAGCGTGTAGGCCCAGATGACAAACCCGACGACCATACCGCCGATGGCGCCTGCCGCGGTGCCGCGCCGCCAGATCAGGCCGCCGAAGAACGCCGGAGCGAGTTGCGCGACAGCGGCGAAGGACAGAAGGCCGATGGCAGCGAGCTGTGCGTTGCCGAGCGCGTGATAGTAGAAATAGGCCATTGTCATGATGGCGACGATGGCGACGCGGCGGACGATCAGAAGCAGGCGACCAAGATCGGCGCGTCCGTTTCGCGGCGTGGTATCGGCCTGCAGCACCAGCGGCATTACGATGTCGTTCGACAGCATGATGGCGAGCGCCACGCATTCCACGATCACCATCGCGGTGGCGGCGGACAGGCCTCCGACGAAGACGATGATGCTCATCCAGTGCGCGCCGGCCTCGATCGGCAGCGCCAGCAGGAACATGTCGCTGTCGACCGCGCCGAACGGGAAGGTGACGAGACCGGCCAGCGCGATTGGAATGACGAAGATGTTGATCGCGACGAGATAGAGCGGAAACAGCCAGCGGGCGCGGGACACTTCGGCCTCGCTGGAGTTTTCGACAACACTGACGTGGAACTGGCGCGGCAGCAGCAGGATGGCGAAGAACGACAGGAGCGTCATCGCCAGGAAGTTGCCGATCGAAGGCGTGTGTTCGATCGCGCGGATCGCTTCCGGCGTTTTCATCGCCCGCTGGATCAGTTCGGTCGGGCTCATCATGATGAAGGTGACGAAGATGCCTGCGGCGAGGAATGCGACGAGCTTGACGATGGATTCGGCGGCGACGGCGAGCATCAGGCCGTGCTGGTGTTCGGTCGCATCGCTTTGCCGCGTGCCGAACAGCACGGCGAACAGCGCAAGGGCGATCGTGACGAAAATCGCGATGTCACCGGCGAAAGGCAGGCTCGCGACATCGTTGGGGCCGTTGAGAATGGTTTCGAGCGAGGAGGCGATCGCCTTCAATTGCAGGGCGATGTAGGGGACCGAGCCGATGATGGCGATGAAGGCGGCGGTGGCCGCGACCGCCTGGCTCTTGCCGTAGCGTGCGGCGATGAAGTCGGCGATCGAGGTGATGTGCTGGGATTTCGCAAGCCGGATCACTCGCAAGGTGATCGGCTTGCAGAACACCAGCATGATGATCGGGCCGATATAGATCGCCAGAAACTCGATGCTGGTGCGGGTCGCGAGGCCGATCGAGCCGAAGAAGGTCCAGGACGTGCAATAGATCGCAAGCGATAGCGGATAGATCAGGATGCCCGCGCGCGCCCGTTGCGCCGGGCTGAGGCGGTCGCCGTAGAACGCGATCGCGAACAGCAGGCCGATGTAGCCGAAGGCCGCTGCGATTACCGTGCTGTTTTCAAGCATCCATCCGCTCCGAAGACGGCCTTCCTGCAGGCCCTCGAGGCCGCATCAAACCTTTTTTTGGGCATGACGGAAACATGTCGTTGCGCGCTTTGCGCGAGCAGGACGCCGAAGTGGCCGGATTTGTAAACCACCTCGAATCAGCTTATACACGTATAGATTGTATTTTATAGATATGCTCGCCGGGGGGAATTATGGGGCAAATCCATCCGTTTCCTGGAGATGCGTACGTTTTCATAGTGGATGACGACAAATCGGTTAGCGACGCCCTGGCTCTACTGCTTCGGCTGGAGGGGTTTGCAACCCAGAGTTTCAGCGATGGCCACGCGTTTCTGGAGGCGGTCCGGCTGAAACCACCGGCCTGCGTGATCCTCGATCTGCAATTGCCGGGATATTCGGGTCTCGACGTGTTGCGGGATCTCGCCGAGATGCGTTTCGCCCCGCCCGTGATCGTGATTTCGGGGCACTCGGATATCCCGACCGCCGTGACTGCGATGAAGCGCGGCGCGCTCGACTTCATGGAGAAGCCTTTCGCCGCGAGCATAATGGCCGATCGGGTGCGCGAGGCGGTGCTGACTTATCGCCGGTCTGCCGATGGGCCGATCCTGGGTCTTGGAGATTTTTCCGGACGCCATCTGCTGACGAGCCGGGAGCGTGAGGTGCTGGGGCAGGTCGCAAGCGGCGCGTCCAACAAGGAAGCGGGGCGGCGGCTCGGAATTAGCCCGCGGACCATCGAGGTTCATCGCGCCCGCATCATGGCCAAGCTCGGTGCGAAGAACGCCGCCGACCTGATGCGCATCGTGCTGTCGAAGGAGAGACATCCGCCGCGCAGCATGGCGACGTGACGGACTCATATTGAGAAATGGATGTCCGCCGTTATTCGGCGGCGAGCGACTTCTCATTCAGCCGCAGGCCGAGCCGCTCCCAGACCGACACCATCGCCTCGGCGAGCTGATCGATCAGCGCGTCCTCGTGATAGGGCGAGGGCGTGATGCGCAGCCGCTCGGTACCTTTAGGCACGGTCGGGTAGTTGATCGGCTGGATGTAGATGCCGTGCTCTTCGAGCAGAAGGTCGCTGGCCTTCTTGCAGAGTTCAGGATCGCCCACGAAAACCGGCACGATATGCGTATCGCTCGACATCACCGGAATCCCGGCGGCGATCAGGATCGCCTTGACGCGGGCGGCGCGGTCCTGCTGGCGGGAGCGTTCCCATTGCGATGTCTTGAGGTGACGGATCGCGGCGGTTGCGGCCGAGCACACCGCCGGCGGCAATGCCGTGGTGAAAATGAAGCCCGGCGCATGTGAACGGATCGCATCGATCACGTTGGTCTTGCCGGCGATGTAGCCGCCGAGGCAGCCAAACGCCTTTGCAAGCGTGCCTTCGAGAATGTCGATACGGTGCATGACGCCATCGCGCTCGGCGATGCCGGCGCCGCGCGGACCGTACATACCGACCGCATGGACTTCATCGACATAGGTCATCGCGCCGTATTTCTCGGCGAGGTCGCAGACCTTGCCGAGCGGGGCAATGTCGCCGTCCATCGAATAGAGGCTTTCGCATACGATCAGCGTCGGCCGTTCGCGATGGGTGCGAAGCAGCTCTTCGAGATGGGCCATGTCGTTGTGGCGGAATACGATGCGCTCGCAGCCGGACTGACGGATGCCCTCGATCATCGAATTGTGGTTGAGCGCGTCCGACAGAATCAGGCAGTTCGGAATGAGCTTGGCGAGCGTCGAGATGCCGGTCTGGTTTGACACGTAGCCGGAGGTGAACACCAGCGCGGCTTCCTTGCCGTGAAGGTCGGCGAGTTCTTGCTCGAGCTGGATCAGGGAATGGTTGTTACCCGCGATATTGCGGGTGCCGCCTGCGCCGGTGCCGGTTCGGGTCGCGGTCTCGATCATGGCGCCGACCACCTTCGGGTGTTGGCCCATGCCGAGATAGTCGTTGGAGCACCACATCACGACGCTGCGCTCGCCCTTCGGGGTGTGCCAGTTTGCGAGGGGGAACCGGCCGGCGATGCGCTCAAGGTCCGCGAACACACGATAGCGCCGTTCATCATGGAGACGGTTCAGGGCGCCGTCGAAGAACCTATTGTAATCCATACCAAAAACCCCACGGGAACCATGGACGAGAAAGCGTCCACGAGAGGGGCGGGCGTTCTCGAATGCCTTTTTAGAGTGTTTCCAGCTTCGGTGTCGAGAGTCGAATCGGGAAGCTGCACTGTCAGGCACGCAGACCGTGGCGGATCGCCGCGCTCGCCGCCTTGCGCGAAATCAAATCGCGCGACTTGAGCCCGCGATTTGGTCCTTGGCTTGATCCTTGGGCTGGCTGTCGGCCCGGACCTCGTCGAACCGGGATTTGATGCCAAGCCGGTCGAGCAGGGCGGCATCCTTGTCGGTCTGCGGGTTCTTGGTGGTCAAGAGCACGTCACCGATGAAGATCGAGTTGGCGCCTGCGAGGAAACACAGCGCCTGCATCTCGTCGGTCATGTACTGGCGGCCCGCGGAGAGCCGCACCACGCTTTTCGGCATCATGATGCGCGCGACCGCGATCATCCGAACCATCTCGATCGGGTCTGGCGCGTTGGCGGTACCGTTGACGGGTACGCCCTTCACTTCATTCCACAGGTTGATCGGCACGCTTTCCGGGTGTTCGGCGAGGTTCGCCAGCAGCATCAGCATGCCGAGGCGATCCTCGACCTGCTCGCCCATGCCGACGATGCCGCCGCAGCACACTTTCAGCCCGGACTCGCGGGCGTGCGCCAGCGTTTCGATGCGATCCTGCATCGTGCGAGTGGTGATGATGTGGCCGTAAAATTCCGGCGAGGTATCGACATTGTGGTTGTAGAAATCGAGGCCGGCGGCGCGCAACCGGTCGGCCTGTTCGCGCGTCAGCATGCCGAGCGTGGCGCAGGTCTCGATGCCAAGCGCCTTCACTTCGCTGACCATGTCGCAGACGCGGTCGAGATCCTTGTCCTTCGGGTTGCGCCAGGCCGCCGCCATGCAGAAACGGTTCGCGCCCGATTCCTTGGCGCGCTTCGCGGTGGCGATCACGTCGTCATGGTCCATCAGCTTGGTGGCCTTGACGTCGGTCTTATAGTGGGCGCTCTGCGAGCAGTAGCCGCAATCCTCCGGGCAGCCGCCGGTCTTGATGCTGAGCAGGCTCGCCGTCTCGACATGGTTGGGATCGAAATTGGCGCGATGGATGCTCTGCGCCTGAAACATCAGGTCGGCGAAAGGCAGATCGTACAGCGCCTGCGCTTCGTCGCGCGTCCAGTCATGGCGCGGCAGCACCGATCCTTTGACAACCGAAAAAGACGAGACGTTCATGGCCGATCCTGCGTGTCGCGGGTGCCTTCCGGCCACCCTGATCCCGACCAAGGGTGGACCATGCGGCTCGCGGGGTGTCAACACGCCGCAGGTCCGCAGGATGCTTGACGGGTCGCACGCCCGGCAGCACACACATGATATGGAGAGCCTGGACCGCCAGCTTCGTTATTTCGTCAGGATTGCGGAGACAAAGTCGCTGTCGCGCGCGGCCGACGGTCTCGATCTGACCCAGTCGGCGATCAGCCGTCAGCTCGCCTCGCTGGAAGCGTATGTCGGTAATGCCCTGTTCGTCCGTACCGGCCGCGGCGTCGAACTGACCGATTGCGGCCGCAGGCTGCTGGCGGCGGCGAAACCTGCCTACGCCGCGATCGATGAGGCGCTGGAGGACATCCGCGAGAGGGAGGGACTTTCGCGCGGGACCATCCGGGTCGCGACGGTGCATACGCTTAGTTACTATTTCACCGCCGATGTGCTGGCCCAATTCGTTGGCCGGCATGAGCAGGTTAATCTCTCGCTGATGGGCCGCAGTTCGCCGGACGTAGTCGCACTGGTGGAGAGCGGCCGGGCCGATCTGGGCTTTGTCTATGATGTTGCGGTCAATTCCGCAGATCTCGCGGCGACGCCGCTGTTCGACGACGAGATGTGCCTGATCGCTCCGAAGTCGCACCGGCTCCCGGTGCCGGTCGATTTGAACAAGGCGGATATCAAGCTGGTCGGCTTTCCGCCCCACTATGCGCTGCACAAGATGCTGCGTGCGGTGGTGAATAAACCGCAGATCGTGGCGGAGGCGGAAACCGTCGATGCGATGTTGCAACTCGTGGCATCGGGCGTCGGCGCCTGCGTGTTGCCATCGCGAATTCCGGACCGGGTGCTTGCGGAGCACGATCTGGTGAAAACGGCAATCGCCAGCCCCGTGCTCAAGCGGCGCATCGTGGCCATCACGCGGACGGACCGCCCGTCCTCGCCGCTGGTGCAGGAATTGCTGCAACTCGCGACCGCAGCAGCGCATTAGCCGACGCGCACCTCATCTCAGTTATGAGCGCCGCTTCATGGCCGCGCATCGCCCTTCCTTCGATACTCCGGGAATCTTGCTGGCGGAAACAGGGAGGAAGCCATGAACGTGGATGTGAAGAGCTTGCGCGCCAAGGAATATTTCGACGACCGCGCGACAAAGGAAATGGCGGAGCACCTCAAGGGCACACAGCGCAGCCCTAAGGAAAAGCTCGCTTATGCCTGCCGCATTCTCGCGATGACCGAACAGGAAGCGGGCCTCGCGGGCCAGATCAGCCTGCGCTCGGAGCGGCCCGATGCCTACTGGACGCTTCGCTTCGGTCTTGGTTTCGATGAAGCCACGCCCGATGACTTCATCGAGGTCGACCGCGACCTGAACACGCTGACCGGCCACGGCATGCCCAACCCGGCGACCCGTTTTCACCTCTGGGTGTATGAGGCGCGGCCCGACGTGCAATCGATGATCCACACCCACTCGCCCTGGGCGTCGGCTCTTGCGGCGGCGCGCCAGCCGCTGGTGATCTCGCAGATGGACATGACGCCGCTGCACGACGATTGCGCGTTCCTCGGAGACTGGCCGGGCGTGCCAATCGCCGATCAGGAGGGCGTGCTGATTTCCGAGGCTCTCGGCTCCAGGCGCGCCATCATCCTCGCCCATCATGGTTACCTCACCGCGGGCTGCTCGATCGAGGAAGCGACCTATCTGTCGGTCTATCTCGAGCGTGCCGCGCGGATGCAGATTCGTGCCCGTGTGTTTGGCCCGCTGACGCCGGTCGATCCGGTTCTCGCCAGGGAGGCGCACGACTATCTGCTGAAGCCGTCGATCGTGAACGCCACGTTCGATTACTGGTGCCGGCAGACGCACCACGCGAATCTGGCGCCGGTTGCGCGATAAGACGCAAGAAGCGCGCGAGCGCTGCTACAGTTCGATCTCGACCCTGCTCATCGGGATGGTCGAGCACATCAACTGGCAGTGCTCGCGCGTTTTCGCCGAGGTCTCGCGAATTTTCATAACGTCGCCCGATGTCACCTTGCGCGCGCACATGCCGCACATTCCGGTGCGGCAGTTGAAAGGCGCGGTGATCCCGAGGCTTTCGGCGAATTCCAGCAGCGTGCCCTTCTCGGGCGTCCATGTCGCCGCGATGCCTGAGGTCGTGAACGTCACCGGCTGCGGATGGAGCGTCGGCAATTCTTTTTCGTTGGCGATCTCCGCAGGCGGTGCGAGGGTTGCGCCCATCTCCTGTGTGTAGATATCGCGGCATGGGATGCCGTTGTCGCGCATCGCGGCTTCCGTTGCGGCGACGAATTCCCTCGGGCCGCAGATGTAGGCGTCGAACTCCTCGCGGGGAAAGAATTCCGCGCACTCGCCAAGGTCCATGTCGCCGTTGAGGTCGTATTCCTTGCCCGGCCGGTCGATCTGGCGCGGATTGCTGAACCAGACTTTCCAGACGCTGTTCGGCAGATCGGCTTTTAGCGATCCCAGTTTGCCTTTCAGGGCGAATGTCGAGCTGTTGAACGTCGCGTGCAGAAATACGGCCTGATGCCGTGATGCCCTCACGGCCAGTTCTTCCGCCATCGCGGTGACGGCGGCTTCGCCGATGTCCTTGCTGAGAATGACGATGGGCCGGTCAAGCTCGGCGGTGAGATGAAACGATCCCTGCGGTCCGGTCGCGCGAATGAGGCCGCCTTTTTCCGCATGGTCGGTCCAGTAGGAGGCTGCTCTTGCGGCATCCGTCGCATCGGTGTGGACGACCGTGATGCGATAAATCTTCGGGTCGGGAGAAAAGGCGGACAACACATAAGGGCGCTCGCCGACGCCTGGAATATCGAAAGCGAGATGCTGCCCGGCTTGAAAGCGCTCCAGTGCGCCGTCCGAGATCAGGAATACGGAGATCGTGTTCGGTGTTTCGCTGACTTTACGGGCGATTTTGTACTGCCGTTGCATGGTGTCGTCCCTAGGCTTCCCAATGTTTCTTATCAGGAAACTTGCGAAGGATCAAATATGGGACGGCTGGCAGTCTGCTATAGATGGGACTATCTATGGAAAACGGTTCCGACCAAGCCGGACTGTTGATAATCAAGAGCTTCCGGCACAATAGACGATTCGAAATGACAACAACCGACATCTTGGAAACCGGGTTTAAAGGCGAGCAGGAAATCGACACGCTTGGACGCCGGATCAGGCAACTGCGCAAGATGCAGGAGCGTACGCTGGATTCGCTGGCCCAGGAGGTCGGGCTCACCAAGGGTTATCTTTCCAAGGTCGAGACCGGCCGTCAGACGCCACCTCTCGGGACTCTCTCAAAACTCGCCAAGGCGCTCGGCACGGATCTCGCGGGGCTGGTTGAAAACGGAGCCGGTGAGCGCTCCGAGCCCGGGTATGAAGGTGTTTCCGTGGTGCGCGCCGATGAGCGGCGTAACGTCGTGCGCGGCGCGACGTCGTTCGGCTACGACTACCAGTCGCTGGTGCAGAGCGCCGCCGGCAAGCACATGTCGCCGTTTCTGTTTACCTTCCCCTCGCAAATCCTCAAGGAAGTGTTCTTCGAGCATGGCGGCGAGGAGATGATCTTCGTGCTCAGCGGCGTCGTGGAATTCGAGGTTGGCAACGAGACCTTCGAGTTGATGCCGGGCGATTGTATCTATTTCGATCCTCGCCAGAGGCATCGCGGGCGCGGCAAGTCCGGCGAGGCCAAGGCTCTCGTGGTGTTGTACGAGCCCAAAAACCGTAGCTAATTCGCCTCCCCGGAAAGCCGCCAGCCATGGGGTGCAAAAAAGGGGCGCTGCGAGCAGCGCCCCGAGATCAAGGCTGGGGGAACGATCAGTCGCCTTGAATCAGCTTGCGAGAGCGCCTTCCTTCTCGACGCCGAATCCCGCGGTCTCGCCGAACTTGTTCGGCTTGCGGTAGACGGCGAGAAGAATGCAGCCTTCGTCGCTCTTGGTCTCGTGATAGGAGCCGGGGTGGCGCCAGACGAAATTGCCCGCGCGGCAAATGCCGTCGTGATCGTAGAACGAACCTTCGAGCACATAGCTCTGCTCGAGTTCGGGATGCTGGTGGAAGGGCAGCGTGGTGCCCGGTTCCCACTTCAGCAGGCAGGTCAGTTCGCCGGTTTCCGGCTTTTCGTATAGCACCTTGATCTGGATGCCTTCGAACTGGGATGGCTTCCAGTCCATGTCGGTGACCTTCACATAGACCGAACCGCCCGGTGTGGGTTCTTTGGTGACGAAGCGTGGGTCCATCGGGGTATCCTCCTTTGTTAAATAAGTATCCTATTAGGATACAAACGAGAGAAGCTGTCAACTCAGTTATGCGGCCGCAGTTTTGAGCGTGCCGGCGGCTTCGGAAAACGCGCCGTCATTGCCGCTCCATGGGTATTCGATGATGCGCGCAGTCTCCTTCGCGACGTCCGTGCCGCGTAACCGCGCGATCAGATGCAATGTTGTATCGACTGCCAGAACGACACCGCCGCCGGTGACGACCGCGCCGGAATCGACGAATCGTGCTTCGGTGCCTTTCACGCCGGGATAAAGTTTTTTCATCAAGGCGAGCGGCGTCTCGGTGCCGGTGGGCGCGAAGCGGCGCGTGGTTGCACCCTTGCCGTTGAGCAGGCCAGCGCCAGCAAGTATAAGCGCCCCAGTGCAAACTGAAGCCACGATGCCCTTCTGCGCGAACGTGCGAATGAAGTCGAGGGTCTGCTCATCCTTGCTGACCTCGGGCCATGCGGCGCCGCCGAGAATCATCAACACGTCTCCGGCGGGACAATTCGTCACGCTGTAGGGAGCGATGATCTCAAGTCCATTAGAGAGCCGAACCGGTCCGGCCTTGTTGGCCACCAGGATCATGTCGATGCCTGGATCGACACGCTTGGCCATTGAAAGAACGCCGAATGTTGCGCCGATGTCGATCGGTTCAACATCATCATAGGCGTGGATGATGAACGTGGTGTTTGGCATGCCAGACGTCTCCTGCTCTAAGAAACTTTGCTTAAATAAGTATCGCAGAAGGAAACTTAGTTGACAACTTTCTATTCAGCAACGATGCTGAAGTTTCTTAATCCGGGAAACATAACCCGCAAAGTCAACTAGGGAGAAACAAATGTCGACAGCAGAGGTACTAAACCCCGCTGTGCCCAAGGAGGGGTCCAGCATCAAGCACATCGTCACGGCGAGCGTGCTCGGCACCACGGTCGAGTGGTACGATTTCTTGATCTATGGCACCGCGGCGGCGCTGGTGTTCAACAAGCTGTTCTTTCCGAACTACGATCCGTTGGTCGGCACACTCGCTGCATTCGGCTCCTACGCAGTGGGCTTTGTCGCGCGTCCGCTCGGCGGCGCGGTGTTCGGCCATTTCGGCGACAAGCTCGGCCGCAAGGCGATGCTGACACTCACCATGATCATCATGGGTGCGGGTACGTTCCTGATCGGATGTCTTCCGACGTATGATCAGGTCGGCATTCTCGCTCCGATCCTGCTGCTGGTTCTGCGAATGGCGCAGGGCATCGGCATCGGTGGCGAGTGGGGCGGCGCGACCCTGATGGTGATCGAAAGCGGCGACCGGCACCGCCGTGGCTTCCTCGGCAGCCTCGTCCAGGTAGGTTTTCCGCTCGGCATGGTGTGCGCGACGCTGGTCTTCCTTTTGGTCTCCAAGCTGCCCGATGATCAGTTCATGAGCTGGGGCTGGCGGCTTCCGTTCTGGCTGAGCGCGATTCTCGTCGCCGTCGGCCTGTTCGTGCGCATGCGGCTCGTCGAGACGCCGAAGTTCGCGAAAGTCCAGGAGCAGGGTGAGGTGTCCAAGGCGCCGCTTGTCGACGTGCTCACCAAGGACTTCAAGAATTTCATCGTCGCGGTGGGTCTCAAGATCTCGGAAGTGGCGTGGGTGTATGTGCTGATCGGCTTCCTGGTCTATTATGCGACATCACACCTGCACCTCTCGAAAACGGTCATTCTCGACGCGGTGCTTTACGCAGCGATGCTCGAACTGGTGACGCTGCCGCTGTTCGGGTTGTTGTCAGACTATGTGGGCCGCAAGCCGCTTTACATCGCCGGCACCATTCTTTCGATGATCGCGGCCTTCCCGCTGTTCACGTTCGTCGAGACCAAGGACCCGACGACGATCGCGATCGCGATTGCGATCATCATGAGCATCACCCACGGGCTGATGTTCAGTCCGCAGGCTGCTTTCATCCCCGAGCTGTTCGGCACCAAGGTGCGTTACAGCGGCGCGTCGCTCGGCGTGCAGGTATCGGCGGCGATCAGCGGCGGCTTTGCTCCGATGATCGCGACGGGCCTGCTGGCTTACTACGGCTCCACGCACGCGATTTCGTGGTACCTCATCGCTCTCGGCGCCATCACGCTGATCGCGACGCTGGTATCGCGGGAAACCGCCTTCGAGGATCTGTAACGGATCAGGAGCCGGCCTCGTTGAGGCCGGCTCCGCCTCTACCGACTATTCGATACACGTTCGCACGGCCATGACCGTGCGTGCACGTCAGGCGCAACAAGCGCTCAAACAAAACACCTTGGGACATACGGGGATGGGTTCTGGCTGCAAGGCCGGGCGCAGCGTCTCTGTTGCAAAAAAAGAGAACAATGATGTCACACTATAAAATCCTTATCCTCGGCGCGTCCTATGGGTCGCTGCTCGCTTCCAAACTTCTGTTCGGCGGACACTCCGTCACGCTGGTATGCCTGCCTGCGGAGGCCGATCTCATCAACAGCGAGGGCTTTCGCGTGCGGATGCCGATCCGCGGCCGCGAGACGCCGCTTCTGATCGATTCACGCAATCTGCCCGGCAAGGTGTCCGCGATGGGTGCGGGGGACGTGAATCCGGCGGACTACGACCTGATCGGCCTCGCGATGCAGGAGCCGCAATATGGCGCGCCGGGCGTACGCGAGCTGCTGGAGCGTATCGCGCGATCACGCGTGCCGTGCATGTCGATCATGAACATGCCGCCGCTGCCCTATATCGCGCGCCTGCCGGGTGTCGATGCGGATGCCGTGAAAGCCGCATCCACCGATCCGTCGGTCTGGAGCGCGTTCGATCCCGGCACGCTAACCCTGTGCAGCCCCGATCCGCAGGCGATCCGTCCGCCGGAGGAAAAGGTCAACTTCCTGCACGTCACGCTGCCGACCAACTTCAAGGTCGCGCGGTTTGAGAACGAAAACAGCAACGCCATCCTGCGCCGACTTGAGAGCGACATCAATGCGATCCGCATGGAGACGCCGGAAGGCAAGACGGAAGTGCCGGTGAAGCTGCGCTTCCACGATTCGCTGTTCGTGCCGCTGGCAAAATGGCCGATGCTGCTCGCCGGAAATTATCGCTGCATCACGGAGGATGGCATGCGTACCGCGCAGGAAGCGGTTCATTCCGATCTTGCGCAATCGCGCGCAGTGTATGAGTTCGTGAGTGACGTCTGCATCGCGCTCGGTGCGAAGAGCGAAGATCTCGTGCCGTTCGAGAAATACGCTGCGGCGGCCAAAAGCCTCGCGCGGCCGGCATCGGTGGCGCGCGCTCTGGCCAATGGAGCGGCGAATGTCGAGCGCGCCGACAAGCTCGTGCAATTGCTGGCGCAGCAGAAGGGCATGAATCATCCGGCGGTCGACCAGATCGTTGCGCTGGTGGACCGAAGACTCGATGCGAACCGGAAGAGGCTGAAATCCGCGGCCGCCTGAGACGGCTGCAATTCCGCTCAGGCGGATCGCTGCATTCAAGGAGTTGACTGATGAAGGTGAAAACATTCGGCTCCGCGACATGGAGCGGCGGCATCAAGGACGGGAAGGGCGCCATTTCCACCAAGAGCGGCGCCCTGACCGACTACCCCTATGGCTTGGGCAGCCGCTACGAAGGCAAGCCCGGAAGTAATCCGGAAGAACTGCTGGGCGCGGCGCACGCGGCATGTTTCACGATGAACCTGTCGCGGCTTTTGACCGAGGCTGGCTTCAAGGCCGATAAGATGGATACGAATGCGGCTGTCACGCTGGAGATTGAGGGCGACAGCTTCACCATCACGTCCGTGCACCTGACGTTCAAGGGAGAGATTCCCGGCATCGACCGGCAAACATTTGATGGCTTGATCGCCAGAGCGAAATCCGGCTGCCCGGTGTCGAAGCTGTTCAATTGTACGATCACGCTCGATGCAAGTCTGGTGTCCTGATCTGCGATCGCTATGCGGCTTCAGGGACTTTCTGCGCAATGCGCGCGTTGCGGCCCGCTGCAACGATCGCCACCACGAGCGCCGCCACCGCGATGGTGGAAGGGCCGACATGTTCGCCGTTGATAACTGCGGACAGTCCGAGCGTGACGAAGGTTTGCAGCAACTGCACCTGGCTGACGCGGGCAACGCCGCCCATCACGAGTCCGGCATTCCATGCAAAGAAGCCGACGAACATGCTGAAGACCGAGACGTAGGCAAAGGCCACCCACGCAGCGGTCGGCACCGCGCCGGGATTGGTCGGCCATAGCCATATCGCGAGCGGCAGGGTCAGCGGCAGTGCCAGCACCAGAATCCATGAGATGACTTCCCAGCCGGGCATCTCGTGGCTGAGGTCGGCCGAGAACACGTAGCCGATCGAGGTCGAGATCGCGGCCAGAAACAGATAGACATCGCCGATTGCGATTTCGCCGCCGCTGTCGCGCAGGGCGAACGCCACCACCACCGTGGTGCCGAGTCCTGCCAGCAGCCAGAAGCGCAGCGAGGGACGCTCGCCCAGGATCACGCTGGCGGCTGCGGCTGTGGTCAACGGCAGGATGCCGAGCACGACGCCGCCATGTGCAGCGGGCACCGTTAGCATCGCCAGCGCCATCAACCCCGGAAAGCCGAAAACGATGGTCACGATGCAGATCAGCATCGTGCGGATCTGGCGCATGCTCGGCCAGCGCCGCCGTAACATCAGAAGCAGCGCGGCTGAGAGAAGGCCGGAGGCGGCCGCACGGCCGGCCGTGATGAAGAACGGATCGAGTCCTTCCACCGCAAGACGTGTCGCAGGCAGCGTGCCGCCGAAAATGGCTATTCCGATGAAGCCGAGCCCCATGCCGAGTGTCTGCCGGGACAGCCCCGTCCGGGACGGCGAGGTTTCATTATGGATCATGACCGGTCCCGGGCAGCTTTAGACCACAGGGTTGCAATACTAGACCGATTGGTATAGTCAAAACTTATTGGTTTAAACATCGCCGTTCATGCCACCCACACATTAAAGGATGCCGCCATGGCCACGCCGCTTGTACCGCCTTTTACCTTTGAAACCGCCACCGCGAAGGTGCGAATGGCGGAAGATGGCTGGAACAGCCGCGATCCGCAAAAAGTCGCGCTGGTTTACACGGAAGACAGCCAATGGCGTAATCGCGCGGAATTTCCTGTCGGACGCAAGCAGATCATCGAGTTTCTCACCCGAAAATGGGCGAAAGAACTGGACTATCGTCTGATCAAGGAAATGTGGGCCTTTTCCGATACCCGCATCGCCGTGCGTTTTGCTTACGAATGCCACGACGACAGCGGCAACTGGTTCCGTTCCTATGGCAACGAAAATTGGGAGTTCAACGCGGCGGGCCTGATGCAGCGCCGCTTCGCTTCGATTAATGATATGCCGATCAAGGAAACGGACCGCAAATTCCACTGGCCGCTGGGCCGCCGGCCGGATGATCATCCGGGTCTGTCCGATCTTGGGCTATAGAACCAGACCTGACGGGAGCTGACAGACAGGACATGGCGCGCACGGTTTTCGAGAAAAGCGACGCGATCACACGGGTGGCCGAGGTCTTTCGCGAACTCGGCTTCGAGGGTGCGTCACTGTTTGAAATCACCGAACGCACTGGCCTGTCGAAGGGCAGCCTCTATCACTTCTTTCCCGAGGGGAAGGAAGGCATGGCGGCGGAAATTCTGGCCGATGTCGACGGATGGTTCGTGCGCGAAGTGTTTGAACCACTGGAGCGCGATGAGCCGCGTGCCGCGATCGCGCAGATGTGGCGGACGGTTGACAGTTATTTTCGCTCCGGCCGCAGGGTTTGCCTGCTTGGAGCCTTCGCGCTGGATGAGACACGGGATCGCTTCGCCAAGCCGATCCGACTTTATTTCAAGCGTTGGATCGAGGCGCTTGACGGCGCGCTGGTTCGGGCAGGCGCCGATGCAGTCATTGCGAAGTCTCTTGCAGAGGATATCGTCGGAAGCATTCAGGGTGCGCTCACGCTTGCGCGCGCGCTGAAGGAAGACGCCGTCTTCGGCCGCACGCTGGCGCGCCTGCAACAGCGCACCGATGCTGTGCTTCCCCCTCACAGAAAATCCTGAGCGTATTTTAGATCTTTCGACCGGTGTATTGACTCGCCGGTTCTGGTAGACAGCAGCCTCCGCGCTGTGCGCTTCCTTTCCTCCATTTCCGGTCATTATGACAAATCGAAACTATATGTCGGGTCTGCTGCTGTGGATTTGCGGCGCCGGTCTGCGTCTGAGCGTGCTCGCGGTGCCGCCGGTGATTTCGCTGATCCAGTCGGACCTGCAACTGTCCGGCACGGAGATCGGAATTCTCACCGGCATTCCTGTGATCCTGTTCGCCATTGCCGCCGCCCCCGGCTCATTGCTGATCGAGCATGTCGGAGTGCGATGGACGCTGGCTGGCGGTCTTGCGGTCACTGCGCTTGGTTCCGGCCTGCGCGCGCTGGCGCCGGAAGCCTACTCGCTCTACGCGGCGACCGTTCTGATGAGCGGCGGTATCGCCATCATGCAGCCTGCGATGGGTGCTGCCGTCCGGCAGTGGATGCCGGAGCGCGCAGCGTTCGGCACGGCGCTCTACACCAACGGACTCATCGTCGGCGAGGTCGTCCCCGTCGCGCTGATGCTTCCGGTGTTGCTGCCGTATTTCAACCAGAGTTGGCGGCTTGGTCTTCTGACATGGTCCGCGCCGCTGCTGGTCATCGCGATCATGGTGTTCGCCTTCGGCCCGCGAACGGAGAATCATGCGGTCAGCAAGCCCGGACGCCTGTGGCCCGATCTTGCCAGCAAGCTGAACTGGAAGATTGGCATGATCCTGGCGAGTGTCGCCAGTACCTATTTCTGCACCAACGCCTTCTTGCCTGCTTACCTGACGAGCATGGGACGAAGCGCGGACGTCAGCGCTGCACTGACGGCGCTGAACGTCGGACAGTTTCCGATCTCGCTGTTGATGGTGGCGCTGGCAGACCGGTTTCAGAGCAAGCGCTGGCCGTTCATCTTCTTTGGCATCATGATGCTGGCAAGCATTTTCGGTGTCGTGTTTTCGACCGGCTGGTGGACAATCATATCAGCGGGCGTGACGGGTATGGCTTGCAGCGCGCTGCTGACGCTCAGCATGGCGCTGCCGCCGTTGCTCGCGCGTAATCCGGACGATGTTGCGCGCATTCTCGCTGCGGCGTTGGCGATCAGTTACACCTACGCGATGTTCGTTTCGCTTGTGAGCGGCATGGCCTGGGACATCGGCGGCATGGCGGTGTTCGCATTCGTGCCGGTGGCGATCGCGGCGACGCCCAGTCTGTTCACGATCTGGATGATCTCTCTCAAGCCGGCATCGAACAACGATCGCTCGTGATGCGAGGTATTGTTGCGTGTTGGTATGATTTCTTAGAAGCTATCTAAACAAAACGGTTTAGAGGGCATCTAAGGTATATCCAGGAATTTTTGCCGTTGTTGGTTGTCTCCCTCAATGATACTCGCCGCACGGCGACTGACTGGGGGAATAACTGTGTCTGTTTCAAAACATCTCTTTGAGTTGAAGATGGTTCGACGAGTGGCGCTCGCGTCGACTGCGGGTGCTGCGCTGAGCCTCGGAATTTTTATCGTGCCTGCTCATGCCCAGCAGCCTGCGGGGCAAACCAGTGCGACGTTGCCGGCGGTGACGATCGACGCGGCGAAGCCGCGGACGCACAAGCGGCAAAGGTCGGCATCGTCCTCGTCGAATACGCGCCGCGCCGCGCGCCGTTCGGGCCGGCCGCAGACGCCGCAAGCACCGGCGCCGGTGGCAAACACGGCCACCTTCGATGCGCGCACCGGCACAGTGGGCTATTATTCGAACAGCACGTCGGTCGCCACCAAGACCAACACGCCGCTCTTGAACATCGCGCAGTCGGTCAATGTAGTTCCCAAGCAGATGATCGAGGATCAGGCGACCCACAGCATCACCGATATCACCCGCTACATTCCGGGCGTCTCGGTGCATCAGGGCGAAGGCAACCGCGACGAGCTCGTGATCCGCGGCGTCGATTCCAGCGCCAACTTTTTCGTCAACGGCTTCCGTGACGACGTCCAGTATTTCCGCGATCTCTACAACACGCAGAGCCTCGAGGTGATCAAGGGACCGAGCGCGCTGACGTTCGGGCGCGGCGCGGGTGGCGGTCTCGTCAACCGCACACTGAAGGAAGCGGACGGCCAGCGCATCTATGAGGCTACCGCGCAGACCGGCTCGTGGGGCGATCGTCGCTTTACGATCGATGCGGGGCAGGCGGTCAACGACAAGGTCGCGGTTCGCCTCAATGCCTTCTATGAAGGCTCGGACACGTTCCGCGATTTCGGGCGGCTTGAGCGCTACGGCATCAATCCGACGCTGACCTGGAAGCCGACCGACGATACCAAGATCAAGCTCTCTTACGAATATTATCATGACAAGGAACTGGCGGATCGCGGCAACCCGTCTCTCGCGGCAACGGGAACGAGCCGCTTCAATCCCACAGTGCCGTTCGTGCCGAACAACGATTTCTCGAAATTCTTCGGCAGCCCGATCTACAACAACACCTATGCCGACGTGCAGACCACGATGGCGGTGATCGACCACGACTTCGGCAACGGCCTGACCGTCAAGAACTCGACGATGTATGCCGACTTCAACCGCGGATACACCAATGTCTATCCGGGTAGTGCGGCGACCGTGACCGGTCCCGGCACCGGGACGATGAATCTAAGCGCCTATCAGAATACGACGAACCGCGAGAATCTGTTCAACCAGACCGATTTTACCTACAAGACGTTTACTGGGCCGATTTTCCACACGGTTGCATTTGGAACCGAATTTGGAAGACAGACCGGCCTCGGGCTTCGTAATACCGGCTTTTTCAACGGCGCGACGACGGTGGCGGTCAACCCGTTTAATCCCACTTATTTCGGGCCGGTCACGTTTAATCATGTGATCAATAATCCGGCGGTCAACGGCTCGACCGGTGACTCGAACAGTGTTTATCGCCTGAATATTTCATCGGCCTATGCGCAGGACCAGATCGATGTGACGCGCTGGTTGCAGTTGATCGCAGGCGCACGGTTCGACCGGTTCGATATGACGGCCACTGACCGGAATGTTCCGGGAGGTGTCACGCGCAATCGTGTCGACGACAAAGTGTCGCCCCGCGCTGGCGTGATCTTCAAGCCGGTCGATAACGTATCGCTCTACGGTGCCTACAGCATTTCCTATCTTCCGGCGTCGGGCGATCAGTTCAGCGCGCTGTCGAACGGGACGTTGATTCTCGATCCGCAGAAGTTCGAGAGCACTGAAATAGGTGCGAAGTGGAATATCAATCCGAAGCTGCTGTGGACGGCGGCTCTCTATAATCTGAACCGGACCAATCAGCCATTCCCAGTCGGAAACGGCTTCTTCGTCCCGAATGGTGCAACCCATACTCGCGGATTTGAAACTGCATTGAATGGTTATGTCACCGCTGATTGGCAATCGATCCTTGGTTATGCCTACACCGACGCTCGTGTTGCGAGGAATCTGTCAGCGGTCTTCGTTGCGGGTAATCGCGTTCAGCTCGTGCCGTACAATCAGTTTTCGTGGTGGAACAAGTATCAGATCGACCCGCGCTGGGCAGCGGCCCTCGGCGTGATCTATTTTGGCAATTCCTATGCGAGTAACGATGACACCGTGAAACTGCCGGGCTTCGTCCGGTTCGATGCGGCGCTCTATCTGAAGATCGACAAGACGTGGAGCGCGCAGTTCAACGTCGAGAACATCTTCGACAAGGGGTACTGGGCGAGCGCGGACGGCAACAACAACCTGTCTCCCGGTCAGGGCCGGACCTTCCGCGTGCTGGCGCGGGCTAAGTTCTAGCCAATCCTGCTGGAATAAGCCTGTCCGAAGAAGGGGTGCCGATGGGGCATGGGCTATCGTGGTCCTTGACCCCAATGGAAAGGTGCAGTGGTATTGCTTCCGGGTGCTGCATGGCCCGATCACGGCAGGGTTAGCGCATGACAAAGTCCCCGTTTCCAGCCTCACATCTCCGATTGAAGCGCGCTTATGTCCCGGCGGAACCGGAGGACGGTGTGCGTATTCTTATTGATCGGCTCTGGCCGCGCGGAGTGAGCAAGGCAAAAGCTGCCCTTGATGATTGGATGAAGGAGATCGCGCCCAGCACCGGGCTGCGGCAATGGTTCGGTCATGATCCTGAACGCTGGCCGGAATTCCAGCGCCGCTACAAGAGCGAATTGCGGCAACACGCTGAGGAACTCGAGCACATTCGCGCGCTGGCGAAGGCAGAGACGGTCACTCTCGTCTACAGTGCGCATGACGAAGAGCACAATGATGCGGTCGTATTGAAGGACGTCCTTTTGCAAAAATGAGGAGTTCGCGACATGGCTGAAGGGTTCAAGATCGGCGATCATGTGGGCTGGCATTCCGAGGCGGGGTGGGTGTCCGGGACCGTCATCGCCATCCACACGCAAGATTTCGATTATAAGGGCCACACCCATCACGCCTCGCAGGAGTGTCCCCAGTATGAGATCAAGAGCGACAAGACCGATCATGTCGCGGCTCACAAGGGCAGGGCTCTTGAGTTGCTGCGAGAGTAAAGGCGGCTTCTCTTTCGTCGATGGCGTTAGTGACCGCTCAGCACCAGCGTCTTGACCGGCAGCAGCAGCGCCTGGATACGCAGCAGCATGGCATGCACGATCCCGACGGCATCGATGGCGTGTAGCCAGAGGCCCATGAGAAAACCAGTCTCTTTTGCGGCGATCAGATCATGGTTGCTGGTGTAGGCATTCGCGATGCAACGGCTGCCCGGAGTCACGCCATCAAGCCCACCTTTGTAGATAGGCTCCATCACAACAAGAATAGAACCCGGCGCCATGGCTTGCTGGGCATCGAGGAGCTGTTCGCCGCCTCGGAACTGACCCGCCGCGATGTAATCCTGCACGCTTGTGATGACCATCGGGATCACGGTCCACGGCTTTGAAATGCATGTGGCCTCGGCCACCATTCCGACTTTCATGACCTGCGCTTCGATCTGCCCGAAT
Source organism: Afipia sp. GW821-FHT14H12 (assembly GCF_058803465.1). NCBI lineage: Bacteria > Pseudomonadati > Pseudomonadota > Alphaproteobacteria > Hyphomicrobiales > Nitrobacteraceae > Afipia > Afipia sp. GW821-FHT14H12. The sequence continues at coordinate 307,517 of NZ_JBXAOZ010000001.1, read as the reverse complement.
CCTGCAGCGAGTCGCCGCCTTCCCGCGCCTTCCGGGATGAGGATGCCGGCGGGCCGCATCATGGGATTAACGACATCGCCCGGCCGCAGCAAAAATTGTTCGACGCGCCCAGCGACACCGGCACGAATGAACGTCTTGTCCATATCCACCTGCGCCTGAGCGAGCGCTGCTTCCGCGCTCGCCTTCTCCGCGGGTAGCAGCGCCGTCACACGCGCCATAATGGATTGATGTGCGGCGGTCGCCGCATCGACGGACGCCTGACGACCGGTGGCGGCGACTTCGAGCTTTTCAATGTCACGCTGTGGGACAATGCCCGGATTGCGCTTCTGCAATTCGCGTTTGACGTCCAGTTCCTCGGCGGCTTGCCGATAGGCGCTTTTGGCTTCCTGAATCTGCGCGTCTGCTTTCAGGACATCAGCTTGCGCCGCCACAAGTGCCGCGTCGACCTCCGCGACCTTGCGGCGGGCGGCTTCAAGTGCGGCCTCCTGTTTTGAACTGTCCAGCCTGAACAGGACTTCTCCTTTTTGAACAGGAGCGCTGAAGTCGGCATGAACCGAGGCGACGCGCCCGATCGTCTCGGGCACGATCGGAACGGTTCTGAAGTACAAGGTCGCGCTGGTCGTAGAGGGATGGAAATAGAAGATGACGGTGATCAGGGCGACCGTCAGCATCACGCATGCGGTGATGCCCCATCTCAATTCGTACCAGACGGAAAACAGCGTGATCTCTCGCCCGATGCGTTTGTCCTGCGCATACCGGCGATAGAGATAGTCGGGAAACACCGTCAGAATCGAGCAAAGGAGCAGCTCAAGCATGGCCTTGCCCCCTCGTCTCGCTGTCCGGCGCCTTGTCGGATATGGATGTCGCCGCGTGAGTTGTCGGCTCAGGCGGCTCCGATGGATCGGGGTCGGGAGGAATGCCGGCTATTTTCTGAACGGAGGCCGCGATGCTGCGCAGCGGAGTGCTGAAATCGGGCAGGTCGACCAAGGCGAGAAATAGCCCGGCCACCCAGAACAAATGATTATGTGTGAAGAGCGCGAGCAGGCACAGCACCGCCACGATTTCGAACTGCAGCTTCTGTGATTTATGAGCCATCCGCTCCGGCAGGGAGTGAATCTGCAGGTAGATGTTGCCGACGAGTAGAATAGAGAGGAGCAGAATGATGCCCACGACGACCATGAGTATGTCGGTATCGCCGGGCGCCGTGATGAACAGTGGCAAATGATGCGGCGCGAGCGGATGCAGCGACTCGTTCAAGGCAGCCCCCAGTAATTGCTCAGCGAACAACGTATGGATTGGCACTGGCCGTCCGGTTCCATCCTTGCACAAGGCAGGAACTTGGCAAGTGCAATCAGTCAGCGGATGTTTTGAGACAAGCCTGAATGAGAGGGTTGGCTGGTGCTGCCAGACAGGATTGAACTGTCGACCTCTCCATTACCAATGGAGTGCTCTACCACTGAGCTACGGCAGCGAACGCCAGACATCAAAGGCCGGTCTGGACCGGCCGGGCCGAGGCGGAATCGGCCAAAAGCCTCGGAAGGCGCGCGATCCTTGCCATAACGAGGCTTTCCGTGCAAGCGCGAGAGAGGCCATGCTGCCGAATATGCTGGATTTTCCGTGTTATGATCAAAAAATCAGGGCATTAGGGACCATGGCGCCCGGCAGCATGGCTGCATGGGAACCCAGGGCGCGAATATGGGCGGCATGGCGTGATGAACAGTGAATCGAGCCGGGCAGAGCGAGAGCGGCAGGCACGGCTGCGTACGGCGCTTCGTGAGAACCTGAAACGGCGGAAATCGCAGGCCAAGGGTCGTTCCGGCCGGGCGATCGTGACGCCGGAGGACGATGCGGCTGCCTTGTCGGCCGGTGAGAACGAAGGTGATGCCTCGCATCGTGAGAGGTAGAGGTTGATGTCGTCCCTCGGGGGCAGGACAATTCGGTGAAGCCGTCATATCATTTCGACACAGCCAGGGGCTGGCCATGGTTCTGGGGATGAGCCTGCCGGCGTTCACCGCCGTGCATGTGCTGCTCAGTCTGATCGGCATCGTTGCCGGATTGATCGCGATGGGAGGTCTGCTGCGCGCGACCCTGCTGCGCGGCTGGACTTGGCTGTTTCTGCTGATGGCGATTGCGACCAGTGTCACTGGCTTCATGTTTCCGGTCACCGAAATCAAGCCGTCGCATGTCTTCGGCGTGGCGACACTGGTGCTGCTCGCGCTCGTGATCCATGCGCTTGTCGTGAAGCGCCTAGAGGGCCGGTGGCGCGTGACCTATGTCGTCTCGGCGATGCTCACGCTTTACCTGAATGTCGTGGTGCTGATCGTCCAGATGTTCGAAAAGGTGGCCCCGCTCGCGGAACTGGAGCTGACGAAAGGGCTATGGCCGCTGCTGGCCACCCAAGGCGTGGCCTTGATGATGGTCGTGGCGGCAGCCGTGCTCGGGGCCATGCGATTCCGGCCCAGCCCCATGCATCTTGCCTGAGCCGGTTCTTCGTCGGTCAGACAGGGTAATAATTACCATCAGATTGAATTCATTGGAATATTTCTGATACTGGGAAGGAGCGGTGCGGTTTGCGTGAATCCCAAAACGCGCTAAGACTGGCTCCCTTCACAAGACAGGGCCAGCATGGATCGCATTCGCATCATCGGCGGTAACAAGCTCAACGGCACCATTCCGATTTCGGGGGCAAAAAACGCGGCACTGCCGCTGATGATTGCAGCTCTTCTGACGGATGAAACGCTGATCCTCGAGAACGTGCCGCGCCTCGCCGACGTTGCGTTGTTGCAGCGGATCCTCGGCAATCATGGCGTCGACATCATGTCCGTCGGCAAGCGGCCGGGCGACCGCGAGCATCAGGGTCAGACCCTGCACATTTCGGCGGCCAACATCATCGACACCACCGCGCCCTACGATCTCGTCTCCAAGATGCGGGCGAGCTTCTGGGTGATCGGGCCGCTGCTCGCGCGCATGAAGGAAGCGAAGGTTTCACTGCCGGGGGGCTGCGCTATCGGTACGCGCCCGGTCGATCTTCTCATCATGGCGCTGGAGAAGCTTGGCGCGGAGATCGTGATCGACGGCGGCTATGCGGTGGCGCGCGCGCCGCAGGGCCTGCATGGCGCGACCATCGATTTTCCGAAGGTCACCGTCAGCGGCACCCATGTCGCGCTGATGGCGGCGACCTTGGCCGCGGGCACCACCTTCATCACCAATGCCGCTTGCGAGCCTGAGATTACCGATGTCGCCGATTGCCTCAACAAGATGGGCGCGAAGGTCACCGGCGCGGGCACCCCGCGCATCGTGATCGAGGGCGTAGCGAAGTTGCATGGCGCGCGTCATGCCGTGCTGCCGGACCGGATCGAGACCGGCACCTATGCGATGGCGGTGGCGATGACCGGCGGCGACGTGCAGTTGCAGGGCGCGCGGCCGGAATTGCTGCAATCGGCGCTCGACGTGCTGACGCAGGCGGGCGTGACCATCACCCAGAACAATGAAGGTATCCGCGTGCAGCGCAATGGCGCAGGCATTCGTCCCGTCGAGGTGTCGACCGCGCCGTTTCCGGGCTTCCCGACCGATCTGCAGGCGCAACTGATGGCGCTGATGACCCGTGCCGAGGGCGCCTCTCACATCACCGAGACGATTTTCGAGAACCGCTTCATGCATGTGCAGGAACTGGCGCGGTTCGGCGCCCGGATCACGCTCGATGGCGAGACGGCGACGATCGAAGGCCGCCCGACGCTGCGCGGCGCGCCGGTGATGGCAACCGATCTGCGCGCCTCGGTGTCGCTGGTGATCGCGGCCCTTGCCGCCGAAGGCGAAACCATGGTCAATCGCATCTACCATCTGGATCGCGGCTTCGAGCGGCTCGAGGACAAGCTCTCGGCCTGCGGCGCCACCATTGAGCGCATCAGCGGCTGAGGCCGCTTTTGTATCGCGTGTTGTTTTGGGAGAGTGCCCCTTTGGGAGAGAGACATGGCTTCCTTGCGGAAACTGATCGCGCTCGATGAGGACGACCTCGCGGTGATTTCCGCCCATGTGCAGGATGCCTCGGTGCATGTCGCCGATATCCTGTGGCGCCAGAATGAAAAGCGTCTTGTCATCGGCATGAAGCGGCTGGATTGGGATCAGGCGGTTTGCTCGGGGAAACTGTCCGAGCGCCGGCTCGTGACGGCGCTGCGGTTCGACCGCGTCCTGGCCTGCAAGGCGCGGGGAATCGATCTCGCCGACCGCAATTCGGTGCTGGAATTGTTCGGTCTTGAATTTCACCCTGATAAGGCTCCCGGCGGCAGCGTGGTGCTGATGTTCGCCGATGGGGCAGCGCTGCGGCTCGATGTCGAATGCATCGAGTGCGAACTTGCCGATATCGGTGAGGATGCGTTCGGCGATGATGCGCTGGAAACCGGCAGCGGGGAGGGCGGGGCCTGAGATCCCGTCTGAAGCCCTCTGAAATCAGGTTGTTGACGGCGGTGCGCGGGGACGCCATTGAAGGTGGGAAGACCTGTTTGAAAGCCATCCATGCCGATCCGCCTTGACCACCGTAGCCCTGATTTCGCTGAGCGTTTTGCCGCCTTCCTGTCGATGAAACGCGAGGTATCGCGGGATATCGATGCGGCCGCCCGCGCCATCGTCGATGATGTCGCCGCGCGAGGTGACACTGCTCTGATTGAGGCGACCGCGAAATATGATCGCCTGACCCTGACGGCGGAGACGTTGCGGGTGAGCGCGGAGGAGATCGCGGCGGCGACCGCGGCCTGCGATCCCAAGACCGTCGATGCATTGAAGCTCGCGCGCGACCGGATTGAGACCTATCACCGCCGCCAGTTACCGAAAGACGAACGCTTCACCGATGCGCTGGGCGTCGAACTCGGCTGGCGCTGGAGTGCGGTCGATGCGGCGGGACTTTATGTTCCCGGCGGCACGGCAGCCTATCCATCCTCGGTACTGATGAACGCCGTGCCCGCCAAGGTCGCGGGCGTCGCGCGCGTGGTGATGGTGGTGCCGTCGCCCGACGGCAAGCTCAACCCGCTGGTGCTCGCGGCGGCTTCGCTCGCCGGCATCACGGAAGTCTATCGTGTCGGCGGCGCGCAGGCGGTGGCGGCGCTCGCTTACGGCACCGCGACCATCAAGCCGGTGGCGAAGATCGTCGGCCCCGGCAACGCCTATGTGGCGGCGGCCAAGCGCATCGTGTTCGGCAAGGTCGGGATCGACATGATCGCGGGTCCCTCCGAAGTTCTGGTGATGGCGGACCATACCGGGAATGCTGACTGGATCGCGGCTGATCTGCTGGCGCAGGCCGAGCACGACGTCAACGCGCAGTCGATTCTCCTCACGGACGATGAAGAACTGGCGGCGAATGTCGAACTCTCCATCGAGTCGCAATTGTCGACATTGCCGCGCGCAGCCATAGCGCGCCCGTCGTGGAACGATTTCGGCGCCATCATTCTCGTGCAATCGATGGAAGAGGCGCTGCCGCTTGCGGATGCGATCGCGGCTGAGCATCTGGAAATCATGACGGCGGATTCGGAAGCCTTGGCCGCGCGCGTGCGCAACGCCGGCGCGATCTTCATCGGCCCCCATACGCCGGAAGCGATCGGCGATTATGTCGGCGGCTCCAATCATGTGTTGCCGACGGCGCGCTCGGCGCGGTTTTCCTCCGCGCTCGGTGTGCTCGATTTCATGAAGCGCACCTCGATCCTGAAGTGCGGTCCCGACCAGTTGCGTGCGCTCGGCCCCGCGGCGATGACGCTCGGCGTCGCGGAGGGATTGGACGCACATGCGCGCTCGGTCGGCCTGCGGCTGAATTTACGATGAGTAACGAGCCCGATCAGGACCACGATCCCGACAGCCGCATCATCGCGGTGACGCTGGACGAGGAGTCGATCGGGCGCTCCGGTCCCGACATCGAGCATGAGCGCGCCATCGCCATCTATGACCTGATCGAACAGAATTTCTTCGCGCCGCAGGGAACACCAAAAGGACCGTTCACGCTGCGCCTCGGCATCACCGGCAACCGCCTGATGTTCGATATCCGCAAGGAGAGCGGCGATCCGGTGATCGTGCACCTGATCTCGCTGACGCCGTTCCGCCGCATCGTGAAGGACTACTTCATGATCTGCGACAGCTACCATCAGGCCATCCGCACCGCAACGCCGGACAAGATCGAGGCGATCGATATGGGCCGCCGCGGCGTGCACAACGAAGGCTCGAACACGCTGAAGGAGCGCCTGAACGGCAAGGTCGACATGGATTTCGAGACCGCGCGCCGCCTGTTCACCCTGCTGTGCGTGCTGCACTGGAAGGGCTGAGTATGGCCCATTTCCGTCAATCCCGATTTTGCGATAGGGCGGCGCGCCCGGCGGATCTCGTATGAACGAGGCGCCGCGTCGCCGCGCGCCCCAGGCCGTTCTGTTCATGTGCGGGCAGAACAGCGTGCGCTCGCCGATCGCGGCGGCGCTGCTGCGGCAGATCGGCCCACGCGGGCTTTATGTGCAGTCGGCGGGGGTCACGCACGGGGAGCCCAATCCATTCGCGGTTGCGGTGATGGAAGAAATCGGGATCGATATCTCTGGTCACCGGCCCTGGACGGTGGACGATCTGGAGAACTGGGAAGGGTTCAATTTCGATCTCATCATCACGCTTGCGCCGCAGGCACATCATCGCGCGCTGGAAATGACGGCGACGCTCGCGACCGATGTCGAATACTGGCCAACGCAGGACCCGGTCGGCACCGAAGGCCGCCGCGAATTGCAACTCGATGCCTACCGCGCCACCCGCGACGAACTGATGCGCAAGATTCGCGCCCGGTTCGCTCCCCCGCCTGTCGCCAATGAATAGAGTACCGGAGCTGTTCCCGGCGGTTTCTCCGGTTGTCGGCGGACAGCGGTTCCGATAGTTTCCGCGCACCCCACCCTGACCAGATCGCCCCTCATGATTGGCCGTCCCAAATTCGTTCTTGCGTCCGGTTCGCCGCGCCGCCTCAGCCTGCTCAACCAGGCCGGCATTGAGCCCGATGCGCTGCGCCCTGCCGATGTCGATGAAACCCCCAAGCGGGGCGAACTGCCGCGCGTCTGCGCGACGCGGCTTGCGCGCGCCAAGGCGGACGCCGCATTGAAATCGGTGCAACTCGACGACGATCTGCGCGGCGCGTACATCCTCGCTGCCGATACCGTGGTCGCGGTCGGCCGCCGCATCCTGCCGAAGGCAGAACTGGTGGACGAGGCGGTGCAGTGCCTGCGATTGCTGTCCGGGCGCAACCATCGCGTCTACACCGCGATCTGTCTCGTGACGCCGAAGGAATCCTTCCGCCAGCGTCTGGTGGAGACGCGGGTGCGCTTCAAGCGCCTGACGGCCGAGGACATCCAGGCCTATATCGATTCCGGCGAATGGCGGGGCAAAGCAGGCGGCTATGCCGTGCAAGGCATTGCCGGCTCATTCGTGGTGAAGATGGTCGGCTCTTACACCAGCGTGGTCGGGCTCCCATTATATGAGTCCACGGCGCTGCTGGATGGCGAGGGCTTTCCGGTACGCGCAGGCTGGATCGACGCGAGTTAAGCATGGCGGCGCAAAAGCCCTGTCCGATCTGCGGCAAGCCTCCAACAGCGGCCTCGCGGCCGTTCTGTTCGGAGCGGTGCCGCGATGTCGACCTCAACCGCTGGCTGTCCGGTTCCTACGCGATTCCGGCGTCTGATACAGAGGCGGACGACGACGAAGAACTCTTGCCTCCGTCCGCGCCGGGTGCTCGTCGATCCTCTTGATTTTCTTCTATTATCGTACGCCTCAAGGAATGCCCGGGGAGGGGTAAAACTGGCCCCGCGTGGCTGGACATGACGCGCCAGCCTCTCTATAAACCGGCGCGCTCCCCTTGGATTTTGTCCCGGGAGCAATGCCCAGGTAGCTCAGTTGGTAGAGCATGCGACTGAAAATCGCAGTGTCGGTGGTTCGATCCCGCCCCTGGGCACCATTTTCCCGATAAACGCCAAATGGTTGTTGAATTTTTCACACCAGTTTAGTGGCTGGCGCAGTCTCTCGGGGCGTGCGAAAATGGGTCATGGGTCCAAGGAAGATCTTTAACTGGCTGATTGCTGTCTTCGTTGTGGCAGGGCTTCTTGTGGCGCCCTTGTCGGTGCCGGTGATGGCCGCGACGCAGTCGACGGCGGTTGCCGACAACATGCAGTCGATGGCGGATGATATGCCGTGCTGCCCTGGTCAGCACGACCAGAAGTCCAAGGACTGCGGATCCTGTCCCTTCGTCGCGCTCTGTATGCTGACGATCCCGCTGCCGAGTCCGGACGGCGTCGGTGTGCTGGTGGATCGCACATTTTCACGTAACGTCTTCGCTCTGCCTGACGATTTGCTGATCGACGGTCTCGCTCAGCCACCCCCCGACCATCCACCTCGAATCATCGTCTGACCGGCGCTCCAGCGCCGGAGCGTTGACGCTCGGCCTCGTTGAGGACGCGCGTCGTATCGGGTCGCTTCGGCGGCTCATCAGACGTTTCGAGGATAAACATCATGAAGACTAGTTTTGTTGCGCGCGCGCTTTTTGCCGCGCTGGTTGGCCTTCTCATCATGAGCGCGCCGAAGGCTGCTCTCGCTGACATCAATGACTACGAATTCCAGCTCATCGAGCCGACGATTCAAGCCGGTGCCGACAGGATCGTCACGGTCCGGTTGCTCAACAAGAAAACGGGCAAGCCGGTTTCGGATGCCGTCATTTTTGCGTCGCGGCTCGATATGGCACCCGACGGCATGCAAGAGATGGTCACCAAGGTGGTGCCGATGCCGGGGACCGAGCCGGGCAGCTATCGCTTCAAGGCGAACTTCAGCATGGTCGGACGGTGGCAGTTATCGCTTCGCGCCAGGGTGCAAGGCGAGACCGGTACCGTCGAAAGCAAACTCGTCGTCACGGCACAGAAATGAGCCGCGCCATAGCCTTGGGCGCGGCCGCTGCGATTTGCGCAGCGGCCGGCGTCACCTTTTTCATGGGAGGAATCCCGCTTGTGAAACCACAGGCCGACACTCTGGCGCCGCCGGCAACGGCCGCCGAAGGCAGCGCGGCCGTTTACTATCAGGACCCGGACGGAAAGCCATTCTACTCGCTTACGCCGAAGAAGACGCCGGATGGACGCGATTGGCGTCCTGTACCAGCGAGCGCCGACGTTGGTTTCGACGCCCCCGAAGACCCCACCACAAAGGCCGGAGTCGCGGAAGCGAATACCGGCCGGAAGATCAAATACTACCGGAATCCGATGGGTCTGCCGGATACGTCACCCGTGCCGAAGAAGGACTCGATGGGGATGGATTACATCCCAGTCTACGAAGGCGATGACAGTGACGACGGCTCGGTAAAGCTCTCGCCGGGAAAGATTCAGCGAACAGGTGTCAAATCCGAACCCGTCGTGAGGCAACTCGTGACATCTCTTATCCGTGCGCCGGGGACTGTTCAGGAAGACGAAAGGCGTGTCTCAGTAGTCACGCTGCGTTTCGAAGGATTTATCGAGAGCGTCGCAAACGTCACGACGGGTGATCATGTTCACAAAGGGCAACCGCTGATGAACGTTTATAGCCCGGCGTTGTCGAGCGCCGCTGCCGAATATCTGACTGCGCTCGCAGCGGGCGCCACCGGAAGGGATCTTAAGGGCGCGCGCCGCAGGTTGGAAAATCTGGCCACGCCGGAGCCCGCCATCAAGGAGCTTGAACGCACCCGGGAAATTTCACTTTCAGTTCCTTGGCTCGCTCCGCAAGACGGAGAGATTCTCGAGCGCAAGGCCGTGCCCGGAATGCGCGCGGCGCCCGGCGATGTGCTGTTCAGGATTGCCGACCACAGGCTTGTCTGGGTGATCATCGATGTCGCGGAGCGCGATCTCGCACAGATTGCCGTCGGGACGAAGGTTGCCATCAGACCCCGTGCGTTTCCCGGGCGGACTTTCAGCGGTACCGTGGCGCTGATCTATCCGCATCTCAACGCGGCGACGCGCACCGCGCAGATCCGGGTCGAAGTCCCAAATCCCGACGAACAGTTGCGGCCCGAGATGTACGTCGATGCCGAGATCGAGGTCAGCACGCCGGGGCCAGTCTTGGCGGTGCCCGAGAGTGCCGTGCTCGACAGTGGAAGCCGTCAGGTGGTTCTGATCGATAAGGGGGAGGGGCGTTTCGAACCACGCGAAGTGAAGCTCGGCCGTCGAGGTGGAGACCTCATTGAGGTGACCCAAGGTGTGTCGGAGAGAGAGCGTGTCGTCACCTCGGCCAACTTCCTGATCGATGCCGAGAGCAATTTGAAGGCCGCCTTGAAAGGATTTTCCGAAGCAAGCGGCGAACAATCGGCCAAGCCGGTGATGGACGGCATGGAGGCGCATCCATGATTGCCCGCCTCATCGCCTGGTCGGCACGCAACCTGCTGCTGGTGCTGTTCGGCACCGGCTTTGCGGCTGCTGCCGGAATCTACGCTCTGGCTCATCTGCCGCTGGACGCCATTCCTGACCTCTCCGATACGCAGGTCATTGTCTACACGGAGTATCCGGGGCAGGCCCCGCAAGTGGTTGAAGATCAGGTGACCTATCCGCTCGCCACGGCGATGCTCACCGTGCCGAAATCCAAGGTTGTGCGCGGCTTCTCTTTCTTCGGTGTTTCCTTCGTTTATGTGATTTTCGAGGACGGTACCGACATTTACTGGGCACGCTCGCGCGTTCTTGAATTCCTCAATGGCGCCGCGTCGCGCCTGCCGGCGGGTGTGACACCGGCAATCGGTCCGGACGCTACCGGCGTCGGCTGGGTTTATCAGTACGCCGTCACGTCCAAAGAGCTGAATCTGGCCCAGACACGGACTATTCAGGATTGGAATCTGAAATTCGCATTGGCAAAGGCCGAAGGGGTCGCCGAAGTCGCGAGCGTTGGCGGCTTCGTCAAGCAATACAATGTTGTGCTCGATCCTCAGCGTATGCGCGATCTTGGCATCAGCATTCAGAAGGTTCGAGACGCGATCCGGGCCAGCAATGCCGATGTCGGCGGGCGCACGGTCGAACTGTCAGAGTTCGAATACGTGATTCGAGGCAGAGGATATCTAAAAAGCATCGACGATCTCGGTGACATCGTCCTCAAGACGGATAAGGGGACGCCCGTATTACTGAAGAATATTGCCAGGGTCGAACTGGGGCCGGACGAGCGTCGCGGCATTACCGAGTTAAACGGTGAGGGCGAGGTCGCAAGCGGCATCGTTCTGCAACGCTTTGGGATGAATGCGCTCGATGTTATCGAGAATGTCAAAAAGCGTTTCAAGGAGATTGCGACTAGCCTGCCGAAATCGGTCGAGATCGTACCGGTCTACGACCGATCGAATCTGATCTATGCGGCCATCGCCACCCTCAAGCATACGCTGATGGAAGAAAGCCTCGTCGTTGCGTTGGTGTGCATCGTGTTCCTGTTGCACGTTCGCAGCGCTCTGGTTGCTATCGTGATGTTGCCGGTCGGGGTGCTGATGGCCTTCGGGGCGATGAAGCTGCTGGGCATCGGGTCGAACATCATGAGTCTCGGCGGCATCGCCATTGCCATAGGAGCCATGGTGGATGCTGCCATCGTCATGATCGAGAATGCCCACAAGCATCTCGAACGTGCGGAGCCGGGAAAACCGCGGGTTGCCATTCTAATTGATGCAGCCTCCGAAGTCGGCCCGGCGCTGTTCTTCAGCCTTCTGATCATCACCGTGTCCTTCATGCCGATTTTCACATTGGAATCGCAGGAGGGGCGTCTCTTCGGCCCGCTCGCCTTCACCAAGACCTTCGCGATGGCGGCGGCCGCGTTGCTGTCCGTCACGCTGGTGCCGGCGCTTATGGTGCTGTTCGTTCGCGGGCGGATCATTTCCGAGCACAAGAACCCGATCAACCGCTTCCTGATCTGGGTTTATCGTCCCATCATCAATGCCGTGCTGCGTGCAAAAGCCTTCGTTGTTCTGTTGGCACTCGCCGTTCTCGTGGTAACAATCTGGCCTGCGCGTCAGCTTGGCACAGAGTTCATGCCGAACCTCAATGAGGGCACGCTGCTTTATATGCCCACGACGCTGCCCGGTATTTCGGTCACCAAGGCCGCTGAGTTGATGCAGACGCAGGATCGGATCATCAAGTCGTTTTCGGAAGTTGCATCGGTCTTCGGCAAGGCGGGCCGCGCCTCCACCTCGACGGACCCGGCACCGACCGAGATGTTCGAGACTATCATCAACCTCAAGCCGAAGGAGCAGTGGCGGCCAGGCCTCACGATTGATGGGCTGATCGCCGAAATGGACAAGGCACTGCAATTTCCGGGCGTGTCGAATGCCTGGACGATGCCAATCAAGGCGCGCATCGACATGCTCTCGACCGGCATCCGAACGCCCGTCGGTGTCAAGGTGATCGGCACCGACCTTGACGAGATCGATAGGCTCGCCAAGCAGATCGAGCAGGTGTTGCGGGCGGTGCCTGGAACCTCATCCGCATATGCCGAGCGCAGTCTCGGTGGTTACTATCTGGAAATTACGCCCGATCGTGCAGCGCTCACGCGCTATGGGATTCTGATGCAGGATGTCCAGGACACGATTGCAATGGCCCTTGGTGGGCAGGCAATCACGACGATGATTGAAGGCCGCGAGCGATTCACGGTCAACATGCGTTATCCGCGCGATTTGCGGGATAATCCAAAAAAGATCGCAAGTGATGTCCTCGTGCCTATGCCGGCTGGTGGGACTGTCCCCCTCGGAGAGGTTGCCACGGTCCAGCTCACGCGTGGTCCAAGCATGATCCGCACGGAGAATGCCCAGCTTGCGACCTATATCTACGTCGATATCCGCGACCGCGATCTTGGTGGCTACGTCGCAGATGCACGACATGCAGTTCAGGCCAGCGTTCAGTTTCCGCCGGGCTACTATGCAATTTGGAGCGGCCAGTACGAGTATCTGGAACGGGCAACAGCCCGGCTGAAGATTGTCGTGCCTGCGACGCTCCTGATCATCTTTCTGCTGCTCTACCTTAATTTCAGGTCGGTCGCGGACACGATGATCGTCATGCTCTCGTTGCCGTTCTCGCTGGTGGGCGGGCTCTGGCTCATGTGGTGGTTGGGGTTCAATCTTTCGGTCGCTGTCGCCGTGGGCTTCATCGCACTCGCCGGCGTCGCGGCCGAGACCGGCGTTGTGATGCTGATCTACCTTAACCATGCGCTTGCGGAGATGAGAGTGCGCTGTGCCTCCGAAGGGCGGGCTTTAAACCTGATCGATTTACGCGAGGCAATCATGGAAGGCGCGGTCGAGCGCGTCCGGCCGAAGATGATGACGGTGGTCGCCATCATGGCGGGACTGCTGCCGATCATGTGGAGCACTGGCACCGGCTCGGAAATCATGCAGCGGATCGCCGTGCCGATGATCGGCGGCATGATTTCATCGACGCTCCTCACGCTGATCGTCATCCCGGCCATTTTCGGATTGGCCAAGGGTTTCAGATTGCCGCCCGGTCACTCTGTGTGAGGGAGCGCTGACAGGACTCAGGGAAAGCGATGAGCATCTCTAATTTATAGCTATTCTAAGGAGCTGCCGACTGCGAAGTCATTCATTTGCAGGGGTATTGAACGCCCTCATCGTTTGCTGGGACTGCGTGTCGCAGCCTGACCAGCAGAGCGCCTGTCCGATTTCGCGCTAGAACAAAATCCAGACTCTCGTGCAGAACTCGCTGTGGCAAACAATTCCTCGAATTGAATCATGGAGACGTAATTATGAAGATCGCAATGCCCTTGGCTTTGGCCGCTGGCTTTTCATTGGCTTTGGGTGGAGCTTGTCTCGCCGATGGATTTAAAGATTGCACAAAGCTCGAAAAGGCGAAGTGGAAGCCTGCCAGCGAAGCGGAGGCGAAGGCAAGCGCCGCCGGATACGAGGTGCGCCGTTCCAAGGTGGAAGGCACGTGTTACGAAGTTTACGGCGTAAAAGATGGAAAGCTGTTCGAGCTGTTTTACAGCCCTGAAGACCTTACTCTAAAACACACTATCAAAAAATAAGAGCCGTCCGTCGGCGGCGGACAGGCTAGCTAGCGATTGTATGTCTACAGAGGACGATCATTCACGGTCCCATGTTTACGTCTGGGACCTGCCGCTTCGAATCGTACATTGGTCGTTAGCTGCGTCTATTGTCGTGGCGTGGTTGAGCGCGGTCGTTTTCGACTCGTTGCATAGGCAGGCTGGATATATCGCAATCGCTCTTGTCTCATTCCGGATCATCTGGGGTTTCGTAGGGTCCGATTCCGCGCGCCTCAGCCGGCTGACATTTCTATTGCCAAATGCAATCCGGTTTCTACGCAGACTCATGCGGGGTCGAACCGGCGGTTACGTCGGCCTCAACCCCGCAGGAGCTGTGATGGTTGTGGCATCGCTTAGCCTGACGTTGATTTCAGGCATTAGCGGATGGATGCAGATTACCGCCAGGTTTTTCGGTGTTGCGTGGGTTCAAGTGCTGCACACCTGGTCATCTTACGCCCTGCTTGCCTTGGCAGCCGTGCATGTTCTGGGTGTCGCGGTGGTCAGCATCCTGCAGCGCCAAAACCTCGTTGTTGCCATGTTCACCGGGAAGAAAAAGAGAAGATCTCTCGAGCGCGCATATGGGCCAGACAAGGTGCTCCATTCTTCCAAGGATGCATGACACGCGCTCGAGGCCCGGTTATGGCTTCGCGTGACTGAAGTTGTCTTCCATAAAGGATGCGTCGTCCGCATTTTGAGATGACGCCTCTACGTCATCAACGAATGTAATCGGATGCTGACGTTTACGATTGACGGTCAGGGAAAAGATGTCGAACCGGTTATAGTAGCCGGTGACGTCGTGGTATTGCTTGGGCTCCACGCAGCGGCTTAGGTCGAACTCGGCGTAGGCGATGCCTTCATCGTCTTGAAGAAAATCGCCGACAGGTGCTCCGGTGGGATCGACGAAGAAGCTCGCGGCGCGCGAGCTGCGATCGAGGGTGTCCGCGACCTTTGGATCTCGATCCACCAGGAATTTTCGCATCGCTGAATCCATATATCCGGCGGTGTTCATTCCAAATGCCTTGGCTTCAAATGAATGCGCGCTGGAGCGAATGCGGTTGGCTTCGACATTGTTATAATTGGTGCCGTTGCCGGCAGGGCGGGTTGGCCACAAGGCGGGCCAGCTTGAAATATGAATCTGCTCGGCTTGGGCGATGAGAGCGTAGCGTGCCAGCGGGTTGGTATTCTCGCCGCAGATCAATTGACCGACACGGCCGACCGGCGTTTCGACAACCTTGAGCCCGGCGCCATCGCCTGGAGCCCAGGTCAGCTTTTCATAAAACGTCGGAACCAGCTTGCGGTGATGGTTCAGAATGCCTCCGTCAGGCCCGATCATGATGAAGGAATTCCACAGCGCCCCCACGCTCGCCGGCGAGCTTTCGCTGATACCCATCGAAACGCAGACGCCAAGTGCTTTTGCCTCGCGCCGCAAAGCGGCGATCTCGGGGCCGTTCGCGGACACCGACTGGTTCGCCATGAGCGAGAACAGATCGTGGTTTTCAGTAGGCGCCCACAGTCCTGACCACACCGGAAAAGCAGGAATAAAGGTTTCGGGGAACGCAATCAGTTGCGCGCCGCCGCGAGCGGCTTCCCGGATAATCGAAATTGCCTTGGCGGTGGTCGCGGTACGATCGAGAAAAACCGGCGCCGCATGTACGGCAGCGACTTTAACGTGCGGCATCACCAATTTCCTTTTGTCGTGAGAGTTGTTGGGTGATTGCGGGTGAGCGCGACATGGCGGTCCTTCGCAAGTCGATTCAAAACGTCGCAAGTGGGCATGTGAGTGTCAATTGGCGTCTCGTGATCGCTTGATTGTATGCCGGTCGTAATCTGAAATCCTCGTGGTGCAAGGTCTCGGCAGGTATGCTTTGATGGTCTGTTCATGATCGCCCGTGGTTAGCTGGAGCGAATTGGATCCGGCAACCTGTGTTGTTATCCTTCGGTGCGCCATCACCTTTCACTCATGCCTGTTGCGCTGCACGTCAGTGTGTTGCGATTGCTCATGCATTTTCGCGGCGCAATAAACTCATTTCGAAGATGCAAGCCAAAGCCTGAGGCAGTGCGTCACACCCCCAATGTTGGGCGCCGCCGTCGTGTGGCATCGTGTTTCAAGTGCAGGATATTGCGCATATTTCGGCGCTGGAACGAGCTGCAATCATGCACGGTGTGGTGCAAAAAAGCCGATTGCGGTAGCTGCAAACCCATGGTCGCCTGCCATCCATAAAAGATTTCGCATTCCGGTAGCCATCGAGCATCCGGTTAAAGCGGACAGGGAGGGGACTGTGAACATCTTGTGGCTTCGCGAGAGGTCCTTTGTGCCGTCAACCGATGGCTGGCTGCGCGCGGTTTTCAATAAACCGCACGCTGACGGTGGCCGGCCATGATGGACACATTGCTGCTGCTGGCACTCAACGGATTGATCTGGGGCCTGATCATCGCGCTCATCGCGCTTGGCCTGTCGGTGATATTCGGCCTCCTTGACATCATCAACATTGCCCACGGCGACTTCTTCATGGTCGGCACTGTGCTGGCCTGGTTCGTGCTGGAAGCGACTGGAAATTTCTGGATCGGCTTTCTGATCGTGCCGTTGATCTGCTTCATTCTCGGTGCGTTGATCCAGCGCGTGGTGATTCAGCCGATCCGCGGCGCGGCCGCGCTGTCGATTGTCGCAACCTTCGGCGTGTCGCTGATCCTCCAGGAAGTTGTGCGCATGACGTTCGGTGCGACGCCGCGCCGCATTCTGCCGCCGGTCGAAGGCACGCTGTCGTTGTTCGGAATTCAGTACGACATCTACCGGCTCTATGCCGCCGGTTTTTCGATCGCTGCCCTGGCTGCGTTCTTTCTTTTCCTGAACTACACGAAAATCGGAACATGGATGCGCGCGGTGCGGCATGACCGGGAAACTGCGACCGCAATGGGAATCCCGGCGAAGCTTGTCTACGTTTTGACATTCGCCGTCGGGTTCGCACTTGCCGGTTTCGGCGGTGTCGTCGCGGCGCCCATCACCACGGTTGATTTCAGGGGTGGTGTAGACCTGCTGCCGGTGTGCTTCATCGCGGTCATTATCGGTGGACTCGGAAACCTTCCGGGCACCGCCGCCGCGGCGATCCTTCTGGCGCTGATGGAAGGCATCATTCAAAGCGTCGCCAATCCCACCGTCGCGCGCATTTCTTCGTTGGTGTTGATGAGTGCTGTGTTGTTGCTGCGGCCACAAGGCCTGTTCAAGGGATTTGCGAAGTGACGGCATCATCGAATGGTCGTATCGCAATCGAGCGCGGTGTCATGGTGGCATTCGCCGCGTTCCTGTTGACGGTGCCGTGGACGATCCCGGCGCTCATCAACAGTTTTTGGGTCAGCGTCATCGCCGAAATTCTGATCTGGTCGCTGTTCGCGGCCAGCGCGAACCTGCTGTTCGGCTATGTCGGATTGCTCTCATTCGGGCAGGCATTGTTCTTCGGCTTCGGGATGTATGGCGTCGCGATTGGCATCGATCAGCTCGGCCTGTCGTTCTGGCCGGCCTTTGGCCTTGGAATTGCAGCTTCGATGGCAATGGCGCTGGTCGCAGGCGTTTTTGCGGTTCGTCTGACCTGGCATTATTTCGCGATCATCACCGTCGTGTTCTCGCTGATTTTCTATTTCCTCGCGGTCTCCATGAAATGGCTGACCGGTGGCGACGATGGCATCAACTTCTCGCTGCCGCCGACATTCTCCCTCGGCTCGGCGCAATGGAGTCTCGCGGACGCGAATTTCCAATACTATTTCATCCTTGCGACGGTCGCGGTCTGCTTTTTGCTGATGCGTCTCGTGATCGGAAGTTCGCTTGGCAAGGCGTTCCTGGCGGTTCGCGAGAACGATGTCAGAGCTTCGTTGATCGGGTTGAATGTTTATCTGATCCGGCTGACAGCATTTGTGATGGCGGGCTTCTTGGCCGGCGTATCAGGAGTGTTGTTTGCATTCTTCGGCCGTTACGCCTCGGCCACCTACATGTTCTATCACGTCTCCGGTGAGGGGTTGGTGTGGGCCATTGTCGGCGGAGCGGGAACGCTGTTCGGGCCGGTTATCGGCACCACGGTTTTCATCATCATTCGGGAAGTCGTCTCGTCACATTGGGAGCATCACTCGCTGATTGTCGGCGTACTTGCGATTCTTGTGGTGATTTTCGCGCCGAAGGGATTGGTCGGGCTGTGGCGCGAGACCGTCGATCGGATGATGGCGCCGCGCGCGGAGCGTGCCAGCCCCGCAAAAGTAAGGGTCGAGTCATGAGCGAAACGATCCTTCGAACCGAAAATCTGACGAAGCGCTTTGGCGGTCTGACGGCGACGGACAATCTCAGCCTCAATCTGTCAGGCGGTCGTCTTCAGGCGATCATCGGGCCGAACGGTGCCGGGAAGACAACGCTGTTCAATTTGATTTCGGGCCTGCTGAGGCCTGACAGCGGCCGCATCTTCTTTCGGGACCGGGATATCACCGGTTTGCGGCCGCACGAGATCAGCCGGCTTGGCGTCAAGCGAACCATGCAGATCAAAAGCGTTTTCAATCAGCTCAGTGTCATGGAGAACCTGTGGATCACGCGGCAGGCCTCGCAGCGGTCTCTTCATCCGTTCCGCCCCGCCTCGCGAGACAACGCTACACGCGAGCGCGTCGAGCAGGCTCTTGAACAGGTCGGCATGACCGCACTCGCCAATCGTATCGCCGGAACGCTGTCTTATGGCGACGTCGCGATGCTTGAGATCGGAATGGCTTTGATTTCCGAACCGAAGCTTTTGTTGCTTGACGAACCAATCTGCGGAATGAGCCCCGCCGAGACCGAGCGGGCGGTTGAGAAGATTCGCGAGCTCGCACGCAGGATCGATATCATCATCATCGAACATGACATGGAGGTGGTGTTCAACATCGCTGACCATATCACCGTGCTGGCGCAAGGCGCGATCCTCGTCAGCGGCGATCCCGATGAAATCTCCAATAACGAGCGGGTGCGCGAAGCCTATCTTGGCCGCCCGGAAGATGAAGATTACCTCGAGGAGGCGGCCCATGCTTAGCCTCCATAATGTTCACGTCCATATCGGCAAGTTGCATATCCTCCAGGGCGTCAATCTTGAGATCAAGCCGGGTGAATCGGCGGCGCTACTGGGACGCAATGGTGTCGGAAAAACCACGACGTTGCGCGCGATCATGGGATTGGCTGCCAAGAGCAGCGGGTCGATTGAGTTCGACGGCGCTGATCTTTCCGGTATGGCGCCGCATAAGGTGCCGCGCACCGGCATCGGCTATGTGCCTCAGGGTCGCGGCATCTTCCCCAATCTGTCGGTGATGGAGAATCTCTGCATCGGGCTTCCCGGCAAGCGCGATACCGAGCGGGAGGACTATGTCTTTACCTGTTTCCCGCGGTTGAAGGAGCGCATCAAGCAGGCTGGCAATACGCTCTCGGGCGGCGAACAGCAGATGCTCGCGATTGCCCGCTGCCTGATGATGCGGCCGAAGCTTATTATTCTGGACGAGCCGACCGAAGGCATCATGCCGCTACTGGTGTCGCAGATCAGGCGCGAAATCTACCGCATCAATCAAAGCGGGGTATCGATCCTGCTGGTCGAGCAGAATGTCGAGACCGCACTCAAACTTTGCCCGCGTGTGTTCCTCATGGAAAAGGGCACTGTCGTTTATTCCGGTACGTCGCACGAATTGAAATCGCAGACCTCGATCGTGCACCGTTATCTTGGTCTGTCCCGTTAGTCTGACTTTCAAGGAGAGAAGATCATGGCCAAAAAACTTACGCGCCGCAGCTTCCTCGAATGCGCGCTCGCAGGCGGCGCAGCGGCGGGCACCGCTAACCTTACGATCATGAGGGATGCTTTCGCGCAAGCATCCGGTCCGATCGTCATCGGTCATCATTGCGATTTGACCGGCGTGATTTCGTCTTGGGGCGTGTGGCATGACAGATGCGCACGGGCTGCCGTCGATATCATCAACCAGGGTGGCGGCATTGCGGGCCGCAAGGTCGAGCTTGCGACGGAAGATACCGAATCCAATCCGGCGAGCGGTGCTCGTAAACTGCGAAACCTGATCCAGCGTGCCAATGCCGAGTTTATCATCGGCTCGGTTCACTCCGGCGTCATGCTGGCCGCGATCCCGATCGCGTCCGAACTGAAGACCATTTATTTCTCGAATGGCGAGGCAACCGAGGCGACGGGTTCCAAGGGCACCCGTTATTCGTTCCGCACCGGCACCGATACTTACTCGATTGCTGCGGCGAGCATGCCGTGGTGCGTCGAGAACTTCGGCAAGACCTGGTCGATCATTTACGCAGATTATGCCTGGGGCCAGAGCACCAACCAGGAATCCCGCCACTTCATCGAAAAAGCGGGCGGCAAGATCCTCAACAGCATCGCGGTGCCGCTCGATACCAAGGACTTTGTGCCTTATCTGGCGCAGATTTCCGCGGACACCGAGGTGTTGCTGCCGGCCTTCATCGGCTCGCTGTCGCTCGGCTTCTATACCCAGGCGAAGAGCATGGGCCTCGACAAGAAGATGAAGATGTTCTCGTCGTCGGCGAGCATCGAATCGATCGCGCCGGACGACATTCAGGGTGCGGCCGAAGGCGTCTACTTCTTCGAGAACTTCCCGCGCATGCTCACGTCGAAGAATGACGAGTATCACAAGGAGTTCAACAAGCGGCTCAATATCGACGATGTCGATGCGCGCCAGATCGGCGGAACGGCGGTGATGGACAAGAGCCATTGCTGGCAGGCGTGGGAAGATATCTTCGCGCTCAAGCAAGCCATTGAGAAATCCGGCTATAAGACGCGCAAGGATGTCGAAGGTGTCATTCGGGTGCTTGAAGGCATGGAGATGAAGAATTCTCTCGGCCATCCGCAGGGCGACAAAATGATCCGCAAGGAAGATCATGCCGGCATCATGGATTGCTACATCAGCCGCGTCGTCAACGGCAAATTGACGTTGCAGAAGAAGGTATCGAAAGATGACCTTCTGAAAAACATGCCTGTGCGTCACAACCTGTCGGCAATGCCGGTGTGACGCGGCACGCGGCGGGCAATCATCCCTCCAGAGGTGATTGCCCGCTTGCTGCTTCAGATTTTGACAGTTGCCAGATCCCGCTCTTCGAGAGCCAGCGTTTCTCCGAGAAGAAACCGTTTGTCGGCTGCGAAGATACGGGCGATGGCCTTCGCAGACCGGCTGATGGTTTTCAGGACATGCTGATCGCGCCCGACCGACATCCAGACAGGACGCAGGCTGCGGATCTCATCCGGCATGACCCGGAACAGTGCCTCGTTCTCCTCGCCGACAAAGGTCGGAAGCACGACGAGGCCGGCGCCTGCGATGGCTGCGTTGCGCTGCGCGATCACGCTGTTGCTGCAAAATGCCAGATGAGCGTTTGGCACGATCTGGTCGAGCCATTTGACCGATTCGATCGTGATCATTTCGGGGATGTAGCCGACATAGCGGTGCGACCCGAGTTCGGCTTGCGATGTCGGCAGGCCATGATGCGCACGGTATCGCTCCGAACCATAAAGATAGATCGCGGTCTCGCCGATTTGCTGGCTGATAAGGCCGGGAATTTGGGGATCGAAAAAGCTCAGAAAGATGTCGGTCTCTTTCTTCAGAAGGTCGACGATGTGAGGATTGCTGAACAGTTCGATCCGAATGCTGGGCTCGTCGAGCGTGATATCCTGAATGCGGCGGGCGAGGTAGCCGCTCGCCAACCCTTCCATCGTGGCCACCCGGATGGCCCGGGTCTGGGTTTCGACATGGCCGATCGCCTCGTGCATCGCGGCGGCATGCACCTCCATCTGGCGAATATGTTCGAGCAGGTGCTCGGTCTCCGGCCGCGCGGTAATGCCGCGGTTGGAGCGGTCGAAGAGACGCCGCTCCAGGATCAGTTCGACATGCGCGATCCGCCGGGTCACCGTGGAGTGATCGACCTTCAGGATTTTTGCCGCGCTGTAGATGCTGCCCTGACGCGCTACTTCGAGGATCACCCGAAGGTCGTCCCAGGCGAGCCTGTCCAGCTTAGACATGGTCACTCCTTCCGCCGCGCCTCCGCCAACGAGCGCAGTTTGACGCCGATATTGCAGTTATCGAATCGACCGCGTCAATTACCGCAACTGCGGCAACCTCGATCAAGGCTGGCTGCACGCAAACACTGGCGGGTGCAAAAACGCCTAATGCGAGGGCTGGCATACCACACTACTTTGCAAGCAAATCTGCGTTTTGGCCCTCAATTCTGTCAGCGAAGGGTTGGTGATGCAGATCGATATGAGTTGACCGCTGAGGCGCGGCAAGAGACTTGATCGATGCAGATCATAACAACCGGCGTTGTCGTAGTGGGTGGAGGAGCGGCCGGATGCTACGCGGCGCTTGAGCTGTCCCGGAAGGGGATCGACTCGGTTATTGTCTGCAAGGGATTGGTCGGCAAAAGCGGCGCCTCACTTTTCGCGGGAAATCTTGTTCTCGGAGGCGGCCTGCTGGGCAACACACCGGAGCAGGGCCGCAACACTGCAGAATTCCTGATCAAGTATCATAATCAGTTTCTGATCGATCAGAACTGGGCCAAGCGATGCGGCCAGTGGATCGAGAACGTCTACTATCCCGAACTTGAGGAGGCCGGTCTTTATTTCCGTCGCGACGACGATGGCAATGTCGTCACCAGCCCCGGCAAGATCAGAAGCATTGCGGCGAACATCCAGGGCAATTCCGGCGTGCCGTTCATGGATCTGCGTCGCAAGCAGGTAATGAAGGCAGGCATTCGCCGGCTTGAAGAAACGACCGTCACATCGCTACTGCACGGGGCCGACGGAAAGGTGTGCGGAGTCTTCGCCGTTAACTGCATGACCGGCGAATACAGCGTCGTTGTCGGGCGTGCTGTCATTCTTGCCACCGGCTATTCGGATCGCTTGCATATCCGTTCGACCGGCACGCGAGAGATGTCCGGCGACGGCATTGCGATGGCATGGCGGGCAGGGGCCAGCCTCGTCAATCTCGAAATGCAATGGTGGCACACCAACGATGTGGCTCACCCCCCGACCTGGCAGCGGGTGCAGATTTATCCCAACCCTGTTCTGGGGTCGGATCACTCGGCGCGGATGGTGAATTCTTCCGGCGAGGAGTTTTTCAACCAGCAGGTCGACGATCCGATGGCGTTCGGGCCCTACACCATTCAGCTCAAGAGGCTGGTAAAGCAGGTGCATGCCGGAAAGGCGCGCTATGACGGCGGCTATTACGCTGGTTTCGATCACGTCGATTTCAAGGAGATCGACGCTTACACGACATACGGCAAGCCATTCTACCAGCTTGGTCTCGACCCACGCAAAGGGCCGATCGAAACCGCCGTTACCGCACATTACCGGCAGGGCGGAATCCTGGTCGATAACTCCAACATGCGCTCATCGGTGCCGGGACTTTATGTCGCCGGTGGTGTCGGCGGTCACAGTAACGGCTTGATCGCGCTGGTGACGTTCGATGGCAAGACCGTTGCGGACGGCATTGCTGCCGATTTCGACAAGCTCCAGTCCGGCAAGGTGCCTGACGATGAAATCGAGCGGGAGCGCCACCGTATCGAGGCGATGCTGATGATGGATGGAGACGGCTTCACGCCTGTCGTGGTGAAGGAAAAGATTCGACGGGTCATGTGGGAGAAAGCCGGCATTGAGAAAAATCATGCCGGTCTGACGAGCGCGCTGGAAGATCTCGATCGCATTCGTGCATCCGTGCTGCCGAACATGAAGGTCAAGAACCGGACGCGCGTCGCGAATTACGAATGGCTCGATGCGATCGATGTTCACAACATGATCGACGCCGCGGAACTGGTCGTTCATTCGTCCATCGAGCGCCGCGAGAGCCGCGGCCCGTTCATGCGGACGGATTTCCCCGAGACGGACAATGAGAACTGGCTGGCTGCGAATGTCATGATCAAGACCGACAATGGCTTCCGGTTCGAACGAAATCCTTATGAACTGACGTTCTTCCAGCCCGGCTTTGCACGCCGCGACAACATGATGGTGCCGTGGTGAACCTGCAGATCGACGCGCGGAGCATCGGAAAGGTCGAAAACTCGGACGGGTTGCTGGCACGCAATACGCGGCTCAATTTCGGCGATCCGGTCCACGTTCGTGTTCGCAGGTTTGATGCCGAACACCCCGAACAGTCCGAATTCGAAAGCTTCGTTGTTCCTTACGACACTTCGATGCGGGTGTTGGATGCGCTGAATTACATCGCGGAGAATTTCGCGACCGATCTGGCGTATCGTTGGCTGTGCGGAACGAAGATGTGCGGGACTTGTGCGGTCAGGATGAACGGTCGCGAGGTGCTCGCTTGCTGGGAAAGCGTCGAGCCCGAGATGACGATCGAGCCGCTGCGGAATTTACCCGTCATTCGCGATCTGGTTGTCGACCGCAGTCCCTACGAAGCGCGTGTGGCAAAGTTCGAGCCGTGGCTTGAGCGCCCCTCCGGTTATGCCGGCTTCCCGGAGCCGTTGTCCCACAAGGACATGAAGAATGCCTCGAAGGCGCTGGATTGCATCAGTTGCATGTCGTGCTTTTCGGCTTGCCCGGTTGTCGGCCTTGGCGGCTTGACGAATTTTGCCGGGCCGGCGCCCCTGGTCCAGCTTGCTCAAACCGCACTCGATTCCCGGAACGATCCGGCCAAGGTGGCGCGCGCGCTCGAGCACGCAGGTATTTTCAATTGTGTGTCTTGCTACAAGTGCGAAGAGGCCTGTCCGGCGAAAATTCCAATCGTCACGCGGATCATCGAGCCGCTGAAGGCAAAGACCGCCGCGCTGGTGCCGCACGCGGCGCGGCACTCGCTGGCCTTCAAGGCGATTATCGCTTCGCGGGGGCGGATCGATCCGAGCGAACTCGTCCTGCGCGTACAGGGGCCGAAAGTGCTGCTGCAAATCGTCCGTGCATGGCGATTGCTGGTGCGGGGCAAGATCAATCCGTGGAAAACCCTCTTCGGGAAAAACCCGGGCGCAGCGAAAGCCGCGTCCCGCATCCTCGATCAGTAGAAGGCCGCATCATGAAGTTTGCGTATTATCCCGGCTGCTCGGCGAAAAGCACATGTGCAGAATTGAACGTCGCGTTGCGCAAGGTCGCGGTCGCGCTCGATCTGCAATTGACCGAACTTGAATCGGCAACCTGCACCGGCGCGCGGGAACTGCGGGCCATCGATCCCGTCGGTTTTTTGACGCTGAATGTCCGGATTCTCGCACTCGCAGAGCAGCACGGACTGCCGTTGATGACGGTCTGCAACACCTGCACGCTCAATCTGATCGATGCCAATGCCACCTTCGCGGAAGACAAGAATCTTGCCCGGCAGGTGAATCAGCGGCTCGCGGAGGAAGGTCTTGAATACAAGGGTACGACCCGTGTGACCCATTTCCTGTGGATGTTGTTCGAAGATATCGGCAGCGAGCGGCTGCAGAAGATGGTGGTCAATCCTTTGACTGGAATGTCCGTGGCGGCCTTCTATGGATGTCACATCACGCGGCCGCCAGAGAAATATGGGTTTATCGATTCACGCAACAACCGTTCGCTGGAGCAGCTGTCCGAGCTTCTTGGCTGCAAGCCGGTGGATTATACTGGCCGCACCGAATGCTGCGGTTTTCATACTGCCGCGCACGACGAGCGCATCGCGATCAAGCTGACCGGCCAGCATATCCAGTCTGCCAAGACCAACGGCGCGCATGCGATGGTGACGCCGTGCCCGCTCTGTCATACGGTGCTCGACAGTTTCCAGAAGGAAATCGAGAAGGACGCCGGGAAGAAACTCAATATGCCGGTGCTTCATTTGCCCCAACTCGTAGGGTTGGCGCTTGGCATGTCGCATGAGGAATTGCGCCTCGATAAACACGTTATCTCGACCGAAGCGCTGCGGTCGCTTTGATCGAAGGGAGTACTGAACACTTGGCTTCGTGAACGGCGATAGAGATATTATCGAGCCCGTGCCGAGAAATCGGCGAGGCGTTGACCCATGTAAGGAGCGGCAAAGTATCCCGCGCCGCTTTCGGTTGGGGTGGCAACTGGATACCAGTGCGATGAGCTAAGAGGTTCCGGAACTGACATTACATTGAGCTCTGGATGGCGAAAAATTTTAAGTAAACGCGAATGCTAGGGATCGTTTGCCCCCTAGGCCTTTGGGATAGGGGCGCCACTACCAAACCTTAAGGCTTGCTAAAGCATATCCAAGCCAATGTTTAGCTTGGTGAAATGCGATGAAACGACGGACGGGACTGGCCTTTGCAGCGCTGCTGCTTTTCGGACTGCCAATGGGATATCTGGCAGCCGCGGGGCTGCATGATCTCGATGCCGTTCGGGCAAAATATCGCCGGCCCACCACGATCCCTTTCCCTGACGGCAATCCCTATTCCAAGGCGAAGGCCCACTTAGGGAAAATGCTGTTCTTCGATCCGCTGCTGTCCGGGTCGCGCAAGCATTCGTGCTCTTCGTGCCATGTGCCGGCCAAGTCATGGGGCGACGGGTTGCCCCACGCGATCGGCGAAGATCCCGCAGGCATGGAAATCCGTACGCCGACCCTGATCGATATCGCGTTCGTGGATATCCTTGGGTGGGATGGAAAGTTTTCCGATCTGGAATCGGTGACCTTCGGGCCGCTGACGAGCCCGCAGAACATGAACATCACCGAACGCGAACTGGTGCGGCGGCTGCGCGCGCTGCCACGTTATACCGCGGCCTTTGCCAAGGCGTTTGGCGACAAGCACGTCACCCGGCGGCGAATCGAACTGGCGATCGCAACCTATGAGCGCACCATTGTTGCGGGCGAAGCGCCGTTCGACCGCTGGATCATGGGAGACGAGAGCGCGATTTCCCCGCAGGCCAAGCGCGGGTTCGCCTTGTTCAATGGCAAGGCGCACTGCTCAAGCTGCCACAGCGGGCCTTCGTTCACTGATGGATCGTTTCAGGATATCGGCTCTGCGACCGGCAATGATATCGGGCGAGGCCGATTGTTTCCGACTTCCGAGAAGCTGCAATACGCCTTCAAGACTCCGACATTGCGTGATGTCGCGGACCGCGGACCGTATATGCATGACGGTTCGGTCGCGACGCTGGAAGGCGTGATCGAGCTTTATAATAAAGGCGGCATCGATCGTCCGAGCCGCTCGCCCTCGATCAAGCCTCTTGGACTGACGGCAGCGGAAAAAGCGGAGCTGATCGCTTTTCTCAAGACACTCTCGGCGCCCGCGGTCGAAGCGCACTCACCGAAGCTGGCCAAGTAACAGGTTAAGCGAGAGCAGGAGAGGCGGCGCGCCGCTTAAGCCGCACGATCAGGTGTAATGCTGCAGCACCGATCCCAGCAAGCCGAAGCCCGCGAACAGGAGCGTGCCGGCGCAGGTTTCCAGTATCTCGCGATGTGGGATGTGCCTGTCGGCGGCGATCGCCAATGCAGATCCGCCCAAAACGCTCGCCACACTCAGCAAGGCAATCATTTCACTCTCCTGAAATAGGTCGGTCATCAAAATGGACTTGATGAGCTTAAGTTCGGTGATTTGAATCCGTAGAATTTGAAATGCTTGAAATATTCGTCTCAAGTTATTGAGCTGGCTAGTTCATTCGTCTCCTTAACAATCGTTAACCACAAAACAAGGCCTTGTCAGACTACGCTCGCTCGATTCTGAAAATCCAGTATAGTAAACAAACCCTTTATATAATCGCTAAAAAAATCGGGGCTGGTGATGATGACCTATTGTGAGCGGCTTGGCTCCGCGCTCCGTTGTTCATCCTCGATGTTCTTTCGTTTCGCGCTTGTTGTCTTGTTCGGCGCCATCGGCACCGAAAGTGCGAGCGCTCATGTCAAATGGTTCTGCGCATACAACGTCGCTGGGCAGCCAGAGGGGCTGGAGAACGTGCTGTGCCAGGATTTTGAAATCCTGGTCTTCGTTGCCATCGTCTGGCTTTTCGCGGGTTGTCTGATTGAGAGGACATCGGTCGGCGATGCCATGTTGCGTTCGATGGATCGGGTCACTAGCGGATTGCAGGTCAATACCGAACTGATCGTCCGCGCGACTGTCTTTTTCTTTTTCGTCTCGTTATGGGCCATTGGCGGGATCATTCTCACGCCGGAACTGAAATCGACGTCAACCATTATCGGCCCAATCCAACTGGTGATCATTGCCTGCCTGTTGTCGCGGCGCACCTTGCCGATCTCCGCGCTCGGCATCGCCACTCTTTTCGGCATCGCGGTCCATGATTACGGGATTTTTCATCTGGCCGATTACCCGATCTTTCTCGGTATCGCCGCCTATCTCGCTCTGACCGGACTTCAGAAGAAGTTCTTCGGAATCGAGCCGATCGATGTCATGCGTTATGCGACGGCCATCACGCTGATGTGGGCTTCCGTCGAAAAGTGGGCTTATCCGCAGTGGAGCTTCCCGATTTTCGTCACCCATCCGGGCATCACGTTCGGGTTCGACCAGGACTTCTATATGCGTGCGGCGGGTGTCGTTGAGTTCACGCTGGCGTTCGCCCTGTTGTGGACTCCGCTGGTCCGGCGTTGCGCGGCAGCCATCCTTGCCGGAATGTTCATCGCCGCATGTTTCGAGTTCGGCAAGATCGACCTGATCGGGCACTCGGGCATCATTGCGGTGCTATTTGCGATCATCGCTGACAACCGGCGTGTCGCGGAAAACGACCGTCGCGTGCCGATACTTGCCCCGGCGACTTTTTGTGCCGCGCTCGCGACGACGCTTTTTGTCTATTATGTCGGGCACGCTTATTTGTTCAGCACGACGATTTTGTAAAATCGAACGGGTGCCGGATTCGAAGCTGCTTATTTGACGCTCACGAGCAGCTTCATCTTGGGGTGAATCGCGCAAAGTACGGTGAAATTGCCCGCGACCGGGAAGGTCACCTCGAATTTGCTGCCCGGTTTCTGGTCTCCGGAATCAAATTGAAATTCCGGGGACTTGAGATAGGCGTGATGGAGCAGTTCGCCATCATCGTTAATGAAGCGTAAGGCCTCACCGCGATTTATGGTGATCTGGCCCGGCTGGAACTGCCGGTTTTTTTGAGAAATCTGATACGGACCCACCGCCAGTGCCGCTCCCGTGAGCAGGCCGCCGAGGCTTGCGGCAATAATCTGGAACCCGAGATGCCGCGTGATGGCGAGAAGCCGTCTGTGCCCAAGCATCTTCTTCTCCTTGGCGGTCCCGTTCATCGCGGAACCCTGAACGATAAGATGCACCAACTGGTTACCATGACTCGCGACGCCTTTTACTCAATACCGCCTGATACTGCCTGTAAACGTTATATGGCTATTTGGATAGTCGATGTCACCTCAGAATAGGCCACATCGAGGGAGAGTGGCGTGAGACAAGAATGTCTTCTTCAGCCAATGAAGAAAGCGAAGTTTCAGTATGAGGGTTTTACCGGGCCGCAGGGCCGATCGCGGATCGTTTCTCGCGATGCCCCGCCGTCTTCTGGCCGCCATGCCAGTCAAAGGAACTATTCGGACGCAAATTCTGATCTGCTGCCTGTTGATGAGCGCCATCACAGCAGCACTCGGCGTCTACGCGACATCCGGCATTAGGCACGCAGCGGATCTGGTCGCCAAGACCTTCGATGAATCGCTGATGTCGATCAATTATGCGCGCGCGGCTGCTGCCGACTTCTCCAATATGCGCGCGGCTTCCTCCCGCCGGCTGGTGAGTACGGATCCTGCGTCGCGCGCAGCCCTCGACAAGGAAATCGACAGTCTCGGAAAGACGCTCCACGAAGACCTCAACATCGCTGCCGAACGCTCTCAATCCACTCTTGCCGTCGCCTCAGCGAGGAAGGTGCAGGAGGCCGCCGACGCGTGGACCGCGCTGCATCACAAGGTCGTGCTGGAGGAAGATGCGACGGACAACCCTACCGATGGGAAGGGGCAGAGCACGCAGGCCGCCAGTCTCGATAATTATGCCAAGGTTGTCGACCAGCAGGTTGACCTGCTGATCAATTACACGGCGGGCGATGGCTTTCTGTTTCGCCAGCATGCGCTTTCCGCGATCAACCGCGACATCAACTTCAATCTGGTCGCGCTGGCCGCGGCGCTGATCTTGTCCGGATTCCTGTCGTGGCGGTTAAGCCGCCGGATCATCGGGCCGGTTGCGGTGGCGTCAAAGGCTGCGCGCAACATCGCGGAGGGCAAGCTCGATGTCGATATTCCCGCCGGAGGCGAGGATGAGCTCGGCACGCTGATCACCGCCATGGGCATCATGCGTAACAACATCAGGGATATGATGGAGCGGGAGATCGCTCAGCGGCGCTCCGCGCAAGCGCGCCTCACCGATGCACTTGAAACCTCCCAGGAAGGCGTCGTTCTGCTTCAGGCCGATGGTCAGGTTGCGTTGGCTAACTCACGCGCATGCGAATTCCTGGCGGAGGCGCCAGACCTGCTGCGTTGCAGCCCGTTCGAGGATCAGTGGATTGAAAACCCGCTGGTCGATTTTGCGCCTGCGGCGCTGCGGGATTCGGCAAGCGAGGCTCGCCTTCCGAACGGGCGCTGGCTGCGCGTCAGCCGCAGCATGACGCAGGAGCGCGGCGTGATCGTCGTTTTCAGCGACATCACCGCCCTGAAGATGCAGGAAGAGCAACTTCACGAAACCAACCGGAGGCTCGACGCCGCGCTCGAGAATATGTCGCAAGGCCTGTGCCTGTATGACAAGGATGCGCGTCTTCAAGTCGTTAATCGCCGGTTCTGCGAGATATTCAATATTCCGGTGGGCTCCGTTCATGCCGGCATGAGCTTCGAATCCGTCCTGATGCTGAGTGTCATGGCTGGAAATCATGCGGGTCAGAACGTCAGCGACCTCCTGGCTGAACGGCAACGCTTCCTGTCCCGCGAGAAGATCGACAGTTACTATCAGCAACTCAGCGATGATCGCGTGATTTGCGTCAGGCACAGGCCAGCCTCCGATGGGGGATGGCTGACGACATGTGAGGATGTCACCGAGCAGCGTCAGGCGGAGTCGAAGATTACTTTCATGGCCCGCCACGATGCGCTGACCCGTCTTCCGAATCGCGTTCTGTTGGCGGAACGGATCGAACAGGCGATTGCGCAAGTCGGGCGCGGGTCCGGCTTTGCGATCCTCTGTCTCGACCTCGATAACTTCAAGCAGGTCAACGATACGCTCGGCCATGCGGTGGGTGACGAATTGCTGTGTGCCGTCGCTGACAGGCTGGGGTCCTGTGTTCGCGAGATCGATACGGTCGCCCGCCTTGGCGGCGACGAATTTGCGATCATCCAGGCCGACACCCAGCGCCCGGAGGATGCCGCGCGGCTGGCGCGGCGCATTGTCGAATGTCTTGGCGAGCCTTATGAGTTCGACGGACAACGCATCGTTATCGGTTGCAGCGTGGGCATTTCCCTCTCGCCGGGCGATGGCACATCGGGCGAAAAGCTTCTGAAGAACGCGGATGTCGCCTTGTATCGTGCCAAGGCGGAGGGCCGGGGAATCTGGCGATTCTTCGAGACCGAGATGGATGAAAGCCTGCAGAAGCGCCGCGCGTTGGAGCTCGATCTGCGGGAGGCCATGGACAAGAAGCAGTTCGAGCTTTTTTACCAGCCGCTGTATGACATCGATCTCGACAAGGTCTGCGGCTTCGAAGCCCTGCTGCGCTGGCGTCATCCGGTCCATGGCGTGGTGACGCCCGAACAGTTCATCTCCGTCGCCGAAGAGATCGGCCTCATCATCCCGCTGGGCGAATGGGTGATCCAGCAGGCGTGCCGGGAGGCCGCGTTATGGCCGGACGATCTTAAGGTCGCGGTGAATGTCTCTTCCGTGCAATTTCGCAGCCCGCGATTGCTGGAAGCTTTCTCGTCCGCCTTGGCCAGTTCGAAACTTCCGCCGAAGCGGCTGGAGCTCGAAATCACGGAATCCGTTCTTCTCACCAACAACAGTGAAACCACGGAAACGCTACACAAGCTTCGCGCCCTCGGGCTGCGGATCGCACTGGATGATTTCGGAACCGGCTATTCGTCGTTGAGTTATTTGCGCAGCTTCCCCTTCGACAAGCTGAAGATCGATCAGTCGTTCGTTCGCGATCTGACCGACGCCGAAGGCTCCAGGGTCATTATCCGGGCAATCGTCAGCCTGGGTAAGAGCCTCGGTATGCGGACGACGGCGGAGGGCGTGCAGAATATCGCGCAACTCAATTATATTGCGGCGGAAGGCTGCAATGAGGTGCAGGGCTATTTCTTCAGCAAACCGGTTGCCGCATCCGAAGTTCCGTCCGTCATCCGGACATGCCGGAACAGACTCAAGAAGGATGCAGAGGGAGTCTATGCGCTAAGCAGTTGACGGCGCTAGCCGGTCAATAGGTCGAACCGGCGGCAGGGGTCTTCATGCCGCTTCGCATCTTCGACATCACCTGCTGGGCACCGGCGGTCATCAGGCGTGAATCTGAACCGATGGTCACGAGGCGGAAGCCGCGCTCGATGCGCTTCAGCGCCATCTCGGGCGTTCCGTTGTGAATGCACGGAATGACGCCATGCTCGTTGGCTTTGGCGAGGACCATGTCGATGGCTTCCGCGACGGGCTTGTCGACGTCGTCGAAGGTTGGCGCGCATCCGAGTGACAGCGACAGATCAGCTGGGCCGATGTAGACGGCATCGAGCCCTTTGACTGAGAGGATTTCGTCGAGCTTGTCGAGCGCCTGCCGGGTTTCGATCATGGCCAGCGTGACGATGGTTTCGTTCGCCTTTTGCGGATAATCGGCGCCGGCATAAAGCGTCGCGCGGATGGGACCCAGGCTGCGCCCGCCGTCCGGCGGGTAGCGGCAGGCGCGGACGAATTTCTCGGCATCCTCGCGGCAATTCACCATCGGGCAGATGATGCCATAGGCGCCTGCATCCAGCGTCTTCATGATGATGCCGGGATCGAGCCATGGCACGCGCGCGATCGGGACCGTGGGTGTCGTCGAGATCGCGGTGAACATCGCGACCGCAGATGCATAGTCGGTGACGCCGTGCTGCAAATCGACGGTCAGCGTGTCCCAGCCCTGATGGGCCATGACCTCGGCGGAGAACGAGCTTGGAATGGCGAGCCATCCGTTGACGACAGCGCCGCCGCTTTTCCAGATCGAGCGAATTTTGTTTTCACGCATTATTTTTGTCCTCGATGAAAACTAGCGCACCATGCAGGGCTGCTTGGGATTGAACGTCCAGTTCGGGATGAGGAATTGCATGGCGGCGGCATCGTCGCGCGCGCCCAGCCCATGCTTTTTGTAAAGCGCGTGCGCTTTCTCGATCTCGGCCATGTCGGGTTCGATGCCGAGGCCGTGACGTTCCGGCACCTTGATCATGCCATTCCTGATTTGCAGCGGCTCTTTGGTGAGGCGCTGGCCGTCCTGCCAGATCCAGTGCGTGTCGAGCGCGGTGATCCGTCCCGGCGCGGCCGCTCCGACCTGCGTGAACATGGCAAGGGAAATGTCGAAGTGATTGTTGGAATGCGAGCCCCATGTCAGGCCCCATTCGTGGCAGATCTGCGCGACGCGCACCGAGCCCTGCATCGTCCAGAAATGCGGGTCGGCGAGCGGAATATCGACGGCGTGCAACTGGATCGCGTGGCCGAGCTGGCGCCAATCGGTCGCGACCATGTTGGTCGCGGTCGGAAGACCCGTGGCGCGGCGAAACTCCGCCATGATCTCGCGCCCGGAATACCCCTGTTCGGCGCCGCAGGGGTCTTCGGCATAGGTCATGATGTCGCCGCGTCCCTTGCAAAGCCGGATCGCTTCTTCGAGTGACCACGCGCCATTGGGATCGAGATTGATGCGCGCGTCGGGAAAGCGCTTTTTCAGCGCGGCGATGGCGGCGACTTCGTCCTCGCCCGCGAGCACACCGCCCTTGAGCTTGAAATCCTTGAAGCCGTAACGCTGCTCGACTGCTTCGCCGAACCGGACGATGGCTTCAGGCGTCAGCGCAACTTCATGGCGGAGAGAGGTCCAGTCGTCCCCGGCCAAGGACTTGTGATGATAGGGCAGGTTGGTCTTGTTACGGTCGCCGACATAGAACAGGTAGCCCAGCATCTCGACGGCGTCGCGTTGCTGTCCTTCGCCGAGCAAAGCGGCAACGGGCACCTGAAGATGCTGTCCCAACAGATCGAGCAAGGCCGCCTCAAGCGCGGTGACGGCGTGAATCGTGGTGCGCAGATCGAAGGTCTGCAGGCCGCGGCCACCGGAATCCCGGTCTCCGAAGGCCTTTCGAACTGCGTTCAGGATCGCCTGATAAGAGCCGATTGGTTTGCCGATCACCAGCTCGCAGGCGTCCTCCAGCGTGTTGCGGATCTTCTCGCCGCCCGGCACTTCGCCGACGCCGGTATGGCCCGAATTGTCGGTCAGGATCACGATATTCCGGGTGAAGAACGGGCCATGCGCGCCGGAGAGATTGAGCAGCATGCTATCCCGGCCGGCGACCGGGATAACACGCATGTTCGTCACGATTGGTGTCGAAGTCTGTGTCACGTTCATCCCTTCGTCATTCAATCGTGGAGTAGGTGCTAGTTGCCCGGCAGGCTGTGCGCGATCGGAAGGTAGTAATCCTTCCATGACTTCGGCTCGGTCTTCAACGTACCGATCTTGTAGAGATGCTGCGCGAACTTCATGACGCCCTGCGGCTGCGGATTGAACTCCATCATCATGGGTTCTTTCAGATAGGACAGCAGATCGGCGTCGCTGGTCGTGTCGTGCGTGACCTCTTTATACATCTTGACCGCATCCGCAGTGTGTTCGCGAATAAAGGCCTGCGCTTCCAGCGTCGCCGCATAGATGGCCTGAATGGCCTTCGGATTGGCGTCGGCGAACTTGGTGGTGCAGAAGAACTGCGACTGCGTCAGCGGGCTGCCGATAATGTCCTGCGACTGGACGACGATGTGCGCGCCGGGGACGCTCTTTAGCTCGCGGAACTGGAAGGGCGGCGCGGCGAAGTGGTTGCGGATTTCGCTCGTTGGATTGGTCATGGCGCCGAATGCGTCCGGGTGCCCGAGCTGGACCGTGTTGGCGTCGAACTTGGCGTATTCCTTGTCGCCATACATCTTGGCGGCGGCCATTTGCAGCAGAATGGCCTGAGTCGAGACCTTGATGGTTGGCACGGCAATCCTGTCGCTGGGCTTGATGTCGGCCAGCGTCTTGATGTTTGCATCGCGCGAGATCAGGGCCAGCGGCAGGGCGGAGCTTGCGACAATCGCCTTCACGCCGCCTTTGGTGCGGTCGTTGAGAAGCAGCAGGTTGCCGACGCCGGTATTCACCACCTGGATGTTGCCCGCGAGCAGCGCATCGGTCTGCGCGCCGCCGCCGCTGAGGTTGACCCAGTTGACCTTGAAATCCTTCAGGCCAAGCTTGGCGGCCTGCTTCTCGATCAGGTTCATCTTCTCCATCACGTGGCTTGGCAGGTACACGATGCCCGGTTGCCGGGTGATGGTGATCTCGGTCTTTTCCTGTGCGAATGCGGGGCCTGCACCGAGAAGTGCCAGCCCCAATATTGCGGTACGATAAATCTTGCTCGGCAGTGCCCTCATTGCCTTATCCTCCCTGTTGTTTCGTCCCATGGTCCGGCTGTCGCGGACTTTACGTCCCCTTTCGCGAGGGGTTATGTCTTGGCGAGAAGGCTATCCGGGTGCTGCGGGCGGGTCTAATCCAAAGGGTAGATGGATCGATACAATTCTTGTATTGATGAAAAGGCCGCCGCGAGGAGCGTCCGTTGTTCGAACTCAATCAGCTTGTCTGTTTCGTGACGCTGGCGGAAGAATTGCACTTCGGTCGCGCCGCGCGCAGGCTGGCGATGACGCAGCCGCCGCTCAGCCGGCAGATTCAGCTTCTCGAACATCACCTCGATACCAAACTGTTCGACCGCACCAGCCGTACCGTGCGTTTAACGCCTGCGGGAGAGCGGTTTCTCGTCGAGGCGCGCCAGATCCTGCGGCTGGCGGAAGGAGCCTCGTCGCTCGCCAAGAAAGTGGCGCTCGGGAAAACCGGCTCGATCCGGATCGGCTTCACCGCCGCATCCGCTTACGATTTCGTGCCGCGCTTGGTGACGGCATGTCAGGCGGAATTGCCGGATGTCGATCTGTCGCTGAAGGAGATGGTGTCCGGCGACCAGATGGAGGCGCTCGGCTCGGGTCAGATCGATATCGGCTTTATCCGTCCGCTTCTGGTGCGGCACGGCATCGAATCCATGAAGGTGTTCGCCGAAGGCATGTGTCTGGCGGCCCCGGCCGGGCATCCGCTGGCGCGCAAGAGATCGCCCACGTTGCGCGATCTGCACGAGCAGCCCTTCGTCATGTACTCGCCGCATGAGTCCCGCTACTTTCATGAACTGGTTGTGGCGCAACTGGCGCAGGCCAACGTCCAGCCGCGCTATGTGCAGTATCTCGGGCAGGTTCATTCCCTGCTGTCACTGGTGCGGGCCGGGCTTGGGTTGGCGCTGGTTCCGGAATCGGCGACCGGACTTCACCTCGATAATGTGGTGATGCGGCCGGTCGCGTTGCGCTCAAAAGCTCCGGTCGAGGTTCATGCGGTCTGGCGGCGCGATGCCGCGTCGCCGCTGATCCCGCAGATCATCGCAATCGCCAAGCGGCTGGCTCACCGGCCGCGCCGCCGCTAACCACCAGCGGTTCAGTATTGCGCGTCCTTCTCGTCCTCGGACATTGAGCCGATGGCGGCCGTGGGCATTTCCCGCAAGCGTTTGAGGCCGAGCAGCCGTTCGCGCACAATCACGAAAATGCCAGCGCCGGCGATGATGGCCGCTCCGCCGAGAACATAACCCGTCGGCACCTCGTCGAAGACCCAGTAGCCAAGCAGGAACGCCCAGATCATCGCGGAATAATCCAGCGGCGCGAGAAACGAGGCGGGCGCGTAACGGTAGCTTTCGGTAAAGCCCATCTGGCCGAGCCCGCCGGTGATTCCGATCCCGATCAGAAGCAGCCAGTGCAGCGGTGTCGCCGGTAGGGTCCAGCCGAACGGAATCGTGAACAGCGAAGACGTCAACACGATCAGCGCCATGAAAGTCACGACGGCTGGCGTCGTCTCTGTCGCCGTGATGCGCCGGATCTGGATGGTCGCGCCTGCGGTCGTGCATGCGTTCATCAGTGCGAACATGATGCCGAGGCCGATCGTCGAGGACCAGGCGACGTGGTTTCGGAAATATGGAACGAGCATCAGCAGGACGCCGCAGAATCCGACGGCGACGGCGGACCACCGGTAGGCCCGCACTTCTTCCTTGAGAACCAGCCACGAGAACACGACCGTCAGCAGTGGCGCGATATAGACGATGGCGGTGTAATCGCCGATCGGCATCCGCGCGAGTGCTGCAAAGGTGCAGAAGGTGCCGACAACGGCAAAGCTGCCGCGAATGAGGTGCGCGGCCGGATTTTTCGTCTTGAACGCCTGATCGAGTTCGCCGCGCAGCCCGAAGAAAAGAAAGATGGGAATCAGGGCAAACAGCGAGCGGAAGAATGCGACCTCTCCGGCTGGATAAGCTCCTTCCAGATAGCGTGCCTGGGCGCCCATCAGCGCAAACATGATCGTGCTGAAAAGCTTGAACGAAATCGCCGGAATGATTTTCATTGAAACGGATCGTATGGCGGTTCGGGAAGCATACGCCGCCGCGTGGCATCCCTTTACTACCGCCGTAACGCTTTTGGCAATTTCGTTGCGAATGGCAGGTGCGTTTCTGGCGTCATTTGTATCGCATAGTGGGAAAATTGACGCTCTCCCGATCCTGGATGAGTATCGAAGCACGAAGACTCACGGAGATGATGTCTTCGATCTATTCGAGCCGGTTGGCTTCCTCGGGACGCAATCCCAAAGGCAAGTGCGATCGGCGTGTCTCGTGCGAAATATGTTTGCAGGGAGGACGACGTGACATCACGACAGAAGGATTCCGTCCGCGCGTCTGCGGCGACGCGGCGGCAGTTTATCGGCGCGGGCTCCGCGATGCTGGGCGGTGCGGCGATTGCGGTGGCGAGTGGAGGGAAGGCAGCTGCGCTTGATGCATCGGCCGATCCGAACGGGCCGCCGAACATTCCGGAGTGGATGAAGCAGCCCGGCGCCGATGTCGGCAGCCAGATCTATGGCACGCCGTCGCCCTTCGAGAAGAAGGTGGTGCGCAATGTTCCGAAGAAACTCAAGCAATACACATCGGCATCCAGCCGCACGCCCTTGCAGGAATTGGACGGCATCATTACGCCGAACGGCGTTTTCTATGAGCGCCATCATGGCGGCATCCCGGAAATCGATCCGGCGCAGCACCGGCTGATGATCCATGGTCTCGTGGAGCGGCCGATGATCTTCACCATGGATCAGATCCGGCGCTATCCCTCCGAATCCCGGATTCATTTCCTTGAATGTTCGGGCAATCCAGGCTTCGAGGCGATCTACAGCAAGACGGCGTCTGATCTTGTCGGGCTCTTGAGCTGCGCCGAATGGACTGGCGTGCCGCTCAAGACGGTGCTGGATGATGTCGGCCTGAAGCCCGGTGCAAAATGGATCGTTGCCGAAGGCGCGGATGCGGCGGCGCTCACCCGCAGCATTCCGATCGAGAAATGTCTCGATGACGCGATGCTGGTCTACAGCCAGAACGGCGAGCGGTTGCGCCCCGCGCAGGGTTATCCGCTGCGCCTGCTGTTGCCGGGCTTTGAGGGCAACACCAACGTCAAATGGCTGCGCCGGCTGCATGTCGTGACCGAGCCGGTCTACTCTCGCGAGGAAACGTCGAAATATACCGATCTGATGCCGGACGGCACGGCGCGGCAATTCACTTTCTATATGGAAGCGAAGTCGATCATCACGCGCCCGTCGGGCACCCAGAAGATCGAAAAGGGCTTCAACGAGATCACCGGCCTCGCCTGGAGCGGCCACGGCAAGATCGCCAAGGTCGATATTTCCACCGATGGCGGCAAGAGTTGGCAGACGGCCAAGCTACAGGAGCCGGTTCTCACCCGTGCTTTGGTGCGTTTCCGCTTCCCATGGACGTGGGATGGCAAACCCACCGTCATTCTCAGCCGTGCGACGGATGAAACTGGTTATGTGCAGCCGAGCTTCGAGGAGTTGAAGGCGGTGCGCGGATTGAAGTCGTTTTACCACAACAATGCGATGCAGCCGTGGAAGGTCGCGGAGAGCGGGGAGGTCAGCAATGCGAACGTCAAGGCTTAAGCTGGCAGGTGCCGCGATTGTTGTTCTCGCCGCGGCGACGGCCGCCGATGCGCAGCCGAAATACGGCTTCGGAAACCCGGCGACCCCGGCGGAAATCGCCGCGTGGAATATCGACGTCGATCGCGACGGCAAGGCCTTGCCGCCGGGAAAGGGAAGTGTCGCGCAGGGGCACGAGGTGTTTGCGGCCCAGTGCGCGTCATGTCACGGCGAGAAGGGCGAAGGTGGTCTCGGCGACAAGCTCGTCGGCGGGCAGGGCACGCTCGCCACGCCGAAGCCGGTGAAGACCGTCGGCAGCTTCTGGCCTTATGCGCCGACGCTGTTCGACTATATCCGCCGGGCGATGCCGCTGAACGCACCGCAGTCCCTGACCAACGATGAGGTCTACGCGGTGTCGGCCTACGTTCTCAATCTGAACGGTCTGGTACCGGACAACGCGACGCTCGATGCCAAGTCGCTCGCTGCTGTGAAGATGCCAAACCGCAACGGGTTCGTTCAGGACCCGCGCCCGGATGCACATAACAAGGCGTGCATGAGCAACTGCTAGGCTGATTCCTCGCCGCCGTGCTTCAAAACGCGGCGGCGAGTTCTTTTGCGCCGGGGCGGCTGCTTTCGCTGTCCATTCGCGCGTTGGTGGCGGCAATCAGTTTCGCCACCGTGTTGTTGCGGCTTGCGACCGGATTCCGCTCATAGCCGCCGCGCTGGAAGAAATTCGAGGTCGGCACCTGCATGCGCAATGCTTGCGGCATCGAGACCATATCGAAACCATTGCCGTCGCCGGTGAGGTTCATCATTTCCAGTTCGGCGGCGCTCAACGGCCGGGTGTAGCCCCTGTGCCGTGCGAAGTGGACCGAGGTCAAAAGCTTGTGCGTCTGCAGCCATGGCCCGATATCGACATCGAGATTGAGTGCATGGATGGCGAGACCTTTGGGTGTCTTGGCAAGCCGCGCATGCGCGCTCCAGTCGTCGGGCACGGATTTGGCGAAGGCAATCATCCTGCGCAACATGGCGATCTTGCTGGCCATGACCTTCCGGTGCGGCTCCGGTGCGCGATGCATGGCGGTGGTGAGACCGGCGAGGATGCCGTCGCCCTGTTCGGCCAGAACCTCGACGGTATTGGTCGTCAGCAACTGGTTGTAACCGAGCGCGGTCGAGATCGCGCGGGCATTGGGTCGGGGGAATTCGAGACCGGCCTGTACGTCGTATTTGCCGTTGCCGCCCGCCTCGAAGCAGTAGACTCGCACCGCCTGTTCGCGGCTCACGCCGAGTGAGGCCGCGACCGCAGCATAGGCTTTCTTGAACTCGCTCTCGCTGCGGGGACGCGACGGCGTGAATTGGAACTGTTCGGCAGCGTGGCGGACGAAATCCGCCACCACGGGCAGGGGAGGCTGTTTCGGCGGCAGCTTGTGCGGAGCGGTCGGATCGACCGGCCTTGGTGGCCCGGTATAAACCGGCGGCTGCGTCAGGACGTAGTCATCCGCGCCGATGGCTTCGCCGCTGCGGCGGCGAGCATTGCGCAGGCGCCGCTTCTCCGCGATCGCGGACCAGTAAGCCTCGGCCTTTGCCTCGAAATGCTCCCGCGCTTTTTGGTAGGCGGCAAGTTTTTGGTGATATTCGTTAATCTGGAAGGGGGTCGCGGACGCTGGGGCATTTTGCTGCGCCGGCGCGGCAATCGCTGCTGAAAGCCCCGTAACCGCGAGAAATACCAACACCGGCGCGGCGCGGGCGGCATTGCGGCGCACATAAAAGCGGCGATCCGGTCTGATACGAACGTCTAACGTCATGCGAATCCTCGCCGATAGAAGAAGTTGACCGAACGCGTCCGTCCGTTCAACCTCCCGGCAACCACAAAAAAACCCAGGGAGGGATTATGAGGTTCAAGTTCGTATCCACGGTCGCCGCACTGGTCACGGCGATGAGCATGACGGCTCCGGCAGCGCATGCGGAGCAGTTCATCAACATCCTGACCGGCGGCACGTCCGGCGTTTATTATCCGCTCGGCGTTGCGATCGGCAAAATCTATGGCGACAAGATTCCGGGCGTCCGCGCGCAGGTGCAGGCCACCAAGGCGTCGGTCGAAAATCTCAACCTGATCGAGCAGGGCCGCGGCGAACTGGCTTTCACGCTGGGTGATTCGCTCAAGGCGGCTGTTGAGGGCGACGAGGAAGCGGGTTTCAAGAAGAAGCTCACCAAGCTGCGTACCATTGCGGCGATCTATCCGAACTACATCCAGATCGTCGCGACCGCCGATAGCGGCATCAAGACGCTGGCCGATCTGAAGGGCAGGACCCTCTCCGTCGGCGCGCCGAAATCCGGCACTGAACTGAACTCGCGCGCGATCCTGAAGGCTGCGGGCATGAGCTACAAGGATCTCAAGCAGGTGCAGTATCTGCCGTTCGCGGAATCGGTCGACCTGATGAAGAACCGTCAGCTCGATGCGACCTTGCAGTCGGCGGGCCTCGGCGTGGCTTCGCTGAAGGATCTGTCGAGCTCGACCGAGATCAATGTGGTGGCGGTACCGAAGGCGACGGTCGAGAAGATCGGCCCTCCGTTCGTGTCGGTTATCATTCCGGCCAACACCTATACCGGCCAGAAGTCCGACGTGGAGACCGCTGCGGTGGTCAATTATCTGGTGACCAATTCCGATGTCTCGGATGACGTCGCCTACCAGATGACCAAGCAGATCTTCGAAAACCTGCCGGAACTCGCCAACGCGCATGCGGCAGGCAAGGGGATCAAGCTGGAAACCGCTGCGACGGGTAGCCCCGCGCCGCTGCATCCGGGCGCGATCCGCTACTACAAGGAAAAAGGGATTCTCAAATAAGAATTCCGAAAAACGGTATTGAACTGAAACATGGCCGGGCTTAGTCCCGGCCATCCATATCTCGGGCCTCCGAAGAACGCGGATCAAGCGTCATGGGCGCGTTACAAGGCGACGGATTGAGCGTCGCTGCATCGATAAAGTGGGGATACCGATGCTGCAGGAACAGGGAACGCAGGAACACGTCAGCGTCGAGCTCGACAATTTCGAGCATGGCTTTCCGCCGGGCTTCGGTCCCGGCTGGTGGGGGCATTTAGCCTATGTCATCGGCATTGCGTTCTCCGCCTTCCAGATCATGGTGGCTGCGTGGAACTTTCTTCCGACCCAGTCGGTGCGCGGCATCCATGTCGGCTTTCTGATTCTGTTGTCCTACGGCCTTGTTGCGAACTTCACGGCCAAGACGAACTGGCAGCGCCTCCTCGGCTGGGCTACCGGCGGTGTCGGCTTCTATTGCGGCCTGTATCAGTGGCTTTATTACGCCGATCTCATTCAGCGTGATGGTGATCCGAGCCGTCTCGATCTCGTTGTCGGTACCGTGCTCGCGATTTTGATTTTCGATGCGACACGCCGGTTGATGGGATGGGCGCTGCCGCTGATGTGCGGCGCCTGTATCGTGTATTGGGCGTTTGGCCAGTATCTGCCATCGCCGTTCAATCATCGTGGCTATTACTTCGACCAGATCGTCACGCATCTGTCTTACGGCACCGAGGGTTTCTACGGCGTGCCGATCTATGTGTCGGCGACTTACATCTTCCTGTTCATCCTGTTCGGGTCGTTCCTTGAACGCGCGGGCATGATCCAGCTCTTTACCGATTTCTCGCTTGGTCTGTTCGGCGGCACGCGCGGCGGCCCTGCGAAGGTCGCCGTCGTGGCCTCGGGTATGATGGGCACCATTTCCGGCTCGGGCGTCGCCAACGTGGTGACGGTGGGCCAGTTCACGATTCCGCTGATGATCCGTTTCGGCTATCGCCGCGCTTTCGCGGCGGGCGTCGAGGCCACCGCATCGATGGGCGGTCAGATCATGCCGCCGGTGATGGGCGCGGTCGCGTTCATCATGGCCGAGACACTGGGCGTGCAATATTCCGTCATTGTGCAGGCGGCGGTGATCCCGGCGATTCTGTATTTCGCGTCCGCGTTCTGGATGGTGCATCTCGAAGCCGGCAAATACGGCCTTGTCGGCATGAAGAGGGAAGAAATCCCGAACGCGTGGAGGGCGCTGGTGAAGGGCTGGTATCTGGTCCTGCCGCTGGCTGCGCTGGTTTTCATGTTGTTCGAGGGCTTCACGCCGCTTTATGCGGGCAGCATGGGTCTGGCCCTCACGGTGACGCTCATCCTCGGTACGAGCATCGTCGCCGGATTCCCGACCCAGGTGACCCGCTATGTTTTCTGGATCGGGCTTGCACTGGTCGTGGGGTCGCTGTTCCGCAATGGCACCAGTGTCGATATCCGCTACGTTGCGGCTGTTGTGCTGGCGCTGGTGCTGCTGTCCGCGCTGACGATTGGCGGCCGCGCCACGCTGGTCGCCTGCCGGGATTCGCTGGCAGAGAGCTCGAAGTCGGCACTGACGGTCGGCATGGCCTGCGCTATCGTCGGCACCATCATCGGCATGATGACCCAGACCGGCGTCGGCACGGTGTTCGGAAGCTGGGTGATCGGTCTCGGCAAGCAGAGCCTGTTTCTGGCGCTCATCATGACGATGCTGCTGTCGATTCTGCTCGGCACCGGCATTCCCACCATCCCGACCTACATCATCGTCGCGGCGCTGGCCGCACCGGCACTGGCGCATCTCGGCGTTCCGTTGATCGTCAGTCACATGTTCGCGTTCTACTACGGCATCATGGCGGACCTCTCGCCGCCTGTTGCGCTGGCGGCACTCGCCGCCGCGCCGATAGCCAAGGAAAATCCCGACAAGATCGGCTGGGAGGCAATGCGGATCGCGCTTGCCGGTTATGTCATTCCGTTCATCGCGGTCTATTCGCCTGCGCTGATGATGCAGGCGAGCGACCCAATGGTGGCGACCCTCGGCTTCTATGGCGCGGTCTTCTATGCCTTCCTCAAGGCGCTGGTGGCGATCGCCCTGTTCGGCATGGTGGCGATCGGCTTCCTGTTCACCCGGATGACGGTGATCGAGCGGATGGTTGCATTTGCGGCGGCGCTGATGCTGCTTGGCGAGTTCGCCTACAGCGACGAGTTGGGCTATGTTCTGGCGATTGCTGTTTTCCTCTGGCAATGGCGGAAGCGTCCGGCTCCGCCGCTGAAAGTGGCGCCGGAATCGACCGTCCCGTGAGGCCGCCCTGTAGGCGGGACTCTCTTTAAGCGAGGGTGTGTTGGGCCTTTGTTTTGCCGCCGCGGGCGTCGTCAAGGTGCTGTCGGTCACGGCATTTACCCTGGCGTGGACCCATTCGATCGAGAAGATCGAATGGCAGGAGGACTGGCACGTCACCCCGCAAGGGCTGCAACTGGTCGAGGCGCGGGTGAAAGGTTCGGGCGCGGGCATGGAGCCGCCGCCCGAAGCCCGTCTCGTCAATGACTGGTTTCAATGGTCGCCGAAGATGGCGCCACTGCCTCAGGTGGTGCTGGGCAATTCCGGTCTCGCCGGCGAGTGGCGCATCTGCACCGATGGCCACTGCCGCACGCTGTCCGATGTCCTTGGTCGCAAGCTCGGCGCCGAACCGACGGTCATGAAGATCTGCGATGGCGCGACCGCGCCGAAGGCGGAGAGCGGCGCTATGGATAATGCCGCGATTGCCGGCGAACATGCCGCCGTGCAGCTTGCGCTGGCCCGCTCGGATTATGCCAAGGGCGATT
Organism: Afipia sp. GW821-FHT14H12; assembly: GCF_058803465.1. Taxonomy (NCBI): domain Bacteria; kingdom Pseudomonadati; phylum Pseudomonadota; class Alphaproteobacteria; order Hyphomicrobiales; family Nitrobacteraceae; genus Afipia; species Afipia sp. GW821-FHT14H12. The sequence continues at coordinate 262,718 of NZ_JBXAOZ010000001.1, read as the reverse complement.
TCGAGGGGGCGCGCGCCATCGCCAGCGATATCATTCAGGCCAGGCCGGAGGATGCTGACGCCTTCGAGATACGTGGCAACGCCTGGGTTGGCCTGAAGAATTATGAGAAGGCGCTCGACGATTACGACGCGGCGATTCGCCTGACCCCGAAGGTGGCGCGGCTTTATGCCAGCCGCGCGGCGGCGTTCGGTCGGTTGCGGAATTTCCGCATGGCGGTGCGCGACTATACCGAAGCCGTGCGGCTTGATCACAGCGTCGCGCGGCTGCTCGACCGTGCCATCGCCTTCAGGAAAGTTCGGCGTACCGATCTTGCTCTCGACGATCTCACCGATGCAATCGGTCTCGCGCCGGATTCGGCCATGCTCTATCGCGAGCGCGGCGAGGTCTATGCCCGCAACAACGCCTATGATCGTGCCATCGCGGATTACAATACCTCGATCCGCCTCGATCCGGTCGCCTTGTCGTTTCTTGATCGCGGCATGGCGTATTACCTCAAAGGAAACAAAGCCGATCTCGACCATGCGCTGGCCGATTACGACCGCGCCATCGCACTCGATGATCGCATGGCGCTCGCCTACAATAACCGGGGTCTCGCGCTGCGCGACAAGGGCGAGTTGGGGCGGGCCTACGCCGATTTTTCCATGGCGTTACAACTCAATCCCGACCTCACGGTCGCGCGTGAACACCGCGACGCGCTCACCCCGCAGATGGCGCGGCTCGCCGGAAAGGGCCAAAAGTCGCATACGACGCTCGCCTGCGCGGCCGGTATAAAGGACTGTAACCGCCATTGAAAAAGGCGGAATTTAGGGTCCGGAGACCGTTCGATGAGTGATGCAAAAGCCCGTTATGCCGAAATCCATGAGCGCTCGCTGCGCGACCCGCAGGGGTTCTGGGCGGAGGCCGCCAAGGAGATCGACTGGTTCGAGCCTGCGAAAAAGGTGTTCGACCCTTCGATGGGAATTTATGGCCGCTGGTTCGCGGGTGGAGTCGTCAATAGCTGTTTCAATGCGGTTGATCGACATGTCAAAGGCGGGCGGGCTGAACAACTCGCTCTCATCCATGATTCTCCGCTGACAAATCAGATCACGACGCTGACCTTTGCGCAGTTGCAGCAGGAGGTCGAGACGCTCGGCGCGGTGATGCAGGATTTTGGCGTCACCAAGGGCGACCGTGTCGTGATCTACATGCCGATGGTGCCGGAGGCCGTGATCGCGATGCTGGCCTGCGCGCGCATCGGAGCGATTCATTCGGTCGTGTTCGGCGGCTTCGCCTCGAAAGAGCTTGCGACCCGCATCGACGACGCCAAGCCGAAGCTGATCTTCTCCGCAAGCTGCGGCATCGAGCCCGGCCGCACCGTGCAGTACAAGCCGCTCCTGGACGAGGCGATCAGGCTCGCGTCGTTCAAGCCCGAAACCTGCATCATTCTCCAGCGTCCGCAGCAGGAATGCGATCTGGTCGCAGGCCGCGACCATGACTGGGCCAGCCTGCGCCAGAAGGCGCTCACCGCGGGCAAGCGCGCCGCGTGTGTGCCGGTGCTCGCGACCGATCCGCTCTACATTCTCTACACGTCCGGTACCACCGGCGTGCCGAAGGGCGTGGTGCGCGACAATGGCGGCCACATGGTGGCGCTGAAATGGTCGATGTCGAACCATTACGACGTCAAGCCGGGTGAGGTGTGGTGGAGCGCGTCCGACATCGGCTGGGTGGTCGGCCACAGTTATATCGTGTACGGGCCGCTGTTCCACGGCAACACCACGATCCTCTATGAAGGCAAGCCGATTGGTACGCCGGACGCAGGCGCATTCTGGCGCGTCATCGCGCAGCACAAGGCGGTGGCGCTGTTCACCGCGCCGACGGCCTTTCGCGCCATCAAGAAGGAAGATCCCGACGGCGCGCTGATGAAGAAGTACGACCTGTCGCGCTTCCGCGCGCTGTTTCTCGCCGGTGAGCGCGCCGATCCGCCAACGGTGGAATGGGCGCAGGCGCGGCTGCAGCGCCCGGTGATCGATCATTGGTGGCAGACCGAAACCGGATGGGCGATCGCGGGCAATCCTGTCGGCATCGGCGCGCTGCCGGTGAAGCCGGGCTCGGCCACCGTTGCGATGCCGGGCTATCAGGTCGACATCGTCGATGAATCGGCCAAGCCCGTGCCCGCGAACACCACGGGCTCGATCGTCGTCAAGCTGCCGTTGCCGCCATCCTGCCTGCCGACGCTGTGGCAGCAGGACGAACGCTGCAAGGAGGCCTATTTCAGCGAATTCCCCGGCTACTACAAAACCTCGGATGCTGGCTACAAGGACGAGGACGGCTACGTGTTCGTGATGGGCCGCACCGACGACATCATCAATGTCGCCGGACACAGGCTCTCGACCGGCGGCATGGAGGAAATTCTCGCCTCGCACCCGGATGTCGCCGAATGCGCCGTGCTGGGCATCAAGGATCAACTCAAGGGCGAGGTACCTTGCGGTTTCCTGGTGCTGAAATCGGGAGCCACCCGCAGCGCCAAGGACATCGAAAGCGAGGTCGTCGGCATGGTCCGCGACAGGATCGGCCCGGTCGCGGCCTTCAAGCGCGCGGTCACCGTGCCGCGCCTGCCGAAGACGCGCTCCGGCAAGATTCTACGCGGGACCATGAAGAAGATCGCCGATGGCGACCCCTGGAGCATGCCGGCGACGATCGAGGACCCGAAAGCGCTGGATGATATCAGCGCCGCGCTGAAGGGCTGAGTGCCAGAAAAGGCTTGAGAAGCGGGGCTATCCGGCCTAGCCAGATGAGGACGCCGCCGAGAGGCGGCGCCGCTATCGGCAAGCCATGGAGGTCTTTGCGATGAACGAGGATGCATTCAACATCAGCCTGCGGGGCTTTCTCAAGAAAGTCGGAATCACCAGCCAACGTGAGATCGAAGCCGCCATCCGCGGCGCGCTCGCCGATGGACGGCTGAAAGGCAATGAGAAAATCCCTGCCAAGATGACCTTGAATCTCGGTGGGATCGATTTCACCCATGTCGTGGAAGCAAGCATTGACCTCGAATAGAATATCGTGACCTTGAAACCTGCAATTGCAATGGCGGCGCTCGCCGCGAGCCTTCTGGTGTCGGCCTGCGCGCAATTCGATCGCACGTCGCTGCCGCAGGCGGCGGCGACCGATGACGACGCGATCTGCCGCAAGGAAGGCGAACCGGGTTCGCAGCCTTATGTCGCCTGCCGCCGCGACCGTGACGTTGCCGCGTCACGGGCGTCGCGCTCGGAGGTCGGCGTCGAGCGCGCGCACAAGAATCTTGCCAACGATATGCTTAACGGCCGGTGAGCCGGATGTAACGCGGCGCGGTTTCCGCCGTAGAACGGATCATGATGAAAACAATATCGGGACTTCGCGCCTCCGCTTTCGCCATGGCGGTTCTCATGCTGGTTGCAGGCATGGCGTCGGACGTCCGTGCCGAGCCGGACAATGTCACAAGCCGCGAACGCATCCTGCGCGATCCGGAAATTCCGTCGCTTGGCAATCCGAACGGCGATGTCACCATCGTCGAGTGGTTCGATTATCAGTGCCCGTATTGCAAGGCGCTGTCGCCGGAACTTGAAAAGATCATCAAGGAAGACGGCCATGTGCGGTTTGTACTGAAGGACTGGCCGATTCTGGGGCCGCCGTCGCCGGAGGCCTCGCGCCTCGTGCTGGCGACGAAATATCAGGGCAAGTTCGAGGCAGCGCACAAGGCGCTGATGGTGCGGGTCGGGCGGCTCACCACAGGCACCATCGACGAGACGCTTACGGGTGCTGGTGTCGACGTGGCGAAGGCGAAGGCCGATCTTGAGACGCACAAGGCCGAGATCGAGGCGCTGCTTGCGCGCAACAACGAGCAGGCCGAAGGACTCGGGTTCAATTCCACGCCATCCTTCATTGTCGGCACCTTCCGCATTCCGGGCGTCATGAAGCCCGAACTGTTCAAGCTCGCGATTGCCGATGCACGCGCCAAGGCGAAGGCCGAGAGCGGCAAGGCTGCTCCGAAGGCCAAGAGCAAATCCAAGTCCGAGCCGAACAAGATGGCGCCGAAAACGAAAGAAGCGCCGGCGAAATAGCGCGGCGCTTCTGTTTCATCCCGTCAATGCCATCACCGCATGAGCGGCGATGGATACTTATTCCTCGTCGTCGTGTTTCTTGTCGTGGCCGAGCGTCTTCAGCTTGGCGAACACCGCATCGACGTTGATGTCTTCCTGCTCCTTGGCGGAGAGCGGAGCTTCGTGCTCGGCTTCGCGGCGCGTGGTCTCGGAAGCCGGCAGCAGCGTGACGCCGCCATATTCCTGCTTGGCCGGCTTTTCCTTTGCCGCGCGCTGCACCTCGAAATCGAGTTCGATCTGGGTGCACAGGCCGAGCGTGACCGGGTCCATCGGCGTCAGTGTCGAGGCGTTCCAGTGGGTGCGGTCGCGCACGCTGGCGATCGTGGTCTTGGTGGTGCCGACGAGGCGCATGATCTGCGCGTCCTTCAGTTCGGGATGGTTGCGCACCAGCCAGAGAATGGCGCTCGGGCGCTCGTGGCGGCGCGAGACCGGGGTGTAGCGCGGCCCCTTTTTCTTCGCGGCCGTCGGCAGCACGACCTTGGATTCCTGCAGCTTCAGGCGGTAATCCGGGTCCCTCTCGCCTTTTTCGATCTCCTCGCGGGTGAGTTGGCCGGTGGAGATCGGGTCCATGCCCTTGATGCCCTGCGCGGCGTCGCCGTCGGCGATGGCACGGACCTCGAGCGGATGCATCTTGGTGAAATCGGCGACCTGATCGAACGACAGCGCGGTGTTGTCGACCAGCCATACGGCCGTCGCTTTCGGCATCAGCGGTGCATTGCTCATGGCAAATCTCCTTTGTGCTTCGCCCGCCTTTTTGAAGGGCGAAGCCGTCTGGTCATCGGGATGACGGGAATTCGCACCTATATAGTCCGTCACCGCCTTGCCGCGCAACCTGTCAGAAATCCGCCAAAGGGCGGGGAGGGCGGGCTTGACAGGGGAGGGGATGCGGCTCCTATTCCCTCGCATTCTCTTTTACATAGGCCCGATCCGCTTGGCCTCGCGGCACCAAAGCCCTATATCAGGGACACCGGTCCGTGATCCGCTCTAAACCCCTGTTTCGGCTGAAAAATGACCCTGCAAACTGAGAAACCGCCACTTTCGATCGTGCTCTGTTCCCCCCGCGGCTTCTGTGCCGGCGTGGTGCGGGCCATCGATACCGTCGAGCGGGCCCTGAAGCTGTATGGCGCACCGGTCTATGTGCGTCACGAGATCGTGCATAACCGCTATGTGGTGGAAAGTCTGCGCGACAAGGGCGCGATTTTCGTCGCTGAACTGGACGAAATTCCGCAAACCGACGCTCCGGTGGTGTTCTCGGCGCACGGGGTTCCCAAGGCGATCCCGGCCGAAGCCGGCAAGCGGCATTTTTTCACCCTGGATGCGACCTGCCCGCTGGTGACCAAGGTTCACCGCGAGGCGGCGATTCATTTCAAGCGCGGCCGCGAAATCCTGCTGATCGGCCATGCTGGACACCCGGAAGTGGTTGGCACGCTCGGCCAGTTGCCGAAGGGCGCGGTGGTGCTGATCGAGACCATGGACGCGGCGCGTTCATTCCAGCCGAAGGACGCCTCCAAGCTCGCTTTCGTGACCCAGACCACGCTCTCGATCGACGACACCAAGGAAATCGTCGCGGTGCTCAAGGAGCGCTTCCCGGACATCGACGGCCCGCACAAGGAAGACATCTGCTACGCCACCACCAACCGCCAGCTCGCGGTGAAGAAGGTGGCGCCGAAGGTCGATGCGATGATCGTAGTCGGCTCGCCGAATTCCTCGAACTCGCAGCGCCTGCGCGAGGTCGCCGAGCGCGAGGGCTGCAAGGTCTCCGTGCTGGTGCAGCGCGCCTCCGAACTTGACTGGGCGAAATTCGAGGGCATCAGCCGCCTCGGCATCACCGCGGGCGCGTCCGCCCCGGAAGTGATCGTCGAGGAGATCATGGACGCCTTCGCCGCGCATTATAAGCTGCACGTCGAAACCGTCTCGGCGGCCGAGGAGGATGAATTCTTCCCGCTGCCGCGCCCGCTGCGCAACGAAGCGGCGGCTGCGGAAAAGGCGGCTGGCTGAGGACGCACGGGCAATTCGCCGCCCCCGCATCTTCAATCCCGCCTTCCGCCGGTGATATGATCGCGCAACGCTCCTGATTCCGGCATTCCATCGGGGGCGATAACGACAGCCAATTTCGGAATCGGAACACCCTGATGGCGGTTTATACCGACGTTGCCGCCGACGAGCTTGCGGGCTTCCTGTCCGGTTATGATCTCGGCGAGTTGCTGTCCTACAAGGGCATCGCCGAAGGCGTCGAGAATTCCAACTTCCTGCTGCACACCACGCGCGGCCATTTTTTCCTGACGCTGTATGAAAAGCGCGTCGCCAGGGGCGATCTGCCATTCTTCCTCAATCTGATGGGTCATCTCGCCGCGCGCGGGATCATCTGTCCGCAGCCGGTAGCGAATAAAAGCGGCGAGACGCTTGGCGTGCTCGCGGGACGCCCGGCCGCGATCATCGATTTTCTTGAAGGCGTATGGCCGCGCAAGCCCGGTGTCGTGCATTGCGCCGCGATCGGCGAAGCGCTTGCGAAGCTGCATCTGGCGGGCGCGGATTTCGCGATGTCGCGCGCCAACGCGCTGTCCGTTGCAGGCTGGCGGCCGTTGTTCGAAGCGGCGGAGGTGCGCGCCGATACGGTGCAGCCGGGTCTAAGCGATTTTCTCGCCGCCGAACTCGCTCATCTGGAGGCGGGCTGGCCGGCCGATCTGCCGCGCGGCATCATCCATGCCGACCTGTTTCCCGACAACGCGCTCTTTCTCGGCGACAGACTGTCGGGACTGATCGATTTCTATTTCGCCTGCAACGATCTGCTCGCCTATGACGTCGCGATCTGCCTGAATGCCTGGTGTTTCGAGGCCGATCATTCCTTCAACGTCACCAAGGCGCGGGCGTTTCTCAACGCCTACGGCAAGGTGCGTCCTCTGAGCGCGAAAGAGCAGGCGGCGTTTCCACTGCTGGCGCGTGGCGCGGCGTTGCGCTTTCTGCTGACGCGGCTGGTGGACTGGCTCAACGTGCCGCCGGGGGCACTGGTGAAGCCGAAAGACCCGCTCGAATATGTCCGCAAGCTGCGCTTCCATCAAAGCGTGGGGACCATTGCCGATTACGGCCTCGCCACGTCGGAAAACGTGACGTGAGTGAACCGCCCCGTCCGCATGTGGTGATCTTCACCGATGGCGCCTGCTCGGGAAATCCGGGGCCGGGTGGCTGGGGCGCGATCCTGCGGTTCGGCGAGATCGAGAAGGAAATGAAGGGCGGCGAAAATCCGACCACCAACAACCGCATGGAATTGATGGCGGCGATCTCCGCGCTGGAGGCGCTGAAGAAACCGGCCAGCGTCGATCTCACCACGGACAGCCAGTATGTTCGTCAGGGCATCACGAGCTGGATTCACAACTGGAAGAGGAACGGCTGGCGCACGGCCGACAAAAAGCCGGTGAAGAATGCCGAGCTTTGGCAGCGGCTGGATGCGGCGCTGAAGCCGCACGAGGTGCGCTGGCACTGGATCAAGGGCCACGCCGGTCATGCCGAGAACGAACGCGCCGACCAGCTCGCGCGCGATGGGCTGGCCGAGCATCGCTTGAAATAAAAATGCCCGGCGCGAGACCGGGCATTTTCTGTCAACGATTGCCGGAATTCTCAAAGCTGCCCGAGCAGCGTGTCGCCACCGGACACCTCGACTTTGCCAGGGTTCGGCTCGAGGTTGAGTTTCTTCACCACGCCGTTATCCACCAGCATCGAATAGCGGTTCGAGCGGATGCCGAGACCGCGCGCAGACAGGTCGATGTCGAGGCCGATCGCCTTGGCGAAATCGGCGCTGCCGTCGGCGAGATAGATCGCCTCATTGTTGAAATCGGTGTCTCGCTTCCAGGCATTCATCACGAAGACATCGTTGACGGAGACGACCGCGATGGTGTCGACGCCCTTGGCCTTGATCGCGGCGGCGTTCTGAAACACGCTCGGCATGTGCATCTTGTGGCAGGTGCCGGTGTAAGCGCCGGGCACCGCGAACAGCGCCACCTTCTTGCCCTTGAAAATCTCGTCGGTGGTCTTCGGCTTCGGACCTTCTTCCGTCATCACGGTGAAGGTCGCCTGCGGCAGGCTGTCGCCGACTTTAATGCTCATGCGTATCTCCTTGAAAAAATCTGCTGGGTAGATCGGAAGGCGTGCCGCGTGCCAGCGTCGCGGACGCTGTTCAATAAAGATTGACGTTGAATTCGTAGGCGCGCTCGCCGCCGGTCAAGGTGAATTTGAGTGCGGCGCCTTCCGGGTTGACGCCGGACGGCAGGCCGACGAGATCGAATACGAAACGCTTCACGCCGGGCGGATGATGCGCGGCGAGTTTCGGCACCGGCAACGCCCAATCCGGCGATGGCCCTTCCACGAACAGCGCAGGCTCTTCTTTCTTCTCCGAAGTGACGTCGACCTGCACGGTCTTGGGGCCGACGCGCTTGACGTCGCGGATGGTCAGCGGATTTGGATCCCCGACATTGGCGGGCTTCGGCACGCGGTCCAGCGCCGCACTCAGCGTGCTGTCCTCGGTGCTGGCGACGCTGGTGACGGGCAGCGACAAATCGGCCTGCGCCGGCACGCACAGTTTTTCGCAGACGGCATATTGGATGTTGGCGTTGAGCGTCACCGGCTTGCTGGCGTCGCGGACCGCGATGCGAAGCGGGATGACGATTTCGTTGTGGTAGCCGAGCGCGGTGCCGCCTGCGCCATCGGGGAAGGCCTGCGGCGCGGGCCACAACACCGTGACAGCCTCGACGTTTTCGGATTTGGAGAAATCAAACCGCGGCGGGACGCCGGAATCGCCGGGCGTGCGCCAGTAGGTTTTCCAGCCCGGATCGAGCTTGAAATTGATGCCGCCGAGCAGCACGGGGCCGTTGCGCGAGCCCGCAAGCAGCCGAAGCTGTGCGTGGCTGTCGCGGGTCCATGGCGACGCATCCTGTGCGTGTGAGACGCATGGCAGCGCAACGAGTGTTGCAGCCGCGAGCAGAGCAGCGCGAAGCTTTACGGGAACAATGTCATTCATGCGACGTCTTACAAACACGGTGCGAAGGAAAGGCTGGTTGATTGACAGGAAGGACACCCAATATCAGGATCAGGCAAGAACAAAGAGACGGTTTGATGGACGAGAAACGGACATCTGAAGCACAGCCGGCTGGTTCTGACGAGCCTGCGGGAAAGGCTGTTTCAACGGAAACGACTTATCTCGACGGGCAGCTCCTTATTGCGATGCCGATAATGGAAGATGAGCGGTTTGCGCGCTCCGTCATCTATGTTTGTGCGCATTCCGCCGATGGCGCAATGGGAATTATCGTGAACCGCCCCGCCGGCAGTATCGATTTCCCGCAATTGCTGCGGCAGCTCGATATCGTCGACGATGCGGCACCGATCGAACTGTCCGATGATGGCGAAACGGTGAAGATTTTGCGCGGCGGACCGGTCGAAACCAGCCGCGGCTTTGTCCTTCATTCGTCCGACTATTCGATCCAGGATGCGACGCTGCCGATCGACGGTGGCATCTGCCTCACCGCGACGCTCGATATTCTGAAGGCGATTGCCCAGGGCACGGGGCCGAGGCAGGCCATTCTCGCCCTTGGCTATGCCGGGTGGGCGCCGGGACAACTGGAGAGCGAAATCCAGCACAACGGCTGGCTGCATTGCCCGGCCGATCCGGATCTGATTTTCGGTCGGGACATGGACGACAAGTACGAGCGCGCGCTTCACAAGATCGGCATCGACCTCGCGATGCTCTCCAACAGCGCCGGTCACGCCTGAGGCGTGACCGGCAGGCCGTTCAGCGGCTTTGCTGGGGCGCGGCCGTAGGGGCGGCCGGTGGCGGCGCGGCCGGAGTAGTCGTCGCAGCAGTCGTGGATGGAGACGTTGTCGAGGAGCGCAGCGAGTAGCGGCGCGGACGCGGTGCTTCGGTCTTGTCGCCGGTCAGCAGTCGCGTCGCGCTGGCCGCATCCATCGGTTCGCCGAACGCAAAGCCCTGCGCGTATTCGCAGCCGAGTTGATAAAGCTCGACCGCATCCGAATCCGTCTCCGCGCCTTCCGCCACCACTTCCATGCCGAGGTCGTGTGCCATCGCGATGATCGACTTCAACAGCGTCGGCCGCACGCCGTTACGCGTCGTGCGCACGAACGACTGGTCGATCTTGATGGTGTCGAATGGGAAGCGCTGCAGATAGGACAGCGACGAGTGGCCGGTGCCGAAATCGTCGAGCGACAGCCCGGTGCCGAGCTCCTTGATCCGGTGCAGCATCTGGGCGGCATGCTCGGGATTTTCCATCACCAGCGACTCGGTCAATTCCAGCTTCAGCGAGCCGCGCGCCACTGCCGAGCGCGACAACACGCCGCGCACGTCATGGATCAAATCATGGCGCAGCAACTGGCGTGACGAGACGTTCACGCTCGCGAACAGCGGCACGCGGGTGCGCGTCGCGCGCTGCCATGCGCTCAACTGCCGGGCGGTCGTGTCCATCACGAACTGGCCGAGATCGACGATCAGGCCGATCTCCTCGGCGATGGTGATGAATTCCGATGGAGACATCCGCCCGAGCTTGGGATGATCCCAGCGCGCCAGCGCCTCGAATCCCGCCACCGCGCGATCCTCCAGCCGCATGATCGGCTGGTAGAGGATGGTGATTTCCTGCCGCTCGATGGCGCGGCGCAGTTCGGATTCCAGCGTCAGGCGGTCGGTCTTGCGCGCGCGCATCGGCGGTTTGTAGACGTCGATGCGGTCGCCGCCGATCCGCTTGGAGTGATACATCGCAAGCTCGGCATCCTTGACGATCTCGTCGGTCAGCGGCGCCTGCGGGTCGCTGAGCGCAAGGCCGATCGAGGCGGTGAGGAAAATCTCGCGTTCATTGAAGGCGATCGGCGCGCGGATGGTCTTGCGGATAGTTTCGGCCAGCGCGGTGATCTTGGCGGGCTCGTGCTCGGAGGTCAGCAGCAGCCCGAACTGGTCGCCGGCGAGCCGCGCCAGCGTGTCCTGTGGCTTGAGAATGCGCGCTAGCCGCCGCGCCAGCGTCAGCAGGATGGAATCGCCGACCGCGATGCCGACGGAGTCGTTGACCTGCTTGAAGCGGTCGAGGTCGATCACCATCACGGTGGGACGCAGATTCGGCGCGGTCTTGATGAAGCTCGCCATCGCGTTGAGGCGGTCCATGAACAATTGCCGGTTCGGCAGTCCGGTGAGGTTGTCGTGCACGGAGTCGTGCAGCATGCGCTCTTCGGCATTCTTGATCTCGGTGACGTCGGAGAGCGTGCCGACCACCCGCGCCACCTCGCCATCGGAGCCGACCACCGGGCGCGCCTTCAGCGCGAACCACATGAAATGGCCATCGGGCGTGCGCAGGCGGAAATCCTGCACCAGGCGGCCGCGGCGCTGGTCCAGCACGCTGTCGAGCGCGGCGCGGAAGCGATCCTGATCGAGCGGGTGCAGTACTTCGAGCCAGCGCGCGGCGGGACCTTCCAGCGTGCCGCGCTTGAGGCCGAGCAGGCCCTCGGTTTCGGGGCTGGTGAACACCTTGTCCGCGGACACGTCCCAGTCCCAGATCAGATCGCCCGACCCGGTCAGCGCCAGCGCGCGGCGCTCGACATCGGAGACGACGCCGGATGTCGTGCCGCCGGCAAAAGCGTGTTGCATCACCGTGAAGCCGATCAGCATCACGATCAGCACGAGGCCGCCGAGCAAAGCGGGGCCGACGATGTCGTTGGTCACGGCGCCGGTGACGGTCATGCCCGCCGCGATCACCCAGACCAGGAACAGGAACCAAGTGGGGATCAGCAGCACGGCGCGGTCGAAGCCTTGCGTGGCGAGATAGACGATCAGCGCGAAACCCGCGCCCGCGATCAGGAACAGCGAGATGCGCGCGATGCCCGAGGCGACGGCGGGATCAAACAAAGCGAGCGCCACCAGCGCGCCGAGGAAGGCGAGCCAGCCGATGGTGATGTGAGAGTATCGTACATGCCATCGCGATAGATTGAGGTAGGCGAACAGGAACACCAGCAGCGTCGCCGCCAGCATCGCCTCACCTGAGGCGCGCCAGACGCGCTCGGCGTCGATCGACATGTCGAACACCTTGCCCCAGAATCCGAAATCGACGCCGATGTAGACGAGCACCGCCCAGGCGAGCGCGGCGGCGGCGGGGAACATGATGCTGCCCTTCACCACGAACAGGATCGTCAGCACCAGCGCGAGCAGGCCCGCGATGCCGATCACGATACCCTGGTACAGCGTGAAGGAGTTGACCTTGTCCTTGTAGGCTTCCGGCTCCCACAGATAGAGCTGCGGAATGGCGTCGGTGCGCAGTTCCGCGACATAGGTGACGACGGCGCCGGGATCGAGCGTGATGCGGAAGATGTCGGCGGTGGAGCTGTCCTGCCGGTCGGGCCGGTCGCCGGCGGACGGCGTGATGGTGGCGATACGCGACAGGCCGAGGTCCGGCCATAACAGGCCTGACGACACGATACGATAATGCGGCACCACGATCAGGCGGTCGATCTGCTCGTCGGTGGTGTTGGTCAGCGCGAACACCACCCAGTTCTTGCCGCCCTCGCGCGCGCGCACCTCGATGCGGCGCACGATGCCGTCAGGGCCGGGCGCGGTCGAAACCTGGATGCGGTCGGTGTCGCTGTGCTGGAACTCGAGGACGCCGGTGAGGTCGATGGCAGGCGCGTCGGTGCGGACGCTGATGGCGTCGACCGCGTGTGCCGGCTGTAGGGCGGCCAACATCAGGAAGCTGAGCGCGAGGAGCGCGTAGCATCTGATCGAACGCAAGGTGTCTGTCTCCGCGGTCGGGCGCAGGACCCTCAGGGCCCCGGCGGGAGCGCGATCAATGACACGAAAGCGAGATGAATCAAAGGCTTTACAGCCCCGTCATCCCCTCAAACCGTGAGCACAATTTTGCCAATATGCTGCCCGCTTTCCATCCGGGCGTGGGCTTTGGCGGCATCCTTGAGCGAAAACTCGCTGTCGATCAGGGGCTTTAGCTGCCCCTTCAGGATCCAGGGCAGGACGGTTGCCTCGATGGCCTTAACCATCGCCGCTTTATCCTTGTCCGAGCGCGGCCGCAGGGTCGATCCGGTGTGCCAGAGCCGCTTCATCATCAGCTTGCCGAAATTGGCGGTGGCCTTCGGCCCGCCGAGGAAGGCGATCTGCACGATACGGCCCTCGACGGCGGCGGCATCGTAATTGCGGTCGACATATTCGCCACCGACCATGTCGAGGATGACGTTGACGCCCTTGTCGCCCGTGGCAGCCTTGGCCTCGGCGACGAAATCCTGGGTCTTGTAGTTCACCGCGACATCGGCGCCGAGCTTGAGGCAGGCATCGGCCTTGTCCTGTCCGCCGACGGTGACGATCACCTTCGCGCCATAGGCTTTCGCCATCTGGATCGCGGTGGTGCCGATGCCGGACGAGCCGCCATGTACGAGCAGCGTCTCATGAGGCTTGAGTGCGCCGCGCTCGAACACGTTGTGCCACACCGTCATCACGGTTTCAGGAAGCGTGGCGGCCTGCTTCATCGACAGGCCATCGGGAATGGTGATGGCGTGCGCGTCGGGTGCTACGCAGTATTCGGCGTAACCGCCGCCTGCGGTGAGCGACATCACCCGGTCGCCGATCTTGTGCTTACTCGCGCCTTCGCCAAGCGCGACCACAGTGCCCGCGATCTCGAGGCCCGGCAGATCGCTTGCGCCTGGAGGCACGGGATACTTGCCCATCCGCTGCAGCACGTCGGGGCGGTTGACACCCGCGGCCTCCACCTTGACCAGAATTTCACCGGCGCGCGGCTTCGGCAGCTCGCGCTGCTCCGGGACCAGCACCTCCGGGCCGCCCGGTGAGGAAATGGCGATGGCGGTCATGTGGGTGGGGAGCTGATCCATGCGGGCGGTCCTCGGAAATATCGAATTGAGACAGGCAGGGTATGCCACCGAACGGCAGGCGAGTCAGCCCCGGCGCTCGACCGCAAGCGCCGCGCTGTGGCAGGTTGCGGAACAAGCAGGTGTCACCACAAGGAGAACGATATGCCGATCGACGACGATGACCGGCCGCGGCCTAAGATCACGCATCAACTCGGACAGGATCTATCGCTTCTATCGCTCGACGATCTGAACGAACGGATCTCGATGCTGGAGGCGGAGATCGAACGGTTGAAGGCCGAAGCCACGAAGAAACGTGCATCGCGTGATGCGGCGGCGAGTTTCTTCAAGTCATGACGGTCGCCGCCTTTGCCAACGAAAGGTAAATGAATTCGTTCATTTACGGCACATTAAGCTTTCGGGTTTATGACCAGACTGTCCTTGTTTGGACACCGAGTGGCTCCTGTCCACTCTGTTTGACGCCTCCCTGTTATCAACTTTCAAAAGCCGCCGGTTTCCGGCGGCTCTTTTTTTGCGTCATGGATTTGTTTGCTTCACGCAGATGTCACGGAAACCATATCCCGATTTGATCGGTTGGACGGCTGGACTCCAGAGCCGCCGGGAGGCAATGATTTGTTCATCATAAGAAACCGGCCGCGTAACAGGCGTACAAGTTCAAGGCGTTAACCATGTCGGATCAGGCGCAGGATGGTCTCATCCTGCTGAGCGAGCATTTCACCAATTCGGCCGCGTTTCAGGATCTATTCCGCGACGGCATGAATCTCGTCGAGGAAACGGCCGCGTATCTGGACGGCGAAGGCCGCACGGAAGCGAAATCGCTCGAGCGCGCCGTCGGCCTGACCTACGCGACCGAGAGCATGCGTCTCACCACGCGGCTGATGCAGTTGGCCTCGTGGCTCTTGCTGCATCGCGCGGTGCGCGAAGGCGAGATGACGCTGAACCAGGCCAATCGCGAAAAGACCAAGGTGAAGCTGACCGCAGCAGAACCGGGCGCAACCGATCTGATCGAGAAGCTGCCGTCACAATTGCAGGCGCTGATCACGCGCTCGATGGAATTGCAGGCGAAGGTGCGCCGCCTCGATGCCACCATGCATGCCGAGAAGACGGACGCCGGCGCGCCGGGCAATCCGCTGATGCCGCAACTCGACAGGCTGCGGGCCGCGTTCGAAGGCTGAGAGCTTTCCAAGCACTCAAACGAAAAAACGCCCCGGCATCAGCGCGGGGCGTTTTGATTTGGACAGCCGTCAAAAGGAGGACTTTAGTCCTTCTTGAGGAAGCCCGAGAACTTCTTCTGGAACCGGGAGACGCGGCCGCCACGGTCGAGGATCTGCTGAGTGCCGCCGGTCCAGGCCGGATGCGACTTGGAATCGATGTCGAGGTTCAGCGTGTCGCCTTCCTTGCCGTAGGTCGAGCGCGTCAGGTACTCGGTTCCATCGGTCATAACGACCTTAATCGTATGATAATCCGGATGAATTTCGGCTTTCATGGCAAATCCTTCGGCGGCTCGCGCCTTGCTGATCGGTAATTTGTGGGGCGAATTTGGCGGGTCTATACCCCACGGGGCGGCTCCAGACAAGCAGCTTGACCCATCGCAGAGCGCCGCATTTGCCAGCGCGGTATCTGCAGCCTATTGGGAAGCCTGAAGAAAGACAGCGGTGTTGGCGCGATGAACGTGGTGGAACGCATCCCGGCGGAGGGGCAGGTCGTGCCGGCTTCGGCCGAAGTGAAGGCAGTTGAGCCGACGGCCGCGCCGCCGGAGACCAAGACTCGCCGTCCTGGCCTGCGTCCCTTGCTCGCGCTTGCGCCCTATGTCGGACGCTATCGTGGCCGCGCCATCGGGGCGCTGGTGGCGCTGATCATCGCCTCGCTGGCTACACTGGCTGTTCCTCTCGCCGTTCGCCGCATGATCGATTTCGGGTTCAGTCCCGAAAGCGTGGCGATGATCAACAACTACTTCAGCGTGATGATCGGCGTCGTCGCCGTGCTCGCGGCCTCCAGCGCGATGCGCTATTATTTCGTCATCACCATCGGCGAACGCATCGTCGCCGATCTGCGCAGCGATGTGTTCAAGCATCTCACGCGGCTGTCGCCATCCTTCTTCGACACTGCCCATAGCGGCGAGCTTGTCTCGCGGCTGACCGCCGACACCACCCAGATCAAGTCGGCGGTCGGCGCGTCCGTATCCATCGCGTTGCGCAATCTCGTGTTGTTCGTCGGTGCCGCAGCGATGATGGTGGTGTCGAGTCCCAAGCTATCCGGCTTCGTGCTCGCCGCGATCCCGCTGATCGTGCTGCCGCTGGTCGCCTTCGGGCGCCGGGTGCGCAAACTGTCGCGCGGCGCGCAGGACACACTTGCGGAAGCGTCATCCTATGCTTCCGAGTTGATTGGTGCGATCCGCACCTTGCAGGCGTTCACGAACGAGTTGCTGGCGCAGGCACGGTTCGGCGGCGAAGTCGAGCGCGCCTACGAGGCCGCGCGGGCCTCGACGCGCGCACGCGCGTGGCTCACCGCCGTCGTGATCTTTCTGATCTTCTCCAGCGTGGTGGCGATCCTGTGGGTCGGCTCGCACGACATCGTCACCGGGCAGATCACCGCCGGACGGCTTGGGCAGTTCGTGCTGTATGCGGCGTTCGCCGCTGGCGCGCTCGGCGAGTTGAGCCAAGTCTGGGGCGAGATCGCGCAGGCGTCCGGCGCGGCTGAGCGGCTGTTCGAAATCCTCAACGTGAAATCCGACATCACCGCGCCCGCCAACCCGAAGCATCTGCCCGAACCCGCGCGCGGCGACATCGTGTTCGATCGCGTGCGCTTCGCCTATCCCACGCGGCCTGATGCCTTCGTGGTGGATGACGTGTCGTTCGCGGTGAATGCGGGCGAAAAGATCGCGGTGGTCGGCCCCTCGGGCGCGGGCAAGAGCACGCTGTTCCATTTGTTGCTGCGCTTCTACGATCCGCGAAATGGCTCGATCACCTTCGACGGCGTGCCGATCGACGAGGTGACGCCGGAGGACCTGCGCTCGCGCATCGCGCTGGTGCCGCAGGATTCGGCGATCTTCGCCGCGACCGCGCGGGAGAATATTCGTTTCGGCCGCCCCGATGCCTCCGATGCCGACGTCGAACGCGCCGCCGAGCAGGCGCACGCCACGGAATTCCTGCGTCGCCTGCCGGACGGCTTCGAGACCCAGCTCGGCGAGCGTGGCGTCACCCTGTCGGGTGGGCAGCGCCAGCGTATCGCGATCGCGCGCGCGATCCTGCGCGATGCACCGCTGCTGCTGCTCGATGAGGCAACATCGGCGCTCGACGCCGAAAGCGAGACGCTGGTGCAGACCGCGCTGGAAGAATTGATGCAGCACCGCACCACGCTGGTGATCGCGCATCGTCTCGCTACCGTGCTGTCGTGCGACCGCATTCTGGTGATGGAGCACGGCCGCATCGTGGAGCAGGGCACCCATGCCTCGCTCGTCGCCGCGAACGGGCTCTATGCGCGGCTGGCGCGGTTGCAGTTCGAAGGCGGTTAGCGCGCGGCTTTTGGCCGCTCCCATTGCATCCCGTGCACCGCGCGGCCCGATGTCGGGTTCACGTCATCATGCGTATGGCGGAAGCCGTGACGGTCGTAGAAGCGGATGGCGCGAGCATTGTCCGCGTTCACCAAGAGGGTGATCGTCCCGGATGATTGCTGCTTGGCTTCATTCACCAGATCGTCGGCTGCGCCTGAGCCCCATGCCTCCGGAGCGACGACAAGCTGGTCGAGATAGTCGGAACCATCAAGCGTGACGAAGCCGATCGCGCCTACGTCGCTCTCCGCGACCGTGATGCGGGTGGTCGGGACCAATTCCGTGCGCCAGCGCTCGCGCCATGCCCTGACGCGCTCGCCGAAATCGATCGAGGGGTAGGCGTATTGCCAGGTGCGCTGCCACAGCGCGATCAGCGCGTCTTCGTCGGCTGCGCTGTAGGGGCGCAGCCTCATTTCTCGGTGAGCTTGAGTTCGATGCGGCGGTTACGCTTGTAGGCTTCTTCCGTGGTGCCGGTATCGAGCGGCTGGAATTCACCGAAGCCTGCGGCCACCAGCCGCTGCGGCGATACTCCGCGCGAGATCAGATATTGCACCACCGAGATCGCGCGCGCCGCCGACAGGTCCCAGTTTGATTTGAATTGCGGGCTGTTGATCGGCCGCACGTCGGTGTGGCCGTCGACGCGCAGCACCCACGGAATTTCCGCCGGGATTTTCTTCTCAAGATCGCCCAGTGCGGTGGCAAGCTGGTCGAGTTCGTTGCGGCCTTCCGGCAGCAGCGCCGCGCTGCCGGAGTCGAAGAACACTTCGGACTGGAATACAAAGCGGTCGCCGACGATGCGGATGTCTGGACGGTCGCCGAGGATCGTGCGTAGACGCCCAAAGAATTCGGAACGATAGCGCGACAATTCCTGCACCCGCTGCGCCAGCGCGACGTTGAGGCGCTGGCCGAGGTCGGCGATCTTCTCCTGCGATTCCTTGCCCTTCTGCTCGGAGGCATTCAGCGCATCTTCCAGTGCGGCCAACTGGCGGCGCAGTGCACTGATCTGCTGGTTCAGTACCTCGACCTGCGCCAGCGCCCGCTCGGAAATCTGTTTCTCGGTGGCGAGTTGCTTGTTGAGGTCGCCGCCGCCCGCGCCGCCGCTGAGGCTTTCAATCTGCCCTTTTGCCCGATCGCGCTCGGCCTCGGTGGTCGCGAGGCTCGCGCGCAGTTGCGCGATCTGGTCGTTGAGGCCACCGCTCGTCACTTTTTCCAGAGACAGGAGATTGGTGAGCTGCGCGATCTGCGCGTTCAGCCGCTCCAGCGCCTTGTCCTTGCCGGAGACTTCCTGCGACAGATAGAACTGCACCACCAGAAACACCGACAGCAGGAACACGATGGCGAGCACCAGCGTGGAGAGCGCGTCGACGAATCCCGGCCAGTAATTGAGGCCGGTGCCGCCGTTGTGGCGTGAGCGACCCAACGCCATGACGTCAGGATTCCCGCTCAAGCGTGCCGGGGGCGCGCGCGATGCGTTCCAGCAGTTTCTTGATCTCGGCGTTCTGCTCGCCTTGCGAATCCGCCCATTCGCGGATCAGGCCCTGTTCTTCGCGCATATGGTTGACGAGCCCCTGGATCGCTTCGGCGAGATTCGCCATGGCGGTGGTACCGGCGCGGTTGGAGCCCATGTTTTCGACTGCCTCGCGGAGCCGCTCAATGGCAGGGGCCATGTCGGCCGCGGTGCCGGTGAGCGCGGCGTCACCTGCATATTCGCGCACGGTGCCCGCGAGCCAGTCCTCAAGGTCGGTATAGAAGCGATTCTGCGCCTGGCTCGATTGCAGATCGAGGAAGCCGAGGATCAGCGATCCCGCAAGGCCGAATAGCGAGGATGAGAATGAGATGCCCATGCCGCCGAGCGGCGCGGCGAGGCCTTCCTTCAGCGTATCGAACATCGCGCCCGCTTCGCCGCCGACTTTCAGCCCGTCGATCACATGGCCGACGGAGCCGACGGTCTCGATCAGGCCCCAGAAGGTACCCAGCAGGCCGAGAAAAACCAGAAGGCCGGTCATGTAGCGCGAGATGTCGCGCGATTCATCAAGGCGCGTGGCGATGGAATCCAGCATATGCCGCATGGTCTGCTGGGTGATGCTCATCCGTCCCGAGCGGTTGGAGAGGATCGCCGCCATCGGCGCGAGCAGCACCGGCCGCCGGTCGAGCGCGAGGCCGGGATCGGAGACGCGGAAGTGATTGACCCATGCGACTTCCGGATAGAGCCGGAGCACCTGCCGGAACGACAGCAGCGTTCCGATCAGCAGCACACCGCCGATCAGCGCGTTGAGGCCGGGGTTGGCGAGGAAGGCGGTCCAGATCTGCTTGTAGAGGATGACGCAAACAAGGGCGCACAGCACCAGAAACACCAGCATCCGGACCAGGAAGATCCGCGGTGACGACAGTTTCGTGACGACGATGTCGTCAGCAGTAACAGGAGGGTGCTTCGCCATGCGGGACTATCGCTCCTCGTTGAGACGCCAGCCTACTATGGCATGACGGATCGAGGAAACCAGCACCGAAAGATGTTGTGTGGAACTTAAGTCGGTACGGCTTTCGCCGCCGCGGTTTGTGCAGCGCTATCAGCCCAGCGGCTTGAGGATTTTTACCAACTCGCGCTGGATGATCTCGTTGCCGCACACGACGTTGCCGGTTTGGAGCGCGGTGTCGCCGCCCTCGATGCCGCTGACGGTGCCGCCTGCTTCGCGCACCATGATATGGCCCGCCGCAATGTCCCACGGCTGCAAGTTGCGCTCCCAGTAGCCGTCGAGGCGGCCGGCAGCGACAAATGCCATGTCGAGGGATGCCGCGCCGAAGCGGCGCAGGCCCGCGACACGCGGCTGCAATTCCGCCATCTCGCGGCGCGACAGTTCATGATCGCCACGCCCGATGTGCGGCAGGCCGCAGGCGATCACGCAATCCTCGAGTTTCTTGCGGGCGGCGACGCGCAGCCGCGTGTCGTTGAGGAAGGCGCCCTTGCCGCGCTCGGCGATATAGAGTTCTTCATTGCCGGGATTGTAGATCACGCCCGCGATGATCGTGCCTTCGCGCTGCAAGGCGATCGAGATCGCGAATTGCGGAATGCCGTGCAGGAAGTTCGTGGTGCCGTCGAGCGGGTCGACGATCCATGTGTTGCTCTTGTCGGTGCCCTCGCGGGTGCCGCCTTCCTCGCCGAGGAAGCCATAGCCGGGGCGCGCCTTGATGAGGTCGTCGTAGAGCATCTGCTCGGCGCGACGGTCGGCCGCCGAGACGAAATTGGCGGGCCCCTTCAGCGACACCTGGAGATTTTCGATTTCGCCCAGGTCGCGCTTGAGGCTGCGGCCGGCGCGGCGCGCGGCCTTGACCATGACGTTGATGAGGGCGGAATGAATCATGGTGCGCGATCTTGGGTGAGGGAAAAGGCGGAATAATCCAGCGTTCAGGCGAGGGTATTGGCGTCAAAGGCCCATCAGGTCAAGTGCAGTGGCGTCAGGGGTGCCCGGCACACCGGGCTTATTTGATGCCGAACCATTTTTTGGCGGCCGCTTCGGCCTTGGCGCGGTCTTCCGCCGGGAGTTGCGCCATCTGGGCATCGAGGTCGGGATCGCCGGCACCGGCGGTCTTGGCGATCAGGTGCCATTTGAAACCTTCGACCTTGTTCTGTGGCGCGGCTTTGCCCTCGATCAGGACGTGGGCCAGCCGGTTCTGCGCGATCGGGCTGCCTTGCCGCGCGGCGCGGTTGAGCAGCGCGACGGCGGTGCGCTCGTCGCGGTTGACGCCGGTGCCATTGAACAGCGCGATGGCATATTCGACCTCGGCATCGAGGTTGTCGGCGAGCGCAGCGGCGCCGAGCAGCTTCGCAGCCTCGACCGGATTCTTCTCGACGCCACGGCCTTCCTTGTAAAACGTCGCCAGCGCGTATTGCGCCTCCGGGTTGCCCTTATCGGCGGCCTGACGAAACAGCTCGGCCGCGCGCTTGATGTCTTGCGGAAACACCTGACCTTCGAGATAGAGCAGGCCGAGATTGTAAGCGGCTTCCGGCTTGCCAAGCTTGGCGGCGGCGGCGAGCAGTTTCGCGCCTTCGTTGCGGTCGACGGTGCCGCTGCGCCCGGAGATATACATCATGCCGAGTGCGAAGATCGCCTCGCGGTCGCCGCGGTCGGCGGCTTTCTTGTACCAGCTTGCGGCGAGCGGCTCGTCGCGCTTGACGCCGAAGCCGTTGGAATAGATTTCGCCGATCAGCGTCATCGACTTCGGATCGCCCTTCTCGGTCGCGCGCCGGATGGCAAGCGCCAGCGCGGTCTTGTAACGGCCTTCCTGAAACGCGCCGTAGGCGAGATCGACATTTGGATCGTCGGATTCCGGCGGCAGGGTGACGGTATTGGCGGCGGCGGGTTGTGCGGACGCCTTTGGTGCGGTCTTCGGTGCCGCTTTGGGCGTGGTTTTCGGCGCAGCTTTTGGCGAAGCCTTTGGTGGAGTCTTGGGCCTGGGCGCAGCCTTCGGCGGCTGTACGGGTGCGGGCTGCGCGGAAGGCAGCGCCATCTGTGCGAAGCCGTTGCCGCTCGCAAGGCAGAACGTCGTAGCCGTCAACAGAACCGTGAGACGAGACGCGCGGATCATGTGTGCGACGCCTGTGTTGCGCCGAATGCCTGATTGAAACGCTCGGCGATCACGGCCTGCGCCTCGGCCAAAGCGGCCTTCGGTCCGCGCGCATCGCTCCAGACGAAATCGGCGACCATGATGAAGTCGGCGCCGGAGCCGGCGAACAGCGCCGCTTCCTCCAGCGTCGCGGCATAGCCGACGCAGGGCGGCTCGAACAATTCGGCCCACCATTGCAGCCGTTCGAAGATCGCATCTGGAGATGGACGCTCGCCACGACTGTCGGGCTCGCCGAACAGAAGATAGTCCGCGCCATTTTCGCCCGCGAGCATGGCGTCGTGACGGGTGTGCAACTGGCCGACGCCGAGGATGCGCTGCGGCTTGAGCGAGGATGCGTCCTCCATCCCCTGCAAGCCGTCGACGTGCGCGCCGTCAGCGCCCGCGCGCGCGACAAGATTGTGATGGTGCTCGACCAAAAGCGCCGTACCGGCCGTCTGCACGGGAGCCACGAGTGTCTTGATGCGCGAGGTCAATGTGCGCTCGTCGGCGTCCGCAAGGCGCAGCAACAACGCGGCGATGTCGAATTCGGCAAGCAGCGGCGGCAGCGATGCGGCGAACGCCGCCGTGTCGCCGAGCGCGGGCGTGGCCAGATAGAGGCGGGGCGCGGGCCGGGCAGGTGAGGGAGATTTGGAAGAGGCCATGGGAAAATCGGTAACCGACGATCAGGAAGGCCACAAGCCTTGAAGCAAAAATGCGCCGCGGATGCGGCGCATTTTCACATTTCGAGCAGTTCGAATTTTAGGTGTCGAGGGCTGCTTTACGCCGCCTTTTTGCCTTCAAGATCGGCCTTCCATTCGCCCTTGCTGGCGAGGCCGTTCATGCGGGCGCGGTGCTCAAACGCGGCTTGCGCCGCCGGCACGTTTTCGGACTTGCCCGACCATGCCTTCTGCGGCGCGGCCTGCAGCGCGCGGCCGTAGGAGAAGGTGAGCTTCCACGGCAGGCCGCCGATCCGGTTCATGGCGTCGAGATGCGCGGTCGCTTCCTCGTCGGACTGGCCGCCCGACAGGAACGCGATGCCCGGCACCGCCGACGGCGTGGTGTTCTTGAGCATGCGGATGGTCTTTTCTGCGACTTCCTGCACCGAGGCGCGCTTGGCTGCCTTCTTGCCGGAGATCGCCATGTTCGGCTTCAGGATCATGCCCTCCAGCGCGACCTTCTGGTAGTAAAGCTCCTGGAAGACTTCCTTGAGCACGAACTCAGTGACTTCGTAGCAGCGCTCGATGTCGTGATCGCCGTCCATCAGCACTTCCGGCTCCACGATCGGCACGATCTGCGCCGCCTGGCAAAGGGCTGCATAGCGCGCGAGCGCATGAGCGTTGGTGCGCACGGCGGTGTAGCTCGGGATACCCTTGCCAATGTCGATCACGCCGCGCCATTTCGCGAAGCGCGCACCGTGCTCGTAATATTTCTTCAGGCGCTCGGCGAGCTTGTCGAGGCCGACAGTGATGAGTTCGCCGGGGCAGCCGGGCAGGGCTTGTGTGCCTTCATCGACCTTGATGCCGGGAATGGAGCCCGCCTGTTCGATCAGCTTGACCAGCGGCGTGCCGTCCTTCGCCTTCTGCCAGAAGGTTTCGTCGTAGAGGATAACGCCGGAGATATTTTCGGTCATCGCCTTCTTCGAGCGGAACAGCAGCTCGCGATAGTCGCGGCGGCTGTCCTCGGTCGACTCCACGCCGATCGGGTCGAAACGCTTCTTGATGGTGCCGGAGGATTCGTCGGCAGCCAGAATGCCGCGCCCGGGCGCGACCATGGCGTTGGCTACCTTGTTGAGGTCAGCGAGATTCATCGAGCTCTCCTGCAAGCGACTGATCTAAGGGATGGGGTTTCGGTTGTTGTAATTCGTGGACGGGGTGGCCGGTTCCGCCCCATTCGGGCCAATCTACCCAAACGGCGCGGGATTGTCATTTGGCCCGCAGCACCTCGACGCCGGGCAGCGGCTTGCCTTCCATCCATTCGAGGAAGGCACCGCCTGCGGTCGAGACATAGGTGAAGTCGGGCGCGACACCGGCATGGTTGAGGGCTGCGACAGTATCGCCGCCGCCCGCCACCGAGATCAGCTTGCCCTCGCGGGTGAGGCCGGCGGCATGGCGCGCGGCCTGCACGGTGCCGCGGTCGAACGGCGACAGCTCAAACGCGCCGAGCGGACCGTTCCACACCACCGTCTTGGCGTCGTCGAAGGCGGCACGCACACGATCCACGGACTTCGGGCCGACATCGAGGATCATTGCGTCGGCCGGGATGGCGTCGAGGCCGCAGGCCTGCGACGGCGCATGGGCGACGAACTCGCGCGCGATCACGGCGTCCACCGGCAGGATCACGGCGCATTTGGCGGCTTCGGCTTTTTCCAGAATCCGCAACGCGGTCGGCGCCAGTTCCTTTTCGCACAGGGACTTGCCGACATCGACACCCTGCGCGTGCAGGAAGGTGTTGGCCATGCCGCCGCCGATCACCAGCGCATCGACCTTGGTGACGAGGTTTTCGAGAAGATCGAGCTTGGTCGAGACTTTCGCGCCGCCGATTACGGCAGCGACCGGATGGGTCGGCGCTTCCAGCGCCTTGGTCAGCGCGTCGAGTTCGGCCTGCATCGAGCGCCCGGCATAGGCGGGCAGCACATGGCCGAGGCCTTCGGTCGAGGCGTGGGCGCGGTGCGCGCAGGAGAAGGCGTCGTTGATCCAGATATCGCCGAGCTTGGCGAGTTCGGCGACAAAAGCAGGATCGTTCTTTTCCTCGCCTTTATGGAAGCGAGTGTTCTCGAGGCAAATGATGTCGCCGGGCTTCATCCAGGAGACGGCATCCTCCGCCTTCTTGCCGATGCAGTCGTCGACGAACTCGACGTGCCGCCGCAGCATGTAGGCGAGCGTGATCGCGACGGGCTTCAGCGATTCCTTCGGATTGACCACGCCTTTGGGCCGGCCGAAGTGCGAGAGCAGGATAACCTTGCCGCCCTTTTCGGCGATCTCCGTAATGGTCTTGGTGACGCGCTCGAGTCGCGTGGCGTCGGAGACGCGGCCATTGTCCATCGGGACGTTGAGATCGACACGCAAGAGGACGCGCTTGTTGTGCACGTCGACGTCGTCGAGGGTGCGAAAGAGGCTAGTCATGGGTCTCCTTGTCCCCGAACCCGATGCATCGCCATCGGCGCGTGAATATGCGTCACCGACGCGCGGACGACGGAAGCTTGAACCGCCGTCCTCGTGAAGCGGTTCCGGGCGGCGCGCCGTTACATGGATCGCGTCGCCCGGAAAATTTAGGTCAGATCAGCTTGCCCATCGCGACAGCGGTATCGGCCATGCGGTTGGAGAAGCCCCACTCGTTGTCGTACCACGACATCACGCGCACCAGCTTGCCGCCCTGCACCTTGGTCTGGTCGGTGGCGAAGATCGAGGAGTGCTGGTCGCCGTTGAAGTCGATCGACACGTTGGGATGATCGGTGACGCCAAGAATGTTCTTGAGCTGCTGTTGCGAGGCGCGGCGGATCGCGTCGTTGACCTCATCCTTGGTGGTCTCGCGCTTGGCGACGATCTTGAGATCGATCACGGAGACGTTCGGCGTCGGCACGCGAATCGAGACGCCATCGAGCTTGCCCTTGAGTTCGGGCAGCACCAGGCCGATGGCCTTGGCCGCGCCGGTCGAGGTTGGGATCATCGACAGGCCGGCGGCGCGGGCGCGATAGAGATCCTTGTGCACGGTATCGAGCGTCGGCTGGTCGCCGGTGTAGGCGTGGACCGTGGTCATGAAGCCGGTCTCGATGCCGACGGTGTCGTTCAGCACCTTGGCGACCGGTGCGAGGCAGTTGGTCGTGCAGGAGCCGTTCGAGACGACGACGTGATCCTTTGTCAGCGTGTCATGGTTGACGCCGAAAACGATGGTGGCGTCGGCGCCGTCGGCGGGAGCGGAGACCAGTACGCGCTTGGCACCAGCGGTGAGGTGTGCGGCCGCCTTGTCGCGCGCGGTGAAGATGCCGGTGCACTCCATCGCGATGTCGATGTTGAGCTCCTTCCACGGCAGCGTCGCGGGATCGCGGATCGCGGTGACCTTGATCTTGCCGTAGCCGATATCGATGGTGTCGCCGTCGACCTTCACTTCGCCGGGGAAACGGCCATGCACAGAGTCGTAGCGGAGCAAATGGGCGTTGGTCTCGACCGGGGCCAGATCGTTGATCGCAACCACCTGGATATCGGTGCGCTTGGACTCATGTATCGCACGCAGCACGTTACGGCCGATGCGGCCAAATCCATTGATCGCGACGCGGATGGTCATTCCATTCTCCTTAAAGCCTGAATTGACGTTTTTCGGGGCGGTTTTGCCCCGAATGACGCCCTGATGCAATTATCCGAAGCGGCAATATCCATGCAGGGTTACCGCTTGAGCCGGGCTTCGGCAGCGGTGGCGACTGCCTCCGCCGTGATGCCGAAATGGCTGTACAGCGTCTTATATGGGGCGCTGGCGCCGAATCCGCTCATGCCGACGAAGATTCCATCGGATCCGATGATGGCGTCCCAGCCCTGTCGTATCGCGGCTTCTACGCCGACCTTCACCGGTGCATTGCCGATCAGCGCTGCGCGCACAGCTTCCGGAGCCTCCAGAAAGAGGTCCATGCATGGCACCGAGACGACCCGCGTCGCGATGCCGCGCGCGGCGAGCAGCTTCTGCGCTTCTACAGCCAGGGAGACTTCCGAGCCCGAGGCGAAGATCGAGACCTTCGCTTCGCCATCGGCCTTGGAGATTTCGTAGGCGCCGGCGGCGCATTTGTTGTCAGCGTCATTGCTGCGGCGGAGCTGCGGCAGGTTCTGGCGCGTCAGTGCGAGCACGCTCGGGCGGTCTTTCGCCTCCAGCGCAAGCTGCCAGCACTCCAGCGTCTCAACGGTGTCGCACGGCCGGAACACGTTGAGGTTAGGGATCGCGCGCAATGCTGCGACATGTTCGACCGGCTGGTGCGTCGGTCCGTCCTCGCCCAATCCGATGGAATCGTGGGTCAGCACATGGATGACGCGCTCGCCCATCAGCGCGGCGAGCCGTAGCGACGGACGCAGGTAGTCGGAGAACACCAGGAACGTACCGGAATACGGAATGATGCCGCCGTGCAGCGCCATGCCATTCATCGCTGCCGCCATGCCGTGTTCGCGAATGCCATAGTTCACGTAACGTCCGCCGTAATTGTTGGCGGAGATCGCGACCATGTCCTTGATGCGGGTGTTGTTGGAGCCGGTGAGATCCGCCGAACCGCCGACCATTTCCGGCACCGCCGGGATCAGCACTTCCAGCGCGCGTTCCGACGCGGTGCGCGTGGCGATGTCCTTCGGAGCCTCCGCCAGCGCCGCCTTCATCTTGGCGACGGCATCCTTGAGCGCCTTCGCGGGCAGATCGCCCTTCATGCGGCGCTCGAATTCCGCGCGCTGTCCAGCATCCTTGGAGGCGAGCTTCTTCGCCCATTCGGCGTGAACGGCTGCGCCGCGCGAACCGGCGGCGCGCCAGGCATCGAGAATGTCGGCGGGGATTTCAAACGGCGGTGCATCCCAGTTCAGTTGCTTGCGCGCGCCCGCGATTTCTTCGGCGCCGAGCGGCGAGCCGTGCGACTTCGAGGTGCCCGCCTTGGTCGGCGCGCCGAAAGCGATAGTAGTCTTGCAGGCGATCAGCGTCGGGCGATCAGACTTCTGCGCGCGCGCGATCGCATCCACGATAGCGTCGTGATTATGACCGTCGATGCGCTCAGCGGCCCAGCCCGCGGCTTCAAAACGCTTCACCTGATCGACCGAATCCGACAGCGAGATCGCGCCGTCGATCGAGATGCCGTTGTCGTCGAACAGCACGATCATCTTGTTGAGCTTGAGATGGCCTGCAAGCGCGATGGCTTCCTGGCTGATGCCTTCCATCAGGTCGCCATCGGAGGCGAGCACGTAGGTGTAATGATCGACGATGTCGCCGCCGAACTCGGCCGCGAGGTGACGCTCGGCGAGCGCCATGCCGACGGCTGTTGAAATACCCTGACCGAGCGGGCCGGTGGTCATCTCGATGCCGGGGGTGATGAAGTTCTCCGGATGTCCCGGCGTCAGCGAGCCGAGCTGACGGAAATTCTTGATCTGATCGATCGTCATCGCCTCGTTGCCGGTGAGATACAGCAACGCATAAAGCAGCATCGAGCCGTGACCGGCCGAGAGCACGAAGCGGTCGCGGTCAGCCCATTTCGGATCGCGCGCATCGAACTTCAGGAACTGTGTGAACAGCACGGTGGCGATGTCGGCGGCGCCCATCGGCAGGCCGGGATGACCCGAGTTTGCTTTCTCCACGGCGTCCATCGCGAGAGCGCGGATCGCGTTGGCCATGCGGGACGGATCGACACGCGGGGTCTTCGCTTGAAACGTCATGGATCGGGACCTGAAAAATGTTTCCAAAAAGGCGGGATATTGCAGTCATATGACCGCGGCCGGTGGATAGCACCGACGCACCCGTGAGTCCAAGAATCAAACGGGAAATCAGCGCGCGGAGGAGGTGTTCGAAAGACGAATGCCACACGATTGCCGCGCTTAACGGTGCATAGCGTCAACACGACGTTGCAAGAGCGCGAATCGGACCGTAGATTCAGCAACTAAATGCTTGCTGGACCGGGATTTTCCGATGAGATCGGCCGCTCAACCTTCCATGGTTCAACATCCGAGACCGAATGGCTCGTATATGAACGACCGTATGCCCAATGCCTTCGCCGCCGGCGAGACTGCGGCACCGGCTGCTTCTTCTGCCGCGAGCGAGATCGAGGCTGCGACACGGCGACTCGCGGCAGCCCTCGATGCGCTGGAGAGCGCGGTGGAACGCCGTCGCGAATACGATCGTGGCAGCGACGAGTTGGCAGCGCGCATTCAGTCGCTCGGCGTGGATCGTTCGCGCCTCGCCAATGAACTCGACGGCACCCTGGTGCGGTCGCGTGAGCTCGAGCGCACCAACCGTGAAATCGCCGAGCGCCTCGACGTCGCCATCGGCACGATACGTTCGGTGATCGAGGAGGACGCCTCGTGAGTCACGTCAACGTCACCATCAATGGCCGGCAATACCGCATGGCCTGCGAGGAAGGGCAGGAGACGCGGCTGCTGCGGTTGGCTGAAATGCTGGAGAGCCGCGTCACCGACCTGCGGGGCAAGTTCGGTGAGATCGGCGATCAGCGCCTGACGGTGATGGCGTCCCTCACCATTGCCGATGAGTTGCAGGACGCCGAGCGCCGCATCCGTGGCTTCGAGGAAGAGATCGAAGTGCTGCGCGAGGGCCGTGTGGCGGCATCGGATCGTGCCCGCGCCACCCAGAGCGCGATCGCCAATGCGCTTAACGCCGCCTCTGATCGCATCGAGCGGATGACGCAGGAATTGAACAAGCCGCTGGCGGGCAACGTCGCGCTCGGCTGAAATCGCTAGTTTCTCGTCAACCCCTCATCGGCTGAAATCGTCCGGCAACGGCTGGCGGCGCAGGGTGATCGTCGCTACATTGGGCAGGCGAGGCTGCAGCGCGCGTCAGGAGCCATATATCCCCGGGGCCTTATCGATCCTCTAGGGAACTGTCCCTGGCCGGGTCCGTGGACCCGGACATATGGTGCCCACCTACTTTCGTAGGGAACTCCGGGATCGAGTGCTTCAACGGCGACCGTGGCTTCGCACTTTCCTTTTTGTCCTCCAGGCATGACCGGATTTTCACTGAGGGCGCGGTGGACGATTCTTCCCTGCAGCAATCCAAGAACGACCTTCGCCAGCAGGCTTTTGCGCGCCGTGATGCGCTTGATGCGTCCAAGCGTGCCGCCGCGGCGCAAGCGCTGGCGCGGCATGTCACTCGTTTTGAAGTCGGCCCTGGCTGCATAGTCGCCGGCTTTTCCGCGATCCGCACCGAGATCGATCCGTCCGCATTGATGGATGCGTTGCACGCACGCGGTGCTGCGCTAGCGTTGCCGGTCGCGGTGGGACGCGGCCAGCCGCTGGTCTTTCGGGCATGGACGAAGGATACGGTTCTGGTGCGGGGCCTGTATGGCATTCTCGAGCCTTCCTCCGATGCGGAGGAGGTCGAGCCGGACATCGTGCTGGTGCCGCTCGCGGCCTTCGACCGCCGTGGCCATCGTCTCGGCTATGGCGGCGGCTATTACGACCGCACGCTGCAGAAACTGCGGCGGAGCAAGCGCATCATGGCCGCAGGCCTTGCGTTTTCCGTGCAGGAAATCGATGAGCTACCCGCCGACGCCCACGACGAACCGCTCGATCTCGTGCTAACGGAACGTGATGTGATTGATTTCCGGGAGTAGGCGGGGTGCGGATTCTGTTTGTCGGCGATGTAGTGGGGCGCAGCGGGCGTGTTGCAATAACAGAAACGCTGCCGGGCCTGATCCGCGACTGGACGCTCGATCTGGTCGTCGTCAATGGCGAGAACGCCGCCGGTGGTTTCGGCATTACCGAGGCGATCTATGAGGAACTGGTCGATGCGGGCGCCGACGCCATCACGCTCGGCAATCATTCCTGGGACCAGCGCGAGGCGCTAGTGTTCATCGAGCGTGCGCCGCGCCTGATCCGGCCGCTCAATTTCACGGCAGGCACGCCGGGGCGTGGGGCTGCGATGATCGAGACCAAGAAGGGCCAGCGCGCGCTGATCGTCAACGCCATCGGACGCATTTTTATGTCGCCTTGCGATGATCCCTTCATCGCCATCGACCGCGAACTCAACGCCTGCCCGCTGGGCGAGGCTGTCGATGCCGTCGTGGTCGATTTTCATGGCGAGGCGAGCAGCGAGAAGCAGGCGTTCGGCTATCATTGCGACGGACGCGCGAGCCTCGTTGTC
This sequence comes from Afipia sp. GW821-FHT14H12, assembly GCF_058803465.1. Lineage (NCBI taxonomy): Bacteria > Pseudomonadati > Pseudomonadota > Alphaproteobacteria > Hyphomicrobiales > Nitrobacteraceae > Afipia > Afipia sp. GW821-FHT14H12. Next base: position 231,758 of record NZ_JBXAOZ010000001.1, on the reverse strand, counting down.
GGCACCCACACCCACGCGCCGACCGCCGACCATCGCATCCTGCCGCGCGGCACCGCCTACATGACCGACGCGGGCATGACCGGCGACTACGAGACCGTGATCGGCATGGATCGCGAGGAGCCGCTCGGCCGCTTCCTGCGCGGCTATCCGGCGGCGCGTTTTACGGCGGGCGACGGCCCCGGCACCCTGAGCGGCGTTGCCGTGGAGACGAACGATGCGACCGGCCTCGCCGAGAGGGTCGCCCCGGTGCGGATCGGCCCGGTGCTGGAGCCTGTGACCCCCGGATTCTGGCAGCAGGGGTAAGGTTCGGTCGGCTTCGAAAATCTTTGATTTTGGCGAGTGCGGCCTTATAACGCGCCACCCAACCCGATCTTCAATGCAAGGCGCGATGCGCCCCTACAGAGACCATTCGCATGGCTGGACATTCCCAATTCAAGAACATCATGCACCGCAAGGGCAAGCAGGATGCCATGCGGTCCAAGATATTCGGCAAGCTCGCCCGCGAAATCACCGTCGCGGCCAAGCTCGGCACGCCCGATCCGGCGATGAACCCGCGCCTGCGCGCCGCCGTGATCGCCGCCCGCGCCGAAAACATGCCGAAGGACAATATCGAGCGCGCCATCAAGAAGGCGATCGGCGGCGAGGGCGAGAGCTACGATGAAATCCGTTACGAGGGCTATGGTCCCGGCGGCGTCGCGGTGATCGTCGAGGCGCTGACCGACAACCGCAACCGCGCCGCCTCCGACATTCGCTCCTATTTCACGAAGTCCGGCGGCAACCTCGGCGAAACCGGCTCTGTATCGTTCATGTTCGATCATGTCGGCGTGATCGAATACGACGCGGCCAAGGCCGATGCCGACACCATGCTGGAGGCCGCCATCGACGCCGGCGCCGACGACGTGGTGTCCTCCGAGGATGGCCATGAAATCTACACCTCGCAGGCCTCGCTGAGTGAGGCTGCCAAGGCGCTGGAGGCCAAGTTCGGCGAGCCGCGCAAGGCCGCGCTGATCTGGAAGCCCCAGAACAACATCGCCGTCAGCGACGAGGTCGGCGAAAAGCTGTTCAAGCTGCTCGACCAGTTGAACGAGCACGACGACGTGCAGAACGTCTACGCCAATTTCGAAGTCTCGGACGCGCTCGCCGCCAAGATGGCGGGCTGAAGCGCGCTTTCGTTCTTTCGTTGCGATGCGCGCGATTTTTTCTTGACGCCGCGCAAGCGAAAGCTCATGTGGTCGTCATGGCGGCGCGGGATCCTTTGGATCGCGCGCCGTGTCACTGGAAACACTCAACTATGCCAAGCGACAGTCAACGTACTTTGCCGACAGCGGCCCGTGCGGTCTGAGCGCTTCTGAGGCTCACCCGCTGCCGGTGTCGGCAGATCCGAAGGTGAGTCATGACGGACATCCACACAATCTCCGAGGATGGCTTCAACGCGGCTGTGGTCGCGGCAAGCCTGACCAACGAGCATACCGCCGACACGGTCGACATTCTCAACAGGCTGGAGCCTGAGGAGGCCGCCGAGGTCCTGCGTCTCCTGCCGCGCGAGAGGGCGATCGAGGTTCTCGACAAGCCGGAACTCGATTTCGCAGCCGAGATCGTCGAGGCGCTGCCGCACGATGTCGCGATCCCGCTGCTGGCGGGGATGTCCGCGGACATGGCGGCCGACCTCATCCAGCAGTTGCGGGACCCGCCGCGCACCGAGCTGATGGAAGGGCTTGATCCGGCCTCGCGCAACGCCATTAAGAGCCTGCTGGCCTATCCGGCGAACACCGCCGGCGCGATGATGACGATCGAATTCGTCAGCGCGCCGAGCAACTGGACGGTGGAGCGCACGCTGCAGCACATCCGCCAGGTCGAGCGCACCCGCGAGACAGTCTATGCGATCTATGTACTCGATCCCGTGACCCGCCGTCTGGTCGGCGCGCTATCGCTGCGCCGCCTGATCGCGGGCGAGCCGGACGAGAGGATCGGCGATCTCGCGGTCACGCCCATCACCACGCTGCCGCTCGCGGACCGGGAAGACGTGGCGCGGCTGATCGCGCGTCACGACCTTCTTGCCGTGCCCGTGGTGGATAAAGCCTCGCACCTGCTCGGCATCGTCACCTTCGATGACGTCATCGACACCATTATTGAGGAAAGCACTGAGGACGCGCAGAAGTTCGGCGGCATGGAGGCGATCGAGGAGCCTTACATGCAGATCAAGCTCGGCGACATGATCCGCAAGCGCGGCGTCTGGCTGGCTGTTCTGTTCGTCAGCGAAATGCTGACCGCGAGCGTCATGCAGCACTTCGAGGGCGAACTGGAAAAGGCGCTGGTGCTGACGCTGTTCATCCCGCTGATCATGAGTTCGGGCGGCAATTCCGGCTCGCAGGCGACCTCGCTTTTGATCCGCGCGCTGGCGCTGCATGACGTGAAGCTGTCCGACTGGTGGCATGTGATGCTGCGTGAACTGCCGACCGGGCTTCTGCTCGGGGCGGGGCTTGGCATCATCGGATTGTTCCGGGTGGTGATGTGGCAGAAGCTCGGCATTTACGACTATGGCGAGCACTGGTTTCTGGTCGGCGTGACGGTCGCCGCCGCGCTGGTCGGCGTGGTGACGTTCGGCTCGGTCGTGGGCTCGATGCTGCCGTTCCTGCTGCAGCGGGTGGGCTTCGACCCCGCCAGCGCGTCGGCGCCCTTCGTCGCCACGCTGGTCGATGTCACGGGACTGATGATCTATTTCAGCGTCGCGCTCCTGATCCTGCGCGGCACCCTGCTGTAACGACCTTTGCGGCGGTTTCGGCTATCATAAGGCATGATTTCGCGCGCGATTCGTATTCTGGGGATCGATCCGGGCCTGCGCCGCACCGGCTGGGGGGTGATCGACGTCGATGGCAACCGGCTGATCTATGTCGGCTGCGGTTCCGTCGAATCGCGCGAAAGCCTGCCGCTGTCGGAGCGCCTGCTGGCAATCCATCAAGGCCTTCTCAAGGTGATGAGCGAGCACGGCCCGATGGAAGCCGCGATTGAGCAGACCTTCGTTAACAAGGACGGCGCAGGCACGCTCAAGCTCGGGCAGGCGCGCGGCGTCGCGATGCTGGTGCCCGCGATGTCGGGCATTTCGGTCGCGGAATACGCGCCCAATCAGGTGAAGAAAACCGTGGTCGGCGCGGGCCATGCGGACAAGAACCAGATTCGCGTCATGCTCGGCGTGCTGCTGCCGAAGGCTCAGCCTGCTACCCCCGACGCTGCCGACGCCCTCGCCATCGCCATCACCCATGCGCATCATAGGCAGAGCGTGGCGCTGATGCGGAAGGTGGCCAGCGCATGATCGGCAAGCTCAAGGGCCTGATCGATTCCTACGGCGAGGATTATGTTGTCCTCGACGTGCAGGGCGTCGGCTATCTCGTGAGTTGCTCCGCCCGCACGTTGCAGGCGCTGCCCTCGCCCGGCGAGGCCGCGGTGCTGTCGATCGAGACATACGTGCGCGAGGATCAGATCAGGTTGTTCGGTTTCCGCAGCGATATCGAGCGTGAATGGTTTCGCCTGCTGCAGACCGTGCAGGGCGTCGGCGCCAAGGTCGCGCTCGCGGTACTCTCGACATTGCCGCCGTCCGATCTCGCCAATGCGATTGCGCTGCGCGACAAGGCGGCGGTGGCGCGCACGCCGGGCGTCGGCCCGAAAGTCGCCGAGCGCATCGTCACTGAACTGAAAGACAAGGCGCCCGCTTTCGCCAGCGTCGATCCGGCGGTGGTGCATCTCGCCGGCGCCGTCGATGACGACCGCGCGCCCGGCCCGGTGCGGGACGCGATTTCCGCGCTGGTCAATCTCGGTTACGGCCAGCCGCAGGCGGCGGCTGCAATTGCAAGCGCATCGCGCGATGCGGGTGAAGGCGCGGAGACGACCAAGCTCATCCGCCTCGGGCTGAAGGAACTGGCGAAATGACTGGTCCTCGCCTCGTTACGCCCGAGCGCCGCGCCGATGACATCGGCGACACCTCGCTGCGCCCGCAGAACCTGTCGGAGTTCGTCGGCCAGGCGCAGGCGCGCGCGAACTTGCAGGTGTTCATCGATGCCGCGCGCAAGCGCAACGAGGCGCTGGACCATGTGCTGTTTGTCGGCCCGCCGGGCTTGGGCAAGACCACGCTGGCGCAGATTGTCGCCCGCGAACTTGGCGTCGGCTTCCGCGCCACGTCGGGTCCTGTGATCGCGAAAGCGGGAGACCTCGCGGCACTGCTGACCAATCTCGAAGAACGCGACGTGCTGTTCATCGACGAAATTCATCGCCTCAATCCGGCGGTGGAGGAAGTGCTGTATCCCGCGATGGAGGATTTCCAGCTCGATCTCATCATCGGCGAGGGACCTGCGGCGCGCTCGGTGAAGATCGACCTTGCGAAGTTCACGCTGGTCGGCGCGACGACGCGCGCGGGGCTGCTGACCAATCCGCTGCGCGACCGTTTCGGCATCCCGCTGCGGCTGAATTTCTACACCGAGGACGAGCTTGAGAAGATCGTCACCCGTGGCGCGCGGGTGCTTGGCATCGGCATGACGAAAGACGGCGCGAACGAGATCGCCCGGCGGGCGCGCGGCACGCCACGCATCGCGGGGCGCCTGCTGCGCCGTGTGCGGGACTTCGCTTCAGCCGCCGATGCCGACGCCATCGACCGCAAGATTGCCGATCACGCGCTCGGCGCACTCGAGGTGGATAAAGCAGGGCTCGATGCCATGGACCGCCGCTATCTCTCGACCATTGCGCTGAACTATGGCGGCGGCCCGGTGGGCGTCGAAACCATGGCGGCGGCATTGTCGGAGCCGCGCGACGCCATCGAGGACATCATCGAGCCGTATTTGATCCAGTGCGGCTATCTGCAGCGCACCCCGCGCGGGCGGCTTCTCACCGATCACGCCTTCAGGCATCTGGGCTTGGCCGCGCCCTCGCGCGACTCTGCCCAGTTCGGCATGTTCACTGATGACGAAGACTGATTTCCAAGATTGACGCGATGACCGAAAAACCCGCCTCGCTTTCCCTCGACGGTGAGATTCAGAACGGCCGCCATGTGATGGCGATCCGCGTCTATTACGAGGACACGGATTTTTCCGGCATCGTCTATCACGCCAATTTCCTGCGTTTCATGGAGCGCGGGCGGACCAACTACCTGCGGCTGCTCGGCGCCGAGCAGAGCGCGCTGTTCGCAGAAGCGGGGGCGGAAGCGCCGGGCTTCGCCTTCGTGGTGCGTTCCATGCAGCTCGAATTTTTGCGGCCCGCGCGGATGGACGACATCCTCACGGTCATCACCACGCCGCATGAGGTGAAGGGCGCTTCGATGATGCTGGCGCAGGAGGTGCGGCGCGGCGAGGAGCTTCTGATCGAGGCCAGGGTGAAGGTCGCCTTCATCTCGGAGGGCCGCGCCCGGCCGATCCCGAAAGCGTTGCGGCTTCTGATGAAGGCCGATCAGGACGCCGGAGCATGAGCGCCGCTGCGCTCTGGCGCATGCTCCTGACGCCATGTTAAAACCTTTCACATGAACTGGCATCGCGGCCGCCGGGAAGGCGGCTACCATCACGGCAATCTCAAGGAAGCGCTGATTCAGGCCGCGCTCGATCTCATCGCGCAGAAGGGCCCGGCGGGCTTCACCTTCGCGGAGGCCGCGCGCTCGGCGGGCGTCAGCCCGGCAGCACCATATCGGCATTTCCGTGACCGCGATGAATTGCTGGCGAGTATCGCACAGCAAGGTTTTGAGTTGTTCGAGAAGCAGCTCTCCACTGCGTGGGACGACGGCCGCCCCGATACGTTCGTGGCGTTCTCGCGTGTCGGCAAAGCCTATCTCGCCTTCGCGCGTGAACATCCGGCCTATTACTCGGCGATGTTCGAATCCGGCGTACCGGTGCAGGACAATCCCGCGCTGCTGATGGCGAGTGAGCGTGCCTTCGCGATCATCCGCGCCGCCTCTGAGCGGCTGGTGGCGCTCGCGCCGCCGAACGTGCCGCGTCCGCCCGCGATGATGATGGCGCTGCACATCTGGTCCCTGTCGCACGGCATCGCCTCGTTGTTTGGGCGAGGGGATGCGACCTCGCGCAAGCTGCCGATGTCGGCTGAGGACCTGCTGGAAGCAGGCGTGCTCGTCTACCTCAAGGGCCTCGGCTTTTCGCCGCGCCTGGAACCCACCCCGTAGATTAAATTTGCAGACGGGCGATTGTGCCGCGCTTGACAATCCGCCTGGATGGTTTAGCTATGTAAATGTTATTTACATTCACGGTGAGGAGACGCGCATGACGAATACCGCAGACTTCGACCGCTCGGGCCGGCCGGGTTGGGGCGGACCGCCCCACGACATGCGCTGGCAGAGTCACGAATGGCAGCGGTCCTGCCATCCGGCCTCGATCCTGATCGTCATCGCCGGTTTCATCGTCTGGTGGCCGCTCGGTCTGGCGGCGCTCGCCTACACCTTCTGGAGCAGAAAAATGGGTTGCTGGAATCATCACGGGCGTTTCGCCGACAAGATGGAACGGATGCAGTGGAAGATGGAGCGGATGCGCGAGCGCATGGACGGCCGGAATTACGGCCGTGGCTTCTGGGGCCCGTCGAGCGGCAACCGCGCTTTCGACGAGTACCGGATGGAGACGCTGCGCCGCCTTGAGGAGGAGCAGAAGGAATTCCGCGACTTCCTCGACCGTTTGCGTCAGGCCAAGGACAAGGAGGAGTTCGACGCCTTCATGGCTCAGCACCGCCAGCGTCCGGCATCGCCCGACTCACCCGCGGCACAGGGCTGAAACGGCCGTTCCACCTCGCCCTCGACTGACGTCTTTCTCCAAACCACCCGCCTGGCCCTCCAGGCGGGTGGTTTTGCTTGTGAAGGGCAGATTTGGCCTTGATCCGGCAGACGTTTTGGCGGTTAAAAGCAGTCGTCTTAACCCCCTTTTAACCACGCGGGGCGTCTGGTGAGAGGGCTGAAACAGCGCTGACAGCCCTTGTTTTGACATGTTGGCGGAGGATGGAGGAGCCGGCCTTGGGGAGGCCGCTCCGTGCGAACATGACAGCGGTTCTTGTTCCGATCCGACGCTTCGGCCATGCCGGCGCTTTCTGGCGTCCGCTCGCGGGCTGCGCAGCAATTGTCGCGCTCCTGCAATCATTTTGGAGAACATTGCGTTGAGAGGATTCCAATCATGAACCCAGCCGACGTGGCACAGTCCGCCTTGCCGGTGGCCTCCTCCGACGTATCGCTGATCGCGCTATTCTGGCAGGCGCACATCGTCGTCAAATTCGTGATGCTCGGCCTGCTGAGTTGCTCGGTATGGGTCTGGGCGATCGCGATCGACAAAATTTTCCTGTACGCACGCACGCGCCGCGCGATGGATCGTTTCGAGCAGGCGTTCTGGTCTGGGCAGTCGATCGACGACCTTTATCGTGCGCTGTCGGCCAAGCCGACGCATTCGATGGCGGCGTTGTTTGTCGCGGCGATGCGCGAATGGAAGCGCTCGTTCGAGAGTCACTCCCGCTCTTTCGCAGGATTGCAGACCCGCATCGACAAGGTGATGAGCGTGTCGATCGCGCGCGAGATCGAGCGGCTGGACCGCAGGCTTCTGGTGCTCGCGACCGTGGGCTCCGCCGGTCCGTTCGTCGGTCTGTTCGGTACGGTCTGGGGCATCATGTCGAGCTTCCAGTCGATCGCGGCCTCGAAGAACACCTCGCTCGCGGTCGTGGCGCCGGGCATCGCCGAGGCGCTGTTCGCGACCGCAATGGGTCTGATCGCCGCCATTCCGGCGACAATTTTCTACAATAAGTTCATCTCCGAAGTCGGCCGTCAGGCACAGCGCCTGGAAGGCTTCGCCGATGAGTTTTCCGCGATCCTGTCTCGTCAGATCGACGAGCGGGCGTAAGCACCAACACGACGGGCAGACGACATGGGCATGAGCATGGGCGGGGGAGCAGGCGGTGGCGGCCGGCGCCGTCATCAGCGCGCCAGTGTCATGGCCGAGATCAACGTCACGCCGATGGTGGACGTGATGCTCGTGCTGCTCATCATCTTCATGGTGTCCGCGCCGCTGCTCACGGTTGGCGTGCCGCTCGACCTGCCGCAGACCGCGGCCAAGAGCCTTGATCAGGACAAGGAGCCGCTGACGCTGTCGGTGCAAGTGTCCGGCAAGATCTTCCTCAACAACACCGAAATTTCCGCCGACGAGTTGGTGCCGAAGCTGAAGGCCATCACCGATGCGCGCGGCGGCACCGAGGAACGCATCTTCGTGCGCGGCGACACCAAAGCCGACTACGGCACGATCATGAAGGTGATGGGCCGCCTGTCGGCTGCCGGGTTCAAGCGTGTCGCTCTGGTCACCGAGGTCGAGCAGGGGAGCTGACGTGAAAATCGACCGGACACTTGCCGCGTCTGTCGCTTTGCACGCTCTGGTAATTTCCTGGGGGCTGATCTCGTTTTCCACCAAGATGTACGAGATGACTCCCGAGGAGTCATTGCCCGTCGACATCATTTCCGCCGATCAGTTCGCCAAGGTCACGCAGGGCATCAAGACCGGCAAGAAGGAAAGCGTAAAGCCGCTGGTCGAGAAGGTCGCCGATGCGACGCCGCCACAGGACGATCCGGTCGGCAAGATCGAGGACAAGAAGCCTCCGGTCGTGACCGACACCGCACCCGAGCCGCCGCCGAAGCCCGTCGAAAAGCCGGTCGAGAAAAAGCCGGAGCCGCCGAAGCCTGTCGCGCAAGAGAAGCCGAAGGAAGAAACCAAGCCGGCGGAAAAGAAGCCCGACCCGGCGAAGGTCGATCCCATCGCCGAAGCGCTGAAGAAGGAGCAGGCGAAGAAGCCTGAGCCGAAGAAACAGCAGGCGCAGGCGAAGCCGACTCCACCGCCGAAGGAAAAGCACGAGCGCGTGTTCGATCAGACCAAGATCGCCGCACTTCTCGACAAGCGCGATCCGACGCGGCAGTCGATGACCGGGTCGGAATTGAATTCGCAGGCCGCGCTCGGCCTCTCGCACGGCCGTTCCGCCGACAATTCGGCGACCTGGGGCGCGATGTTCAAGCAGCAGGTGGAGCGTTGCTGGAAGAAGCCGTATGGCGGCATCGAGGCACAACAGATTCAGGCGAGCTTCGATGTCCGTCTGAAGCAGGACGGCACGCTTGAGGCGATGCCGGTGCCGCTGCCCGGCAGCAACACGCCGTATTTCCGCGTCTATCAGGAAAGCGCGCGCCGCGCGATCATCGAATGCCAGCCTTACAAGCTGCCGCCGTCATTCTTCAACGAATGGAAATTCTTCGAACCCGTTTTCACCGAACGTACGTCTTAAAAAAAAGCCGCGTGATGCACGCGCAGGAACATGATCCGATGAGCAAGGACGATGGTACGCCTATGACATTCAAGATGACGCGCCGGCAATTGGTCGGCGCAACAGCGGCTGGCCTTGCGGCTGCGCCGCTCGCCAAGGCGTTCGCGCAGGTCCGTGTTCAGGTCGATCAGGGCAACTTCCAGCCGATCCCGATTGCGATTCCGAATTTCGTCGCGGGCGGTCAGGGCGATGGCGAGGTCAGTGCAGGCATCGCGTCGGTCATCACCAACAACCTCAAGCGCAGCGGTCTGTTCGCGCCGATCGATCAGGCGGCCTATATCGAGCGTATCTCCAACATTGATGTGCCGCCGCAGTTTCCGAGCTGGCGGCAGATCAACGCGCAGGCGCTGGTTACCGGTCGCGCCACGCGGCAGAGCGACGGACGCCTCAAGGCGGAATTCCGCCTGTGGGACGTGCCGGCTGCGCAGCAACTCACCGGCCAGCAATATTTCACCTCGCCGGAATCCTGGCGGCGGGTGGCTCACATCATCTCCGATCAGATCTACGAGCGTCTCACCGGCGAGAAGGGCTATTTCGACAGCCGCGTGGTGTTCGTCGACGAGTCCGGCCCGGCGCAGCGCCGCGTCAAGCGTCTTACGATAATGGATCAGGACGGCGCTAACGTGCGCTATCTCACGCGCGGCGCCGATCTGGTGCTGACGCCGCGGTTCTCGCCCTCCACGCAGGAAATCACCTACATGGAATTCGGCGGCGGCGATCCGCGCGTCTATCTGTTCAACGTCGAGACCGGCCAGCGCGAAATCGTCGGCAACTTCCCCGGCATGTCGTTCGCCCCGCGCTTTTCTCCGGACGGCCAGCGCATCATCATGAGCCTGCAGCAGGGCGGCAATTCCAACCTCTATGTGATGGATCTGCGCTCGAAGTCGACCACGCGCCTGACCGATACGCCCGCGATCGATACCTCGCCGTCTTACGCGCCGGACGGTTCGCGCATCTGCTTCGAGAGCGACCGTGGCGGCAAGCCGCAAATCTATGTGATGGCGGCGGGCGGCGGCGCAGCGCAACGCATCTCGTTCGGTGACGGCAGCTACTCCACGCCGGTGTGGTCGCCGCGCGGCGACTACATTGCCTTCACCAAGCAAGGCGGTGGTCAGTTCGCCATCGGCATCATGAAGCCGGACGGCTCGGGCGAGCGCATCCTCACCTCGGGCTTCCATAATGAAGGTCCGACCTTCGCGCCGAACGGCCGCGTGGTGATGTTCTTCCGCGATCTCGGCGCGGGCCCTCATCTGTTCACCGTGGATATTTCGGGCCGCAACGAACTTCAGGTTCCGACGCCCGGCTTCGCGTCCGACCCGGCCTGGTCGCCGCTGTTGTCCTGATCCGACACGGCGGCGCGTCCTTCAGGTCACGTCTCCGCATAATCGTCTGGGAACTGCGGAGGTCCCGAAGTGGCGCCATATTTACACCCTATTAACCATCGCCATTGCTTTAAGCGATTCAGTGGCATTTGAGGGGCTTTGGCAACGGCTCATCAAGGTTGACGGAACGTTCGCTTAACTAAGCGGGCGTAGACCGAAATCTGTTCAAAAAACCCGAGCGTGGAGGCTCCGGAATGTTCTCCCAAATGCGTATCCTCCAGGGATTCAAATTCGCGGCCGTGCTGGCCGTGGCCCTTTCGATGGGCGCTTGCGCCAACAAGAACGGCGACCTGAACGGTATGGCCGGCGCGGCGACGCCAGGCAGCCAGCAGGACTTCGTGGTCAATGTCGGCGATCGCGTGTTCTTCGACAGCGACCAGACCGAACTGTCGCAGCAGGCGATCAACACCCTCGAAAAGCAGGCTCAGTGGCTGCAGCAGTATCCGCGCTACACCTTCACCATCGAGGGACACGCGGACGAGCGCGGCACGCGTGAATACAACATCGCGCTCGGCGCCAAGCGCGCCCAGTCGGTGCGTAACTTCCTGGTGTCGCGTGGCATCAGCGCCAGCCGCATGCGCACGATCTCCTACGGCAAGGAGCGTCCGGTGGCGGTGTGTAACGATATCTCCTGCTGGTCGCAGAACCGCCGCGCTGTGACGGTGCTCAACGCCAGTTCTTAAGTTTCCGGGGGCTCACCGGGGATGAAAGCGGCGCCTTCGGGCGCCGTTTTTTGTTTGTGGCAAGGAGGCGGGGCCTGTCGGCAGTCACATTTTTGGCGTAGTAAAACTCTCATCCTGCACGGCCCCATTTCAGGGCGCGAATGAAGAATCAAATCGCCAAGAACGAAATCGCCATGTCATCGAAATTGAAAACTGCCGTCGCAGCGGGGTTGGCCTGCGGGTTCGTTGTTCTGTCGCCTCTTGCGCTGCCGATGCAGGCGCACGCGCAATACGACAACGATTCTCAGGGCGATCCCCAGATGGAGATCGACCGGCTGTCCGACCAGTTGCGCAAGCTGACCGGTCAGAATGAGGAATTGCAGCACCGCAATCAGGTTCTCGAAGAGCAGCTTCGCCAGTTGCAGGGCGGGGCAGCGCCGGGCGCACCTGCCGCGCGGGGGCCTGCGAATGCGGGGCCCGCGCCGTATCAGAATCAGAACCCGCAATATCAGCAGCCGCAACAGCCGGCCTATCAGGGTCAGCAGGGCACGCCGATCACCACGCCGTATAATGATGGGCAGGCGCCAGCGCCCGGCCGTCGTGGCGATGCATTCGATCCGAACCAGAACCCGAGCGCGCCTGGCGCACCGCGCGCCCTAGGCAGCATGCGGGGTCAATCCAATTATACGGAGCCGGGGGCTGCGCCGGGCGCACCGATGAATCTTGAGAACAACAACTACGGCAACAACAGCGGCGCTGCCGCAGCGCCGCCCAGCCCAGGCGGCGGGCTAACCACGGCGCCGCCGACAAGGTCGCCGAAGGACGAGTTCGATCTCGGTCTCGGCTACATGCAGCACAAGGATTACGGGCTCGCCGAAGAAACCATGCGCAATTTCACGGTGAAGTATCCGAGCGACCGGCTCGTCGGGGATGCGCAATACTGGCTCGGCGAGAGCCTGTATCAGCGCAAGAAATATCGCGAGGCGGCGGAGGCGTTTCTGGCCGTGACTTCGAAATACGACAAGTCCGCCAAGGCGCCGGATGCGATGCTGCGATTGGGTGAATCGCTTGCCGCGCTGAAGGAAAAGGATGCCGCCTGTGCAGCATTCGGTGAAGTTATGCGGAAATATCCGCGGGCATCAAACAGCGTGAAGCAAGGTGTCGCGCGTGGACAAAAACGCTCCGGTTGCTGAACCTATCTCGGCGCAGGAGGCCCGGCATCTGTTTGCCGGATGGAAGCGGATTCCGGCGCTGGTGCTGGCCGTCTCGGGCGGTCCGGATAGCGTGGCGCTGTTGTGGCTCGCCGCGCGCTGGCGCAAATCGCTCAAGAACGGTCCCGATCTTCTTGCGGTGACGGTCGATCACGGATTGCGGGCGGCCGCCGCGCACGAGGCTCGCAATGTGAAGCGGCTGGCGTCCTCGCTCGGCATCACCCATCGCATCCTGTCCTGGCGCGGCCCGAAACCGAAAACCGGCGTGCCGCGTGCCGCGCGTGACGCACGCTACGAACTGCTCGCCCGCGCGGCGCGATCAGCGTCGGCGGTGGCGATCGTCACCGCTCACACCCAGGACGATCAGGCGGAAACCGTTCTGATGCGGCTGTCGCGCGGCAGCGGCATCACCGGCCTCGCCGGCATGGCGATGCAGACGGAACGGCACGGCGTCGGGCTATTGCGTCCGTTCCTCGAAATTCCGAAGGCGCGGCTGGTGGCGACGCTCGATCGCGCCAAAGTCGGTTATGCCGATGACCCCACCAATCACGATCCCGCCTACACGCGCTCGCGGCTGCGCGCCCTGATGCCGGTGCTGGCGTCCGAGGGCGCGGATGCCAGGACATTTTCCCGGCTCGCAATGCGGCTATCACGTGCCGACGCGGCTCTCGAGCGGATGACGGACGGTGCGGAGCGTTATCTCCGCCTGCGTGGCGGAGGGGGCGGCGGCTTCGATATCTCGCTCTTCTCCACGATGGCCGAGGAAATCCAGGTGCGGCTGCTTCGCCGCGCGCTGGCGGGTGGGATGACAGCCCATTCGCCGGAGCTGGGGCAGATCGAGACGCTGCTGCGGGCGTTGGCGCAGGCGCGGAGCGAGGGGCGGCGGTTCAAGCAAAGTCTCGCGGGGATGACGGTGAGCGTCGAGAAGGAGCGGCTGGTGGTTCGTCCGGCGCCACCTCGCCGCGGCGTCCGGCCCGCAGGCCGGAGCAGACGCTCTTAACCATGCGGCGGTCCGACCATGTGCTGAGTGGCCAAAACCTCCGTAAAAGCCGCAAATTGCGCTAAATAGTCTTGCCCAGTTCCCTTGGCATTGTGGACAGCGACACATAGATTGGGGCAGGCCGATCAATACCGGCAATCGGACGACATGGATCCAAGGGGTAGGCCCCTGCGTTGCGGGCCTGTGAAGGATAACGAATGAACGCGAATCTGCGCAATTTTGGCCTCTGGGTCATCATCGTCCTCCTGCTGCTGGCGCTGTTCACGCTGTTCCAGAACCCGGCGCAGCGCACTTCGTCGCAGGACATTTCATTTTCGCAGTTGCTGAACGAGGTCGACCAGAACCGCGTCCGCGATGTCGTTATCCAGGGCCCCGAAATTCGCGGCACCCTGACGAACGGCTCGACCTTCCAGACCTATGCGCCGAGCGATCCGACCCTGATCAAGCGTCTGTACGACGCCAAGGTGTCGATCACCGCAAAGCCGCCGGGCGACAACGTGCCGTGGTTTGTTTCGCTGCTGGTGTCGTGGCTGCCGTTCATCGCGCTGATCGGCGTGTGGATTTTCCTGTCGCGCCAGATGCAGGGCGGTGCCGGCAAGGCGATGGGATTCGGTAAGTCGCGCGCCAAGATGCTGACTGAAGCCCATGGCCGCGTGACGTTCGAGGACGTCGCGGGCGTCGATGAAGCTAAGCAGGATTTGCAGGAGATCGTCGAGTTCCTGCGCGACCCCGGCAAGTTCCAGCGCCTCGGTGGACGGATTCCGCGCGGCGTGCTGCTGGTCGGCCCGCCCGGCACGGGTAAGACCCTGATCGCGCGTGCGGTCGCGGGCGAAGCCAACGTGCCGTTCTTCACCATTTCGGGTTCGGACTTCGTCGAAATGTTCGTCGGCGTCGGCGCTTCGCGCGTCCGCGATATGTTCGAGCAGGCGAAGAAGAATGCGCCGTGCATCATCTTCATCGACGAAATCGATGCGGTCGGCCGTCATCGCGGCGCCGGTCTCGGCGGCGGCAATGATGAGCGCGAGCAGACGCTGAACCAGTTGCTGGTCGAGATGGATGGCTTCGAGGCGAACGAGGGCGTGATCCTGATCGCCGCGACCAACCGCCCCGACGTGCTCGATCCCGCGCTGCTGCGTCCGGGCCGCTTCGACCGTCAGGTCGTTGTGCCGAATCCCGACGTCGTCGGCCGCGAACAGATCCTCAAGGTGCACGTCCGCAAGGTGCCGCTGGCGCCGGATATCAACCTCAAGACCATCGCGCGCGGCACGCCGGGCTTCTCCGGTGCCGACCTGATGAATCTCGTCAACGAGGCGGCGCTCACCGCCGCGCGCCGCAACAAGCGCATGGTGACGCAGGCCGAGTTCGAGGAAGCCAAGGACAAGGTGATGATGGGCGCCGAGCGCAAATCTCTCGTCATGTCCGAGGAAGAGAAGATGCTGACGGCCTATCACGAGGGTGGCCACGCCATCGTCGGCCTCAACGTGCCCGCGACCGATCCGATCCACAAGGCGACGATCATTCCGCGCGGTCGTGCCCTCGGCATGGTCATGCAGTTGCCGGAGCGCGACAAGATGTCGATGTCGCTGGAGCAGATGACCTCGCGTCTCGCCATCATGATGGGCGGCCGCGTTGCCGAGGAGATGATCTTCGGCCGTAACAAGGTCACGTCCGGTGCATCGTCGGATATCGATCAGGCGACGCGTCTTGCCCGGATGATGGTGACGCGCTGGGGTCTGTCGGATGAACTCGGCACGGTGGCCTATGGCGAGAACAACGACGAGGTGTTCCTCGGCATGCAGGTGAACCGCCAGCAGAACGTCTCGGAGGCCACCGCGCAGAAGATCGACTCGGAAGTGAAGCGTCTCGTCGAGGAAGGCTACAACGAGGCGACGCGGATTCTGACCGAGAAGCGCGACGATCTCGAAACGCTGGCCAAGGGCCTCCTGGAATTCGAAACGCTGTCGGGCGACGAGATCACGGACCTGCTCAACGGCAAGAAGCCGAACCGTGAATCGGTGCTTGAGCCGGCGACACCCCGCACCTCGGCGGTGCCGCCGACCGGCAAGCCGCGTCCGCGTCCCGATGCCGGAATGGAGCCGCAGCCGCAGGCGTAAGCGGCTCGGCCTTCGTTCTCTCATCGTCAAAGGCGCAGTATTGAAACTGCGCCTTTTTCTTTGGCCCGAGCATTCCAACTCATTTGGGAAAGTCCTTTGACAGCGGCCACACCACCCCGGCGGACTCGGTTGCGGGACATTCCCGGCGGCATCTGGGCGCTCGGGTTTGTCTCCATGCTGATGGATGTCTCCTCGGAGATGATCCATGCGCTGCTGCCGGTCTATCTGGTGACGGTGCTCGGCACCTCCGCGCTCGCCGTCGGCGTGATCGAGGGCGTGGCGGAGGCGACTGCCTCGATCATGAAGGTATTTTCCGGCGCGCTGTCGGACCGGCTCGGCCAGCGGAAGTGGCTTGCCGCGTTCGGTTATGGTCTTGCCGCGGCGACGAAGCCGATATTTCCGCTTGCCCCGTCGGTTGGCTGGCTGGTCGCCGCGCGGTTCATCGATCGGATCGGCAAGGGCATTCGCGGCGCGCCGCGCGATGCACTGGTTGCGGATATCGCGCCTTCTCATTTGCGCGGGGCGAGCTTCGGGTTGCGGCAATCGCTCGACACCGTCGGCGCGTTTCTCGGGCCGGGTCTCGCGATCGCCCTGATGTGGCTCACCGCAAACCATTTTCAGGCGGTGTTCTGGATTGCCGTCGTTCCGGCGGTACTCTCGGTTGTCGTGATCGTGCTTCTGGTGGACGAGCCCTCGCGCCATGCCGCAACCGGCACGGCCCGCATCCCGCTAAGTGGCGCAGCGCTGCGCAGCCTCGGCACGGCATACTGGATCACGGTGGCGATCAGCACGGTGTTTACGCTCGCACGCTTCAGCGAAGCCTTCCTCATCCTGAGGGCGCAGGCGGTAGGCTTGCCGATCTTTCTCGTGCCGCTCGTGCTGGTGCTGATGAACATCGTCTATGCGCTGACTTCCTACCCAATCGGAGTTCTGTCGGATCGCATGAGCCGCATCGATCTGTTGGCGCTCGGGCTTGTCGTGCTCATCGCCGCCGATCTCGTGCTGGGACTGGCGACCGGCATCGCCGGGGTTGCCTGCGGCGTTGCGCTGTGGGGGCCTGCATATGGGCTGCACGCAGGGCGTGGTGAGTGCGATGATCGCCGATACGGCGCCAGCCGAATTGCGTGGCACGGCTTTCGGCGTCGTCAATCTGCTCGGTGGCGTGATGCTGCTGGTTGCGAGTATTCTGGCGGGGCTGTTGTGGGATAGGGCCGGGGCACAGGCGACCTTTCTGGCGGGCGCAGGTTTTTCGGTCGTCGCTCTTGCCGGTATCGCTCTCGCCTACAATCGCCTGCCGCATCGTTGAGCTTCGCCGATATCCCGTTCGGGGCTTCCGGCGAGAGGCGATGCCAGGTGCAAATTTATCCGGGAGCGTGCGGAAATCCTTGCCATGATATTTGAATTGGTGTTCACTCCTTAAAGGAGTGAGATTTCATTGGTTTATCGCCGTACACATCAAGTTGTGAAACGTCTGGAAGCGCGCCGCGCCGCCATTCTTGCGGCGGCCCGCGAAACAGCGTCGGAAGGCGGCATGGCGGCGGTTCAGATCGCCCCGGTGGCCGCACGGGCCAATGTCGCGGCGGGAACGGTCTATCGCTACTTTCCCTCCAAGGCCGATCTGATTTCGGAATTGATCGCGGATGTCTCCGACAGGGAGTTGATCGCGATCCGCCGCGCCGCCGATGCCGCGCCGGGACCGTCTTCGGCGCTCGCCGCCGCCATCACCACCATTGCCGTTCATGTCGTGTCTCATCGCAAGCTCGCCTGGGGCATTCTGGCGGAACCGGTGGACGTTGATGTCAGCGCTTCGCGCCTGACCAGCCGCCGCGCCATCGCCGCCGAACTGGAGCAACGCCTCGAGGCCGCGATCAAGGCCGGTCATCTGCCCGCGCAGGACACGGCGCTGACCGCGACCGCATTGATCGGTGCGCTGCACGAGGCGTTGGTAGGGCCGCTGGCGATGGACGCAACGGGCGATGCGACCAAATTGCGCGAGGCGGTGCAGAATATCTCGCTGTTTGCGCTCCGCGCGGCCGGCGTGCTCGATGCGCGCGCCCGAGGGCTGGTCGTTCAGGCCGTGCTGCCGATCCGGATGGCCGTCGGCGGCTGACGGGCTGGCGGCGGGGCTGCATTCTTCCTGACATCATGGACTACGGCGGATTCGATCGGCTGTGGCATCAGCCGGATCATCGGCCTATTGGTGCAACGCAAGGACCTGCGATGCGTCGTATGCAATGCATGCCGCCAAAGGATAACCCGGATTGCCTACCCATGGGCGCGACGGCGTGCTTTTGTCAGCTCAGGTTTTGTGCGCGGGATACGCGCGGAGATAGTCCATGACGATCAAGATGCCTTTGCCCGATCAGGGCATTCTCGGCCGCCGCGACGAGATCATCGCAGCATTGCGGGCCATCGTTCCCGGCGAGGGCGTGATCGAGACCGAGCGGGAAATGAAGCCCTACGAATCCGACGCGCTGACGGCCTACCGCCAGCCGCCGATGGTCGTGGTGCTGCCCGACACCACCGAGCAGGTCTCCAAGGTTCTGAAATATTGCCACGACAACGGCATCAAGGTGGTACCGCGCGGCAACGGCACCTCGCTGTCGGGCGGTTCGTTTCCGCTCGCCGATGGCGTGCTGCTCGGCCTGTCCAAGTTCAAGCGCGTGCGCGAGATCGACTTCGACAACCGCGTTGCGGTGGTCGAGCCGGGCATGACCAACCTCGCGGTCAGCCAGGCAGTGGCGCATGAGGGATTCTACTACGCGCCCGATCCGTCCTCGCAGATTGCCTGCTCGATCGGCGGCAACATCGCGGAAAATTCCGGCGGCGTTCACAGCCTGAAATACGGCCTCACCACCAACAATGTGCTGGGCTGCGAATTCGTGCTTATCACCGGTGAGATCCTGCGGATCGGTGGCCGCGCCCCGGAGAACGACGGCTACGACCTGATGGGCGTCATCACCGGCTCGGAGGGACTGCTCGGCGTCGTCACCGAGATCACGGTACGCATCCTGAAGAAGCCGGAAACCGCGCGTGCGCTGATGGTCGGCTTCTCCGAAGTGGAGGCGGCAGGCGAGTGTGTCGCGCGGGTGATCGGTGCGGGCATCATTCCCGGTGGCATGGAGATGATGGACAGGGATGCAATCCACGCCGCCGAGGCCTTCGTCCATGCCGGCTATCCGCTCGATGTCGAGGCGCTGCTCATCATCGAACTCGATGGGCCGAGCATCGAGGTCGACGAACTGATCCGCCGCGTCGAGAAGATCGCCTTGGATTGCGGCTCCAAGACCTGCCAGATATCCAATTCCGAACAGGAGCGGCTGTTGTTCTGGGCCGGCCGCAAGGCAGCGTTCCCAGCTGTCGGGCGACTGTCGCCGGACTATCTGTGCATGGACGGCACCATTCCGCGCGGCAAGCTGCCGGAGGCGCTGGTAGGCATTCGCGAGCTTGGCAAAAAATACGGGCTGCGTTGCGCCAACGTGTTTCATGCGGGCGATGGCAATCTGCATCCGCTGATCATGTACGATGCCAACGTCGCCGACGAGATGCAGCGCGCCGAGGATTTCGGCGCCGATATCCTGCGGCTGTGCGTCAAGCTCGGCGGCGTGTTGAGCGGCGAGCATGGCATCGGCGTCGAAAAGCGTGACCTGATGCCGGAAATGCTGAGCGATATCGATCTCGCCCATCACCAGCGCATCAAATGCGCGTTCGATTCGGGCGGGCTGCTCAATCCCGGCAAGATGTTTCCGGTCCTGCATCGCTGCGCGGAGCTTGGCCGGATGCATGTGCATGGCGGCAAGCTGCCGTTCCCCGACATCCCGCGATTCTGAGGAAGGTTTGACGTGGTGGAGACGTTGAAGGTTCGAGACGCCAGGGACGTCGAGATGGCGGTGCGCGAGGCGATCGAGGCGGAACAGCCGCTGGAAATCGTGGGGCACGGCAGCAAGCGCGACATCGGCCAGCCCGTGGCGACCAACGCGGTGCTCGATCTGTCGGCGCTGAATGCGGTGACGTCCTATGAGCCGCACGAGCTGATCGTCACCGTGCAGGCCGGGGCACCGGTCGCCGATGTGATCGCGATGATGGATGCCAAGAACCAGGAATTCGCGTTCGAGCCGATGGATACCTCGGTGCTGCTCGGAACGAGCGCGGGGCAGGGTACGATCGGCGGCATGATCGCATCGGGCCTTTCGGGGCCGCGCCGTATCCGTTCGGGCGGCGTCCGCGACCATCTGCTCGGCGGCAATGCTGTGTCGGGCTTTGGCGACGCATTCGTGGCCGGCAGCCGCGTGGTCAAGAACGTCACGGGCTATGATATTTCCAAGCTGCTGGCGGGCTCATGGGGCACGCTCGCGGTGCTGACGGAGGCCACCATCAAGCTGGTGCCGAAGGCCGAGGCGCAGACCACGCTGGTGCTGCGCGGCCTCGATGACGCCACCGCCAACAA
This sequence comes from Afipia sp. GW821-FHT14H12, assembly GCF_058803465.1. Taxonomy (NCBI): domain Bacteria; kingdom Pseudomonadati; phylum Pseudomonadota; class Alphaproteobacteria; order Hyphomicrobiales; family Nitrobacteraceae; genus Afipia; species Afipia sp. GW821-FHT14H12. Next base: position 211,627 of record NZ_JBXAOZ010000001.1, on the reverse strand, counting down.
GGCGATGACCAAGGCGCTGGGCTCGTCCTTCGACGTCTCGGCCGCAGCGCATGTTCCTGCGGCCAATCAGCAGGCACCCGACGGCGCGCTGGCAAAGGCGGGAGCGCCGCAGCAGGCGCTGACGCTGGTTCGGGTCGAAGGCATCGACGTCTCGGTGGCGGAACGGGCGCGGTCGCTGGCGGCGCTGCTCTCCTCCTTCGGTGCGGTGGAGACGATCGCGGACGATGAATCGGCTGCGATCTGGGCCGCCTTGCGTGATGTGACGCCGTTTGCCGCGACGTCGTCTCTTGGTGGTCATATGGTCTGGCGCATCGTCTGCCCGCCGACCGCGGGTGCGGCGCTCGGCATGGCGCTCAAGCGCGAGACCGGTGGCGAAGTCATCTACGGCTGGGGCGGGGGCTTGATCTGGGCGGCGCTGCCGCCCGCCGCCGACGCCCATGCCGCCAAGGTCCGTGCTCATGCAGAGGCGGCTGGAGGCCATGCCATGCTGCTGCGCGCGCCGAAGGATGTGCGCGCCGCCATCGATGTGTTCCACCCGCAGGCTCCGGGCGTTGCGGCGTTGAGCCGCCGCCTCAAGCATAGCTTCGATCCCCGTCATATCCTCAACCGCGGCCGCATGCGCCGGGACGACAACCCATGAAGACCGATTTTTCTCCTGCCCAGCTTGCCGATCCGGATATTGCGGAAGCCAACACGATCCTGCGCAAATGCGTGCATTGCGGTTTCTGCACCGCAACCTGCCCGACCTACGTCCTGCTCGGCGACGAACTCGATAGCCCGCGCGGGCGCATCTACCTCATCAAGGAGATGCTGGAGAAGGACCAGAAGCCGACGGCCGAGGTGGTCAAGCATATCGACCGCTGCCTGTCCTGCCTTGCCTGCATGACGACGTGCCCTTCGGGCGTGAACTACATGCACCTCATCGATCAGGCCCGCGTCCGGGTAGAGGAGAGTTATTCCCGCCCGCTCGGTGACCGCCTGATCCGTGCGCTGCTGGCCTATGTGTTGCCGCGTCCCGGCTTATTCCGTGCCGGCATGATGGCGGCGCGGCTGGCGAAGCCGTTTGTCGGCCTGCTGCCGGGCTCCGCAAAAGCAAGCCATCCGCCGACATTCTTCGACCGGTTGCGGGCGATGCTGGCGCTGGCGCCGGGTGCGCTGCCGTCGCCGGGACCTGCGGGTGGCACGGTGTTCCCCGCGCAGGGAACACGGCGCGGGCGTGTTGCGTTGCTGCAAGGGTGTGCCCAGCAGGTGCTGGGACCGAACATCAATCAGGCGGCGATTCGCCTGCTCACCCGGCTCGGCGTCGAGGTGGTGCTGGTCGCGGATGAACAATGCTGTGGCTCGCTGACGCATCACATGGGCCGCGACGACGACGCGCTGCACCGGGCAAAGGCCAATATCGATGTCTGGGTCCGCGAGGCCGATGCAAACGGGCTCGATGCGATTCTGGTGACGACCTCGGGCTGCGGCACCACGATCAAGGATTACGGCTATCTCTTACGCGAGGACAAAGCCTATGCGGCGAAGGCCGCGCGCGTATCGCAACTCGCGAAGGACATCACCGAATATGTCTCTGCGTTAAATGTGCAATGGCCACGGCCTCAAAATGAAATCGTCGTCGCCTATCACTCCGCATGTTCGCTCCAGCATGGACAGAAAATCACGGAGCTTCCGAAAGAATTGCTTTCCAAGAGCGGATTCGTGGTGAAAGATGTGCCTGAGGGTCATCTGTGTTGCGGATCGGCTGGGACGTACAACATCCTCCAGCCCGAGATTGCAAGGAGATTGCGCGAGCGTAAGGTCGCCAATATCGCATCCGTCAGGCCGGACATCGTGTCGGCAGGCAATATTGGGTGCATGGTGCAGATCGGCAGCGAACTCAAGAATGCCGAAGGCGCACCGATCCCGGTGGTTCACACCATTGAATTGCTCGACTGGATGACCGGCGGCCCGTCCCCGCACAATACCCTGCCTGCAAACAGGTGATCGGCTGCCGTGAGGGCAGGAGGCCTTCCGTTAAGGAAGCGCCTTGAAACGTCGATCGATCATCCCGCCGAAGGGAAACAGGAGGACGGCATGGCTAAGGGTAAGAAGAGTAAGAAGGTCAAGAAGCAGAAGAAAGTAAGCCGGGCAAAGACCGCGCGGCGCCCCGCGAAGAAGTCGGCGAAGAAGAGCAGCCGCAAGGCCGCCAAAAAGTCCTCGGCGAAAAAGGCCGCCAAGCGCTCGGCGAAGAAGTCGGCCAGGAAAGCTGCAAAGAAGTCAGCCAAGAAGGCGGCCAAGCGTCCGGCGAAGAAATCGGCCAAGAAGGCCGTGAAGAAAACCGCCAAGAAGGCCGCTCCGAAGAAGGCTGCAAAGAAGCGCGCCGCGCCGCGTAAGGCGGCTGCGCCTGCCCCAGCGGTGGTCCCATCTTACGATGAGCCTATGGCGAACCTGTCGGAATCCTCGCAATTGTCGCACTCGAACTGGTTCACCGGCGAGGACAAGGACGAACACCAGTCCTGACAGGACGATGGTTTCCCACCAGAAGCCGCGCCGCAAGGTGCGGCTTCTTCGTTTTGAGGGGTAGCCTCCGCGGGAGTATTTAAGCGATTCGGATGCGGGGTCGTCCGGAGTGGGGCGATGTATTCCAGCCTGCGCAGAGAAAAACATATCGTATCGGGGGCGAATTACGCGTTTTCTCCGTTGTCGAAATGCAACATTGTGACAGAGAGAGCGGCCTTGATGGCGGAATCGCCTAATAAGGCAGCAATTGCCCGGCATTTTTGCTTTCCCCTTTTCATGCTGCTTCGCACATTGGCCCCACGAAAGACGTTCGTTCTCAATGCCCGCCACTCCGGTTATCGGCCATGGCGGGCTTCAACGGTGGGGGTAGTTATGAAATCGGTTCTTCCAGCCGCGGCGGCGGTTGTAGTTAGTCTTCTCGGAGCGCAGGCGGCGGTCGCGGCCGATCTTCCGGTCAAGGCCTTGAAGGCTCCGGCGGTGACGGCGTTCGATCCGTGGGACATCGCCTTTGGTGCGGGCGTCATGAACGATTACGTCTTCCGCGGCATCACGCAGTCCAATCACAAGCCGTCGGTCACCGCCTATTTCGAGCCGCGCTATAACGTCACCAAGGACCTGCAGTTCTATGTCGGCTCTTCGTTCGAGAGCATCTCGTTTCCGAACCGAGCGGCGGCCGAGGTCGATATCTACGGCGGTGTCCGCCCGACCTTTGGCGCCCTCGCGCTCGATTTCGGTGTCTGGGGCTACCTCTATCCAGGCGGCACCTGTGTCGGCAACGGCACCGCTGGTTCGTTCGGCGTGGCTGGCTCCTGCGGCTTCGACAACCAGATCGTGCTGGCCAACGGCAACTTCCTGAAGAAGGACGTCTCCTTCTACGAGGTCTACGGCAAGGCGAACTACACCTTCAACGATACCTTCGCGATGGGCGGCAACGTGTTCTACACGCCGAGCTTCCTGAACTCGGGCGCGGAAGGCACCTACGCATCGGTGACCGCCAAGATCACGGCACCGAGTTCGTTCCTGCCGAACGGCATCGGCAGCTATGTCTCCGGTGAGTTCGGCCGCCAGTGGCTCGGCACGTCCGACTCGTTCTACGGCAACATCGATTACAAGGACTACAACACCTGGAACGTCGGTATCGGCTTCACCTACAAGGTGTTCACGCTCGATCTGCGCTATTCCGACACCAACCTCAGCAAGGGTGATTGCAACGCCTTCACCAGCGACTACACCGCCAGCCAGACCGGTTTCATCACGCCGATCAACGCGGCTCCTGGCTTTGGCTCGAAATGGTGCGGTGCGAGCTTCATCGCCAAGCTCTCGGCCGACCTGACGCTGATGAGCAACATCAAGTAAGCTCTCCTCCAAGATCGACTACAGAGGGCGGCGGAGCAATCCGCCGCCCTTTTTATTTGTAGTGTCAGCCTGCGGGCGCGGAGGCGGATTGTTCGACGAGCGCGTGATCCGTCACGGCGACATGACGCTGATGGAAGGCCGCGAGCGTGCTGCGGTGGCCGATCGAGACGACCGTGCTATCCGGCAGCCGCTGCGCGATCAGGCGATACAGCAAGGCCTCCGTCGCCTCGTCGAGTGAGGCGGTGGCCTCATCCAGCATCAGGAATTGCGGTTTGTGCAGGAGCGCGCGTGCGATTCCGAGCCGTTGCTGCTCGCCGGGCGACAGCGACTGATTCCAGTGCCCGGTTTCGTCGAGTTGGCCTGCGAGTGCGGGCAGGCCGACATCGGCGAGAGCGGCTTCAAGCGTCTCGCGGTCGAAATGACCCGGCATCGCCGGATAGGCGAGCGCGTCCGACAATGGCCCGACCGGAAAATATGGCCGCTGCGGCAGCGACATCAGCGTCGCGCCCGCCGGGATTGAAACCGTGCCCGCGCCGAACGGCCAGGTTCCAGCGATCGCACGGAACAGCGTGGACTTGCCGGAGCCGGAAGGGCCGGTCAGCAGCGTGCGCTGATGGCCGCGCAGCGTGAAGTCGCTGGCGACGAGAAGCGGGGTGCCCGTCGGAGAGGCGAGTTGCAGGTTCTTGAGAATGATGCCGTCCGCGCCGCCTTCGGGCGCGAGGCGGATGTTGCCGCGCCGCCGCTCGCGCGCGGTTGCCATCGAATGCTCAAACCCTTCGAGACGGTCGATCACCGCCTGCCATTCGGCCAGTTGCCGGTAGGCGCTGATGAAGAACGACAGCGCGCCCTGGACGCTAAGGAAGGCGGAGGCCGCCTGCATCACGCCGCCGAGCAGGGTCTTGTGCGCGAAATAGGCGGGCGCAACCATCATGTAGGGAAAGATCTGAACGGCTTGCGCATAGCTCTGGGTCACGGCCGTGATCTTCGTGGTGCGGATCATGATGGCGTGCCAGTTGCGGATGATGGCGCCCAGCCGCTCCGACAGCCGCAGATGTTCGGCATCGCCACCCTTGAGCAATGCGATCTGTTCGGAATTTTCCCGCGCGCGCACGAGGTTGAAACGGAAATCGGCCTCATAGCGCTGCTGATGGAAGTCGAGCTTGATCAGCGGTTTGCCGATCAGATGGGTGAGGATCGTACCGCCGATCGCATAGATCAGCGCCGCCCAGACCAGGTAGCCTGGGATGCTGACCGCCGCGCCGAACAGATGGAGGGGAGCCGTCTCCGACAATCCCCAAAGGATGACGACGAAAGAGACCAGCGTCACCACTGAGTTGAGAAGGCCAAGGCTGAGCGTCAGAAACTGCTCGATGAAGATACGTACGTCCTCGGCGATACGCTGGTCGGGGTTGTCGGCCGGATCGCCCGCAAGCTGCATCCGGTAGTGTGTGGTGTCATCCAGCCATTCGCCGAGATATCGCTCGGTCAGCCATTTGCGCCAGCGGATCTGAAGCCACTGGTTGAGGTAGAGCTGAAGGATCGCAATGACGATGAAGATTGCCGCCACCACGCTGAAGTAGATGATCTCATGAACGAAGACGTCCCACTTATACTCTTGCAGTGCAGTATAAAACCGATTGCGCCACTGGTTGATGAGGACGTCGATCGCCACGGTACCGAGTTCGATGGCGACGATAGCCGCGAGCAGGATGCCGCCGGCCCATTTGTCTTCCGAACGGAAATAGGGGGTCGCCAGTCGCCAGATTGTGGCGAGCGCCGATGCGATACGTTTCACGGATAATCTCCTGAAAGGTGGCCGGGTGACGCCACGGGAGAGTGGCGCGGACCGAAGACAGACCCCTGCGTAAAATAAATCACTGAATAAGACTAAAGTTAGGGCCGGGTTCGGTTGCGTTGTCTTGTGCGAAATCCCTTACCGCTTTTAGCATGCGACATAACGGCAAGGCCGGGGAGCACTTCACGAGTTGGCGAGAGATTCCGCTTACTTCTAGCGCCGGCCGCCCAAATTCCTCCCTCAAGATGCCTCGCCTCAGGCTCCGGGCAGTTCGCTTCTCCCGGGGCGACATAACCGCGTGGGGGAGAAGGAATACATGTGGAATCAAGTCTATAATCCATTCAACAATCAGGTCTTATCGACCATAGCGGCGGCGATTCCCGTCGTCACGCTGCTGGTCCTGATCGCATCCAACAAGGTCAAGGTTCACATCGCCGCGATCACCGCCTTGATCGTCGCCAACCTTGTCGCGATCTTCTTCTTCACCATGCCGGCCGGCATGTCGATCCGGGCCTCGCTGCTCGGCGTCGTCACTGGCTTCTTCCCGATCGGCTGGATCGTGCTGAACGTCATCTTCCTCTACCGCCTGACGGTGGAGAAAGGCGTATTCGAGACGCTGCAGAACACCATCGGCGGCGTGACCCGCGACCGGCGCCTGCAGATCCTGCTGATCGCCTTCTCGTTCGGCGCCTTCTTCGAGGGTGCCTCGGGCTTCGGTACCCCGGTCGCGGTGACCGGCGCGATCCTGATCGGCCTCGGCTTTTCGCCGCTCGCCGCCTCGGGCTTGTCGCTGATCGCCAATACCGCCCCAGTTGCCTACGGCGCACTCGGCACGCCGATCGCCGGTCTGTCCAGCGTCACCGGGCTTGATCCGTTCCTGCTCGGCGCGATGGTCGGACGCCAGTTGCCGATCTTCTCGCTGATCGTGCCGTTCTGGGTGGTCTGGGCGTTCGCCGGGTTCAAAGGCATGAAGGAAGTCTGGCCGGCCATTCTGGTGACCGGCATTTCCTTCGCCGTCCCGCAATTCCTGATCTCGAACTTCGTCAACCCCTGGATCGTCGACATCGGCGCCTCGCTGATCTCGATGGGGGCGCTGATCCTGTTCCTGAAGGTCTGGCATCCGAAGACCATCTGGACCTCGGCGACGCTGGGAGCTCACGATGAATCCTCCGGCACCATGGCGCCGGTTGTTCAGAGCACGGTGAAGCCGACCCGCGAGGAAGTGTGGAAGTCGCTGCTGCCGTGGATCATCGTCTGTATCGTGCTGCTGATCTGGGGCACCGACCACTTCAAGAACGCCGTCAATTCCTGGGCGACGTGGAAGTATGCGGTTCCTGATCTCGACAAGATGATCATGAAGGTCGCGCCGATTGTGGCGAAGCCCACGCCGGAAGGTGCCGTGTTTGCCTTCACCTGGCTGTCCTACACCGGCTCCGGCATGCTGATCGCCGCTATCATCTCGGGCTTCCTGATGGGGTATTCCCCGCTCGGGCTGATCCGGGTCTATGGCAAGACCATCAAGCTGTGCGCCTACTCGCTGATCACGATCTCGGCGATGCTGGCGATCGGCACGTTGACCCGTCTGTCCGGCATCGACGCCACGCTCGGCCTCGCCTTTGCCGCGACCGGCGTGCTGTATCCGTTCTTCGGCACCTTGCTCGGCTGGTTGGGCGTGGCGCTGACAGGTTCGGACACCGCATCGAACGTGTTGTTCGGCAACCTGCAGAAGATCACCTCCGAACAGCTTGGTCTGTCTCCGATCCTGATGAGTGCCGCGAACTCCTCGGGTGGCGTCATGGGTAAGATGATCGATGCTCAGTCGATCGTGGTGGCATCCACCGCGACCAACTGGTACGGCCACGAAGGCTCGATCCTGCGCTTCGTGTTCAAGCATTCGATCACGCTGGCCTGCCTTGTCGGCCTGTTCGTGATGCTGCAGGCTTACGTCCATCCGTTCTCGGCGATGGTCATCAAGTAAGCGCTGTATTCCAAACGAGAAATCCCCGCGGCTTGCCGCGGGGATTTTTTGTTGACGGTATGGCAGGCGTGCTGGTGCGGTGCTTCGCCCCTCGCCATTGTCACAATTCGCTTCTAGACATCTCCTGCCCATCACGACGGAAATCGGAATGCTGGACTACAAACCCATGATGCTGGCCGCATTTGCGGCATTGATGCTGACGACGCTACCCGCGCGGGCACAGGAATTTCCTTTCGGCCTTGAGATGACCCTCGATGCGCCGCAAATGGCGGGTGCGCGCCGCCTGCCGACGCTCGAGATCGGCGAGAACGGCGAGGCCAAACTCGATCTGTGGTGCAAGTCCGGCCGCGGCCAATTCTCGGTGGCCGGTGACACGGTGATTTTCATGCCGGGCACGATCGCCGATAACAGCTGTACGCCGTCCCTGGCGCAGGCCGATGACGCGCTGATCGCCAATCTCGGCGCCGCCGCGAACTGGAAGCGTCAGGGAGACGCCATCTCCTTCATCGGTCCGACGACGCTGCGTTTCCGCGTGAATTCGAACTGACGCAGGCTTCGGCAACGCCGCTTACGTGTCCCGCAGGATCATGTCGGCGCATTCGCCTGCAGCCTGGATGACACCGCTGTATCCGCCGAATCCGGCATAGGCGGAAGCAAGGTAGAGTCCCTGAAGGGGTGTGGCCGGGCTGCGCCTGGGCCCGCTGAACAATGAGCGCGGCGGTGTCGGCGCGAAACCATAGACTGCGCCGCCCGGAGAGCCGAGATATTGCCGCACCGAGTACGCCGTGTTGAACGACGACGCCACGATGGATTGGGCCAATCCCGGAAAATGCCGGTCGAGATAGGCGACGATCGCGTTCTGCCAGCGCGCGCGCTTGGCGCGGTAGCCATCCTGATCGAGACCTTCCCAGTTTGAGAGCGTGTCCGGTGCGATGATCGACAGCACATAAGGCGGCGCGGGGATGCCTGACTCGATCGCGGCATAATCGACCATCGCGAGCGGCGGCATCTTCTCGCCCGGCTCGTCTCGCATCAGCGTCGTTGCCTGCGCATAATCTGCCAGCGTTGTCATCCAGTCCGGCAGCAATTGCGTGGAGTAGGCGGTGAATCCGAATGCGCCGGGCGGCTTTGAAAGGCCGAGCGTGAGCGCGAACAGCGAGATCGAGGAAGGCCGCGATTCATAAGGCGCGAGGAAAGGCTTGGCCTGTTTCGGCGGCAGCAGCGCGGCCACCGAGGCGGGCGCGCCATTGCAGACGACGCGCTTACTCTCGACAGTTTTCGGGTCGCTGCCGTCCTTGGCGGTGTGATGGACGCGGAACGTACCGCCGTCCTTTTCGATGGCAGTGACGATGCGGCGCAGGATAGTTTCGCCGCCGGCTTTCTTGATCTCGCGGGCCAGCGCGCTGGAGAGCCGCTGCGATCCGCTATGGATATAGCGCCCGCCGCTGAGCAGCAGGCCGCCTTGCGCCATGGCGAAATAGACCCACCACAGCGTCGCGGGGTCGTCGTGATAATAGCAAAGGTTCGCGGTGAGGGCGCATTTCAGCGCCTCGTTGTTACCGAACGCTTGCTGGAGCTTTTTCGCCAGCGGCAGCTTCCAGTCGCGGATCGCGGGCGCAAGCGACATCAGCGCGCTGTAGATATCGCCGGACCGGCGGGCTGGGGCATCGCCCTGCGTCAGCGCTCCGGCGGCGGAGGCGATCTGCTTCATCTCGCAGAGCAGCCGCGCGATCGCTTCGCGCGCCTCGGGAAAACGGGCGCTCAATGCTTCGCGCGCGCCGTCAAAATTATCCGGCACCAGCAGCGGAGACGATAACGGGCCGCCGCGCACCTCGTAGAGCGCGCCGCCCGGTGACCATTTCAATGTCTCAAGAATGCCCGCGCGCGCCAGCGGAAGATGCTTGGGATCGCGCGGGTCGTGCGGATCGCCGGTTTCGTGCAGCGAGCCCTCGACGAAGAGATCGCCGACCTTGTAGCTCGATGCCGCGCCGCCGACGGAATTGCTTTTCTCGATCACGAGCACTTTGCGGCCCGCGCGCGCCAGCAGCGCGCCGCTGGTCAGGCCGCCGAGACCGGCGCCGACGATGATGATGTCGTATGACATCAGTCCTGAACCGGGTTGCTGCGGGAGATGACGGCCATCATTTCCACGCCGCTTGCTCGGCATCCCAGCGTTGCCCCTTGAGGTCGGCTGCGATGCCCTGCACAAGGCCGTCGTCGTCGGTGTAGGTGCTTTCGGTTTCGTCGCCGGTCGAGGAATCCGCGAAGTTCAAATGCGGGCCGGCGGTTTCATCGCGCGTCGTCGTCGCCGGCACGCCGAGCCAGATCACCAGCCGGTCGGCATTGCCCGGCTTTTCGGGCCCGACCAGCGCCGACACTTCCAGCGTGTCGGTGAGGTTCAGTGCGGGCACGAGGGTGTTGGGGCGTTTCATCGTGATCGTCAGCTCGCCCGTGGTGTCGCTCCATTTGGTGCTGGCGGCTTGCGCCTTGAGGATTTTCGAGGCGCTGGCCGCGAGCGCGGAGGCCAAGTGGTCGCGGTCGAGTTTGCCGTCCTTGCGCCAGTCGGCGGCGGGAATCCGGATGGCGCGCTCGGTATCGTAACTGCCGGTGGTCCAGCCTGCGGCGATCACGCCCGGCGCAGTCTTTAAGCGCGCGAGGAGGGCGCCCGCGCGCTGCGGATCGACATCGAAGCGCACGAGCTGCGTGCCGGTGCGCAGTGCCGCGCAGTCGGTGGAGAGGCTGTCGAGCGACAGCTCGATATCGTCGTTGCGCAGGCTTTTCAGAAGATCGGCGAAATTCTCACGCTTGACCCTGAGGGCAAGCGATTGCGGCGACAGCTCGGTGAAGTCCGCCGGGTTCGCGGTGATGCTGTCGTCTGTGTTCTGAGCGGCCTCGAACTCCCGCTGATCGGAATCGGTGTTGTCGGTCGAGGTGACCTCGGACGTCTTGTCGCCGATCGTGATCTTGCCCTGGAAAGTGATGGCCCTGTTCTCGGGCTTGCGCGTCAGGTTGACGGTGACAGGCAGTTTTTCCTCGGTGGTCTGGCCGGTGCCGCTCAGCTTCTGGCCGTCGGCTTTCAGTTCGATGGCGAAGCGATCCTTGTGCTCGGAGCCGATCGAGGCCGAATAGCAGACATCGAGCACGGTCGAGGTGATCTTGCCGCCGTCGTGGATCTCGCGAATGAAGGCATCGACGGGCAAATCGCCGAGAATGTCGCCAAGCCCGGTGAAGTAGCGCACCTCGCCGCCAACAAGCGGGCTTTTCGCGGGCGTCTTGGCCGTCTGCGCCATCGCAAAAGGACACGCGGCAATGCCGAGGATGAGGGCCGAGCAGGCAACGGTCGAAAATCGCATCAGGGGCATCCTGCGTGAAGCGGGGAACGTCCATCGAAACAAGCGGGGCGACCATAGACGCTTATCTGTATGATTTGAACGCCATCTCATTGCCGGAATAGCGTTTTCCTCGTTTCAGCGGTTGAGGGGCGGGTATTATTTGCCGCAAGCGCCGCTGTGCCCGCCGTAAAAGTATCGGCAACAAAAAAGCCGCCCGAAGGCGGCTTTTCGTTTTCTTCGAGAGAAGTGCGGGCGAGAGCTTAGAAGCCCATGCCGCCCATTCCTCCCATGCCGCCCATTCCGCCGCCACCCGGCATCGCCGGCGCGGGTTCCTTGGGCAGTTCGGCAACCATAGCTTCGGTGGTCACCAACAGGCCCGCGACGGATGCAGCGTCCTGAAGCGCGGTGCGCACCACCTTGGCGGGGTCGATGATGCCCTTGGCGACCATGTCGACATACTCTTCGTTCTGGGCGTCGAAGCCGAAGGTCTCGGTCTTGTTCTCGAGAATCTTGCCGACCACGATCGAGCCCTCGACACCGGCGTTCTCCGCGATCTGACGGATCGGGGCTTCCAGCGCCTTCAGCACGATATTGATGCCGGCCTGAACATCGGAGTTGTCATTGTTGATGCGGCCGACCGCCTTCTTGGCGCGCAGCAGCGCGGTGCCGCCGCCCGGCACGATGCCTTCCTGAACGGCCGCGCGGGTTGCGTTGAGTGCGTCCTCAACGCGATCCTTCTTCTCCTTGACCTCGATCTCGGTCGCGCCGCCGACGCGGATCACCGCGACGCCGCCCGCGAGCTTGGCAAGACGCTCCTGCAGCTTCTCGCGGTCGTAGTCCGAGGTGGTCTCCTCGATCTGCGCCTTGATCTGGTTGACGCGGGCCTCGATGTCCGCCTTCTTGCCCGCACCGCCGACGATGGTGGTGTTCTCCTTGTCGATCACCGCCTTCTTGGCGCGGCCGAGCTGCTTGAGCGTGACGTTCTCAAGCTTCATGCCGAGATCTTCGGAAATGAGCTGGCCGCCGGTGAGGATCGCGATGTCCTCGAGCATCGCCTTGCGGCGATCGCCGAAGCCCGGCGCCTTGACGGCCGCGACCTTCAGGCCGCCGCGCAGGCGGTTGACGACGAGGGTGGCGAGTGCCTCTCCCTCAATGTCCTCGGCGACGATCAGGAGCGGCTTGCCCGACTGCACCACGGCTTCCAGCACCGGCAACATCGCCTGCAGGCCGGTGAGCTTCTTCTCGTGCAGCAGGATGTAGGCGTCATCGAGCTCGGCGGTCATCTTCTCGGCATTGGTGACGAAGTAGGGCGAGAGATAGCCGCGATCGAATTTCATGCCTTCGACGATATCGACTTCGGTGTCGAGGGACTTCGCTTCCTCGACGGTGATGACGCCCTCATTGCCGACCTTCTGCATCGCCTTGGCGATCATCGAGCCGATGGTGGAATCGCCGTTGGCCGAAATGGTGCCGACCTGGGCGACTTCGGAGGACGAAGCGACCGGCTTGGCGCGCTTCTCGATGTCCTTGATGACGGCGGCGACGGCGATGTCGATGCCGCGCTTGAGGTCCATCGGGTTCATGCCGGCGGCAACCGACTTCGCGCCTTCGCGCACGATCGCCTGGGCAAGCACGGTGGCGGTGGTGGTGCCGTCGCCGGCGAGGTCATTGGTCTTGGAGGCGACTTCGCGCAGCATCTGTGCGCCCATGTTCTCGAACTTGTCCTCGAGTTCGATTTCCTTGGCGACAGTCACGCCATCCTTGGTGATGCGGGGTGCGCCGAAGCTTTTGTCGATCACGACGTTGCGGCCCTTGGGACCGAGCGTGACCTTCACCGCGTTGGCGAGAATGTCGACGCCGCGCAGCATGCGTTCGCGCGCGTCGCCCGAGAATTTTACGTCCTTGGCAGCCATGAGAAATTACTCCGAATTGAGATGTCTTGAATGATGTCGGGAGAGGCTGCTTCAGCCCAGCACGCCCAGGATGTCGGATTCCTTCATAATCAGGAGGTCTTCGCCATCGAGCTTGACTTCGGTGCCGGACCACTTGCCGAACAGCACGCGGTTGCCGACCTTGAGGTCCATCGGGATCAGCTTGCCGCTCTCGTCGCGTCCGCCCGGACCGACAGCGACTACCTGACCTTCGGAGGGCTTTTCCTTGGCGTTGTCGGGAATGATGATGCCGCCCTTGGTCTTCGCTTCGGCGTCGATGCGCTTGACGACGACGCGGTCGTGCAGCGGACGGAACGTGGTCTTGGCCATGGTGATGGTCCTTCGCGTTGGTTTCAGTTTGGGGATTGATCGGAGCGGACAGGCCGCCCTTGAACGAGACTGGCAGTCCCATTTTGGGAGTGCTAACGGTGTTGCCGTGGGGAAATATGGGCTGGCGCTTTTCCTGTCAAGCAAACGCCGCTGGCTTAAGACCTTGGTGAGGTCATTATATGATGCTCGAAGGCCATCATCCGCGTTCGAACAACAGGCTTTGAGAGAACGCCGCCGCTTGCCAGGCTGGCAAACGTGGTTCATGAAGTCTGTCGAGGAGAATCTATGGTCAGTCTGCGCACCGCTTCGAAATTAGCGATGATTTCGCTTCTTGCCGCTGGTATCGGCGGTTGCAGCACTTTCAACCTCAATGGCAACAATACGCCGGTCGCCCAGGAGCCGGCAGTGGAGCCGGAGATTCCCGCCACCATCCGTGCCGATGAGCTGGTTGGCCGCTGGGGCCTTGCCGCCTATCACAAGCCGGAAGACCGTGTACGTACCGAGAATGCGGCGCGCGGACAGTGCAAGCAGCCTTACGTGATCGGCAAGGGGCCGACCGGAGGCGTCATCATGCATCTGGCCGACGAGGCGACCCCGCAGGAGCTGCGGGTCAAGGGCAGCCGGAGCGGCAAGAACTACATTGGGCCCGCAGGCCCGCCAGGTGGTCCGCAGGATCGCGAGATTGTCTCCTTCGATGGCCGTGTGCTGACCACGCGCTTCATCGATCCGGATGCTGCGACGCGATACGGCACCATGGTCTATGTGCGCTGCGCGCCGCGCGCATAGAAAAGCTGCGCGGGCTGCTCTTCTTTAATCCGCGAATCCTGACATTAATGCCGGTGATATGAACCCTTTTGCCGGACCGGCCGCGCTGATCGCAGGGCCTCATCGCGCGGTGGCGGTGCTGTGCGTTACCCAGATTCTGGGCTGGGGCGCGCTGTTCTATCCCCCCGCTCTCACCATGACCTATATCGCGGATGCCCACGGCTGGTCGCTGCCGCTGGCACTGTCCGGGTTTTCCGTCGCGCTCGGCACATCCGGCCTGTGCGCGCCCTATGCCTGCGGCCTGATCGACAAGCGCGGCGGTAATCTGGTGATGTCCGCCGGCGCGCTGATCGGAGCCGCCGGATTGCTGCTGCTGCCGCTGGCGCCCAATTACCCGATCTACCTGCTGGCCTGGATCCTGATCGGGATCGCCATCGCATCCTGCCTTTACGATCCCGCCTTCACCACGCTCACGCGAATCTATGGCATGGCCTCTCGCGGGCCGATCACGGTCGTGACCTTTTCCGGCGGGTTGGCCTCCACCGTCGGCTGGCCGCTGATGCATTTCCTGATCGAACATTTCGGCTGGGAGAGCGTGTTCTTCACCTGGGCCGGGGTGCTCGCATTCCTGATCGCGCCGCTGCACTGGTTTGTGCTTCCGAGGCGTAAGGCACAGGTGACGGCACCGGCCGTGGCGGCCGATGAGCCGGTTGCGAAGAAGCGATTTGTCCAGCCGCACGGCTGGCCTTTCATTCTGATGGCGGCGGGTTTCGCGGGCCATGCCTTCGCGCTGTCAGGCACAACGACACACCTTTTGCCGATTCTGCAGCGTGGCGGAATCGATCCCGGGCTTGCCGTCACGATCGGCGCGATGTTCGGCCCCGCCCAGATCGTGACGCGCTTTGCGGATTTCGCCAGCAAGGGGCGGCTGCATCCGGTCTGGGTGGCGCGCATCTCGATGGGCACCATGGCGGTCGCTTTCGCGATCCTGTCGTTTGCCGGCATCGAGACGTTGCATGCCATGATTTTCGCGATTTTGTTTGGCGCGGCAAACGGCGTGATGACGATCGCGCGCGGAGCATTGCCGCTCGCGACATTCGGTCCGATGGGATATGGCCGCGTGGTCGGGCGAATTTCACGGCCGGGCCAGATCATGCAGGCGCTTGCGCCGTTCATTCTGGCCTTCGTGATCGACCGCTGGTCGGATCAGGCGGCGCTCGACATCATGATCGGGACGATTGCGCTGGCGCTGCTTTGCTTTTCCATGTTGCGGCGGGTGTGAGGCAAAACAAAAACGCCCCCGCGAAGCGGGGGCGTTGAGAATGGGTTGGCGGCTTTTTAGTTGAACAGCGCGTCGATATCGTTCTGCGAGGCGTGGCCCTCGTCGCCGTCGAGCTTCGGCCCGTTGAGCAACTTGGCATCGCCTTCGCGGGTGTCGAGAATGGCCGGTGCATGCGCCTTGATGGCATCGACGCCACCCCAGATCTCCATCATGACGTTGATGTGATGCTCGATGAATTTCATCGTGTTCATCACCTTGCTGATGCGCTGGCCGGTGAGGTCCTGGAAGTTGCAGGCCTCGAAGATGCTAATGACGCGCTCGGAGATGTCGGCGACCATGCGCTCCTGCTGATCGGCCGAAGTGCCCTTGGCGAGCGCGGAGGCCGCCTGGTCGATGGCTTCCGCCGCCGCAAGGATCTGATCGGTGGCTTCTTCGGTGCCGCCGACGATGGCGCCGAGTTCGCCCGTGACCTTGGACATCTCGTCGCCGCTGAAGCTCGTGCCGTGCAGCACGGCGATTTCTTCCTTGGTGCGGTTGATCGCCTCGTGAATGAGGTCGAGTTCGACCTTCAGCTTCTCGCACTGGGCGATCTGCGCGCGATAGGATTCGAGCGCTGCCTTGGCGTTGGCTTCTTCCTGCGCGAAGTTGGTGGTGTCTTCGGTCTTGGCGCGGGAGCCCAAGGTGATCCGGCCCATTTGTTCGCGGATAACACGCAGCTCCGTCATGATGCGCTCATGCATCTGATCGGACCCTGCTTCGTTCAATTCCGGCATGGCGCCGAACTGCAATTCTTCGATGCGGAAACGCTTACGCTGAGCAGTCATTGGAATTCTTCCCCAACCTCAATGCGCAAGTGTGTAGCGGGCCGCTATTTAACGCCCGGTTCATGGGTATCTTTGTGCCTCGGAAAATATTCTGAACATGCTCAACGGCAATTAACCATGGTGCCGCGTCTTTCATTAAAAATAAACGCTGTTGGAAGGAACGCGGGTGGCCGCGCAATGTGGTGAATCGAAACGCAGCTTTCGTTTACCAAAACTTCCGCGATTGCGCCGTTACATCGGAACGCGCGGCGTCGTGTCGCCCGCATGATCCGTGACGAACAGTACAGAGTACGTCCATGTCCGCAAAAATCCGCCTCGCGCTCGTTGCCGGCGCATGCCTGATCGGCATGAGCTATCCCGCGTTCGCCCAGAATGCCGATTCCCAAGTCTACTATACGTCGCAGGCCGGCTACGCTCCGCAGCCGCAGCCGCAGCGTGTCGCATACCAGCAGCCTGCCAACAATATGGGTGGCGGCTTCATCCAGTTTCTGTTCGGTGGCGGCGAGCAGGCCGCGCCTGTGTACCGGCAGATGCCCGAAGATCAGTACGACCCGCGCCAGCGCGGCTATCAGCAGGAACGTGCGGTGGAGGCGGCGCAGCCCGGCTTCGATCCGCGCTATGAAAAGCAGGTGGTCGACTACAACGGCAAGGAAGCACCCGGCACGCTCGTGATCGATACGCCGAACAAGTTTCTCTATCTGGTGCAGGACAACGGCCGGGCGCTGCGTTACGGCGTTGGCGTCGGCAAGCCGGGCTTCATGTGGTCCGGCGTGAAGACGATCTCCGCCAAGCGCGAGTGGCCGGATTGGACGCCGCCTGCGGAAATGCTCAAGCGCCGTCCCGATCTGCCGCGCCACATGGAAGGCGGGCCGGAAAACCCGCTCGGCGCCCGCGCGATGTATCTCGGCTCTTCGCTGTATCGTATCCATGGCTCCAACGAGCCGTGGACGATCGGCACCAACGTCTCATCGGGCTGCATCCGCATGCGCAACGAGGATGTCATCGATCTCTACGGCCGCGTCAAGGTCGGCACGCGCGTCGTCGTGCTCTGATCGATTTCGCTCATAAATTGAAAACGGCCGCTGTCGCAGCGGCCGTTTTTATTTGGGGGTACGTGACGCTTAAGAGTTACGCGAAATCGCTGTCGTCGGAACCGAAGTCGCCGTCGTCGAAATCGCCGTCATCATCGTCCTGATCTTGGTCCTGATCCTGATCGTCATCGCGGTCCTGCTGGGCATCCTGCGCTTGGTCGGCAAAACTCTGGCGGCGATCCTCGATCCCACCACTGTTACTTTTGCCGATGTCGTTGATGCCGGCGTCGCGCGCGAGGGAGTCATTGTTATTGCCGCCGCCGCCCCACGGACTCGCGGAGCTGCCGCCGAAGCTCTGCTGCTGTCCGCCGCCGAGTCCGCCAAGGCCACGCAAGCTGTTCATCAGGATCGAGCCGCCGATCATACCGGCTGCCGCCGCAGCCGCCGTGCCGAGAAACGACGAACCGCCGCCTTGCTGTGCGCCATAGCCCGGCTGGGCATACCCGCCCGGTGCGCCACGCGGATCGACAGTGCCATCGGTCTGGCCAAGCACCTGACCACTGTTCCACACCGGCCGCGTGTTCGGATTGGAGGGTGGCACGTTCGGCACCGAACCGCGCGAGGCGGTCATATTCGTGTTCTCGCCGAACAGCGAGCCACGCAGCGAATCCAGAAAGCTGCCCTGATTTTGAGGAGTTTCGCCTGCCTCAAGCTGCTTGATCCGCTCTGCGGCATGCTTGAGCGCTTCATCCTGTAACAGCGCCGTCTGCACCAGCGCATAGACTGCATTCGGCGCGCGCCGCAAACCGGCCATGATCGCGGATTCCGCCTCGGCATCGCGTGGGGCGGTCTCGAGCCTTTCAAGCCGGCCGAACAGATCGTCGATCAACTGGCGCTCTTGCGGGGTCATCTTCGTCCTCTCCTCGTTGGGCGAGTGATTCTAGGAACGATCTAGGCGGGTTTTGGATCGGCGTAAGCGGGAGCGGAGATTAAATTTCGCCAAGGTGGCGCGCTGCCCTGCGGCAAACTGCCCTTATGCTTTCGCCAGCGAAATGCCAAGTTCATCGAGCAGACGCGGGAAATCGTCGCTGGCGAGATAGGCATGTTCGCGCTCGCGCTGGTTGGTGAGGGGATCGAGCGCCCGCAAGGTCTCGTCGACGAAACCGGGATGACACATCACAAGGCCGCCATCGGGGAGGGTGCTGAGGAAGCCTCGCATCAGGTTGCCGAAGTCGGGCAGGGTGCGGAAATCGTACGCGCCGGCAAAGGCGGGATTGGTGCGAAGACCGCTCGCGGCGCAACGTCTGCGGAAGGTCGCGCTCAACGCATCGAGCAGCATCGCCTTGGGATTGCCGAGTTGCATGGATGTGTGCGTCCGCCCGCATTGCCGCGCCCATGCCTCCGGTGCCGCGTCACGCGCGGCACGGATGAATCCCTCGCGGATTCCCGGAAACAACTGAACGTGCTGATGACCGTCGAGATAGGCGGGCGGTGTGCCGAACAGTTCGCGAAACAGTGCGATCTGCGCCATCACTTCGGCATAGACGAATTCGGAATCGAGGCGTCGTAACAACGCCATCCGCAAAAGTTTGTTCACCGGCCAGAACATGCCGCCATCGAGCGGGCGAAAGTGCATCGTCAGCGGAGAGAACGGCGCAGTCAGCGTGACATGCAGACCGATTTCGCATCCTTCCGCGGCGATCCGCGAGAGTGCTTCGGCTTCTTCGCGGGTGGCGGCGGGGGCAACCACCATCACCGAGGTGGCGTTGAGGCGGCGGCGTTCGATCAGGTCACGGATGGCACGGTTGACGCCTTCGCTGATGCCGTAATCGTCGGCACAGAGCGTGATGCGGCGCGTTCCGCTCACACCGGGTCTGCCATATGTGAGGGCGTTTCGGCAGTTTCTGCATGGTCGGTTGTGGTGCGCAGTGACTGCTCGGCAACGAAATAGATCGGCCGCGCCTTCAGCTCGGACAGAATCTTGCCGATATATTCGCCGAGCACGCCGATCACGATCAACTGCACGCCACCCAGCGTCATCATGCCGACGACCAGCGACGGATAGCCCGGTACCGATTTGCCGGTCGTCAAGGTCTCCCACATGATCGACAGGCCGAACAGCAGCGCAAAGAAGGCGATCATCACGCCGAGCAGGCTCGCCACCCGCAGCGGCGCGACCGAGAACGAGGTCAGACCTTCGATCGACAGGCCAAGCAAACGCCTTGTGTTGAAGGTGGTGGTGCCGTAGGCGCGCGGCTCGGGCTCGTAGTCGACCCGCATCTGGCGAAAGCCGATCCAGCTTGTGAGGCCTTTGAAGAAGCGGTTGCGTTCCGGCATCATCCGCAAGGCCTGCGCCGCGCGCGGCGACAGCAGGCGGAAGTCACCCGCATCCTCGGGGATTTTCTGACGCGCGCCCCAGTTCACCAGTGAATAGAAATTGTGGACCGCAAAGCGGCGCAAGACCGACTCGTTCTGGCGATGGGCCTTGGCGGTGTAGACGACATCATAGCCGCCCTCGATCCAGTGGCGCACCAATTGTTCGGCGAGATCCGGCGAGTGCTGGCCATCGCCGTCCATGAACAGAACGGCGCCGAGGCGGGCATGGTCGAGGCCCGCCATCAGCGCGGCCTCCTTGCCGAAATTGCGCGACAGCGACACCGTCTGTACGTCGAGATGGTCGGCGGGCAGGTCGCGCGCGACCGTCAGCGTGGCGTCGGTCGAGCCGTCGTCGACATAGATGACCTCGCAGGACAGGCCGTAGCGCTGCTTCAGCTTGAGCGCGAACGTGGAGATGCGGTCATGCAGCGCTGCAAGGCCCGGCGCTTCGTTGAGCAATGGCACCACGATGGACAGCCCGCGCACGGTGACGGGAAGTGTCTCGCGAGTGGAAGCTGGAACCTCGGAGCCGGGCATGAACATCAATTCCTCGAAAGAGCCAACCCCGATATGGCGACGGCAAGAAGGTTTCGCCAACGGGCAGTCATGTCGCGTCTCATGTTCCGAGAAAGGCTTCGAGCCGCGAAAACAGCGGATTGTCGCGGGCCATCACGTAATCGAGCGAACCGATGCTGACGGTTTCCGCACCGCGTGCGCGCAGCAGGCTGCCGAGCGCGTAAAGCTGCGCGGGCGGGCAGTGCAACGTCAGGATGCCGGACGATACCGGGCCGCCGAATGGGGCGACGGCGCCGAAACGGTCGTGGATTTCGGTCAGCAGCGCCTCGTCGCAATTCGATAGGCGGGTGCGGACTTCCTTGTATTTCGCGGCACGGGCGCGGGCGGCGATGTGATCGAGGATGACGCGCGCGGTCTCGCGTGCCTCCGCGGTCCAGTCAGCGGCGCGGGACGCGACGAGATTGGCCTGGCTGCGCAACATTGTGCCGTCGTCCAGAACCTTCAGGCCGTTGGCGACAAGTGTTGCGCCGGTGGTGGTGATGTCGACGATCAGTTCGGCTGCGCCGCTCGCAGGTGCGCCTTCGGTCGCACCCGCGCTCTCGACGATGCGATAATCGACGATGCCATGCAGCGCGAAGAAGTGGCGTGTCAGGTTGATGTATTTGGTGGCGACCCGCATGCGGCGGTTGTGCTTGACGCGGAACGAGGTCGCGACGTCGTCGAGGTCGGTCATGGTACGGACATCGATCCACGCCTGCGGCACGGCGACCACCACGTTGGCGCTGCCGAAGCCGAGAGACTCGATCAGCATCACGCGCTTGTCGGCGTCGGCGATGCTTTCGCGGATCAGATCCTCGCCGGTAATGCCGAGGTGGATTTGTCCGCGTGCAAGCTGGGCTGCGATTTCGCTCGCGGAGAGATAGGCGATCTCGACCTGATCGAGGCCCGCGATGGTGCCACGATAGTCGCGCGCGCCGCGCGGCTTGGCGAGCGCAAGACCTGCGCGAGCGAAGAACGCGTCGGCATTTTCCTGAAGCCTGCCCTTGGAGGGGACGGCGAGAACGAACGGGTTGCTCATGCGGCGTCTCCCGCCTTGGTCAGCGCGTCGATCCAGACAGAGAATCCGACGGCGGGAATGGGAGAGGCCGCACCTAACCGCGTCAGCAGGCCGTCGTAGCGTCCGCCGCCGACCAGCGGCTCGCTGCCATTGTTGCTGCGGCGGATCTCGAACTCGAAGCCGGTGTAGTAGTCGAGGCCGCGCCCGAACGAGGTCGAAAACGCGATCTTGCCGGTGTCGATGCCGCGCGCCGCCATGAAGCCGATACGGCTCTCGAACTCGTCGAGCGCTGCGTTGATATTGATGCCGGCGTCGGCGGTGAGGTTGCGCAATTGCGCCAGCGCCTCGTCGGGCTCGCCCGCAATGGTCAGGAAGCGTTCGATCAGCGTCAGCGTTTCACGCGCCAGCGTGCCGCCCTTCAGGGTCGATTGCTCGAGGAAACGGTCGGCGATCTCCGCCGTCGTGCGGCCGCCGACATTCTCGGTGCCTGCGATCGACATCAGATCGGTGACGAGCGCCAGCGCCGCCTTGCGGTCGGAGCCTGCGAGCGCCGCCAGCACGCCTTCATAGTCGCTCTGGCCCGCGCCCTGCGTCAGGTTCTCGACCTCGGCGGTGATGCTGGTCTTGCGATTGAAGCATTTCACGAGACGGCGTCGCCACACCGGAGCGAGCCTGAGTGCATCGATCAGCGCCATGAACAGCGCCGCGTCGCCAGAGCGGATATCGAGATCGCGGACACCGAAAGCGGAGGTCGCCTCAAGTGCCAGCGCCATCATCTCGGCATCGGCTGCCGTGCGGTCGATGCGTCCGAAGGATTCGACGCCTGCCTGCATGAATTCGCTAGGCTTGCCGCCGCGAAAGCGGAACACGGGGCCGAGATAATAGAAATTTCCCGGCTGGCCGGCGCGGCGCGAGGCAAGATAATCGCGGGCGACAGGGATGGTGAGGTCGGGACGCAGGCACAGGTCCTCACCGTTCGGATCGGTGGTGAGGTACAGGCTCTTGCGGATGTCCTCGCCGGACAGGTCAAGGAACGGCTCGGCCGGCTGCAGGATCGCGGGCGCGGCCTGCTCGTAGCCGGCGCCTGCGAACGCCGACAGCAGGGCATCCGCCCGGGCGGCGGACCCGGTCACGGGCGAGGTGGAAGCGGTATTCATCGGAAAGTCCGTAAACGATCAATTTTGCAGCCGTTTAACACGGTAAGGCCCGGGTTTCGATGGGGAAACTCAAAGTGCCTTAACGGGAATCCGGCCCTCCGGGCTGGCTCCAGTCGCCCAGCGCGGCCTGAACCAGCGCCAGCGCGGCCACGGCGGCGGTATCGGCCCGCAGGATACGCGGGCCGAGCGAGAGGCGCATCAGGCGGGGCTGGCGCAGCAGCAAAGCGCGCTCCTCCTCCGAAAAGCCGCCCTCCGGCCCGATCAGCACGTCGAGGCCTTTTGTCTTGCCTGCCTCCGTCGCCAGGGCTGCGAGCGGGTCACCTTGCGGTGCGGCCTCGTCGCAGAAAACGAGCAGGCGCTGGCCGTCACGCTCCGAAAGGCGGCGCGCGAGCGGTTGCGGCTCATTGATTCCGGGCAGATTGAGGATGCCGCATTGCTCGGCAGCCTCGATGGCGTTGGCGCGCATCCGCTCGGTGTTGACGCGAGATATTTGCGTAAATTGCGTCAGCGTCGGCGCGAGCAGGCTTGCGCCCATCTCCACGGCCTTCTGCACCATGTAGTCGAGCCGGGCGTGCTTGAGGGGCGCGAACAGGAGATGCAGGTCGCAGGGCGTCTCCTGCGGCCGGGTCTGCTCGGTCAGGGTGAGGTGTTCGGGGCGCTTGCGGCCTTCGATCTGCGCGCGCCATTCGCCGTCATGGCCGTTGAAGACCAGAATGCTGTCACCAGTCCCGAGCCGCAGCACGTTGCCGAGATAGTGGCCCTGCTCGCGTTCGAGCGCGACGCGTCCGCCCGCATCGAGCGGCGCATCCACGAACAGGCGGGGGCTTTTGAAATCGCGCTGCATCATCAAACCGCTGGTGTTTTAGAGCATGGAACTGGGCGAGAAAACCCGCCGAATTGGTCCAAACGGGGTTCAAATGCGCCTAACCGCCGCGCTATTGCCTGATTCGGCGGGTTGTTAAGGCTGACCCGGAATCGTAAAAGCAGGCGCAGGCGAAAGCCGCAGCCGGAGGAATGCCGTGATCTCATCTTGCTTGCCGCGTTGGACATTGGCCGTCGTCTCGGCCTGCGCGCTTGCCTCAGCTGGATCAGCCGCGTCTGCGCAGGTGGCATTCCCGGCGCCGTTGCCGGGGCAAACCGCCGCGCCCGCGCCGCAGAAGGCGAATACGGATGCCTTCCCGCCGATCAGCGGCAATGCGCCAATGAAGCCGATGAACGCGCCGCTCGCGTTTCCGTCTCAGGGCGCGGCGCCGATGGGACAAGGCTTTTCCGCGCCGGCCGGACCTCCACCGGCGGCCAGGCCGGGTGGCGGCAATCAGGCGGATTGCATGAAGGGCTTCACGCCGCTGAAGCAGGAAGCCGAGAAGCGCGCCGAGGTCATCAAGGCTCTCGGCAAGCGCAAGGCGCCCGCGAGCGAGGCTTGCAAGGCGCTCGGCGCGTTCGCGCAGTCCGAAACCAAGATGATCAACTACATCAGGTCCAATTCCCAGCGATGCGGGATTCCCGCGCAGGTCGCCGAACAGATGCAGAAAGGCCACATGGGCACCGAGCAGATGCGCGTGAAGGTCTGTAATGCCGCCGAGCAGCAGGCCCGTGCGCCGCGCGGCGGAGGAGCGATGAGTCTCAGCGAAGCGCTCGGCGCGTCCACGGAATTGCCCGAGGCGAAGCCGACCAAGCGCAATGGCGGCTCCACCTTCGACACCCTGAGCGGCAATGTGCTGGCGCGCTGAGGCATCATTGGCCCGTCGGGCCGAATGGTTTTCTCTCCCATGACGGATTTCAGCGCGCCCGTGGCCGATGCGACGGCGAATTGGGTCGATACCTATGCGCCGCTATGGGCGCGGCCCTATCTGCGGCTGGCGCGGATGGACCGGCCGATCGGGACGTGGTTGCTGCTGATGCCATGCCTGTGGTCGGCAGCACTCGCGGCTGGCGTCGCGGATAATCTCTCTCATCTCCCGTCCACGCTTATTCTGTTCGCCATCGGCGCGCTGGTGATGCGCGGCGCGGGCTGCACCTGGAACGACATCACCGACCGCGATCTCGACGCCAAGGTCGAGCGCACGCGTTCGCGCCCCATTCCTGCGGGGCAGGTGACGGCGAAGCAGGCGGTAGTCTTTCTCGCGCTGCAATTGCTGGTCGGGCTTGTCGTGCTCTTGCAGTTCAACTGGTTCGCGGTGGCGACCGGCATCGCTTCGCTGATTGTGGTTGTGGTCTATCCTTTCATGAAGCGCATCACCTACTGGCCGCAGGCGGTGCTTGGCCTTGCGTTCTCATGGGGCGCGCTGATGGGATTTGCCGTGATCCTGGCGCGGATCGATACCGCCGCATTATGGCTCTATGCGGGATCGATCGCCTGGGTGATCGGCTACGACACGATCTACGCCCATCAGGACACCGAGGACGACGCGCTGATCGGCGTGAAATCGACCGCGCTTCTGTTCGGGAAGAATACGCGAGGCTGGCTCGCGTTGTTCTATGGGCTGGCTGTGATCCTGATCGGTGCAGCACTGTGGTCGGCGGGCGCGGGCTTGCCTGCATGGCTCGGACTTGTGGCGTTCGCCGCGCACCTGGTGTCGCAAATCATCCGCCTGCGCATTGCGGATTCGACGCTGTGTCTGCGTCTGTTTCGCGGCAACCGCGATGCCGGCTTGCTGCTGTTCGCAGGCCTTGTGATCGACGCGCTGGTGCGGGCCTGGAGTTAGGCCCGCTTCCCTTTTTAATTCCGGGCGATGATCTCGCGCTCGCCGTGATGCACGGTGGGCTCGGATACCGGACGCCCCGCCTTGCGCCGCGTGAGAAAACGCGGCCTGCGGATGCGGATGACGTTGTGACGCCGGCGGCGCGGCGCGGGGTCGCCCGCGGCTTCGCCTTCTTCCTCGACTTGCGGCAACGCCAGCACGTCGCTCCAGGCCGACCATTGCCGTTCGATCTCGTCGGCATCGGTGCTCAGAAGCAGCGGCACGGACAAGGACGGATCGCGATGGATCAGCACGAGAGCTTCCGCGTCCTCGGTCTGCCGCCGTGCAATGCCGAGAAATTCGGGCATTCGCAGTTGCAGCGTCATGCGCATGCCGCGCACCATGCGGCGCACCACAACGCGTTCGCGATTGATTTCGATTTGCCGCGATCCGCCGTCGGCGCGGCCGTCGCGCGCCTCAAAACGGGCTGGCAAGGAAAGAGGGTCGAGCCGCAGATCGCGGCTCGACCCGGAAGCGGGTTGAGTCCCGCTTAGTCCGTATTGACGCCTCACGTTCTTGTCTCCCCGCCGGGATTATGTTCCCGGTCGATGCGAGGAGAATGTCAGGCGCGGCTCGGAATTCGCTTAAGAAGGCTGGTTAATCGGATGTTGCGCGCATCGCTTCGATTCGCATGCTTGATAAGAGGTTGGCCGACATGATTGACGAGACCTTGCGCTTTCAAGAAATATTGTAAGTTCTTGCGATGGAATGCTTGCAGTCCGCGTAAAACAGGCACATCTCCATCCCTAACGCGTATCAACCCAAGCGGCAGGATTTCGTTCGTGAACTCTTCACCAAACGCAGTATCTTTGACCTCCCTTTCCCCGAACAACGCCGCTTCGTCCTCATCCGTCTCCGATCTGCTGGATCAGAGTGCGCTCACCGATATTGCGCAACGCCTCGTCCAGGCTGCGAAAAAAGCAGGCGCGGATGCCGCCGATGCGGTGGCGGTGCGCGGCGTGTCGCAAGGTGTCGAAATTCGCGACGGGCGCGTCGAGGAATCGGAGCGCTCCGAGGGTGACGATGTCGGCCTGCGGGTGCTGGTCGGCAAGCGGCAAGCGGTGGTCTCCACCAACGACATCAGCGGCGACAATGTCGCAACGCTCGCCGCGCGCGCGGTGGCGATGGCGAAGGTCGCGCCGGAGGACGCATTCGTGGGTCTTGCCGATCCGGCGTTGCTGGCGAAGGACTTTCCCAATCTCGATCTGCTCGACCGCGACGTGCCTTCGCTCGATGTCCTTGAGCGGCGCGCGCATGAAGCGGAGGAGGCGGCGCTCGCAGTGAAAGGCGTCACCAAATCCAGCGGCGCGTCGGCCTCGTCCGGCATCGGCGGCATGGTTCTTGTGACCAGCACCGGATTTCATGGCGCTTACTTGCGTTCCAGCCAGGGCATCTCGATGACCGCGATCGCCGGCGAGGGCACCGGCATGGAGCGCGATCACGATTTCACCTCCGCCATTCATGGCGCGGACCTCGCATCGCCGCGCGATATCGGGCAGAGCGCAGGCGAGCGCGCCGTCGCCCGCGTCAATCCGCGCAAGGTTAAGACCTGCAAGGCGCCGGTGGTGTTCGATCCGCGCGTGGCGGGATCGCTGATCGGACACCTGATCGGGGCCGCAAATGGCGCGTCCGTCGCGCGCAAGACGAGCTTTCTCAAGGACAAGCTCGGACAGCAATTGTTCGACGGCAGCATCCGCATCATCGACGATCCGCTGCGGGTGCGCGGCCTGCGCTCGCAGACGTTCGATGCGGAAGGCGTGGCGGTGAAGCGGCGCGCGATCGTGGACGAGGGCGTGCTGACCACATGGTTGCTGGATTGCGCGACCGCGCGTGAGCTGGGCATGGCGACGACCGGCCATGCCCATCGCGGCGTCTCGTCGTCGCCGTCGCCCGGTGCCTACAATCTGCACCTCGAGCCCGGTGACGTGACCCCGGAAGAATTAATGTCCGACATCAAGGAAGGTTTCTACATCACCGATCTGATCGGCTCGGGCGTCAATGGCGTCACCGGCGATTACAGCCGCGGCGCTTCGGGATTCTGGATCGAGAACGGCAAGCTCACCTATGCGGTGAGCGAGGTTACGATTGCGGGGCATCTGTTCGATATCTTCAAGTCGATGCGGCCTGCGAACGATCTCGTCTTCAAGTATGGAGTGAACTCGCCGACCGTGCGGATCGAGGGGCTGACGATTGCCGGGCGTTGACGACCATCTTGCGGCCGAGGCGATGCTTCTCGCAGGTACGCTGCGCGAGGCCGGACAGCTTGCGGCCGCAATGTTCGGCACCGACCTGAAAAGCTGGATCAAGGGCGGTTCGTCGCCGGTCTCCGACGCCGACATTGCGGTCAACCATTTTCTTGAAGAACGATTGCGCTCCTTCAATCCCGATTACGGCTGGTTGTCGGAGGAAAGTGCCGACGATCTCGCACGGCTCGACAGGCCCCGCGTCTGGGTGGTCGATCCGATCGACGGCACCCGCGCGTTTCTGAACAAGCGCAAGGACTGGTCGATCAGCGTCGCACTGGTCGAGGATGGAGTTCCCGTGCTCGGATGTGTCTATGCGCCGATGAGCGATGAATTCTATCTGGCCGAGCGCGGCAAGGGCGCGACCCTCAACGCCAGCGCGATCAATGCCGCGCGTGGCACCGACCTTGACCTGACGCGAATCGCCGCGCCGCAGTCGATCCTCGATCGCGTGGCGAAAATCTCAGGCGGCACCGCCGGATATCCGCGGATCGGCTCACTCGCGCTGCGGATGTGCCGCGTCGCCAATGGGGCCCTCGACGTCGCCTTTGCCGGTGGCCACAGCCGCGACTGGGATATTGCCGCCGCCGACCTGATTATCAGCGAGGCCGGGGGCGCCATGACCGAACTGACCGGCGAAAACCTTCGCTACAACGGTCCCGAAGTGGCCCACGGCATCCTGATGGCGGCGGGCCGGTCCCGGCATCGGCACCTTTTGGAAACCCTTGCCCGCAAGCCGGTTTTTAATGCCAATGCGCCTATTTGAGGCTTGAATTACCGCGCTGGTCCGTGTTTCTAGGGGCCATCATGCCGGATCCCGCACCGCCTCAATTGCTTCATCTCGTCATCGGTGGAGAGGTTTCCGCCCTCGATGACACGACCTTCAAGGATTTGTCGAAGGTCGAGACGGTGGGCTTGTTCCCGAATTATGCCACGGCCTATCAGGCGTGGAAGGCGAAGGCGCAGCAATCGGTCGATAACGCACACATGCGCTACTTCATTGTGCATATTCACCGTCTGCTCGATCCCGGACACGATTCGAAAACCGGACATTGAACTTGTCGCTTCGTAAACTGGGCCGAGCCGGCTGGGTGCAGCAGACTGCGGGTTTCCTCGCGGCCGAGTTTTTGCGCCTAGTATGGTGGACCAACAGGTTCGAATACGAGCCGCCGGATGTGTATGAGCAGGCCGAGCATCATATGCCGGTGATCGTCGCGTTCTGGCATGGACAGCATTTCATGATGCCGTTCTTGAAGAAGAAGAAATATCCCGCCAAGGTTTTGATCTCGCGTCACCGCGACGGCGAGATCAATGCGATTGCCGCTGAGCGGCTCGATGTCGGCACCGTGCGTGGCTCCGGCGATCACGGCTCCGAGTTTCACCGCAAGGGCGGCGTGGGGGCGTTCAAGGCGATGCTGCGCACGCTGGACAGCAATATCAATATGGCGCTGACGGCGGACGTGCCGAAGGTTGCGCGCAAGGCCGGGCTCGGTGTCATCATGCTGGCGCGTGAATCCGGGCGGCCGATCCTGCCGGTCGCGATCGCGACCAGCCGCTTCAAGCGACTGAACAACTGGGATCGTTCCGTCATCAACCTGCCGTTCGGGCGCGGGATCATGGCGGCAGGCGAACTGATCCATGTGCCGCCGGATGCCGACGACGCCGCGATGGAAATCCTGCGCCAGCAGCTTGAAGGTGCGCTCAATGCCGTGAACCGTCTCGCCTATACGCGGGTCGGTCATCCCGATGAGGGTCTCAATGGCTGATGCCCTGCCGGTGACGCTTGGTGTTTACCGGCGAGCGTCGGCTCTGGCGGCGCCTCTGGCGGGCCTTCTTATCGGACGCAGGCTGAGGCAAGGCAAGGAAGACCCTGCGCGCATCAATGAGCGTCGTGGCAGTCCGGGCCTCGCGCGGCCGCCGGGACCGCTCGTCTGGATTCATGGCGCGAGCGTCGGCGAGGTGCTCGCGGCGGCGGAACTGATCGATCGGCTGCGCGCGCTCAATCTGCGCGTCCTTCTGACTTCGGGCACGCGCACGTCGGCGGAGATCGTCGCGAGGCGTTTTCCGCCGGATGTCATTCATCAGTTCATTCCCTTCGATGTCCCGGCTTTCGTCGAGCGCTTTCTCGATCACTGGAAGCCGGGTCTTGCGCTGTTCATTGAATCCGATCTCTGGCCGAACCTGTTGCTGTCGGCTGCCGACCGGCGGGTGCCTCTCGTCCTGATCAACGGGCGGATGTCGCCGCGTTCGTTTCCGCGCTGGCGCAGGGCGCGCGGCACCATCGCGGCGCTGCTGTCATGCTTCGATCTGTGCCTCACGCAATCCGACATCGATCACGAACGTTTCGCCGCGCTCGGCAGTCCCAATGTCATGACTTCCGGCAATCTCAAGCTCGACATCAAGGCGCTGCCTGCCGATCCCGAGAGGTTCGAACGGCTGAAAGCGGCGACGGGACGGCGGACAGTTTTCGTCGCGGCTTCGACCCATCCCGGCGAGGAGGAGATCATCATCGACGCGCATCGGCGTCTGGCCAGGGATATTCCGTCGCTTCTCACGGTCATCGTGCCGCGTCATCCACAGCGCGGGCCGGCCATTGCGCAGTTGGCTGCCGTCTCCCGCTTGCAGGTGCAATTGCGCTCGCGCGGCGATCTGCCTTCGGCAGATACCGATATCTATATTGCCGATACGATGGGCGAACTCGGGTTGTTCTATCGCATCGCGCCGGTGGTGTTCATGGGCGGCTCGCTCGTTCCACACGGCGGACAGAATCCGATCGAACCGGCCAAGCTCGATGCCGCAATCCTGCACGGGCCTCATGTGTTCAACTTCAAGGATATTTATGCCCAGCTCGACCGCGAAGAAGGCGCGCTTCTGGCTCGTGGCCCCGAGGAGTTCGTCACGCTGCTGCGTCATCTGCTCGGCAATCCGATCGCGCGCAATCGCCTTGCCGCGTCTGCACAGAGTGTCGTGACGCGGCTC
Organism: Afipia sp. GW821-FHT14H12; assembly: GCF_058803465.1. NCBI lineage: Bacteria > Pseudomonadati > Pseudomonadota > Alphaproteobacteria > Hyphomicrobiales > Nitrobacteraceae > Afipia > Afipia sp. GW821-FHT14H12. The sequence continues at coordinate 181,432 of NZ_JBXAOZ010000001.1, read as the reverse complement.
GGCGGCGCGGTCGACAAGACGATGGCGGCGTTGGAGCCTTATCTGTTGCAGATGCGAATCGAGCAGGGGGCTGCCGATGCGTGAGCCAGGCTTCTGGTACGCATCGCCTTCGCTTGCCTCGCTGCTGCTCGCGCCCATTGCCGCGATCTATGGCGCGGTGTCAGGCGCGCGCATGGTGCGTCAGGGCGCGCGCGCCGCTGTTCCAGTGATTTGCGTCGGCAACTACCATCTCGGCGGCGCGGGCAAAACGCCGACCACGTTGCGGCTGGTGGAGATGCTGCGCTTGCTCGGCGAGACGCCATTCGTGGTGAGCCGGGGTTATGGCGGCAGCCTCACGGGACCGGTGCGTGTTGCGGATCATTCGGCCACCGAGGTCGGCGACGAGCCGAAGATGATGGCGCGTCATGTGCCGGTGATCGTCGCGCGCGACCGCGTCGCGGGCGCGGAGCTTGCACGCGACGAAGGCGCGAGCGTGGTCCTGCTCGATGACGGATTTCAGAATCCGGCGCTCGACAAGGATGCATCGGTGATCGTGATCGATGCCGCGCGCGGGCTCGGCAATGGTTGCGTGTTTCCCGCAGGCCCGTTGCGGGCACCACTTGCCGTGCAGATCGCGCGCACCAACGCGCTGGTCGTGATCGGCGAGGGCAATGCCGCGAACGATGTCGCGCAGGGCGTGGTGCAGCGCGGCGGCCTCGTGCTGCGCGCCGCGTTCGTACCGGATGAACCGGTTGTCGCGCGATTGCGGGGACAGCGTGTGCTGGCTTTCGCAGGGATCGGCGATCCAGTCCGGTTTTTCGCGACGCTGCGCGCTCATGGCATCGAGGTAGCGTCACAGCGAGCGTTCGCCGACCATCATCCCTTCACGTCTGACGACATCGATGCGCTGGCGCGCGAGGCACAGGCAGGCGGGCTGACGCTGGTGACGACGGAGAAGGATTTCGCGCGGATCGAAGGCAATCCGGCGCTTGCAGCTCATGCCACGCAGATCGTTCCGTTTCCGGTGACGTTGCGGATCGAGGACGAAGGCGCGCTTGAGGATTTTCTGAAAGACCGGCTGCGCCGGGCGCGACAGGCCCGGCAGTAAGCCTTAGGCTTTTTTCTTCACGGAACCCGGAAAAGTCCGTTCCATCGCGGCCTGTGGGGTCGCATAGGCTTCCTGCCGGTCCACGCTCCACAGTGAGAGTTCCTCAAGCGGGATGTGTTCCCCGGTCACGGCGCACACCACATAGGCGCCCGGAGACAGGATGCGGAAATCGCCGTCCAGATATTCGACCTTGGCTTCGCCACGGCCGGACGGCCCGAATTTATTCAACAAGATAAAAGTCTCCCGAAAGCCCCGCCCCGGCATTCCGATCAGGCGCTGTGACTCTACTACAGATAGGCCATGGAGAGGCGGGGTCAACCGCCAATCCAGGGACCTTTCAAAGGCCTCTATGGGCCTTTCAGTGGCCCATGCCGGGCATCACCTTGCCATTGTAGATGTCGGGATTGGGCTCACCCTCGACAATCAACTGTCCAACAAGGCCGCGCTCCATCCGCGCCAGCGCATGATCGACCACGGTGTAGTTGCCCGGCACGTCGAGCTTGAATTCGGTGATGGTGGCGCCGCCCGGCGCAACCGACACGGTCTGGACGTCATGCAGCGGCGGGCTCGTCACCGTGCCGAGATTGTAGACTTTGTCGAAAATCTCACCGATGACGTGGAACGACGACGTGAAGTTGGGGCCGCCGACGCCGAAATACATCCGCACCGTATCACCGACCTTGGCGTGCATCGGGTGCAGCTTCGAGATCGCGCCGACCGAACCGTTGAAGACGAAGTATTCGGGGCGTTCCGCAAGCAGTTTCTCGACGCTGAATTCCTGGCTGCCGTGCTGGCCATAAGGCGCCTCGGTGTAGATCTCGCCCTGCATCACGTAGAATTCGTGATCGACCTTCGGCAGTCCTTCCTCGGGCTCGACCAGGATCATGCCGTACATGCCGTTGGCGATGTGCTCGGCGACCATCGGCGTAGCGCAATGGTAGACGTAGAGGCCGGGCTTCAGCGCCTTGAACGTCATCGACTTCTCGTCGCCCGGATCGACCTGCAGCGCCGCCGCGCCGCCGCCCGGTCCTATTGCGGCATGGAAATCCACCGAGTGGATCATGTTGCTGTCGGCGGAATTCTTCAGATGCACGTCGACGGTGTCGCCGACGCGCACGCGTACCATCGGCCCGGGCACCTTGCCGTTGAAGGTCCAGTAGCCGAAGGTGGTGCCTTCCGCGAGGCGGCCTTCCATTTCCACGGTGAACAGATCGACGCGCACCGTCTTCGGATCGCGCTTGCCGATGGGCGGCGGCATGTCGGCCGGATCGCGCGAGATGTCGGCTTCCACCGTCGTTTGCGGCGTGGCCGTATTCGTCACCAGGAACTGGCCTTCCATGCCCGCGAGGCGATGTCCCGGCACGTCGCAGTAATAGAGATAGTCACCGGCCTTGCCGGCGCGGAAGACGATGGTGGTGCTCGCGCCCTTGCCCAGCACGCGCGGCGAGCGCGCGTCCTGATCGGGGAAGACGATGTTGTGCTCGGCGCCTTCGCCGTTGATGAGGGTGAGCTGCACGACCTGCCCCTCGACGGCGGTCAGAATCGGGTTGGCCTTGCCGTCGATGGTGCCGCCGACGCCGATGAATACCATCTTGCCGCCAGCGATGCCGGAGCGAAGCGTGTATTTTGCGTCAGACACATAGGTGTGCGCGGTGGCCGGAGCTTGTGCGGCGGGTGCGGGCGCGGCGGCAGATGGCGCCTTGGCGGCCTCGTTTGCACCACTCGCGGCAGGTGCGGCGTTCGCTTTCGCCAGGAAGGCGATCACGTCGGTGCGGTCGGCCTCTGTCTTCAGGCCGGGAAAGGGCATCTTGTTGCCAGGGACGACTTTCTGCGGGTCGGCGAGATAAGCGTCGAGCTTTTCGGGCGTCCAGGTGATCCCACTCTGCTTCATCGCGGCGGAGAAGCTGTAGTTCGGCACGTCGCCTGCCTTGCTTCCGACAATGCCGGCGAGAGTCGGACCAAGACCATTGCGGCCGGGCTGGGTTGAATGGCAGGCCTGACACTTCTTGTAGACTTCGCGGCCGTGAACCACGTCGCCTTCGACATTGGCCGCGCTTGCGGTTGAAGCGACTGACGGCGCCGGATTGGCCTGAGCGACCTTGGCGGGAGGCGTCGGTGCCGGTGCCGTCTTTGCCGGAGCTGTTTTCGCTGGAGTCATGGCCATGGCGTGATCATGAGCAGCAGGCGGATTGGCCGTCGCTGTGGTGGAAGCGGGGGCTTGCGCTGCTGGTGCGGCCTTAGGAGTCGCAGCGGTGTGGCTGTCCTCATGGCTGGCAGCCGGCTTGGCTACAGGTGCTGCAGCAGTTTTCGCAGGCGCGGCTTGTGGCGTGGCGGGCGTGTTCGCCGCCGGCTTGGCGGGTGCGTTATCCTGTGCTGCCGGAGATGAAGTGCTGGCCGCTACCTGCGTGGTCGCGGTGCGTGCGCGATTGTGAGAGATGCCGGCGATGGCCAGCAGTGCGAAAACAGCGATGACGCCAAGTGTGCCCGGGAGCCAATTCTTCAGGTTCGAGTGCGTGAAGAATGCCATCGGGACTGCCTTTCTCTGGGTCGAGCGAAATCAGGCTCGCGGGCAGAGACTATCGGCAGATCGGGCTCGTGAATAGACATTCTCTTTCCGCGCTGCCGCAAGCAATGCGATATCCCGTTCGCGATATCGCATTTGCCTAAGATTGTCATCGCAGTGTCAACACTTGGAGCACGATCAGAAAAGATCGCCCTGAACCTTTTTGTGCTCCGGCACGTCGGCAGTCTTAGCGGGCTTTGACGCCTTCTTAGCGGATGGCGGTGTGCCATGAGCGGTTGCCGCGATGCGGCCGTCGGCGAATTCAATGCTGATATGCTCGCCCGCGCCGACCTGTGCCGCGTGATGCAATGGCAGGCCGGTTTCGTCGCGCACCAGCGCGAAGCCGCGCGACAGCACGCCCTTATAGGACAGAGCCGCCAGCATCTGGGCGCTGTGCTGGATACGGGTACGTCGCAAGGCGATGAATTGTTGCGAGCATCGCCGCGCGCTTTCGGAGAGGCGGTTGACCTGATCCCTCGCGCGCGCGATCTGGCCGCGCAACGTGGTAACGGTGAGGCGGCCCGCGATCATCGACAGCCGCCGGTCATAAACATGGGTGTTCGCGCGCAGCGCGCGCGGCAATTGCGCCGAGGCCCGGTCGAACCGCTGGCGCGGGATCGCAAGCAGATCGGTGAGCTTCGGCAGGCCGCGCGCGGCGCTGCGCAACTCGGAGCGCCGGTGTTCCTGGCCGCGCTGCCAGCAGGCGAAGGAGCGGCGCGCCAGAGATGAAATCTCGATGGCGAGATCGGCGCGGACCGGCACCGCCATTTCGGCGGCGGCGGTGGGCGTCGGCGCGCGCTTGTCGGCGGCGAAATCGATCAGCGTGATATCGGTCTCGTGGCCGACGGCGGAGATCAGCGGGATCATGCTGGCCGCCGCCGCTCGCACCACGATCTCCTCGTTGAACGACCACAGGTCTTCCAGCGAGCCGCCGCCGCGCGCCACAATCAAAAGATCGGGGCGCGGAATGGGCCCGCCTTCCTCCAGTGCGTTGAATCCCTCGATGGCGGTGGCGACCTGTTCGGCCGAGCCTTCGCCCTGCACCCGCACCGGCCACACCAGCACGCGGCGCGGAAACCTGTCTTCGAGGCGGTGCAGGATGTCACGGATCACCGCGCCGGTGGGCGAGGTGATGACGCCGATCACCTCCGGCAGCCAGGGCAGCAACTGCTTGCGCGACTCGTCGAACAGGCCTTCGGCGGCGAGTTTCTTCTTGCGCTCCTCCATCAAGGCCATCAGCGCGCCGATGCCGGCCGGCTCGATGGCCTCGATGACGATCTGGTACTTCGAGGAGCCGGGGTAGGTGGTGAGCTTGCCGGTGGCGATGACCTCGAGGCCCTCCTGCGGCTTGACCCGCATCCGCCCATGCACGCCCTTCCAGATTACGGCCTCAATCTTGGCGCTCTCGTCCTTGAGGGCGAAATAGCAATGGCCCGAGGCATGGGGCCCGCGAAACCCCGAAATCTCGCCGCGCACGCGGACATGCCCGTAGGTGTCCTCGACGGTGCGTTTCAGCGCCGAAGACAGCTCGGAAACGGTGAATTCCGTGGCATTGGATAACGTCTCGGCAGCTTTGCTCATCGGTAATCGAATCTGGTCTTGTGAGGAAATCCCATGATAGTCTGTTTTCTCACACGATAAACTGCGGTTCGACCCTCTCCCATGAATATCCTTTTGATCGGCTCCGGCGGGCGCGAGCATGCGCTGGCCTGGAAAATAGCGGCCTCGGCGGAGCTGGCGAAGCTGTGGTGCGCGCCGGGCAACGCCGGGATTGCGCGCGAGGCCGAATGTATCGCGCTGGATGTTGCCGATCATGCGGCGGTGGCCGCTTTCTGCAAGGCCAACAAGGTCGATCTGGTCGTCGTCGGGCCGGAGGCGCCGCTCGCGGCCGGTATCGTCGACGATCTGGCGGCGGCGGGCATCAAGGCATTTGGTCCCTCCAAGGCAGCCTCGCAACTCGAGAGTTCCAAGGGCTTCACCAAGGATCTGTGCAAGGCGAACAATATCCCGACCGCCGCTTACGAGCGTTTCAAGGATGCTGCCGCGGCGAAGGCCTATGTCCATGCCCAAGGCGCGCCGATCGTGGTGAAGGCGGACGGGCTCGCGGCGGGCAAGGGTGTTGTCGTGGCGATGACGCTTGCCGAGGCCGACGCCGCACTTGATGCGTTGTTCTCGTCCGCAGGCGCGGAAGCCGTCATCGAGGAATTTATGGAGGGCGAGGAAGCCTCGTTCTTCGTGCTGTGCGACGGCGATCATGCGCTGCCGCTCGCGACCGCGCAGGATCACAAGCGCGCCTTCGACGGCGACAAGGGGCCGAACACCGGCGGCATGGGGGCCTATTCGCCCGCGCCGGTGATGACGGATGCGATGATCGCGCGCACCATGGACGAGATCATCCGTCCGACATTGCGCGCGATGAAAGACAAGGGCATGCCCTACAAGGGCGTGCTGTTTGCGGGGCTGATGATCACGGCCGAGGGGCCGAAGCTGATCGAATACAATGTCCGTTTCGGCGATCCGGAAACGCAGGTGCTGATGATGCGGATGATGTCCGATCTCGTGCCGGCGCTGATGGCGGCGGTCGACGGCGAACTTCAGCATTTCGACCTGCGCTGGTATCCTCAATCGGCCCTCACCGTGGTGATGGCCGCGAAGGGCTATCCGGGTGATTACATAAAGGGGTCGGTTATCTCAGGTCTCGATGAGGCCGGAAGCCTTGAAGGCGTGGAGATATTTCACGCGGGAACCAAATCCGACGGTGCGCGAATCCTTGCCAATGGCGGGCGCGTGCTTAACGTAACGGCCATTGGCGATAATGTCGGACAAGCGCAGCAGCGTGCCTATCAGGCGGTCGACAGGATTCAATGGCCGGAAGGCTTCTGCCGCCGTGACATCGGCTGGCAGGCAATCAAGCGGGAGCATGGGTAATGCCGTTACGTAAAGCGAGACGCGATGAGGTCCCGCGGATTCTCCAGTTGCTGCTGGACGATGATCTGGCGCACGAGCGCGAGGACACGTCGAAGGGGCTCGCGCCCTACGAGGCGGCATTCGATGCGATCGCGAAGGACGCCAACAACGTGCTCTACGTCTGGGATGAAAACGGCTTCGCGGTCGGGTGTGTGCAGCTCACCTTCCTGCCCGGCCTGTCGTATCAGGGCGCGTGGATCGCACAGGCCGAGGGCGTGCGTGTCGATCGCGCGCTGCGCGGCCAGCGCATCGGCGAGAAGATGATGCAGGCGATCATGGGCATCGCGCGCGAGCGCGGTTGCCGTTCCCTGCAGCTCAAGAGCGACAAGCGCCGCACCGCTGCGCATCGCTTCTACGAGCGCATCGGCCTGCGGATGTCGCATGAAGCAATGACGGTGGATCTGTAAGGAGAGCAGTGCTCAGCGCCGCGCCTTGAAGAAATCCCGCAGCAGCGCCGCCGCCTGTTCTTCTCCGACCGCTGGATAGACATCCGGCACGTGATGGCACGTCGGCGAGCCGAAGAACCGCACGCCGCTGTCGATCGCGCCGCCTTTCGGATCGAGCGCGCCGTAATAGAGTCGCCGGATTCGGGCATGCGAGATCGCGCCCGCGCACATCGTGCAGGGCTCCAGCGTCACGTAGAGATCGCAATCGGTCAGCCTCTCGCGGCCGAGCTTTCGCGCGGCCTCGCGCAGCGCGACCATTTCGGCATGGGCGGTCGGATCGCGGTCGGCGAGGGTGCGGTTGCCTGCCTGTGCGATCACGGCCCCGTCATGGACCACGACGCAGCCGATCGGCACTTCGCCGGCCGAGGCCGCGATTTCGGCCTGTTTCAGGGCCAAATCCATGAAACTTTGTGCCGTCATCCCTCGTTTCCTGCGTCGAAGTCTGTTATGAGAGCGCCTTCAATCCACCGGTTTTGGCGACAGGCGGCCCTGATGAGGGAACGCGGCCGTTCGGACCCGGCTTTCTGCACCCAGCGCACTCCTCGAACGAGACCTTTCATGCCCCGCGACGACGATAAAAACAACAGAAGCGGGCCCGGCTCGCGCCGTCCGCCGGGCCGCGGCCGCGACGGGGAGAGCAAGGGCAGGGGTCGCTTTGGCGACGAGCGCCCTGCGCGTTCATCCGCGCCTCGCGGCGACCGCAAGTTCGGTGAGAAAAAGTTCGGCGACAAAAAGCCTGCCGGACGCAGCTTTGGTGAGAAGCGGCCTTATGCGGCCAAAGGCGAGGGCTTCCGCAAGGATGGTGATCGTCCACGTCCGCGTTTTGATCGGGATGATCGGCCAGCGCGTGGTGACCGGAGCGAAGGCCGCTCGTTCAAGCCGCGCGAGGATCGCGGTGACCGCCCGGCTCGTGGCCCGCGCAAGGAGTTTGGCCCGGGCAAGGAATTTGGCGCAGGCAATCGCGGCGAAGGGCGTTCGTTCAAGCCGCGTGAAGACCGCGCGCCGCGTGGCGAGCGCAGCGATGCGCGCCCCAGCCGCGGATACGGCGACAAGAAGTTTGGCGAGAAGCGGCCCTATACGCCGCGCGGCGAAGGTTTTCGCAAGGATGGCCCGCGTGGTGAATCGCGCCCGGCGCGGTTCAATCGCGATGATCGCCCGCAGCGCGACGAGCGCCCGCGTTTCAACCGCGACGACAGGCCGAGGGGCGAAGAACGCCCGCGTTTCAATCGGGATGACCGAGGGTCATCTCGCGGCCCGCGTAAGGACTTCAATCGTGGCGAGGATCGCGGCAACGACAAGCCGTGGGAAAAGCGCGCACCGCGCCGCGACGACCGCGGGGCAAGCGATCGCCCGCGTTTTTCGCGGCCGCGTGAGGATCGCCCGGAAGGCGGCGAGCGCTTTGAGCGCAAGCGGGAAGGTTTCAGCCGTCCGCGTTTTGAGCGAGACGGCGACGACCGCGCCCCGCGCCGCAACGCCTGGCAGGAGCATCCGCGCAACGAAGGTGGCGAGCGTCCGCGCCGCGACGGCGAGGATGATTCGAAGATTTTCGCCAAGCGTCCGGCTTTCGGCGGGCGTGGCGCCTATCGTGAGCGGCCAGCGGATTCCGACAAGCGTGCGCCGCGTGCCGCGCCGAAGAAGGACAAGACCGGCGAGCGGATCGCCAAGGCCGTCGCGCGTGCGGGTCTGTGCTCGCGGCGCGATGCGGAGGAATGGATCACGCAAGGCCGTGTCGCCGTTAATGGCCGCGTCATCAATTCGCCCGCGCTCGATGTGACGGTGCGCGATGTCATCACCATCGACGGCAAGCCGTTGCCGGAGCGCGAACGCACGCGGCTGTTTCTCTATCACAAGCCGCGCGGGCTGATGACGACGCATGACGATCCGGAAGGCCGCCCGACGGTGTTCGATCATTTGCCCGAAGGCCTGCCGCGCCTGATCTCGATCGGCCGTCTCGATTTCAATACCGAAGGCCTGCTGCTGCTGACCAACGATGGCGGTCTGTCGCGTGCGCTCGAGCACCCCGACACCGGCTGGCTGCGGCGCTACCGCGTCCGCGCCCATGGCGAGGTGACGCAGGCGCAGCTTGATGAACTGAAGAACGGCGTCGAGGTCGATGGTGTCAAATACGGTTCGATCGATGCGACGCTGGAGCGCGACCAGGGCGCGAATGTCTGGGTGACGTTCGCGATCCGCGAGGGCAAGAACCGCGAAGTGCGCAATGTGATGGCGCATCTCGGCCTCGAGGTGAACCGCCTGATCCGCGTGTCCTATGGCCCGTTCCAACTCGGCGAAATTCCGGAAGGACAGGTCGAGGAGATCAAGAGCCGGGTGCTGCGCGAGCAGCTTGGCGAGAAGATCGCCACGATGTCCGGCGCGCAGTTCGACAGGCCTGTGCGCGAAGACGAAGGTCCGAAGGTGGGCCGCGACGGTACGCCGTTGCGCAGCAAGGCCGACAACAAGAAGATCAAACGCTCCAAGATCGAGGACCGCAAGGGTCGCACTGTTGTGGTTCAGCGCAGTGGCAGCGACGAGAAGCGCGCGCGCAACGAGGCCGAGGCCAACGGTTATGGGCCGCCGCGCAAGCCGAAGCGCGGTTATCACGGCAAGCGCGATCTGACGCCGAAGGACTAAGGATGCGCGTCGTCGGCGGGCGGCTGCGGGGCCGTAATATTGCTTCTCCTGCGTCGAAGGACATCCGGCCGACGCAGGACCGCCTGCGCGAGTCGATATTCAACATCCTGATGCACGCTTACGAGAATCCCGCGGTCGATGCACGGGTGCTCGATCTGTTCGCCGGAACCGGCGCGCTCGGCATTGAGGCGGTGTCACGCGGCGCGACCTTCACGCTGTTCATCGACAATGGCGCGGAGGCGCGCGCGCTGTTGCGCAACAATGTCGAGGCGCTGGGCCTGGGCGGCGTCACGAAAGTGTATCGTCGTGATGCCACGCAACTGGGACCGGTACACCCGATGGAGCCGTTCACGCTTGCGTTCCTCGATCCGCCGTATGGCAAGGGTCTTGCGGAGAAAGCGCTTGCCTCGCTGCGCGACGGCCAATGGCTTGTGCCGGGCGCGCTGGTCGTAGTCGAAGAGGCTGTGTCAGCCGCGCTCAAGGCGCCGGAGGGATATGAAGAACTCGAACGTCGCGCTTACGACGACACCGAGTTCGTATTTCTGCGGGCGGCTCCTTGAGCTTCAGCGCCGTCCGAACAGCTTCTCGATGTCGGCGAGCTTCAATTCCACATAGGTCGGGCGGCCGTGGTTGCACTGGCCGGAATTCGGCGTCGCTTCCATCTCACGTAAGAGCGCGTTCATTTCCTCGACCTTGAGGATGCGGCCCGAACGCACCGAACCGTGGCAGGCCATGGTGGCGGCGACATGCATCAGTCGTCTTTCAAGCGGAAGCGCCTCGTCCCATTCCGCCATGTGCTCGGCCAAGTCGCGCAACAACGAAGCGGCGTTGGTCTTGCCCAGGAGCGAGGGCGTCTCGCGCACGGCGACAGCGCCGGGTCCGAAGGATTCGATGGCGAGGCCGTATTTCTCCAGTTCGCCGGTGCGCGCGAGCAGCTTCTCGACCATGGCTTCGTCCATCTCGACGATTTCCGGGATCAGCAGCATCTGCCGCTGCACGCCGTTCTTCTCCAGCGAGGTCTTGAGCCGTTCGTAGACGATGCGTTCGTGCGCGGCGTGCTGATCGACCAGAATGAGGCCGTCATTGGTCTGCGCCACGATGTAGTTCTCGTGAAGTTGCGTCCGCGCGGCACCGAGCGGCTGGTTGACAGCCTCAGACAACGGCGCGTCGTGGCCACGCGCATCCGCGCTCGGTGTGTAGGCATCGAAGGCAGCCTGCGGCGCTTCGGCGAACGCCATCGCGGATGCGCGGGGCGCAAAAGGTGCGGCGGGCGAGGATCGCCAGTCATAACCACTGCGTGGCAAGTCCTCTCGGCGGAAGGCTGTGGTGATCGCTGCACCATTGGTGTTGGCGGCGGTGCGGCGGCCTTCGCGCGCGAGGCCTTCCTTCAGCGCGTGCACGATCAGCGCGCGCACGAGCCCTGCGTTGCGGAAACGCACCTCGGTCTTGGCGGGATGGACGTTGGCATCGACCTCCTGCGGATCGAGCGTGACGAACAGCGCCACGATGGGGTGGCGGTCGCGCGGCAGATAGTCTGCATAAGCGGCACGTACCGCGCCAAGAATGAGCTTGTCGCGCACCGGGCGGCCGTTGACGAACAGATATTGCCCGAGTGCGTTGGCGCGGGTCAGCGAGGGGGCTGCGGCGAAGCCTTCGACGGAAACGCCCTCTCGCTCCGCACTTACTTCGATAGCGTGGGTGCGGAAATCGCTGCCGAGGATGTCGCCGAGCCGCGTCAGACGCCCCGCAGCACCTGGCAGCGCGGCCGCCCATGTGACGGGCGCGCGTTCCTCGCCCGCGAGCGTGAAGGCGATGTCAGGTCGCGCCATCGCGAGACGCCGCACCACTTCGCGGATCGCTTCGGCCTCGGTGCGGTCCGTCTTCAGAAACTTCAGCCGCGCGGGTGTAGCATAAAACAGGTCGTTGACCTCGACGCGGGTGCCGTGCGCGAGCGCGGCAGGCGCGATGCCGGATTTCGTGCCTGCGTCGACTTGGAGGGCCCATGCGTGCGGTTCATTGGCGTGGCGCGTGGTGATCGCGAGCTTTGCGACTGAACCGATCGAGGGCAGCGCCTCGCCGCGAAAGCCGAGCGTGCGAATCCGCAGCAGGTCCTCGTCGTCGAGCTTCGAGGTGGCATGGCGTTCGACGGCGAGCGCGAGGTCGCCGCGCGTCATGCCGCTGCCGTCATCGGTGATGGCGATGCGCCGCCGTCCGCCGCCCTCGGTGAAAATGTCGATACGCGTGCCGCCAGCATCGATGGCGTTCTCGACAAGCTCCTTCACCGCGCTTGCGGGCCGTTCCACCACTTCGCCGGCGGCGATGCGGTTGACGATCTGTTCGGGCAATTGACGGACGGGCATGATGCGGATTTTACGGAGAATTCAGCCAAATAGGGAGGCTGCCTTTGCGCTTGCGCACAGGGTTGGGTGTCGATTCGCTCAGTCGTCGAATCGCGCGCTGCGGCCAGCCTTGATGTCGGAACGGCGCTTCTTGCCGTCAAGGCGACGTTTTTTCGAGCCCAGCGTCGGCCGGGTGGGACGGCGCGGCTTCGGGCGCACGGCGGCCTCACGCAGCAGGACCAACAGACGGTCGATGGCATCGGCGCGGTTGCGCTCTTGGGTGCGGAAACGCTGGGCATGCAGCACCAGCACGCCGTCCTTGGTCATGCGCTGGCCCGCGAGCGTCTGCAGTCGCGCCAGCGTGTCGGCGGCGAGGTTGAGGCGGCCGACATCGAAGCGCAATTGCGCCGCGGTCGAGAGCTTGTTGACATTCTGCCCACCCGGCCCGGAGGCGCGGACGAAGGAAATGTCGATGTCGCTCTCGTCAATAATGATATCGCGCGTGACCCGGATCATGGGTCACAGATAGCACAGCCGAAATGGAAACGGCTTAGTTCTTGATCGGTTTGGGCGTGGAGGCTTCCGCGGGTGGCCGTCCGACGCTCACCGTCAGAAGCTGGTGGCTCCAGATCTTTTTGGCGACGCGCTTGGCGTCATCCAGCGTCACCGCATCGATGATCGCCGGGCGACGGTCAAGATAGTCGATGCCGAGCTTGTCGAGCTGGTATTGCAGCAGCGCGCCCGCGAACTTGGTGGACGAATCCAGCGCCACCATCTGCGATCCCTTGAGGTAGGACTTGGCCTCGTCCAGTTCCTGCTGGGTCGGCCCTTCGTCCGCGATGCGCTTCAATTCGGCGGAGATCCGGTCGACTGTCTCGTTGGCCCTGTCGGCGCGGGTGGCCGTGCTGCCGAGGAAGATCGAGGTCTTGTCCATCCACCACAGCGAGGTCGAGACCGAATAGACGAGGCCGCGCTTTTCGCGCACTTCATGGTAGAGCCGCGACGATAGCGAGCCGCCACCGATGATGTGGTTGACGATATAGGCCGCCATGAAGTCAGGATCGTCGCGCTTGATTGATGGGCCGCCGAACAGGATATTGGTCTGCGGCACGTCGAGCGGCACGAAAACCCTGCTGTCGCCTGTGGCAAGCGTGACGTCCGGCACGGAGGCGAGATCGCCCTTTGCCGGGAGTGTGCCGAAGGTGGCGTCGAGCAGCTTGCCGAGCGCGTCGGCGTCGATGTCACCGACCACCGCGACAGTCAGTCCGTCCCGTGCGAACATTTTCTTGCGATAGGCGCGCAGATCGTCGGCGCCGATGGCCGGGATGCTGGTCAGCGTGCCGCGCGGCGAATGCGCGTAAGGGTGGTTTGGAAATCCGGCGGCAAAGAACTTGTTGCTCGCGATCGAGCCGGGCGTGACGGATTCACGGCGCAGGATCGACATGGTCTGCGCGCGGACGCGCTCCAGCGGCTCGGCATCGAAGCGCGGAGCGGTGAGTGCAAGACGCAGCAGGTCGAATGCCTCGTCGCGGTTGTCCTTCAGCATCCGCAGCGAGCCGCGAATGTAGTCGCGCGTCACGGTGAAGTTCATCTGGATCGCGTGGCGCTCCAGCCGTTCATGATAGGCATTGGAATCGAGATCGCCGGCACCCTCGTCGAGATTGTCGGCCATCAACTGGGCGACGCCGGGTTTGTCGGCAGGGTCCTGTGCGCTACCGCCACGAAAGGCGAATTGCATGGCGACCAGCGGCACGGTCGCATCCTGCACCAGCCAGGCTTCGATGCCGCCGGGCGAGATCACGCGCTGGATTTTGGCGGCAGCCTGCGCGGGCGCGTGGCCGAAGGCAAGGAGTGCCGCGCCGAGTGCGAGCGTCCGGGCAATGTGTTTCAAGGCGATTCTCACGAGCGTTTCTCCTCGCGCGACGGCGCTTCCTTGATGAGGTAGCCTGTCGCGGAGCGCTTCTTGTCGAGCCACTTCTTTGCAGCATCGCTGACCTGCGCCGCCGTGACCGCGCGGATGCGATCCGGCCAGCTTTGAATATCCGCCACGGTGAGGCCGACGGTGATCGCTCCGCCGTACCAGCGCGCCATCGTGCTCTGGCTGTCGCGGGCGTAGACCGATTCCGCGATCAACTGGGTTTTTGCGCTCTCGAGGTCTTCGGCCGGGACCGGCGTTTTCGCAACGGTCGCGATCACCTTGTCGATCGATTGTTCGATCTGCTCGAAGGTGACGCCGGGCTTCGGCGAGGCGGCGATGCCGAACTGGGATGGGTCGAGCGCCGTGCCTTGGTACCAGGCATTGGCGCTCACCGCGACTTTCTGCTCCACCGCGAGCGCGCGGAACAGATAGGCATTGACGCCGCCGCCCATCAGTTGCGCGAGGACTTCCAGCGCCTCGCTCTCGCCCGCGGCAGCTGTGACCGCCGACGGTACGAGATAAAGCCTGCGCAGATTTGGCTGCTCGGCACGCGGATCGGCCAGGGTTACGGTGCGCGGGCCTGCCGGCGGCGGCTCCTGCGGGCGGATGCGCTTGGCGGGAATGGATGGCTGCGGTGCGATCTTGCCGTAGGTCGCCTCGACCATGGGCCGCAGATCTTCGGCAGTGATGTCTCCCGCGACCACAAGCGTCGCATTGTTGGGGGCGTAGTGGCGGCGGTAGAAGTCGAGAGCTTCCTCGCGGTTGAGCTTCTCGATCTCGGCATGCCAGCCGATGACCGGGCGGCCATAGGGATGATTGAGGTAGAGCGCCGCCATCACCTGTTCTGTCAGCCGGGCATCAGGGCTGTTGGCGACGCGCATGTTGTATTCTTCCAGCACGACGTCGCGTTCGGGCAAGACGTTCTCATCCTTGAGGATCAGCCCGGTCATGCGGTCGGATTCGAAGTCCATCATCAGCGCGAGCTTGTCGCGCGGCACGCTCTGGTAGTAGCCGGTGTAATCATACGAGGTGAAGGCGTTCTCGCTGCCGCCGACCCGCACCACGCTCTGCGAGAATTCTCCGGCGGGATGCTTCGCGGTGCCCTTGAACATCAGGTGTTCGAGAAAATGCGCGAGCCCTGATTTTCCCGCCGTCTCGTCGGCCGAGCCGACCTTGTACCAGATCATCTGGGTGACGGTTGGCGTGCGATGGTCGGGAATGACCACGACCTGTAGGCCGTTGGCGATGGTGAATGTCGAGGGCTGGTTCGAGGCTGGCGCGGTGTCCGCGAAAGCAGGCCACGGCGAGGTCAGGGCGGTTGCGGTCAGTGCGATGCCGCGGAGTGCGTCACGCCGGGAAATGATTTTGAGATCGCGCATGATCCGATATCGGCTCCGAAACAATACAAAGAACAACCCTGACTGGGCTGCCCGGATGGCGGGATCATGGCGCGCGGCGTAAGCTTACGACAAATCAATGTATGGATCTGGCCGCAAGCCTGCGTGGGCTGTTTTAATTGCCGCCCTTATCGAAGATCGGATTGTATTCGGTCTTGGTCTTGCTTTCCATCGGACCCGCGCCATAGGCGTAATTCGGCGACGGGGTCTGATAGCCGGCGGGCGGCTGCGACAGTTCGCTGCGCTCGGGCTCCTTGACGAACTTCGCGGTTTCCTGTTTGCCGCCGCCGAACAGGTCGGACATCATGCTGTTCTTGAAGCCAAGCTGCGAAGGCGTCATCAGGTTGTAATTGGAGTTGTCCATGCCCGGACGGTCATCGTTGAGTGCCGTTGCGCGCTTCTTGGACGATGGCTTCTTGGCGAGTTCGCTCGGCATCAGAGGCCGCTTGGCTTGGTCCCAATCAGGCCCCGGTTGCTTGCTGGCTTCGATGGCCTCCTTACGGGCCTGAACGTCGGGATCCTTCGGCCAGTTTGCCGCAGTCGGCGTCTTCGACGATGCCGGTGGCGGCAGATCGAGTTTGGAAGGGATCACCAGGGGAGAGCGTTCGCGGTACACGATGCCCTTGTTGTTGTCTTCCATCGTCTCGCCGCCGAGACCGCGCAGCAGGCCGTCGATCATCTTGTGCTCGAAGGTCGTGTCCGGCTGCTGCTCGTCATCGTCCTGAGCGTAAGCGGCGCTGGCGGCGACGGCGAGCGTCAGTGCGCAGGCAATCCCGGTAACCCTGAACATGCGCGTCAGCGCAGCCTTCGAGATGGCGGGCTTGGCGAGGGTGTCATCGGAGCGCAGGGAAATCATCGTGATCCGTCCAGCTTTCGACAGGAAATGTGGCGATAGCACAGTCACTTAAGCGTCACCGGCCGCTGCCTGTATCGCCGTTTATCGGGGCGTTTTTGCGGCGGCTGGGGCGATCAGGGAGTCATATAGCAGGGCGGCGACACCGGCAACAATCGCCGCGTCGGCAAGGTTAAACACATACCAGCTATAGGTTTTTCCGGCGACCGCGATGTGGAACAGGGCGAAGTCCACCACCGCGCCGTAGGCGATGCGGTCGATGGCGTTGCCAATCGCACCGCCGATGATGAGGCCGAGGCCGATCACCGCAAGCCGGGTCTGCGAGCGCGCCATCCAGATGGCCAGCAAGACGATGGCAACTGCTTTGCCGGCCATCAGCAGGGTCTGGCCCGTCGTGCCCATGTTCTGAAGCCAGCCGTAGCTGATGCCGGTGTTCCAGGCGAGTACGAGATCGAAGAACGATGTCACCCGCACCATGCCGCGGCGGCCGATGTCGAACACATGCAGCAGCCACAGCTTGGAGGCCTGATCGACGATCAGCGTGGCGACGGCAGCGATCAGGCCGGAGCGCAGCAGGGGCGACATCGGTTAGACGGTCCCTCCCAGCGCCTTCCACTCGCGCAGCGCCTGCGCATCGCGCGGCGTGACATCCGGATATTCGGGATCGTCGCCGACGGTCGGGAGGATCTTCCATGAGCGCGCGCATTTGGTGCCGGCGGCCTTCTCGACCACAACGGCGACACCCGGAACATCGTTGAGTGTGAACGCACCGGCTGGCGGGGTCTCGTTGGTCACCATCGCGTTGGACGTGATGCAGATTTCCGCAAGGTCGATGTCGGCGAGAGTACCGAGCAGCGCCATGTCCGAGACGTAGACCAGCGGCGAGGCTTCCAGCGAGGAGCCGATGCGCTTGGCGGCGCGCTCGACTTCCAGCGCGCCCGTGACGACGCGGCGCACCTCGCGGATTGCTTCCCACTTTTGGGCCAGCGCATCGTCGCGCCATGCCGCGAGCACGCTCTGGAATGGCTCCAGATGCACGGACGATGCGTCGGGATAGCGCGAGAGCCACGCTTCCTCGGCGGTGAAAGACAGGATGGGCGCGAGCCAGGTGACGATGCTACGGAACAGATAATCGATCACCGTGAGCGCCGCCTTGCGCGCCACTGACGATGGCGGGTCGCAGTACAGCGTATCCTTGCGGATATCGAAGTAGAACGCCGACAGTTCGGTGTTCATGAAATGCGACAATGCGGCGATCACCGTCTTGTAGTCGAACTCGGAATAGGCTTGGCGCACGACGGCATCGATCTCGGAGAGCCGATGCAGCATCAGCCGTTCAAGCTCGGGCATCTCGTCGACCTTGATGCGGTCCGCGTTATGGAAGTGCGCGAGGCTGCCCAGCATCCAGCGGATCGTGTTGCGCAGCTTTCGATAGGTCTCGATGGTGCCTTTGAGGATTTCCGGCCCGATCCGCAGATCGTCGGAGTAGTCCGACTGCGCCACCCACAGGCGCAGGATGTCCGCGCCCGACTGCTTGATGACATCCTGCGGCGCGGTGGTGTTGCCGAGCGACTTCGACATCTTGCGGCCGTGCTCGTCGAGCGTGAAGCCGTGGGTGAGAACGATGTCGTAGGGCGCGCGGCCACGCGTGCCGCAGCTTTCCAGTAGCGAGGAATGAAACCAGCCGCGATGCTGGTCCGATCCTTCGAGATACATCACGGTGTCGTTGCCGCCGTCGGCCTTGCGCTTGATGCCGGCGAGACCGGGGAATTGCTGCGCGTCTTCCAGCACGAAAGCGTGCGTCGAGCCGGAATCGAACCAGACATCGAGAATGTCGTCGACTTTCTTCCAGTCTTCGTTGGCATGATTGCCGAGGAAGCGTTCGCGCGCGCCATCGGCGTACCAGGCGTCGGCGCCCTCACTCATGAAGGCTTCTGCGACCCGCAGATCGACGGCTTCGTCGCGGAGAATCTCCACCGAGCCGTCGCCCTTTTCGCGAACGAATACGGTGATGGGCACGCCCCATGCGCGCTGGCGCGACACCACCCAGTCGGGGCGGCCCGCGATCATGCCGGTGATGCGGTTCTGGCCTTGCTCGGGCACCCATTGCGTCACGGAAATGGCCTGCAAGGCGCGATGGCGGAGCGTGTCGCCGGGCTTCGCCTTGCCGCTGTTCAGAATATCCTTGTCCATCGCAATGAACCATTGAGGCGTGTTGCGATAGATCACCGGCTTCTTCGAGCGCCAGGAATGCGGATACTGGTGCTTGAGACGGCCGCGCGCGAGCAATGCACCGCGCTCGATCAGTGCCTTGATGACGGCATCGTTGGCGTCGCCCTTCTCGCCCTTGTCGGTGAGCACGCGCTTGCCGGTGAAGCCAGGCGCCTGCGCGGTCAGCGCGCCGTCGGCATCGACGGTGTAGGGAATCGTGGATGAGATGCCGCGCGCTTCCAGCTCGCGTGCATTCGCCATCCAGATGTCGAAGTCCTCGCGGCCATGGCCCGGCGCGGTGTGGACGAAGCCGGTGCCGGTGTCGTCGGTGACGTGGTCGCCGTCGAGCAGCGGCACGGTGAATTCGTAGCCGCCGTCCAGGCCTTTCAGCGGATGGCTGCATTCGAGCGCGTCGAGAATGCCGCTGTCGATGTCGGACACGCGCTCAAAGGTGGTGACGCGCGCCTGCTTGAACACATCCCCGGCGAGCTTGTCGGCGAGGATCAGAAGGTCGCCGGTCTTCGCCCAGTTATCGGCGGGTGCGTCGGTGACCTTGTAGAGGGCGTAGCCGATCTTCGAGGAGAAGGAGATGGCGCGGTTGCCGGGCAGCGTCCACGGCGTCGTGGTCCAGATCACCACCGAGGCGTTGGCGAGACGGCCGAACGCGGCTTTCACCGGAAACTTCACCCACACCGTATCGGAGATGTGATCTTCGTATTCGACCTCTGCTTCGGCGAGCGCGGTCTTCTCCACCACGCT
Source organism: Afipia sp. GW821-FHT14H12 (assembly GCF_058803465.1). NCBI lineage: Bacteria > Pseudomonadati > Pseudomonadota > Alphaproteobacteria > Hyphomicrobiales > Nitrobacteraceae > Afipia > Afipia sp. GW821-FHT14H12. The sequence goes on along the minus strand of NZ_JBXAOZ010000001.1, from coordinate 162,261 downwards.
CCACATCACCGGCTTCGAGCCACGATACAGAAGGCCATTGGCGGCGAACTTCATGATCTCGCGCGCGATCTGCGCTTCGGCGGCGAAGTTCATGGTGGTGTAGGGATGCGCCCAGTCGCCGATCACGCCGAGACGCTTGAATTCCTCGCGCTGGATGTCGACCCATTTCTGCGCGAACGCCCGGCACTCCTTGCGGAATTCGTTGATCGGCACCGCGTCCTTGTTCTTGCCCTTGGCGCGGTAGCCTTCTTCGATCTTCCACTCGATCGGCAGGCCGTGGCAGTCCCAGCCCGGCACGTAGTTGGAATCGTGGCCGAGCATCTGCTGGCTCTTGGTCACAAGGTCCTTGAGGATCTTATTGAGCGCGTGGCCGATATGAATGTTGCCGTTGGCGTAGGGCGGGCCGTCATGCAGCACGAATTTCGGACGGTCCTTGGACTGCTCGCGCAGCCGCTCGTACAGGCCGATCTCGTTCCAGCGCGCCAGGAAGTCCGGCTCGCGCTGCGGCAGGCCCGCGCGCATCGGGAAGTCCGTCTGCGGCAGGTAGAGGGTTTTGGAATAATCGGGGGCGTCGGATTTAGGCTTCTCGGTCATGGCGGGGTGAATAGCATTTTCTGGCCGTGGGGAAACGGTCCAAAGCGGTAAATGCTTCTATCGGGCCGATGTTTTTGCCCATGCGGCCCGGGTTGTGCGGCCGGAAGGGCGAGATTTCCGTTTAGCCGATCGCACCGAGGGTTGGAAATGCGCCGGGGGCCGCCTCCAGCACGGCGCGCGCGCGCAGGCTGTCGTCGTCCATCTGCCGGATCAGCGCCGGGATGCTGTCGAATTTCAGCTCGTCGCGCAGATATTCGATGAAGGCGACGTCGAGCGTCTGGCCATAGAGGTCCGCGCTGAAATCGAACAGGAAGACTTCGAGCAGCGGCGGGCCGTTGTCGAAGGTTGGCCGCCGCCCGTAACTCGCGACGCCATCGAAGCGCTGCGGGTCGGTGCCGCCGCCGAGTCCGACACGCACCGCGTAAATCCCGTGCTTGAGGTCGACATGCGGATCGAGCCGGATGTTGGCTGTGGGATAGCCAAGCTCGCGCCCGCGTTTCTCGCCGGGGATCACGGTACCGCTGACGAACCACGGCCCGCCGAGCATGGCGGTGGCGTCGCGAATGCGGCCTTCGGCGAGCGAGGCGCGGATGGCGCTGGAGGAAATCGGCAGTCCCGATAGATCGACATGCGATTGAATGTGGACCTTGATGCCGAGCCGCTCGCCCTGTTCGGCTAAAGTCGCAGGCGAGCCGCTGCGGCCCTTGCCGAAATGAAAGTCGTCGCCGACGGAGATTCCGGACACGCCAAGCCGCTGGACGAGTTCTTGGTTAATGAAATCCTGTGCGCTGGTGGCGGCACGGGCCGCGTTGAAGTCGAGCACCACCGCGCCATCGAGCCCGGTGCCTGCAAGCAGGCGCAGCTTGGCCTGTTCGTTGGTGAGACGGAAATGCGCCGCGGCCGGATTGAAGAAGCTGCGCGGATGTGGCTCGAAACTTAATGCAAAAGCGTTCTGCCCTGCGCTTTTAGCGATTTTCTGGGCGGCCGCGATCACGGTGCGATGCCCGAGGTGAACGCCGTCGAAATTGCCCAGCGCGATGACCGCGCCGCGCGGGATGTCGGCCGGCGGAGTGGTGTCGTGGATGATTTGAAACGGATTTTTTATCATAACGCCAAGTGAGAACAGGATGCTCGAAGTGACCGGGTGGGGAGGATGAAGTCAAGGCGATGGAACGGATTAACGGGCTGTTTAAGCCGGGATGCTAGCAATTCCTCCCAAGGCTGGGATGGGACCGCAAGGTCCGGATCGCGCCACTATAGAATATAGACGAAGCGCGCCCATGGGCTGGGCGTTCGGGAGAAGCTGAGCGATGGCTATGGACTTATCGATGCCGGTGTTGGTGGTGGATGACTACAACACCATGATCCGCATTATCAGAAACCTTTTGAAACAACTTGGCTTTGAGAACATCGACGACGCCAGCGACGGCTCGGCCGCGCTCGCCAAAATGCGCGGCAAGAAATACGGGCTCGTGATTTCCGACTGGAACATGGAGCCGATGACGGGTTACGACCTGCTCAAGGAAGTGCGCGGCGATCCCAATCTCGCCACCACGCCGTTCATCATGATCACCGCCGAGTCCAAGACCGAGAACGTGATCGCGGCGAAGAAAGCCGGCGTGAACAACTACATCGTCAAGCCGTTCAATGCGGCGACGCTCAAGACCAAGATCGACGCGGTGTTCCCCGACAACAACGCGTAAGCGCTGCGCGATCGACGGATTTGTGTTTTGAAATGCCCGGCTCGCGCCGGGCATTTTGCTTTTGAGGCTTGTCGGCGGGCCTCTTACCAGCGCAACTCCCGCATCAGCACGGAAGGTAGCTGGGTGTCACCAAACAATTGTTTGGATGTTGCGGCGTCGAGCTCTTCAAGGCTCGCGAAATCGGCCGAATGGATGCCACGCGTCACGAACACGCATGCGATGCCGGAATTGTTAGCTCCCGCGAGGTCCGTGCGTACCGAATCCCCGATCGCCAGCATCCGCTCTCGCGGCACAGCCGCGCCGCGTCGCGCGGCGGCAAGCTCAAACGCCCGCTGGTAGGCGGGGAGGTGCGGCTTGCCGTAGAAGGTGACGTCGCCGCCAAGCTCGCGATACAGCTCGGCGATCGCGCCCGCGCAATAGATCATCTTGTGGCCGCGCTCGACGATGATGTCGGGATTGGCGCAGATCATCGGCAGCTTGCGGCTCAGGGCTTTGAGCAGGATCTCGCGATAGTCTTCCGCCGTCTCGGTCTCGTCGTCGAACAGCCCGGTACAGACGATATAATCGGCACGCTCCAGCGGCGCGAAGTTGACGTCGAGGCCATGAAAGGTCGGGCCGTCGCGGTCCGGGCCGATCTGGTAGAGAGGTTGGCCGGGGCGCGCGGCGATGTAATGGCGCGACAGATCGCCGGAGGTGACGATGTCGTCGTAGCAATCGTCCGGCACGCGCAGGTCGCGAAGCTGCTCCTGCACGGCTGGCGTCGGGCGCGGTGAATTCGTCAGCATCACCACGATGCCGCCCTGCTTGCGGAATGTCTGCAAGGCCTCGCAGGCCTCGGGAAACGCCACCACGCCGTTATGGACCACGCCCCAGATGTCGCTGATGAGAACGTCTGTGTCGTGAACGAGGTCGCGCAAATGCGGGGCGAAGCGGGGAAAGCTCATTATTCGTGTCCGGGGAAAGATCAGGCGCAGTTATATGCGCATGACCAACCCCTGCCACGATGCGGCGAGGAAAGAAAGGTTCAGCTTTGCGCGATCCGCCGTGCGAGCGCGGCAGTGCCGGACAGGCGTGTCTCGGCGGCTGCGCGGGCGGCGACCGCGGCAGGCTCGGCGGGTGGTGGGGAAGGAGCCTTTGACTGGCGGCTCGCGGCGACCGGAGTCGGCACTGCGGCTTCCGGACGGAGCGGCCGTGGCGCGGAGAACAGGAAGCCCTGGCCGAAGCGCACGTCATAATCGAGCAGATCCGCCACGGAGCGCTCGCCCTCGATCTTCTCCGCGATCAGGTCGATGCCGAACCTTGTCAGCAGGCTCGTCAGATCGGCGGTATGGATGTCGGAGGATGCGGCCTCCTTCTGGTCGAGCAGCAGCGAGGCCGGGACCTTGATGTAGCGTACGCCGCGGTCGGCCAGTTCGCGGCCGTCGATCCTGATGTCGGCGATATTGTCGATGGAGAACTGGAAGCCGAGCCGTTTCAGCGCGGCGAGATGTTCGATCTCGATGGGGCCGAGGCTGCGGAAGGCGCTCTGCTTGAATTCCAGCACCAGTGAGGGCGCGAGCGCGCGGTTGGCTTCGAGAAAGGCGATGCACTCACCGAAAATGTCGGGGTTTGCGAGCGTGACGCCGGAGATGTTGCAGAACATGCCGACGTCCTTGGTCCGCACCTGCAGGCGGCGCAGCACCTGAACGCAGCGGAACAGCACGGTGTAGTCGATCTGGCCGACCACGCCGCTCGCTTCGGCGATGTCGATGAACTGGCCTGCGGTGAACACGTGGTCCTTCTCGTCGCGCAGACGCGAAACGGCTTCGTAGAAGCGCACTTTGCGTTGGGGCAGCGACACGATCGGCTGCAGATAGAGATCGATGCGGTTGGCTTCCGTCGCATTCTTGATGGCGGCAAGCATGTCCGGAAGATTCGAGATCGCTTCTGCGGCAGCCTGCAATGCGACGGGCACTGGCGCGGGCGACTCGGCCGCGTGGACTGGCTCGACAGGCTGGGTCTGAGGCGCGCTCGTCATCTGAGGCTGCGAAGGATGGTGTGCGACCGTCAGGCTTGTGGCGGAGGTCAGCAGTTCGTCGTGGGTCGCGACCGACCCGGCGAGGTGCTTGATCATGACACCGAGTTCGCCGATCTCGCCCATCACCGCGCGGGCGCGGTCCTGCGCAACATTGTCCGCGCTGGCGAGCCTCGATTCAATCAGCGCCATGCGGCGGCCGTACTCGGCAACCTGCCGGGCGAGATCGGCGGTGCCGCGCGATAGGTCCGCGATTTGGCCGCTGGCATCGGTGCCCCCGCGGATGCGCATCGAGATGGCATTGTAGAGGATAAGGCAAACGAACGCGGCCAGTGCAACAAGCGCGGATTCGCGCATGCTCAGGCCAGTCATCGCGTACAGAATCAGGCCGAATGAAGCCGCGATCAGCACCATGCAGATGGCGATGAAAATCGTCGATACGCGGACCATGCAGCAGCCATCCCCCCGGCAAGGCTGATTCTAGCATCAAGTTCGATTCAACGGGAAGTTCTGCGGGGCGCTGTCTGGTGTTTCTCCACCGCCGGATGTGCGGCCGGAGCGGGTCCGAAGACGCCGAAACGGCCCGCGTCCTGCCGGCTGGCCGGGCGCGGGCAGGGCGGGCGTTCAGGCGACCGAGCGGATGACGGCCGCGACCTTGTCCATGATCTCGCCGATCTGGGCCTCGCTCATGATCAAAGGCGGCGTCAAGGCGAGGGTGTCGCCCGCCACGCGCAGCATCAGGTCATGGTCGTTGAAGGCGTTGGCGAGCGCGGTGAGGCCGCGCAGGCCGCCCTGGCCGTCCTTGGGCGCGAGGTCGATACCCGCCGTCAGACCGACCGTGCGGATGTCGATGACGTTCGGTTCCTTGCGCAGCCCCATCACGGCGTCGGCGAACAACGGTTCCAGCTTGCGGGCGCGCGCGAACAGGTCCTCGTCGCGGTAGATGTCGAGGGTGGCGAGGCCGGCGGCGCAGGCAAGCGGATGCGCCGAGTAAGTGTAGCCGTGGAACAACTCGACGATGTGTTCCGGCCCCTTCATGAACGTATCGTGGATGTCGTTGCGGATCAGCACGCCGCCCATCGGCACCGCGCCGTTGGTGACGCCCTTGGCGAAGGTGATCATGTCGGGCACCACGCCGTAGCGCTCGGCGGCGAAGGCATAGCCGAGGCGGCCGAAGCCGGTGATGACCTCGTCGAAGATCAGCAGGATGCCGTGCTTGTCGCAGATCGCGCGCAGCTTCTGCAGGTAGCCCTTCGGTGTGACCAGCACGCCGGTCGACCCCGCCATCGGTTCGACGATCACGGCTGCGATGGTATCCTTGCCGTGGAGCGTGACGATCCGTTCCAGTTCGTCGGCGAGGTGGGCGCCCCATTCCGGTTCGCCTTTTGAGAAAGCCTGGTGCTCGCGGTCGTAGGTCGTGGGCAGGTGATCGGTGCCGTTCAGGAGCGCGCCGAACAGACGGCGGTTGTTGACCATGCCGCCGACCGAAATGCCGCCGAAGCCGACGCCGTGATAGCCGCGCTCGCGCCCGATCAGCCGCGTGCGCGCGGCTTCGCCGCGCGTCGCATGATAGGCGAGCGCGATCTTGAGCGCGGTGTCGACCGCTTCCGATCCCGAATTGCAGAAGAACACATGATCGAGCCCCTCAGGGCCGAGCGCCGCGATGCGGTTCGCAAGCTCGAACGCCTGCGGATGGCCGAACTGGAACGGCGGCGAATAGTCCAAGGTCGCCGCCTGCCTGGCGATCGCCTGCGTGATCGGCTCGCGGCAATGGCCTGCATTCGAGCACCACATGCCCGAGGCCGCGTCGATGATCTGTCGCCCGTCCGTCGTGAAGTAGTGCATGTCCTTCGCGCCCGCGAGCATGCGCGGTGCCTTCTTGAAGGCGCGGTTGGCGGTAAACGGCATCCAATAGGCGGCAAGGTCGTTCGGCGACAAAACGGAGCGGGACTGCTGAATATTCAAGACGGATTTCCTTCCCTCGGGCAGGCAGATGGCCGGGACCCTATCAGGCGGGGACAATGAGCGGAACGACGGTGGGCGCATCGCTCGCCCCCGGTGCCTGCGCATCCGGGACGGCATGTATTTACTACCATTGGTAGTATATATCTTTCGTAATCTGTTAAAAGTTGTGTGAGCATCCTGCGCCCATGACAACGGGCTTTCACCGCTTCCGGGATTTTCGCCGCGCCTGTTCGGGTGCGTCCGCCGTCGAATTCGCATTGGTGCTGCCGGTTTTCATGCTGCTGGTGTTCGGCATCGTGATGTTCGGCGCCTATCTCGCGATGGTCCACGACGTGCAGCAACTGGCCGCCGAAGCTGCGCGCACTTCGGTCGCGGGCCTCAATGAGACCGAGCGCAAATCTCTGGCCACGAACTATGTGACACAGAACGCCGCGAGCTATCCGCTGATCGTGCCCGCACATCTGTCGGTCAACGCCGCGACCTCCGGTGCCGATCCCAACGTGTTCATCGTTACCGTCAACTACGACGCCTCGAACACGCTCATTTATTCGCTGCCGTCCTTCGTGCCCGCCCCGCCGCCGGTCATCGTGCGCTCGGCCGCGATTCCGCGCGGAGGCTATTGATGAAGCAGCCGGGACAATTCGCGCGGCATCTGGGCCGCCAGTTCGTCTCCGACGAACGCGGCAACATCGCCTTCATCGCCGCCGCCTGCATGCTGCTGGTGACCGGCTGTGCCGCGCTCGGTGTCGATGTCGGCTCGGTGTTCACCGACAAGCGCCGCGCGCAAAGCGCGGCCGACCTCGCCGCCATCGTGGCGGCGAGCGATCTCACCCGGGCCCCCCGCGCTGCTGCGGCCACTGTCGCCAAAAACAACTACCCGCCGGACTCGCTCGTGGCTGTCGAGACCGGTGTGTACAAGGCGGACACGTCGCTTGTGCCGCAGCAGCGCTTCACCGCGGGAGCCACGCCCGCCAACGCCGTGCGCGTCACCATGCAGACGAAGACGCCGCTGTTCTTCGGCAAGGTGCTGACCGGCGATCCCTATATCAATCTCCGGGTCAGTTCGGTCGCGAGCACCACGCAGCTTGCGACCTTCGCGATCGGCTCGCGGCTCGCCTCGCTGAACGGCGGGTTGCTCAACCAGTTGCTGGGCCAGATGCTTGGCACCTCGCTGTCGCTCTCGGCGATGGATTATCAGGCGCTGGCGGATGCCGAGGTCAACCTGTTCGATTTCATGTCGGCGCTGGCGACGCGCGCAAATCTCACCGGCGTCAGTTACGATTCGCTGCTGCAATCCAACCTGAAAGTGACGGACGTCATTGCCGCGCTGCAGGCAAGCGGTGCCACAGGCGCCGCGAGCAGCGCGTTGTCGAACGTCGGTTCGTCGCTGGCAGGCGTCACCACCAAGGTGACGCTCGGTGACCTGATCGATGCCGGTCCCTATGGCGACATGCTTGTGGGCCAGCAGCCGAAAGTGGGTGTCGATCTCGACGCACTGGATCTGTTGTCGGCCACCGCGCAACTGGCCAACGGCACCCACCAGATCGCCACGAGCCTCAATCTTGGCCTGCCGGGCATCGCTGCCGTCTCGCTTCAGGTCACTGTCGGCGAACGGCCAGTGGGTTCAAGCTGGATCACCATCGGCCAGGCGGGGGCGAGCGTGCACACCGCGCAAACCCGTATCCTCGCGACGGTCCAGTTGATCGGCAGCGGCTCGGTCGCGGCGGTGAACCTGCCGATCTATGTGGAAGTCGCGGCGGGCACCGCGACGTTGAACAACGTGAGTTGCGGCTATCCCGACATCGCGTCATCCACCGCGCAACTCGGCGTCTCGCCCGGCATCGTCGATGCGTGGATCGGCGGAGTGACCAGTGCCGATATGACGAATTTCACCACCAAGCCGAATCCGCCGGCCGCGACTATCGTCGATCTCGGCGCGATCAAGATCACGGGCCGCGCCCATGCGGCGATGGCGAACACGGCTCCGACCAATGTGAATTTCAGCTATGCCGATATTCAGGCGCAGACGCGCAAGACCGTGAACACCACGTCCTTCACTTCGTCGCTGACGGGGAGCCTGCTGGGTGACCTGTCGCTGTCCGTTCAACTCGGCCCGCTGGCGTTGCCGATTCCGGGGCTCGGGCCGCAGGTGGTGTCGGTCATCTCGGGTGCCACTGGCTCGATCGACACGCTGCTGAATACGGTGCTGCAGACACTCGGGGTCGGATTGGGGCAGGCGGATGTCTGGGTCGCGGGCATCCGCTGCGATGGCGCGGTGCTGGTGAACTGACCCCTTCGGTGCTTGCCGGACGTTTTGGCGGCTGATACCAACCGGCCATGTCCGACAAAAAATCCAAAAAGCCGCAAAAACTCCGTGCCCGCCTGCCGCGCGGGCTGGTGGATCGCACGCCGTCCGAGATCGCCGCAACGCGCGCGATGGTGGAGAAAATCCGCGCCGTCTACGAGCGTTACGGCTTCGAACCGGTCGAGACCCCGGCGATGGAATACACTGACGCACTCGGCAAATTCCTGCCCGACCAGGACCGGCCGAATGAGGGTGTATTCTCGTTCCAGGACGATGACGAGCAGTGGATTTCGTTGCGCTACGATCTCACCGCGCCGCTCGCGCGCTATGTCGCGGAGAATTTCGACACGCTGCCGAAACCCTATCGCAGCTATCGCAACGGCTACGTCTATCGCAACGAGAAGCCGGGGCCGGGGCGCTTCCGTCAGTTCATGCAGTTCGACGCCGACACCGTGGGCTCGGCTTCGCCCGCCGCCGATGCTGAGATGTGCATGATGGCCGCCGACACGATGGAGGCGCTGGGCGTTCCGCGCGGCTCCTATGTGGTGAAGGTCAACAACCGCAAGGTGCTCGACGGCGTGATGGAGAGCATTGGTCTCGGTGGCGAAGAGAATGCAGGCAAGCGGCTCACGGTGCTACGCGCTATCGACAAGCTGGATAAATTTCCGATCGATGAAATTCGGAAACTGCTCGGTGCAGGACGATGGGATGGTGGTGAGGAAGGAAAAGGCGACTTCACCAAGGGCGCCGGTTTGAATCACGAACAGACTGAAAAGATCGTTGTGTTTGCTCTGCTTCAGTCAGGTAATGTGACTGAACTTCAGGACGTAACCAACCTGTCACCAGAAAAGCGATCCACTGTTGGAAAAGTCCTAACGTTTTCAAGCGATGACGGTGACAAATCCTATTTCGTAGAAAGCAATAAAGGCGTCCTCGATGGAATGATGACGCATTTCGGTTCAACTCAAACCGCCAAAGATGGGATCGAAGAGTTGCGGCAAATTGCAATGCTCGCTGAGTCTTCGGGGTATACGCGAGACCGCATCAAGATCGATCCATCCGTCGTGCGCGGCCTCGAATACTACACGGGCCCGGTCTACGAAGTTGAACTGCTGCTCGAGACCAAGGATGAGAAAGGCCGCCCGGTGCGGTTCGGCTCGGTCGGTGGCGGCGGGCGTTACGATGGTCTCGTCTCGCGCTTCCGTGGCGAGCCGGTGCCCGCGACCGGCTTCTCCATCGGCGTCTCGCGCCTGCAGGCGGCACTCACGTTGCTCGGCAAGATCGACACCAGGCCGGAAGCCGGTCCCGTGGTCGTGCTGGTGATGGACCGCAACGAGATCGCGCAATACCAGAAGTTTGTCACGACGCTGCGCAACGCTGGAATCCGCGCCGAGATGTATCTCGGCAATCCGAAGAACAATCTCGGCGTGCAGTTCAAATATGCCGACCGCCGCAACTCGCCCTGCGCCATCATTCAGGGCGGCGATGAGAAAGCGAAGGGCATCGTGCAGATTAAGGATCTCATTCTCGGCGCGCAGGTCGGTGGCGAGAGCGCGGATCGCGAGGCGTTCCTGCAGAAGCAGCAGCACGAGGCGCAGTTCGCCGTCAGCGAGAGCGAACTTGTCGAGGGTGTGCAAAAGGTGCTGGCGCGCCACGACATCAACTGGGCTTGAAGCCTTTCAGATCGAACGCGGAGAAACGTCGTGCCCGAGATCACCATCAACATGGCGGCCGGCCGCACCGACGAGCAGAAGAAGGGCATGATGGTCGACATCACCGCCGCGCTCGTGAAGAATCTCGGCGTCGAGCCCGATGCGGTGGTGATCCAGATCAACGAGGCGCCGCTTCAGCACAAGATGAAGGGCGGCAAGATCTATCTGGAACGCCAGAAGAAGGCGTAGCTGATTATCAGTGCGGGTGAGATGAGGGTGCGCGCTGCGGGATCAGCGCGCGCAGGGCCTTCATGTCGTTGACATTCATCTTGATGCCGCCGGGCATGATGATGTCGCCGGCCTTCTGCCCATCCTTGCAGGGGCCGACCCATGTGGCGTTCATGGTCATGTCGCCCGCCTGCGCGACGCCGGGCGGGCCATCGCTCCGGGTGGTGGAGACCTTCACGGTGTAGGCGGAATTGAAATCGCCGCTGATCTCGGTGTGTGAGGTCGAGGCGATGCCATGGAAGTTGCAGGTGGCATCGATGCTGTAGCCGGTCGTCGTCTTCTGCATGTTCTGCTGCGAGCACATCTCTTTGGCCATCGGGCTGAAGGTCGTGCGCATTTCGGCGTCGGTGCTGGCATCCGTGCACTGCTGCATCGTCTGCTGCGGCATCCGCGCGTCGGCGGACATCATCTTGATTTCCCACAGGCCCGGTTTGCGGTTCGGGATATCTTCAAGCGAGGCCGCGCTGGCCAGCGTGGCGCAGCCGCATGTGGCGGCCAGAGCGGCGGTTCGGAGGGTCAGACGCGGTGTCATGGCCGATCCTCCCTGATCCGAAAAATCAGTAGGCCGTGCGCAGCGGCCGCTGGGTGCTGCCGGGCGGCACCCAGACGCAGGCGAAGGAAATGTAGCCACCATATTGCGCATCGACGCCAGTGAGCTTCACGACCTTGCCGTAGCGGGCGCAATGGTCGGTCGCCATCGCCTTGATGTCCGCGCCCTGCTGGTAGAGCGCGTAGGCGATGATGCCGCCGGTGTCGTTGCCCTTGAACGGCGGCACCCAGTCGGCCTTGGCCGGCGTGCTCACCGCGATACCGCAGGCGATCGCCGCTGCCGCCATCATCCAACGTCCGTTCATGCGCATCGGTCGCTCCTTCGATTTGCGGCTGAGTCTAGCCTTGGCGCGATGGCTTTGAAAGCGCTGGCGGGCTGGCGATGGGGCGTTGTCCGAAGGTGTTGCCGCGCTGCACTTGACCAGGATCGGGCTTCGCGGCACCGTCCGGCAACTCATCATGGGCTTTCGTCACATGCGCATTGCTTTTTCGTCGCCGCGAATCGCGGTCCTCGCCATGCTGGTCGCGGCTTTCGGTGCGATCTCCACTGTGGACAGCGCCCGCGCCGCCAATCCGCTGGAATTGAACTTCTGGCTCTCCAGCCCGCGCTATGACGGGCAAATGGGCGAATGCTGGCAGGCGTTGCACGCGGTCTCTGCCCAGTTCGCGCAGAAGGAATCGACCTACTGGAATTCGGACCTGCGCATCACCGGCTTTGCCGATGTGCGCGAGGTGGCTTTCCGCCCGTGGGAAAGCCCGAACGGCGCCTACAACGCGATTCCCCGCCGCTTCTGCACGGCGAGCGCGATGATCAGCGACGGCCATCCGCGCCTCGTGCGCTATTCCATCATCGAGGATGGCGGCTTTGCGGGGACGGGTCTCAGCTCCGGCGTTGAATGGTGCGTGGTCGGGCTTGACCGCAACTGGGCCTACGGCCGCAATTGCCGCGCGGCGATGCCGTAACGCAGGTCGATTCGGCCTGCTGCAATTTGTTCTTGTAATGTTCCGGAGGTCTCGTTACGCTTTTCGAAGGCGTAAGGGGTGGGGGCGTTTTCATGATCGGATGTTGGAGAGGTTTGCGCCGGGGGCTGGCTTCGCTCGCTCTCGTCTCGGGCGCGCTGCTGCTGGCAGGCGCGAACGCATCCGCGCAGGATCATCGCCAGAACGCGCCGGGCGCTTTCGATTTCTACGTGCTGTCGCTGTCATGGTCGCCGTCCTTCTGCGAGGCCGCGCGCGAGCGCGGCAGCAACGGGCGCAGCACGCAGGCACAGTGCGGCGGGCGTCCCTATTCGTTCGTGGTGCATGGGCTGTGGCCGCAATATGAGCGCGGCTATCCCGAATATTGCCGGCGGCCCGCGCCGCGGCTCGACCGCAACGTCATGCGCTCGATGCTCGATCTGATGCCGGCACCGGGGCTGATCTACAGCGAGTGGGACAAGCACGGCACCTGCGCGGGGCTTGGCGCGCGCGCCTATTTCGAGACCATCCGCAAGGCCCGCGCCACGGTGAAGATTCCGGAGGAATATCTCGACCTCGCCGCACCCAAGACGGTGTCGCCGAACGAGGTGGAGGAAGCCTTCATCAAGGCCAATCCGGGCCTCAGCGCCTCCGCCATCGCCGTGCGCTGCGACAGCCGCAGGCTTGGTGAGGTGCGGATCTGTATGAACAAGGATCTGCAGTTCCGTGCTTGTGAGCAGGTCGATCGCAGCGCCTGCCGCCGCAACCAGATCGTGATGCCGCCGATGCGCGGCGGCTAGGAGCGGTGCGCTTTTGCGCAAAGGCTAAGGCTTTGCGTAAACCGCCGCCATGTCGTAAGCCGCGCCGATGAATTATCGCCACGCCTTCCACGCCGGCAATTTCGCGGACGTCATCAAGCATATCGTGCTGACGCGGATCCTGACCTATCTGCACCAGAAGCAGTCGGCGTTTCGCGTCATCGACACTCATGCGGGCGCGGGCCGTTACGACCTGACCGGCGACGAGGCGGAGCGCAGCGGCGAGTGGCGGTTCGGCGTCGCGCGGATTTTGCAGGCGCGGTTTTCAGACGAAGCGCAGGCGCTGGTCGCGCCCTATCTCGACATCGTCCGCGCCTTCAACCCGCCGCGCGAGCTTGTCGCCTATCCCGGTTCGCCTTTGATCGCGCGGGCGCTGCTGCGGCCGCAGGACCGGATGGTGGCGTGCGAGATTCAGGACGCCGCCCGCAAGGAGTTGATCCGCAATCTCTCCCGCGATCCACAGGCCCGCGTGGTCGATCTCGACGGCTGGACCGCGCTGACCGCCTACGTGCCGCCGAATGAACGGCGCGGGCTGGTGCTGATCGATCCGCCGTTCGAGGACAAGGATGAATTCTCCCGCCTCGTGGAGAAATTCGCTGCGGCCTATGCGAAATGGCCGACCGGGATCTACATGCTCTGGTACCCGGCCAAGGACCGGCGCGGCCCGGACCGGCTTGCACGGGAGATCGCCTCGGTTGCGGCTGCGCGCGAGGGTGGCGGTGAGAATTGCCTGCGCGTCGAATTCAGCGTCGCGCCGCAGACGGCTGACAGCGGGCTCGTCTCGACCGGGCTTTTGATCGTCAACCCGCCTTGGACGCTCGCCTCCGAGCTCAAAACGGTCCTGCCCGAGCTGGAGAAGCCGCTCGGCCTCGGTGGCGCTGGGCGTTATCGCATCGAAGTCGTCCGCCCCTGAGGCCTTCCCTCCGCAGTCTGGTATTTTTTCGAACTTGCCACATAGGCAATAGTCAAGTCTGCGCGGCAGTGATTAGCTGATTGCCGGGGGGCTGGCGTGGGGACGCCGGTCGAAGATACGTGCGGGGAGGGGATCCCATGGCGATGACAGGGGTCGTGAAGTTTTTCAATGCGGAGCGGGGCTACGGGTTCATCAAGCCCGATGACGGTGGGCGGGATGTCTTCGTTCACATCACCGCGGTCGAGAAAGCGGGATTGAAAAACCTGACCGAAGGGCAGCACATCACGTTCGAGGTCGAGCCCGACAAGAAGGGCAAGGGCCCGAAAGCGGTCGACCTCGTGGTCTCGTCCTGAAGTATTCTCCTGAAGTCTTTCGCTCCATGAAAAATCCCGGGCGCAAGGCCCGGGATTGAAAAGCGCTAAGCGATGCTTTCGCTGCGATCAGAAGTGATAGTTCACGCCGACGCGCACGGTCGAGAACTGATAGCCGTTCGGCAGACCGGTGATGAGGAAGTTGCTGCTGTCGAGATCGACGTACATGTACTCGGCCTTGAGCGACCAGTTGTTGGTGAGAGCGAATTCGGCGCCGCCGCCCACGGTCCAGCCCGCGGTGGTGTGAGTTTCGCTCAGGCCCGGCATGGTGCCCTTCAACTGGCCGAAGGCCAGACCGCCGGTGCCGTAGATCATGAAATTCGGGTTGATGGCGTAGCCGACGCGGCCGCGAATGGTGCCGTACCAGGGGTTGGAGAACTTCCATGCCGCGAAGGTGTCGTCAGCGCCGGTGGCCTGCAGGTCGGCTTCGAGGCCAAGCACCCAGGGGGTGCCGAACTGCCAGTTGTAGCCACCCTGGATACCGCCGCTGAACCCGGAAGGGCTGGTCCCGCTGTTGGAGACGTCGCCGAAATTGTAGCCGAGGTTGGCGCCGAGATAGGGGCCCGCCCAGCTATAGCCGTTCAGCGGCTGGTTGACGGTGTAGGGCTGCGCCTGACGGCGATAGCTGAGATCGGCGGCCTGGGCGCTCGCAGCGCTGCTCAGGGCCAGGATCGCTACTCCGAGGGCTTTCTTCAACATCTCAAATACTCCCGACGCATACGCTACTGACTTTTCGACCCGCGCCTCCAAGGCGGGGGTCACGGGCCATCGTGGTTACGAAAGCCCGTCTTTTCTGCGTAAAATTTATCGAGAGTTTTACGTTAAACACTTCTTAACGCGGGGTTTTCGGGGTGGATCGTTGTTAAGAGAATCTTACCGACCGCTGGCCCTCAGCCTCCGCGATCACTAATTTGGGGCCATGAATAGCGACGATCATGAAAGATCGATGGCCGCACCGGGGCGGAGCGTTGATGATCCGGTGACGAGTCCGCCGGCACCCGGCGGCGCGCAGGCGCCGGGTTCCTCCGATGTCCCGCCGCAGGATAGCGACCTTGCCGTGACCAACCCGGAGGAGGACGACTCCGCGCTTCCCGAGCCGGTGGAGGATGAGGCCGAATGGGGGGGCGAGAGCCGCCTCGGAGTCGGCCGCGCCGTGATCGAGCAGGCGGTGAAGCTCGCGCCAACCTCTCCTGGCGTCTACCGCATGCTCAACGAGAGCGGCGACGTGCTCTATGTCGGCAAGGCCAAGAACGTCAAAAAGCGGCTTTCGTCCTACGCCCGCCCGACCGGCCATGTGGTGCGGATCGCGCGCATGATCGCGATGACGGTGAATGTCGAGATCGTCTCGACTGAAACCGAGACCGAGGCGCTGCTGCTGGAAGCGAACCTCATCAAGCAGTTGCGGCCACGCTTCAACGTGCTGCTGCGCGACGACAAGTCGTTTCCCTATATTCTCATCACCAGCGATCACTGGGCGCCGCAGCTCGTCAAGCATCGCGGTGCGCAGACGCGGCCCGGCCGCTATTTCGGGCCGTTCGCCTCCGTCGGCGCAGTCAACCGGACGCTGACGGCGCTGCAACGCGCGTTTCTGATCCGCTCCTGCACGGATTCGTTTTTCGAGGGCCGCACCCGGCCTTGCCTGTTGTTCCAGATCAAGCGCTGCGCGGGGCCGTGCACCGGCGAGATCGATTTCCCCGCCTATACCCAGCTTGTGCGGGAGGCGACCGACTTCCTCTCCGGCCGCAGCCGCGCGGTGAAAGAGCAACTCGCCGCGGAGATGGAGAAGGCCTCCGCCGAGCTCGAATTCGAGCGCGCGGCACTGTATCGCGACCGTCTGGCCGCGCTGTCGGCGGTGCAGGCGCAGCAGGGCATCAATCCGCGCACGGTGGAGGAGGCGGACGTGTTCGCCATCCATCAGGAGGGCGGCTATAGCTGCGTCGAGGTGTTTTTCTTCCGCACCGGGCAGAACTGGGGAAACCGCGCCTATTTCCCACGCGCAGACAAGTCGCTGACGGCGGAGGAGGTGCTGGGCTCGTTCCTGTCGCAATTCTACGACGGCAAGCCGCCGCCGAAGCTCGTCCTCCTCTCCCACAAGATCGAGGAAGGCGAACTGCTGGCCAGCGCGCTCAGCGTCAAGGCCGGATTCAAGGTCGAGGTTTCGACGCCGCAGCGCGGCGAGAAAAAGGAACTGGTCAATCACGCGCTGACCAACGCGCGCGAGGCGCTGGGCCGCAAGCTCGCCGACACCGCCACCCAGACGCGGCTTCTCGACAGCCTCGTGAGCGCGCTGCAATTGCCGCAGCCGCCGCGCCGGATCGAGATCTACGACAACAGCCACATTCAGGGCACCAATGCGGTCGGCGCCATGGTGGTCGCAGGGCCGGAAGGCTTCATGAAGAACCAGTATCGCAAATTCAACATCCGCTCTGAAAATCTCACGCCGGGCGACGATTACGGCATGATGCGCGAGGTGTTGCAGCGCCGTTTCAAGCGGCTATTGTCGGCGGAGGCGGGCGCGCAGGCCAAGGACGATGACGTCCCGCAATGGCCGGACCTCGTCATCATCGACGGCGGCCTTGGGCAGTTGAACGCGGTGCGCCAGATTTTCGATGAACTCGGCGTCACTGGCGTCTCGTTGATGTCGGTCGCCAAAGGGCCGGACCGTGACGCCGGGCGCGAGACGCTGTTCCTGCCGGACCGCCCGGCCATCAAGCTCGAGCCGCGCGATCCGGTGCTGTATTTCATCCAGAGGCTGCGCGACGAGGCACACCGTTTCGTGATCGGATCGCACCGCAAGCTGCGCAAGAAGGACATCCGCGAGGCGGGCTTGCAGGAAATTCCGGGCATCGGCCCGGCCCGCAAGCGGGCGCTGCTGCATCATTTCGGAACGTTGAAGGAAATCGAGCGCGCCTCGCTGGCAGACCTTGGCAAGGTTCCAGGCGTGAGCGCCGAAAGCGCGCGGCGAATCCACGATTTCTTCCATCCCGCCCGGTCCTGACCGGTGAGCCTGACAGGGGACATAACCGCCATGATCGCCTTCGGTGTTGACCTTGGGAGCCGCACAGTATTGGTATCGTGCCCATGTCCAGTGTGACCACCCGCAAGCCGCTCAAACACTCGTTTGCGCTGCCGAATATCCTGACCTATTCGCGGATCGCGGCCGTGCCGATCGTGGTCGCCTGCATGTATGCCCAGTCGATCGGCAACGGGCCCTTGTGGCTGCGCTGGGTCGCGCTCGCGGTCTTCATCATTGCCGCGGTCACCGATTTCTTCGACGGCTATTACGCGCGGATGTGGAATCAGCAATCCGCGTTCGGGCGGATGCTCGATCCGATTGCCGATAAATTGCTGGTGGCGTCGTGCCTTCTGATGCTGGCGGCGGACGAGACCATCAAGGGCTGGTCGCTATGGGCCGCGATCGTGATCCTGTGCCGCGAAATTCTGGTCTCGGGGTTGCGCGAATATCTCGCGGCGCTCCATGTCCGCGTCCCGGTGACGCAGCTTGCGAAGTGGAAGACCGCTGTTCAACTGGTGTCTATCGGGTTTCTGATCGCGGGTGAGGCGGGCGAGGCGATCCTGCCGCCGACCATCCCGATCGGAATCACGCTGTTGTGGATATCGGCTCTCGTCACGCTCTATACCGGCTGGGACTATTTCCGTTCCGGCATCCATCATCTGGTGGAGGATGAGTGATGAAGGTTCTTTATTTCGCATGGGTGCGCGAGCGTATCGGCAAGGCGGAAGAGACGATCGATCCGCCCGCCGCCATCCGTACGGTCGGTGACCTGATCGGCTGGCTGACGCAGCGCGGCGAGGAATACGCCCGCGCCTTCGAGAAGCCCGCGATCATTCGCGCCGCCATCGACCACACCCATGTCAAACCGGACGCGGCGATTGCGGGCGCGCGCGAGATCGCATTTTTCCCGCCGATGACCGGCGGCTGAGCCATCACGATGACCATCCCGATCACAGTTCGCGTGCAGCATGACGATTTCGATGTCGCGCTCGAAACCAGAATGCTGACTGCGAACCGCCCGGACATTGGCGCGGTGGTGAGCTTTATCGGCATCTGCCGCAGCGGCGATGACGATCTGGCGATTTCGGAGATGACGCTGGAGCATTATCCCGGCATGGCGGAGACCGAGATCCGCCGTCATGCCGAGGAAGCGCGCAAGCGCTGGCAGTTGTCCGGCGTCACCGTGATCCATCGCTTCGGCACTGTTACGCCGGGTGACAATATCGTGCTGGTGCTGACGGCATCGCCGCACCGCGAGGCGGCATTTCAGGCGGCGGAATTTCTGATGGATTATCTCAAGACCAACGCGCCGTTCTGGAAATCGGAAAAGCGCCTGTCCGGAACCAAAGGTGTCTGGGTCGAGGCACACAGCGCTGACGACGCAGCGACCTCGCGCTGGGGGCGCAAATAATGGCACGCAAGACGACGAAGGCGACGCGTGCTGTGTCGCGCCGCAAGGCTGCGCCGCGTGTTAAGGTCGCGACGCGCATCAAGGCTGCTCCTGTTGCCAAGCCCGGCGAATTGCTGACGCTGCTGGATGTCCTGCGTTATGCGGTCAGCCGCTTCAACGAGGCTGAACTGGTGTTCGCGCATGGCACCACTGATCCGGTGGCGGAGGCGGCGTTCCTCGTCACCGAGGCGTTGCATCTTGCGCCCGAGCAGTTCGAGACATTCGCGCAGGCACGGGTGACCAAGGCGGAAGCCGCAAAACTGCTTGGCCTGATCGGTCAGCGCGTGCGCACGCGCAAGCCCGTGGCCTATCTCGTCAACAAGATCTACATGCGCGGGCTGCCGTTCTATGTCGACGAGCGCGTGATCGTGCCGCGCTCCTTCATCGGCGAATTGCTGGATTCACATTTCAGCGGCGACAGCGAAATGCCGCTGATCGACGATCCGGGCAGCGTCGGGCGTGTGCTCGATCTGTGCACCGGTTCGGGCTGCCTTGCCATTCTGGCGGCGCAGACTTTCTTCAATGCGACGCTGGATGCGGTCGATCTCTCGAAGGATGCGCTCGCGGTGGCGGCGAAGAACGTTGCCGACTACGGCCTCGAAGATCGCATCTCGCTGCACAAGGGCAACCTGTTCGCGCCGCTCGGCAACGAACGCTACGACCTTATCATCTCCAATCCGCCCTATGTCGACGCGGAGGGGATGGCTTCGCTGCCGCCGGAATGCCGGCACGAGCCGAAACTCGCCTTCGACGGCGGTGCGGACGGCATCGACATCGTCCGGCGGATTATCAATGAAGCAGCTGCGCACCTCACACCGAATGGCGGCCTGCTCTGCGAGGTCGGCCGCTGCCGCGAGGCGGTGGAGGATGCTTTCCCGACCCTGCCGCTGCTTTGGCTCGACACCGAGGAGTCGGAAGGCGAGGTGTTCTGGGTCGGCGCGCAGGATTTAGCCTGATCTGATTTCAAGGAGGCCGACATGCCAGACGCAAAACGCTTCCTGTGCGAAGCCATCGAACTGGCGCGTGAGAACGTCCGCAAGGGCGGGCGCCCGTTCGGCGCGGTGCTAGTCAAGGATGGCAAGGTGATTGCAACCGGCGTCAACGAGATTCTCGAGACCGGCGACCCGACCACGCATGCCGAGTTGCAGGCCATTCGCGTGGCCAGCCACGTGCTCGGCAGTCCGCGTCTCGACGGTTGCACGATCTATGCGAGCGGCCATCCTTGCCCGATGTGCCTCTCGGCCATGCATCTCACCGGGATTCGGGAATTCGCCTACGCTTATTCCAATGAGGAAGGCGAGCCTTACAGCCTGTCCACGGCGAAAGTCTATGCCGAGATGGCCAAGCCGCTGGCCGCACAATCCGTGAAGGCCACTCACATTCCGGTTCGCATCGAAGGTGAAGACCCTTACGAGATGTGGAAAGCGCGCTCGGCGGTATAGGGAAAGGCAAGCCTCCGGCAGTCCGGCCGCCATGATGTTGCGATATTCTGCGGCTTGATGGCTGTAGTTTCGCCCCCGCTGCCTATCTGTCAACGATCATGCTTTTCGTAACTCCCCAGAGCGTCTCGACGCGAGAAGTCTGGCGCGATGAATTTCGCGCGATGCTCGCGCTTGGCTGGCCGCTGGTGCTGACCAATCTCGTGCAAATCGCGCTGACCACGACCGATGTGATCGTGGTGGGGCGTCTTGGGCCGACGGCGCTCGCCGCAGCAACCCTCGGGGTCAATCTCTATCTCGCGGTGCTGCTGTTCGGAATCGGCCTGCTCACGGCGACCTCGCCGATGATGGCGAGCGCGATCGGCCGCAAGCTGCATATGGTGCGGGACGTGCGCCGCACATTCCGGCAGGGATTGTGGAGCGCGCTGATCATCGCGGTGCCGAGCTGGATTCTGCTGTGGCAGGCGGAAGCGATCCTGATCGCGTTCCGGCTCGATCCCACGTTGGCGGCGGAGGCTGCCGCCTTCATGCACCATCTGCAATGGGGAGTGCTGCCCTCGCTGGGTTACATCGTGCTGCGCTCGTTCGTTGCCGCATTGGAGAGGCCGGTGTGGGCGCTGGTCATCACCGGCATGTCGTTCTTTTTCAATATCGCCGCGAACTACGCGCTGGTGTTTGGCCATTTCGGCTTTCCGGCGATGGGGCTGCGCGGCGCGGGCACGGCAACGGCGCTCTCCAACCTGTTTCTGTTTACGGGCATGGTTATAGTGGTGATGTGTGCGGCGCGTTTCCGCCGCTATCGCCTGTTCGGCCATTGGTGGCGGCCGGACTGGCCGCGGTTGCGGACGCTGTGGCGGGTCGGCTTGCCGATCGGCGCGACCGTGATGTTCGAGATCACGGTGTTCAACGCAGCCGTGTTCCTGATGGGACAGTTCGGCACCGATGCCATCGCCGCTCATGCCATCGCGATCCAGATCGCATCGACCACTTTCATGGTGCCGATGGGCGTGGGGCAGGCGGCGACGGTGCGCGTCGGTCTTGCCTATGGCGCCCGCGATGCGGATGGAATCACGCGCGCGGGCTGGACCGCCTTTGTGCTGGCCATCGCCTTCATGGCGGCAATGAGCGCGCTGATGCTGACTGCGCCGCGATTGCTGATCGCGGCCTTTGTCGATCTCAACGATCCGGCCAATGCCGCCGTCGTCGGCCTCGCGGTGTCGTTCCTGATGTGGGCGGCGGTCTTCCAGATCTTCGATGGTGCGCAGGTGGTCGGCGCGGGCATGCTGCGCGGTTTGCAGGATACAAGGGTGCCGATGGTCTACGCCGCCATCGGCTATTGGGGCATCGGCATGTCGCTGAGCCTGCTGTTCGCGTTCAGGCTCGGCTTCGGCGGTACCGGCATCTGGATCGGACTAGCCTCGGGCCTTGCGGTCGTCGCCTGCGCGATGATCGGACGCTGGATGCGCCGCGCCCGACTGGGACTGGTGCCGGTAAACGAAAACGCCGCAGCGTAGGCTGCGGCGTCATTCGAAACTTGTTAAGGCGAATGGATCAGAAAACCTTCTTGATCCAGTTGTGCGCATCCGCCGCGCGGCCGTACTGGATGTCCACGAGTTGCTTGCGCAGTCCCATCGCGACCGGGCCGGCGGCACCTCCGTTGATCGCGAAATCGCCGCTCACCGAATGCACCTTGCCGATCGGCGAGATCACCGCCGCGGTGCCGCAGGCGAAGGCTTCCTTCAGTTTGCCGCTGGCGGCATCCGCGCGCCACTGATCGATCGTGTAGGGCTCTTCGCGCACGAGCTTGCCTGCCTCTCGCGCGAGGGTGATGATCGAGTCCCGCGTGATGCCGGGCAGGATCGTGCCGAGCGGCGGCGTCAGCAGCGAGCCGTCGTCAAACACGAAGAAGATGTTCATGCCGCCGAGTTCTTCGATGTAGCGGCGCTGGACCGCGTCGAGGAACACCACCTGATCGCAGCCATGCTCGATGGCTTCGGCCTGCGCGCGCAGGCTTGCGGCATAATTGCCGCCGCATTTCACGGCACCGGTGCCGCCGATGGCCGCGCGGGTGTAGTTCTCCGAGACCCAGATCGAAACGGGGGCAGGGCCGCCCTTGAAATAGGAGCCGACCGGCGATGCAATCACGGCGAAGATGTATTCAGCGGACGGCTTGACGCCGAGGAAGATTTCGTTGGCGATCATGAAGGGCCGCAGATAGAGACTGCCTTCGCCACCCGGAATCCAGTCGCGGTCAGTGCGCACCAGATGTTCGACGGCGTCAATGAACACGTGCTCGGGCAGCGGTGCCATGGCCATGCGTTCCGCCGAATTCCAGAAGCGCCGCGCGTTGGCGTCGGGGCGGAACAGGTTCACGCCGCCATCGGCGCGCCGGTAGGCCTTGAGGCCTTCGAAAATCTCCTGGGCGTAGTGCAGGACGGCCGTCGCAGGGTCCAGGGCGAAGCTCGCGCGGGATTCGATGCGCGCGCCGTGCCAGCCCTTCGTGTGGTTGTAGCGGACGACAGCCATGTGATCGGTGAAAACGCGGCCAAACCCAGGGTCAGCGAGTTTTGCCGTGCGGTCGTTTGCGGGCGTGGGATTCGCTGCGAGTTGCTTTTCGAATTCCAGCAAGACCGCGCCATCGATTTTGTCGAAGGACACGCCCATGATTTTGTCTCCCAATACAGTCTGTCGCTTGGCGTCGTTCCGGACGGCCAGCGCGCATGCCGTTACGATTTCGCGAAATCCGTGAAGTCCAGTATGTTTCGCGCCGGGCCGACGGACAATCAATCGCTAGATTGGGCCGTCGCCCTGTAATTTATCGAGACCTTCACGGAACGCCGGAGTTTTTCCGAAAGTTTCGCGAAAGGCACCTGCTTTGTAACGTAAAACCAAAATATGTCAACATGGCTGACATAAATTTAAAAACCATCAGAACCGAGCTTTCGAGCGGCCAATCCCTGCCGCCCGAGGTGCGCTGGGACATCGTCGAATTACTGTTCTTCGCCTACCGCGATTTCGTCGGCGATGCCGACCATGTGCTGGAGGAGTTCGGCTTCGGTCGCGCGCATCATCGCGTGATGCATTTCGTCCAGCGCTATCCTGGGCTGAAGGTGGCGGACCTGCTGGAGGTTCTGCGCATCACCAAGCAATCACTCGGGCGGGTCCTGAAGCAACTCCTCGACGAGGGCTATATCATCCAGCGGGCCGGCGACAGCGATCGCCGCCAGCGTCTTCTTTTCGCCACCGCCAAGGGCGAAGCGCTGGTGGTGAAATTGGCGAGCCTCCAGACCAGGCGCATCGACCGCGCGCTCGCGACGCTTGACCCGGAGGGTGCTTCGAGCGTCCGCAAGTTCCTGCTCGGTCTCATCGATCATGATGATCCCGACAAGGTGCTTGAGGTCATACTCAAAGGCGGCGGCCCGGACATGAGGACGAGATCGTGAACGAAACGGCAGCCGGTGCAAAAAGGCTGAAGCCGATCAACGATGAGGCGCCGCATCTGCTGCTGGTGGATGACGACCGCCGCATCCGCGATCTGCTGTCGCGCTTTCTCGGCAACGAGGGCTATCGCGTCACCACGGCGAAAAGCGCCGCGGCCGCGCGCGCCAAGCTGACCGGCCTGCATTTCGATCTCCTGATCCTCGACGTGATGATGCCGGGCGAAACCGGTTTCGAATTCGCGCGGAGCTTGCGCGAAACCTCGCAGGTGCCGATCATCATGCTGACCGCGCGGCATGAAGCGGAAAGCCGGATCGAAGGCCTGCAGATCGGCGCCGACGATTATGTCGCCAAGCCGTTCGAGCCGCGTGAATTGCTGCTACGTATCGCCAACATCCTCAAACGCGTTGCGCCGGTCGCGGTGGAAACGGTGGAGTCGGTCGCGTTCGGGCCTTACGTCTATCATCTGGAGCGTGGCGAATTGCGCAACGGCGAGGAGGTTGTTCATCTCACTGACCGCGAGCGCGAGATGCTGCGTATCCTCGCGGCGTCGCCGGGTGAAACCGTGCCGCGCGGCGCGCTGACCGGCAACGGCGCCAACGGCAACGAGCGCGCGGTCGACGTCCAGATCAACCGCCTGCGCCGCAAGATCGAACGCGATCCCGCCAATCCCCTGTTCCTGCAAGCGGTGCGCGGCATCGGTTACCGGCTCGTCGCCTCGCCATGAGCATGCTCGAGTCCGCAAAATCCGTGTTGCATCCCTTGCTCCGGGGCATGTCGGTGCTGAACGAGTGGTTCGCCCGCGGCCTCAAGGAACTGATGCCGAAGGGGCTTTATGCGCGCGCACTGCTCATCATCATCGTGCCGATGGTGATCCTGCAATCGGTGGTCGCGTTCGTGTTCATGGAGCGGCACTGGAACACGGTGACGCGGCGTCTGTCGGCGGCGGTGGTGCAGGACATCTCCGGGCTGATCGATGTCTACAAGACCTATCCGCAGGACAAGGATCGCGTGCAGCTCCGCCGCATCGCGCAGACCCGCCTCGGCCTCGTGGTGGATTTCCTGCCGCCGAACGACATGCCGCCGCCGGGCCCGAAGCCGTTCTTCTCGTTGCTCGATCAGGCGCTGTCGCTGCAACTGAGCCGGCAGATCGGCCGCCCGTTCTGGATCGATACGGTGGGCCGTTCCAATCTCGTCGAAATTCGTATCAAGCTCGACGACACGGTGATGCGCGTCTACGCCCAGCGCAGCGCGGCCTATGCCTCGAACTCGCAGATATTTATCTTCTGGATGCTCGGCACGTCGTCAATTCTTCTGATTGTCGCGGTGCTGTTCCTGCGCAACCAGATCAGGCCGATCCTGCATCTGGCCGATGCCGCCGAGAATTTCGGCAAGGGCCGTGATGCGCCGAACTTCCGGCCGCGCGGCGCGCGTGAGGTGCGGCGCGCGGCGCAGGCTTTCATGGAGATGAAGGAGCGCGTCGAGCGCAGCATCGAACAGCGCACCACCATGCTCGCGGGCGTCAGCCACGATCTGCGCACCATCCTGACCCGCTTCAAGCTCGAACTGGCATTGCTTGGCGATGGCGCGGAAGCCGATGGCATGCGCAAGGACGTCGACGAGATGAGCGGCATGCTGGAGGATTATCTCGCCTTCGCGCGCGGCGACAGCGGCGAGCAGGCGACGCCGACCGACATGGCGCAGGCGCTGGAGGAGTTGCGTGGCGATGCGGAGCGCCACGGCCATCCGGCGACCGTGACTTTCGAGGGCGATCCGATGGTCACGGTGCGCCCCGCCTCGTTCAAGCGTTGTCTGGCCAATCTGGTGTCCAATGCGGCGCGCCACGCCGATACGATTTCCATCACCGGCTATCGCGACGATCGTTGGCTGACGGTGACGGTGGATGACGACGGCCCCGGGATTCCGTTGCATCTGCGCGAGGAAGTGTTCAAGCCATTCCTGCGGCTCGACGATGCGCGCAACCAGGACGAGGGCGGCACCGGCCTCGGCCTTGCCATCGCCCGCGATATCGCCCGCGCGCATGGCGGCGACATCACGCTGGGCGACAGCCCGCTCGGCGGCCTGCGCGCCGCGGTGCGCGTGCCGGTGTAAAAGTTACTTCGCGAGTTCTCTGGACCGCTTTGCCGCGGCGGCCACGGCGCGCGTCAGCAGCGGCTGAAAGCCTCCCGGACCCATCAGCACCTCGAGCGCGGCTGCGGTGGTGCCGCCGGGCGAAGTGACGTTCTTGCGCAGCGTCTCGCTCGTCAGGTCCGAGCGATGCAGCAACTCGCCCGAGCCTGCCACCGTCTCGCGCGCAAGCCGCGTGGCCAATTCCGGCGAAAGACCCGCTGCGATACCAGCGCGGGCAAGCTCTTCGGCAAGCAGGAAGACGTAAGCCGGGCCCGAGCCCGACACGGCGGTGACGGCATCCATCAGCGCTTCGTCATCGATCCATTCGACGCTGCCGGTCGCGCTCAGCAGCGCATCGGCGATATCGCGCTGCTGTTGGCCGACGCCTGCCTCGGCAACCGCGACGGTGATCCCACGTCCGATGGCCGCCGGGGTGTTCGGCATCGCCCGCACCACCTTGCCACCGCAGGCCTGCGAGAGCTTCGCGATCGGCACGCCTGCCATGATCGAGATCACCAGCGTGGCAGGCTTTACAAGCGTACGCAGTTGAGGTGCCGCGTCCGCGAACATCTGCGGCTTCACGGCCATCACCAGCACGGCGACGTCACCCGGCTGCGTGGGGTTGATGCGCAGGCCCTTCGCGGTCAGCGACGTGATGTCATCCGAAGGTGCAGGATCGATCACCGCGAGCCTGTCGGCGGCCACGCCCTGCGCAAGCCAGCCCGACAACATCGCGCCGCCCATCTTGCCTGCACCCGCAAGCACGATGGAGCCGTTCAGGTTTGCGAGTGCATTGGTGGATGTGGTCATCGAAGCAGCCTCTCGGGACTTGCTGCGGCATGGCCGCAGTAATCATGCGCTTCGCAAATTGTCTTGTGAGGGATGCCCGGGTCAAGCCCGGGCATGAGGGCAGGGCCGCTCAGGCCTCGCCCATCGTGTCGAACATCGCCGCCGACATTGCCTCGGTAGCGGTCTTGCCGCTCCAGACCACGAACTGGAAGGCGGGGAAGTAACGCTCGCAGGCCATCACAGCGGTCTCGAACATCGTCTCGCACTGCGCGTTCGAGGCGCTCATGTTGCCCGGCAGGAGCAGCGACTGCCGGTGCATCACCACGCCGGATTGCGACCAAAGATCGAAATGGCCGACCCACATCTGCTCGTTGGCGGATGCGATCAGGCGCTGCACCTCGGCGCGGCGGGCGACGGGAATCTTCATGTCGAAGGCGCAGGCGACGTGCAGGGCCTCGATCTCCGGCATCCAGGTGAAGGAGATCTGATAGTCGGTGAAGCGGCCCTTGTAGACGATGGTGACTTCGTCTTCGCCGGAGCGCTCGAAGGCAAGATCGTTACTGGCCGCGATTTCCTCGACGACCGTGAGAGGGCTGGGTGTTGAATCGAGAGTGATGTCCAAGAGGGACATGCTGGCTTCATCCTGTCGATTGGTGCACGCGGAACGAGATGCAAAAACGGTTTGACGATCATCGTCGCCACAAATCCGAACCGGCTTTGTCGTTCAGGCCGTCCGAAGGTGCACGAGAATTGATCTGTGATTTGCGACTCGGGCGCAATCGAACGGCGACTCGTTCCACAGGCATTCGGGAAAAAAATGAAGTCATCAACAGGCGAAAAGAGAACAAACCGGAATCAAATCGGCGATTGCGACTCCGGCGCGAAAATTTCGCGTCATGCGAGTCCCGCCGGTGCCGTCCGGATGACTCGATGCGGCGCGCGGCGGAGGCCATGCAAACCGGATTGGCAGAAAGGGAAGGGCTGCGAGGGGCGCCGTTCAGTCGAACAGGCTCGACACCGACTCTTCAGAAGCGGTGCGATCGATCGCCTCGCCGATCAGGGTCGCGATCGGGAGCGAACGGATATTCGGGGCGTTGCGCACCGCTTCGGTGGGCTCGATGGAGTCGGTGATAACCAGCTCCTTCAGCTTCGATGCGGTGATGCGGGCAACCGCGCCGCCGGACAGCACGCCATGGGTGATGTAGGCGTAAACATCCTTGGCGCCGTTGGCGAGCAGCGCGTCGGCCGCGTTCACCAGCGTGCCGCCGGAGTCCACGATGTCGTCAACCAGCACGCAGGTGTAGCCGGAGACGTCGCCGATCACGTTCATCACCTCGGACTCACCAGCGCGCTCGCGGCGCTTGTCGATGATGGAGAGCGGCGCGTTGATGCGTTTGGCGAGGCCGCGTGCGCGGACCACGCCGCCGACGTCGGGCGACACCACCATGACGTTCTCAAGCTGGAAGCGGTCACGGATGTCCTTCACCATCACCGGAGAGGCATAGAGGTTGTCGGTCGGGATATCGAAGAAGCCCTGGATCTGTCCGGCATGCAGGTCGAGCGTCATCACGCGGTCGGCCCCGGCATGCGTAATCAGGTTGGCGACAAGCTTTGCGGAGATCGGCGAACGCGAGCCGACTTTCCGGTCCTGCCGGGCGTAGCCGAAATACGGGATCACCGCGGTGATGCGTCGCGCGGAGGCGCGGCGCAGCGCGTCGATGATGATGAGCAGTTCCATCAGGTGGTCGTTGGCCGGGTAGGACGTAGACTGCACCACGAACACGTCGGAGCCGCGTACGTTTTCCTGAATCTCGACGAAGATTTCCATGTCGGCGAAGCGCCGGACGACGGCCTTTGTCATCGGCAGGTCGAGATAGCTGGAGATGGCCTGGGCCAGCGCCGGGTTGGAATTGCCGGTGACGAGCTTGATCGAACCGTTCTTCGCCGACGCAGAGGCTTTGTCCCGCGTCTTCGTTCCTACGCTCGTCAGCATGTCGGCAGGCCCCTGTTTACCCGGCTCTTTCAGTTGCCGGGGTGATAACAAGCGCATACCGCCGCTGGCAATAAGACGTGCGTTATTTTTCCCGCTGAATCCCGGAATCTATTGGCCGCTGAAGGCCAGTGCCTGGGAGGGCGCGCCCGTTTCCGGCGTCTCGGTGGCCGGCAGGCCCGCCACGGCGGGGCCGGCAGTCTCGGGAACCGGCGGAGCCGATTGGACCGGCGCAGCGCCGCCATTGACCAGATTGGTCAGCCCGCTGAGGCCGGCCTGAGAAATCCTGCGCAGAACCTGATCGCTGGCGGCATCCCAGGCATCGGCTCCGGCGGCGCCCGCGGGTTCGGTGCCGCTGAGGCGGGCGGCGCGGCTCTGGTCGCCAGCATAGACATCCCAGACCCATGCGATGGAGGCGTTATGGGTGCCGCGCTTGACCTGGGCCGCATAATAGCTGCGCACCCGGTAGGTCGGGTTGGCCTCTCGCGACACCACGGAAATATGGCGGGTAGCCCCCTCGGTCTCGAGCACCTTCACGAGGCGCTGGAACACCTGCGGTGGCGGTCCATCGACGGATTCAAAGGCGACGGTCGGGCCGAATCCCTGCGAGGCCGTCGGGCTGGGTCCTTCGGCCGTGCAACCTGCGGTCAGCACCGCCAAGGCGCCAAGCGCCAGCCAGGCAAAAGCTTTTCGCTGGCAAGGCCTTTTCGCCCAACCAAGCTTCTCCGCTGCCATCGTCAGGATTGAAGGCGTCAAAAATCGCTTCCCTAACCGGCGTCTGTCGCGCCGTGGGCCAAACCGATATCGTTAAAATGCATTAACGTCTAGGGCAGACCGGCGGTCGTGGGAGCGTGGTTAATCCAGCACCAGCGCGTGGATGTTGCGCCCGTAGTCGGGCTCGGCGCGGTGTGTCGTCCGGCGGTAGCTGAAAAAGCGCGGGTCGGCATAGGTGTCGAGGCCGACATCGCCGATGGCTTCGATCCCGGCGCGTTCGAGCCGTGTGCGGATAAAACCGGCAAGATCGAACATCGCGTGATCGGGCCGGGACGAGGGGATGAAGTAACGCGCGTTATCGGCATCGGTCGCGGTGAAGCGTTCGACGAACTCCGCGCCGACTTCGTAACTTGGCTGGCGGATGAGCGGGCCGATCGCCGCGCGAATGTCGGTTCTGTGCGCGCCGAGTGTTTCCATGGCGTTGAGCGTCGCCTCGATCACGCCGCCGAACGCGCCCTTCCATCCAGCATGCGCCGCGCCGATCACCCGCGCCTTCGGATCGGCGAACAGCACCGGCCCACAATCCGCGGTGGTGATGCCGATGGCCAATCCCGGCGTACGCGTTACCAGCGCGTCGGCATGCGGCCGCTCATCCGTCGGCCATGGCTCGGTGACGATCGCGACATCCGGCGAATGCACCTGATAGACGGTGAGGAAATGCGATGGCTGCACATGGAGCGCACTCGCCATGCGGCGGCGGTTCTCGTTGACGCGCGCCGTATCGTCCTTCGAGCCGAGTCCGCCGTTCAGGCTCTCGTAAATTCCTTCCGAGACGCCGCCCTCGCGGGTGAAGAAAGCGTGACGCAGCCCCGGCAGGTCCGACAGCAATGACGATGTGACGATCATGAAGGCGTATCGGACAGCGCTGCGAGCGCTGGAATCGAGGGATGCGACAGGCCGAGCACCTTGAACAGCGAGCCCATCGCCTTCGGGCCGCTCTCGACCAGCCGTTTCAGCGCGCTGGCGACATCGCCCGCGCTTTGCGACGCGGAATGCTTGATGAGCGTTTGCGCACGCGTCTCGATGCCGAGATGACCGAGGAACGTGCCCTGTTCGACGGGGCCATGCGCAAGCACGCCCATCGATTGCGCGGCATCGGCGAGGGCCTGGAAATCGACATGGGCGGTGAGGTCGGCGGTGCCGGGCGCGCGCAGCGGATCGGTGTATTTGTGTTTGGCGACGGCCTGGAAGGTGTCGCCCGCGTCGGAGCGGACATGGCCGTAATCGATCAGGAGTGCGGCGCCCCCGAACTCGCGGATGCGCCGCGCGAGCGCCATGATCTCGTTGGTCTCGCGCCACTCGAAGATCGTGCCGTTCGGTGCGTTGCGCACATGAGGCGGCACCGAGACCTCGAAGCGCGGCGTCGGTTCGGGCGCGGTGGTGAAGACGAAAATATCGTCGTCGACGTCCACCATACGCTCGTGCCAGCCGGTGTCCTTCTTGACCATCTGATGGATCGGCAGCACGTCGAAATACTCATTGGCGAGAATGATCGCCGGGCCATCAGGCACGTCGCTGAGCTGATGATGCCACTGAAACGGTTTGACATCGGCGAGCGTGTCGCGCTGGATCGCGCGCAGCGACGGGCTGACCTCGACCAGATGCACGTCGATCGCGTCGAAGAAGGCAGGCAGAATCCGGATCGCGCGCAACGCGTCCGCCATCATGGTGCCGCGGCCGGGACCGAGTTCGATCAACTGGACGCGCTCGGGCATGCCCATCGCATTCCAGACCGAGGCCGCCCACAGGCCGATCAGCTCGCCGAACATCTGGGAAATCTCGGGCGCTGTGGTGAAATCGCCGCCACGGCCGAGCGGATCGCGGTTGACGTAATAGCCGTATTCCGGATGCGTCATGCAGAGCTGCATGTAGCGCGAAACCGGCATCGGTCCCGCAGTCGCGATCAACTGGCGCAGATAAAGCTCGAACGGCGTGTATTCGATCTCGGTCACGATGCCTCGTTGTTGCGCGCGCCGCGCCGTAACGCCACGCCGATGAATGTCAGCCCCGCCACAATCATAGGGGCCGACAATATCATTCCCATCGTCAAACCGCCCCACAGAAATCCGAGTTGCGGGTCCGGTTCACGGAAAAATTCGCCGGTGATGCGCGCAAGCCCATAACAGGTTGCGAAAATACCGATGATGAGTCCGGGACGCTTCAGCGCGCCGCAGCGAATGGCCACTGCAAGGATGATGAACAGCAGCACGCCTTCGAGTCCGGCCTCGTAGAGTTGGCTCGGATGGCGCGGCACCGGGCCGCCGGTCGGAAACACCATCGCCCATGGGAGGGTCGGATCGGCTGGCCGGCCCCACAATTCGCCATTGACGAAATTTGCCAGCCGTCCGAGCAGCAGCCCGATGGGGCCGACCGCGCAGGTGACATCGCCAAGCGACAGCACCGGAATCTTGCGGTGATACCCGAACGCCAGCACGGCGATGACGCAGCCGAGGAAACCGCCATGGAACGACATGCCGCCGTTCCACAATTCAAAAATCTGCGCCGGGTGAGCGATGAAGAAATCGAGATTGTAGAATAGCACGTAGCCGGTGCGTCCGCCGAGAATGATGCCGAGCGTCACCCACAGAATGAAATCGTCGAAATCGAGCGTGGTCATCGGCGCGCGGCCGCCCCACAGCTTCTCGGTGCGGATGATGCTGCGGGCATAGAGCCAGCCGATGACGATGCCGCCGATATAGGCCAGCGCATACCACCGGATCGCGAGCGGCCCGAGCCTGATCGCGATCGGATCGAAGGCCGGAAACTGGAGCAGGAGCGGGATGAACGTCGCGGTAAGGAGGATGGTGGACAGCATCGGCGGTTCGATCCCCGTGGACGATCATCACGTCATGCGGTCATGGCCGCTGTGATGGGGGGAAGTCAAGCATGCCCATCAAGCATGGAAAGTTAATGGCGCGATCGCATCAAAGCCCCGCGAGACGGCTTGCGCCCGCGCCTTTCGATCCCCATTGTGTGCTTCAGAGCCGGCCGTGGCCGCCATCGGAGATGAAGATGACCCAGACCAACAACCGCTTTTTCGATGAAGTCGCGCGCCTGATGAACGACGCCGCCGGCGCCGCCCAGGGTGTCAAGCGCGAGATCGACACAGTGGTGCGGCATCAGGCCGAGCGGATCCTCAACGATCTCGATCTCGTCAAGCGCGAGGAATTCGACGTGGTCAAGGACATGGCGCGGCTCGCGCGCGAGGAGAACGAGGCGCTGAAGGCGCGGATCGCCGCGCTCGAAGCCAAGCTCGGCGGCGGCTAGCGGAAAGCAGGAAAGCCGTTACGCCGCCAGCACCACCGGGCGGAACGCCTGGAGCAGGGGCTGGTCGATCTGCGTCTGCATCCGTTCCATCACCGCGATAGCATCCTGATGCGACATCGGGGGGCTGTCGGCGCGATCCTCGACCAGCATCGCGAAGATGTCGATGATGGTGATCATACGCACGATATCCGAAATCTGATCACCGCTCAGTTGCTGCGGATAGCCGCTGCCGTCGAGCAGTTCGTGGTGGTGCAGCACCACGTCGAGCATCTCCGGCGGAAAATCGCCATGCGCCTTGAGCACGTCGTGACCGATCTGCGAATGCTTGGCGAGTTCTGCTTCTTCGTCCGGTGTCAGCGCCTCGGGTTTGTCGAGGATCGCGGCCGGAATGTAGGCCTTGCCGACATCGTGGATCAGGGCTGCGCGGGCGAGGCGACGCTGGTCTTCATTGCGCATCCCGAGATGCTGGGCGAAGGCGACGGCATAGCCGGTGACGAACAGCGTGTGACGGTAGCTGCGAACATGATGCTTGTTGATGGCGACAAGCCATTCGCGCAGGCTTGAGCGGCGCAATGCCCGCAGG
Organism: Afipia sp. GW821-FHT14H12; assembly: GCF_058803465.1. Classification (NCBI taxonomy): domain Bacteria; kingdom Pseudomonadati; phylum Pseudomonadota; class Alphaproteobacteria; order Hyphomicrobiales; family Nitrobacteraceae; genus Afipia; species Afipia sp. GW821-FHT14H12. The sequence continues at coordinate 129,256 of NZ_JBXAOZ010000001.1, read as the reverse complement.
ATCTTGTCCTCGGCATGGACGATGTCGCTGTAGGACAGCGGCACGCCGGTCGGCAGCTTTTCGAAAATGCGGACCATCACATCCTGAGCGGCGGAGATTCCTTCGCTGAGCACGATGCTCGCGCTGGTCTCTTCCTCCGTTTGCGGGAAAGAGAGGGCAACGCGCTGCAGGATGGTCTTGGGATCGAATGGCCAGCGGATGGTGTCGGTTGCGCCAAGCGACCAGGCCTGGGTCGCTTCCCGGTGCAATGAATCCGACAGCACGAACAGTCGCGGCATGCCCTGATAGGCCTTGCCGGTCAATTTGCGGCGAACCGTCTGGACGCTTGGAACCGAGGACAGATCGATGTCGATGACGATGCCCGCATAATTATCCGGATCGTCGGGCATCTCGGCGGTGGTCATGCGTTCGACCTCGCCTGCCTTGGTCAGGATGGCGATCAGGTCGTCGCTGCGGTCGTTACGGTCGGATGCAAGGAGCACGCGCCTTCTGGCGGCGGACCTATATGCAAGCGTCATCTTGGCCTCTTCTGGAACCCCACTTTGCCGGGCCAGGCGTTCTTCCGGCACCGGAACCCTAGGGCAAAGTTCCGATAAAACCGTTTCGGAACCCTTAGAATTTTACCTTTCAGCCAATTTTTGCCGATGGGAGTTTTCCCGAGCCCTGGAATGGTTTCGGCCCGGTTTTCGCGCGCCATTCCTTGTCTTTTCAGGCCGTTGGGGCTAAGAACCGGCTCGTTCGCGGCCCCCGCACCCCTGGAGGCTTGCCGCGACGATCGAACGGGCCGCGTTTGCGGCCCTTAAATTTTGTAAAAACAAGGACTTACAACTATGGCGACCGTCAAGGAATTGAAGGCGACCGCTCGTCCGAAGGCCGGCAAGGGGGCCGCTCGGGCTGAACGTCGTGCCGGCCGCGTGCCGGCGGTGATTTACGGCGACAACAAGCCGCCGGTCACGATTTCGCTGGACGACAAGGCTCTGCGTCAGAACATCTTCGCAGGCCACTTCCTCACCACGCTGTTCAACATCGATCTCGATGGCCAGAAGCATCGCGTGATTCCGCGCGACTATTCGCTCGATCCGGTGAAGGACTTCCCGCTGCATGTCGATTTCCTCCGCCTCGGCAAAGGCGCGACCATCCGCGTTAGCGTTCCGCTGCACGTGAAGGGCGCCGAAGTTTCTCCGGGCGTGAAGCGTGGCGGCACGGTCAACATGGTGAACCACACGGTCGAACTCGAGGCGGATGTCGAGCAGATTCCGCAGTTCATCGAAGTCGACGTGTCCAAGCTCGAAATCAACAACTCGCTGCACCTCAGCGACGTTCAGTTGCCGAAGGGCGTGAAACCGGTCTCGCGCGACGACGTGACGCTCGTCACCGTCGTGCCGCCGTCGGGCATGGGCGAAGAAGCCAAGCCTGCTGCGGAAGCCGCTGCTGCGGCGCCTGCGGCTGGTGCCGCGGCTCCCGCCGCCGGTGCTGCGGCTCCCGCGGCTGGTGCAGCGAAGGCTCCCGCAGCCGGTGCTGCCAAGGCCCCTGCGGCCGGCGGCGACAAGAAGAAGTAAGAGAAGACTGCCCGCGCCATGCGCCTGTTCGTCGGACTGGGAAATCCCGGATCGAAGTACGAAGGCAACCGGCACAATATCGGGTTCATGGTTCTCGACGAAATGGCGCGGCGTCACGGTTTCTCACCGTGGCGCCGTCGCTTTCAGGGCGAGACCTCCGAGGGCGTGCTGGATGGCGAGCGTGTCATTCTCCTGAAGCCCGCGACCTACATGAACGAGTCCGGTCGCGCGGTGCAGGAGGCTGCGAATTTCTTCAAGCTCGGCGAGAGCGATGTCGTGGTGTTCCACGACGAGATCGAATTGCCGCCCGCGAAGGTTCGCGTCAAGGTCGGTGGCGGCATCGCCGGACACAACGGCTTGCGCTCGATCTCGTCGCATGTCGGCAACGAATACAAGCGCGTGCGGATGGGGGTGGGCCACCCTGGCGTCAAGGAACTGGTGCACATCCATGTGCTGAACGATTTCGCGAAAGCGGAGCGGCCCTGGGTCGAGGCATTGTGCGATATCGTGTCCGACAACGCCGCGCTGCTTGCGCAGGGCAAAGACTCTGCGTTTCAGAACAAGGTCCATCTTGCGATGGACGCCAAGGGATTCGGTCCGAAGGACGACACCAGCGACAAGTAAACTGGCGCTGACGATCAAGGGGATATCATGGGATTCAAATGCGGCATTGTCGGATTGCCGAACGTCGGCAAGTCCACGCTGTTCAATGCGCTGACGGAAACGGCGGCGGCGCAGGCGGCGAACTATCCGTTCTGCACCATCGAGCCGAATGTCGGCGCGGTCGCGGTGCCGGACCCGCGGCTCGACAAACTGTCCGAGATCGCCAAGTCGGCGCAGATCATCCCGACGCAACTGACGTTCGTGGATATCGCAGGCCTTGTGAAGGGCGCGTCCAAGGGCGAAGGACTCGGCAACCAGTTTCTCGCGACCATCCGCGAGGTGGATGCGGTGGCTCATGTGGTCCGCTGCTTTGAAGATTCCGACATCACCCATGTCGAGGGCAAGATCGCGCCGCTCGCGGACATCGAGACCATCGAGACCGAGCTGATGCTCGCGGATCTCGAAAGCCTCGAAAAGCGCGTCGATAATTTGAGCAAGAAGGCGAAGGGCGGCGACAAGGACTCCAAGGAGCAGCTCGATCTCGTCGAGCGCGCACTGAAGCTGTTGCGTGACGGCAAGCCCGCGCGCTTTCTCGAGCGCAAGCCGGAGGAGGAGCGGACGTTCCGCATGCTCGGTCTCCTGACCTCGAAGCCGGTTCTTTACGTCTGCAACGTCGAGGAAGGCGCGGCCGCCACCGGCAACGCATTCTCGCAGTCCGTGTTCGAGCATGCGAAGAAGGAAGGCGCGGTCGCGGTGGTGATTTCCGCCAAGATCGAATCCGAGATCGCGACGCTGTCACGCGAGGAGCGTGCGGATTTCCTCTCGACCCTCGAACTGGAGGAGGCAGGCCTCGATCGCCTGATCCGCGCCGGTTACGACCTTCTGCACCTCATCACTTACTTCACCGTCGGTCCGAAGGAAGCCCGCGCCTGGACCATCACCAAGGGCACCAAGGCCCCGGGTGCCGCGGGCGTGATCCATACCGACTTCGAGAAGGGTTTCATTCGCGCCGAGACCATCGCTTACGACGATTACGTCACGCTGGGCGGTGAAGCGGGGGCGCGCGATGCGGGCAGACTCAGGCTGGAAGGCAAGGAATACGTGGTCGCCGATGGCGACGTGATGCATTTCCGGTTCAACACGTAATTGAAATGGCGTGCCGCGGTTCAGAACCGCGGCTGCGTGTCGGTGCGCCCCTGTTCGCGGATGGCGCCGAGGTGTTCGTTGATCCGGAAAACGATCAACACGAATTCGGCAGCGATGCGCGAAAACACCACGCCCGCGACGACGCCAGCGATCGCCATCAGCACCATGATGAATCCGGCGAACGGGCTGATCGCCATCTGCAGCAACCCGCCGAAGATTCCCGAGATGCCGCCGAGAATGACGAGCGCGATCACCAGCCAGTAAAAGGTCTTGATGATCGTTGGCGTGATGAAACGGTCCCACTGGAAAAGATCGTTGATCTGAAACATGCGCAAATCCCCTGTTGCGTTTGATTTAATTCTCGCACGGCGTATGCGCCGGAGAAAGCCGCAACAGCGTTCTTTTTCGTTGGTTACTTGATGTAGGCAAGCGACAGCACCACGACGGCGATGGCGAGAAACAGCACAAAGCGGATCAGGATGATCGCGATGTTCTGTTTTGAGGAGGGAAGCGGAATCGGCTCCGCGGTGTCGGGTTTAATAATCTTCACGGTTTGACCCCTGCATGACGCGCCGGGATGGCGCATTCATTAAGTCGCGCGAGACACGCGGCAGGTTCAAACCGGCGACGGGGCCGCACCGGATGGATGGGCGGCCCTGCCGATCATGGGGTGAGACCGGGGTCCTACTGCTCGGACGGCCGCTTCCACTGTGCGATGCTGTCGGCAATCATGCGGGTCGACTTCATCGCGGTCTGGCTCAACTGGGCGAAGCTCGCCAGCTCACGCTGCACGCGCTGACCCTCTTCATGCATGAAGCCGCGAAGGTTCTCGAGCTCGGTGATCAGGGTATCGATTTCGCTCGCGGATGCGCCGGCGACACGCTGGATCAGCGTGTTGACGTTGTTGACGGTGGCCTCGGCGGCCGCATCCGGGCTATCGCCGGAGTGCAGGATCGAAGGCGTCTTGCGCAAGTAGGCGATATCGTTGCGGACGAAATCGCGGATGCCGGCCTCGACATCGGTCACGGCGGCGAGATTGTCGTCGATTTCGTTGGTTTCGATTTTTTCTGACGGCATGGCGTTCATCGGCTTTCTCCTTTTCGCAAGGCCTGCGAGCGGTTGTCCCCCGCACGACGAAGGTGAGGCGGCATTACTTCAACGGATCGTGACCATAACGAGGCAGGAGTAGGGTAATCGTCCGCGCCTTTTGTGGACAAGAGGATATGACGGCTGCAGCCGCGCCAGCATTAAGACGGCATTTACATCGTATTGCGAAATGAACGGGTTCCCGCTGGCGTTCGGGAATGCAGCTACCAGTGATATTTGTATCCGGCGGTGAGGCTCTTGTTGTCGAAGCCATCGGCGGTCTGGGCATAAGTGCCGGATATGCTGACGCCGCCGAACAGCTTCTGCTCCGCGCCGACGCGGCCGAGCCATTTGTTATCCAGAGAAGACTGGGTCTCGCCTGCGATCAGGCTCGTGCCGGTTTCGCGGAATTCGAGCTTCGCCGAGCGATCGACTTCGATGCTGCGGCCCGTGCGCGGCCCAAGGCCTGCAATCGGCGTATCCAGCGGCTGCGCCACGGCATAACCATTCTGTACGGTGAGGGCGTACTGGTTGTTGTCAATCGGGATCGTCTTGCTGATCGCGGTGCCGATCTTGTTCTGGTCGGCGGACGGATCGATCCGCGCATTGAGCGATGTCTTGTCCCAGATGCCGGCGACGCCGGGCGCGCTCATGGTCGCCCAGACGCTGCCGCCGGATTGCAGCGATGTCGTATCGCCCTGCGCCTGACGCGCGAGCAGTTCGCCTGAAGTAACGGGGCCATCGGGCGCGACGTTCATGTCGGCGCCGACCTTGGTGTCCCAGAACGGCAGCACCGACCGTTTTACGGTGACGGCGGAGCCGCCGTCGTCTTTCTCGGTGCGGTCCCAGTTCGCACTCGGTCCGGACAGCGTCGCGGGCGCACGATATTTATACGTCTTGTCGATCGTCACCGGAATGGAGGGGTCCAGCAGACTCCATTCAAACGCGGTCGGCTCCGGCACATCCGCTGCTGCCTCGTCCTTGGTCTGCGTCGGCTGGTTGGACTCATCGTCCTGCGCGCGTGCGTGCGCCGCCGCCGCTGACAGCATCAGCAGCGCGGCAGGCAAAGCGCACCCCGCCCGGATCTGGCGTGGAACTCTGGCAAGCAAAGAGATCATCGGTTTCTCGCAAGACGGGGCAACAGGCCGCCGACCTCAAACGATGCCGGTTAATAACATGTTTCGAGGGTGCGGTTCAGCCCTCGGCACATCACGTCATGCACAAATATTTCTCATGCGCGTTGCCGCAATGATGTCGCATTTCTGAAATTCGCCGGTCGTGGCTCATAAGGAACTATGCCCTTTCGCAACGGCCCCGCATGCCGTAAGAGCCTGCGCAAATCCTTCATCTCTTATCATTCAACGGCGTCATGATTCGTTTCGACAATATCGGCAAGCAGAACGGCCATCAGATCATTTTCATCGAGGCGCAGGCGACCTTGCTCAAGGGCGAGAAGATCGGCCTCGTTGGCCCCAACGGTTCCGGCAAGACCACGCTGTTCCGCCTCGCCACCGCGCAGGAACTTCCCGACGAAGGCCAGGTCGCGGTCGAACGCGGTGTGTCCATCGGCTATTTCAGCCAGGACGTCGGTGAGATGGCGGGGCACAGCGCCGTCTCCGAGGTGATGAACGGCGTCGGTCCGGTGAGCGAAGTCGCGGCCGAGCTGAAAGAGCTTGAAGCCGCGATGGCCGACCCGGACCGCATGGACGAGATGGATGAGATCATCACGCGCTACGGCGAGGTGCAGGCGCGTTTCGAGGAGCTTGACGGCTACGCGCTGGAAAGCCGCGCCCGCGAAGTGCTCGCGGGGCTCAGCTTCACGCAGGAGATGATGGATGGCGATGTCGGCAATCTCTCCGGCGGCTGGAAGATGCGCGTGGCGCTGGCGCGGATTCTCCTGATGCGTCCGGACGTGATGCTGCTCGACGAACCGTCGAACCATCTCGACATCGAAAGCCTGATCTGGCTGGAGGGTTTTCTCAAGAATTACGATGGCGCGCTCTTGATGACCTCGCACGATCGCGAGTTCATGAACCGTATCGTCAACAAGATCATCGAGATCGACGGTGGCACGCTGACCTCCTATTCCGGAAATTACGAATTCTACGAACAGCAGCGCGCGCTGGCCGACAAGCAGCAGCAGGCGCAGTTCGAGCGCCAGCAGGCGATGCTGGCCAAGGAGATCAAGTTTATCGAGCGCTTCAAGGCGCGCGCCTCGCACGCCGCGCAGGTGCAGAGCCGGGTGAAGAAGCTCGACAAGATCGAGCGCGTCGATCCGCCGAAACGGCGCGAGACCGTGTCGTTCGATTTTCCGCCTGCGCCGCGCTCGGGCGAGGATGTCGTCACGCTGAAAAGCGTGCAGAAGGGTTATGGCGAACGGCGAATCTATGATGGCCTTGATTTTCAGGTCCGCCGCCGTGAGCGCTGGTGCGTGATGGGCATCAACGGCGCGGGCAAGTCCACGCTGTTGAAACTCGTCGCGGGCGCGTCGGAGCCGGACGAGGGCGATGTCGCGGTCGGCGCCAGCGTCAAGATGGGTTACTTCGCCCAGCATGCGATGGATCTGCTCGACGGCGAGCGCACCGTGTTTCAATCGCTGGAGGATTCATTCCCGCAGGCGGGGCAGGGCTCGTTGCGCGCGCTGGCTGGTTGTTTCGGCTTTTCCGGCGACGATGTCGAGAAGAAGTGCCGCGTGCTGTCAGGCGGCGAGAAGGCGCGCCTCGTGATGGCGAAGATGCTTTACGATCCGCCGAATTTTCTGGTGCTGGACGAGCCGACCAACCACCTCGACATCGCCACAAAGGAAATGCTGATCACGGCGCTTGCGCAATATGAGGGCGCGATGCTGTTCGTTTCGCATGACCGCCACTTCCTCGGCGCGCTCTCCAACCGTGTGCTGGAATTGACGCCCGATGGCATCCACCAATATGGCGGCGGCTACACGGAATATGTTGCGCGCACCGGCCACGAAGCGCCGGGGGTGGGCGGGTAACGGATCGCAGAATACTCCATACAACATTGAGATATGGAGACATCTTTGCGCATTGGTGCAAGGATCCCATTCTGTCTAGAATGGAGGTCGGAAGATTACATCGACTAATTTTGATGGATAGAGATTTCATGACTAATTTGGCAGGTAGGACCATAAAATTATTTTTGGTGGATGGTGTTCCAGACGGAATGCGTACTGCGGAGATCATAAATTGGACAGGACACATTCTTTTCGCTCCCCGATCTAGTATCGCCGCACTTCTCGCCCGGCCGGAGGTTAGGCGAACTGGAGCTTATCTGCTGATTGGCCCAGACCCAGAGGATGCCGATCAGGTTATGGTGTATGTCGGAGAAGGCGATAACGTCGGCATCAGGATTTCCAGTCACAATAAGGATGAAGAAAAAGATTTTTGGGAGCATGCCTGTGTCTTAACGAGCAAAGATCTTAATCTAACGAAGGCACATGCGCGCTATCTCGAAAGTAAACTGATCGAGGTCATACAACGCGAGGGTCGAGCAAAATTAGCGAACAAGAGTGATCCTAAATTCGACTTACTTCCAGAAGCCGATCTATCGGATATGGATGACTTCATAGTTCGCCTTCAACTGCTTCTTCCGGTTCTTGGGGCAGATTTCGTTCGGCCAACCCCACAGGTTCCCTCCTCAAGAAACAAAGAAATATCTGGTGGCCAGCATTCGAAGGCTCAGCTTAATCTTAATGACTCTCAATCTGTAGGTCAGATTGAGATTGCGAATAAGCAAAGCGCAGAATTTCGAATGAGCGCTGGAGGCCTGCAGGCGCGCGCAGTAGAGATTGACGGGCAAATGATAATTCTTGCTGGTTCTCAAGCTCGGGTTGAAGAGGCGCCCTCTCTGGCTTCGAATGTCAGGACTTATCGCGAGCAGTTGCGCAGAACGGGTAAACTAAGTTCCTCCGATATGGATGGCGTACTTCGCTTTACTGAAGATGTTGCATTCACATCACCCAGCGCTGCTGCGCAAGCTGTTATGGGAACAAGCCGGAATGGGCGAACTGATTGGATTAATATTGCAACAAACGAAACTTATTCGGCATGGCAAGATCGCCTAATATCAAAGGTCGAGGATGCTTCGTTGGGTAGCAATGACAAGAACTAACGCTTCTTCCACCCGCCGCGATGTCCCGGTGCGCCGCCGGTTGAGCGCGGCGACGGGCCTTTGATGACTCCGCCGAATTCCTGTCCGCCCTCGCGCATCGATTTCGGCTTGTAGATCCGGCTCTCGGTGCCCGGTCCCATTTCATCGAGCGTCGGCTTGCGCGGGCGCTTCGCGCCTTTGCGGTCCGGCAACACCTCATGCCAGGTGGCGATGCCCATTTCATCCAGTGAAGGCTTGTGGATGCGCGACTTTTGTTTCGGCGGCAGGTTGGCGCTCTCGCCGTATTTCTTCGCGCCCGCATAAGCGCCAGCCTTGCCGGTCACGGCCTTCTGCTTCGCGGTGGGATCGTCGACCACCGCCATCTCGGTCGCGCGCAGGCGCTTCACCTCGTCGCGCAGCCGCGCCGCTTCCTCGAAATTGAGATCGGCCGCCGCCTCGCGCATCCGGGTTTCAAGATCGGCCAGCACCGCCTCGAAATTATGGCCGATGGCCACGGCGTCGTCGGCCATACCGCCGTCGCCGACTTCCACCAGCACATGGTCGCGCTCGTAGACGGAATTGAGAATGTCGCCGATGGATTTCTTCACGCTCTCCGGCGTGATGCCGTTGGCCTCATTATACGCAACCTGCTTTTCGCGGCGGCGGTCAGTCTCGGCAATCGCGCGCTGCATCGAGCCGGTCATCTGGTCGGCATAGAGGATCACCTTGCCGTCGACGTTACGCGCGGCGCGGCCGATGGTCTGGATGAGTGACGTCTCAGAGCGCAGGAAGCCTTCCTTGTCGGCGTCGAGGATCGCGACCAGCGCGCATTCGGGAATGTCGAGGCCTTCGCGCAACAGGTTGATGCCAACCAGCGCATCGAACGCGCCGAGCCGCAGGTCGCGGATAATCTCGATGCGCTCGATGGTGTCGATGTCCGAATGCATGTAGCGCACGCGAATACCCTGCTCATGCAGATATTCGGTGAGGTCTTCTGCCATGCGCTTGGTCAGCACGGTGATGAGCGAGCGATAGCCTTTCGCGGCCGTGGCCCGCACTTCGCCGAGCAGATCGTCGACCTGCGTGCGCGCGGGGCGAATGTTGACCGGCGGATCGATCAGCCCGGTCGGACGAATGACCTGTTCGACAAACACGCCGCCGCTCTCGTTCATTTCCCAAGCCGCGGGCGTTGCCGATACCGCGACCGATTGCGGGCGCATCATGTCCCATTCTTCGAAGCGCAGCGGCCGGTTGTCCATGCAGGAGGGCAGGCGGAAGCCGTATTCGGCGAGCGTCGCCTTGCGGCGGAAGTCGCCTTTGAACATGCCGCCGATCTGCGGAATGGTGACGTGACTTTCATCCGCGAACACCAGCGCGTTGTCCGGCACGTATTCGAACAGCGTCGGCGGCGGCTCGCCCGGCTTGCGGCCGGTGAGATAGCGCGAATAGTTTTCGATGCCGGCGCAGCTTCCGGTCGCTTCCATCATTTCGAGATCGAACGTGGTGCGCTGCTCGAGCCGCTGCGCTTCCAGCAGGCGGCCCTGGGCGTGCAACTGGTCGAGCCGCCATTTCAACTCGCTCTTGATGCCCTTGATCGCCTGAATGAGCGTCGGGCGCGGTGTGACGTAGTGCGAGTTCGCGTAAATCTTGACGAACTCAAGCTCGTCGCTCTTGTGGCCGGTGAGCGGATCGAACTCCTCGATGCTTTCGACCTCGTCGCCGAACAGATTCACGCGCCACGCGCGGTCTTCATAGTGCGCCGGGAAGATGTCGATGGTGTCGCCACGGACGCGGAAGGTGCCGCGTGTGAAGTCGGCCTGCGTGCGCTTGTATTGCAGCGCCACGAGGTCCGCGATGATCTGGCGCTGGTCGATGCGCTCGCCCTTCTTCAGCGAGAACGTCATCGCGGTGTAGGTTTCGACCGAGCCGATACCGTAGATGCATGACACCGACGCGACGATGATAACGTCGTCGCGCTCCAGCAGCGCGCGCGTCGCGGAGTGGCGCATCCGGTCGATCTGTTCGTTGATCGAGGAATCCTTCTCGATATAGGTGTCCGTGCGCGGAACGTAGGCTTCCGGCTGGTAGTAGTCGTAGTACGAGACGAAATACTCGACCGCGTTGTCGGGAAAGAAATTCTTGAACTCGCCGTAGAGCTGCGCCGCCAGCGTCTTGTTCGGCGCAAGGATCAGCGCGGGGCGCTGGGTAGCCGCGATCACCTGCGCCATGGTGTAGGTCTTGCCCGAGCCGGTGACGCCGAGCAAGACCTGCGTGCGGTCGTTGCGGTTGATGCCTTCGACCAGTTCGGCGATCGCCTGCGGCTGGTCGCCCTTCGGCTGATATTCGGATTTCAGTTCGAAGTGGACGCCGCCTTCGGATTTCTCCGGGCGCGGCGGGCGATGCGGCGTCCAGATCTTGTCGCCGCGAAATTCCGGGCGGCCCTCTTTGATGAGCGATTCCAGCGCCTCGGCGGTCGCTTTGACGCCGAGCGATTCCATCTTGTTGCGCGCTGGCTTGAAGGAGTCGTCGTCATCGACATCGTAGCCGAGCTGCTTGGCCAGTTCGGGATCGAGCGTCGGAATGGGGGCGCTGGTGCCGTAATTGGCCTGCGGTGCCTCGTCGAAGCCTTGCGGCCGCGGTTTGCTATCCTGATCGAACGTCTTCGGCGTCGATTTGCGCGCGCGATGCGCAGCGGCTTCGCCGCCGTTGCGGCGGTCCCATGAATTGTCCGGCGGCGGCTGCAGGCCGGTGCCCGAGCCCAGTCCGCTTTCGCCGCGATTGATCGCGGGGTTCAAAAGCTCCGCCAGCGCGGGCCCGATGGGTTTCACATCGGCGCGATGGGCTTTGGATTTCGGAGTTTTTGCCGGCTTTTTCGAGGAATCGGGATTTTTCGCCATGCGCGGAATATGGGGCCGCAGGGCGCGCAGGAAAAGGGTTCAGGCGAGGTTGTTGACGGGCCGCAACCGTTTCAATGCTTCCGGCATCCGCGCGTCGATCCAGCCCGAAATGGCCGCCTGATGGCGGTGGTAATAGAGGCCGAAGGCGATGATGGCGACACCGATCAAGGACAGCGCGAACGGGAACAGCAGCGAGTCCTTGAATACCTTCTCGGCCAGATCGCCGAGATACATGGCGATGCCGATTGTGCCGAATACCGCGAACACGCGGCGGCCCAGGAACACGGCGAGGAACAGGAAGCCGACATTCATCCCGCAATAGGCTGCTTTTTGTAGGACGGTGCCGCCCGAGGTCGCGGAAATGCCGCCCCAGAACGTCAGCACGCCGAACAGATAAAGCCAGAAGGCGAAATCGCCGGTGCGTTGATACGAATTCACCACAACTGCGATGCCGAGAATGGCAAGGCCGAACCAGATCGAGACGATCCGCGCGGTTTCAAAATCACGGAGTTTGGAGCCGGTGATCCACGGCACGATGTCCATCGACAGGAACCATAATGCGAACGCGGCCAGAAAGACGATGAAGGGGAAGCGGTAGAAGCGCAGCGCGAGTGCGGCAGCAGCAATGGTCGCGATCTCCATGAAGATCCAGCTTCCGCGCACCCAGATGTAGAAATCGTGCGTGGTGCCGGGCTTGCCGAACTTGCTCCACAGGCCGAGCGAATCCTGAATGCCGTAAACCGCCAGCGGCGCCATCGACACCGCAACCGCGATCATGAGTCCGCCTGGCGTGCGCAGGTTCTTGACGGTCCAGAGATAATGACCGGCATACGCAAACAGTGCGGCATAGACGAGCGCCGTCGCGGTGAGGGCTTGTCCACCCATCTGCGAAAACGCCAGCGTGCTGAACAGGCCCATGGCGGCGATCACGATCAGCGCGCCTGCGTACCAAAGCACATGCACTACATCGAACTTCGGAGATGAGGATGAAGCCGTTCCGCGCGATTGCAGGAACGCAAGCAACGTCTCCAGTTGTCCGGCCGAGATGATGCCTGCCTCGGACGCAGCTTGCAGGTCGGTCTTGGAATACGTCATGTGTTGTCCGGTGTGTGATCGGCGCGGCTCATTATTTGTCTCATCGGGAACGCATGGGTTCAATGCGGGACTCTCTTCGCAGTCCGGCGATGAACAATCGGTGAGGGCGGGCGTTCTGGTTGACTTGGCGGGACAATCGCGCAAAGTTCATGCATTCGCATGAATTTCCGCTTGCCTCGATAGGACGCACGAAATGATCGACCTTTACTACTGGACCACGCCGAACGGCCACAAGATCACGATGTTCCTGGAGGAGAGCGGGCTTCCCTACAAGATCGTGCCGGTGAACATCTCCAAGGGCGATCAGTTCAAGCCGGAATTCCTCGCGTTTTCGCCGAACAACCGCATGCCCGCGATCATCGATCAGGCGCCGAAGGACGGTGGCGAACCGGTCAAGATTTTCGAATCGGGTGCGATCCTGATCTACCTCGCGGAGAAAGCCGGAAAATTCCTGCCGACCGACATGCGCAAGCGTTTCGACGTGCTGCAATGGCTGATGTGGCAGATGGGCGGCCTCGGCCCGATGGCCGGGCAGAACCATCATTTCGTGCAGTATGCGCCGGAGCGAATTCCCTACGCGATGGAGCGTTACGTCAAGGAAACCAACCGGCTTTACGGCGTGCTCAACAAGCGCCTCGCCGACCGTGAGTTTATCGCCGGTGAATATTCGATCGCGGACATGGCCTGCTATCCGTGGATCGTGCCCTACAAGAATCAGCAGCAGAATCTCGATGACTTTCCGCATCTGAAGCGCTGGTTCGAGGCGATCTATGCGCGTCCCGCCACCGCGCGCGCTTACAAGCTTGCCAAGCAGGTGAACCCGGACAAGACGCCGACGGTGAATGAGGAATCGAAAAAGATTCTGTTCGGTCAGGTTGCGGGCAAGAATTGATGGCAAGGCAGCTTTACGAACTCGCCGGCAGCGATCCCGCGCGCCTTTTCAGCCCGTATTGCTGGCGCACGCGCATGGCGCTGGCGCACAAGGGACTGGCTTTCGAAACGGTGCCGTGGCGATTTGCGCAGAAGGACGCGATCAAGGCGCACGGCTCGGAGAAGGTACCGGTGTTGGTCGATGGCGAGGCCCGCGTCAACGATTCATGGACGATCGCGGAATATCTGGAAGACACTTATCCTGACAAACCCTCGCTGTTCGGCGGCGAGGGTGGACGGGGGATGGCGCGTCTCCTCAATAACTGGAGCGACGTGTCGGTCGGCCAGATTGCGCCGTTTATCATCGCCGACATCCACGACCAGCTCGATGCGGGCGACAAGGATTATTTTCGCCGGACCCGCGAGAAGAACATGGGCAGGCCGCTGGAGGAAGTTGTCGCCGGACGGGAGCAACGGCTGGAGAGCCTGCACAAATGGTTGCATCCGCTGCGGATGACATTGCGCACGCAACCCTTCATCGGTGGAGCGAAGCCGAACTATGCCGACTACATCGTGTTCGGCCCGTTCCAGTGGGCGCGGGTGACGAGCCCGTTCGAGCTGTTGAAGCCCGACGATCTGATCCATGCCTGGCGCGAGCGTATGCTCGATCTGTTCGATGGCATGGCAAGGAAAGCGCCCGTGGTGGGAGCGGCCTAGGTTTCTGCGTGGCTCACGGCTTCGATTGATCGAGGCCGTGGTCGCTGGCGCGCAGGCAGGCGGGGCACAGGCAGTCTTCGCCTGCCCGCGGCATCGGCAGCTTCACGGTTTCCTCCGCGCACCAGCAATGTCCCGACAGGTCGCATGTGAAGGCCGCCCCGCAGCGGGCGCAGATGATCTGGCGCGATTGATCGAGCTTTTGTGACGTATCTTTCATTCCGGCCAACGAAATTCAGCCAAATCTTTCAGGTGCTATTCATGCGATCCGGCGCGTTATCTGCGCCTGTTCTACACGAACCGACAGACGGCGATCTGCAAGATGGCACGCGATCCACAGGCGGCGCTGGTAGCTCTGAATCGCTTTGGACTGGGCGCGCGCGGCGGCGGCGCAGGCGACTTTGCCAGCGCGGCGTCCGACCCGCGGGATTTCGTGAAGGCGGAACTCGGCCGCCGGAATATCGCTCTGCTCGATGTTCCCGGTTTGCAGGCAACACCGGCGCTGGCGCAGGTGGCTTTCGATTATCAGGCCGAGGTCAAACAGCAGCGCAAGGCGGCCGCCCAGGCGCTTGCCATGGCATCCGATGGCAAGCCGGGCGAAGGCGGAGAACGGGCTTCGAAGGCCGGCAATATCATGCAGCCGCTTTCGAGCGCCGCCGGCAAGCCGTCGCCACGGCAGTCGCCCAATGTGATCCAGCAGACGTTTCGTGCCGAAGCCCTCGCGCGCGTGCAGCGTGCGACGATGGCCGAAAGCGGTATCGTGGAGCGGCTCGTCGCGTTCTGGTCGAACCATTTCTGCATTTCCGCGAACAAGGGACAACTTGCGCGGATATGGGCGGGCTCTTTTGAGCGGGAAGCGATCCGGCCGCATGTGCTCGGCCGGTTCAGCGACATGCTGTTGGCTGTCGAACAACACCCGGCGATGCTGTTCTATCTCGACAATCAGCAGTCGGTCGGACCGAATTCGCGGGCCGGGCGCAACCGCAAGCGTGGGCTGAACGAAAACCTCGCGCGCGAATTGATGGAGTTGCACACGCTGGGTGTCGGCAATGGTTATACTCAGCAGGATGTCACCACGCTCGCGGCCATCCTGACCGGATGGACCTTCGCCGGGCGGGCGGGACGGCTCGGCGAGCCCGGCACCTTCATCTTCAATGCCAACGCGCATGAACCCGGCCCGCAAAAGTTGTTGGGCAAGGTCTACGACGATACGGGTGTGACGCAGGGCGAAATGGTGCTGGCGGATATTGCGCGCCGACCTGCAACGGCGAAGTTCATCGCCCATAAATTTGCGGCGCATTTCATCGCGGACGATCCGCCGCCTGCGCTGGTCGCAAAACTGGAAACGGCTTTTGCACGGACGGATGGCGACCTGAAAGCGCTCGCCACGACGCTCGTGGATTCAGATGAAGCCTGGACGGCGCCGATGACGAAGATCCGCACGCCGAACGAATTTCTCGTCGCGACGGGGCGGATCATGGGCCGGATTCCCGAGGAGTCGGGCCGCTACCTCGGTGCGCTCAACCTACTCGGTGAGCCGCTCTGGACTCCGCCGGGGCCGAATGGTTTCGCCGACACCAACGCAATGTGGGCGTCGCCGGAGAACATGAAACTGCGGCTCGACGTCGCCTCGCAGATTTCCTCACGCATCGCCGGCATGTTGAATCCGAACGATGTGCTGGAGGCGTGTGCGGGAGAGGCCGCCTCGGACGACACGCGCAAGGCCGTCGCGCGCGCGGAGACGCGCGAACAGGCGCTGGCCCTGCTTTTGATGTCGCCGGAATTCCAGAGGAGATGAACCATGCATGATCGTTTCCTTGAATGCTGCGAAGATGGAACGCCGCGCGGTTTGTCCCGGCGCACGCTGCTGGCCGGTGGCGCGGCCTTCGCAGCATGGGCCTATCTTCCGAAATTTGCCCATGCCGCCGATGGGCGCGATCCATATTTGATAACGATCATCCTGCGCGGCGCGCTGGATGGCCTTGCGACCGTCGCGCCCGTCGCCGACCCCGATTACGCCGGGCTGCACGGCTCCATTGCGCTCGCGCTTGCGGGGCCGCATCCGGCGATCGCGCTCGATTCTTTTTTCGCGCTGCATCCATCAATGCCGGAATTCGCGCGGATGTATAAAAACGGCAACGCCGCCGTGATTCATGCGACCGCGACGGCCTATCGTGACCGTTCGCATTTTGACGGGCAGGACGTGCTGGAAAGCGGTTTTGCCGGTCCCGGCCGGGTGCAAAGCGGATGGCTCAATCGCGCTCTGGAAAATCTGCCGCGTGGCGAACATGTCTCGCGCGGTCTGGGCGTCGGTGCAACGACGCCGCTGGTGCTGCGCGGCGCGGCGCCCACGGTCGGCTGGGTGCCGGCGCGGCTTCCTCAGGCGGCCGACGACACCGCCATGCGCTTGATCGAACTCTATAACCATCGCGATCCGATACTTGCCACCGCTCTGTCACAGGGGTTGCAGATCGACAAGCTCGCGGCGAACGATGGCGGCATGAAGCCGATGTTCGGCGGCCCAAATGCGATGCGGCTTGCCGCGCAGGGGGCAGCCAGGATCATGGCGAAAGATGACGGCCCCCGGATTGCCGCGCTTGCGTTCGATGGCTGGGATACCCACGCCAATGAGGGCGGTCCTGTTGGGCGGCTCGCGCAATTGCTGGCGGGTCTCGACGGCGCGCTCGCCGATTTTGAAACCGGGCTTGGCGGCAAATGGCGGGATACCGCGATCGTGGTCGTGACGGAGTTTGGCCGTACCGCGCGCATCAATGGAACGTCGGGAACGGATCACGGCACCGGCACCATTGCGTTGCTTGCAGGCGGCGCCATCAAGGGCGGCCGCGTGATCTCGGACTGGCCGGGCTTGAAGACTGCCGACCTTTATCAGGCACGCGATCTCAAACCGACGACGGATTTGCGCGGCGTGTTGAAAGGCCTTCTGCATGACCATCTCGGTCTCGGCGAGCGTGTGCTGGCCGAAAGCGTCTTCCCGGATAGTGTCGGGGTCAGGCCAATGCAGGGCCTTGTTGTCTAGACGTTATGAAATGCCGCGCAGGGCAGTCGCTGTCATGCGGCGCACGGCGGTTTCCGCGTCGCGCGTGATCTGCTTGCGGCTGGCGTCGAGATCGCAGACGATGGCCTCGCCCCATGTCACCGTGACATCGACCGCGCCTGCCGCGAGCACGCCCAACAGATGCGGCACGAGGTCGGTTTCGCCATACCATGCGACCTTGTCGCGCAGCGCGCGGCCGACCGGCACGCCGCCAAATTTCACGTAGGCGAGGGACACCGGCTGCACCACGATGTTCTTCCTGCCGTCACCCATGGCGTGATGCACCGCGCCGACCAGCGCCGAACGGAACGGCAGGATACGAATGCCGTCGCTCGAGGTGCCTTCCGGAAACAGCACGACGCTGTCGCCATTGTGCAGACGGTTTGCCATTTCGGCGGTCGCCTCGCCGGTCTTGTGGCGCCGCTCACGCTCGATGAAGACGGTGCGCTGCAGCTTCGCCAGCATGCCGAAGATGGGCCAGCCCGCGACCTCGGATTTCGCCACGAACACGACGGGGGCCAGCGAACTGAGGATAGAGATGTCGAGCCAGGAGGCGTGGTTCGACAGGATCAGGATATGTTCGGCGGAGGCGCGCTGGCCGATCTCGTGGATGCGCACGCCGAGGATGTGGCAGACGATGCGGTGAAACAGCACCGGCACCTTGCGCTGCAGGTCGTTCTGCAAGGCGAGGCCGAGAAGATGAAAGGGCGCCAGCACCAGAAAGGTTAGGCTCAGCGCGAGAATGGCAAAGGCGGCACGGATCATCAGAGGCCGGAATAAGACATTGGGCGAGCCGTTTATATCCTGCTACCGCGGGGCAGATCGCAAAAAAAATGCGACCGCCAGTCATGATTGCAGGGGGAGCTGCAGGGGGGCTGACCGAAGGCCGCAAAGGCGAACGATGGGCAAAGGTGCCCGCTTTCAAAAGCTAGCCGGAATTTGTTACATCCGCGCGACAGATTTTTCTCCGGCACAGCGATCTATTCGGGGCCGGAGACGTTGAAACGATCCTTCCTTCATTTTTTACCCAGGAAAACCGATGCCGACCATTTCGCCCGCGATCTTGCCGATCCTGATGCTGTTTGCCTCGAACTGTTTCATGACCTTCGCCTGGTATGGACATCTGCGGTTCAAGGAGAGCCCGCTGGTCCTGGTCATCATGGTCAGTTGGGGCATCGCGTTGTTCGAGTACTGGCTGGCGGTGCCGGCCAATCGCTGGGGCAGCGCGGTCTATACGCCGGCGCAGCTCAAGACCATTCAGGAAGTGATCACGCTGATCGTGTTCGCGGGATTTTCGGCGTTCTATCTCAAGGAGCCGCTCGGCTGGAATCAGGCGGTCGGCTTTGCCTTTATCGCGGTCGGCGCGTTCTTCATCTTCCACAAGGGTTGAGAGGGACGAAGTTTGGGCGCGACGAGTGCCGTGCTGCCGAGAACTTTCGTGTCGCTGCTGTCCGCCCGCGTCAGGATCAGAAGCGAAGCCAAAACGAGAATGGCGGCCGCCAGCGACACCGCGACGAAGATGACAGGTATCTTCATCGATAACCCCGAAAGAAAGGGCGGGCGGGAATTCAAGCGATGGTGCCCACGAACCGGATCGAAAGTATCGCAAGCGAGACGACGAGGCACACGGACAGGCACGCCGCAGCGACGGCTGCAGCGGTCAGGTCGCGGGCACCCTGCTGGGTGAAGGAATATCCGAAACCCCGGTCAACGATCTTCGAACGCATCATGGCACGGCATCCTGAGCGTGGTGCGAATCACCACGCATCCAGATGTGGCAAATTTTACCGTTTGAAATTTGGCGCTAATGGTCCGAAATATGGCGGAAACGCGGCGGGTTCCCTAATTGGACCCGCTCGTTTCTATCGTATCGTCAGGCCTTTTCCGTGTTGAGGGAAGGCTCGCGAATCCAGTCCATGCGCACGAAGCGCGGATGACTTTCGACGCGCTTGAGCCAGGCGCGAATTGCGGGAAATTCGCGCAGGCTGAAATCGCATTGCTCGGCGACATGGGTGTAGCCGTACATCGCGATGTCCGCGACAGTCAGGTGACCCGATACAAAATAGTCGTGCACCCTGAGGTGGGCTTCGATCATGCCCAACGCGCCGTAGCCGCGCTCCATCCAGTCCTCCAGCGCGTGCATTTGCAGATCGCGGCCGCCGCGTACTAGCGCCAGCCAGAAATAGGCCGCGCCGACGCTCGGCTCCAGCGCGTGCTGTTCGAAGAACATCCACTGCAAAGCCTCGGCTCGCTCAATGGCGCTCTCCGGTGCGAGCGGCGTGTTGATGGCGAGATACCACAGGATTGCGTTCGACTCAGCGAGGTAATGCTTTTCGGCGACTTCGAGCAGCGGCACCTGTCCGCGCGGATTCATCGCGAGGAAATCCGGCGTGCGGCTTTCGCCACGAAGAATGTCGATCTCGACCACTTCAAAGGGAACGTCGAGGAGGGCGAGCGCCAGCCGGACCTTGTAGCTGTTGCCGGAGCGCTGCATCGAATAGAGCTTGTACATCCGTCGTTCGTCTCACTGGGCGGCGGACCGCAACATCGTTGGCCCAGACAATGAGGTGCGGGCAGCGTCCCCGCAAGGCCGGTAGGCTGGAATAGTTGAAAGCTCTCTTTCGAGCGGCCATTGCAGCAGGATTTTGCCGCGCCGCGACAGGATCACGTCTTCGCGATATCCGGACGCCTGACGCTTGCGGTCTCGGGCGAGACTTGCGCCGGGGCGAGACCGGCCGTCACGATTGTGTCCGTTCCAGTGCTCTCGATAGGAGGCACGATCGAGGGAGAATCCGCCACGGAGGGAAGTGGCATCATGTCATTTGCCCGATCGCTGCGAACGGTCCGGTGCGCTATCAGCCAGCAGGGACATGCGATTGCAATTCCGGCGATGACATCGACGACATAATGGCTACCCGCAAAAGGTGTTGCCAGGATCATCATGATGTTGATGGCGAGCGCTATCCATCGCAATCCGCACACACGCCAAAGGGCAAGCACGAAAAGCACGCTGAGAGCGGCGTGCAGACTCGGGAAAGTGATGATGCCCTCAGAATTCAATCCCGACATCGCATGGAATGTGCCGTCCCGAAGACCAAGGAAGACCGGCCAGCTTGTCGACGACACGGGGATGGCCCCGTGCGCGCTAGCGGGTTGCGCATGGTAGAAAAGCCATGGCCCCGTGGCAGGGATGACGGCCGATATGCCGATCGTGACGAGAGTCGTCAGCATGAACGCCTGAACGAAGGCGCTCAGGCGCAGGGTGTGTCCCGCGAATCCAAGTATCAGCACTGTCGCGATGACTTGCAGCGTGAAGCTCGCATAGGCGAACGCAAAAATCTGGTAGAGCCATGAATGGCTGGTGATCAACGAAACGTATCCAAGCCAGTCGATGCCGAGGTGGCGATCCCAACTGGCGAGAAGGGCGTCCTGCAAGGGAAACCCGGCGCTTGCGGCGACATAGGATATCGGCGCGCCGACAGCGGTGAACGCAACGATCTGCGCGGTGCTCATCAGCGCACTGCCGATGCTCGGGTCCCGGCGGACCGAAGTGTAAAACCAGCTTGCGGCGCATAAGAGAATACAGGCGCCCGTCGCTTTCGAGAACGATGCCCATTCGATGTGAAACGGCCCGATCAGCGATGCGATGATGACGCTCGCGCCCATTGCTGCGACCACGATCCAGATCGTGCGATTGAGCCGCTGCAAAGAGGGTTGGGAAACATCCATTCCGGGGCCTGAAACGCGAGGGGTAACCGATGTCCGGGCTTATCAGGGCCGGGTTCGCGTCCCGTTAAAATCGAGGGAATGCCTGTCTCCGAGGCAGGGCGGCGGATGCTGTGTTCAAGCCCGATTCAGGGAGCTTTTTCGTTCAAAATCTCGAAATTTCGCAGCTTTGCAGCGAAGCGTCTTGCGATGCACCGCCGCCGGTCCTAGTGTGCGGCGCACTTTTAGCCAAAATCCGCGAATCCCGGTGCGTCCCGGCCTTCGCTTGCCCAAATGGAGACAATGATGCCGTTCCTGTCCGCTGCCCTCGACCGCGTGAAGCCGTCCGCGACCATCGCGGTCACGGATAAAGCGCGGCAGTTGAAAGCGGCTGGCCGCAACGTCATCGGCCTCGGTGCGGGCGAGCCGGATTTCGATACCCCGGCCAACATCAAACTGGCGGCGATCAAGGCCATCGAGGCCGGCAAGACCAAGTATACCGCGGTGGACGGGATTCCCGAGTTGAAGGACGCGATCGTCGCCAAGTTCAAGCGTGAGAACGGTCTGACCTACGTGCCCAATCAGATCACGGTTGGCACCGGCGGCAAGCAGGTGCTCTACAACGCGCTGATGGCGACCATCAATCCGGGCGACGAGGTCATCATCCCGGCGCCGTATTGGGTCAGCTACCCGGAAATGGTGGCGCTGGCTGGCGGCGAGTCCGTGCCGGTGATCTGCACCGCCGAACACGGCTTCAAGCTGCAGGCCGCCGATCTGGAAAAGGCGATCACGCCGAAGACCAAGTGGATCATCCTGAACTCGCCATCGAACCCGACCGGTGCGGCCTACACCCATGCCGAGATGAAGGCGCTCACCGACGTACTGGTGAAGCACCCGCATGTCTGGGTGATGACGGACGACATGTACGAGCACCTCGTTTATGACAACTTCAAGTTCGTCACGCCCGCGCAGGTCGAGCCGAAGCTGTTCGACCGCACGCTGACGGTGAACGGCGTCTCGAAGGCCTACTCCATGACCGGCTGGCGCATCGGTTACGCGGGTGGCCCGACCCAGCTCATCAAGGCGATGGCGACGATCCAGTCGCAATCGACCTCGAATCCATCGTCGATCTCGCAGTGGGCAGCGCTGGAAGCCCTGAACGGCCCGCAGGATTTCATCGCGACCAATGCGGAGCTGTTCAAGGGACGGCGCGATCTGGTGGTGTCGATGCTCAACCAGGCCAAGGGCATTCAATGTCCGCGCCCGGAAGGTGCGTTTTATGTCTATCCGTCCTGTGCCGGGACGATGGGCAAGACGACCCCTTCCGGCAAGAAGCTGGAAAACGACGAGGATTTCGTCACCGAGCTTCTGGAGAGCGAGGGCGTTGCGGTCGTGCAAGGATCGGCTTTTGGCCTCGGCCCGGCATTCCGTATTTCCTACGCCACCAAGAACAGCGACCTCGAAGAAGCGTGCAATCGCATCCAGCGGTTCTGTGCTAATTTGCGGTAGATATTTGTAACTATTCTCGGCATTGTGACTTGCAGCGGGGGGGCAGCGTGTTATGCGCTTTCCTCTCTCTATCTTCCTTCCTTTCCCAACGCATCGATATCGATTCGTGTAGCCGGAGACTTCCCATGCGACTTTCTTACCTTGTCGGCGCAGCATCTGCCCTTCTTCTTGCGTCGTTCGCGACTGCGAATGCGCAGCAGGGCGTCCAGGTTGGCGTTCTTCGCTGCCACGGTGGTCCGAATGTCGGCCAGATCCTGACCTCCACGACCAATCTCGACTGTGTGTTCGAGGGCCGTGGCCGTCGTCCCGAAGGTTATGTCGCCACCGTCCGCCGTTTCGGCGTTGACCTCGGCGCGACCAGCCAGACCGATTTCGGCTGGCGCGTGCATGCTCCGACCGTCCAGGTTGGCCCGGGCGATCTCTCCGGCAGCTATGCGGGCGTCGGCGGCAATGCCGCGATCGGCGTCGGCGGCGGCAGCAACTTCCTTGTCGGCGGTTCGGCCAATTCGTTCGCGCTGCAGCCCCTCAGCCTGCAGGGCCAGACCGGCCTCAACGTCTCGGGCGGCATCGTCAGCCTCGAGCTGCGCCCGGTTGGCTACGTGCACCGCGGTCATGCCAAGCGGCACCGTCACCACCGCCACTAATTCTGGCGAATGGAATATATCGGACAGGCCCGCGCAAGCGGGCCTGTTTTTTTATGGGCTTTTGGTTGCTCCCGGATGCGATCCGGTTGAACTCCCCCGGCGGCAGGGATTACAACAAGGGCGAGGCCGCCGCCTCCGCGCACCGGCCTTGATTGGGGGATTCCATGCGCCGCGCCTTCGCAATCCTGTCCTTTGCGTCTTTTACCGCCGCCGCTCTTTTTGCGCTCTCAGCTCCCGCCGATGCCCAGCAGGGCCGGGTACAGGCAGGAGTGATCGAATGCCGTGGTGGGCCCCATGTCGGTCTGGTGGTCGGATCGATGAATAATCTCGGCTGCGTCTTTCGCGCCAACGGCCGGCCAGACGATCTTTACATCGCGACCGTCACCAAGGTTGGCCTCGACCTCGGCATCACGGACCAGACCGCCGTATCGTGGGTGGTGTTCGCGCCAACTGTCCAGCTTGGGCCTGGCGATCTGTCCGGCAACTACGCCGGTGTCGATGCCAGCGCCGCGGTTGGTGTCGGTCTCGGCGCCAATGCGCTCGTCGGTGGCTCGGCCAATTCCTTCGCCCTGCAACCATTAAGCGTGCAGGGACAAACGGGGCTTAGCGTCGCGGCGGGCGTGCAAAGTCTCCAGCTTCGTCCGGGACGATGAACAAGCAGGCGGCACACCGGCCAACCGAGGCCTTGCCCATATTGCCGGGCAAGGCGGCTGCGCCCACCTTCGTCGAACTCTACACGCCAAAAATCGTCACGGTGCTGCGCGAGGGTTATGGCCTCGCGAGCTTCCGTGCCGACGTCGTGGCAGGCCTGACGGTTGCGATCGTCGCTCTGCCTTTGTCGATGGCGATCGCCATCGCCTCGGGCGTCACGCCGGATCGCGGCCTCTACACCGCCATCGTCGGCGGTCTTTTCGTGTCGCTGCTCGGCGGCAGCCGCTTCCAGGTCGGCGGCCCGGCCGGCGCCTTTATCGTCCTTGTTGCCCAGACGGTGCAGAATCACGGTCTCGACGGCGTGATCCTCGCGACGATGATGGCCGGTGTGTTCCTGATCGCGGCCGGATTCCTGCGGCTCGGGACCTACGTCAAATTCATTCCCTATCCGGTGACGGTGGGTTTCACGGCGGGTATCGCGGTCATCATCTTCGCCAGCCAGATCAAGGATCTGCTCGGCCTGACATTGTCAGGTCATGAGCCGGCTGCGTTTCTGCCCAAGCTCGCCGCGCTCAGTGGCGTGATCGGGACTATCAATCCATCGGCGGTGGTGCTGGCGGGTGGGACCATCGTCGTGATGGTCGTGTTGCGGACCCTGCGCCCGAGCTGGCCGGGAATTCTGATCGGCGTGGTGATCGCTACACTGGCTGCATCGCTACTGGGATTGTCGGTGGACACCATCGGCTCGCGCTTCGGCGGTATTCCTGAATCGATTCCGGCGCCGAGCCTGCCGGTATTCTCGCTGCAAAAGATGCAGGCGGTGCTGCCCGACGCCATTGCCTTCGCGCTGCTGGGTTCGATTGAATCGCTGCTGTCGGCCGTGGTCGCCGACGGCATGACGGGACGACGGCATCGTTCGAACTGCGAACTGGTGGGGCAGGGCGTCGCCAACATGGCGTCGGCGTTGTTCGGCGGCATCTGCGTGACTGGCCTGATCGCACGCACCGCCACCAACATCCGCGCCGGTGCGCGCAGCCCGGTTTCCGGAATCATGCACTCGGTCTCCGTGCTGCTGTTCATCCTGATTGCCGCGCCGCTCGCGAGCTACGTTCCGCTGTGTACGCTGGCGGCCGTGCTGGTCGTGGTCGCCTGGACCATGGCGGAAAAGCAGGAATTCGCGACGCTGGTCCGTTCATCGTGGGGCGACGCCGCAGTATTGCTTTCGACCTTCCTGCTCACCGTGTTTCGCGATCTCACCGAAGGCATCGTGGTCGGCTTTGCACTTGGTGCGATGCTGTTCATTCATCGCATGGCCTCGACAACCGCGATCGAAAGCCTTGCGCCGTTGGCGGAAGACGACAAGGCGGACGGCGCCAGCAGCGAGCGTATTCCGTACGATCCGGCGCTGGCGACCGATCCGGATGTCATCGTTTACCGGATTTCGGGCGCCTTCTTCTTCGGCACGACCTCCACCATCGGCGCGGTGCTCGACGAGATTCCAAGCGGCCACAAAGGGCTGGTGATCGACTTCGCGGCCGTGCCGCTGCTCGATTCGTCCGCCGCCAATGTCATTGCGCGTGTCGCCGCGAAGGCCCGCCAACGGGGCATTCGCGTGATTCTGACCGGCACATCGCATCAGGTGCGGCGCGAATTGCTGATCCATGGCGCGCGGCCGCCCGTGGTGCGCTACCGTCGCGATATTGCGGGTGCGGTGGATGAGATCAAGCGCCAGGCTGCATTGACAGCCTCCGCCGCCGCGTGATTTGACCGCTGATCCGTGCGACGTGGCGGGGTGGTCGAATCCAACGGAGCATCGTCGATGAGCTCAAGCCCTGTGAGCGCAGATCATTTAAGCGCAGATCCTGCCGCGTGCCTGATCGGGTGGCCGGCTGCGCATTCGCGTTCGCCGATCATTCACAAATACTGGCTGAAGCAGTTCGGCATCGCGGGCGACTATCGCATTGAGGCCGTGGAGCCTGCGGCCTTCGCGGATTTCATCGGCTCGCTTGCCGCGCGCGGCTATCGCGGAGCGAACGTCACGATTCCGCACAAGGAGCGGGCGCTCGCGCTCTCGACACCGGACGCGCGCGCGCGCGCGGTGGGTGCGGCCAATACGCTGTATTTCGCAAACGGCAGCCTGCATTCGACCAATACCGATGTCGAGGGGTTCATCGGCAATCTCGATGCGTCCGCGCCGGACTGGAATGCGGATGGCGAGGCCGTGGTGCTCGGCGCGGGTGGCTCGGCGCGTGCGGTCGTATTCGGGCTTCTTGAGCGCGGTGTTCCGCTCATCCATCTCGTCAATCGCAGCCGCGATCGTGCGCAGGCGCTGGCGCAGCCTTACGGCGACCGGGTTCGCGTTGTCGCCTGGGAGGACGTGGCTTCGATTCTGCCGAAGGCGGGACTTGTGGTGAACACCACCTCGCTCGGCATGAAGGGGCAGCCGCCTTTGTCGTTCGACGTATCTGCCTTGCGCGCGGATGCGGCGGTCGCCGATCTCGTCTACGTGCCGCTCGAAACCGCATTGCTGAAGGCGGCGAAGGCGCGCGGTCTGCGGACCGCCGACGGTCTCGGCATGCTGCTGCATCAGGCGGTGCGTGGGTTTGAGTTGTGGTTTGGGAAGCGGCCGCAAGTCACGCCGGAATTGCGCGCGCTGGTGGAGGCCGACCTCACCTCTGCGTGAGCATCGAAACGTTCGACAGATTTGCCGCGTAACGTGAAAGCCGAATCACAGGGGAATCGCAATGCCATCGTTACGCCTTCTCGCAATCTGCCTCGCCGCTTCGTTGTTGACTTTGACATCCGGTTTTGCCGATGTGCGGCAACCGCCAGTATCGCGGGTGCGCGGCATGATCGAATCCATCAACGGCGATCTGCTGATCGTGAAGAAAACCGATGGCCACAACGTCACGATGAAGATGACGCCGAACGCCGCTATCACCGGCGTCGAGAAAATAGCGATGTCGGACATCGCGCCCGGCGCCTATATCGGCGTCACGTCGGTCGCCGATGCGCAGGGCAACCAGACGGCCACCGAGGTTCACTTGTTTCCGGACTCGCTGCGCGGCGCGGGCGAAGGCACGCGGCCATGGGACACGGCGCCCAACAGCAGCATGACCAATGGCGGACTCGACAAGATGGTGGAGGGCAATGACGGCCGCATGCTGACGGTGAAATACCGCGGCGGCGAAAAGCAGGTCGTCGTCACGCCCGAGACAGCGGTGGTGAAACTCGTGCCCGGTAAACGCTCCGACCTTCAAGAGGGCGCAAGGATCGTCGCCGCAACGGCGCGCACCGCCGATGGTGTGCTGGAGACGTCACGCGTCAGCGTCGGCCTCGACGGCCTGACGCCGCCGATGTGATGTTGCCGCGTCGATGCGGGCCGCGCCTGCAAGACAGTGATATGCCTCACCCCCGTTTGGGGCTATCGTCGGGTTATCTGGGACTGAGGCGGCTGATGATGTCGCGTGGCGACGGCCATGTTTCAGTCTGAGGTATTTGTTTATGGAGGCGATCATGGCCGATCGGAACCATACTGCGGCAGCCGACAAAAGGGCTAAGGACAATCCGAAAGAGCCGGACTATCAAAAAGATATGGAAGAACAGCTCGAGGAGGGGCTGGAGGATTCCTTCCCCGCGTCCGATCCGGTCAGCGTGACCCAGCCGCACCCGGCGCGCAGGGGCAGGAAGCGGCCCAGCAGCCCTTGACGGATTCAATGAATTCAATGCCTTAAGGTGGAAGTCCGACGTTAAGCAGGATCGGGATTACCGCATTTGGGCAGCTTGGCGGCCGTAATGATTCATCATATTTTTTGAAGCGGCTTCAACCGCCTGCTCTTTATAAGGGAGCTTTCCTGGCGAAGCGCGCAGTTTTGGCAGCGTTCGCGGCGGGGTTCAGGATCAGGGGACAGCATGGTTCGCAAGTATTTTGGCACCGACGGTATTCGTGGCCGCGCCAATGGCCTGATTACGCCAGAGCTGGCGTTGAAGGTGGGGCAGGCCGCGGGACTCGTGTTCCAGCGCGGCGAATACCGGCATCGTGTCGTGATCGGCAAGGATACGCGGCTGTCCGGCTACATGATCGAGACCGCGATGGTCGCGGGCTTCACCTCCGTCGGCATGGACGTGCTGCTGCTTGGCCCCATTCCGACGCCGGCGGTGGCGATGCTGACCAAATCGATGCGCGCCGATCTCGGCGTCATGATCTCGGCTTCGCACAATCTGTTCGACGACAACGGCATCAAGCTGTTCGGCCCCTCCGGATTCAAATTGTCCGACGAGGTTGAGTTGCAGATCGAAGAACTGATGGACGAGAACATCGACAAGCGGCTGGCGCAGAGCGCGCATCTCGGCCGTGCCCGGCGCATCGATGGTGTCCATGACCGTTACATCGAATTCGCCAAGCGCACGCTGCCGCGCGATCTCAGCCTTGAAGGCCTGCGCGTGGTGGTCGATTGCGCCAACGGCGCCGCCTACAAGGTGGTGCCGGAAGCGCTGTGGGAATTGGGCGCGGATGTCATCACCATCGGCGCCGAGCCCGATGGCTTCAACATCAACAAGGAATGCGGGTCGACCTCTCCCGAGGCGCTGAGCCGCAAGGTGCGCGAGATGCGCGCCGATGTCGGCATCGCGCTCGACGGCGACGCGGATCGCGTGCTGGTGATCGACGAGCGGGGCCATCTGGTCGATGGCGACCAGTTGCTCGCCGTGATCGCGCAGAGCTGGAAGGAAGACGGCCGGCTGGCGAAGCCGGGCATCGTCGCCACCGTGATGTCGAATCTCGGCCTTGAACGCTTCCTGGCGGGTGAGGGTTTGTCGATGGTGCGCACGCCGGTCGGCGACCGCTACGTGCTCGAGCAGATGCTGGCGCAGGGTTACAATCTCGGCGGCGAGCCCTCCGGCCATATCATCATGTCGGACTTCACCACCACGGGCGATGGCTTCGTCGCGGCGTTGCAGGTGCTCGCCGTGGTGCAGAAGCTCGGCCGTCCGGTTTCGGAAGTGTGCCACCGTTTCGAGGCGCTGCCGCAGATCCTGAAGAACGTGCGCTATCGCACCGGCAAGCCGCTGGAGAATCCGCAGGTGAAGTCGGCGATCGCCGATGCCGAGAAGAAGCTGAACGGCAATGGCCGCCTCCTGGTGCGCTCATCGGGGACCGAACCGGTCATTCGCGTGATGGGCGAGGGCGATGACCGCGATCGGGTCGAGGAAGCGGTCGATATGATCGTATCGGCCTTGAGCTTCGGCGCGGCGGCCTGAATACCGCCGCCGGCGGGACCCTCGGCCGGGCCTGTTGCATTTCGGATATGACGAAAGCCGCCTAGCGGGCCGAAGAATCTGCCCATAGGTTGGAACGCTATTTTCAACCCGGCTCCGGTGCGCATTTGAACAAGCCAGTCATTCTTTCGGAAGATGTCACGGCGGCTCCCATCGTGACCGATGATCCGCCGCCCGCGCAGACGTCGACGGCGGCGTTCGCCGTGCTGGGCGCGGTAAGCCTGTCGCATCTCCTGAATGACCTGCTGCAATCGTTACTGCCTTCGATCTATCCGATCCTGAAGGAGAATTATTCCCTCGACTTCAGCCAGATCGGCCTCATCACGCTGGCGTTCATGGTGACGTCGTCGCTGCTGCAGCCGTTGATCGGCATCTACACCGATCGTCACCCGAAGCCGCAATCGCTGGCGCTCGGGATGGGCTTCACCTTTGTCGGCATGATTCTGCTCAGTGTCGCTCATCACTACTATGTGATCCTGATCGCGGCCGCGCTGGTCGGTACCGGCTCGGCCGTCTTCCATCCGGAATCGGCGCGTATCGCCCGCGCAGCGTCGGGCGGACGTTACGGCCTCGCGCAATCGGTGTTTCAGGTCGGCGGCAATTTCGGGCAGGCGCTTGGCCCGATGGCGGCGGCGCTGATCGTCGTGCCGTTCGGGCAGGGCAGCATCGTGGGTTTCTCCGGTGTGGCGGCGGTGGCCATCGTGATCCTGTGGCGGCTGGGAGCCTGGTACAAGCCGCGCATGAGGACACGGAAGCAGGCGCACGCGGAGCGTCAATCCGTGGGCCTGTCTTCGGGGCGCGTGAAATTCGCGTTGGTCGTGCTGGTGGTGCTGTGTTTTTCGAAGGCGTTCTATCTTGCCGGCATCAACAGCTACTACACCTTCTTCCTGATCCATAAGTTCGGCGTCTCGACGCAAACCGCGCAGATCTATCTGTTCGTGTTTCTCGCCGCGAGCGCCTGCGGGGTGTTCTTCGGCGGCCCGCTCGGAGATCGCTTTGGCCGCAAATACGTCATCTGGTTTTCGATCGTCGGCGCGCTGCCGTTCACGCTGATGCTGCCCTATGCCAGCCTGACCGGAAACCTCATGCTCAGCATTCTGATCGGCTTCATCATCTCCTCGGCGATGCCCGCGATCATCGTCTATGCGCAGGAGCTGATGCCGCATCGCTTTGGCATGATCTCCGGCCTGTTCTTCGGATTCGTGTTCGGCATCGGCGGCATCGGCGCGGCCGTGCTCGGCTATATCGCCGACCGCACCAGCATCGACTACGTCTATCAAGTGTGTGCGTTCCTGCCCGCGATCGGGTTGCTCGCGGTGGTCCTGCCGCAACTCAAGCGTCAGCGCGCCTGACATTTTCCTTTCGTCATTGCGAGCCGTGCGACGAAGCAATCCAGCCTTGCTCGAGAATGGATTGCTTCGCGGAGCCTGTCCTCGGGCGGCGCATGCGCCGACCCGTTGGCCCGCAATGACGGATGCTCGCTTGCCATTATGTCAGTGCGGCTGACTCATCGATCAACGTATCATTAACCACTGTGGCGCGCGCGTTAGCGAAGCGTTAATCGCATCTCTTCACCTGCATTAAAAATCGCGGTTAAGAATTAGGGTTAAGTGCGGCTTAAACATTTGGTGCCATCGTCCGGCTGAGGATTTTTGAGTGAGGCCTTTGCGTCGTCCTGCCTCACTGGACGAAAGGACCATCCGATGCGTTACGTGAAATCCATTGTTGCTGCTGGTGCGGCTTCATTGTTGTCGGGCGCGGCGCTCGCCGCCGACCTGCCGATGCCTCCGCCTTACGTGCCGCCGCCGGTGGAGTTCGGTGGCTGGTATTTGCGTGGCGATATCGGTCTCAGCAATCAGAGCATCAAGGACCGGCATTACTCCCGGTACGATACCGATCTGGTCCCGGGTTCGCTGCAGCAGAACACGCATTTCGGCCAGGCGGGCATCTTCGGGGTCGGCGCAGGCTATCAGTTCAATTCGTGGTTCCGCATGGATGTGACGGGTGAGTATCGCGCCAGATCGAATTATACCGGGCGGGATACTTTCTTGGCCAATCCGAGTCCCGGGACCCCCGGTGCCGACAACTATAACGGCTACAAGTCGGAATGGCTTTTCCTGACCAACGCTTATGCTGATCTTGGGACATGGTGGTGCATCACGCCGTTCGTCGGCGCGGGCATCGGCGCGGCGCGTGTCACGTTGGGCGGCTTCAACGATCATCTCGACGATGGCACGCTCACCGGCATAGCGAGCGATGCTTCGAAGTGGAATTTCGCGTGGGCCTTGCACGCAGGCCTTGCCTACAAGATCTCGCCGAACTGGACGATGGAACTGGCCTATCGTTACGTCGACATGGGCAATGGCGCGACGGGCATCCTGTACAATACCAACGGAACGACGATCAATCAGGCGATGCACTTCAACCACATCACATCGCATGACGTGAAACTCGGCGTGCGCTGGGCGATCGATCCGGCGCCGGTGTATGCGCCGCCGCTCATCACCAAGGGCTAATATCGCTACACGATATAATTTGAGAACGGCGCGGATTTCCGCGCCGTTTTCTTTTGCGCGAGGAGAGGTCTGCACACGATTGGTTAAGGTTAACAGGCCATGATTGGACAGGGTTAAGCGTTGGTATCGAGGAGCGTTGCGATGCGTCGGCTGGTGGTGGCGATAATGGTTGCGGGAGCGGCACAGGCCGCGCAGGCCGCGGATCTTCCGGATTTTTCAGCCTTGCGCGGGCCGGTCGGCATCAGCCGCGGTGTGGTCAACTGGCAGGGCTTCTATGCTGGCGGGCAGGCGGGCTATGGCTCGGCCGATATGAACTTTTCGAGTTCCAATAGCGCGATGATCGCGCAGTTGCTTGCCAATACAAATATCGAAAACGAGATGAATGTTTCCTCGTGGCCGCTGCTTGGTGGCAAGACGAACACCCACCAAAGTCAGGTTGGTGGATTCGTCGGCTACAACAGCCAATGGGACGACGTCGTGCTTGGCGTTGAAGCCAACTACATGCATGGGACATTTAGCGGGGCGTCCGTCTCTGCGCCCGTCAGCCGTGGCATGTTGCTGACGAGTGATTCTCTTTATCACATCGTCACGGTGAATTCGTCCAAGTCGATATCCATTAGCGATATGGGAACGATTAGAGCTCGTGCCGGATACGTTTGGGGCAATTTCATGCCCTACGTTTTTGGCGGTGCCGCGTTAGGGCGTGGCAATATCTACAGTGCCGTTTCCGTTTCGGATCAGAAAGGAGCGGATTCGGCCGCGGCGCAAGCCGCTACTCCCGTCACACTGTCGGCGAGCGACGGGATAAGCGGCAAGATGCTTTATGGCTACACCGCTGGCCTGGGCACCGAAGTGATGTTGTTCGGCAATGTCTTCGCGCGCGCGGAGTGGGAGTATATTCGCTTCGTCAACGCCGGTGCGGATGTGAACATCAACACCGTGCGCGGCGGCCTCGGCTACAAGTTCTGACGTTCTGAAAACTCACGCCAGCTTCAGCGCCGCGGCGCCTGCGGCGATGAGCGCGGCAGTGACGAGGCGGCGCAGGCCGCTGCGCTCGCGCAGGATCAGCGTCGAGATCGCAACGCCGAACAGCACGGATGTCTCGCGCAGCGCGGCGATCGCGGCGACGGGTGCCTGCGTCATCGCCCACAGCGCAAGACCATAGGCGCCGAGCTTGCAGCCGCCGCCGATCGTAGCCGTCAGGCCGCTCGTGCGCAGCATGCCCTCCACCTTTTTCCTGTCGCGCAGCCACACCAGCATGAAAAGAGGCACACCGCTCAGGAGGTTGAGCCACAGCACATAGGACACCGAATTGCCGGAGAGCCGCACGCCGGTGCCATCCACGATCGTGTAGAGCGCGATCACCATCGCGTTGGTGACCGCGATCATCGTCGCGCGATGGCTGGCATGGCGATGGATCGCCAGCAGCAGGATGCCGCCGCAGATCAGGCCGATGCCTGCCCAGCTCGCCGGCGTCAGCGTTTCGCCGAGCACCTGCGCGCTGGCCAGCGCGACAATCAGCGGCGCGGTACCGCGCATCAGCGGGTAGGTGTGGCCCATGTCTCCGGAGCGATAGGCCGCCGCGACCAGGATGAAGTAAATCTGGTGGATGGCGGCCGAAGCAATGACCCACGGCCAGCTTGCGGTTGCGGGCATTCCGGCAAAGGGCAGCGCGCAGGCCGCCATCACGGCAGCCGCACCCGCGACAAGGCCGGCTTCCTCGAGCTTGTTCTCGCCGGATTTGACGATGGCGTTCCAGCTCGCATGCATCATCGCGGCGAACAGGACGAGCAGGAGCACATGGGTCGGCATCGGCGGGTTTCCGTGTCGGCGTGATTGACCGCTATCCCTGTCACATTCACTAAACTGTCACAATCGACGGCCGGGTATTGCTGCTCCCGCGAAATCGCTTGACCGGGCTGGGCTGCTTCGCGTATCCCCACCAATGGGACACCTCCCCCCAACGGGAGGCTTACTATCTGGAAGGATAGATCATGACTGTAGCGAAGCCCGGCTCAAAGCCGAACGTGCCGCATTTTTCCTCCGGCCCCTGCGCCAAGCGCCCCGGATGGACCCCCGAAAATCTCAAGAACGCTGCCCTCGGCCGCTCGCATCGCGCGAAGATCGGCAAGGCCAAGCTCAAGCTCGCGATCGATCTGACGCGCGAGGTGCTTGAAGTTCCCGCCGACTACCGCATCGGCATCGTGCCTGCGTCCGATACCGGCGCCGTGGAAATGGCGCTGTGGTCGCTGCTGGGCGCGCGCCCAGTCACCATGATCGCATGGGAATCGTTCGGCGAAGGCTGGGTCACCGATGTGGTGAAGCAGCTCAAGCTCAAGGACGTGACCAAGCTGACCGCCGGTTATGGCGACATTCCCGACCTCGCCAAGGCCGATAAGAATTCCGACATCGTCTTCACCTGGAACGGCACGACCTCGGGCGTGCGCGTGCCGAACGCCGACTGGATCGCGGCGGACCGTGAAGGCCTGACGATCTGCGACGCCACCTCGGCGGCGTTCGCGCAGAAGCTCGATTGGGCCAAGCTCGATGTCACGACCTTCTCCTGGCAGAAGGCGCTGGGCAGCGAAGGCGGCCACGGCATGCTGATCCTGTCACCGCGCGCGGTGGCACGGCTCGAGAGCTACACGCCGGCATGGCCATTGCCCAAGATCTTCCGCATGACCAAGGGCGGCAAGCTCATTGAGGGCATCTTCGTCGGCGAAACCATCAACACGCCCTCGATGCTTGCGCTGGAGGATTACCTCGACGCGCTGACCTGGGCGAAGTCGCTCGGCGGCCTCAAGGCGCTGATGGCGCGCGCCGACGCCAACACCAAGGTGCTGACCGACTGGCAGGCGAAAACGCCGTGGGTGGATTTCCTCGCGGCCGACAAGTCGATCCGCTCCAATACCTCGGTCTGTCTCAAGGTCGTCGATCCGGCGATCACCGCGTTGCCCGCCGATGCCCAGGCGGACTTCGCCAAGAAGCTCGTCGCCTTGGTGGAGAAGGAAGGCGCGGGTTACGATCTCGGCGCTTATCGCGACGCACCGCCCGGTCTTCGCATCTGGTGCGGCGCGACGGTCGAGACCGCCGACGTCGCGGCGCTGACGCACTGGCTCGACTGGGCCTTTGCCGAGACCAAGGCTGCGCTGGCGAAAGCGGCGTAACGCATTACGCGATGTCATTCCGGGGCGCGCCAAAGGCGCGAACCCGGAATCCTCTGATGCTTTTCCCTTTCATGTCGAGATTCCGGGTTCGCTCACGCTGTTCGCGCCCGGAATGACGAACACAGGATCACTCCCATGACCAAACCCAAGGTTCTCATTTCAGACGCTTTGTCTCCTGCCGCCGTGCAGATCTTCAAGGATCGCGGCGTCGACGTCGATTTCCAGCCCGCGCTCGGCAAGGACAAGGACAAGCTTGCCGAGATCATCGGCAACTATGATGGCCTCGCCATCCGCTCCGCCACCAAGGCGACGGCGAAGATTCTCGCCAACGCCAAGAACCTCAAGGTGATCGGCCGCGCGGGCATCGGCGTCGACAACGTGGAAATTCCCGCCGCCACCGCGCGCGGCATCATCGTGATGAACACGCCGTTCGGCAATTCGATCACCACCGCTGAACATGCGATCACGCTGATGCTGGCGCTGGCGCGCGAGATTCCGCAGGCCGATGCCTCGACGCAGGCGGGCAAGTGGGAGAAGAACCGCTTCATGGGCGTCGAAATCACCGGCAAGACGCTCGGCGTGATCGGCTGCGGCAATATCGGTGCGATCGTTGCTGACCGCGCGCTTGGCCTGAAGATGAAGGTGATCGCGTTCGATCCGTTCCTGTCGCCGGAGCGCGCCAAGGACATCGGCGTGGAGAAGGTTGAACTCGACGATCTGCTCAAGCGCGCCGACTTCATCACGCTGCACACTCCGCTCACCGACAAGACCCGCAACATTCTCGACGCCACCGCGATCAGCAAGACCAAGAAGGGCGTGCGCATCATCAACTGCGCGCGCGGCGGTCTTGTGGACGAGACGGCGTTGCGGGCCGCGCTCGACAGCGGCCATGTCGCGGGCGCGGCGTTCGACGTGTTCGTCGAGGAGCCGGCCAAGGCCAACGTGCTGTTCGGCCACCCCAACGTGATCTGCACGCCGCATCTCGGCGCTTCCACCTCGGAAGCACAGGAGAACGTCGCGTTGCAGGTCGCCGAGCAGATGTCGGATTACCTGCTGACCGGCGCGATCTCAAACGCGATCAATTTCCCGTCGATCACGGCGGAAGAAGCGCCGAAGCTGAAGCCGTTCATCGAGCTGGCGGAAAAGCTCGGCTCGTTCGCGGGTCAACTCACCGAGAGCAACATCGCCAAGGTGCAGATCACTTACGAAGGTGCCGTTGCCGAGATGAAGGTGAAGGCGCTGACGGCGGCGGCGTTGTCCGGCCTGCTGCGTCCGATGCTGGGCGACGTCAACGTGGTGTCCGCGCCGGTCGTCGCCAAGGAGCGCGGCATGGTGGTGGACGAAGTGCTGCGCGCGGCGGAAAGCGATTACGAGAGCGTCATCACCGTCACCGTGACCACGGAGAACATGGAGCGCTCGGTGTCCGGCACGGTGTATGCGGACGGTGCGCCGCGCCTCGTCAACATCAAGGGCATCCGCGTCGATGCCGAATTCGGCAAGTCGATGATCTACATCACCAACGAGGACAAGCCGGGCTTCATAGGCCAGTTCGCCTCGCTGCTTGGCGATGCCAAGGTCAACATCGCGACCTTCCATCTCGGCCGCAACCAGCAGGGCGGCGACGCCATCGCGCTGGTCGAGGTCGATGGACCGGTGCCTGCCGAGATTCTCGCCAAGGTCGCGAAGCTGCCGCATGTGAAGCAGGCAAAGGCGCTGACGTTCTGAACGCGTCAGCCCTGAAGGGCTTCTCCTGAACTTTGAAAGGCGGCTGCAACCGGATGGGTGCAGCCGCCTTTCGCGTTTGACAGGATGACTGACGATAATTAATTTAGAATCATTCTAATTATAGCAGGCTGCAAAGACAGCGACGGGGGCGAATAAGGTGGATTGTCCGGTCGCAGCGCGATTCCGTTGTGTCATCAGGCATATTCTGATCGGTGCCGCAGCGGCCTTTGGCCTCTCTGGCACCGCCGCCCATGCGACAGATGAGATCCAGGTCTACGACGCGTCGATTGCGGCGGTGGGCCAATGGACCATTCAGCAGCACCTCAATTATGTCGCGCGCGGTCAGTCCTTGCCGCCGTTTCCAGGAGGCTTTCGCTCCGATGGCAGCCTCAATGGCACGCCGGAATTCGCCTACGGCCTGACGGATTGGTGGGAGCTCGGCTTTTATCTGCCGTTCGCCGTGCAGGATCGGCAATTCCTGTCCGACGGCTTCAAGCTGCGAACCCTCTTTGTGTCGCCCAACGCCGGCCAGCGTGAGTTCTTCTACGGCGTCAATTTCGAGCTGGGCTACGAGACGCCGAAATTTTCCCAGACCCGGTGGGGACTCGAAATTCGCCCGATCATCGGCATGCGAAAAGGCGACTACGAGTTCATCGTGAATCCGATCGTGGACATCGGGCTTGGCCGGTTGGGTGAAGCGGATTTCGCTCCGGCGTTCCGGGCAGCGAAGAAGGTTGCGCCGGATGTGCAGGTTGGCCTCGAATACTATGCAGATTTCGGCGAGATCGGCCGCTTCGCGGCGGCCCGCGATCAGCAGCACACGCTGTTCGCGGTAACGGACTTCCAGGCCGGTGATTTCGATGTGAACTTCGGCGTGGGATATGGCCTCACGCCCGCTTCGGATCGTATCGTGATCAAGACGATCATCGGTTACGCCTTCCCGGTGCCGGGAAGCAAGCCGGACACCGCAGCGACCACGCTGAGAAATCCGTTCCGCGAGCAGAATACAGGCTTTAGGCCTAACGGATCATCGTTCTGAGCGTATCCATGACCGGAGGTTTCCGAAGGGCGGCGGTGTCTTCTGCATGGCCGAAGCGCCGCCATGGGTGAAGCCTTTCTCGCGGCGGCCCCGCGGTGTTTTTACTCAGGACTGCTTCGGCTTGCGCGCGGCGATCACCACACCGGCGAACACCAGTGCGTAGCCGACGATATGATACAGATGCGGCTCCTCGCCGAGCAGCCCGATCGCCATCGCCGATCCGAACACCGGAATCAGATGCAGGAACGGCGCGCTCCGGTTGGCGCCGATCAGTTCGATGCCGCGATTGTAGAACAGATAGGCGAGCGTCGAGGGGAAGATCGCGACATAGGCGAGAATCGGAATGGTGTGGGCATTCAGCGGCGTGACGCGACCTGATGCCATTTCCCATAAAAACAGCGGCAGGATGAACAGCGACCCGACCCCGCAGTTGAATGCGAGGAAGGAGAGCTGCTTCAGCGCCAGCCGCCGTGAGGCGAGCGCGGAATAAAGCCCGAAGACGAACAGCGCCACGGTGTAGCCGATGTCGCCTTTGTTGAAGTGAATTTGCAGCAGGGTCGACAACTGACCTTGCAGGATGATGGTTAGCACGCCCGTCAGCGAAATCACGATGCCGAACGCCTGCATCCATGTCAGGCGCACGTTGAACAGCACCAGCGCGAACAGGGCCACGTAGAGCGGGCCGGAGGATTGCAGCAGCAGCGCGTTGAGCGCCGTGGTGTATTGCAGGCTCCAGTAGCCGAGCGTGTTGAAGGTCGCGACGCCGGTGAAGGCGAGCAGAATCATCATGCCGAGGTTTCGGCGAATGGTTGGCCAGTCAGCGACGAGGCCGGACCATGCGAACGGCAGCAGGGACAGGAAAGCCAGTTGCCAGCGCAGGTATGACAATGCCATCGGGGGAATCTGCCCGGCGGCATAGCGGCCGATGACGATGTTTCCCGCCCAGAACAGCATGGTGAGGCAGAGCAACAGATAGGGCCTGTCCATCAGGCGCAGGGACGGAAAAAGCGGCTTGGGCGGGGTCATGTCGGCAGTGGTACCAGTGAGTCGGCGGAATTCCGGCAATGTTACGATTTAACTGGGGATATCAATAGTTTGCGGACATGGTCATGCCTCCGTCAGAGGGCTGTTTTGCTTGCGTCACATCCCATCATCCTTTATCGGGTGGGGGCCTGGCATGCGAGCGTTCCTGCCGGTAGGCGCAGCCGTGTCCGGTTGCTTGAGATGAACGTAAGGATGCTTCCGAAAATGGCTTACCCCAATGGCTAATGTTGTGGTCGTCGGCGCTCAGTGGGGCGACGAAGGGAAGGGCAAGATCGTCGACTGGCTGTCAGAGCAGGCTGACATCGTCGTTCGTTTCCAGGGCGGGCACAATGCCGGCCATACACTTGTCATCAACGGCAAGACCTACAAGCTCGCATTGCTGCCATCCGGCGTGGTGCGGCCCTCGAAGCTGTCGGTCATCGGCAACGGCGTGGTGTTCGATCCGCAGGCGTTTGTCACGGAAGTGGCGCGGCTGAAGGAGCAGGGCGTCGCGGTGTCTCCCGACAATCTGCGCGTCGCTGAAAACGTGACACTGATTTTACCGCTGCATCGCGAGCTCGATGCGGTGCGCGAGAACGCCAGCAAGGCGACCGCGATCGGTACCACCCAGCGCGGCATCGGCCCCGCCTATGAAGACAAGGTTGGCCGCCGTGCCATCCGCCTGATGGATCTCGCCGATCCGCAGACCTTGCCGCACAAGATCGAGCGGTTGCTGGCGCACCACAATGCGTTGCGCCGGGGTCTTTCGCTCCCGGAGATCGATCCGGGTCTGGTGTTGAAAGAACTCGCGGAAGTCGCGCCGCAGGTGCTGCCTTATGCGGATTCGGTCTGGAATCTGCTCGACCACAAGCGCCGCGAGGGCAAGCGCATCCTGTTCGAGGGTGCGCAGGGCGCGTTGCTCGATGTCGATCACGGCACCTATCCCTACGTCACTTCATCGAACACGGTAGCGGCTTCGGCAGCGACCGGCTCGGGCATGGGCCCGAGTTCGCTCGGCTACGTGCTCGGCATCTGTAAGGCCTACACCACGCGCGTCGGCATGGGTCCTTTCCCGACGGAACTGACCGACGCGACCGGCGAACTGATCGGCCAGCGCGGCCGCGAATTCGGCGTTAACACCGGCCGCAAGCGCCGCTGTGGCTGGTTCGATGCGATGCTGGTCCGTCAGACCGTTCGCACCTGCGGCATTCACGGCCTCGCTCTGACCAAACTCGACATTCTCGACGGCTTCGAGGAGATCAAGGTTTGTGTCGGCTACGAGCTCGATGGTAAAGAGATCGACCATTTGCCGGCAGGCGAGGGTGCTCAGGCGCGGGTCAAGCCGATCTATGAGACCATCGAAGGCTGGCAGGAGCCGACCGCGAACGCGCGTTCGTGGGCGGATCTTCCGGCACAGGCGATCAAATATGTCAGGCGTGTGGAAGAACTGGTGGGATGTTCGGTTGCCCTGCTTTCCACGAGCCCCGAACGCGAAGATACTATTCTGGTGCAAAATCCATTCGAGGCATGATGTCGTGACAAACATGCGCCTCGGCAATCGGGTTGTGTAAAGGGTTCGCCGGCTGAACAAGAATGGCTGATTATTATCCCCTCATCGCGCGTGCCGTCGCCGGCCTCGATCCCAACGCTTCAGGGGAAAGCCGGCGTGCCTTGTATGAGCGCGCCCGTACGGCGCTGATCGCCCAGTTGCGCGGCGTGCAGCCGCCTCTCACCGAAGCTGAAATCACCCGCGAGCGCCTTGCGCTGGAAGAAGCCGTCCGCAAGGTCGAGGCGGAAGCCGCTCATCGCATGCGGGGAGAATCGCATCGTTCCGAGCCGCCGCGCGGCAGGCCGGAAGCCCCACCCCGCGAAGGTCCGCGCCGTGGCGACATTCTGCGGGACAGCGCGCGTGCCGCGACCGGTGCGCGTGCCGCGCAGCCCGGCGCTCCGATGGCTCGCCCGACTGTATCGCGTAACGATGCACCACCGCCTTTCGAGGATCGCTCTCGCGTGCCCGGCCGTCCGCGCGGGCCGGAGCCGGATTCATTTTCCGGGCAGCCGCATGCACCGGCAGGTCAGGGGCAGGGTCGTCCGCCACATCCGCAGGGTGGCGTGGGGACGCGCGGATTCCGCGATGTCGTCGCCGATACCGATGAACTCGGCCGCGCCGCTTCGCAGGCCAACCGCTCGGCACGCAAGACGTTCGCCAACGTCTCCTCGCCGACGCCGGAGTTCGATCGTTCCGAGCCGGACATGGAACAACGCGGTGCGTATTCCGGCTATCCCGATGACGAATCCTATGAGGAGTTGACCGGCCACGAGCCTGCGCCCGCGAAAGTGCGGCGCGGCTATGACAGCGGTCCCGAGAAAATGCGCAGCGGCTTTCCGCTCAAGGGCGTGCTGTTCGCGGGTCTGGCGCTCATTCTGATCGGCGGCGGCATTCTCGGCTATCAGAAGTACGGCGCGTCGATGAAGTCGATGTTCAAGTCGTCGCCGCGGACTGCGATACAGAACGGGGCAGGCAGCGACACCGGCGTCCGTCCGAAGATTACCGACCGGGTCGGGCAATCGGATTCCAACCAGCAGGTCGCGCAGGTCGCGCAGCGCGCGATCCTCTATGAAGAGGATTCGTCCGATCCGCAGGGCAAGCAGACTGTCGGCACTGTGGTGTGGCGTCTCGATCAGGTCGCGGCGTCGCCGAAGCAGAAACCGGACACCGCGATCAAGGCCGACGTCGAATTGCCCGACCGCAAGATGAAGGTGGCGCTGACGATCATGCGCAACACCGATCCGTCGATGCCGGCGACCAGCCATACGATGGAGATCGTGTTCACGGTCGGCCCCGATTTCGGTACCACGATCGCCAATGTGCCGGGTGTCTACGCCAAATCGCCGGATCAGCCGCGCGGCACGCCGCTCGCGGCAACGTCGGTCAAGGTGCAGGACGGCTATTTCCTGATCGGTCTTTCCAATGTCGATGTCGATCGCGCCCGCAACATTCAGGTGCTGAAGGAGCGTTCCTCGCTCGACATTCCGATTGTCTATGGCAACGGCAAGCGCGCCATCCTGTCGATCGAGAAGGGCTCGCCGGGCGAGCGCACCTTCAACGAAGCCTTCTCAGCCTGGGGACAATGACCTTGCGGATTACGCTCGCCGGCTCTCGTCATTTCGGAGTGAAAACGCTCGAGATGCTTCTCGCCCATGGCGTGGAGATCGCGGGCGTGATCGTGGCCGATGGCGAGGATCGTCTGGCCGCTGCGGGCCGCGCCGCAGGGCTTCATGTTCATGTGCAGGCCCACCCCAAGGTGATCGAAGCCTCGGAGATTCCGCCGGGCACCGACCTCATCATCACCGCGCACAGCCATGCCAAGGTGACGGAAGAGGCGCTCGCGGCCTCGCGACTCGGCGGTATCGGCTATCACCCCTCGCTGTTGCCGCGCCATCGCGGCATCGCCGCGGTTGAGTGGACGATCAACGAAGGCGACCCGGTGACGGGCGGCACGATCTATCATCTCGCCGAGAAGATGGATGGCGGCGCGATCGCCGCGCAGGAATGGTGTTTCGTCAAGAAAGGCGAAACCGCGCGTGAACTCTGGGAGCGGGCGCTGGCGCCGCTCGGCCTCAAGCTGATGGCGCGCGTGATCGATCATGCCAAGGCATTCGGATCGCTGCCGTCCAAGCCGCAGGACGAGCAGTTCGCGACGCAGGCGCCGCGCATCAAGGCTCCCGTCGAAGCGTAAGCCTAAAATGAAAATGCCCGGCATAGACCGGGCATTGCATCTCTCTTCCTTCCGTCTTTGTGCGTCAGGCCGCAGGCGTTTCGCCCTCGCGGACTGCAAACGTGACGAGATCGACGGCGTCGGTGACGCCTTCGGCGGCGCGCCGCACGATGGTCTCGGCCATCTTGGCCTTGGTTGCGGGCGTTCTGTTCTGCTCGGCGATCTGGGCGACGGCGATGTTGAGCACTTCGCGTAAGGCAGCCACGGTTTCTGCGCTGAAAGTTTCTGGCGGACGATTGATCATGCGCGTCTCCTTGCTTGAATGGCTGGCGCACCATCGAGGTGCATTGAGGCGGTTGTGAGTCGAGCGAGCGTGGAAGAAAACAAATCGGCGTGCGCGGATTCAGAATTCTTCAATTCATATTTTCTTCATGCTTTGCATCGTGACGTGTTTGTAAGATCGTTTGTCGATGACGCGTTGTGGCCGCACTACATCTTGTTGTGCGGCGCGGGTGGCGGTGGCGATTGGTCGCTTTGGAATCGATATGAGTTCAAAGGGGCCGCGTTTGCGCCGGCCCCTCATTTTCCCTTGATCGATCGATGGCCCCGGACCATCCTCGGTTCCGGCTGGAGGATTGTTCATGAATTTCACAACGCGACGCCTGTCGTTTGGAATAGGTCTGATCTCGCTGCTGTCGGGCAGCCCGCTGCTGGCCGATGAGGAACTCAGCCTTTCCTTTCTGGACAAGAATGATTTTTATCTCTCGTCCGCCGGGTTCAAGGTGCAACTGGCGAACGGACCCAAGGGAGAGAAGGCATTGCACGCCTTGCCGCCGCATCGTTTCGTCATTCACACCGTCAATGGCGTGGCGCGCTATCTGTTTGCCGATCCCAAGCGATGCGTCTGCATCTTCGTCGGCAACAAGGACAATTATCTGTCGTATCGCTCGATCCTGTCGCAGCCGCTGGGCGCCGCGCCTAACAATGTCGAGGCCGATTACAAGACCAATGCGTTGACGATGCTGAACGCCCCGCTGGGCGGCAATGACATTTACGATCCGGATTCGCTCTCGGAATTTTTGCAGGATTATTACTGACGAAAAAGCCGGCGTTTCCGCCGGCTTTCATCTCTATTCGATAGCGAAGCGAGTGCCTCAGTAGGCGGCCTCAAGGGCTGCCTGCTCCTGGCGCGCCACGGTGCTCTTGACCGCAGCCTGCACCTTCTCGAAGGCGCGGACCTCGATCTGGCGCACGCGCTCGCGCGAGACGCCGAACTCCGCGGCAAGATCCTCGAGCGTCATCGGCTCTTCGGCCAGACGTCGCGCTTCGAAAATGCGGCGCTCGCGCGGGTTGAGTACGCCCATCGCGCCGGTCAGCGCGTTGCGGCGGTGATCATATTCCTCGCTTTCCGCCATGATGGCTTCCTGGTTGGGCGAGGTATCGACCAGCCAGTCCTGCCATTCGCCGGGCTCGCCGTCGTCGCGGATCGGCGCGTTG
This sequence comes from Afipia sp. GW821-FHT14H12, assembly GCF_058803465.1. Taxonomy (NCBI): domain Bacteria; kingdom Pseudomonadati; phylum Pseudomonadota; class Alphaproteobacteria; order Hyphomicrobiales; family Nitrobacteraceae; genus Afipia; species Afipia sp. GW821-FHT14H12. Next base: position 85,652 of record NZ_JBXAOZ010000001.1, on the reverse strand, counting down.
AGCGAGGCATCGCCGCCGAGGCGGCGGTTCATGTCGATCACGTCGCGCTCGGTCACGCCGAGACGCTTGGCGATCAGCTTGACCTGATCCTCACGCATGTCGCCTTCTTCCAGCGCCGAGATCTTGCTCTTGGCCTTGCGCAGGTTGAAGAACAGCTTCTTCTGGTTCGCGGTGGTGCCCATCTTCACGAGCGACCACGAACGCAGGATGTATTCCTGGATCGACGCCTTGATCCACCACATCGCGTAGGTGGCGAGGCGGAATCCCTTTTCAGGCTCGAAGCGCTTCACCGCCTGCATCAGGCCGACATTGCCTTCCGAGACGACCTCGGAGATCGGCAGGCCGTAGCCGCGATAGCCCATGGCAATTTTCGCCACGAGCCGCAGATGGCTGGTCACGAGTCTATGCGCCGCATCCCGGTCGTCATGCTCGCGCCAACGCTTGGCGAGCATGTATTCCTCCTGCGGTTCAAGCATCGGGAATTTGCGGATTTCGGCGAGGTAGTGGGAAAGACCGGATTCTCCGTTGAGAACCGGCAGAGTGGCTGTCCGGGCCATGTGGGTGCGCCCTCCGTTGTTCAGGCCCCCGACATCGGCGGGCCAGGCAGGCTGCTGCTTTGTCAAAGCCAGCGGAGCTGCAATGTTCCGCGACGGGACATCTCCGTCACGCAGGTGCAGCATACCCGAGGGGAGCGAAAAGGGGAAGAACAAAACGGGGTCACGAAGCCGTGACGCCTGTTAAATGTATGTAACCTTGGAGCTTTTTCAATCGATCTGCGTCAAGGCGCCGCGCGCAGGGCGCTCTGCAAGAGAACCAAATCCTCCGGCAACCCCGACTGCCAGTCCATTATTTCTCCTGTGGCCGGGTGTTCGATCTGGAGGAGATAGGCATGGAGGGCCTGTCTGCCCAGAGCCGCCACCGCCGTTTTTGCCGGAGTGCCTAACTGGTTGGCTTTGGTGCGGAAGCCCGAACCATAGACGTCGTCGCCGATCAAGGGGTGGCCCGCATGGCCGAGATGGACCCGGATCTGATGGGTCCGCCCGGTCTCGAGCTGGCAGGCGAGCAGGGCGGCGAGCGGCTTGCCGTCCCGCCCCTCGAAGCTCTCAAGCATCTCCCAATGAGTGACGGCGTGCCGGCCGCCTTGCCGGACCGCCATTTTCTCCCGTGCGAAGGGATGGCGGTCGATCGGTTGGTCGATGGTCCCGTGCGACCGTGAGGGTGCTCCCCAGACGAATGCCATGTAGCCGCGCCGCAGCGCTCCAGTGCGGCCGTGGTCAGCGAACTGCGCCGTGAGCGACTGGTGCGCGCGATCGTTCTTCGCCACCACCATCAGCCCGGTGGTGTCCTTGTCGAGCCGGTGCACGATGCCGGGGCGTTTGACGCCGCCGATGCCGGAAAGGCTTGTGCCGCAATGGGCAATGAGAGCGTTGACCAGCGTGCCGGTCTCATGCCCTGCCGCTGGATGCACCACGAGTCCCTTCGGCTTGTTGAGCACGAGGAGGTCGTCATCTTCGTAGACGATATTGAGCGGAATGTTTTCGCCTTCCGGCTCGGGGGCGACGGCAGGTGGAACCTCGACGATGATCGTCTCGTCCGCCTTGACCTGATAGGCGGGGTCCTGAACCGGGGCGCCGCCGATGCTGACATGGCCGGCCACGATCAGGGCCTTTAGCCGGGTGCGCGAGAGGTCCTCGACCTGCTCGGCGAGCACGCGGTCGAGCCGCTGCGATTGGCCTGGCGATTTGCCCGCAGCCCCGGCTGTGATAATGCGGCGTTCGCCGGTACTTTCCGCACCCTGGTGATTTGAAGAAGACCCTTGCATGACTGAACATGTAGCTGCCGAACTGACGCCTGAACAGGCCGCCATGATGGCGCGGCTCAAGCGCCTGATGCTGATCGCGGGCCTGACCACGGCTCTCGGGATCGGGGCGGTATTCATCGCCATCGGCTACAAGCTGTTTCGTGGTGAAGGTGCGACTAAAGCGGCCACCGAAGCCACGATCATGGTGCCCAGGGGCAGCCGGATCGTCTCCACGGCGGCGCTGGAGGACCGGATCGCGGTGACGCTGGATATCGGCGGGGCCACCGAAATCCGCACTTATGATGCCAAAACCTTCAAATTGCTGGGCCGGGCGCGGTTCGCGACCGAGCCTTAAGGTTTATTGCCTGGTTTCGCACCTTGCGATTTGCGCCCGTGGCGGCTATCCCTTGCCCCAACGCTCCCTTCGTCTAGCGGTTAGGACGCGGCCCTCTCAAGGCTGAAACAGGGGTTCGATTCCCCTAGGGAGCGCCAAAAATTTCTAAGCCATTGAAAAGCTGAAAACTCTAAGCAATCATAAGCTTAGAGAGGCCGCCTTGCTACACAACCGTAGCCCACAAAGGTGGTCCACAATGGCGGCTTTGAGTTACATGCAGCGACGGGTGTCAGGGACCTACGAGTTTCGCAAGAGGCTGCCTGAGGCGCTGGCCGGGAAGCCCGTACCCGCTCATATGCGCGATACATTTGCGGATCTCATCAACCCGAAAACGCATTGCTTTAAGCGCGAGCTTGTTCGATCCCTCTCAACGAAGGACCTGAAGGAGGCAAAGACGCGTGACCATCAGGAGGCTTTGAAGGCGACCCAGTTGTTCGACGCTGCCGTGAACGCGCTCGCTCCTCCCGCCGTCGCGGTGCAGCCGGTAGTCTTCGATCTCAAGCAACTTGGTGATGATGTCTTTGCGGGCCTTCTCTCGGACGATGAAGCCGAGCGGACGGAAGGTGATGACAGGCGGCATCTTCAAACGCCAGAGGAACGAGCCCAATGGCCGCACCTCGTAGACGTGCCGCTAAGTTTCCAGATGGGAATGTCTGACGATCATGCTTATGCCTACGGTGAATTGCTGCCGGTGTTTGAGGACGAGTTTCGCGCTGCATATGCCCGGCGAGACCCGAAGATTGTCTATCCTGAGACCAACATCGCGCTGAAACGGCGTGGCATCTACCTTAGTAAATCGTCGCCGGAGTTTCAAAAGGCTGCACTGGTGGTCCTTGAAGCTCATGTGCGGGCCTATGATGCGATGGGTAAGCGCCAGCGTGGCGAGATCATTCCGACTCCGGTAGTGGCTGAGCGGTCCAGCGACGAGTTGGGGCCTAAGCTCTCCGAGGCGCTGTCGTCGTGGGCTGCCGGTGGTTTGGCCCACAATGCCAAGAAGCCCAATGCCAACACCGTGACAGAGGCAGAGCAAGCCGTCCGATATTTCCAGGAGCTCCACGGTGATTTGCGGCTTGGCGAAATTACCCGCGAGAAAGCCCGAGAGTTTCGTGATGCTGTTGCCAAGGTGCCAGCGTCATTACCGCGCACTCTTCGAAAATTGCCTTTGCGGGAGTTGCTAAAGCGGGACCTTACGGGATTCAAGCCGCGGTCAGCAGCCACCGTGAATAAGATTATGCAGGTTCTTGGCGGGATCACCTCGCGGGCAGAGCGTGAGGGATTTCTCGACAAAGTACCGAGCTTCGTGAATCCGTTTGGCAAAGCCATCCGGTTTTCCATCGATAATCACGAGACGCAGCGTAAGCATTTCGAGAAGTCCGACCTCAAGGCAATATTCACGTCGCCGGTTTACGCGAAGAATGAAAGGCCTGCCGGTGGCAGTGGCGAAGCGGCCTTCTGGTTTCCGCTGATCGGTTTGCTATCCGGTATGCGCCTCGATGAAATCGCTCAGTTGCGGATATGCGATCTTCGGCAGGATGAAGATACACGGCGATGGTACTTCGACATCGGGCGCACGGGTGGACGTTCGACGAAAACCAGTTCGTCTATCCGGCATGTACCGCTCCATCGTGAGCTTAAACGGATCGGCCTGTTGAAATACAGGGAGTCACTCCTAAAGGGCGGTGCCAGCTTGGAGGACCCACTATGGCCTGAGGTTAAGGCAGAGGGTGAGCGGACGCGCTCATCGGCATGGTCGAAGTGGTTTGGCCGGTATCTGCGCTCGGCGTGCAGTGTAGAGGAGACTACTAAGGTCTTCCATTCCTTCCGGCATACCTTCAAACGGATGACCCGTGACGCGGGCATCGAGGAGGAAACGCACGACGCTCTTACAGGTCACAGCGGTGCCGGTGGCGTTGGCCGTTCGTATGGTAGAGGTTTCTCGTTGAAGCCGCTGGCGAAGGCGATGGATGACGTAAAGGCCCCGATAGACCTATCGAGGCTAACTTGGCGAACGCGCTGAGCGGTCCGCTTCTTACTCAATGCAGATGTGCGGTTTCATTTTTGAATGCCTCGCGTTCGCGCCGAATAGCCTGCATATCGGAGGAAACAAGGTCCGACCAAGGTAAGTATTTGCCGAGCGCTTCTCCCATTTCCTCAATCGGCGTATTTTTAACGTTCTCAAGAGGTGGTGTAATCGGAGTTGGTCCTACGCCATCTTGAAAGAATGAAAGAGCCGACCACAGACTCTCAACAGCGTCACGGTGCTCATCCGTTTTTGCGCTAACCCACATATATTTGAATATTTCAATCATCTGCTTCTTGTTTACCGGAAGCCAAGATGAATCGATAATTTCCCCGGAATGTTTTTTTATGAGACTTGTATAAGCGTCCAATATTTGAGGCATGTTTTTGTTGAGTCGGTCCACCTCCGATTGCGGAATATCTCGGGAGCCGCGAACAGATTGGTCATTTCGGTTGGCGCTCAATCTGTATGGAGCAGCAGTTGCTTCATCAATCTGATACTGCCATCCGCTGATCTTCCTGACACGTTCGTAAAAGTCGGGATCAATCATCGCGGCATCCAGCACGTTCTCAGTGTTTCCTTGTTGGTTCGCCTTGCTGATGACGATGGCACCGATAATGCCAACGATGAACCACCACCAATGCGAAGTGAATGACAGGTAGCTTCCATAAGCTGCAACGCTGAGAGCAACGAGGCGCCAGAACGTATGTGCCGCTGAGGCAGTTGTTTTCTTGGAGCCAACCCGTGCGGCCGAGATTTGTGCTGCCAAGTTGTTGTCAATTCCAAGATTGAGATGACCCGATTTTCGGAGGCTCACCATCTGGTCGTATGAGAGGCTGACGGTTCGGCAATCGAGAATAATTTTAGGCATCAGTTGCTCCAAGGCTATCCAAATGCTGCAATAGATGTGCACTATAATGCGTCGCATTAGATTGCAACAAGTTGTCGCTTTAAGCCCATGTCTGAGGACGTGCGGCGATTGGTGGGAAGCAACGTAAAGAGGCTGCGAGTAGCGGCGGGAATCACGCAGGCGGAGCTTGCCGATCTCGTCGGTGTGGACCGGGCCTATATAAGCGGGCTTGAACAGGGAAGCCGGAACGCGACCATCGTAAGCCTCTGGCATGTGGCTCAGGCGCTGGACGCGCCGATTCGGGCCTTATTCGATGAAGGCAAGAAGTCCCGCTAACAGTATGTAGGCTCGTAGCCGAATTTCGCCCGATGTCTGCCCGGTCACTTCGAGCATGAAATAAGGCCGCCGTTGAGGCGCACGCTATGCCAGTCTTTGAAGGCTTCCTTTGCGGGGGTGACGATCCCGCTTGTTCTCTCTCCTTCTTGACGGTGCTCCTTAGAGGGCCTTGGTGTGGCCTCAGAGGGGGCCGTAGAGGATAGCCGCTGAGGTGGTGATGATCCGTTCGGCCTCTACCTTCTCCCGGCTCTCCTTGAAGGACACATGATGGAGGGCTGAGAGGTCCTTAGAGGAGACGATGATGTTAGGCCTACTCACCATCCCTGCATCCTTGAATGGGCTGCCTTTGAGGTGGTCTGTGATAGGTGCTGCTTACTCCATCATCACCGTAGAGGTGGAGCCTAAGGTTACTTCTTTAAGGCAACCCAATTTGGTTTCTCCTCCTAGTACACTAGAGGAGGCTTAAGGGCGGAAATGCCTATTTTACGGGGCTAAATTCCACCTTTACAAACGCGCGAGGCTGCCCGGTGTGAAGGCGAAACACATCCTCCATCGCGGTCTTGGCGGTTTTGGCGTGCGGTTTCGCCACGAGCACGGCATCATGGAGCGGCAACGCCACGACGCCCTTTTCAAAAAGATGCGTGACCACGGTAATCAGCATCTCGCTTTCCATGAACATCAACTGGAAGCCCACGCCGGTTCCGAACAGAGGGGCAACCGGCTGGTGCTTTTGTTCTAGGAGTGCCACAGCCTGCCGGAGCTTCATGCCGGGAAAAAGTTTGCTGCACTCGCGCGGCCAACGCTTCAAGGTCCCTCGTGTGAATAGTAGAGCATTGAGGAGCAGCTTCCAGCCATCGCGTCCGGTACCGTCTCCCGTTACATCGTAAAGGTCTCCGGTCGGCTGCGGTGCTTGAGCACGGGCATAGGCGAGACGGGGAAAGAGTTGCTGGTAGTCCACGTCCGCCACCGGCTTGCCGCCAATGCGTACCCGCCGGAAGCGATCTTTACGCGGCATTGTCATCCAAAACCCGCCCGCGAGCCTGCCGCCCTGTTGCCAACTCTCGTTGTTAAACGTCCTGCGAACCGTCCGCCGATAGGTTGCGATGATCTCGCCATCGTCGCCGAGCCGGGCCGAGGAGCGAGCGCCTGCCAGTTCAATGTCGGCTTTGAGGAGGAAATCGTTGAGCCGCTTGACTTGATTGCGGAGCCGCCGTGTTTTCTGGCTGTCGCGGTAATTCACCAAGGCCGCCTTATCGTCGTCGTCCTTACTCTTTTTTAGGATGAGGACCTCCGGCTCCTGCTCACGGCGGAAGGACTCGGTTGCCACGATGGGAAAGTACTTCCCGAACCCGGTGGCTGTTTTGAAAAGGGACGGGGCTTTGGCTGTCTTTGAGTAGTGGTAGCCCTTCTGGATGCGTTTAAGGAGCTTCAAGCGCTCCATCAGAGCAAGCAAACTGCGGAAGTGCTCGCCGTAGACTGGACTGCGATAACGGCTCGTTCCCCACATCAGGTCACTGCCGAGCGGAGCAGCGAGCGCAGCATCGGCGTCAATGAGGCCAAGCAGGAGCAGATTGCAGACCACGGCCTCGACGGCGAGAGCGAATTTGCGCCGGTCGTGATCCTTACGGGCGCGGGAGCGGAGACCGAGTTTGGATTCCTTCGCGAGCAGATGCCGTGTGAAGTGTTTGACCGCTTCCATTAGCTCCGGTGTCCTCGCCCGCAACTGTGGATCGAACCGCATGTGCTGTTTGGTTTGAGTCATTGTCCCAAGCATCCGTGCTCGAAGTGACCGGGCTCATGCCCCAACATGTGCGTACCGTATTGCGGCAACCTGATATGACGAGCGAGAGGCATCCGCTTTAAATTATCCGAGGCCTGCCGTCCTCAGTGCGGGATGGCGTCCGTATCGTTTCACCTTCAGGGCGAGAACGGCGGAGAGGTGTTTTTCCACCACCCATTCGCACGGCTGCTCGGCGGCCCTGCCGATCAATCTCAGAACCGGTCCAGACGAGCGGGGAAAGGCATGGAGTTCGATCTTTTGGGAACGGCCTTTTTTCTGGTCTTGAAGCTCCCAAACGCGATGGTAGCCGCTCGCTAAACGATGCAGGGCCTTTGCGATTTGGACCATGCGAAACTCTTTGGTCCGGTGTGAGCCGGGGTCCTCCTCAATCAGCGCCGTGACGGCCAGCACGATGGCGACGAACCGCTCCGGCTTGACGCCCGTGACACGAAGCCGCGCCAAGGCGATCCGCGCCCGTCTCGTGGCCGACATGCCTTTCAATCGCGTGGCAATCTCCGTGGGGCCAGCTTCTTCAAGGAGCAACGCAATGTCGTTGAGCGCCTGTTTGATGAACCGATCGGATTTCGCCCGGAGTCCAACGTATGAGGTGGCAGCGGAAATATACGGCTTGAGTTCGGCGGCACTGTACGTCCCATGCCAATGCGATCCGTGCCGGGCCTTGTGCTCGACGTGCTTACGGCAATGGAAGGCCGCGAGTCCGATGCCAGCCGCCCGCATGGTGGGATTACGGCAGCCGAGAATTGCGCATCGGTCCTGGGCAAATTTTGACAGGGCAAGATTCTTTACGCGGTCCGACAATCGCCGTTTCGGCTTTGAGTTATATGCCATGCGGAGAATCTAACTCGGGTAAAACAATTGTTGGCTCAATCGGAGTGGTAGAGAAACGAAATGCGCGATCATCAAAAAGCAGATCATCCAACTTCCGATCAATCAGAGAAAGCTCCTGATTTTCCTCCTCGTTGAGTGCCATACGAATTCCGACATCGGCTTCGACAACACGAAACGCAACGCTTTGCCACCGAGCCTCATCCTCCTGCATCGGCTTTTTGGGGATGCCTGCTTGTTGGGCCAACCTTCGAGAGCGGGCCATATCCAGCCGTTGTCGTATATATTCTGTGCGGAATATTGCTTCGACCCTAACGGAGGCATCCGCCAACTCGATTGCAGAAAGTGCGCAATCCAGAGCAATCATCTGCGCATTCACCTTTTGATTGCCAAACCAACCAGCCGCAAAAATAATTTCTCCAAACCAATGGATACGAATCCCGAAATTGGTTCTGCTGTACTTTTTAAATATCGAAATAAAAACTCGAACTTTGTCGGGCGAATTGTCACTCAATGGTCCCTGCTCCACGGTATGCCTAATCGCAAAATTACCTGCGATATGGAGTTCAAAAGGTCATTTTTCAATATCAGATGTTGAAAAGCGAGTGCATGCCGTCTTGAGTTTTAACCCTGCTTTCGTGGTGGAAGTTTAGTGTCTTCGCGGGCGTTAGGTGTTCATCTGACAAGCATGGCGAGATGCCTTGCCGTCCCTGATCCGCAGCACTGTCCCCACACCTACCTCAAGGTCACGAGCAATGCGGCGCACCCCGACCCCCTCACTGAGCAAGGTGCGGATGGTGTCTGCCTTGCCTGCACCTGTCGCCTCTATGCTGGGCCGTCCGAGCTTGGTGCCGTCTGCCTTGGCTCTGGCAAGACCGGCGATAACCCTCTCGCGGATCATGGAGCGCTCGAACTCAGCGAACACCCCAAGCATCTGAAACATGGCGCGGCCTGATGGGGTGGACGTGTCGAGACCCTGCTGATGCAAGAACAGGTCAACGCCTTTGGCATGAAGGTCCTTCAGCACGTCCAGCAGGTCTGTTAGGGAGCGGCCTAGGCGATCAACCGACCATGCTGCCACCATGTTCACCTCACGCCGGGCGACGGCCTTCATGAGTCCATCAAGGCCGGGCCGGTGGTCGCGCCCCTTGGCTCCCGATATGCCTGCATCCTCATAGATGGCCACCACGAGCCAGCCGTGCCGCTCTGCGACTGCCTCAAGCTCCCGCCGTTGGTTGCTGGTGTGCTGATCGTCGGTACTAACCCGGATGTAGAGGGCGACATGTTTTTGCAGGAAGGAGCGCGAGTGCATTTTCGTTTCCTCGAAGGAGCAACGAAGATGATTCTGAATCCCGCGAGTCCGAAAAGCAATGATTACGGAACACTCAGATACGATGCGTTCGAACCAGCAAAATCAGATACTTCTGGAGCGCAAATTTCAGGAGGATTTCGGAACATATGCGCCGGTGCTAGCCTTGAGCAGTTATGCTGTTCGCTATGAGAAGCCAGCAGGGCCAAGTTCGCTGAGGGGTACGGGGGGAGAATCCGAAAACCGATGCGCGATGTGGCGTCTCGCATTTATGACCCCACCGATAACTCGCCGCCTCCAACTGGTATCACATGTAGACCTTCTAAACTTTGTCCGGGGCATAATGACGCTTGATTCGAGTCACTAGCGTTTGGAACCGAAGTTTGGTGCCAAATGTTCGCCACGCCCTGACTGGCGCTAGGCCTTTTTTGGTCGCCTCAAATAACTATCTATATGAGGTATTCCATTCACCGAGAGCTGCGGTGGCTGATACTCGCACCCCCGAACAACGACGCAGAATCATGCAAGCGGTCCGAGCCAAAAATACTGGTCCGGAGCTGGTGGTGCGCCGGTTGCTTCATCGGGCCGGTTACCGCTATCGGTTGCATCCTTCTGAGCTTCCTGGAAAACCTGACATGGTCTTTCCATCTCGGAAGAAAGCAATCTTCATCCATGGGTGCTTCTGGCATGGGCATGGGTGTTCCAAAGGACGACCACCGAAATCAAGGGTCGACTTTTGGGAAATGAAATTGGCAAGGAACCGAGAGCGGGATGCGGAACGGCTCGTCCAGCTGAAGTCTCTAGGCTGGAGGGCACTTGTGGTTTGGCAGTGCGAACTGAAAAATCTAGAGGAATTATCGGAACGCCTAATGATTTTTTTGGATGATTGAGTGATTTCGATCGACTTGGCATTTCAAATCGGCTAATGCTCTTCTCACTTAAGGGGAAATAGCATGGCAAGGCCGTTGGGAATTGATCTCTTCGCTGGTGCGGGAGGGATGTCTCTTGGATTCGAGCAGGCAGGCTTTGATATAGTTGCCGCTGTCGAAATTGATCCCATACATGCCTCGGTCCACGAATTCAATTTTCCAAAGTGTGCGACCATTCCGCGATCCGTTTCGGAATTGACTGGTGCCGATATTAGGCGAATAGCGGGGATTGGTACTCGGCCGGTTGACGTAGTTTTTGGTGGAGCGCCCTGCCAAGGTTTTAGCTTGATAGGGCAAAGAGCCCTTGAAGATCCTCGCAACTCCTTGGTGAGGGACTTTGTACGCATCGTTACGGAGCTCAAGGCTCGATATTTTGTATTTGAGAACGTGAAGGGTCTCACCATTGGGCGACATCGGGAGTTTCTCGATGAACTTATCTGTGCGTTCACGCAGGCTGGTTATTCCATTCGGCTACCCTGGAAGGTTTTAAACGCTTCTTCGTTCGGAGTTCCGCAGAATCGAGAGCGGCTAATTTTGATGGGGGCTCGGCGAGGCCAAAAGCTACCCGAATATCCTAGCGAATTGACCCGAGCCGCTGGCTTTTCCAAGAAAGTTGTTGGGCTGCCCGAAGGTCCCACATGCGAGGATGCATTAGCGGATTTGCCAAATGCAGAGGATTTTGAAGAACTTTCGTTCGGCGATTCGGTTTCCCTTCGTAGATGGCCCCAAGTTCGTTCCGCCTACGCAAGAAAATTGCACGGGTTAGATAACGATAGCTACTACTATGGATATGCGCGGGACTGGCGCCCCTTACTGTTAACCTCCAGCCTTAGAACGGAGCACACCGACATCAGTCGACGGAGGTTCAGAGCGACGCCCGGCGGCGAAGTCGAACCAATTTCAAGGTTCTTCAAACTTCATCGTGGGGGAGTGTCGAATACGTTACGGGCTGGTACCGATGCATCAAGAGGCGCGTTTACGAGCCCACGACCTTTGCACTATGACTTTGCGCGTTGCATCACGGTAAGGGAAATGGCGCGGCTCCATAGCTTCCCAGATTGGTTTCGGTTGCACCAGACTAAATGGCATGGTGCTAGACAGATCGGGAATGCCGTCCCTCCATTGCTTGCCATGTACGTAGCGAAGTCGATCATCCGTGCTCTAGGAATTCGGCCGACCCGTCCGAAATCTATAATTGCGCTTGGTGATCCAGAATTGTTGAGACTCGATATGGCGGAAGCGGCTCGATATTGGGGAGTGTCATCACCTATTGGGAAACGCAACAAAAAGAGCGGCGTCAAGAAACGGAGCCAAGCAGAGATTGAAAGTCAGCTTTTTTCGGCCGGCGCTTGATGTGCTCGACGTGAGGTTTTCTTATTCTTATGACCGATTCCCGGTACGGGCGGCATAAGCGTGTAAAGCGCCTCAGAAGCCAACTTTAATTCAGGTAGCTGATCTTCCGGAAGGTCAGACATCGCTAGTGTCCAAGGCGCAAACTCGACTATATACACGCGACTTTGCTCCATGGCTTTTATTGCTAAGGGAATAATGAGATCAATATCAAGCCCGGCAAGTCGAACGGATCGACTGGCTGCGACTATCTGTTCGACGATCTGATGATCAAGAATGCGTTGGCCTTCTTGTTTCGCTTCGCAAGTTATGAGCGCCTTAGTGGCATTGCCATCTTCATCTCGAAGGTGTGCCAAGAATAAGCTATCGATTTCCGATGAGCCTAATTTAACGCCCGTTTGCAGGTGCCCCACCTCGACAACCTTTTGCGCGGAATTTATCGCCAAGTGCATCTGAATCAACCGAAGCTCCACAGCGACCTGAACTAACCAGGATTCATCCTGCCGACCGAGGCTTCGCTTCGCGAGTGAAAGACTTACTGCCTCCACAGGCACGGGCACTAAGTGAGTGCTCGGCATGTACTTGTTAGGGAATGCCTCGAATTGTCCTTCTAAAAAATCGACAAACTCGAAAACACGTCGTCCGCTCGGACGCTGACGAGCGCCGATTTTCATTGTAGTCAGACGTGGCGGCCAGTGATCGCTGGCTTTATCACCTCGAACCACGTCCTTCATAAAGTTAGCTGGATTACCGGTTGATAACTTTAGGCCGAATTTTGCGTTGCAGTGCACGATGGCTTTAACGACGTCGTCTCTATCAACAACGCGCCTGCCTGCTCCTTCTTCCAGAAGGAGGTCCCAAAGATAATCAATAACTGGCGTCTTTTCGGATGGCATCGAAGCCCTTGTGAGAAAGCATGCCTGGATCTGACCGCGAGCTGATAATGAACCCAGTTTTCTGAGTCATTCTCTCAAATACTCAGATTCTACCGGTCGTTGCAACGACGAGTAGAGTTCGTCTAGCTTATGGCGGGCTAAGAAGGGGCTAAAATCCAATGGCACGCAAACCAGTTTCAGCATCCCCTACGAAAAAGTTTTTTGTGGAGATGCTTACTCGCGATATTGAGCTCGCAGACGCAATTCTTGATCTCTTGGATAACTGCATCGACGGCATACTCAGATCAACTAAGGGTAGCCGTAAGCAAAAGCCGTACGCTGGCTTCTACGCTTCTATTACAGCAACGAAAGATGTTTTTGAAATCCGAGATAATTGCGGGGGGATACCGGAAGCTCGAGTACCATATGCTTTTCGCATTGGGCGCGAATCGGACGAAGTTAAAGAAGATATTGAATCGATAGGTGTTTATGGAGTTGGTATGAAGCGGGCCATCTTCAAGATGGGGCGCGACTGCGTAATTACAACACGGAATTCTGAAACAAGTTTTTCGGTACCAATCAATGCGGCATGGATGGCCAACGATACGGACTGGCTCTTACCCGTTACAGAGCCAGAGGTCTCTCTATCGGAACCGGGTACAGCTATCAGAATTTCGAAACTATTGAAGTCAGTTCAAACTGAGTTTGATCCCGATGCCTCGTCGTTTCTTAACGATCTGAAGAAGCGGATATCTTCCTTTTTTTCCTTCATTCTCGATAAGGGATTCGAAGTTACAGTAAATGGTTCACGGGTCGAGGCATCAGATTTTTCTCTCCTATTTCCAAACAGGATTCCTAAAAAAGATAATCCAATAATAAGCCCATATGTTCTGGAAGCAAAAATTGGAGATGTTCAAGTTGAGGCGATGATCGGATTCTATCGCCCCCTTGCCAAAGAAAACGAAGTCGAGGGGGAAAATTTACGCCCGCGCTCGCGAGACGAGGCGGGAATTTCGGTCGCCTGCAACGACAGAGTGGTTTTGTATAAAGACAAATCCAGATTGGTCGGTTGGGGGACGCGTGGGGTGCCTTCGTTCCACAATCAGTTCATTTGCATTTCTGGAATCATATTTTTTAAGAGCAAAGATACAGCTCAGTTGCCTCTTACAACTACCAAGCACGGGCTTGATACGGGATCAGATGTCTACCTTGCAGTGCTGGAACTAATCGCCGTTGCGTTGAAGAAGTACACTACTTTCACGAATAAGTGGAAAGGCAATGAGGCGGCAACAAACGAGTTTTTCGATGCAACGAGCCCTGTGGCGATCCATGACATGATCGCGGATGTTCCTCCGGAAAAATTAGAGCGAGTGCCTCGGATGTCTGAGTATGGTGACGTCCGAGAGTGGAGGCCAGATCTTCCGCTACCTAAGTCAGAGTCAACAAACAAACGTATCGTATTTGCGCGTCCGATTTCTCGCGTAAGAACCGTCTCTCGGTATCTTTATGGAACACCCGACGTGTCAGCATCTGATGTTGGTGCGATGTGCTTTGATCGGGTACATGCAGAGGCTGGGAAGCGCAAATGAGTGGCGAAAACGTTCCGTATCATCTTCGCCTGAACAAGTTCATAGAGCGCGAATTGTTTTTCGAGCTGCTAGGAATGTTGAAGCCTGGAGTAGCGGGCCAGAATATGTCCCGGTATTGCTATGCTTCAATGGGAGGAAGATTTCTCGAAGACCTTAAACTCGCGCATTACAAGCTCGGCATAAGGCGCCTTTTCTGTATTGAAAAAGATAAAACAACATACGGAAGGCAGTTATTTAATAAGCCTCTATCTTGGATTGAGTGTTTACCTGAATCTAGCGAGGACTTCATAACTGACTTTGGTCAGCTTTGTGCAAGCGTCGGATATCCCAATTTTATTGTTTGGCTCGATTACGCTAAGGCAAACAAGCGTGGAAGTCAGCTGACTGAGTTTCAGTCACTGATAACGCAGATGTCGGATTACGATATCGTCAAAATCACACTTAACGCCGATATAAAAACTTTGATGGGACGTCCATTACAGCCCGCTGAGTCGGAAGATGAGGAAGAAGTGAATTCTGACGTGCTGGGACAAATTAGAGCTGAAGCTTTCGAGAGACTTTCTAACCAAATGGGGCAGCGAATGCCGGCAGGTTTTGGGGTGGGGGATATGAACCAAGACGGCTTGCCTAGGCTTCTATTAGAGGCGGTGAGGAATTCGGCGGTTGATGGGATGTCAGGTCGTCCACGGTCACGCATCGTTCCGCTTGTGATCAATAAATATTCTGACGGTCATCAGATGCTTACTGTGACGGCGATTATTCTACCGACAGTGGGCGAAAATGAATTTTTCGAGCGAACACGGTTGTCGAGCTGGCCATTTTTCTCTTCCAGTTGGACGGATATCAGAAGTATCTCGGTTCCGGACCTTTCAATCAGAGAGAAGATTGAGATCGACCAAAGGCTCGGCAAAACGCCGCTTGCTAAAATACACCGTGATCTGCCTTTTAAGTTGGATAAGAACAGAGAAAAGTCGCTCGAGATTTTGAGAAACTATTCTGTTCACTATGAAAGATATCCAACTTTTGGTCGCTATCAAGCTTAGATCGTTGTCGCAGGGCGTCGAGGTAGCTAATGCCGCTGGTTCTCGCAGAGAATGAATTCACTGAATCGGGAATAAAATATGCCAATGAGACTGGGATGCTCTACCAGTTTCCTCGACAGTACAGAAAGCTTATTCAGCCGGGAGAACAATTCATCTATTACCGCGGTCGAAAGAAAAGCCGAGGGCGCCAGGTCCCTGTTTATTTTGGATGTGGAATTATCGGCGATGTTAAAGAGGACGAGTCTCATCAAGGCAGATTTCAATGCGAAATTCTTCAATATTTTCGTTTTGATATTGGTGTGCCGTTTAAGTCGGGTACGGGAGTATACTTGGAGAGTGGTGGGAGCCGTCGCGGCTATTTTCAGCCCGGTGTGCGGCGTATCACAGTGCAAGAGCACGCATTGATCCTAGACGCGGCGGGTAGGACACGATCCGAGATTCGGGTGGTCCAGCGTGGTCGTGCTGAAGCCGTTTCACGCATGGCTAAAATGGCGGAACGAACGACTAAACAGGCAAACGGCCAAACAATAGAAAGAACTATAAAGAAAAAAGACCTGTGCCTGGACTTCGACAAGCTCTCAGCTCACATCGATGAATTGATCGACAGACAAAAGGGCCGGTGTGCTTTATCTGGCTTGTTTCTCCATTATGATGAAGCTGAAGCAGACGATGAGCTCCGATGTTCTTTAGATAGAATCGATAGTAGTGGTCACTATGCGATCGGGAATTTGCAAGTTGTTTGCAGGTTTTTGAATAGATGGAAAAATGACGATAGTGATCGCGAGTTTCGTCGGCTTCTTAAAATATTGATGGCTACCGGAAGCTAGGCGGGAGCATCATGTACTAGTCGAATGTTACCGACGCAATCACTCTTTAAGGCCGTATCGCTGTCGCCATCGATCCCGGTGACTGGCTTGGCACTCAGACAGAATGGCGTGAGCATTCTCTTCTTCGGCCCCGAGAGATTCGACTAACGTTGTTCGATAAACCCGCTTGTGTATTTTTTCGTAGCAAGCAGCAAAAAATTGCTTTGCCTCAATAGGCCAATGTTCTCGATAACCCGCTTCGCATTCTAAAAACTTTCGGGTTAGAAATATTATTAGATCAGATATTTGGATTAATGGGTGCCTGGTTGAATCAACGGGATAGCTGAATTCAACAATTCGCTTGAGCTGCCTAACCTGCGGCACCTGATATCTTCTATAATTAGTTAGACGATCAATCTCAGATTGAAACATCTCTTTATGGTCCAGGATAATCATTCCCCGAGCAGTTACCCCCAACTGCCCACGTACATACTTTTCAATGTAGGTGATGAGATAGTTGAAGCCCAGAAGATAGGGAATTTTGCAATTGATCGCAGCGTGGTCATTTTGCAATGTGGACGCCAGTAACTTAGGCTTGTCTATAGCGACTATGTGAATTGCATGTTTCCGCTCAGCAACTAGATCGAGAAGAACGTGGGCGAATTTATTGCGCTCCTCTCGAGTTCGGCCAGTAAACGGACCACTTGCGGACGCCAGCTCGTGAGCATGAAGCTCGAACCCCTCCGGAACGGTGCCGTGAAAAAAATTGGAGAATGCTGAGTTCACAGCATCGGTGGTCTTTCGCCAACCTTCATCAGTAACACTTAAGCCGCCGATGACGAGAATTGGTTGCTCAGCGTTAGTCAAATCTGCGCCGGTGCAGCCCGTTTCATCTAAATAAAAGAAGTGCATGTGACCGCCGAAATCAAAGCAAATGAAACGCCAAATGGTAATGTAATTTTTGACGTCCGTACGTTTGTAATTAAAGGGGCCTAGATCCTACTGCCATATGATGCTACACATGGCTTATCGGCTGCCGTAATAATGCAATAATTTCAATGGTCTGCTATGTTGCTTGGTGTTTCCCCTAGGGAGCGCCATTCTTCATAAAAATCACGATGTTTGCCGCGCCTACAGCGGCACGTCCTTGTCGTCGAGCAGGATGCGCTCGGCCGCGCCGTTGAGGTCGTCATACTGCCCGTTGCCAAGCGCCCACATGAAGGCGCCGAGGCCTGCAAGGCCGAGCAGCAGCGCGACAGGAACGAGAAACAGAAAATCGTCCATCACGCATGCTCCACGATATTCAGGGGAAGGGGCTTCGTTGCGGTGGTTTCGGGTGTGGTTCGCCCGCGACGGCCGCCAAGTCGCAGCGCGTTGGCAATGACGATGATCGAGGATGACGACATCGCAATCGCCGCGACCAGAGGTGTCACATATCCCATGATCGCGACCGGCACCGCGATCAGATTGTAGCCGACCGCAAGGACAAGGTTCTGCCGGACGAGCTTCGCGGCGTCGCGCGCGATGCCGATGGCCTGCGGCACGGCGTCCAGATTTTCGTGCAGGAATACAAGGTCGGCGGCGTTGCGCCCGATATCGGCTGCGGTCGCGGGCGCCATTGACGCGTGGGCGGCCGCGAGCGCGGGCGCGTCGTTCAATCCGTCGCCGACCATCAGGACCTTGCGGCCGCTTGTCTCGATGTCGCGGATGCGGGCCACCTTGCCGGCAGGCAGCATCCCGGCGGAATACCGAAGATCGAGTTCGCGCGCGATCCGGCCCACGGCGGCGTCATGGTCTCCCGACAGAATTTCGATATCGAAATTTCGCCTGAGGGTGGCGAGTGCGTCGTGCGTGCCGGCGCGCAGGCGATCCTCGAACTGGAAGCGCGCGAGCGCTGTGCCGTCTTTCGCGAGCACAAGTCCGGCGCCGTCGGTGGCGGAATCGGACAGCGCCCAATTGGCGCGGCCGAGGCGATAAAGATGCGGGCCGATCCGCGCTTCCAGCCCGCAGCCCGGATGCTCGGTGATGGCATCCGGCTCGATGGTGTGCATGGGGGAGGCGCAGGCAGCTTCAATGGCGCGCGAATAGGGGTGACGGGAGTGGCCCGCGATGGCGGCGGCGATTTGCAATGCCTCGGCATCGATGGCGGCGGGATCGATGAGGCGCGGCATGCCGGAGGTCAGCGTGCCGGTCTTGTCGAACACGATGGCGTCGATCTCCGCGAGCCGCTCCAGCGCGCCGCCGTCCTTGAGCAGGATGCCGTTCTCGAACAGGCGGCGGGCCGCCATCACCTGCACCATCGGCACCGCGAGGCCGAGCGCGCAGGGGCAGGTGATGATCAGCACCGCGATCGCAATGGTGACGGCGCGGTGAAGGTCGCCGGTGGCGATCATCCAGCCGATGAAGGTGAGGAATGCCGTCGCGTGTACGACCGGCGCATAAAGTTGCGAGGCGCGATCGGCGATCCGGCGATAGTGCGAGCGGCCCGTCTCCGCCGCCTCCATCAGGCGCATCATGTCGGCGAGCGCCGAATCCTTCGCCGCAGCCGTGGCGATGAGCGTCAGCGGCCCGGTGAGGTTCAGCACGCCAGCCTGCAAGGATGTCCCCGGCGCGGCCGCAAGCGGCGCGCTTTCGCCGCTCAACAGCGCGCTGTCGATATCGGAATGCCCGGCAAGAACTTGCGCATCGACAGGGACGCGCTCACCAGCGGCAAGCAGGATCGTCATGCCCACGGCGATCTCGTTGACCGGCATGTAGACGCGGCTGCCATCGCCTTGCAGCACCAGCGCGCCGCGCGATGCAAGGTTGGCAAGGCCCTTGATCGCCGTGCGGGCCTTTTCCCGCATCAGATGGTCGAGCGTGCGGCCGATCAGCAGGAAGAACAGCAGCGTGACCGACGCATCGAAATAGGCATGCGAGCCATGGGTCGCGGTCTCGTACATGCTCATGCCGAAGGCAAGCAGCACGCCGATCGAGATCGGTACGTCCATGTTGGTGCGGCCGTGGCGCAGCGCGCGCCATGCCGAACGGAAGAACACGCGGCCGGAATAGGCGAGCGTGGGCAGCGCGATGGCGGCGGAGATCGCATGGAACAGGTCGCGCGTTGCGGGATCGGCGCCGGACCAGACCGACACCGACAGCAGCATGATGTTGCTTGCGGCGAAGCCTGCAACAGCCAGCGCGCGAATGAGTTCGCTGAAGGCGGTGTCCTTCACCTCCGCGCCCGCGTCGTAAACATGCGCCTCGTAGCCTGCGCGGCGCAGTGTCTCGATGAAAGGCGGCGGCGCGCCGTCGTGCCAGCGGATGGTCGCGCGCTTGGTCGAGAGATTGACGCGCGCGGTCTCGACACCGGGCAGGGCGACCAATGCGGTTTCGATGTTACGGATGCAGGCGCCGCAGTGAATGGAAGGGACGGAGAGATCGGTCTGGCGGATGCCGTCGCCGACAAGCCGGCTCGCCAGCAGGACTTCGCCGTCCTTGTTGATGTCGTTCGCGACGGTCAGCGCGATGCCTCCGGCGGAGGTGCAACACGTCATCGGCTTCTCCAGCATTCCCTCCGCGCCGGGTTCAGCGCGAAGGGCTTTCACGATCCGGCGACAGTGCCGCCGGGCAATTCAGGTCAGCTTGCCTTCGCGGCAGCCGGGGCAGCTTTCATCGCCTCATAGGCGTGCCAGGTGCCGTGCCCGAGCACCGGAAACACAATGATCAAACCGAGCAGGCCCGTGGCGAGGGACAAGAGGAACAGTCCCAGCACGATCGCGCCCCAGGTCAGCATCACCGGCAGGTTCTTGCCGACGAGTGCGAAGCTCGTTCCCATCGCGGTCAGCGCATCGACGCGCTGTTCGAGTTGCATGGGAATCGAGAACGCGCTGATGGCAAAGGAGAAGGACGCGAACAATGCGCCCACCGCGCTGCCGACGATCAGCATCGCCCATCCGACCGGCGTCGAGAACAGCATCGCGGCGACGTGGTCGAGGCCCGGGAAGGGCAGCAGCCCGAAGAACAGCGCATAGACGATGACGGCGGCGCGCATCCAGACCAGCATCAAAAGGCACAGCAGCACGCCGGTGAACAGGAGCTGCGCTCCCGCGGCGGGCCGGACGAAAATCATCTGCATCAGGCTGACGGGCTCGCCGCGCGCGATCTGCCGGCTCTTGGCGTAAGTCCCGATCGCGAGCAGCGGGCCAATCACCATGAATCCCGCAAGCGCGGGAAACAGGATGTAGTCCCGGCCGAACAGGAACAGGCCGTCGATGATCGCGAACGACAACAGAAAAATCAGTATGCCGTAAGCGATGCTCGGGCCGGGCACGGTGCAGAAATCCTGCCAGCCCTGCGCGAGCCACTTCAGTGCGGTCGCAGGCGGCAGATTGCGAGCCCAGCGGTTTTCGTGTGGCAGTGGCGGTACAACGACCGGAATGACGACCATATCAGCCCTCGTTTATTTCGGCGTGCAGGACGATTGCGCGGCGCTGAAGTTACCTTGCGCGGCGTTACCGTTGCCAAGTCTCAGATGGGATACGCAATCCGGTTGCGATGTCACGGCGACATACACAAAATGCCAGTTCGCGACGGCGAAGACGAGAATGATCGCGGCTGCGATGACCCACATCGTCAGACGGCCGCGGCGGCCAAGAGACCGTCCAGGAGACCGTCCAGGAGATTGTCCAAGTGACATGCCGGTGCTCATGGGTTCGGACTCCGCAGGTCGGTGATGTAAAGCGCGAGAATCTTGCGGTCGACATCCGAGAGCCGGCCTTCCCATGTCGGCATGTGGCCCTGCCGGCCGGCCCAGACGGTATCGGTAATCGTTTGCGCGTCGCCGCCGTAAATCCAGAACGCGTCGGTCAGGTCGGGCGCGCCGGCCTCATGGCTGCCCTTGGCGTTCTCGCCGTGGCAGGCGACACAATTTGCGGCGAAAACTTCCTTCCCGGCTGCGATCTTGTCAGCGGGAATGGTTTTGTCGCCGGGATGGGACAGGCTACGGACGAACGCAACGACATTGTCGATGTCGGCGCGTTTCAGGATGCCGTCACGCCCGAACGCGGGCATCTGCGAACTGCGGCTGTCCGGATGAGCGGAATTGATGCCGACGCGGATGGTCTGGGCGATCTCCTCGGGGCTTCCGCCCCACAGCCAGGATTGCGTGGTGAGGTTGGGATAACCTTTGTTGCCCTTGGCTTCGCGTCCGTGACAGGCGGCGCAATTGTCGCCGAACAGGGCCCGGCCGGATTCGCGCACCACTTCCATCAAGCGCGGATCCTTCTGGATTTCGGCAAAGCTCTTGCTCTCGATTTGCTTGGTCCAATGGGAGCGATCGAGCGCGGCCTGCTTCACCGACTGGACGACATCGGCGCGGACATCGTCGCCGAGCAATCCCTTGGTGTAGGTGGTGCCGACCGGCCAGGTCGGCATCAGCACCCAGTAGCCGAGAGAGAAAAGCGCGGTCGCGATCAGGAAGAAATAGATGATGCGCGGCACCGGCGTGTTCAGCTCGGTGATGCCGTTCCATTCATGGCCGGTGGAGAGATGCCCGGTATGAGGGTCGCGGATGAAATGGTCGCCCATGATCGTTTAACCCTTCTCCGAAGTCTTGGCGGGGCGGTCGTCGTCATCCTCGAGGATGGCGCGGCCCGCGTGCTCGAACTTTTTCTTGTTCGATGGCCAGTAAGCGTAGACGAGGACGGCTGCCGACAGCGCCAGCAGATAGAACAGCCCGTAGGATTTCGAGAACCAGACAAGGGAGCTGTGATCGAGGTTCATGGCCTTCCTCCCGCGTCAGCGACCGGCTTCTCGGTGACGTCGGTCAGGCGGCCGAGAATCTGCAGATAGGCAACGAGCGCATCCATCTCGGTCAGTTGATTGGGTTTGCCGTCGAAAGCCCGGACGTTGGTGTCCTTGCCGTAGCGCTTGGTCACGCCCTCGGCGTCGTTCGAATCCGGCGAGGCCTGCCCATAGGCGTCGGCCGCGGCATTGGCGATCATGTCGTCGGTATAGGGAACGCCGACGGTGCGCTGCGCTTTCAAATGGGCGCTGAGATCATCGGTCCGCAGTTCGGTGCGCGACAGCCAGGCGTAGGCCGGCATCACGGATTCCGGCACCACGTCGCGCGGGTTGTTGAGATGGGCGACCTGCCATTCGTCGGAATACTTGCCGCCGATGCGTGCAAGGTCCGGGCCGGTGCGCTTCGATCCCCACAGCATCGGGTGGTCGTACTTGGATTCGACCGCGAGCGAATAATGACCGTAGCGCTCGACCTCGTCCCGCAGGGTACGGATCATCTGCGAGTGGCAGGCATAGCAGCCCTCGCGGATGTAGATGTTGCGGCCCGCGAGTTCGAGCGGCGTGTAGACGCGCATGTTCGGTGCATCCTCCACCGTCTGGTGGATGGTGAACAGCGGCGCGATTTCGAACAGGCCGCCGATCGAGGCGACACCGACGATCATCAGCACGAGGCCGACCGACTTGCGTTCGAGACGATAGTGAAATCCAAACATCGACATCGGTTTACTCCCCCGCCTGCAACGCAGGCGCGCCTGCGAGTTCGGGACGGTCGGTGGCGGGCTCGGCCGCGACATGCGGCACGGCGCGGATGGTCATCCAGATGTTGTAGCAACCAATGATGGTGCCAATCAGGAACAGGAGGCCGCCGATCGCGCGGGCGATGTAATAGGGGTGCATCGCGACGAGCGAGTCGACGAAGGAGTAGGCGAGCGTGCCGTTCTCGTTATAGGTCCGCCACATCAGGCCCTGGATGATGCCGGAGTTCCACATCGCGAACACGTAAACGACGGTGCCTGCCAGCGCGAGCCAGAAGTGAGCTTCGACAAGGCGGGCCGAATACATCGCCGGGCGCTTCCACAGCCACGGCACGGACGCGTAGATCGCGCCGAAGGTGATCATCGCGACCCAGCCGAGCGCGCCGGCATGAACGTGGCCGACGGTCCAGTCGGTGTAATGCGACAGCGCGTTGACCGGGCGGATCGCCATGAACGAGCCTTCAAACGTGGTCAGTCCGTAGAAGACGGCGGCGACCATCATGAAGCGCAGTACGGCGTCGTCGCGAACCTTGTGCCAGGCGCCGTTGAGCGTCATCAGCGCGTTGCCGGCGGACACCCATGATGGGATCAGCAGCATCACCGAGAAAGTCATGCCGAGCGACTGCACCCATTGCGGCAGGGCGGTGTAGTGCAGGTGGTGCGAGCCCGCCCACATGTAGAAGAAGGTGATGCCCCAGAAGCTGATGATCGACATCCGGTAGGAGTAGATCGGCCGCTCCGCGCGCTTGGGCATGTAGTAATACAGCATGCCGAGGAAGCCGGAGGTGAGGAAGAAGGCGACGGCGTTATGGCCATACCACCACTCCGTCATCGCATCCTGCACGCCGGAGAACAGCGAGTAGCTTTTCACGCCCGCCCATGACACCGGCACCGCCAGGTTGTTGACGATATGCAGCATCGCCACCACCAGGATGAAGGCGAGGTAATACCAGTTGGCGACGTAGATGTGCGGCTCCTTGCGACGCGCCAGCGTGCGCATGTAGAGGATGAAGTAGACCACCCACACCACGACGAGCCAGATATCGGCATACCATTCCGGCTCGGCATATTCCTTCGATTGGGTGATGCCCATCAGGTAGCCGGTGGCAGCGATGACGCAGAACAGGTTGTAGCCGAGCAGCACGAACCAGGGGCTGAGCTGGCCGGGAAGGCGTGCGCGGCAGGTGCGCTGCATCACATAGAAGGATGTCGCGATCAGCGCGTTGCCGCCGAAGCCGAAGATCACGCCGCTGGTGTGCACGGGGCGCAGGCGGCCGAAGCTCGCCCATCCCGCGTCGAAAGTCAGGTTGGGATTGACCAGAAGCCACGCCACCCAGTCGCCGACGAACATCGCGATCACGGCCCAGCCCATCGACAGAATGATGCCGACCTTGCTCGGGTCGTCGTAATACTGGTTGAGGCGATCGGGAGACGGCTCGGGTGAGTAGTATCCGGAGCCGACCCAGAAGATGCCGGCAAGGGCTGCGACCATCACCAGCGCGCCATGGACGCTGAACAGGTCGGCCCGGCCCGCAACGGTCATCACCGCGCCGACGACGAACATGATGAGCAGAATGACGAGGCCCGACTCGCGCTCGTCCTTGGTGAGTTGTTCGATCATTCGCATCGTTATCTGCCCCGCATCGGCGAATGCCTGCTTGCAGCAGGCACAGGATTCAAGGGTCGCGACGTTTCCAGGAGGAATCGTGAGCGACCTGCGCAACATATTCTAGAGCGTTTCATCATGCCGTCATTCGGAATGATGAAGGAATGTGACGACAATCTATCTGGCGTTGCGAAAAGGACTTTGCGGTAACGCAAAATATCAGGAAATCCCGTCACATTTCATTTGCATAGAGCTATCTGTGCCCGTTGCGTTATTTGTTTCGCATCCGGTTTGTGGACAACAAAACGTCTTTCAAATGATATTTGATTTTTCTCAATGCGGCGGTGCGGAAAAGCGGCAGGTTTCCACCATCCGTGGTGGTGAATCATGTCGATCTATATCGTATTTCTGGTTCTGGCTTTGCTGGTTGCCGTTCGCGCAGTGGACGATCTGCGGGAGGCGCGAAGGCTGGGTGCTGCGGTTCAGAAGCCGCGGCGGAGAAGTTTTTGACTTTTGCAGAATCGCGGCTTACCGCGGGACCGGACTGCATCCCTGCGAGATGTCTTAGTCCGGCCGGGAACAAGCTATGAAAATCGAGATGTCATTGCTGCGGAACGCGCAGGGTTTTGCGTTTCTGTCCTACGGCTTCAGGCCGTTCTTTCTCGCCGGGGCGATTTATTCAGGGTTGGCGGTTGCGATCTGGATACCGGTTTATTTCGGCGAAGTGACGCTCCATACGGCTTTCGCCCCGCTCGACTGGCACATTCATGAAATGCTGTTCGGTTTTCTGCCGGCGGTGATTGCCGGATTCCTGCTGACCGCGATACCGAACTGGACCGGCCGTCCGCCGGTGCGTGGCAACCTGCTTCTGCTCATGGTTGTCGTATGGGTCCTCGGGCGCGTCGCGGTGGCATGCTCCGGAGAGGTCGGCTGGCGTGCGGCGATGCTGGTCGATGTGTCGTTCCTTCTTCTTGCCGGAGCGGTCGCGGCCCGCGAGGTGCTGGCAGCCCGCAATTTCCGCAACATGCGGGTCGTGGCGCTGGTTTTGCTGCTGTTCGCCTGCAATGTCGCCTTTCATGTCGAGGCGCATGTTCAGGGCGCCGCCGGCTACAGCGTGCGCGCCGGTGTTGCGGCTATCGTCCTTCTGGTTTCGGTGATCGCCGGCCGCATTGTCCCGGCCTTCACGCGGATATGGCTGATGCGGCGGCCACAGGGCGCGATGCCGGTGCCGTTTTCCCGATTTGACGGCATCGCCGTGCTGCTGGGCGCGCTTGCCCTGGTCGCCTGGGTGATCCGTCCCGAAGGGATGCCGACCGGCGGCCTCTGCCTGATCGCGGGACTTTTTCATGTCGCACGGCTTGTGCGCTGGGCGGGCTATCGCACCTGGGCCAACAGGATTCTGGTCATCCTGCATATCGGCTACGCCTTCGTGCCGCTTGGTTTTCTGTTGGCCGCGATATCGGCATGGGGGTTTGTCAGCGTGAGCGCCGCCATCCATGCGTGGATGGTGGGCGGTGCGGGCATCATGACGCTCGCGGTGATGTCGCGGGCGAGCCTCGGTCATACCGGCCGCCCGCTGGTGGCGTCCACGGCAACGCAGGTGGTCTATGCCCTCGTGATTGCGGCCGCGTTCGCGCGGATCGCGGCGGCCCTTGTCCCGGCATGGAGCAGCGGCCTGATTTATGCGGCCGCTGCCTGCTGGATCCTGTCGTTTCTCGGATTCGGCCTGAGCTATGCGCCGGCGTTTCTCGCCATCCGTCTCGATGAACGGGGGCCGCCTCAGGCGTCCATGCCGAGCAGGCACTGACGATCACGCAACGCCACCCGCCGCGCGCCGGACAGGCCTAGCACGCCCTGGCTTTGCAATTGCGAGAAGGTGCGTGAGACGGTTTCAAGCGTCAGCCCGAGATAGTCGGCGATGTCGCGACGGGACATCGGCAGCGCCATCAGGCCGGTGACCGCAAGGCGACGGTCCATTTCCAGAAGAAAGGTCGCCACGCGCTCGGTCGCGGTCTTGCGGCCGAGCAGCAGCATGTGATCTTCGGCATGACGCAGGTGGTCGACCGTGAGCGTCCAGAGGCCGTGTGCGACCTGAACTTCGATCTCGGCTGCGACCTCGAGGTGATGGCGATTGACCGCGCGGACCTGGCTGTCGACGATGGCTTCGGCGGTCAGCCGGTACTCATCACCAGAATCCAGGCCGAATACGTCGCCGGCGAGGTGAAAGGCATCGATCTGGCGACGGCCGTCGGGCAGGAGCTTGTAGGTGCGGACTGCGCCGGAAATCACCTTGTAGATGTGGTCGGCAGGCTCGCCTTCGCCGTAGATTTCCTCGTCCTTGTGGTAGGAGAGGGAGGCTCCCACGACACCGGCGCTGCCGAGAATCGTGTCGAAGCGGTCGAGGCGTGGCGCCACGGTGGTGGCGGAGATTCGCCTGAAGGTACAAGCAGTAGGGGTGGCGGGCATCTCGGCGAGCATGGTCATCTCCTGTGAGGCGATGGCCTTTTGTCTCCGAAACGCGGATGCAGCGGTATTTCGCTCGGTCCCTTAAGGGATTCACCGGAGGTGACAGGCGGATTTTCCTTCAGGAAGGGCGGGCCGGGGCGCTGTCCTGCATCGCCTGCCGGATATGGGCGATCAGGCTTTCCTCCAGATGGGGCTTGCGCAGCACATAATGGACTCCGGCCGCCAGCGCCTTCGCGGAGATGGCCTCGTCAGGGTCGCCGGTAATAAGGATCATCGGTACCCGCACGTTCTGGCTGTGGAGGCGGGAGACGAGATCGAGGCCGTTCATGCCGGGCATCTTGTAGTCGATGATGAAGCAGTCGGCATGGCGCGGCACGTCTGTCGCCAGTGCCGCGGAAGCCGTGCGGAACGTCAGGGTTTCAAATCCTTCGGCTTCCAGCAGAAAGCGCAGCGAGCCCAGAACATCCGGGTCGTCGTCGATGACATAGACGGTGCTTTTGCGCAGGGAGGACATGCTTCAACCGGTCGACGCAGTAGCGCGTCTTTCAAGACTGGCTGCTGGGAGCCCTCACCGCATTGATTTGTCTCAATCCTTCAGGAGGCCGCCGCGGATGGCGAAGCGCACCAGTTCGGAGACGCTGGAAGCCTGCATCTTGGTCATGACGTTGGCACGATAGACTTCGATGGTGCGGGGGCTGATGTCATAATCTCGTGCGATCAGCTTGTTCGACAATCCCGCGATGAGGCCCTCCAGCACCTGCCGCTCGCGCGGGCTCAGGCTTGCGATTCGGGATGCGATATCGGCGGCTACCGCGTCGCCCTTGTGACGTTGCGCGGCGCCGCTGAGGGCTGTCGTGATGGTTCCGATCAGCCGGTCATCTTCGAACGGCTTTTCGATGAAATCGATGGCGCCGAGTTTCATCGCTTCGACCGCGAGCGGAATGTCGCCATGGCCGGTCATGATGATGATGGGCAACGATTTGTTGCTTTCGCGTAGGCGCCTCAGCAATTCGAGGCCGTCGAGATTCGGCATCCGCACATCGGAGACTATGCAGCCGTGCTCCAGCGTGGGCAAAGCTTCGAGAAAGCTCACCGCGGATTCGAACAGGCGCGCTTTCAGACCGGCGGCGCCGAGCAGGAAATCGAGCGAATCCCGCATCGCCGGATCGTCGTCGATGACATACACAAGTCCTTCAACCGGCATCGGTCAATCCTTCGCTTGGTGCGGCCGGCAGGGTGAAGCGGAAAGTCGCGCCGCCTGCCGGATTGTCTTCGGTCCACATCCGCCCGCCGTGAGCCTCGATGATCGTCCGGCTGATGGAAAGGCCGACCCCCATGCCGGTTATCTTGGTGGTGAAGAAGGTCTGGAACATTCTTGCCTGATGTTCCTTCGCGATGCCATGGCCGGTGTCGGACACAGTTATCTCGATCATGTCGTTGGCGACGCGGGAACTGGTGACGATCATCGTGCGCTGCGTGGATTCGGTCATGGCGTCGAGCGCATTGCGGAACAGGTTGACGAGAACCTGCTGGATCTGGACCCGATCCACCAGAACGAAGTCGTGATCCGGCTCGAGATTGAAATGGAGCGACACGCCCTGTTCGCGCGCACCCGTGAGGCCGAGCGCGCCGGCTTCCTCGATCAGTTTCGAGGCCTTTTCCACGCGTTTTTCGGATTCCCCGCGCGAGACGAAATCACGCAGGCGGCGAATGATCTGACCGGCACGAATGGCCTGTTCGGCGGCGCGATCCAGCGCGGATTCGATCTTTTGCCGGTTGTCCTCGGTGTCGGAGGCCAGCAGGCGCCGCGAGCCTTTCATGTAATTGCTGATGGCGGCGAGCGGCTGGTTCAGTTCGTGCGCCAGCGCCGACGCCATTTCGCCCATTGCGGTAAGGCGCGAGACATGCACGAGTTCGGATTGCAGTTCCTGCATCCGAGCTTGCGTCTGTTGATACTCGGTGAGGTCACGCACGAAGCCGGTGAAATAGGGTTCGCCCTCGGTCTGCATCTCGCCGATCGACAGATGCATCGGAAAAATCGTGCCATCCTTGCGCTTGCCGGACACGATGCGGCCGATGCCGATGATGTGGCGCTCGCCGGTCGCGCGGTAGCGCGCGAGATAACCGTCATGCCGGGCGCTGTCCGGGTTGGGCATCAGCATGCTGACGTTCCGCCCGATCGCCTCGCGCTCGGTATAGCCGAACTGCCGGACGGCTGCCTTGCTGAAGAACTGCATGATGCCCCGGCCATCGATCACGATCATCGCGTCGGGGATGGTCTCGAGAATCGAGCGCAGATGGCCCTCGCGTATCCGCAGCGCCGCTTCTAGCTGTTTCTGTTCCTCGATATCGATGACGATGCCGCACATGTGTGCGGTGCCGTTCTGTTTGACGACGGCGCTGCGGGTGCGCACCCAATGAGGCGTCCCGTGCGGCGAGAGGATGCGATACTGGATGTCGAAATGGCTGACATCCGCGATCGCGCGGTCGATCGCGCGTTTGGTGCGCTCGCGGTCTTCCGGTTCAATCAGTGACAGAAACCGCGTGTAGTCGAGGCTTTCATCGGCGGAAAGACCGAACAGCTTGCGCGTCGTCGGCGACAGCGCCAGCTTGCGGGTCGCAAGGTCGAGATCCCATGTGCCGATGCCGGAATCCTCCAGCCCGTGCTGGAGCAGATTGTCATCGAAGGAGTTTGCGGGCGGAATATGGTTTGGCACGGCGATGCTGTCTCAAAGAGGCATTTCACCCTGATTTGGTTGCGGCGACAAGCAGCCCAAAAGACTACCTGATGGAGGCTTTTCAGGAGCCCTCGCCGGGTTTCTCGCTGAAATACGGCTCGAACTTGTCCTTCACGCCGTTCCATTTGTCGGCGTCTTCCGGAGGGGTCTTCTTGAACGGAATATTCGGCCAGAGCGAGGCATATTTCTTGTTCTGCTCGAGCCATTTCGGCTCGGCTGCGGGGTCCGAATCCGGGAAGATCGCTTCAGCCGGGCACTCTGGCACGCAGACGCCGCAATCGATGCATTCGTCGGGGTGGATGACGAGCATGTTCTCGCCTTCATAGAAGCAATCGACCGGACAGACCTCCACGCAGTCCATATATTTGCATTTGATGCAGTTGTCGGTGACGACGTGAGTCATCGGGTATCCTTCTTGCCGGCGCGTATGTAGTTTCAGAACGGGTCTGCGCGCGAGCATGCATATAAGATTCATTTCATATGTATATTATAGGCAAACTCACAAGCCTTGTTAACAGGAAATCTCTGCAGAAACCGCAGGAAGCGACGCTCCGGCGGGCCGTTTTTTTGAGGGCCACCTTTCAGGGAACTGCTTCTAGGGCGTGTTTATTCGTGCGTCATACTGTTGAGAGATCGAGTCGAGGTGCTTCTCATAAGAGAAGGTCTGGCGTGTCTGGATGCAATTGGATGCAAGCCGTTGGCGGACGTCGGGCTGAAGGATTGTGTTGATAGCTGAGATGAGCTCAGAAACCTGTTCAGGGTTTTCGATCACCAGCGCGTCATGGTTGTGAGTGAGAAGCTCGCTCACGCCGCATTGCCGGCTCACGATGGGTGGCACGCCCATTGCGACGGATTCGGCGGGGACCAATCCGAATGGATCAAAGAGCGACGGGAAAAGAACGAAATCCGCCGCCGCATAAAACGGGTAGGGATCGCGAACGCCTCCCGCGAAAATCATATTCCGGGATATGCCGAGCGTGTCCGCGAGGCGCTGGTATGGTTCGGGCTTGTCGTTTCCGACAACGATCAGCCTGAGCGCCGGATGACGAACCTCGGCCATGGCTTTCAGCGAGACGGCGAGGCCCTTGCGTTCGAAATCCTGAGCGATGAACAACGCAACCGTCTGATCGGGCGTTATGCCGAATTTTTCTCTGAGAATGGCGCCAGCCGCGGGATCGCGGTTTTTATCATAACGATCCAGATCGACGGCGTTGTAAATAACCGGAAGACGGACGCGGCCAGATCCGATGGCGGACGCGACTTTCGCTTTCATGGCCTCGCTGAGGCAAATGATTGTCGGCGGTGAAGGCAATGCGAGCAGATCGCGCTCAATGCGCGCATAGAGCTGTCGCTTGCTGTTCAGCTGGTTACCGATGCGCGCCAGAAATCGACCGAGACCCTGCCGGCGCTTGTTGTTGCCGTTGATCGCTTCGATCGCCAGTCCGGCATGAGGCTGATAAATATCGCAGCGCCGGACCGGAAGCATGGCGTGAACGATATCGAATTGGCCGTGAGCGATGTGTTCGTCCACCGCATCGATAAATTCGAGATATTGCGCGGCCTTTGTCCTGCGGGGCTTCCCGATCTGGATGTAATTGGGGCCGGTCGAGCGGTTATTCCCGAGTGGCGTGTAATGGAGGACGGAAACGTCGTTGCCGCGCCCGATGAGTGCTTCCGCCAATTCGAGTGTGTAGCCCTCCGCCCCGCCCCGTGCAGGGTCAGCACTGTATGTAATGAGGGCTATCTTCATGAACGATGGGCGCCGTTCTGGATCAATTGGACTCAAGAATGCTTCCGGGGGCGGATTGACCCGGTAGCTTTAGCTTGTGAGCGGCCTTTTTCAAAGCTATGGGAGACCGGTAATCATAGTGGAAGCCCGTTCATTGACACAACGACTGATGCGGATCGGCACGCGCAAGAGCGTGATGGCGCTGGCGCAGACCAACGAAATCGCGCGCCAGTTGACGGCGGCTGACCCGAGCCTTGCGGTGGAGATCGTCAAGTTCGAGACCATGGGGGATCAGGATCAGACCGGCAAGCTGCTCGATCTCGGCGGCAAGGGCGGGGCGTTTGTCGCGCAGATCCGCGATGCCGTTCGCGCAGGCCGCCTGGAGGCGGCGATGCATTCGCTCAAGGACATGCCCGGCAACGAAGACACGCCCGGCCTCGTGATCGGCGCGATGCTCTTGCGCGACCCACCGACCGATGCGCTGGTGGTGCGGAACGGCGTGACGCTCGATGAACTGCGGCGTTCGCGCGGCAAGGGATTCAAGATCGGCACCAATGCGGTGCGCCGCGCCGCCTATGTGCGCCGTCTGTTTCCGGAAGCCGAAATCATTCATTTTCGTGGCGCCGCCGATACGCGCATCCGCAAGCTCGACGGGCGCGAGATGCAGCGTCTGCCGGACGGCGGCGAGGTCGGGCCTGCCGATGCGCTGGTGATGGCGCGCGCGGGGCTTGAGCGTGTCGGTTTCGCCGACCGTATCGTTCACCAATTCTCCCCGGACGAGATGCTGCCCGCCGTCGGGCAGGGCATCGTGGCGGTGGAATGCGCGGCGGCTGATTGGCAGACGCTTGCCCGTCTGGCGGGCATCGATAATGCCGTCTCGCGCCAGTGCGGAGAGGCGGAACGCGAAGTGTTATGGGTGCTGAACGGCCATTGCAACTCGCCCATCGCGGGCTACGCGACGCTCGACGGCGGCGAGATTTCATTGAAGGCGGCTGTTCTTGATGAGGCCAACCATCACTTCATCGAAGTCACGCGGCGCGGGTCTGTCGGACGGCCCCGCGAACTGGGGCGCGCGGTGGCGTTCGATCTGCTCGAGAAGGGCGCGGCGGATGTGATCGCACGCACCCGGCCGTTGTCGCATTAGCCCTTGTAGGCCCGCACCCGCGCGATCATACGCTCGACATGCGCGATCGGCGTGTTCGGCTGGATGCCGTGGCCGAGATTGAAGATCAGCCGGCCGCCCGCGTAATTCGCAAGCACGTCATCGACGGCTTTATCGAGCGCGTCGCCGCCCGCGATCAGCGCCAGCGGGTCGAGATTGCCCTGCAGGGCGACGCGGCTCTGCACATATTCGCGCATGAATGACGGCTCGCTGGCCCAGTCGATGCTGACGGCATCGACGCCGGTGCGGGTGGCATAGGCGGGCAGCATCGCGCCTGCGCCGCGCGGAAAACCGATGATCTTCGCACCCGGCACCTGCGCGCGGACGCCTTCCACGATGCGCCGCGTAGGCTCGATCGACCAGTGGGTGAATTCGGCGGGCGGCAGCACGCCGGCCCAGGTATCGAAAATCTGCAGCACCTCCGCGCCGGCCGCGAGCTGACCGAGCAGATAGCGGATCGAGGTCTCGACGATGGCGTCGATGATCTTCCCGAACGCCTTCGGGTCGCGATAGGCGAGGAGCCGCGCCGGAGCCTGATCGGGCGTGCCGTGGCCTGCGACCATGTAGGTCGCGACTGTCCATGGCGCGCCACAAAAGCCGATCAGCGCGACGTTCGGCGCGAGTTCGCTGCGGACGCGGCGCAGGGCCTCGTACACCGGTTCGAAGGTCGCGAAATTCGCGGAGAATTTCTCCGCCGCGATTTTTTCAGGAGTATCGAGTGGATCGAGCCGGGGACCCTCGCCAACTTCAAAGCGGACATCGCGGCCCAGCGCATGTGGCACCACCAGAATGTCGGAGAAGATGATCGCGGCATCGAAGCCGAAGCGGCGGATCGGCTGCAGGGTCACTTCGGCGGCAAGCTCGGGATTGTAGACGAGATCGAGAAATCCGCCGGCCTTCTCCCGCACGGCCCGGTATTCCGGCAAGTAGCGCCCGGCCTGGCGCATCATCCAGATGGGAGGAACGGTTTGCCGCTGGCCCGAAAGAACGTCGATGAACGGCTTGGCGGAAGAATCCCGGGTCAAACGTCAATCCTCTTAACTGCGCGTTGGTAAGCGCGCCCCTGATACACCGCGCAGGCGGCCAAAGCCATGGCGAGACAGTCGCGCAGGGATGCGGGGTGGTGCGGAAAGGAAGGAGAAGGAAGTTGGGCGCTTCGGTGTGATGCGGTGCTCCAGTGCCGGTTCCATACGGTAGAATTCCTATTAATGTACACGTTATGGTTGTTTAAAGAAATCATCGGCAGGCTGTCCAAAACCAGAAGGGTGGGACGATGGCACTGTTCAATGTGAATCAGGAATTGCGCTCCAAGATCGATGCGGTGGGCCGGTCGCAGGCGGTCATTGAATTCAATCTCGACGGCACGATCGTCACCGCCAACGAAAACTTTCTCGGGGCGATCGGCTATCGGCTCGATGAGGTGCAGGGCAAACATCACAGCATGTTCGTGCCCGAGGCGGAGCGCAGCAGCGCCGAATACCGCGAATTCTGGAACAGGCTGCGCGCAGGTGAATTCCAGGCGCGCGAGTTCAAGCGCATCGCGAAAGACGGACGCACGATCTGGATTCAGGCCTCCTATAACCCGTTGTTCGATCGCAGCGGCAAGCCTTACAAGGTCATCAAGTTTGCCTTCGACATCACGCAGCAGAAAGTGCGCAGCGCCGATTACGAAGGACAGATCAATGCAATTCACAAATCGCAGGCCGTCATCGAATTCGATCTCGATGGCAAGGTTCTGACCGCCAACGAGAACTTTCTGGCGGCGCTTGGCTATGCGCTGGAAGACATTCGCGGCCAGCATCACGGCATGTTCGTCGATGCGGCCTATCGCGGCAGCCCCGAATATCGTGAGTTCTGGAGCGCGCTGCGGCGCGGAGAGTATCAGGCCGGTGAGTTCAAGCGCGTCGGCAAGGGTGGCCGCGTGGTCTGGATTCAGGCGTCGTACAATCCGATCTATGGTGCAGGCGGCGAATTGATGAAGGTGGTGAAATTCGCAACCGACGTGACTGCGCAGGTCGAGGACCGGATTCGCCGTGGTGAAATCCAGACCTCCATCGACGGCGATCTGGATCTGATTACGGGGGCCGTCACCGATACCACGGGGCGGATCACCTCCGTGGTCGGAGCATCGACGCAAACATCGTCGAACATGCAGGCGGTGGCGTCCGGTGCCGAAGAACTCGCGGCTTCGGTCGGCGAGATCAGCCGTCAGGCGGCGAATGCGCTCGACATCTCGATGCGCGCGGTGAAGCAGGCCAACGAGACCAATGAAATCGTGTCAGGGTTGGCCGCTGCCGCGCAGAAGATCGGAGATGTGGTCAAGCTCATCAACAATATCGCGGATCAGACCAATCTTCTGGCGCTGAATGCGACGATCGAAGCCGCGCGCGCGGGTGAAGCGGGCAGGGGATTTGCGGTGGTGGCTTCCGAGGTGAAGAGCCTTGCCGCGCAGACCGCGAAGGCGACCGACGAGATCAGCGGCCAGATCGCCGAAGTGCAGAGCACCACGGCGAACGCGGTCACGGTGATCGAAAGCATTACCGAAACGATCTCGCAGGTGAACGAAATCTCCTCCGCAATTGCGGCGTCCGTCGAGGAACAGGCGTCGGTAACGCAGAGCATTTCGTCGAACATGCAGGTTGCCGCCAAGGGCGTGTCGGAGATCGACAGCAGCATGAGGGAAATCGCCGAGGCGACCCGTTCCGTCGACGACGCCACGCGCAAGGTGAAGGAAGCGTCGCGCAAGCTGGCTTAAGGCGCGTGTCTTAGTGACGGTCCTGCAAAGGCGCCGCGACCTTTGCGCGGACATCCTTGAGGATCGCGGGCAATAGCGGGCGGACCTGATCGACGCTCATGCCGGCCTTGACGCGCGGATCGTAGAGAATGTTCAGGAGATAGCGGTCGTAGGTGTCGAAGAAACCCATCGACACCGCATCGTTGAACATGGTCCACGGCACCGATCCGGTGTCGTTGATCGGCCCCAGCGATTGCAGCATTTCCTCATAGGCGCAGTCGAGGAAAACAAAATCGCCGCTGTCGACCGTCAGGATGACTTCGGCGTGTTCGATCTCGTACTTGTCGTTCTTGCGAAATCCCGAGAGGCATTGCGGGTCGAGCGATTTGCGAATCTTGCGGGCCGTCGTCGTGCCGTAGGATTTGCGGATTGAACGGTCGAGATCGCGGTCGCGCACCAGTTGCACGATGAGATTGGCTTCCTCGCGGTTTGGCGTCACGGCGATGTCGAGATGATCGATGTGCTGGCCGATATCCGCGGTCACGGCTTCGATCTGTTGATTGCGGTCCGGCCTGTTCACGCCGGTGATGAACACCCGCACCGGCTTCTGGAATTTGCGGATGCGGTCGACCTTGCCCGCGAGCTGGTATTCCGCGCCGAAAGTCGTCTTCAGAAATCCGTCGACGATCTCGGCGTCGGTGAAATTCGTTTTCTGGTTATGCTGGTTTGCCGCGATGGAAGGGATGTCCGCGTCGGCCGCCAAGGCCCGGCTTGCAACGAAGGCCGTTGCGAGCATTGCGAGGCTGACGCGCACGCCCTGTTTCATGCTCAGTTCTTGACGTAGACCGTGGCGCCGACCGAGACGCGGTTATAGAGATCGATGACGTCGTCGTTGACCATGCGGAAGCATCCCGACGACACTGCCTGTCCGATGGTTTCCGGCTCGTTCGAGCCGTGAATGCGATAGAGCGTCGAACCCAGATACATCGCGCGCGCGCCGAGCGGGTTCTCCGGTCCTCCCTTCATGTGCCGCGGCAGGTCGGGGCGGCGGCGCAGCATCTGCGATGGCGGCGTCCAGCTCGGCCATTCCTTCTTGGCGGTGATGCGATGCACGCCGCCCCAGCGGAATCCGTCGCGGCCGACGCCGATGCCGTAACGCATCGCTTCGCCCGGAGCGGTGATCAGATAAAGCCGCCGCTCGCGTGTATCGACGACAATGCTGCCCGGCGCGTAATTGCTCTGATAGCTGACCCGCTGGCGCGGAATCGGGCTCGAGCGGCCGATGCCCGAGGAGAAGAAGTTCGGGAACATGACTTCGCTGCTGTTCGCTTCCTGCGCGGCGGCGAATGACGCGCTGCCCAGGATCATGCAGGCGGACAATAACGAAACGACACGCTTCATCGGCGGACCTTTCAGGGTGATTGTGGCTTCGGATAGCCCAGAAAGGCCATATTCTGCGGGGAGCCGCAACCCACAGCAACGTGAAAGCGGCATATCGTCTCTAGAACGAGCCGATATCGCGGGAATGTACCGATGATCGAAATGAAAACCGATGGTGGGCGCACAAGGGATCGAACCTTGGACCTCTCCCGTGTGAAGGGAACGCTCTCCCGCTGAGCTATGCGCCCGGGACGGCCTTCGAGGGGCCGTGAAGGCCGCGATTTACGAAGCTCATGGCCAAGGTGTCAAGCTCCGATCGGACGAATTCAGGCCTGCCGGGACGTGTCAGGCCTTGCCGGTGCGCGCGGCCTGCACTTCCTGAAGCGCGCGGATGCGCTGGGCCAGGCTGCCTTGTGCTCCGCTGGCTGCGCCCTTTGCGGTATCGCCATTGACGATGGCACTGATCGCGGGCGTGGACCCGCTCTCCGACGCGAGGATTTTCTGGATCGGCGAATCCGGCCCCTCGAGCTTGCCTGCCAATCCTGCGACTTCGGCGGCAATGGAATTGATGCGTTCGCGCAGCAGCCCGTTTTCCTGCCGCTCCTCCGCGGAAGCCTTGTCCGCCTGCTGTCTCGCGGCCGCCAGCTCGCGCACGAGTTTCGCCCGCTCGTCATGGGCGGCTTCGATCTGCTTGCGCAGTTCGCTGTTGTCCTGTTCGCGCTGGACGAGAACCTTGTCCTGCGTCACGAGGCGGGCTTCCAGTTCTTCGACGCGTTTCGCCAGCGCTTCGGCTTTTTGCGATTGCGTCAGCAACTGGCCGTCAAGCTCGCCGAGGCGGCCGGTCAAGGTTTCGGCGTGGGAGCGGGCGTCGTTCAGTTCGCGGCTTGCCGTTTCCGATTTGCCGCGCTGATCGTCGAGGCGGGAGCGGGCCTCGGTGTGTTCCTGCTCGGCATGGGCGACACGGGTTTGCAGCGCTTCGATTTCGGCGCGCACCGTGACGAGCTCGGCTTCGCGAGCTTCCGCCGTCTGCGAGCGGTCGGATAATTCGCCGGACAGCTTTGTCAGTTCGATCTGCTTTTCGCGTAGCGCCTGTTCGGCGTCGCGCAGGCTGTCGGTCTTGAGCGAGAATTCCTTCTCCGTGGCGTGAAGCTGTTCGTGCAGCGCCTTCTCGCGCGTCTCCAGCGTAAAAATCGCCGCGCTTTTCTCGCCAAGCTCCATCTTCAGGCGATTGATGGCGTCGTTTTTCTTTCCAAGCTCGGCCTGCTGGCTGGTGGTCTTGGCCTTGAGCTGCTCGACGCTCATTTCCAGCTTACGGGCGGACATCGCGAATTCGGCGCGCAACTGGTCCTTGTCGGCCTGAATCTCGGCCATCGACAGCGGCGCCGCCGCCTCCAGCCGCCGCGTCGTCAACCGCACCGCGCGGTTGTGCACGAGCGGCATGATCATCAGCCCGCACAGCATCGAGATCAGAAAACCGATCGCCAGATACATGATCGGCTCAACCATAGGACAACTCCCGCAAGGGCGACCGGACCCGGTCGCCAGTCTCAAAACGCGCAGAAACTAGCAGATCAGCCGGGCGGCGTGAAACATGCCGCGGTGTCCGAAAGTGGCATGAAAACCCCTTAGAAGGGGTTCCAGGTCGCGCGGGGGGTGAACTTCAGGTAGCCGACGCTCGCGCCAAGGCGAAGGCCGACACCGGCCCGGATCGGCACCAGCACGATGTGGTTCGCGGTAAGCGCGGTCATGCCGAAGCCGCCGATCACGTAGGCGGAGCCGTCGATTCCGGCGAAGCGCTGGTAGATCGCGCTGGTGGCGGGCAGGTTGTAGACCAGCATCATGGTCCGCGCGCCGTCGCCACCCCAGTCGAAGCCGACCGAGGGGCCCTGCCAGTATACCTTCAGGTCGCCGGCGTTCTTTGTATAAAGCGTGCCCTCGCCGTAGCGCAGGCCGGCCACGAATGCGCCCGCGCCTTCTTCGCCGAGGACGTAGCCGTTCGGCAGGCCCCAGCGGCTGACCGCCCGCTCGATGATCGAGGCGAGGCCGCGCGAGACGTTACCAAAGAAACGATGGCCCGCGACCACCAGCTCGTCGGAGCGGTAGGAATCGGAACGCGGTGCCTGTTGCGCCGAGGCAGGGGTGGAGAACGAGATCGCCGCCGCGAAAAGCAGGGCTGCACAACGCAGAGCGAAATTCATGAAATAACCCCCAGGAAGACGCTTGATGAAGGCGCTTGGTAAAGCGAGCAGGGCCTGCTCCCAGCTTAACGGCTTGCTGACAGGCAGATCCTAAACTCACGCGACTCGAACTTTATCGGCAGCAACTATGACGGTATGGCGGCAGGAAAATAAAGGGTGGGCCCGAAAAGGCCTGATCGCAGCGGGTATTTTGGCCGTATTTGTGGTCATGAGGCCCGCGGCGGCGGAGGCGGCATCGACCGAGCGGGTGGTGACGAACCATCACACCGGGCTTGCGATCGACGGCTACGATCCGGTGGGCTATTTCATCCAGTCCCGGCCCATTGCCGGGAAGTCCGGAATCGAGACGTATCAGGGCGGCGCGATCTGGCGCTTCTCTAATGAACGGGACAGGGACATTTTTCTCTCGGCCCCGGACATCTACGGCCCGCAATTCGGCGGTTACGATCCCATCGACCTTGCACATGGCCGGATCGTCGCCGGGCAGCCGCTGATCTGGCTCGTTTATGGCCAGCGTCTTTATTTGTTTAGCCGGATCGAGAACCGCGACGCCTTCACGGCGGACCCCTCCCGCCTTGCCGATGCAGCCGAGAAATGGCCGGCCCTCAGCGAGACCCTCGCCGACTATTGATCCGGCGTCTTTGCGCTGTCGCGGCGCGCGGCTTGCGGGTCGCCCCATACGATAAAGTCGGAAACGAGGAAGCCGTCGTGATCCTCGCCGAATTTTAAAGGCTGGCCGCGCCCGCTGGTGACGAGGCCGCCAGCGGCGGTGGCGATGGCATGGCCCGCGGCGATGTCCCATTCGCTGGTGGGCGAGAGGCGGGGGTAGATGTCGGCGCCGCCCTCGGCAACGCGGCAGAACTTGATCGAGGAGCCGAGAACCTGCCGGATCGCGCCGGGGCGCTCGGCAATGAAGGCCTCGGTGCGTGGGTCGCCATGCGAGCGGCTGACCGCGACGATCCATGGCGCGGCGGGGCCGGGATGCGGGCGTGTCCGGATCGATTGAGGCGCGCCGTAAACCGTGGCGTCCTTGGTCACCAGCAGGCGCTCGGCGCCGACGTCGACGATTCCCCGCCAGACGATCCCAAGCGCGGGTGCGACGACGATGCCGAGAGTGGGCTCCCCGCGCGTGACGAGGGCGATGTTGACGGTGAATTCGTCGGTCCCGGTGACGAACTCGCGCGTGCCGTCGAGGGGATCGATCAGGAAGAAACTGTCGCGGTAGGGACGCGCCGCCAGATGGGTGCGTTCTTCCGACAGCACCGGGATGGCGGGTGCAAGTTTCGCAAGCCCTTCGGCGATGATCGCATCGGCAAGGGTATCGGCATCGCTCACCACTGAGCCGTCGATTTTCTTGCCCAGCCCCATGGTGCTGCGATTGACCGCGAGGATTGCCGCGCCCGCCTGAACGGCGAGCTTTGTGAGCGGCTCCATCAACGTGAGGGCGTTTTCGCCGGCGAGGGTAACCCCTTCAGCCACAATCTCTTTCCTGGTCCGCTGTGGTTCCTCGGTGGCCTGTGTGGCCGCGGCAGGTTTCGCGGTGTATCAAATCACGGTCCGGCGTGATTCGACTGCGGAAATCGCAGCGGCGAATCCTTATCACACACCAAACCACAGCAGGAAAATTTTCATGTCAGGTACCTCCGGTGCTCCCGATGCTCTCGACCTTGCTGCGTTGCTGTCTTCAAGGGTTTGCCACGACCTCATCAATCCGGTCGGCGCCATCGTCAACGGCCTGGAGGTGATGGATTCGAGTAACAAGGCCGAAGACAAGGAGTTCGCCCTCGACCTGATCCGCAAGAGTGCGGTGAGCACTTCGGCGCGGCTGCAGTTCTGTCGTATCGCCTATGGCGCGGCAGGTTCGGCCGGGACGCAGATCGACCTTGGCGATGCGCAGAAGGTGGCGCGCGGCCATCTGGAGGACGGCAAGACCAAGCTGACATGGAATTTGCCGCACATGCTGCTGGCGAAGAACCGCGTCAAGCTGCTTCTCAACATGCTGGTCATCGCCCAGCAGGCGATCCCGCGCGGCGGTGAACTGGTGATCGACCCGATCGGTGAGGGCGATACGATGGGATTCCGCATCCGCGCGGTCGGTGCGAACGCGCGCGAGCCGCACAGCATCGCCGACCAGCTCAATCTGGAGAATGCGGCTTCCATCACCGCGCATGCGGTGCAGCCTTATTATACGGCGCTGCTGGCGCAGGCCTGCGGCTTCAAGGTTGGGCTGACCAAGGAAGAGGACGCCGTCGTGGTGGCGACGACCTCGTAACGTCGCTCAAATCTTAACGAACTCTTTCCGCCTGTGGCCGGTTGAGGCCACGGGTGCGCAAAACTGGCCGAACAAAAATACCTTTTGCTCACCATTATTAAACGCTTTCCGTTGAAACTGCGCAGACTTGGTAGGCGCATCTCGCCGCCTCCGCTCGAAGGCTGGGCTGTTTCATGGATGATTTGTTGCGTGAGTTCCTGACGGAAACGAACGAGAGCCTCGATACCGTCGACAATCAATTGGTTCGTTTTGAGCAGGATCCGAATAACGCCAAGATCCTGGATAATATTTTCCGGCTCGTTCACACCATCAAGGGGACGTGCGGTTTTCTCGGCCTGCCGCGCCTCGAAGCGCTGGCCC
The DNA here is from genome assembly GCF_058803465.1 of Afipia sp. GW821-FHT14H12. Classification (NCBI taxonomy): domain Bacteria; kingdom Pseudomonadati; phylum Pseudomonadota; class Alphaproteobacteria; order Hyphomicrobiales; family Nitrobacteraceae; genus Afipia; species Afipia sp. GW821-FHT14H12. The sequence continues at coordinate 44,540 of NZ_JBXAOZ010000001.1, read as the reverse complement.
ACGCGGCCGAAACCCTGATGGGCAAATTCCGCGACGGCATGCCGGTGACCGGCGACGCCGTTTCGCTGATCCTCAACACCATCGACCGCATCAAGGACATCCTGGGCGAACTCGAATCCAGCGAGGCGGAGCCGGAAGGCTCCGACCCCGATCTGATCGGCGCATTGGAAAAGATGGTGGAGATCGGCATGGCTTCGATGGAAGGCGGCGCGCCTGCTCCCGCTGCGGCTGCTGCCCCCGCATCTGCCGGCGGCGCTGAAGGCACTCTCGTCGTACAGACTCTGGAGCGCGAGTTGCGCCCGGGTGAAGTCTCGCTCGATGAGCTTGAGCGCGCATTCCGCGAAACCGCAGTCGAGACGGCGGCTCCGGCCGCGCCGGTCGCCGCTGCTGCACCGCCGCCTGCCGCGGCAGCCCCCGCGCCCAAACCGGCTGCCAAGCCCGCGGCAAAACCGGCCGCGCGGAAAGCCTCCGACGGCGAAGGCTCCGATGCCGACAAGGTTTCCTCGCAATCGATCCGCGTCAACGTCGATGCGCTCGAGCATCTGATGACGATGGTGTCCGAACTGGTGCTGACCCGCAACCAGTTGCTGGAAATCAGCCGCCGTCACGAAGAGAACGAATTCAAGGTGCCGCTGCAGCGCCTGTCCAACGTCACCGCTGAGCTGCAGGAAGGCGTCATGAAGACGCGCATGCAGCCGATCGGCAACGCCTGGCAGAAGCTGCCGCGCATCGTGCGCGACCTTTCGAGCGAACTCGGCAAGCAGATCGAACTCGAGATGCACGGCGCCGACACCGAGCTTGACCGCCAGGTGCTCGACCTCATCAAGGATCCGCTGACGCACATGGTGCGTAACTCAGCCGACCATGGCCTTGAAAGCACCGCGGCGCGCGTTGCCGCAGGCAAACCGGAAGTCGGCACCATCCGCGTCTCCGCCTATCATGAAGGCGGCCACATCATCATCTGCATTGCCGACAACGGCCAGGGTCTGAACACCGAGCGCATCAAGCAGAAGGCGGTTCAGAACGGCCTCGTCACCGAAGCCGATCTTGAGAAGATGAGCGAAGCTCAGATTCACAAGTTCATCTTCGCGGCGGGCTTCTCGACCGCTGCCGCGATCACCAGCGTGTCCGGCCGCGGCGTCGGCATGGACGTGGTGCGCAACAACATCGATCAGATCGGCGGCACCATCGACGTCAAGTCGGTGCCGGGCGAAGGCTCGTCCTTCACCATCAAGATTCCGCTGACGCTTGCGATCGTTTCCGCGCTGATCGTGGAATCGGCGGGCGAGCGCTTCGCGATCCCGCAGATCGCGGTCGTCGAACTGGTGCGTGCGCGCGCCAATTCGGATCACCGCATCGAGCGCATCAAGGACACCCCGGTGCTCCGCCTGCGCAACAAGCTGTTGCCGCTGCTGCACCTGCGCAAGCTGCTCAAGATCGACGACGGCCAGGAGATCGATCCGGAAAACGGCTTCATCGTAGTGATGCAGGTCGGCAGCCAGACCTTCGGCATCGTGGTCGACGGCGTCTTCCACACCGAGGAAATCGTCGTCAAGCCGATGTCGACCAAGCTGCGTCACATCAACATGTTCTCCGGCAACACCATCCTTGGCGATGGCGCCGTCATCATGATCATCGATCCGAACGGCATCTCGCAGTCGGTCGGCAGCTCGATGTCGGCGCAGGCCGAGATGATGGACGAAAACGCCGCGGCGCGCGTCGCCGGCTCCGAACAGCTCACCTCGCTTCTCGTCTTCCACGCCGGCAATACCCAGCCGAAGGCGGTGCCGCTCGCGCTCGTCACCCGTCTCGAGGAGATCGCGGCGGAGAAGATCGAGTTCTCCAACGGCCGTCATATGGTGCAGTACCGCGACCATCTGATGCCGCTCGTGAGCATGGAAGGCGTCACCGTTCGCAGCGAAGGCGTGCAGCCGATCCTGGTGTTCGTCGACGATGGCCGCTCCATGGGCCTCGTGGTCGATGAGATCGTCGATATCGTCGAGGAAAGCCTCAACATTGAAGTGGCGAGTGCGCAGGATGGCCTGCTCGGCTCCGCCGTCATCAAGGGGCAGGCGACCGAGGTGATCGATGTCGGTTATTTCCTGCCGATGGCTTTTGCCGACTGGTTCACCCGCAAGGACATGCAGCGCACGAGCCTGACCCAGGAGGTTCTTCTGGTCGACGACTCGGCTTTCTTCCGCAACATGCTGGCGCCGGTCCTGAAGGCGGCGGGCTACAGCGTCCAGACCGCGACCAATGCGAACGAGGGGCTGAACATCCTGCGCGCAGGAAAGCAGTTCAACGTCATCCTCACCGACATCGAGATGCCGGACATGAACGGCTTCGAATTCGCCGAGGCCATTCGCGCCGATCAGCGCAACAACGAGACGCCGATCATCGCGCTGTCGTCGCTGGTGTCTCCGGCGGCGATCGAACGCGGACGTCAGGTCGGTTTCCACGATTATGTCGCGAAGTTCGACCGGCCCGGTCTGATCGCGGCGTTGAAGGAACAGGCCGCTCGCGACAACCGCGCGGCATAAGGATAGCGACATGGACCAGCAAGCTCAGAAAACCGACGGCCAGATCACCGAATACGTCACCGCCATGATTGGCGGACAGTTGTTCGGCCTGCCGATCTCCCGCGTGCAGGACGTGTTCATGCCCGAGCGGCTGACCCGCGTGCCGCTCGCTTCCGACGATATCGCAGGCGTTCTCAACCTGCGCGGCCGGATCGTCACCGCGATCGACATGCGCGCGCGACTCGGCCTGCCGAAGATCGAGGACGGCCGTCCGCCGATGGCGATCGGCGTGGACCATCGCGGCGAGTCCTACGGGTTGCTGATCGATTCGATCGGGGAAGTCATGAAGCTGTCCGACGACAGCCGGGAAATGAATCCGGTCAACCTCGATCGCCGCATGGAGAGAGTTGCGGGCGGCATCCATCGGCTTGATGGACAGTTGATGGTGGTGCTCGATATCGACCGGGTTCTGGAGATTGCTCCTGACATGATGGCGGCGTGAGCGCCCATCGGGTCAGCATTTGGAAATAGAGGTCAACATGAAAACGTGTCTTGTCGTCGACGATTCCAGCGTGATCCGCAAAGTCGCACGCCGAATCCTGGAAGGCCTGAATTTCGAAATTATCGAAGCCGAGGACGGCGAGAAGGCCATGGAAGTCTGCAAGCGCGGCCTTCCCGACGCCGTGCTGCTCGACTGGAACATGCCGGTGATGGATGGCCACGAATTCCTGCGCAACCTGCGCATGATGCCGAACGGCGAGAAGCCGAAGGTCGTGTTCTGCACCACGGAGAACGATGTCGCTCATATCGCCCGCGCGCTTCATGCCGGCGCGAACGAGTACATCATGAAGCCGTTCGACAAGGAAATCGTCACCGCGAAGTTTCAGGAAGTCGGCCTGATCTAAGTAGGCGAGGGTCATCGCCGAATCGATATTGTGTCCTCCTGCCCTCTGGCAGAAAGTAAGTTTGGTATTTGAATGAGTATCGATTTGGCAGCCGCTTCTCATCCGGTCTCGACGAGTGGCGAGCGCATTCGAATTATGGTGGTTGATGATTCAGCCATCATCCGCGGCATCATCACGCGCTGGATCGAAGCCGAAACCGATATGGTGGTGGCGGCGTCCTGCCGCACCGGTCTCGACGCCGTCAACCAGATCGAGCGGATCAATCCCGACGCCGTGATCCTCGACATCGAGATGCCGGACATGGACGGCATCACCGCGCTGCCGCTGCTGCTGGCGAAGAAGCGTGATCTCGTCATCATCATGGCCTCGACGCTGACGCTGCGGAACGCCGAGATCAGCCTCAAGGCGCTGTCGCTCGGCGCCACCGACTACATTCCGAAGCCAGAAAGCAATCATCTGGGCGGCGCGGATACCTTCCGGCACGAACTGGTGCAGAAGATCCGCCATCTCACCGCCCGTCTCGCGCGCCGCCGCGTGCCGAGCCCGCCTTTGGCGCCGGTTGCCTCGCCCGCGGCCGCAGCCCCGGCGGCGGCTCCGGTCCATCACGCGCCGGCCAAGTTTTCGCTCCGCCCGTTCCACAAGGTGAGGCCGCAGGCGCTGCTGATCGGCTCTTCGACGGGCGGCCCGCAGGCGCTGACCGCGCTTGCCGCCGAGCTTGCTCCGATTGTCGACCGGGTGCCGGTGCTGATTACCCAGCACATGCCGCCGACCTTCACCACCATTCTTGCCCAGCATATCGGCCGTGCCAGCTCCCGGCCGACCCATGAGGGCGCCGAAGGGCAGGCCGTCAAGGCGGGCAACATCTATATCGCACCGGGCGGGCTGCACATGCGCGTGGGCCGCCAGGGCGGCAACGTCGCGATTGCGCTCGATGACGGCCCTCAGGTCAATTTCTGTCGTCCTGCGGTGGACCCTCTGTTCATGTCGGCGATCGACGTCTGGAAGGGCGACCTGCTGGCGGTGATCCTGACGGGCATGGGGTCCGACGGCATGCGCGGCGGCAGGGATGTCGTCGCCGCCGGCGGCAACGTGATCGCTCAGGACGAAGCGACGTCCGTGGTGTGGGGAATGCCGGGTGCGGCCGCTCAGGCCGGCATCTGTTCTGCCGTGTTGCCGCTCAACCAGATCGGCCAAAAAATACAAAAGATCCTTTCAGGAGACTTCTCGTGATCCAGGCTGAGTATGATTTTCTGCGCAAGCTCCTGAAGGAAAGATCCGGTCTCGTCCTGGCGGACGACAAGCAGTACCTGATCGAAAGCCGCCTCATGCCGCTCGCGCGCAAGGCGAATCTCGGTGGACTGACCGAGTTGATCGCGGAGCTCAAGCGCGGGGTGGAAAGCAAGATCTGCGACGTGGTCGAGGCGATGACCACGAACGAGACGTTCTTCTTCCGCGACAAGATTCCGTTCGATCATTTCAAGGACAGCGTTCTCCCCGAACTGATCAAGGCGCGCGCCAATCGCAAGAGCCTGCGCATCTGGTGCGCGGCCGCATCGACCGGGCAGGAGCCCTATTCGCTGGCGATGATCGTGAAGGATTTTGCCCAGGCGCTGTCGGGCTGGCGGGTGGAGATCGTCGCGACCGACCTGTCGCAGGAAGTTCTCGAGAAGTGCAAGAGCGGCATCTACAGCCAGTTCGAGGTGCAGCGCGGCCTGCCGATTCAGAAGCTCGTCACTCACTTCAAGCAGATCGGCGAGACCTGGCAGATCAATTCCGATATCCGCGCCATGGTGCAGTTCAAGCCGCTCAATCTGCTCAACGACTTCTCAAGCCTCGGCAAATTCGACGTGATCTTCTGCCGCAACGTGCTGATCTATTTCGAGCAGGCGACCAAGGCCGACGTTCTCGGCCGGATGATGAAGGTGAACGAGCCGGACGGCTATCTGTTCCTCGGCGCGGCCGAAACGGTTGTCGGACTGACCGATGCCTATCGCCCCTGCACGCAGCGCCGCGGCGTGTACCTTCCCAAGACCGCATCGCCCTCGATCATGCCCGGCATGGCCACAGGCGGGATGCGGGCGACGATGTCGGCACGATAGATTCGATCATTCTTGTCGCCGGTCTGTCGGCAGCAATAAAAAACCCCGCCGCTGGCGGGGTTTTTTGTATTCCGTGAAGTGGAAGCTCAGGCCGGGATGCGGGCTTCGTCGTCGCTCGGCTCGCGCAGCACATAGCCGCGGCCCCAGACGGTTTCGATGAAGTTGCGGCCCTCGGACGCGTTGGCGAGCTTCTTGCGCAGCTTGCAGATGAACACGTCGATGATCTTGAGTTCCGGCTCGTCCATCCCGCCATAGAGATGGTTGAGGAACATTTCCTTGGTGAGCGTGGTGCCCTTGCGGAGCGAGAGCAGCTCCAGCATCTGATATTCCTTGCCGGTCAGGTGCACGCGCTGGCCGCCGACTTCGACCGTCTTGGTGTCGAGGTTGACGATCAGGTCGCCGGTCTGGATCACCGACTGAGCGTGGCCCTTCGAGCGGCGCACGATGGCGTGGATGCGGGCGACCAGTTCGTCCTTGTGGAACGGCTTGGTCATGTAGTCGTCGGCACCGACGCCGAGGCCCTTGACCTTGTCCTCGATGCCGGCGAGGCCGGACAGGATCAGGATCGGGGTCTTGATCTTGGAAACACGAAGCTGCTTGAGCACTTCGTAGCCCGACATGTCGGGCAGATTGAGGTCAAGCAGGATGATGTCGTAATCATACAGCTTGCCGAGATCGACGCCTTCTTCTCCGAGGTCTGTCGTATAGACGTTGAAGCTCTCGGATTTGAGCATCAGCTCGATCGACTGCGCAGTGGCGCTGTCATCTTCTATCAGCAATACGCGCATGCCAGTCCCCTAATAGTCGCCACCCCGGGCGTCAGGTCGGCCGCACAACTCGCGGCACTGGAACGCCTTTGAACAACTGATTCGAATCCTGACCAGACATGGTTAACAAAAGCTGATTCGTGCCTGCAAGCTCTATTCGTGCAAATTATGCCGAATCGACTTAAGATGTTGCACAGAAGCGGCTTTTCGTATCCACGCAAGTTCAAGTTCCGTATTAGGAGTCGGGCCTGACCGCCTCCTGCGATTCGCACCTCCGTTCTGAAGGTCGAATTGCTTTCAGTTACCAAAGACAGTGACGCAATCATTAACGATGCGGGTAAACACGGGGTTAAGGAAGCGCCATCAAGCTCTGGAAACTTAAGCTTTTTGAAATGAAGAAGGCGCTCCGGTGACGCGAGGCTCGCAGTGAAGGCCAGCTTAAAGTGAAAGCCCTTGCCGAACAGATCGGCGATATCGACGGCATCAACATTTATGGCCGTGTTGTGGGCGTGCGCGGCCTGATGGTCGAGGTGGCCGGCCCCATTCATGCGATGTCGGTCGGCGCGCGGGTCGTCATCGAGACGGGCGGCGATCGCGACATTCCCTGCGAGGTGATCGGCTTCACCGGCAGCAATGCGGTGCTGATGCCGTTCGGGGGGCTGGACGGCGTCCGGCGCGGGTGCCGGGCGGTGATCGCCAATGCGGCGAGTCAGGTCAGGCCATCGCCGGCGTGGCTCGGCCGCGTCGTCAACGCGATGGGAGATCCGATCGACGGCAAGGGGCCGATCGAGCAGGGTGCGTCGCCGATGCCGTTCCGGAACCTGCCGCCGCCTGCCCATTCAAGAAAGAGGGTAGGTCAGCCGCTCGATCTCGGCGTGCGCGCGCTCAATACATTCCTAACATGCTGCAGCGGGCAGCGCATGGGCATCTTCGCCGGCTCCGGCGTCGGCAAATCGGTGCTGCTGTCGATGCTGGCGCGCAACGTCGATGCCGATATTTCGGTGATCGGCCTTGTCGGCGAGCGTGGCCGCGAGGTGCAGGAGTTTCTACAGGACGATCTGGGTGAGGAGGGCCTCGCGCGCTCCGTCGTCGTGGTGGCGACCTCGGACGAGCCTGCCCTGATGCGGCGGCAGGCCGCTTACCTGACGCTCGCAATCTCCGAATATTTCCGCGATGAGGGCCAGAACGTGCTGTGCCTGATGGATTCAGTCACCCGCTTTGCCATGGCGCAGCGCGAGATCGGCCTGTCCGCGGGCGAGCCGCCGACCGCAAAGGGCTACACGCCGACCGTCTTCACCGAACTGCCGAAGCTTCTTGAGCGCGCCGGGCCGGGGCTCGGCGAGGGCACCATCACCGGCATCTTCACGGTGCTGGTGGACGGCGACGACCACAACGAGCCGGTGGCGGACGCGGTGCGCGGCATTCTCGACGGACATATCGTGATGGAGCGCTCCATTGCCGAGCGTGGACGCTACCCGGCCATCAACATTCTCAAATCCGTCTCCCGCACGATGCCGAAATCGGCCGATCCGGAATTCCTGCCCGTCATCATGCGCGGCCGCCAGGTGATGGCGACCTATGCGGACATGGAGGAACTGATCCGGCTCGGGGCCTACCGGGCAGGCTCCAGCGCCGAGGTGGACGAGGCGATCCGCCTCCATGAGCCGCTCGAGAACTTCCTGCGACAGGCCAAGAACGAGGCGACCGGACTGGAGGCCGGCTACCGGCAATTGCAGCAAATCCTCGCCTCTGTGGAAACGGAAAGCTAACTTTGTCAGGCCATGATCCGCACCGTCTGTTGATTGCCGGCGGGGCCCAGTCGGGGAGCCGGTTCTGTCCCGTTTTGGTACTGGGACTTCTGGGGAGTACGAGTCGATGAAGTCACGTGAAACGCTTATCCGTCTGAAGAAATTTCAGGTCGACGAGAAGCGTCGCCGGGTTGCTCAGATCGAGACCATGATCGCCGAATTCCAGCGGATGTCGGTCGACCTCGAGCGCGAAATCCAGACCGAGCAGGATCGCGCAGGCATTCAGGATCCAGCCCACTTCGCCTATCCGACCTACGCCAAGGCCGCGATCCAGCGCCGTGAGAACCTGACCCGCTCGGCGGACGAACTGCGCGGGCAGCTCGAGGAGGCGAAGACGCATCTGGCGGATGCCTTCGAGGAATTGAAGAAGGTCGAGCTTCTGGACGAGCGCGATCAGGCGCGCGAACGCGCCGAGGAGAGCGCACGTGAACAGGCCGACCTCGACAGCATCGGCCTGTTGCGCTCGCGGATCGGCGCGGTAGCCTGATCCCGCCTGTCTTTGAACGGTTTGAAAGCCCGGTCCGGAAGGTCCGGGCTTTTTGCTGTCCGTGGCGATCAGCTTGGGATGGTGTGAGGTCCCGTTTTACAGCTTTCGTCCGGGCTGGCATAAAGGCGCAGGGGTGCTGTCTGCGGGCAGCGATTGTTGGGGACGTGCAATGCTGACGCCGGAGCAGTTGGTTTGGCTGCTGGCCTCGGTGGCCCGGCGTGATCGGGCTGCTTTCGAGGGCCTGTATGAAGCGACCTGCGCAAAGCTGTTTGGTGTCGTGCTGCGCATCGTCCGCGAGCAGGCGCTCGCGGAAGAAGTCCTCCAGGAAATCTACCTCAAGATATGGAATAGCGCCGGGCAGTATAGCCCCAGCGAAGCCTCGCCACTTGCATGGATGGTGTCGATCGCGCGAAACCGCGCCATCGACATCGTGCGCAAGCGCGGCGGCGCTCCGCTCGAGGATGCCGCGAACTTCGAAGGTGCCTCCGACACGCCTGCGCCTCTGTCGCGCCGGGAGATGACGGACGAATTGAAGGCGCTGCTGGAATGTGTCGGGCAGCTTGAGCCCGACCGGCAGAAGCTCGTGCTGCTGGCCTATTACAATGGCTGGAGTCGTGAGCAGCTTGCGGCCAAGTTTGACACGCAGCTTGGTAACGTCAGAACCTGGCTGCGCAGCAGCCTGCTCGATATTCGAACCTGCCTCGGTCTTGCATGATGGCATACAGCGAAGATCATATCGCGCTTGCCGCCGAATATGCGCTCGGCACTCTCGATGCGGATGAACGCGCGCTGGTTGAGACGATGCTGATCGTCGATCCCGGTTTTCTCGCGCTCGTCCATGCGTGGGAGCACAAGCTGGCGCCGCTGCATCAGATGGTCTCGTCGGTCGAGCCCCCCAGCGATGTCTGGAACAGGATCAAGGCTAGCATCGCGCAAGCTGAAGAACAGGCTGCGGCTTCCGCCAATAATGCAAGCGAAGATAAGCCGGTCCATGCCATTGATCCGGTTACGCTGGAGATGACATCCGCGCTCGATGCGTCCTCCGCGCCGGATGCAAACGCCACCGTGTCGCCCGAACTCACGGTCACGCCGCCGGAATCCGAATCCACCGGGCAGGGCGCTTCTGTCGCGGCGGCCACGGCAAAACCATCGCCTGCGAAAGGCTCCGGCATTTTCGGCATCGTCATGAGCGCGGTGGCTGCGGTGCTGGCGGGCATCGTCGCGTTGCAAATCTATCGTCCGGCCGCATTGCCCGCTGCTCTGCGGATGAAGCCGGAGGTCCGCACGGTGGAGGTCAAGATTCCGCCGCCGCCGGTCGCCGCGCAATGGGTGGCCGCGCTGCAATCGGATGCGCGCGATCCGGGCTTCATTCTGACGGTCGATGCCGCCTCGCGCCGCTATACGGTGCGCCGCGTCGGTCCGCCGCCTGCGGCGGGCAAGAGTTATGAACTCTGGATCGTGCCGAGCAAATTCGGAGAGCCGCACTCCATCGGGGTGATCGATGGCGAATTCACCGTGAGTGGCGGCCTTACCGGCTATGACGCGGCTGCTGTGAACAACTCGATCTATGCGGTGACGGTCGAGGCCAAGGGCGGCTCGCCGAGCGGCAAGCCGACCGCGCAACCTTTGTGGGCGGGCAAACTCTACGAGAGCGTGCCGGCGCACTGAGGCCCGGACTTCCCGATCTGCATGATCCAACTCCAGACAGCAAAAAACGCCCGTGGGGGAAACGGGCGTTTTTTGTCCGGGTTCACTGGGGATGAGATGTCCCGGAAGATATTCACAAGGCGACTTCGGGGGGCGGGGAAGAGAGCCTTATGAATTCCTGAAATTCATGTCAGCGGATCACCTGCTGCTCAGAGTCGGAAACCATCATGGTGTGACTGGCTTTGAGAACCGGCGTCGTCGCGCGCGCGGTCTGCATCCCGCCATCGCCGGCGGAGAGGCGGGCTGAAATTCCGAGGCCGGCGATACCGATTGCGGCGACCAACGCCACCACCACGATCTTGAGGTGGGTCATGCGGTCAGCGCTGTACAATGAATGGTTCATTTCGCCTCCCTCACGCTTTAGCCACGTTCTGGCCGGTTGCCTTATTGGTCGCGCCCAGTGAGCGGCCGGTTCGAATTCCATGTCTCGTAAACGTGGTGGAGAGGGCTTTTGTTTCCCAGATCCCATCACAAACGAGTGATTTTTCTTGATCGCTCGCGAGGAACCCTACAGGGCGAAATAAAAATATCGCTAAATCAAATAGATACAATTTTAGCGCCTGGAACCTGCTCACGCCGGCCCCGCGCTGGGAATAAAAAATCGCTTGGATGTGACGAAATTGTCATGTCCGCACAGCCGCGAAAGGCCGGATTCTCAAACGCTTCCAACGGTCTTGAGTTTCGCGCGGGGATGGATTTCCGCTTGTGACAAAACCGTTGTCTGCGCGCGGAAGCGCTCCACCAGCGAGCGTACGAAGGGACGAATTGCCGCAGAGGTGACAAGCACCGGGTTCTCGCCTTCACGTGCGGCCTGCTCGAAACGGTCGCGGGTCGCGTTCATGAATTCCGACAGCTTGGAGGGCTGCATCGCCAGCGTGCGGTCTTCGCCGGTGCCGACGATCGATTCAGCGAATGCCTGCTCCCATTTGGCGGAGAGTGCGATCAGCGGCAGGTAGCCATTGATCGACGTGTTCTGGGCACAGATCTGGCGCGCGAGGCGGGCGCGAACATGCTCGACGACCGTCGCCGGATTGCGCGAGAACGCCAGCGCGTCGGCGACGCCCTCGAGAATGGTGGACAGATCGCGGATCGAGATGCGCTCGGCGAGCAGCAACTGGAGCACGCGCTGAATGCCGGACACGGTGATCTGGCTCGGAACGATATCCTTGACCAGTTCGCCCTGCTCCTTCGGCAGGTCCTTCAGGAGCTTCTGCACTTCACCGTAGGACAAAAGGTCCGACATGTTGTTCTTCAACAGCTCGGTGAGATGCGTGGAGAGAACGGTCGCGGCATCGACCACCGTGTAGCCCTTGAGCGAGGCTTCCTCCTTCAGCGAGGCATCCACCCAGGTCGCGGGCAGGCCGAAGGTCGGCTCGATGGTGTGCGTGCCCGGCACGGTGACCTGATTGCCAGCAGGATCCATGACCATGAACTGGTTGGCCCAGACGCGGCCGGAACCGGCGTCGACTTCCTTGATCTTGATAACGTAGGTGTTGGCCTCGAGCTGCACGTTGTCGAGAATGCGCACGGCGGGCATCACGAAACCCATCTCGATGGCGAGCGAGCGGCGCAGCGCCTTGATCTGGTCGGTGAGGCGGTCGTTGCCGTCCGGTCCGTTGACGAGCGGCAGCAGCGCATAACCGAGTTCGATCTTGAGATCGTCGATCTTGAGCGCGGTCGAGATCGGTTCTTCCTCGGCGGCCGCAGCGGCTGCGGCCTGGGCGGGGGCGGCCGCCGCGCGGGCTTCCTCGGCCTTGGCGTGGGTGTTGCGGTGACGCGCCTTCAATGCCAGCGCGCCTGCGCCCGCGCTCAGCATCAAGAACGGAATCATCGGAATGCCGGGCAGCATCGCCAGTACCAGCATCACGCCGGACGACATGCCGAGCGCCTGCGGATAGCCGGAGAACTGTTTCACCATCGCCTTGTCGGCGGCGCCCGAGACGCCGGCCTTTGACACCAGCAGGCCCGCGGCGGTCGAGACGATCAGCGCAGGCACTTGTGTCACAAGGCCGTCGCCGACCGTGAGCAGCGTATAGCTGCGCGCGGCGTCGCCGAAACTCAGGCCCTGCTGCGCGACGCCGATGATGATGCCGCCGATGATGTTGATGAACACGATGAGGAGGCCCGCGACCGCGTCGCCGCGGACGAACTTCGAGGCACCATCCATCGCGCCGAAGAAGCCGCTTTCGTCCTCCAGATCCTTGCGGCGCTTCTTCGCGGTCTGCTCGTCGATCAACCCGGCGGAGAGATCGGCGTCGATCGCCATCTGCTTGCCCGGCATCGAATCGAGGTGGAAGCGCGCGGCGACTTCGGCGATGCGGCCCGAACCCTTGGTGATGACCACGAAGTTGACGATGACGAGGATCGTGAAGACGATGATGCCGATCACGAAATTGCCGCTCATCACGAAGCTGCCGAACGCCTCGATGACGTGACCGGCGGCGGCGCTGCCCTCATGCCCGTGCGCCAGGATCAGGCGGGTCGAAGCCATGTTGAGCGACAGCCGCAGCATGGTCGAAATCAGGAGTACGGTCGGGAAGGCGGAGAATTCCAGCGGCGCCTGGATGAACAGCGCGGTCATCAGGATCAGCACCGAGAGCGTGATCGAGATCGCCAGAAACAGATCGAGCACCATCGCGGGCAGGGGCAGGATCAGGACAACGAGGATCGTCAGCACGCCGAAGGCAAGCGTCAGGTCGCCGCGCTTCAGGATATCCTTGATTTCATCGAAAGTCGGAATTTGCAGGCGCGATGCGCCGTCCTGCCCCGCCGTCACATCGACCATGGTCGCCGCTTCCTCGCGCGAATGTCGCCTCTGCCCGCCAAACACTTTTGCGGCGGCTGGAAGGCCACCGGGCGGTAAGTGATTCACGGCGCTTGCTTCCACGGGACCCCCGTTTTTGCAGAACGACACGCACTTTCACTGGGCAAAATTTGCCCAGCTTATGGTTAGCAAAGGGTTAACGCGGGGATTCAAAGGGACGGCAGGAAGAGGATGGGCCAATAGCCAACTCTTGGGAAAACCTCAGGAAAATCTTGGGAAACGGGAGGCTTTTCAGGGGCTGGCACAATTGCCGCCCTGTGCCGGTCATTGTAAGGAGAGGAGCCCGCCGCCTCGCAGTGTGACAGGGCCTGTAGCTCAATGGTTAGAGCCGACCGCTCATAACGGTCTGGTTGCAGGTTCGAGTCCTGCCGGGCCCACCACTATTTTCAATGCCTTACGTTGGTATTTTTATTTCTGGCTAAGTCATACCCACCGATTTACCCATCGCTTTTAGTTCGGCACGAAGCTGCTGTAGTACGCGAAATCGAAAGTTCTCCGGCGACTCGCGCTGCAGCGAGCAAACTCAAGCGCGGCGAAATTCGGTATTCGTTTTGCTCTGCTAATCATATGACAAGTTCGGCGGCTTTCGGTAATCGGTTTCAGGCGATCATGGATTGCACTTCGGGCACTGACCAGGATCGGCGCTGGTACGCCCGTCGGGTCGAGGGCGCTTTTCGCTGAAATCGCAGGCAACGCAGCCGAATACGTAATGAAGAGCCATCAAGCTTGGGGCGCCGCACCATTCACAGGGCAAGCCGTATTCAACATCCACCAACCCGTAGCCAGGCATAGCGCAGCCCGGACAGAGCGTGGCCAGACGGTCGCAAAGAGAGTTTGCCAGACGACTGATCGTCGCCATCCGCGTCGGGTTCATGTGCGCGCGCATGTCTGTCTGTACGAGCGCACGTTTGTCGTCCGAGCGACCTGCTGCCGACGCGATCGCGTTGGCCAATGCCTCGACGGTGCGCAATCCCTTGTGGATCATGACCTCACTGCCATCATTCTGATGAGATCGCACGATCAGGGCATGATCTGGAAATCGTATTCTTTGCAGAAACGATTCCATATCGCCTATTTCAGGCGTAATCACGTGGTCGTAAGCCGGGGCATCGTCAATTAGGTGTTCGCACACGACGATTCCCCGGTCATCGTCGACGAGAGCCATGAGTTCTATCCCACCAGCGATGAAGGGAATGAGCGGATGCGGGCCATAGCTTCCCTCGCTGGCGATGCCGATAGGTATACCTACGGCCGCCATTCCAAGACGAGCTTTAGCGATTGCAGTCTCGCGAATAGTTCCGACTCGCGCAATTTCGCCTGTGAAAGTGCCAAGTGCGTCGGTGTCGAGCCCCATTGGCGTTTCGACTCGAAGGCCGAGCCGTTTTCGGAACGCTGGCGAGATGGCAGCCTCTTTGCCGTGCATCGTCGCAAGCACGCCGCGGCGGCCAGAATAGGGGCTAGACGTAAACCTGCTCGCTGGGGCCTGGCGATTATAGGCTTTGCTCAAAGATAGCCTCCCTCATCTGCGTTTGAGCAACCCGCTATTGCTGATCACTTTTCGGCACGCTTAGCTTTGAGGTCACCGCTTTGGTAAGACGGCGGGCGGCGAACCTGTGACAAGAAGGTGCGACGCCTCTCCACCCGGATGACTGAGTCTCCGAAGCGCTCCGTCCCAGCGCTGTCAGCTTCCGATAGGTTTGAAAGCGAAGGTAGATAGCTTCGAAGACAAGTCTCGCTTGTCAGCTGATAACGCCGGCTCATACTGCCATGGGATGTCGTTCATCTTTGTTGTTGGCAATCGCCTGCCAGCGCAGATCACCCATATACCGCCAAGCCATGAAGCCATTGTCATCGAGAGCTATCAAATGAAGCCATTTATTGTCGAATAGGGCTCTCACTTGATCATGGCGCTTCAAGATCGCGCTCATCGCGTCCCGAGGTGCTTCAAGAAGTACGGTCAAGCGAACAGGATCGTGCACGTAATGCTTGCCGTCATGAACTGACTGCCAAGGAAGTCCCGCCCGCAACAGTCCGCCATTTCCCTCCAAGACGCCGATCCCGCCGGTGACGTTGTGAAGAAGTTTATTGCCGCCACCAAACAGTTCTGGGGCAACCGTAGATCCATAATATTGAAGGCTGATCCAACTTGCGACCACGACCGGCGCTGTCATGATCAATTCGAGGACGTTGAATTCCTCATCCAGCCGCCAATCATAGTCATGAAGAAAAACGCGCCCTTTGAGGTCTCGTCCGGCAGTCTGATGGCGCGGCGCTGCAATAAATGCCTCACAGCCGGCCAACCCCCATTCCGGACGGATTTCGGACCAATCGCGGGATCGACTTACGATGTCATTTGGACCGGTGGCTCTTGGCAATCGTAATGCGCGTTCGCTCCGCGCCTGCTGCCCTGCGGTTTCAAGCCAGGCCTTTGCCTTCCGGATTTTGTCTTTATGCGCTGAAGACGGAAAATCCGCTTCGTATACGGTCACCCGGTCCGTAGTGGTGTCATGCAACGCGCCGAGAAACAACGTGTCGTCAGGAATATTGATCCCACGCTTCGCCAAACCCACGCGCACCTCGCGCTCGTTTAGCAGCCCAGCAAGCAACCGTGCATTCACTTCACCGGAATACCCGCCGCATGCACCGCAGTGGAGCGCGCTAGCATGTGGGTTGTTGATGACATTTGCGCCATGTCCGGCGACAAGAATGAGCGGTGCGAACCGCTTAACCAGACACATCGCCTTGAGGATATTCTCGGCGATGCTGATGCGCGCGTCGAGAGGTAGCGCCGGATCGAACCGCGGAGCGGGATCGTTTGGGACCTCGCTTTGGGACCGACCGAGGCTGTCATGGACCAGCTTGCTCGCATAAATTGGTCCGGTCGCTTCGACGAAAGCAAAAGAGGAAATTGCGGCAAGCTTGAATCTACCCCAGGCACGCTTCGCGCGAGCAACAAGCCGGGCGGCTCGGTCTCGTTTGATCTTGGCATGGGAGAGACCGCCGGAGCATGAGTGTATTTTAGGATACAGCAATACCGGTAGATGAGCTTCGGACACATCGGAGGCAAAACGCTTATGCAAAATCCCGAGGCCAAAAAAGCCGGCAAAACCGAGCGTTTCGATACCGGGATCAGTATTTTCAAGTGCCCGGCGGAATACCTCCGAGCGCACGTCTATGCAAAAAGCCATCTGCAATGCCGGGCGCGGCGCTATATTTGTAAAAGTGGGAACAGCAAGGATTTTGGCTAAGTGCCGCTGCGTCGAGCGCTCAACTGCCTCCTGCAGGATCACATTGATGGCGTCGTCCAGTGTCGGTTCGATTGGCGAAGCATAAGCGCAAAGCGCTTTTTCCCATTGGCCGACGATCTTTGAAGCATATTTTTCAAACAACGCGCTTTCCCACGTCATCCGTATGGCCAGTAGTCCGACTATCGTGTCGTCTGAACTGCCCGAGAGTTCAGCCTTCCAAAGTCTGTAGCGGGCGTACTGAGCCCAGCCGCCGAGGCTTAGAAGCAGCCGGTGGAAGTACGGTTCCATCGCGTCGTCGCTGACTCCTAGCTTTTTGACTACTTGGATCACTGCGTCGTTCTCGAACTCGGGTGCGTGCGCGACATGAGCAGCAAATCCCGACAAACTGAGTATCTCTGGCGTGAGGTCGTTCGTCGCGACCGCTCGCCACGCAGCATAGGTACTTCGACCCTGCGGTGCCGCCCATAGGGCCTGGCCCGCGTCGAAATAGCTGGCCGCCCAGTGACCGACGCGCTCGGACACAATTCCAGGCCAGTCAATGCCTGAAGCACTGGCTGCCAGATCCGCGATGGTCGGAAGCGGGTGCAAATCCGGTGTTTGCACTTCTGCTTTTGATTTGATCGACGCAAGGGTTTCGGTTGGGGCTAGTTCTCTTGCCGCGCCAAGAGCGGCTTCAATATCTTCGTCGGAAATTTTACCTGTGTTAATGCGGTCTGCGTACCATGCGCGTGGCATTGTGAGAGCAATCCCAGCAGCTCTTCTGAGGCGAGCTGCAGCAATGGGTAACGGTTCCTCGGTTTGTCCCAAGAAGGGGTTCACCGCCACACTGGAAGTTAGCGGCCAAAGAGGTGGAATGGCGCGAGCCGCTTGTTTCGCAGCGGCAAGAATGGCATCCGATTCCGGTGTTTCGGGTTCAGGCGTAATCATCAGCATTGATTTGTTCCTGGCTGTATTTTTCAAGACGGCTTACGGACGGACCAGCCGCCAAGCATCCGGTCGAATGTTGCGTTGATGTAAAGACCGTTCGAAAGATGAACCCGCAGACCGGCCGCAGCAGGGTGATTTGACCAAAGCGGGAAAAGTGCTTGAGCAACTGCTACCGTCCCAAACGAGATGATCGCGAGAACCATAAGCGTCCACTCGAGACGGCCTGGTGTAGGCGTTGTGGGCAGCGCGCCAGCGGTCAGCCACTCTGCCAGCGTTTGTAGGGCGAAGTAGCCGAACGCTGCGGCAAGCGAGTAGACCGCAGTCATACGGGTCAAAACACGCGGAGCAGCATCGGCCATTCCCTGTGCCAACAGATAAGCTACGCCGAAAATCAGGATGGCGCCGAGCGCAAGAGATTGCGGTGTTTTGTGATCAAAGCCGAAAATGGTGCCAAACGCCGCGCCGATCGCGGCATAGATCGTAAGCGCCGCGATAAAGGCCCAGCAGACTGCAGCTCCGTCAGGTATCGCAACTGGTCCTGGTCGCCGGATGGCCGCTACTTGCTCAACCGCGCCGCCAGAAGAGAGAAAGGCATGCGCCTTGTAGAGTGAATGTGCGACTATGTGGAGCAACGCTAATGAGAAGAGTCCCAGCCCGCATTGAAGCGTCATGAACCCCATTTGCGCCACCGTCGACCAGGCAAGCGAAGTTTTGACCGAGGGCTGCGTCAACATCACAAGCGCGCCGAAAAGTGCGGTGAAGCCACCTACAATAGCCAGCACGGCCAACGTTCCTGGCGAGAGCAACATGACATCAGCGAACCGGACGAGCAGAAATCCGCCGCCATTTATGACGCCGGCATGCAGCAATGCGGAAACCGGTGTCGGCGCTTCCATGACTTCGGTCAGCCAACCATGCGTGGGGAATTGCGCCGACTTCAAAATTGCGGCAAGCGCAATAAGGATCGTCGCGGAAACAGCCATCAAGGGCGCATTGCCATTCCTGGCGGCCGCATTGATCGCAGCGATATCGGTTGTCCCAAAGGCGAGCGTCAGTAGAACAGCTGCCGTGATGAGACTCACGGCGCCAATCCGCGTAAAAAGCAGTTTCTTTCGCGCAGCGCGTTGCGCAGCGATCCGGCCGGGATAAAATAACAACAGACGATGAAGGCAGAGGCTGGTCGCCATCCATGACACGACAAGCTGGGAAATATTGCTAGCCTGCACGAGAAGAAGCACGCTCGCCAGAGCTGCGGTTAGCCAACCGGTGAAGGTGCTCTGGCGCGGCTCACCGTCCAGATATGTGCGCGAATAACGCACCACGATCCAGCCGACGAAAGCGACAAGTGCAAGCATCGTCACGCTAACGGCATCGAGACGCGTCGATAGACCGATTCCGGCGGTGCCAAAGAGGGTGCTTTCGCCGGCGCCAAGGAAGACAAGCGTAACGACCGACACTAAGGCCACTGCCAGCGCCAAAAGCGCAGCAATTTCGGCAACGGTTGCTACTAAGCGAGAATGCAGTTCCGAGAGCGAAAACGAAAGACCCGCAGAAAGAAGAAGGACGAAGGGAGCAATCAACGGGAGGGCGTAAGGCGACACGAATAGCCTCCAAATGGGGTTTCATCGCCCCGCTGATACTCGGATAAGGATTAGGAAGAAAAATGCATTGTTTGCGCGTTTTCGTTCGCTATAATGAAACGAAATGAGCGCGCTCAATTACAACCACCTGCGATATTTCTGGGCCGTTGCCCATGACGGGAACCTCACGCGCACGGCCGAGACATTGAACGTCACCCAGTCGGCCTTATCGGTGCAAATCCGCAAACTTGAAGCGCGTTTAGGTCATCCTTTATTCGACCGACGAGGTCGGCAACTACATCTGACGGAAGCGGGTCGGATAGCGCTCGACCATGCCGATGCGATCTTCTCGGCCGGCGAGGAACTAATTGTTACCTTGCGTAACACAGGCAGTGCGCGGCGAGTGCTTAGAGTTGGCGCTTTAGCGACGCTTTCTCGCAATTTCCAAATGGCTTTCTTAAAACCGCTATTTGGACGCGCCGATGTTGAGCTGGTGCTGCGCTCAGGTAGCACTAGCGAGCTTTTGCAGTCGCTTGAGGAACTGAGTCTCGATATTGTTCTCGTTAACCAGGCACCGTCTCGCGATGCCTTGACGCGCTTTGTCGCTCACCGCCTCGCCGAGCAACCTGTTAGCTTGATCGGCACCAGAGCTCGACTTGGAAACAGAAAGAAGGAGGATTTAGCCCAGCGGCTAAGGTCCCACCCGATCATCTTGCCCACAACCGATAGCAGCGTGAAGATTGGCTTTGACGCTCTTGTCGATCGGCTGGGCATTCGTCCGCAAATCGTCGCGGAAGTAGAGGACATGGCGATGATGCGCTTGCTAGCACGCCAAGACATCGGGCTTGCCGTCCTGCCGCCGATCGTTGTTAAAGACGAATTGGACTCTGGTATCCTTGTCGAGGCGAACAGACTGCCAGGCATAACTGAGAATTTCTACGCCGTTACGATGGAAAGAAAATTCCCAAATCCGCTTCTGCGTCCATTATTGACGCACGATCTTTTAATGTAAGAAAGAGCTGTTCATGCGAGTTTAGCGCGTGGATTTTGATATCCTGCGTGATCTTGGCTTTTTCTAGCGGCGGCTCCGCGTGAATCTTCAGCGTGTCAATATAACATGCGTTGGTAGTCTGGAACTCTCGGCTCAGGTCCTTAAAAATCCTGAGATAGTCAAAAGGTCTTTATCGCCGCGGCCACATAAATTCACAACCATCAAATGCTCTCTTTGTTTTTGCGGCGCGAGGGTCAAGACCCTCGCCAAGGCATGTGCAGGTTCAAGAGCTGGGATAATACCTTCCAGCTCTGCGCAAAGACAAAGCGCTGACACCGCTTCCTCGTCTGTTGCAGAAATGTACATTACACGTCCGATAGCAGCTAACCACGCATGTTCTGGTCCCACACCTGGATAATCGAGACCTGCTGAGATTGAATGTACATTCTCAATCTGGCCATCGTCATCCATCAGCAAACGCGTCCGATTTCCATGAAGCACTCCGGGCTGTCCCTTGGTGATGGACGCCGCATGCATCCCACTTTTGAGCCCATTACCGGCGGCCTCAACGCCATACATTTCAACCGTAGGCTCATCAAGAAAAGGATGAAACAAGCCAATCGCATTGGAACCGCCGCCAATACACGCGATCAAAGAATCAGGAAGACGACCTTCAGATTCCAGCATTTGAGAGCGCGTTTCTCGTCCAATGACGCACTGAAAATCTCTAACCATCATGGGATATGGATGAGGCCCAGCCACAGTGCCGATGCAGTAAAAAGTATCCTCAACATTAGTCACCCAATCACGCAATGCCTCATTCATGGCGTCTTTTAAAGTTTTTGATCCCGCTTCAACCGGCCTGACATCCGCACCGAGTATCTTCATCCGTAGAACGTTGGTTTGCTGCCTTTCAACGTCTAGAGATCCCATGTAGATTACGCATTGGAGCCCAAAACGAGCGCATAACGTGGCGGTCGCTACGCCATGCATACCAGCTCCAGTTTCAGCGATAATTCGCTTTTTCCCCATGCGCCGTGCGATCAAAATCTGACCGAGCACGTTGTTGACCTTGTGGGCACCCGTGTGGTTCAGCTCGTCGCGTTTAAAGTATATTTTGGCGCCTTTGCAGTGGTCTGTCAGACGCTCGGCGAAGTACAGCGGGCTGGGTCGGCCTACATAGTTTTTGAGATAGAAATCCATCTCGCTTTGGAACTGATGGCACTCGCGCGCTTCTATGTACACGCTCTCCAACTTGAGAATGAGCGGCATTAATGTTTCAGGTACATAGCGTCCACCAAACAAGCCAAAGTGGCCGCGGTCATCGGGGCCGGAGCGCAAGGATTCGGCTCGATTAATCCTCATTCACTTTAGCCCAGACAAGCGTTGCGCACGATCTTGCAGGCTCTGCATGTTTTACTTTGCATAAGAGATTTACTCGGCATAGCGGTTTCGTACATACCCGCGACGATCTGCATGGGTTTGTAAGAATTGGTCTCGTGGTAGTATGCGATCAGTTGTTTGTCATAGCCAAGAACTCGTGCCTTGTACTTGCGTTGTCTCGGAAGCAGCCGAGCATACAGCTCGTGATCATTTCCGAACCCACTTTGTGAACACCTCGGCTAGACATGCAATGATGCGTAGCCTTGATCACAACTCCTACGCCTTGTGGCTTCAATACTTCCTGTACGGCTGAAGCGATTTCAGAGGTCAGGCGCTCTTGTATTTGAAGCCTCTTAGCATATGCCTCGACGACGCGAGCAAGCTTCGAAAGTCCGACAACGCGGCCATTCGGCACATATGCAACCCACGCCTTCCCGACAATCGGCGCGAGATGATGCTCACAGTGACTTTCGAATGCGATATCCCGGAGAATAACCATCTCCTCGTAGCCACCTGTCTCGTCAAATGTCTTGTTCAAAATTTGAATGGGATCTTGGCCGTAACCCGCAAAGTACTCGCGAAACGCCCGGGCAGCCCGTGAAGGCGTTTCGACTAATCCGGGTCTATTCGGGTTATCTCCTGCCCAACGTATGATGGTGCGAAAAGCGGACTCGACTTCCTCCCGAGAAGGCGCGGCAATTTCGTTAGACGTAGGCAGTGGACTGATCGTCAAGCTTTTCGACTCCGTTGCGCCGCTCCTAAAATCAATAAATTCCCCGGGGCGAGAGGGCTCGCCGACCGGGGAACATACTTTGCGTCAGCTTGCAGCGGGGCGGCTACAAGACGCAGCAAATAATACGATGGCGTGGTTGGGTTAGATCACCGAAAGCGACAAAAAGTTGGTGACGCTAACCCGCAGTGGAGTGCATACCGCAACGGCCTAATCCGGTGTCGAGATTGGCACCGTAATTAAATGATCTTCGAGACTGATCATTTCGAAAACATAGTTCGAAAGCTCGCTCGCAGTCATTTTGGTAGGGTCGAAACCGTTATCGAGCCCGAATTTTGAATTGAGTTTCTCTGCGGTCTCGGTTTTTTCCGCTAGCCCCATAGACCAATGTTCGAACATTCGCCCGTCAACAATGGAAGCATGCACGATCACGATGGATCGATGGCGTGTGTCCTTGGCAATTCGGCAGAATAAGTCCGATACAGAGGTCTGGTCACCTTCAAGAACCTGGGCGAAATAGTTGCGATTGAACATAAGGCCACCGGTTATTCCTCGGTCGCGATTTTTAGTTCCCGCAGATAGGACGAGCTTGCGAAGCTCGCTTTGAGCAGGGTTAGTCGGTCTTTTTATGAGATTTGTGCTGTAATAAGCCAGACGAAACAACATAAGCAACAATTCCTATCGATACGTCAGGTTTTGCCGTGGCGACAGAGTGTTAAACAGCGACGTGCATAGCGGCATTCCGGCTAATTACTGAGACGTCTGGCAAAGCCATCAATGCCGGCTTGGCAAAATAATATCCTTGAAATAAGGAAATTCCTGCCGCCCGCAGAACAGTCAGCTCCTGTTCATTTTCGACGCCTTCGGCCAGCACCTCGATATCAAGCGAGCGCGCGATGCCCACAATGCCTGCGATGATCACTTGTTTGGCTCGGCTGAGGTTAATGTCTCTTAGCAGCTCCATGTCGATTTTGATGAGGTGGGGCTGCCAGCGTGCCAAAAGACCCAGTCCAGCATAACCAGCGCCGAAATCGTCAAGTGCAGTCCAAAATCCGAATTTGCGATAGGCATCCACAATTTTTTGCACGTGCCCTGGATCTGTCATCCTTTCGTTTTCAGTAAACTCGAACATCAGGTTTCGATGCGGAAACTGTGCGCGCTTTGCCGCAGCCAGGGATTTCTGAATACACGCACTTGGTTCATATACGGCGTTTGGCATAAAATTGATGGATAGCCGCAGATCTCTTCCAGCGAATAAGGCACCCGCGGTTTGGATTGCCATCACGCGGGAGGCCTGATCAAACCGGTAACGAGTATCATCGTTCACCTGGTTCAGAATTGATAATGCTGGCTCACCATTTACGCCCCTCACCAAGGCCTCGTAACCCCAAACCTGCTGGGCAGCCAGATCAACGATCGGCTGGAACGCCATCTTGAATTCAAAGGGAAGCTGCACATCCTCGCGGCATCCAACGCATGTAGGGTTCATCAGCGTCCAGCTTTTTAAAATGTTAGCAACGGTGGTAAAGTAGTTAAGATTTGTTAAGTGGGCGTTAATCTATCGCTAGAGGGTCCTCTTAGTTAGTCAGGCTAGACCAGCAACCGCATCAGCGTGTGTTTGAGGGAGAGCTCTTTCAGATTGGATATTCGTGCCGTTCTCCAAATAAAATTCGACGGTTTGTCGGCGCGTTCGATCTGCTATCACGGCAGTTGTGCTGTGGAGACGCGCGTAACCGATGATGCTCGTCTAGGCTGCGAAAACGCGCCAGGTATATCGTAGAACGATATGTACTCCCCGAGCCGAGCTTCATTGCCTGCTCATCGTTACGGCGATGGCGACCAAGATAACAACTAAAGCTACGCCGGCTATGAGAAAAGCCGACATCAGCATTTCGAATCTTTCCCCGGCTCCTATCGCCTTGGCTTCTGGGAGGGCGCCAACATTAGGCTCATTGTCGTTGCTCTCTACCATGGTTCTAACACTTTCTGTCCGTGTACCCGCGAATCGCAGCCTGAACGCCGACCCCGGTGCATAGCCTCGAATATCCTATTCACCGCCTATAATACGCAAAGCAGGCCGTCGCCTAAAACGGCTTTACTCAGCATGCAGATCTTTCTTCTCGGTCTGGAGCTTCTTTAGAAGCGCCTCGATAGCTTCGAGAGTCTGCTTGTCTACGAAGACTCGCTTGAGTTTTTGATATCTTTCGATCCGAGCGTCAATTTCATCGCACCGATTACACATCGGCAATCCAAGCAGCTGGCGCATGTTTATCAAAGCAATACGTCTGCTGAAGCGAATTGGATCAGTAGGCCACTGCCAAATTCAATTGAGCCATGTGATGGCACATGAAGTTCATTCCAGGAACTCGCCGTTTACCCTGTAGTCCATTCGGCTAAATTCAATTTACCTGTTCCCAATTTACGTTCCGGCAAAGCAGTCCGCGCAATATGCACCCGCGCGTGATTAAGCTATTGTGACCGACAATCACCGTTAATGCGTAGCTTCTATCGCGTTTAGGGTCGTAGGCGGTGCCTGCAAGCTTCGTTTCAGACATGCGATCCAGCGACATCACCAATCGGTCGCCGACTTCCTCGCCTTTGCTTGCATCTTTGATCCAAAGATTGGTTGCGCAAATCTTGGATCCGCACGGTGCGATTCGGACGCGAGCATTCCCGTCATCGCGCAACCACACTCCGTCAGGGCTGCGTTCCTGGGCGGCCAATGCGGTGCAGCCTATAAGATAAAGGATAGAGAACGCTGCTGCGCGCATTATCACGACATAGACTCCGGAAGATCTGCGCTTTTACCTTTGCTATACGCAGGCCCTCCCTATTCGGATCACATGTCGTGGGCGGTCCGCTTTTGTGAGATCATCGTAATGGGCAGTATCGTGTGATCCGGAGATCACGCTAGAGCGTAACAGGAATAGTGCTGAGTAAGGAAAGGTCACCCCTTGAAAACTTATGGCATTGCCTACATCGCGACCGGTTTGGTGTTTCTCGCCATTGATGCGATCTGGCTGACTGTGGCGGCGCAACGGCTCTATCGTCCACTAATGGGTGACTTGTTGGTCGACGGCTTCAGGCTGGCGCCGGCGGCGCTGTTCTATCTCATCTACATCGCCGGAATCGTCTTGTTTGCAGTCGCGCCTGCTTTGGCCAGCGAAAGGTGGACGACAGCAACATCCTACGGCGCGCTCCTCGGGCTTTTTGCCTATGCGACCTATGACCTGACCAACCAAGCGACATTGAAAAACTGGCCGGTAGCGGTGACCATCGCCGATCTGTGCTGGGGAACATGTCTGACCGCGGTTGCGGCAACGGCCGGTTTCCTGATCACACGCGCCTTCACGTCCGCGAACTGATCTGGCTTATCAAGCCTGATGCGATAAGCCCGACGAAGACGCAGAGCGTGCCCGCGCTCATGGCGTTCAACCGGGAAAAGGCATGATATTCGGAAGTGGTGTAGATGTGGAGCGGGGTGCCATACATGCCATTGAGCCCGAGATAAATAAGGAAGGCTGCGCCGATTAGAACGAAGGCGATGGGCCGCTCCGAAGCTCTGAAGAACGTCGCCGCGATCAAGACGCATGGGATTAGAAAGATCTCCACCCCGGACGCAGGGCCAAATACCCGCGCGCTCAAGATCGTGTTGGCCATGCCGGCAATGGGGAGCAGCGCTCGCCCAGTCTTGGAATATCGTCTGGCAACGGCCGGCACAGCCATGAATAGCGGCGTCGACAGGAAGGTGAAGACAGTTGCCCAGACATGGTCGCTGACGGTCCAATAGACATAGAGTGGATAAAACGGCTGGTTGGACGCTACCACCAGCGCAATCAAGTTGCAGGCGGCGACCATGGGATCGTCATGAGCGGCGTAAGCGGCGATTCGATCCCACATGTATCGAGAAAGATTCATGGATAGACCGGGCGTTAGGCTGGGCGTAGGAGATAATGGCTTACGCCCCATTCCTCGCCGCCGGCATGTCCGAACAGCCCCGCCGTCGCCAGATAGAAGAGACGCCAGCGCTGGCGCCAGAGAATGGCATCGGCACCATAGACCGCGCCGAGAATGCGGTCGATTTGCTCGCGGTTTTCATCGAAGCGTGCCAGCCAGTCCACCGCTGTCTTCTGATAGTGAAGCCCGCTCCAGCGCCAGTCCTTTTCAACCACAAAGCAGTCCGGGAAATGCCCGATCAGGCCGTGGCTCGGCATGATTCCTCCCGTGAAGAAGTGCTGGGCGATCCAGTCCGCTTCGTTCCTGTGATCGAATCGATAGGGACTGTTCTTGTGACTGAAAACGTGAATGAACAGCCTTCCCGTCTCGGGGGCGAGCCACGTCCTGATACGTTCGAGCAGTCCCTCCCAGTTCGACATATGCTCGAACATCTCAACCGAGACGATCCTGTCGTACTGACTGCCCGCCGTGAATTCATTCATATCCGCCGTTAGGATACGCACATTGGCGAGGCCGCGTTCGGCCGCTTGAGTCTCGATATGAAGTCGCTGTGGCCTTGAGTTCGAGACAGCGGTGATGATCGAACGAGGGAAACGCTCGGCCATGAAAAGCGTCAGCGATCCCCAGCCGCAGCCGAGCTCCAAGATCGCTTGCCCGTCGGCAAGGTCGGCGTGTCTGACCGTCTCTTCAAGCGACATCCGCTCGGCGTCAGCCAGAGTTTCCTCACCCGTCCGATAAAGGCAGCACGAATATTTACGACGCGGACCAAGCGTGAGGGCGAAGAACTCGGGCGGCAGTTCATAATGCTGCTTGTTGGCGGCGTCGGCATATTCGGCTATCCGATACTCGCCCATGGCGCGCACGAAATCGCTCTCTGCCAAGTGCCCCTCGGTGGCAAGCTTTCGTCGCGTGCGTCCGACTAGGAGTTCGATGCCCATCTGCGCCAGAGAGTCGGGAAGAGGGGCGCGTTCCGCAGCGCGGATAACTGAGGCAATCAAGCTCATCGAATGTCTCCGTTGTCACTCGCATAGGCAGCGTGTTGTGGGCCTGGCCAGAATGCGTTGACGCGATGTTGATAGTCTCGAAATGCCTTGCCGCGCGAGCGCAGCATGTGCGCTTCCAAGGGCGGAATACCGGAGGCGTGAACGAGGAGCCAATACATTAGCAATGGTCCGGCGAGAGACAACCACCCCCAGGGGTAGGCACCTGAAAGATCGATTGCGATGATGGCGTAGGCGAACCAGCCTATCCATTCGAAAAAATAATTGGGATGACGCGACATCCCCCAAAGCCCAACGTCGCAAACCTTCCCTTTGTTTACCGGATGGGCACGAAATGCGGAAAGCTGACAGTCGGCGATCGACTCGCCGAGAACTGCCATGATCAAGAAGGCGAAAGCGAGCCAATCAGAGAATCTGAGCCCGGGTGCGGGGTTGTGAGCTGCAAGCGTGATCGACAGCGCCAGCGCCAGCCCCACCAGTGCCTGGATTTGCAGAAACCAGAGCAGGCGAACCTTGAATGCGTCTCCCCATTCCTCGCGCAACTGCCGGTAGCGCGGGTCGTCGCCGTCGCCGCGGGCGGTGCGAACAGCGATGTGGATGCCAAGCCGCAGTGACCAGACCAGCGCGAGAGCCGCCACGAGCACTTGACGAACCGAGATTGGGTTATCGGCGAGAGGCATAAGGGCCGCTGCCGCGCCGAAACAGCCGGTTGCAAAGGACCAGGTCGCGTCGATCCAGCCGGACTGACTGGTCCGCAGCGCCACAAGCCATGCTCCGGTCATCGTTGCCAGGAGGCAAGCCGCGAGCGCTACAAAGATGATTGTCGCCGTCATGCGGTATTACCCCGAACCGCCGTTGAATCGAGGAGCGATTGAGGATCGATATTTTTCAGAGCAAAGCTTACGACGTCATCGAGAACAGGCGCCAAGAACCGCAACGGTCGCGCCAAGGCGCCGATCAGCACGCGGTGATCGATATAGTCGTACAGCTTGATCTCGGCTTCGCCTCCGACACGTCTTATGCTTTCGGCCATCCGAACCGTATTGCCAGGATCGACGTGTCTATCCCGCCGCCCCGTTGCCAGAAACGTCGGTGGCGCATCTCTTCCAACGAAGTTAATTGGCTGCGTAGCGGCCAAGCCTTGATGCGGTCCAAAAATTTCTTTCAGCGTAGTGCTATTCAACGGAAGAAAGTCGTAGGGACCGGCAAGGCCGATCATCGCGCTGAGATCGCGGCTTGCAACAAGTCCCACTTTGGCAAGCCTTTTACGGTCAAATGCCAGCATCGCCGCGATGTGGGCACCGGCGGAATGGCCCATGACGATAAGCCGACGCGGATCGCCACTGAATTCCACTATATGATCCACGGTCCAGCGTATCGCCTCGGCCGCGTCATCAATAAAGTCAGGGAACCGGACCTCCGGAAAGACGCGATAATCGGGAATGACGACTGTGAAGCCGCGCGCCGCCAACGCCGACCCGACAAAAAAATAGTCGCCGCGCTCGCCTTCCTCCCAGCCTCCACCATAGAAGAAGACGATGACAGGGGAAGGTCCATGTATGGGGGGCTGATAGACGTCGAGGAGATGACGCGGACGCTGTCCATAGCGGATGCCCTTACGCGGTCGAGTTGCTCCGATCGCGGCGATCGCATTAAGAAAATTGAGCGGCGACGTAAACGCTTTCATCTGCTAGCAGCCATCCACCGGTCAGGATCAGAAACCCACGAACGGGCGCAAAAGGCGACCCAGGAATCCATGAAGCCGTGTGTCGCCTTCAAGAGCTGCAAGACAGACGCAATCCGATTCATGCCCCACGACCGGGCGATGATCGACATCGTCGCCCGCCTCGTCGAGATCCCCCGGGAAATACCGACCTCGCTCATCCAAAAGTGATCCGGACAGGATTTGCATGAATTCGAGGCCAGTATGTCCATGAGCTGGCAAATGAAGCCCCGCTCTCCCTTTGAGCAGCATGACCTTAGCGTCCGGACTGCCGGCGATCTTGACCTTGCTCCACTGGAAGCCAGGTCCAAGCCATTTCCACGGGCCGACCTCGCAGTCCTGCATCGCTCGCGGAAGTTCCAATCCCAATTCCGGATGCTTGATCGTAGGCCGGTCTCTCGCCTGTAACGGTTGAGCAACTTCAAGCCGCTCCATGGTGCGCCCGAAGAGATCCGCCGCAAGCGGAGCGGGTGGCATCTCGTCCAGGATTGCTCCGCCAATGGCCTCGAAATTCGCCATACGGTTGCGGCAGACGGTGCATCCTTCAAGGTGTACGGATACGACAAGCGCGGGGCCGGCACTCAACGTTCCGCTCGCCCTACGCATCAGCGTTTCGTCGCTGGGATGATGATTGATTGTCATATATTGTTGTCCAACAGGGTCCGAAGGCGATTGAGTGCCAGCCGGACACGGGATTTTACGGTGCCGAGCGGGATGCCCAACTCTCGAGCGATCTCCGCATGGGGCTTCTCAGCAAAGAAAGAGAGCCGCACGATCGTTGCCTGATCGCTCGGTAGGGATGCCAATGCCTTTCGCACCCCTTCTTCCCGTTCTGCCGTGATTGTGATGTCTTCACCCGATAGTGGCATGTCGGGTTCATCGCTCGGGTCCAAAATATTATCGGCTGTCCGAGACTGCGTGCGGCGCAGCCGGTCAATCCTTTGATTGCGAGCAATCGTAAACACCCATGTCGAGGCACCCGCTTTACCTGGATCGAAATAAGACGCCTTTTGCCATACCGCGATCATGACCTCCTGGGTCACTTCCTCGGCGACGGAATCCGCAAGACCTGACCTCAGAAGGAAGCTTTTGATGCGAGGCGCGAAATAGGCGAATAGCTGTGCGAAGGCATTTCGATCCTGCTCCCGCGCAACAGCATATATGAGACTGATCAGTTCCTCAGGAGAAGGTAACACCTCTTTTTGCCTGGCCTTGTTCAAAACAATAAGCCTCGCTGCGGGACGGACCTGCCGCGTGTGCCTTTTGTCGAGATGTAAACTTGCTGCATCCATTTGTCCTTCATACGCCCGCGTCCTGCAATCAGATCACGGGTTAGGTGATCTGCTACGCGCCAAGTTCCGTAAATATTGGCAGTTTGACGCGCGGAGGGAAATCCTTTGACCGGAAAGATTGCAGCCACCGACTGGCATAACGGACCAGAACACGGGCCGGCCCCGGGTCAAAGCCTTGATATTGCTGTTGTGGGCAGCGGCATTTCCGGCCTGTCCGCCGCGTGGTTGCTTTCCAAGAGGCACCGGGTTGTTCTTTACGAAGCCGATAACCGGCTGGGCGGACACAGCCACACCGTCGATGCTGGGGGCCTAGCAGTCGATACTGGATTCATCGTGTTCAACGAGAACACCTATCCCAACCTGACGGCTCTGTTCGATCACATCGGCGTTTCCACAAAGTGTTCCGATATGTCGTTTGCCGTTTCCCTCGACGACGGCCGTCTCGAATATTCCGGCACCGGACTACTAGGTCTATTCGCGCAGCGCCGGAACGCCATCAGCCCACGATTCTGGATGATGCTACGCGATCTCGTCCGCTTCTATCGCGAGGCACCGCGGAACGTTGCGGCACTGGGCATGATAACTCTTGACGAATATCTCGATGCGGCTGGCTACGGGGATGGATTCCGCAACGACCATCTCTATCCTATGGCGGCAGCCATCTGGTCGACTCCGGCGGCGAAAATCGGTACCTATCCCGCGGCTTCGTTCATCCGATTTTGCGAGAGCCACGGGCTGCTTAAGCTCACTGGCCGTCCCGTCTGGCGAACCGTCGCTGGCGGCAGCCGATGCTATGTCAGGCGGCTCTCCGAGACCATAGCGGAAGTCGTGTCAAACTATCCTATCAAAGCGATCGTTCGTACCGGAAATGGCGCCGATGTCATCGGGCTCGAGGGCAACCGCCGCCATTTCGATCACGTTGTCATCGCCGCCCACGCGGACGAGGCACTGAAGCTGCTGGCCGATCCGAGCAGCGAAGAACGGCGTCTTCTCGGAGCATTCGAATATATTTTCAACGATGCGGTCCTCCATTCCGATACGCGTCTGATGCCGCAGCGGCGTCGGGTCTGGTCGAGCTGGAATTACATGACCAGAGATGACCTTGACGGCCGCCGGCTTGCGGTCACCTACTGGATGAACCGCCTTCAGGGGATCGAGAGCGATCGGCCGTTGTTCGTGACGCTTAATCCTCACAAGGAAATTGAAGCCGACACAATCTTGAAACAGATGCGTTACAGCCATCCCCGTTTCGATGCCGCGGCAATGGAGGCGCAGAAGCAGCTTTGGTCGCTGCAAGGTAGCCGCAACACCTGGTTCTGCGGCGCCTATTTCGGCGCAGGGTTTCATGAGGATGGGCTGCAAGCCGGTCTCGCGGTCGCCGAAGCGATCGGCGGCGTGCGGCGGCCATGGACGGTTCGGAACGAATCCGGGCGAATTCATATATATGAAAGCGAGCTTGATCTGCCTGAGACGGAGGCAGCCTGATGCCAAAGTTCCGATCAGCTCTTTTCGCTGGTTCTGTGATGCACCACAGGCTCCGGCCAAGACAGCACCGCTTGCGCTACAGAATCTTCTATCTCCTGCTCGATCTCGAAGAAATCGATGCTCTGGCAAGCAGGCTTCGCTTGTTCTCGCATAACCGTTTCAACCTCTTTAGTTTCCACGATCGCGATCATGGCGAGGCTGCAACCATGCCGCTTCGCGACAGGATCGAGCGGCACCTGGAGGAAGCGGGCATCGAAGCGGGCGGGCCGATCCAACTGCTCGCCATGCCGCGCATCCTAGGATACGCCTTCAATCCGCTAAGCATCTATTTCTGTCACAGACGCGACCAATCACTTTCCGCGATCTTCTACGAGGTCAACAACACCTTCGGGCAGCGCCACAATTATCTCATTCCCGTGCCCTCAGGCATCGAGGGGCCAATCCGGCAAGAAAGCCGAAAATCTTTTTATGTGTCGCCATTCATGACCACCGACATGGTCTATTCGTTTTCTGTCGTGCCTCCGGGAACGGATTTAGCGGTTTCAGTCATCGGCCGCGACGAGAGCGGGCCGCTTATTATTGCCAGGCTGGCCGCTGCCCGACAGGAGTTGACGGACGCTTCACTTGCGCGCGCCTTTTGCGTTTATCCACTGCTGACATTCAAAGTCATCGCGGGAATCTACTGGGAAGCGTTTCTGATTTGGCTGAAGGGCATTCGCCTGCATCGTCGACCCTTGCCACCCGATCAATCGGTCACCGTTGGGCGTAGCGCTAGTCCTGAGATCAATCATCCAGAGAAGAAAACAGCGAATGGTCTTTGATGGAAAAACGAGAACAATGGACGGGATTGGGGACCGCAAGGAAAGCTTGGCCGCCCGCGTCTTGCGCCGAATGATCGCCCAGATCGAGTTCGGCCATATCATGGTTGTGCTGCCCTCCGGTGATCGTATTGAGCATTCTGGTGCGCAGGCGGGACCTTCTGCAACGCTTGTTCTCCGCCGCTGGCGTGCGATCCGGCGACTCCTCAGCCACGGAGATATGGGCTTTGCAGAAGCCTATATCGAGGGAGATTGGTCGAGTCCCGATCTTGCCGCATTCCTGGAATTGGCAGCGCGAAACATCGCCGTGCTCGATCGCAAGATGTCTGGTTTCTGGCCTGTCCGCATGTTTAATCGCGCGCGGCATTTACGGCACGCGAATAGTAAAGCGGGTAGCCGCAGGAATATCTCGCTTCATTACGATCTCGGCAATGATTTTTACCAGTGCTGGCTCGATCGGAGCATGACGTACTCCTCTGCGCTCTATGCGCATCCAAACCAGACGCTTGAAGACGCTCAGGAAGCCAAGCTGTCACGAATCGAAAAACTCCTGGACCTCCGCGGTGGCGAGGATATCCTTGAAATTGGCTGCGGCTGGGGCGCGTTGGCCGTGAGATTGGCCCGCGCAGGGGCTCGCGTTACCGGTGTTACCCTGTCGTCGGAGCAACTGGCACTCTCTCGACAGCGCGTAGAACAGGAAGCTCTGGTCGGCAGAGTTGCTTTGGAATTGACCGACTATCGCGACATCGAAGGCTCTTATGACAGGATCGTATCGATCGAGATGCTGGAGGCGGTCGGTGAGGCGTACTGGCCGATTTATTTCAAAACCCTGCATGATCGCCTGAACGTCGGCGGCATAGCGGTCCTGCAAGTGATCACGATTAACGAGGCTCGCTTCGAGGCCTACCGCGGTTCCGCCGATTTTATTCAGCGTCATATCTTCCCAGGCGGGATGCTTCCAACGAAAGCGATCATTATCGAACAAGTTGCACAGGCCGGCCTCAAGCTCGTTTCAACACAAAGTTTCGGCCAGAGCTATGCCGCGACACTGGCCGAGTGGCGCAAACGTTTCTTGGCGTCATGGCCCAGCATCACCGAAATGGGGTTTCCGGAGCGCTTTCGCCGGCTCTGGGACTATTACCTATGTTATTGCGAGGCAGGTTTCAGGGCCGCAACTATCGATGTGGACTTTTATGTTCTCGCCAAAAGCTGACGGCCTAGATGGAAGAAGCAAAAATTTTTTGAGGAACCCTTTGTCTTCTCCCAGCAGACACAAAATCGGCTCCATTGATTACTTGAGGTAGGTCCGCGAATCTAAATCGGTTTGTCGCCTAGATGACTTCTCGCAGCTTTCAGTCGTGAATATCAGCGCGAATATAACTCAATCCGCCGATAGCAAAATCGCACTGAAAGGCTCGGCCTATGGCCACCAGCCCGATACGCCGCAACCGACGTTTATCGAGTGGAATATCAGTGCGATAAGGAGCAAAGGCGCTGAACCGCAAAACGACGGTCCGCCAATCTGCATATGCCGTGAAATTTTGGCGGTACGACTGCCACGGCTTTGCCAAATAGTCCGTCCTCAAGTGAACGCCGTAGAGCTCGCCATTGCCAAACACGTCGATCGCAATTCCGTCCCAGCCACTTGCATCCACCACATCGGCTGTCGGCGAGAGATCGAGTGCGGCTTGAACAAATCCTCCATTATTTTCCAAGCTGACGTCTCCGCGCACACGGATGGCGGCCCGACCAGCGATCACCTCGCGACCTATCACTCCTTTGGAATCTCCACCCATGACCTGGTCTGTAACAAGTCGCCAGACGCTGCCAATCGTAGCCACAAGAGGCTCCCCGCTGAGGTCATCTATTATGGTGGGCGCAGGCAACATCTTCCCGTCCCTCATGCTTGTGAACGCACGTTAGCGACACGCCGAAGAATGGCAGCACCAGCAGAGGCGCAACTCAGCCACGCCATCTCATAGGATGGCCCTGTTCGCCGATGGCGGCTTGATGGCCTCAAAACCCTACGCTGCGTCCGGAGCTTATATCGGCCGAATGTCCGGTCGTTGCCGCACCTGCACCTGCGACACCAAGATCGCGACGGGCGAAGCTGCGTACCCGTCCAATTTTCTCTGCTGGAATTCTTGATCAAGAACCGTTCATGTCTTGAGCAAAGTCCTTGGATCATCATGCTTTATCGAACCCTCAACCAAATGCCAAAAGAGCGCGAGAAGACCATCACGCAAGCGGCCCGCGCATTCATGGAATGCTTGTAGCAAAAAGGGTCGGCCTTATCGGGCGTGCTGGCTCGGGAAGCTGTTCGTCGTAGCTAGCCGCGCCTTACACCCAACCTGCCAATTCCTTTCTGACGACGTGTTCTATGACTTTCATTCCGTCCGTCCCGTCGTTGAGGCACGGCACATGAGTGAACCGTTCGCCGCCACTGTGAAGAAAAGCTTCCTTCGCCTCCACTGCAATCTCGTCGAGAGTTTCGAGACAGTCGGAAACGAAGCCTGGATTGATCACTGCAATTTTCTTTGTTCCGTTTTTTGCCAGTTCTTCGACGGTCTTATCGGTGTATGGCTGCAGCCACTCTTCCGGACCAAACCTCGATTGAAACGTCACCATTATCCGGTCTTTGTCCCAGCCAAGACGTTCCCCGAGCAGCCTCGTCGTTTTGTGGCACTGGCAGTGATAGGGATCGCCCTTCTTGAAATACGACATCGGAATGCCGTGGTAGGACGTGAGCAGTATCTCCGGCTCCCAATCAAGAGTGGCAAGATGACTTTCGATCGAATTGGCGAGAGCGTCGATATAGATTGGATCGTCGTGATATCTTGGCACCGTGCGAATTGCTGGCTGCCATCTCAGATTGATCAGCGCCCTGAAACTCTCGTCATTCACCGTCGCAGTCGTCGCGGCCGCATATTGAGGATAGAGCGGATAGAGAAGAATTCTTTCGCATCCGGATTCCTGAAGATCCTGGATCTTGCTGCGTATTGATGGCTTCCCGTAACGCATGGCCCAGTCGATCCGCACCGACGAAAATTCCGACAATCTGTTTGCGAGTTGCGAAGCCTGGCTGCGTGTGTAAGTCCGCAGGTAGCTTTCGTTCTTTTCCTTGTTCCAAATCGTCTCATAGGCTTTTGCGACTTTTCTCGGCCTTGTGTTCAGCACGATGCCGTAGAGTATCGGATACCAAAGCCAACGAGACCACTCGATGACGCGGCGATCTGTCAGGAATTCTGCGAGATATCGGCGCAGTGAAACGGGATCGGTAGCCTGGGGCGTGCCGAGATTGATCAGCAACACGCCGATTTTGCCAAATTCCACCTTCGGATGCTCGTAGGGGGCGTTCTTAATCAAAACTCGACCATCCATTTCGGAAAAGTTTTGTTAGCGTAAAAGGGCGCGTAAGATCGTAAAGCGTAGTGTCTAGCTCCAAGAGCAGCTCACGCTAGAATGTTTCAGAACCGATTTTGCGTTTTTCTATGAATGACATCGAATCTGGTCTCCGGCATGTTCAAGTATGTTTACGAGCTGGAGAGCCCGGCGGATCACTGCCTCAACGGAACAGCCTGAATGGGCTATATCCGCGCTGTGACCTATAAGAGAAAGGAGGAAAGGCGGGACCATAAGAATGGCGCTTAGAATGGCCATCTGCCCATAGCAGTCAGGGCAGGGCGATGCTTTACGACCATAAGCCGACAAGCGTTTTTTGTGCTCCGCCCAACGCCACAGAGAGTTACTTTTTGATCCGTCGTGCAAGCAGTCCGACTATGGGATATTCAGCCTGCCAGGCGGCTATCAGATCCGCGGACGAGACATGGCAGGAAGCAGGGACGCGCGATGAACGGCATAGATAGTCCGAGCCCCAAACCCGCATCCACAGGCATTCATATCCTGAACGGCTATCACGCCCTTGCCATAGACGAGCATCGCCGCGACTTCGCCCCCACTCTCTGGGACGTCCATTGTCCGGCGTTGAGCAACGCTGGTTCATAGGTGCCCATGCCAACGTCGAGGGCGGCTACGAAACAGATCTTCTGGGTGAAAACCGGCGACGACAAGGCGATGGGCGCGTTGCTCGTCTCGTGGAACCAACTCGTAGCGTCCTTCAACATCGGCTACATCATGATCTACACGGCGACAGTGCTGGCTATGGTCGCATCCGGCTTTTTTGTCGGAAAATGGCTGAACATGTATCCGGTCGAGGCGGCTATCGTGACGGCCTGTCACTCGGGCCTCGGCGGGACAGGCGACGTTGCGATCCTGGGTGCATCGGATCGCATGGGTCTAATGGCCTTTGCCCAAATCGCGACGCGCGTCGGCGGTGCGATCATGATCGTGATCGCGACGTTCCTGATGAAGATGATTTACTGATTCTGTTTCCCCTGCGACTGAGGCGAGGCCTTCCAATCTAACGGAAGGCCTCATTATTTGTTTTGTGCAGCGCAGAGCGCATTGCGCTCTGCAGAGTTGTATCTTTTGCGTCGCTTCGCTTAGAAAGGTCTACAGATCAATCGCACACTTGGACAACAGCAAGGCGCCATGGCCGATACGTCTCAGCACAAGACCGAAAACGCAATTCCCCGTCCGTTGCCGCTGGCCGGTGTGAGGGTTCTCGATGTCTGTCAGGTCATGGCCGGCCCCTACAGTTGCATGCTGCTCGGCGACCTTGGCGCTGACGTCATCAAGATAGAGCCGCCGGGTACCGGCGATCAGACTCGCGGAGCCATGGGGTTCAAGATGAAGGGCCCGGACAGCATGGGCTTCCTCAATATGAACCGGAACAAGCGTTCGGTTGCCGTAAACCTCAAGAGCGAAGCCGGACGCGAGCTTTTCTATGAACTGGTGAAAACCGCCGACATCGTGGTGGAGAATTACCGGCCCGGCGTGATGAAAAAGCTCAAATGCGATTACGAAACGGTGCGGAAATACAATCCGCGCCTAGTTTACGCATCTATCTCCGGCTTCGGCCAGACAGGTCCTTGGGCTGAGCGTCCCGGCTTCGATCTGATGGCGCAGGCCATGTCCGGGGTGATGAGCGTCACTGGCCATCCCGGGGGACTGCCGGTCAAGGCGGGGGTGCCGGTGGCTGACATCGGATGCGCCTTGTTCGCCACCTATGCGATGCTGGCTGCCTATATCGGAGCGAAAAACACCGGCGAGGGTCAGTATATCGATGCTTCGCTGTTCGAGGCCGCGCTTGCTTTCTCGGTTTGGGATATATCCGAATATTGGGGACGCGGCACGCAGCCGATTCCGCTCGGCACCGCCAACCGCATGAGCGCGCCATATCAAGCCGTCAAATCGAAGGACGGCTATTTCGTCATGGGCGCCACCAACCAGAAGCTTTGGTCGCAGCTCTGTGAGAAAATCGGCCGGCAGGATCTCGCCGAGAATCCCCGTTTCAAGACCAATCCCGATCGTCTTGCCAATCGCGAGGAACTGATCACGGAGTTGGAGAAAACTTTCGTGACGCGATCTTCGGACGAATGGGTGGAAACCCTGCTTGCGGCGGGCATTCCAGCCGGCACCATGTACAGCTATCCCGAAGCCTTCGAGAGCGAGCACGGCCGCCACAGGCAGATGCGGATGGAGATTGATCACCCCAACGAAGGGAAGGTGTCGAACATCGGCTTTGCCGTGAAGCTGACCGGAACGCCGCAAGAAGTGCGCCGTCATCCGCCTTTGCTCGGTGAGCATACTGATGAGGTGCTGAAAGAGATCGGTCTCGATTCTGCCGCCATTGAAAATCTCACCGCCCGCGGAGCTTTCGCGCCATGAGCCCTCAGTCTCCGGCGACTGCCACCGAACAGGATCAGGGAGGCGTTCGCTTCACGAAGGATGGCGCTATCGCCCGTCTTATTTTCGACCGGCCGCGCGCGCGCAACGCGATGACCTGGCGCATGTACGAAGAGCTGGCGGAGGCCTGTGCGAAGATCGCCGGCGATCCATCCATCCGTGTCGCAGTGTTGCGCGGCGCCGGCGGCAAGGCTTTTGTTGCGGGCACGGACATCGAGCAATTCCGCGCTTTTTCTTCCGGCGAGGATGGAATTGTTTATGAGGAGAAGGTCGAGAAATACGTCAGCGCCCTCGAGGCGTTGCCCATTCCGACCATCGCGGTTGTGGAAGGCTGGGCGGTCGGCGGCGGCATGGCGCTGGCCAATGCATGCGACTTCCGCATCGCCACGCCCGGCGCGCGCTTCGGCGTGCCCATCGCCCGGACGCTCGGCAACTGTCTGTCCGCGTCCAATGTGCGGCGGCTTGCCGCCACACTGGGCGTGAGCGTGGTCAAGCGCATGCTCCTTCTGGCCGAGACACCTGCTGTTGAGGAACTGCCCACCGGTTATGCCTCCATCATTCCGGCCGAAGAGATCGACGCCAGGGTTGGGGAGTTATGCGATCGGCTTGCTGGTCATGCGCCAATCACGTTGCGCGTGACAAAGGAGATGCTACGGCGTTTGGCGTCTGATCCGCGCGTGGCCGATGCCGATCTTGTGCCTGAAACTTACGGCAGCGAGGATTTCCGCGAGGGCGTCGATGCTTTCCTCGCAAAGCGCCCGCCGGTCTGGCGCGGCAAGTAAGTCCGACCTCTCGTGATAAGCTCTCGGCGTTGAGTGGTGCTCAATGACCCGGGTTGCGGGCCGCCGCACTTGCCTGGACCGCGAGCTTCGCCGCAATCTCATTGACGCGTAGCACGGGCTTGTCGTTGGCTCGCGCCACCAGATATTCGCCTGAAATGACACCGATCTGATCGGTGGGGACAAAAGCGGTGGTCAGCGGCGGATCCGGCTCGCGGCGCAGTTGTGCGCTCTCAAGCCGAGGAGCCATACAGAAGGCTTATCGACCCTGTCGATCTCGTAGATCGCGGGATGTTGTGGGCGGCCCTCTGGTGGCGGATCGCCTGTCCGATCGACGCCCGACTTGATCGGACTCTCGAACGACGCTTTGGGCCCGTATTTGCAGGCAGAGTTTCTTTCTGAAGGAGGATATCAGTTAATTCCCCCGACTTCACCCAAAGTTCGTCATCCGCGACAGGTGCGGATTGTTCCTGTTTCCCGAGATTTTCATTGAAAATGGGAGCAGCCACTAGTGATGTGCTTGCAGTGAGCTCAAGATGGCGCCTTTAAACTACTAGGTGTACTGTCCGCACTTTCATATCGACAACCGCACTAGAACGCCCTTTCTCTATTCGGCCTTCGGCAACCTGCTACGCGATCTTTCACTGCATTCGATAGGTAGTCCGGATGATGGGGAGCATATCAAGCAGAATCCTCAGCGACATACCAAGATGGCCGGCCGACTGGTGCGGATCAGCGCCACGTTGCATGGGCCAGGGCTATTTGAACAAGCCGGTCCCGGTTTGTTGCTTCTGGCGATTGGTCGGATACTTCCAGATCAAAGGAGACCAACAATACAAGTCCTGAAAAGGATCATCCCAGAACGGAAGAATCAAAAAACAACAGCTAGGCCAATGCCAGTCCTGCCGAAGTCGTTGCCATTATAGAACATCAATGTTCCGGCTTGTGTTTCAACGATGCTTGCAAAACATGTCATCTCAGAATCCCAACCAAAGGCAGATGTATTTAATCCGAGGTGATCTTGGCGGGTCCAGGTCCTGCCATCATCTGACCGCGCATATCCGATGCGATAACCTTTGGAGAAAGTGCGGCTAGAATAAAAAATGTTGAGTTCATCGCCGCGTATCAACATGCCAGGTCGGCCAAATCCGTATTCGTCTGGGGCCTGCGGTTCAATGGATAAGATGCCTTTATCGGGCCAAGTGATGCCGTCTTCAGATTCCGCGTAAGCAAGATGATAGGTCGGGACCCGTTTGCCCGAAATGTTCACGAAGCCGGAACCTGCGGCGTACCAAATCTTATAGAGACCGCTGTGCTTCATGATGTGCGCGCCGGTTCGAACTACGAGCTCGGATGGGCTTCGATCTAGGACTGGGGATTTTTGATATCGCCGGAAGGTATTCCCGCCGTCCTTGCTGATTGCGAGACCAGTGAACAGCATGTATCTCGCCTTGGGTGTTAGTTGCCAGCCGGCATAATAAAGGCGAATACCGTCGTGGTCTTTGAATACTGAAAGCGGTGTAACACCATTGTCGTCGAAGCATCCATCATCGCCAATGTCGAGGCACGGTCGATCAGAGAACCCTATAACCTTGGTTGGTTCATTTGCATCGACGTCGAACCAACCAATTCGACCGACTTGATCTTTATCGCGAGAAGCGAAGTAGACACGTATCGTGCTGTCATCAAGCAGAAGAGCCGTCGGCACATAGGTGTGTGAATTCATCCAGTCGGCACGACCAGATGCATCGAACACTACGCCAACTTTTTCAAACCTCATGCGTTAGCCTTTTCCGCCTGTTCGTAAATCCTCGTTTCAGCCAATTCGAGTGCTGCTCGTAGTGCGACGAGATCGATATCTACTTCGAAGACGGACCACACGAAAAATGCTCTTGGTATGGTCTGCGTTGGACTCAGAGACAGAATATAGGGCTGTCCAATCACTGCGGCTATGGTGGTAAAGCATTCAGAATGATGATTTGGCGAACCCGGGCCCATTCATTCGTCCCCAGATTTCGCAAGAA
Source organism: Afipia sp. GW821-FHT14H12 (assembly GCF_058803465.1). Taxonomy (NCBI): domain Bacteria; kingdom Pseudomonadati; phylum Pseudomonadota; class Alphaproteobacteria; order Hyphomicrobiales; family Nitrobacteraceae; genus Afipia; species Afipia sp. GW821-FHT14H12. Next base: position 3,678 of record NZ_JBXAOZ010000001.1, on the reverse strand, counting down.
ATTAGAGCAAACCAAGGGCAAATCCAATGCCCACGTTGCGCTGGAAGCACCGCGCGTGAGGTGCGTTTTATCGGACAATTGGAAGGCTGAAATCCGGCGGCTTTAGAGCACGCGGGCCGCGATACTCTGGCTTGCGATTAGTGGCTAATCCTCGTTTGGCCGGGATCGGCAGGGGCGATCCGCCAGACACTCTATGCCGTGATCGATGTCGTGATGGGGCTTCGTTTGGGGTAGCTGGGTTTCTTGAATAGCCCAGGACTGACCAATGATTCCGGCGAACAGGCATGGACGAAATTCCAGAGAAAAATACTCTATGATGAGAATCTGGCGTACTCGAAGGCGAAGAAATGCGGTGAATGGAATTCAAGGATAGACAGATCCGAGACGGTTTAAGTCGGAAGATCGAATTGATACCTACATGATCAAATCCTGAGATATTTACTGCGAGCAGCCGTTGAAAGTGATGTCGCGCCCGTGTCGTTATGAAGATGGTCAATCCAAGAAAATTTTGGACTGAACGGGAATTGGGTAATCAACGATGGTCTCTGTTTATGAGCAAACTCAAGCAGCGCTTCGCGCCATAAAAACACGAGAGCCTGAAGTTCGTGCCTGGACCCATCTGAATGAAGAATCGGTTCTGGAAGAGGCAATGGCGATTGATCATCGCGCAGCAGGCGAGGAGCTATACGGAGTCATTGTTGCGGCTAAGGACATTTTTGAGACGGCGGATATGCCGACGACATATGGCTCGCCAATCTACAAAGATTACAGGCCGGTCAGAGACGCCGCGGTGATTGCAAGGCTGCGCGAAAAAGGCGCCTTGATATTGGGAAAAACATTTTCGACTGAGTTTGCCTCGGCGTTTCCGGGGCCAACTCGGAATCCTCATAATCTGGATCATACGCCGGGTGGATCATCGAGTGGCTCTGCGGCTGCTGTCGCTTCCGGGATGGTACGTGTGGCGCTGGGAACGCAAACACTAGGATCGATCATTCGGCCAGCTTCATATTGCGGGATCGTTGGTTTCAAGCCGACATATGGAAGAGTCAGCAGATCCGGCGTGCTGAACTTGTCGGAGACACTCGACACAGTAGGTTTTTTCGGGGCGATCCTGGAAGATGTCGAGCGGGTGTTCTATTCACTGACGAACGAAATTGCTCCTGCCAGGATTCCGAACGAAAAACAGCCGAGGCTTGCCTTTTGTAAAGGGCCGGGGTGGGACGATGCGAATGCCGGCGTGCAGGATCGTATAGGCAGATACGTGGACAGCCTTCGGGAAGAAGGCGCTTTTATTGAGAATCTGGATTTACGCTCGACATTATCGGAGATCCTGCGCGCGGCTCAAATCGTTCACGATGCTGAAGCGTATCGAAATTTCACTTGGGAACGTACGCAACATTTCGATCGTTTAAGCGCCGAGTTCCAGAATGTTTTGAGCAGGGGGGAGGCTGTCACCGAGGAGGCGTATGAGCGTGCGCTGATTGTTGGTAAAGTCGGGCGGGCACAAATGCAAAAGGTCTTCGAAAAATTTCATGCACTCATAACCTTATCCGCTACTCAAGAGGCGCCGGTAGGCTTGGCGTCGACCGGCTCGCCGAACATGAATGCAGCCTGGACGTTTTTGCGGGGGCCGTGTGTGTCCTTGCCAAAGCTGAAAGCGGCAAACGGTCTTCCGGTTGGCGTTCAGCTTATTGGTAAGCCTTTCGAAGATGGCCAGTTGCTGAGTTGTGCTCACTGGCTCAATGCGCAATGTCCAGATTCTTGAATCTGCGTCGTTTGAGGACGGCCCTAAAGTTGTAGGCTGTCTTGAAAGATGTTGTCTCGGTTGATTTCCTGAATGGAGTTGACGCCCATCAGTGTCATTGCGACGCGCATCTCTTTGGCCAGCATATCAAGAAGATTTTCCACGCCTGACTGGCCTGCCGTAGCTAGGGCATAAATGGTGGCGCGCCCCAACAAAACCGATTTGGCGCCGAGCGCCAGCATCCGGACAATATCCAGCCCGGAGCGAATGCCGGAATCGGCCAGTATTGTAAGGTCATTTCCCACAGCATCCGCGATCGCGGGAAGAGCGCGTGCCGACGATGCCGCGCCATCAAGCTGTCTTCCGCCATGATTGGAAACCACGATGCCGTTTGCGCCGAAAGACACGGCATCCCGTGCGTCCTGAGGATCCAGTATCCCCTTGATGATGATCGTCCCCTTCCAGAATTCTCTTATCCATTCGAGATCGGACCAGCCGATCGTGGGATCGAAATTGTTGGCGAGCCAGCCGATGTAATCCTCCAGGCCGACGACCTTGCCTGTGTAAGCCGAAATATTTCCAAGATCGTGAGGGCGTCCCATGATGCCGACATCCAAGGCCCATGCCGGTTTGAACATGGCTTGCAGGATGCGCTTGGGATAGCGGTACGGGCCTGACATGCCCGAATGCGGGTCTCTGTAGCGGGAGCCCGGCGTCGGCATATCGACGGTAAAGACGAGAGTGCGAATTCCGGCCGCCCATGCGCGCTCAAGCGCGTTCTTCATGAATTTCCGGTCTTTGAGAACATAGAGCTGAAACCAGATTGGCTGACGGCTCTGCGATTGGACTTCCTCGATTGAGCACACCGAAACCGTGGACATCGTGAAGGGAATCCCCTTCGCCTGAGCCGCCTTGGCTGTCTGGACCTCGCCGCGGCGTGCGCACATGCCCATCAAGCCGATGGGAGCGATGGCGACCGGCATTGCCAGTTGCTGGCCGAACAATTCCGTCTTCAGACTCAGGTCGCCGACGTTCCTGAGAATGCGCTGTTTGATATTCACCCTTTGAAGGTCGTCGGTGTTGGATCGCAGGGTCTGCTCGTAGCCGGCGCCACCTTCGATATAATCCAACAGGAAACGAGGAAGACGGTGTTGCGCGGCGGATCGGTAGTCCAGGGGGGATGCAATGATCATGGAAGAAGCCATCGGGGAGGGAAGCGAACCGGAGGCAATCTAACAGCTCTTCTTATGTTTTTGTATTTTCCGGTGCTTGCGTCGCGCAGCTGCAATTTCCGACTCTAAATAGAGTGGTCTCTCTGTCTCGCCGGGGACGAATTTCAGGACTGGCCTTAATCCCATGAACGGCCGACAGACCGATTAAGCTCTTGGGCCACTTCACCCAATATTTTGCATTCAAACAGTATATTGATACTAAAAAATGAATTCAAAAATGAAGTTGAAAATATAGGTAATTCCCACGGGGCACTTCGTCGGTTTGGCACTTAATTTTGCTTGATATTCTTAAGGATTGAAGACAAAGCCGCGTATGCTGAGTGGGGTTGAAAAGAACCTCAGCCAGGTCAGGCCGCGCCCTGCGGCCTAGCCCAGCGGGGGGTAACGCCTTGGATGATATGGTCGCGGAGCGCGGTGAGGGTTTCCTCGAACATGAATAATTCATGTTTATTTTCAATATATTATAGATTTTTAAGGCCGGGCATCTTTTCAGCTGTGCTTTGCCTCAGGTTGTTAGACAGAAATATTTTGTATGCAAAAATAATTTGCTGTCAAAAATATCATATGCAATATTTTGATGGTAGAAGAAACATTAAAGACAAAGGCTTGAAATATGACCCATGCTCAAGGGCGCCATTTTCTTCAAATCCCGGGTCCGAGCCCTGTTCCGGATCGGGTGCTGCGGGCGATGGACATGCCGGT